>NZ_BBYM01000020.1 GCF_001570405.1 Microtetraspora niveoalba | reverse complement strand
AACAATGTCTTCGAGTTGTTTCCTGGCCAACATTCACATGAATGTCAACCAAAGGAATCCATCCCCCCACACCGCAATGAGTGCAGGTAAGGACGGGGTTGTGCATCATGCACTGGCTTTTAGCACACTGTTGAGTTCTCAAGAAACGGACGCGACCACCATCACCTCAGACTCGAAACCGAGCCATCCGCTCCGGGGCGTTACATTCGCTTCACTTACCACTATTCTCTCGTGTCGCCCGATCCGTGTCAAACCGTCCCGTTTCGGAACACTTGACCCGAACCCCGCAACCCTGAGGGAATCGCAGCCACCCCGTCTCCGGGGCAACCCCTCCAACCTACCAGATCCTTGTCCGCTTCGCGAACGAATGACCAGGAACTGATCGTTTGAGGAGACTTGTCGAGTTTAGCCCACGTCGTCCCATGCTCGAGCCACCCAGCGGAACCACTGAACCGCCTGGCGGAAGGAGAGGGAAGACGCCGGACCGCGCCGACCTGAGAAGATTAGCAGCCTCCCCGGAGTGATCGAGACTCATTCCGTCACTCGTGGATCCCGGGAGTGGCGTGCGCCCCGCGGCCTCCCGTCCGTCCGCGGTGGTAACCAACGGCCCGGCGGTCGCGATACCCCGGAAAACGCCACTTCAGCGCGGACAACCAGATCCGCGTCTCAAGCATCTAAGTAGCACTACGGCGACGAGGCCGGCACGGGGTGGGGACGGGGAGAGCGGGACCGATGAGGTCCGCGGAACAACCTGTTGTCAAGCCGTCCGCAATCGCCGCTTCCTAAGAAAGCAGAGTGGGAGTCCTTTGTTTGGCGCCATCCCGGTCGCCCGGGCTCTCGCCGGTGGAGGTAGCAATAATGACGCGGTCGGAGTTCGACGACATCCGGGCACACATCACGGCCGAGGCACGGCACGCGGCCGACCTGCTGGAGATCGCGAACGAGCTGCTCGACGACCTTGAGCAGGCCCGGGTACGCGAGGCGACCATGCGCTCCCACTACCTCGCCCTGCTGACGGCCGCGCGCGCGACCGTGGCCGCGTCGAACGCCGGCGACCCGGCTCCCATGACGTTCCTGCTGCACGAGCTCGCCAAGCACGGCCAGTTGCCGGCCGACGACGCCGAAGCCACGCGGATCCTGTCGGACGCGAAGACCGCCCAGGCGCTGATCCCCCGCGTCGACGACGAGACGCCGGCACGGCGGCCGCGGCCGGGCAGCCGGGCCCGGAGTTGCGTCGGCGTGGGCCGTACGCTGCCGCGGTGAGCCCGGGAGGGCCGAGCGCAGACGAGAAGGACGAGAAGACAGAGAAAAGCAAAGGCCCTGGTCGCCGGTTTCCCGGTGACCAGGGCCTTCGATCAGTAGCGGGGACAGGATTTGAACCTGCGACCTCTGGGTTATGAGCCCAGCGAGCTACCGAACTGCTCCACCCCGCGTCGGTGTGTAACTACAGACTACCGGTGCGCGAAGGCGAGGGCAAACCAATTGCCGCGCACACACTTCGTAACCGGCGATCGACCACGTCAGGGCCGGCTCCATCCCCCGGCATATGGCGGCAAATCTCGTGGAATGCGGCCTCTCCGGACGGCATGCGGGGAGTCGGGCAACGCGAGCGTGACCTCGACTCCGACGGCACACTGAGGAGGATCTTCGCGAAATGGCCCGCCGTCGGCGGGAGGGCGGAGTCGTCGAGCCAGGCCGGATGGTCCGCCCCCGGTTTCCCGAGGCGGCTCCCGTCACGGCGGCCGGCCGAGTCGCTGCGCCGCCTCACCCATACGACGGACGCCGACCGCGCCGCACCCTGCGAGCGGCGGAAGAACGGACATCTTCCAACGCAGAAGGCCCTGGCCATCCGGTTTCCCGGTGACCAGGGCCTTCGATCAGTAGCGGGGACAGGATTTGAACCTGCGACCTCTGGGTTATGAGCCCAGCGAGCTACCGAGCTGCTCCACCCCGCGTCGGTGAAGAGGACATTACCGACCGACGCGAGGGGAAGCAAATCGGCACGCGATCACGGGCCCGCGGAGGCCCCCATCGCGGCGGTCGAGGGGGACGCCGACGGAGACGGCGCGGCCCCGGACGGCGAAGGCGACGGCGTGGCGGCCGGCTTCTGCCGCTGCAGCTCGGCGAGTTCGTTCAGGGCTTCGCTGAGCCGCTTCTGGGCCT
Source organism: Microtetraspora niveoalba (assembly GCF_001570405.1). Lineage (GTDB taxonomy): Bacteria > Actinomycetota > Actinomycetes > Streptosporangiales > Streptosporangiaceae > Microtetraspora > Microtetraspora niveoalba. The sequence goes on along the minus strand of NZ_BBYM01000020.1, from coordinate 168,569 downwards.
CGCCGTACTTGGTCCAGTCGGGCGGGGACGCGTTCAGCGCCTTCTGCGCCTCGTCGTAGGCGGCCTGAGCCTTCTCGATCACGCCGGTCAGACCGGGATCGGCCGCGGGCTTGTCGCCCGGCTTGTCCCCGGGTTTGTCCGCTGGCTTGCCTTCGGGCTTGGTCGTCTGCTCCGACGTGCCGAACACCTGGTCGAGGGCCTGCTGGAGCGTGTCGGCCGATCCCACCCTGTTGCCGAACATCACCAGGACCCGGCGCAGGATCGGGTACGGCTCCTGGCCGGCCCCCTCCGCGGTCTGGACGTACACGGGCTCGATGTAGACGAGGCCGCCGCCGAACGGCAGGGTGAGCAGGTTGCCGTATCTGATCCGGGCCTCACCCAGCCCCAGGACGTTGAGCTCGCCGGAGAACTTGTTGGTGAAGGCGTTCTGCACCTGCCCCGGACCCATGATCGTGGTGTTGGCCGGCATCCGGAGGATCCGGAGCTTGCCGTAGTCGTCACCGGCGGTGGCGTCCACGGCCATGAACGCGGCGAGGTTCGGGTTCTTCCGCGGCACGAAGGTCGTGGTCAGGGAGAACGTCGACTTCTCGGTCCCCGGCATCTTGACCGACAGGTAGTACGGCGGCTGCTTGACGTCCTTCTTGCCCGAGGACGGGTCGTTCGGGATGTTCCAGAAGTCCTGGGCGCCGTAGAACGACCGCGCGTCGGTGACGTGGTAGCGGGAGAGCACGTCGCGCTGGACCTTGAACAGGTCCTCGGGGTAGCGCAGGTGGTCCCGCAGCTCGGGCTCGATGGCGTCCTTGGGCTTGATGATCCCCGGGAACGCCTTCTCCCAGGACTTGAGGACCGGGTCCTCGGGGTCCCACTCGTAGAGCGTCACCGTGCCGTCGTACGCGTCGACGACGGCCTTGACCGAGTTCCGGATGTAGTTGATCTGGTCACGCGGCTGCGGCGCGCCCAGGACCGGGTTCGTCGAGGTGTCCCGGATCATGTCCGAGAAGCTCTTGCTCTGCGAGAACGGGTACTCGTTCGCGGTGGTGTACGCGTCGACGATCCAGACCACTCGCCCGTTCACGATCGCGGGGTACGGGTCGGAGTCGAGGTTGAGGAACGGCGCCACCTTAGAGACGCGCTCGATCGGCGTGCGGTCGTACAGGATGCGGGACCGCTCGTCGATGTCCCCCGACAGCAGCATCTTGAGCTCGCCGTACTTCGCGGCGTAGAGCAGCCGGTTGAAGAACGAGCCGACCGGGACGCCGCCCTTGCCCGCGTACGAGGTGTCCTCCTGGCCGGTCCCCCCGTCGATGGGGTAGTCGAGCTCCTGCGCCTTCTTGCCGCCGACGATGGCGTAGTCGTGTGACTTCTCGCCGAAGTAGATGCGCGGCTCCTTGAGCCCGGCGCTGGGGACGAGCGAGCCGGAGACCGGCATGTCCTTGGCGTCGAAGTTCGGCAGGCCCTCGCTGTCCACCTCGCTGCCGGGCGCGGCCACGAAGCCGTAGCCGTGCGTGTAGATGAGGTGGCGGTTGATCCAGTTGTCGCTCTCGGACGACGGGCCCGTCATCTCCCGGACGGCGACCAGGTGGTCGCGCACGACGCCGTCGGCGTCCTTGTACCGGTCGACGTCCAACTGCTCGGGGAAGTCGTAGAAACCGCGGATGCGCTGCTTCTGCTGGAAGGTCTTGGAGACGAGCGTGGGGTCGAGCAGCCGCACGCCGGAGATGGTCTCGTCGGTCGGCGTCCCCTGCTGCGGGGTCGCCTGCGCGTCGTACGTTTCGACCTTGGCGTCCGCCACGCCGTACGCGTCGCGCGTGGCCGCGATGTTGTTCGAGATGGCCGTCTGTTCCTTGCCCTGCTGGTTGGGCCGCACCTGGAACTGCTCGACCAGAACGGGGTAGACGCTGCCGATGAGGATGGCCGACAGGACCATGAGCCCGAAGGCCGCCCCCGGCCACATGCCGCCCGGCCGGACCACCCCGGCGAAGAAGATCAGCGCGCAGATCAGCGCGATGACGGCCAGGATGCCCTTCGCCGGAAGCACCGCGTTGACGTCCGTATAGGACGCGCCGTGCACGACACCGCGTGTGGAGAACACCAGGTCATAGCGGTCGATGAAGTATGCGACGGCCTTGAGCAGGACGAAGACGCCGAGCAGCACGGAAAGGTGGACGCGCGCCGCCCGGGAGGCGTGCAGCCCGCCCGGCGAGGCGATCCGGACCCCTCCGTACAGGTAGTGCACGATCGCGGCGGTGAAGAACGACAGGATGACCGCGGTGAAGAGGAAGGTCAGCGCCATCCGCAGGAACGGGAGCGTGAACATGAAGAACGAGACGTCGTAGTCGAACAACGGGTCCTTCTTGCCGAAGGACGTGGAGTTCGCGAACAGCAGCCACGTCTTCCACTGGCCGGCCGTGGAGGAGCCGGTGAACAGCGCCAGTACGGCCAGGCCGACGAAGAAGAAGATCTTGCGGTGCGGGTCGACCGCGAGACGGTAGCGGTCGGCCCCCTGCGGCGACCCGAACATGCCGGGGCCGAACATCGGGCGCATCCGGTGGGCCAGGGCGACATTGCCGCCGACGATCGCGACCATGAGCGCCGCACCCACCACGAACAGCAGGATCTGCGTCAGCAGCATGGTCGAGAACACCGACGAGAAGTCGACCGAGTCGTACCACAGGAAGTCGGTGAAAATCGCGGTGAAAACGAGGAACAACACGACGATCGCCGCGAGAGCGATCACAACGGGAATGAGCAGTCGCGGCCGTCGGGGCAAGCGCATCGCCCGTCCGGCTCCGGGGCTCCGGAAGCTCAACGCCAACCCCTTGTCTCAGAGCAACGGTCCGTGCCTGGCAACCTACACCGCGAAACGTCCGGTCGTGATTTCAGTTCCCCGTGCATGCTGGGACATCGCCCGTGCCGGTGCGCAGCGCGTCGATCGCCTTGATGGCGCCGTCGAGGGTCTCGACCTTGACCAGGCGCAGCCCCTCGGGCGCGGCGCGCAGGGCCTGCGCGCAGTTGCGGGCGGGTGTGAGGAAGATCGTGGCGCCCGCCTTCCTGGCGCCCGCCATCTTCTGCTCGATGCCGCCGATCGGGCCGACCGCGCCGTCCACGGAGATGGTGCCCGTGCCCGCGATGGACTTGCCGCCGGTCAGCGCGCCGGGGGTGAGCTTGTCGTAGATGCCCAGCGAGAACATCAGGCCCGCGCTCGGCCCGCCGATGTCGCCGACGCTGATGTCCACCTTGAACGGGGGCTTGTACCGCATGCCCATGGTCACGCCGACCCGGGCCTTTCCGTCGTCGCCCGCGACGGTGCCGAGGGTGACGTCTACCGGGGCGTCCTTGCGGTTCACCGTGAGCCGCACCTGGTCGCCCGGCTTGGCCTTGCGCACCGCCTCGGCCACCGCGTTCTGGTTGGAGACGGCGGTGCCGTTCACCGCGGTGACCTCGTCGCCCAGTTGCAGTTTGCCGTCGGCGGGCAGCCCCTTCTCCACCGCGACCACGGACACGACCTCAGGGACGGGGATCTTCAGCGCGTGCAGCGCCGCGATCGTCGCGGCCTCCTGGGAGGTGGTCATGTCCAGGCTGTTCTGCTGCTCGATCTCCTTGGGAGTCGACGTCCTCGGGAAGATGGTCTCCTCGGGAACGACCGCGATGGAGGAGTCGAGCCAGCCGCGCAGCGCGGTGATCAGGTCGATGGCGTTGCCGGGCCCACCCTGGTAGGCCACCGTGACCATGCTCAGCTTGCCCTCGGTGGGATAGGTGGCGTGGTCGGAGATCGAGATCACCGGCTTGCCCTTGACCTCGCCGATCGTGTTCTCCGTCGGCCCCGGGTTCAGCACCACGTACGGCACGGGCAACCACGCCGCGGCGACCGCGAGGATCACTGTCAGGAAACCCGCCACCAGCAAGGTGAGAGCGCGTCGGGACATGGTGGCACTCTATGCGCTGCCACCGACGGCCCCGGACAGCCGCCCGGCCGTCAGCAGGCGCCGACCCACTCGGAGGTGCCGTCGGCGAAGACCTGGTGCTTCCAGATCGGCACCTCGTGCTTGAGGTCGTCGATCAGCCGCCGCGACGCCGCGAACGCCTCGCCGCGGTGGGGGCAGGCCACGGCCACGATGACCGCCACGTCGCCCAGCCGGAGATCGCCGACGCGGTGCACGGCGGCGAGCGCGGTCACGTGGTGGTCGGCCGCGACCTTCTCGGCCACCCGTCGCAGCTCGTCCTCCGCCGACGGATGCGCGGAGTAGGACAGGAGCGTCACCGCCTTGCCCTGGTCCTCCTCACGGACGGTGCCCACGAAGATCGCGGTGCCTCCGGCCGCGTGGTCCCCGACCGCGTTCAGCACCTCGTCCACCGACAGCGGGGTGTCGCGAATGCCCAGTAAACGGATGACGTCCACGACCCGAGGTTAGTACGGCACCGCCCCGCCGGACACGCGACGCCGCTCGCCCGTGTCGCCCCCATGCCACCTCCGTGGCGTACGGGCAGGTCAGACGCGCCGCTTGCGACGGGCGGCGCGGACGATGGCGGCGGTGCCGATGACCGCGACGGTGGCGCCGGCGGCGGTGAGCGTGGCGTCCTTGCCGGAGAGGCGGCGGCCGACCACCGCGTGCTTGCCCTGGCGCAGCTCGAGCAGCTCCTGCAGGGCTGCCTCGTTCGTCCACGCGGGCTTCCAGCCGGCGGCGCGCAGCGCGGCGCAGTCGACGACCCACGGGTAGACGACGTAGTGCAGGTCGGTCGCCGGCGCGGGGGTGATGCCGAGCCGGTGCAGCCGCTGGGCCGTGCCGAAGGTCAGCCCCGCGGGCAGCTCGAAGCGGCGCAGGCCGGAGATCTCCTCGGTCTGCTCCATCTCCAGCCATCCGTCGGACCCGACCGCGACGACGCCGTTGACCTGACCGAGCGCGGCCACCTCCAGGGCCGACACGAGGTCGTCGATGTGGCAGAACTGCCAGCGCGGCAGCGAGCCCTTGACCACGAGCAGGCGGGGAGCCTCGAAGTGCCGGGTCACGACCGTGTCGATGCCCGGGCCGACGAGCGCGGCGGGCCGCAGCACGGTGACGGCGAGACCGGGATGCGAGCGGAGGGAGCGCCGGACCAGCGCCTCGATCTCCAGGTGGTCGCCGACGACGCCCGTGTCGGGCTCGGCCGCGACCGGGGAGTCCTCCGCCAGCGGCACCGGGTTGTCGTCCGCCGCGCCGTAGACCATCGCGCTGGTGACCAGCACCACGCGGCGGACCCGGGCCGCGGCGGACGCGGTCAGCACCGTCTGGGCGGCCCGCAGGTTGTACGCCCGGCGCTCCTCCGGGTCGGCGTCCAGCGAGTATTCGCCGCCCAGGTGTACGAGGACGTCCACGTCGGAGATCCGGTTCGCCAAGAGCGGATCGCGGATGTCGAGCACTCGCCAGGTGACGTCGCTCACGTCTCCACGCTGATCGTCGATGGCCACCACGCGGCGGAAATCCGCAGACGAGGCGACCTTCGCGAGGAACGCCCTGCCGAGACCGGAGGCGGCGCCGGTGACGGCGACGACGGGGGGACGAAGGCGTTTCGAGGTTGGCACGAGGTCCTCACTTTGCACTGATCCGCCCCACGGCGGATAACGTGGCGGATGTGGACTCCTCCATCCTGCACGAGGTGGCGCGGTGACTGACCTGCCAGGTCGTGAAAATGACCCCAACGAAAACCCGTTCGCCATGTTCGGCAGCCCGGAGCAGATCGCGGCGGCGATGCGGCAGTTCGCGGACATGCTGTCCGCCCCGCAGAGCGCCGGGCCTGTCAACTGGGACATGGCCAAGAACATCGCACGACACGCCGTGGTCGCCGAGGGTGACCCGAGCGTCATGGAGGGCGAGCGGCGGCAGATCGTCGACGCCCTGAACCTCGCCGATCTCTGGTTGAACGAGGCGACCTCGCTGCCCAGCGGTGTGGTGAACCCGCAGGCGTGGAGCCGTTCCGAGTGGATCGAGAAGACGGTCCCGGTCTGGAAGCAGCTCTGCGAGCCCATCGCCGCCCGCATGGTCGAGACCATGGGCGGCACCCTGGGCGCGTCCGGCCTGCCCGCCGAGGCGCAGGCGATGGCCGGGCCGCTCATGGGCATGCTCAAGCAGATGGGCGGCATGATGGTCGGCCAGCAGCTCGGCCAGGCGCTCGGCACGCTCGCCCGCGAGGTCGTCGGCTCCTCCGACATCGGCCTGCCGCTCTCGGACACGGCCGCGTTGCTGCCCGGCGGGATCGCCGCCTTCAGCGAGGGCCTGGAGACGCCGGCCGAGGAGATCAGGATCTATCTCGCGCTGCGCGAGGCGGCCCACCACCGGCTGTTCCAGCACGTCCCGTGGCTGCGGGCGCATCTGCTCGGCGCCGTCGAGGAGTACGCCAGGGGCATCACCGTGGACCTCTCCGCCCTCGAATCCAAGCTCCAGGGCCTCGACCTCAACAACCCCGAGCAGCTCCAGGAGGTCCTCGGCGGCGGCGAGCTGCTCAAGCCCGAGGAGACCGAGCGGCAGAAGGCCGCCCTGGTCCGGCTGGAGACGGCGCTCGCGCTGGTCGAGGGCTGGGTGGCCACCGTCGTGGACGAGGCCGCCGAGGGCAAGCTCCCGTCGGCGACGGCGCTCGCCGAGACCGTACGGCGCCGCCGGGCGACGGGCGGCCCCGCCGAGCGCACCTTCGCCACGCTGGTCGGGCTGGAGCTGCGGCCCCGGCGGCTGCGCGAGGCCGCGGCCCTGTGGAAGGCGCTTACCGCCGAGCGCGGGATCGACGGCAGGGACGCCGTCTGGAGCCACCCCGACCTCATGCCCACCGCCGACGACCTGGACGATCCCGAGTCCTTCGTCAAGGGCGAGGCGCGGTTCGACCTGTCCGCGTTGGAGGAGCCCGAGGGCGACGACGAGTGAGCCTCCACCGGGACGCGCACGCCGTACTGACCGGGTGGACCGCGCCGACGCCGGACGAGGAGCTCCTCCGGAAGGAGTTCCTGGCGCACCTCGACGCGTACGAGGACGCCATGTGGCGCGGCTGCGCGCCCGGTCACCTGACCGCGACCACGGCGGTGATCTCCCACGACGGCGCCCGGGTGCTGCTCACGCTGCACCCGAAGGCCGGGATGTGGCTGCCGATGGGCGGCCACTGCGAGGTCTCCGACGGCTCGCTCGCCGACGTCGCGCTCAGGGAGGCGACCGAGGAGTCGGGCATCGCCGGGCTCCGGCTGCTGCCCGGGCCGCTGGCGCTGGACCGGCACCAGGTCTGGTGCCACCCGCCGCACAGCTGGCATCTCGACGTCGAGTACGGCGCTGTCGCGCCGGCCGAGGCCGAGGCCGTGATCAGCGACGAGTCGCTCGACCTGCGCTGGTTCCCCGTCGACGAGATCCCCGATTTGAGCGACGAGGCGACCAGGCGGCTCGCGGCACGCGCACGGTCCGCGCTGAGCGCGCTGAACGGTCTGCACTGAATCCGCACATCCGGCTTACGCGGGCTTGCGGCTTCGGTCGTTAGGGTCGGCCCATGACTCAGGTGGACGTGGGCGGCGTCGTGACGACTCCCCGGCGCCGACTGCGGGTGCCCGGACCGCTGGCCTGGCTCGCGGTGGTGCCGTGCGCGGTGTGGGCGCTGGTCCGGCTGGCCGGCGTGGACGGACCGATCGTCACCGAGCTGATCACGGCCACGCCGTACGTCGCGCTGTTCTCGCTGGTCGCGCTGTCGCTCGCGCTCGGCTCGCGCCGCCGAGCCGCCGTGGCGGTGGCCGCGGCGACGTCCCTCCTCATGGCGTTCATGGTGCTGCCCCGGGCGTTCGGTGACACGCCGACGGCGACCGGCCCGTCGCTGCGGATCCTCACGGTCAACCTGTTCTTCGGTCGGGGGGACGCCCACGCGGTGGTCGAACTGGTGCGCCGGCTGCGCCCTGACATCCTCAACACGCAGGAACTGGACGCGCGGGCGGTCGAGGCCCTCGACGCGGCCGGGCTGGCACGGCTCATGCCGTACAGCCACCTGGAGGAGGAGGACAGCGCGTCGGGCAGCGGCGTCTACTCGCGTTTTCCGCTGACGAAACTGCCGGACTTCGCCCCGCCGAACGGGCACCACATGCCGTACGTCAGGTTCTCGCTGCCGGACGGGCAGACGGTCGAGCTGGTCGACGTGCACACCATGGCCCCTCTCGGGCGGGACGTCGCGGCCTGGAAGGACGCGTTGCGGTCGCTGCCGCCCGCCGTCCCGGGGACGGTGCGTGTCCTCGCCGGGGACTTCAACGCGAGCCTCGACCACGCGGGCCTGCGCGACGTGCTCGGCCGCGGCTACATCGACGCCGCCGACGCGACGGGGACCGGGCTGCGCACCACCTGGCCGGCGAACCGGCGGCTGCCTCCGCTCATCACGATCGACCACGTGCTGGTGGACCGGCGCGCCTCGGCGGTGGACGTCAGCATCCACGACGTGCCGTACACCGACCATCGCGCGCTCTTCGCCGAGTTGCGCCTGCCCGCCCGCTGAGGGGAGCCGATCGGACCGGCTCGGCGGACCGCTTGTTCGATCGCGGGACCTGACGGCGGCCCCTGCCCCGGTGGCCCGGGCGTCCTGATCAGTCGTGCCCGCCGAGCAGGGCCCGGGTGTTGTCCCAGCCCTCCAGACCGGGATCGAGCCACGCGATGTCGACCGGCTTCCTGAGCCGGTGCCAGCCCGGCCCGGTGGCGACCATGCGCCGCCCGGGCGCCTGGCGGCGGAGCCGTACGACGAGGTCGGGGTCGTCGAAGTCGGGGTCCGCCCAGCCGGGAAGGGGCAACCGGGCGGCGACGGCGACCGCTCCCCCGCCCTCGGCGGGGCAGATCGCGACCTCGGCCCGGCCGAGCGCGCGGAACAGCTTGCCGATCAGCAGGGGCGGCAGGTCCGGCGCGTCGGCGCCGACCACCACGCCCTCGTCGCCCTCCTCGGCGTACGGCAGGGCGGCGAACGCCTCGGCGGGCGAATCGATGGAGATGACCGGCGTCCCCGGCCAGGCGATCTCGTCGAGCCCGGGGACCCCGGCGGACAGGATGACCGGCTCGACGAACTCGAGTCCGGCGACGATCTCGTAGGTGTCCTCGGCCACGGCCATGAGGAACTCGGCCGGATCGACTCCGGGCGGCGCCGCGTCGGCCATGCCGGGGGTGACGAGGACGGCCGCGACGCGGGTCAACACTCCTCCGGTGAGCCGTTGGCCGCCATGGAGAACCCTTCGAGGAAGCCCCGGGCGCGCTCCGCCTTGGGATAGCGTTCGACCAGCGCCCAGAAGCGGGGACCGTGGCTGGGGACCAGCAAGTGGACCAGCTCGTGCATGATCACGTAGTCTACGACCCAGCCGGGCATCCCCCGGAGCCGAGTCGATAGTCTGATCGTCGCGTGGTCCGGGGTGCAGGAGCCCCATCTGTGCTGCTGGTTCTCGACCCAGCGCACGCTGCGGGGCACGGCTCTGCCGTCCAGATAGCGGGTGGAAAGCTCTCTGGCCCGATCGAGCAGGTCGTCGTCGCTGAAGCGTCTTCGCTGCTCCTTGGCGGCGAGCCGGTCGAGCATGCGGCGCACCCACTGCTCCTCGTCGGTCGTGCTCAGACCCGCGGGAAGCAGCACGATGGTCTTGTCGCCATCGCGGTACGCGGAAACGGTTCGCCGCCGTCGCGTGCTCCGACGAACCTCGACTGTCTCGGGGGGCACATATGCAAGGTAGCCGACAACCGCCCGTTTCCACAGGGGGTCAATGACGTTCTCCCTGGTCAATCAGGCGAACGCGGGCCGACTTTACGGGAAACCGGGACCGCTTCCCTCCCTCCTGTCACCTGAGTTATCCACAGGCCGGATCCACGGCCTACCTGCTGTGACTAATGTCACGCTGCTATGAGACCTCGTCTGAAGCCCGTTCTGCGACGGGTCGAAAGGGACGGCCGCACGCTGCAGTTCGGCGTCCATCCGTCGCGCGCGATCGTCCTGACCGATCTGGAGCCCGCCGTCCGGCGGCTCGTCGAGAGCCTCGACGGCACCCGCACCCTTGAGCAGGTCGTGTCCGCGAGCGGCCTGCGCGCGGACGCCGCCCACGAGGTGGTCGCCCTGCTCGTACGGCACGGCCTCGTCGAGGACGCCTCCGCTCCGCCGGGCGAGCTCGCCGCGCTGTCCCGCGAGGAGCGCGAGCTGCTCCGCCCCGAGCTGGAGCGGCTCTCCCTCACCGCCGCCGACGGCGGGCTCGCCGCGCTGCGGCGCAGGAGGGCGGCGCAGATCCGGGTGTACGGCGCGGGCAGGGTGGGCGCGGGGATCGTCGCCCTGCTGGCCGCTTCCGGCGTCGGCCACATCTGCGTCGTCGACCCGGGCACGGCCCGCCCCCGGGACACGGCGCCGGGCGGGCTGGGCGCGGCGGATGTGGGGGCGAGCCGGGAGGAGGGCGCGGTCGCGGTCGCCCGGCGGCTGGCGCCGGGGGTCAACGCCTGGACCGGCCGGACGGCCTCGCGGCCCGCCGACGGCGCGCACCGTCCCGATCTCGCGATCCTCGCGCCCGTCGAGCCTCTTGACGCCCTTCTGGTGCGCGAGCTGCACGACGCGGGCGTCCCCCATCTGCTCGTCGCCGCGTTCGAGGGGTGGGGGTGCGTGGGGCCGCTCGTACGTCCCGGCGACTCCCCGTGCCTGGACTGCCTCGATCTCTTCCACCGCGACCGGGACCCGGCCTGGCCGTCCGTCCGGGCCCGGCTCGGCGGCTTCCCGGCGGGTGAGATCGCCTGCGACGCGGCCCTGTCCGCGCTGGTCGCGGCACAGGCGGCGGGGCAGGCGCTGGCCGTGCTCGAAGGCGCCGCTGTGAGCAACGGCACACTGGAGATAACCCCCGACTGGCGCTGGAATCGGCGCGCCTTCCGCCCCCATCCGCGATGTCGTTGTGGTCGAAACCACCGACATTCGCTAACAATGGTCGCGTGAGTGACCTCCCGCGACGTGCTGTGACGCGCTCAGCGAAGCTGGCCGCCCTTCCCTTGGGCTTCGCCGGCCGCACCGCACTCGGCCTCGGCAAACGCATCGGCGGCAAGTCCGCCGAGATCGTCGCCCTGGAGATCCAGCAGCGTACGGCGGAGCAGATCTTCAAGGTGCTCGGCGAGCTCAAGGGCGGCGCGATGAAGTTCGGCCAGGCCCTGTCCATCTTCGAGGCGGCACTGCCTCCGGAGATCGCCGGGCCGTACCGGGCGACGCTGACCAAGCTGCAGGACGCCGCTCCGCCGCTGCCCGCCTCCGTCGTCCACCGGGTCCTCGCCGAGCAGCTGGGCGACGACTGGCGGGAGAACTTCCTGGAGTTCGACGACGCGCCGAGCGCCGCCGCCTCGATCGGACAGGTCCACAAGGCGGTCTGGCACGACGGCCGCCCGGTCGCGGTGAAGATCCAGTATCCGGGTGCGGGCAAGGCCCTGCTCTCCGACTTCAACCAGTTGGCCCGGGTCGGCAAGCTCTTCGGCGCGTTGCTGCCCGGCCTCGACGTCAAGGCGGTGCTGAGCGAGCTCAGGGAGCGGGTGGCCGAGGAGCTCGACTATCTCGGCGAGGCGGAGGCGCAGCACGCGTTCGCGCAGGAGTTCCGCGACGACCCCGACTTCTTCGTGCCGGACGTGATCGCCGCCAACGAGCAGATCCTGGTCACCGAGTGGATGACCGGTACGGCGCTGTCGCGGATCATCACCGACGGCACCCGCGAGCAACGCGACCGGGCCGGGCTGCTGCTGGTCCGCCTGCTCTTCTCCTCTCCGGCGCGGGTCGGCATGCTGCACGCGGATCCGCACCCGGGCAACTTCCGGATGCTGGAGGACGGCCGGCTCGGGGTGCTCGACTTCGGCGCCGTCAACCGGCTGCCGGACGGCTACCCCCTGGCGTTCGGCACGCTGACCCGCATCTTCAACCAGGGCGACATGGACGCGGTCGTGGAGGGGCTGCGCGCGGAGGGGTTCATCCGGCCGCACATCGAGGTCGACGTCGACGGGCTGCGGGCGTTCCTCGCCCCCTATGTCGAGCCCACCCAGGTGGAGGAGTTCAGCTTCAGCAGGGAGTGGCTGCAGCGCCAGGCGGCGGCCGTGGCGGACCTGCGGCCCACCAACGTGGTGCGCCAGCTCAACCTTCCCCCGTCGTACGTGCTGATCCACCGGGTGCACGCGGCCGGAGTGGGCGTCCTGTGCCAGCTCGGCACGACGGCGCGGTTCCGGGACGAGGTGGTCCGCTGGGTGCCCGGCTTCGCCGACGACGACGAGGCGGAGGACACCGCCCTCGCGGTCTGACCGGCCCTCGCCGCCCGTCCGGGGTCGGCCCCGCGCCCTTCCTCGGCCCCGCTTCCCCACGACTGCCCGCTGCCCCTCCGGCGGGGGTCGATCGGCCTCACTCGGTGTCGGGCCGTCCCGCCCCTCGCCCCGAACCATTACGGGTGTTCCCGGCCGTACGGACGGCGAAGGCCCGAGCCGATGAACGGCCCGGGCCTTCCTGCCATGTTCCGCCACGCGCCGAGCGGCCTGTCCGGCCGCCCGGGTGACGCACGCTCCCCGAGGTGGAAGCGATCAGGCGCGCGCGAGCGCCGCGAGCAGACGCCGTGACGCACGCTCGGCCTGGCGGCGCGCCTTCTCCACGTCCTGTACGCGACTGGCCAGTCGCTGCTCGGCGGCCTCCTGGCGGAGGCCCCGTATTCGCTCATCGACCAGTTCATGATGCATATACGCGGCGGCGATCGGGGTGATGTTCATGTTCTTCTCCTCTTGCAGCGGTTCTCGTGTGGTTGTGCGGGTCAGGCAGCGACCGGAGTCTTGCGGGGGCGCCCGCGCGGCCGCTTACGGGGGACGATCGCCCCCCTCAGGATGAGTTCGCCGCCCCAGACGCCCCACGGCTCCTCGCGCTCCAGCGCACGGGCCAGGCAGGCCTTCTGGATCGGGCAGCCTCCGCAGAGCGCCTTGGCGAACTCCACGTCCTCCGGAGACTCGGCGAACCACAGGTCGGGTTCGGTACGGCAGGGGATTTCGGCTTCGATCAGGTCCATGACCGGGGCCGCCATCTGCGTCACCTCTTTGATTGATTTCTGGGCTGGTTGTCCTCTTGGGTGGGCGGAACGTGGCGGTAAAACAAGAAGGCCGCGGATCCTGTGTGCGGATCCGCGGCCTGAAGTTGAGACCAGTCAGGTTGTGACTGGTTCTCTCCAGGCGTAACGCGAACCGCACACTCCACCGTTGGTGGTGTGGCTGGTCTGCTGCTCGTCGCCCGTCCGTCGGACCGTGATGGCCGGACGGTAGGCGGGGATGCCCTGGCGCGCGTCGGCGAGAAGGCCGAAGGCGGCCGAGCCGGGCAGAGCCTCGGCACGGGCAGCCCTGCCGCGCATCGGCATGACCGGCGCGACATCGGCGACCGGGCATGCGGAAGCGAGCCACGGGCTGTTAACGATGATCATGTTCACCACGAGACTCACCTCCGCTTGAATGCGATGGCCGGACAGGACCGTCCGACCGACTTTCATGACCCTAAATGCGGGACCGGCAACCCGGCAACCTATTTTCTACCTGCGATTTTCACGGTTTCGCGACATTGACACGCTGCCCGGCATGTCGCCGAAGATCCCGCCCGTACCGCGCGCGGGCTTCCGCGGCTTCCTGCTCCGCCGGCCCGCGCCATCGGACGAACTTACCGGGTCTCCACAGCATTCGCGACCGCGAGGACTCCGTCCGTCTCGGCGAACCTGACGCGGTCACGCCGTCAGCCGGGGCGTCAGCTCACCCGGATCAGGCACTCCTGGACGACCGACACCGCGAGCTGCCCGGACGCGGTGTACATCTCGCCCCGGGCGAGGCCGCGGGCTCCGCCCGACCAGGGCGACTCCTGGGCGTACAACATCCACTCGTCGGCGCGGAACGGGCGGTGGAACCACATGGCGTGGTCCAGGGAGGCTCCACTGATGTTCGCCGACCCCCAGGCCAGCCCGTGGGCGAGCAGCACGGTGTCGACGAGGGTGAAGTCGGAGGCGTACGCGGCGAGCACGACGTGCAGCAGCGGATCGTCGGGCAGCTCGGCGTCATACCGGAACCAGGCGTTGTTCTCGGTGCTGATCAGGCTGGGGTCGCGCTGCGCCTCCCACGGGAGCGCGCTGACATAGCGGAAGTCGACCGGACGCGGCTTGGTCGTCCATTCGCGCCACGCCTCGTCGTCGCCGACAGCGTCGAACATCCGCTGCTGGAACGTGGGCAGACTCTCCGGCGCGGGCACGTCGGGCATCGGCCGCGCCTGGTGGGCGACTCCGGGCTCGTCGACGTGGAACGAGGCCGACATGGTGAAGATCGCTTTGCCGTGCTGGATCGCGACGACCCGGCGCGTGGTGAAGGAGCGGCCGTCGCGCACCCGCTCGACGTTGTAGACGATCGGGATCGCCGGGTCACCGGGGCGGATGAAGTACGCGTGCAGCGAGTGGACCATGCGCTCGGCCGGCACCGTGCGGCCCGCCGCCACCAGGGCCTGGGCGGCGACCTGTCCGCCGAAGACCCGCTGGATGCGCTCCTCCGGACTGCGCCCCCGGAAGATGTCCAGCTCGATCTGCTCCAGATCGAGAAGGTCGAGGAGCTCCTTGAGCGCGGAGTTCACAACGAACCTCCATTACTCGCCGGAAACTCCGGCGGCGGCACGGCACAGGTCAAGCACAGCGTCACCATACCGGTCCAGTTTGACCCGTCCTATCCCCGCGATCCGCAGAAGATCGTCCTCGGAGACGGGCACCCGCTCGGCGATCGCCTGGAGTGTCACGTCGGTGAAGACGACGTACGCGGGGACCTTGGCCTCCTTGGCGACGGAGGTGCGCCAGGCCTTGAGCCTCTCCAGCAGCTCCTCGTCGTAGTCCGCCGGGCATCCGGCGCAGCGGCCCAGCTTCTGTTCCGCGGCCGTGGCCAGGGATCTGCCGCAGATGCGGCACTGGACGGGGAGCGCCGCCTTCCTCGACGGCGTCCGCCGCTCCGCGGCGGGGGCGCTCGCGGTCTTCGGGGAGAGGCCGTCGAGGAACCGGGACGGCCGGCGCGACCTGCGGCCGCCCGGGGAGCGGGCCACCGCCCAGGAGAGGTGCAGGTGCTCGCGGGCGCGGGTCACGCCCACGTAGAGCAGCCGCCGCTCCTCCTCGACCTGCTCGGCGGTCTCGGCGTACACGATCGGGACCATGCCGTCGGTGAGCCCGACGAGGAAGACGGCGTCCCACTCCAGGCCCTTGGCGGCGTGGAGCGAGGCGAGCGTCACCCCCTCGACGGGCGGGGCGTGCTGTTCCATCGCCCGGCGCTCCAGCTCGGCGACGAAGGCGGGCAGGTCCGCGCCCTCGGCCGCCATGTCCTCGGCGAGGTCGGCGAGCGCCTTGAGCGACTCCCACTTCTCCCTGGCCTTGCCGCCGCCAGGTGGCTCGGGGGTGAGGCCGATCCCCGACAGGATCGCGTGGACGCCGGGCGCGAGGGGCTCCTCGTCGTTCGCCGAGCGGGCGGCGCCGCGGAGCAGGACCACGGCCTGCCGCACCTCGGGGCGCTCGAAGAACCGCTCCGCCCCGCGCAGCACGTACGGCACGCGGGCCTCGGCGAACGCCTGCTCGTACGCCTCGGACTGGGCGTTGACCCGGAAGAGCACGGCGATCTCCCGCGCGGGCACGCCGTCCGCCATGAGCTTCTTCACGGTGAGGGCGACGCCCAGCGCCTCGGCGGGCTCGTCGTCGTACTCGGTGAAGACGGGCTCGGGGCCCTCGGGGCGTTGCGCGACCAGTTCGAGCCGGTGCGGCGAGCGGGCCATGACGCGGTTGGCGAGCGTGACCACCTGCGGGGTGGAGCGATAGTCGCGCACCAGCCTGATCACCTTGGCCGAGGGGTGCTCGACGGCGAAGGTCGTCAGATAGTGGGGGGTCGCGCCGGTGAAGGAGTAGATGGTCTGGTTGGGGTCGCCGACCACGCACAGGTCGTCGCGCCCGCCGAGCCAGGTGTCGAGCAGCAGCTTCTGCAGCGGGTTGACGTCCTGGAACTCGTCCACCACGAAGTAGCGGTACTGCTGGCGGATCTGGGCGGCGACCTCCCGGTGCTCGGTCATCACCGCGGCGGTGAGCTCGAGGATCGTCTCGAAGTCGATCAGGTTGCGGCGGCGGCGCAGGTCCTCGTACGCCTCGTAGAGGCGGGCCACCTCCTCGGGGGCGATCGGCGGGGTGCGCCGGGCCTTGAGCGCGGCGGCGGGATAGTCCTCGGGGCCGACCTGGGTGACCTTGGCCCACTCGATCTCGCTCGCGACGTCGCGCAGCTCGCCGCGGTCGGGGTTCCTCCTGGCCAGGCGGCACGCCTCGACGAGCAGCGGCAGCTTGGACTCGACGATCTGGGGCGTGTCGCCGCCGATCACCCGCGGCCAGAAGTAGCTGAGCTGGCGCAGCGCCGCCGCGTGGAACGTGCGGGCCTGCACGCCGGGGGCGCCGAGCCGGCGCAGCCGCTGCCTGAGCTCGCCGGCCGCCCGGGTGGTGAACGTCACGGCGAGGACGCCCTGCGGCTCGACCACCCCGGTGCGCACGGCGTGCGCGATGCGATGGGTGATGGCCCGGGTCTTGCCCGTGCCCGCGCCCGCCAGCACGCACACCGGACCGCGCACGGCCTCGGCGACGTCGCGCTGCTCGGGATCCAGCCCCGCGAGGACGTCCACGTAACGCTCCCAACATGCGATGCGGACGGATGAACTGGCATCATCCTTCCAGCAACTAACAGAGACGGCGTGGTTTACCCACAGGGGACCCGGCTCCGGAGGAGGAACGAGCAGTGCGAAGGACAGCGGTAGGTGTCGGATCCTTAGCCCTCGCTGCCGTCCTGCTCCCGCAGACGGGCGCCGACGCCGCGGCGGGTGACCCCACGCCGTCGCCCAGTCCCACGCCCACAGCCACGGTATCCGCCGCCCCGCTGCCCTCGGACACCACCGTCCGCTCCTTCTCGTACGGCGCGCACCCGCGGCAGCGGATGGACGTCTGGTGGCACACCACGGGAGAGCGGCGCCCGGCGGTCTTCATCATCCACGGCGGATGGTGGTCGGGCGGCGACAAGAAGGCCACCACCTCGATCAGCCGGAGCTACGCGCAGCTCGGGTACACCGTGATCACGATCAACTACCGGCTCTCGGGGGACGCTCCGTGGCCGGCGCAGCGCAGCGACGCGCTCAACGCCATCGCGACCGTGCGCAAGCACGCCGAGACGTTCAACATGGACCCGGACCGCTACGTGGTGCTCGGCTTCTCGGCGGGCGGGCACATCGCCGCCGCCGTCGGCACGTACGGCGACGGCCTTCCCGGGCTGCGCGGCGTCGCGGGCGTCTCCCCGGTGATCTCGCCGCTGACGTCGTTCAGCGACGGCGACGCCGGCGGGGACGCCTACCAGCGCAAGCTCCGCAAGGCGACGGTGGCGCTGGCCGGCGGGTGCGGGCCGACCCAGTGCGCCAAGGTCTGGTCGAGCATGGAGGTGGCGTTCCACGCGAGCGCGGGCGACGCGCCGATGCTCACCGTGCACTCGGACGACGAGTTCGTGCCGCCGTACCAGAGCGAGCTGCTCAAGCAGACGCTGGACGAGGTGGGCGTGAAGATGACGATCCGGACGATGCCCGGCGTGGCGCACAGCTCGGCGCTCTACCGGGAGCCGGGCGTGGCCGAGGGCGTGCAGTCCTGGATCGCCTCCCGCCTGGCCAAATAGCCGCTCCGCGACCCTCGGGAACACGGGCGACGGTCCCCCGTGTTGTCAATGACTGCTCATGACACACGAAGGGACGAAGATGGCGCTCACCGTCTACACGACCAGTTGGTGCGGCCCCTGCAAGCGGCTCAAGGGCCAGCTCACCCGCGAGGGCATCGCCTACGAGGAGATCGACATCGAGCGGCATCCGGACGCCGCCGAGTTCGTCATGAGCGTGAACGGCGGCAACCAGGTGGTCCCCACCGTGGTCACCGACTGCCACACCATGACGAACCCCTCGGTGGCCGAGGTCAAGCGGCACCTCGCGGGCGCCTGCTGACCCCGGCGCGTCACCTGCCCGGGGACGAGGCCGGCCCCGGGCTCAGTCGCCGTCGATGCGCGAGCCGTACCAGGTCTCGATGAGCCTGCGAGCGATCGAGACCTGGGACGGCAGGCCCAGCTCTCCCGAGCGCACCGCCGCTCCCAGCTCGTCTCTGGTCCACCAGCGGGCCTCGGCGATCTCGTCGGCGTCCGGCCGCAGCTCCGTGGTCAGCGCCCGGGCGAAGAACCCCAGCATCAGGCTGCGGGGGAACGGCCACGGCTGGCTGCCCATGTATCGGGGGTCCGCGGCGACGACGCCGACCTCTTCGAGGACCTCGCGCAGGACGGCCTGCTCCAGCGACTCTCCGGGCTCGACGAACCCGGCGAGCACCGACATCCGGCCCTGCGGCCACTGCGGCCCCCTGGCCAGCAGCACCCGGTCGTCGTCGTCGCGCACCAGCATGATCACCGCGGGGTCCACCCGGGGGAAGTGCTGGCTGCCGTCGCCGGGGCAGATCCGCATGTGGCCCGACGACGCGATCTCCGTACGGCTTCCGCAACGGGGGCAGTGCTCGTGCCCGGCGTGCCATGCCTCAAGCGCGACCGCGTAGACGAACAGGCCCGCGTCCCGGTCGTCGAGCAGCGCTCCGGCCTGCCGCAGCCCCATCGGAGCGCCGTACGCGTCGGGGGCGGGAGCCCCGGAACCGAACGGCGCCTTGACCGCGAAGTACGGCACGCCGCCCGCGTCGACGCCGAGCAGATAGCGCGGGCCCTCCGGCGCCTGGGCCGGTGACATCAGCGCCAGGCTCGCCTCGGCGCCCCGGCTCCGGACCAGGGTCTCGCCCTCGTGGACGAGCAGGACGCGGGTCGCCTCGTCGGCCCAGACACGCCGCAGCCACTCCTCGTCGCCTCGCAGCGCGGCCGAGCGGTCGACGACCCCGCGCGACAGCAGCAACGGCCCCATGAGCACGTCAGTCGTTTCCACTCGCCTATCTTTCCATTCGCCACCAAAATGATCTCCCGAAGGCTAGGATGAGCCGGGTTAGGTTAGCCTTACCTTCGGGGGTAACTGCGTGCGGCTGTACCTCACATCGCTGAATCCCACCGACTCGGTCATCGAGGGCTTCCTGCCCGCCGCCGAGAGCCTGGGGTGGGACGTGACGATCCTGACCGACCACCCCGCCGGATATCCCGGATTCGAGACCATCGAGACCGACGTGCGCGACGTCCGCGCCGTCATCGACACCATCGCGCGGCACCACCCGCCCGGCGTCGTCTTCTCCAACTCCGACCACATCCAGGCCGAGACCGCGCTCGCCGCCGCGTACTTCGGGCTGCCCGGCAAGGACTGGCGCGCCTGCGTCACCGCGAAGAACAAGGCCCTCACCCGCGAGCGGCTCGCCCCGGTCGAGTCCGTCCGGTCCGTACGGCTCCCGCCGGGGGCGCCCCCGCCGGAGGCGTTGCCGTACCCGGTGGTGGTGAAGCCGGCGGCGGGGGTGGCCAGCGAGGACGTCGTGCTCGTCGGGGACGCCGGCGAGCTGGCCCGCGCGGTCGCGGAGATCAGGACGCGGCGGCCCGGCGAGACCCTGGTGGCGGAGGAGTACCTCGACGGACCGCTCCACACCCTGGAGACCCTCGGCGACGGCCGCGCGCCGGCCGTGCTGGGAGGCTTCCGCACCACGCTCGGCCCGCTGCCGCACTTCGTGGAGGAGCGGCTCGACTGGGATCCGGAGCCGCCCCCGGGCGCGCGGGCGCATGTGCTGGCCGCGCTGGCCGCGCTGGGCGTCGGCTTCGGCGCCTGCCACACCGAGTACGTCGTCACGCCGGAGGGGCCGCGGATCGTCGAGGTCAACTACCGGGTGATCGGCGACAACTGCGACCTGCTCCTGGCCGACCTGATCGGCGTGCCCCTCTTCGAGTGGATCCTCCGGGTGCACGCGGGCGAGCCGCTGCCGGAGTGGCCGGAGAGCGGCGTCGCCGGGCACGGCGCGGTGGTCAGCCTCGTCGCCGACCGCCCGGGCGTGGTGACGGCCGCCCCCGCCCACGGGGAAGCCCCGCGGGAGCACGACGGCGTGCGCCTGTGGCACCGGCCGCTGCGACGGGTGGGCGACCGGGTCGAGCTGACCCGCACCAATCGCGACTACCTGGGCCTGCTCCGCGCGATCGGACCCGACCGCGTCCGCGTGGACGCGGCCGTGACGTCGTTCCGCGACGACGCGCCGTGGGTGATCGGATGAGCGCGATGGCCGGGCTGGGCCCGGTGGGCCGCGAGCCCTACCTGGCGGGGCGGGTGCTGAACGCGTTGCTCCGCGAGGACTTCGCGGGCATGGCGTCCCGGCTGGAGCGCGACAGGGAGGGCGTCGCCCTCGTGCTCGCGTCCGGCCGGAGGGTACGGCTCGCGCCCGGCGGCCTGTTCCAGGACTTCTCCATCGCGCCCGAGGTCACGCTCACGCTCGCGGAGGTCCTGGAGACGCTGGAGGCGGTCGCCACCCCGGCCGACGCCGCCGGGGTCGCCGCCTTCGCCGCCGAATGCCACGAGACCCTGGCCGCGCTGGAGCTGTACGACCGGCACGGGAAGCGGGCGCTGGAGCGGGCCCGCGGCCCCATACGCTACGAGGCGCTCGCCGCGGCCGTGGACCATCCCGTGTACCCGACGGCGCGCTGCCGCCTCGGCGTCCCCGCCGAGGGCCTGCTGGCGTACGCCCCCGAGTTCGCGCCCGCGTTCGAGCTCCGCTGGGCGGCGGTCCGGCGGGAACGCGTCACGCTCTCGCCCGAGGCCGAGCCCCTCCCCGGCCTGTTCCCCCGGCCCGCCGACGTCGGGCTGCCCGGCGGGCTGGCGGACACGCACCTGGTCTTCCCCGTGCACCCGCTCGCGCTGCCCGTCGTCGCCGGCATCCCCGGCGTCATCGTGGCGGGCCTGCCGCACCTGCGGGTCAGGCCGACGTTGTCGATGCGCACGGTGGCGGCCGGCGAGCGGCTGCACCTCAAGCTGCCGATCCCGACGAGCACGCTCGGGCTGCGCAACCGGCGGTCGATCAAGCCCTCGACCCTCCGGGACGGCGCGCTGGCCGAGAGGCTGCTCCGGGACGTGCTCCGCGCGGAGCCGGACCTGCCGGTGCTCCTCGCCGACGAGCAGCTCCACGGCCACGCCGGGCACGAGTACCTCGGCTGGATGATCCGGCGGCTGCCTCCCGGGGAGATCGTCCCGGTGGCGGCCCTCGCCGCGCCCGGTGTGCTTCCCGAGCTGGCCGCCCGGTTCTACGGAGGCGAGGTCGGGGCGCTGCTCCGCGACTACCTGACCATCCTCTTCGCGTGGAACGTCCGGCTCTTCGTCCGGTACGGCATCGCGCTCGAGGCGCACCAGCAGAACCTGTCACTGCTCTTCGCGGACGGCGCGATGCGGCTGTTGGTGAAGGACAACGACGGCCTCCTCGCCGCGCCGGACCGGCTGGCCGCGGCCGGGCTCGCCGTACCGGACTTCGCCGACGAGCGCATGCTGACCGACGACCCGCACTCCCTCGCCGACGTGTTCGTGACGATCACGCTGCATCTGGCCGCGGCCGCGATCACGTTCGGGGCGGTCGAGGGCGCCGCCGGGCTGGTGCGGGACACGCTCGACACCGCGCTCGCCGAGTTCGGCGAGCACCCGATGGCCCGCCTGCTGCGGGCCAGGACGCTCGACGCCGCCCGGCTGGTCGGCAAGTCCATGGTCACCGCCGCCACCCTCGTCGACAAGGAACGGACGGGGGCCAGGGACGTCAACAAGTTCTACGGCACCAGCGGGCCGAACTACCTCCGATTCCCGCGATGACCTCGCCGAAGGAGAATGGATGAACGCCGTTTCCACGGCGGACAGCCGCCTCAGCGACCTCGACCGCCCTCAAGCTCCCGGGGACGGCCGCGGCGCGATCGCGGAGGCCGTGACGCTGGGCGCGCTGCTGCGCTGCTGCGTCCGCGAGGTGGCCGGGCCGCGCGGGCTGGTCTGGCCTGCGGAGCCGTACGTGCTGCTGCGGGTGGCGGGGACGCTGCTGCGCGCCCGCGTCCACGGCGGGATCGCGCTGCGTTTCGACGGCCCGGCCGAGTGGCTCTCGGACGGCGCGTGGCGGCCGCTCACCTCGGAGATGCTGGTCGCGCTGATCGAGCGGGAGCTGCCCGGCGGCAACGACGAGTTCGCCGGGCAGGTGGCGCGCAGCCGCGAGGCGATCGGCGCGCTGCTCGACGCCCGCGAAGGCGGCGCGGCCCCCGGCGATCCGTGGCTCGCGTCGGAGCAGGCGCTGGTCGCGGGCCACCCGTTCCATCCGTCGCCGAAGGCGCGGGAGGGGGACGGCTGGCTGCGCTACGCGCCCGAGGCGCACGCGGAGTTCCCGCTCCGGCTGCTCGGCGTACGTGCCGATCTGGTCGCGGAGCGGGGCGACACCCGCGCGCTCGACCTGTCCGGCTCGGCCCCGGCGGGATACGTCCCGCTGCCGGCGCATCCGTGGCAGCTCGGCCTGCTCGCCGCCGATCTGCGCGAGCCGCTGGCCGACGGGCGGCTGGTCGATCTGGGCGAGACGCCCCGGCCGGTGGCGCCCACCTCGTCGGTCCGCACCGTCTTCGATCCGGGCACCGGCATGTGCCTGAAGTTCAGCCTGGACGTGCGGATCACCAACTGCGTGCGCAAGAACGCCTGGTACGAGCTGGCCGGCGCGGTGGAGCTGACCGAGCGGCTCGGTCCGGTGTTCGCGCGGCTCGCGGCGCGCTTCCCGGGCACCCGGTGGCTGCCCGAGCCCGGCTACCGGTCCGCGGGCCTCGGCGTCCGGCTGCTCGAAGGGCTGGGCGTGATCCTCCGGCCGGGCCCGTGGACGGTGTGCGGCCCCGGCGTCACCCCGGTCCTCGCCGGCGCCCTCGCCGCGCCGCGCGGTACGGCGGACGGCGGTCCCTGCGGCACGGCCGACCCTCTGGTGTGGTGGCGGTGCTATGTGGAGCGGGTGGCGCCGCCGGTGCTGGACGCGTATTTCACGCATGGCGTCGTCCTGGAACCCCACCTGCAGAACGTGCTGCTCGGGATCGACCACCACGATCTCCCCGTTGAAGCGATATTTCGGGACATGGAGGGGACGAAACTCGTCCGGGACCGGCACGACCTGTCCGGCCTGCCCCCGGCGGTGGCCGGGGCGCTGGCCTACGACGCCGACCGCGGCTGGAACCGGGTCGTCTACTGCCTGATGGTCAACCACCTGGCCGAGATCGCCGCCTCGGTGGCCGAGCACGCCGGACGGGCCGTCCTGCCCGAGCTGTGGTCGATCTGCCGGGACGTCCTCACGACGTACGCGGCCGGGCACGGCACGCCGCCCCTCCTGGCCGAGCTGCTCGCGGGGGCGCCGCTGCCCGCGAAGGCCAACCTCGGGGTCCGCTGGGCCAGGGACGCCGACCGCTCCGCCGGGTACGTCCCGATCGCCAACCCTCTCGCCTGACACACCCCGCGCCGCACGGCCGGGGCCGCGGTCAGCCCTCCAGGTCGCGGGCCCGGCGCAGCCAGTCGATGAACAGCTCGGCGTCGATGTCGTCCACTGAGCGGAGCTTGACCGCGGCCATCACCCGCGCGGCGGGTTCCAGCCGGCCGGACGGGTCGTCGATCTCCTGCCCGCGCCAGAGCCCGAAGGTCACGTGGGCCGAGTACGCCTTGATGTAGGAGACGGGCTGCTTTCCCGGGGCCGGGCCCAGGCTCCACACCGGGTGCCCGTGCCAGACCGCGCCCGCTCCCGGCAGCACCTCCTCGATGAGCGGCAGCAGCTTCTCGCCGATCTCGCGCAGGGGCTCGGGGAGAGCGGCGACGTAGTCCTCGACGGCGGCGAACCGGGCCATGTCCGTGTCCTTCCTGAAGTTCGGCTTCTTCACTTCTCACCGACACGTCGATCGGGTGATATGACAGGGAACGCCGTCGTTCCCTGTCGTACGGCCCGTTCGACGTCTAGGCGAGACACCGGAAAGAAGGAGAGACCCTCATGCGCTACCTGATGACGACCAAGGCCACCGACAGCGTCCCCGACGAGAAGCTGTTCGCCGAGATGGCCACGTTCGTCGAGGAGCTGACCGCCGCCGGCGTCCTGCTGGCCACCGGCGGCCTGGAGGCCGGGGGCGTCCGCGTCACGTCCTGGGGCGACGAGATCACGGTGACCGACGGCCCGTTCGCCGAGGCGAAGGAGGCGGTGGCCGGTTTCGCGCTGGTCGAGGTCCGCAGCAAGGAGGAGGCGATCGAGCTCACCCGCCGTTTCCGCAAGATCGTGGGTGACGGCGAGAGCGTGATCCAGCAGGTCTTCGGCCCCTGACACGACCGTGATCGGCGAGGAACTCCCGGTGGAAGGCGTACGGCGGACGATCGACGCGGTCTGGAGGATGGAGTCGGCCAAGATCGTCGCCACGCTCACCGGGATGCTGGGTGACGTCGGCCTCGCCGAGGAGCTGGCCCAGGACGCGCTCGTCTCCGCGCTCGAACAGTGGCCGGAGTCCGGCGTCCCGGACAACCCCGGCGCCTGGCTGACGGCCGTCGCCAAGCGCCGCGCCGTCGACCACATCCGCCGGTCCGAGCGGCTGGAGCGCAAGCACGAGCAGATCGCGTACGAGCTGGGACAGCGGCCGGAGGACGCCGATCGGGACGACGTCCTGCGGCTGATGTTCCTGTCCTGCCACCCCGTCCTGCCGACCGAGGCGCGGGTCGCGCTGACGCTCCGGCTGCTCGGCGGACTGACCGCCGCCGAGATCGCGCGGGCCTTCCTGGTCGGCGAGCAGGTGATCGTCCAGCGGATCGCCGGGGCGAAGCGGACGCTGGCCGAGGAGCGGGTGCCGTTCGAGCTGCCGGACGGCGCCGAGCTGGCCGAGCGCCTGTCGTCGGTGCTCGGGGTCATCTATCTGATCTTCAACGAGGGCTACTCGGCGACGTCCGGCGACGATCTGATGCGGCCGGAGCTCTGCCTGGAGGCGCTGCGGCTCGGCCGGCTGCTGGCCGAGCTGGCGCCGCGCGAGGCCGAGGTGCACGGACTGGTCGCTCTCATGGAGCTCCAGGCGTCGCGGTCCGCCGCCCGTACGGGGCCCTCGGGGGAGCCGGTCCAGCTGCACGAGCAGAACCGGGGACGCTGGGACCAGTTGCTCGTCCGCCGCGGCTTCACCGCGATGCTGCGCGCGCGGGAGGCGGGCGGGCCGCCCGGTCCGTACCTGCTCCAGGCGGTGATCGCCGTGTGCCACGCGCAGGCGCGGACCGCGGCGGACACCGACTGGCCCCGGATCGCGAGCCTGTACGAGGCGTTGTCCCGGCTGCTGCCGACCCCCGTCGTGCGGCTCAACCACGCTGTGGCGCTCGGGATGGCGTACGGGCCGGAGGCGGGTCTCGCGGTGGCGGACGCGCTGACCGCCGACGCCGCGTTGCGGGACTACCACCTGCTCCCGAGCGTCCGGGGCGACCTCCTGCTGCGGCTCGGACGCCGGGAGGAGGCGCGCCGGGAGTTCCGGCGTGCGGCGTCCCTGACCAGGAACGTCGCCGAGCGTGCCTTCCTGAGCCACCGCGCGGACGAGATCACCGCTCCGGACGCGCCGGCGCTCACCCTCGGGCAGGCCGCCCGCGACTTCCTGGACCGCGCCGGGCTGGACGCGGCGACCGTCCGCTCGTACGGGCAGACCCTGCGGCGGCTGCGCCTGTCCCTGGGCGACGAGCTGCCGGCGGCCTCTCTCACCGCCGACCAGGTGGCCCTGGTGTTCCGTACGGCCTGGGGCGAGGCGGCGGCCAAGACGTGGAACCGGCACCGGTCGGCCCTGCGGTCGTTCTGCGCCTGGGCCTCCCTCGACGACCTCGCGGCCGGGCTCGACCGGCGGGCCGAGAGCCGTACCCGCACGGAGTCCATCGACCCGGCGCTGCTCGACGAGCTGTGGGACCTCCCCGGCATCTCCCTTCGGGAGCGGACCCTGTGGCGGCTCCTGCACGAGTCGGCGGCCCGAGTGACGGCGGTGTTGTCGCTCAACGTCGAGGACCTGGACCTGGACGACCGCCGGGCGCGCGCGGGCGGCACCTGGGTGACCTGGCGTTCCGGAACCGCGGCGCTGCTCCCCCGGCTGGTGGCCGGCCGCGCCCGCGGCCCGCTCTTCCTTGCCGACCGGCGTCCCGGACCGGCCCGGAGACCGGCCGCGGCGGACCTGTGCCCGGAGACCGGCCGCGGCCGGCTGTCGTACGAGCGGGCCGAGTACCTCTTCAAGCGGGCCACCAAGCCCCTGGACCCGGCCGGCGACGGCTACACCCTCCGCCGGCTCAAACCACGCGACTGATCACCCGCTGGAGGTCGTTCTGCGCCGTCGGTCGAACCGGGGGCGTCGCTCACGCCGTCCCGGGTCCCCCTCCTTCGCGAACGGGTGTGGCCGTACGGCCCCTGTTCGGGAGGCATCCTTCTTCCGAGGTGGAGAGACTTCTCCCGCGCCTGTCCGGCTCCTCGGGCGCCGTCCCGCTCCGCTGTTACTGTCCGTCACGCGACAGCGACCACACGTACCATGAGACGGCGCGAGGAGTCCGAAAGGATGGGACCCACATGCCTCTCGTCGAGCACCGGCGACGCGTCACGCATCCCGCCCCCGCCCCCCTACCACCGCCAGAGCCACCGGAGGAGCCGTTGGACGCCGAAGCCGAGATCCAACGGCTCTGCCTGGAGCTCAACGACGCCGGCTACACCGCGGAGATCTCGTGGGGGCGCGTCGTCGTGAGCCCGTGGACGAGCATTTCGAGCGCCGACGTCGTCGAGTCCCTCGTCGACATGCTGTTCCCCGTCAAGCGCGCCAACGGCTGGCGAATCCATCAGAACGTGGCCGTCCACATCCCTCCGCTGCTCGACCATCGCATCCCCGACCTGACCGTGACGCCCCGGCATCCGGAGCGGCACGACGACATGCGCCTGCACGGATACGGCACGCTGCTGGTCGTGGAGGTGTGCTCGCCCGGCACACGTACCGTGGACTGGTACGAGAAGCCGATGGATTACGCGCGGGCGGGCGTGCCGCTCTATCTCGTCGTCGATCCGGTGACCGCCCCGCCGACGGTCACGCTGATGAGCGGTCCGGTGGGCGATCTCGCGATGGACGACGAGCGGCAGCCGTACCAGGAGGTCGTGACGGTGGAGGCGGGTCAGCCGCTCGAGCTGCCCGAGCCGTTCGGCGTCAAGCTCGACACCTCGCTGATCTTCGACTGATCCTCATGTGCCCACTTCGGGTACGCGGCGGATCAGGTCGGCCAGGCCCTCCGCGTCGAGCAGGTCGACCGGCCGCACCGTCTCGTTCGAGCGGACGTAGTGGAAGGCCGCGCCGACCTTCTCCAGCGGCACCCCGGCGAGCGACGCCCAGGCCAGGCGGTAGGCCGCGAGCTGGACGGCCGCCGTGCGGGCGGCCCTGCCGCGCGGGCGCTCGCCGGTCTTCCAGTCCACCACCACATAGCCGTCGCCGTCGGTGAACACGGCGTCCATGCGGCCCCGGACCAGCCGATCGGCGATCATCGTCTCGAACGGCACCTCCAGGTCGAGCGGCTCGCGCGCGGCCCACACGCTCTCCTCGAACCGCTCCTGCAACTCGGCGAGCTGGACCTCGGCGTCGGACAGCTCGTCGGACGCGCCGGGCAGCTCGAAGTCGTCGATCAGCCGCTGCTGACCCCAGCGCGACTCCAGCCAGGCGTGGAACGCGGTGCCCCGCCGCGCGAGGGGCGCGGGCTTCCTCGGCAGCGGACGCCGTACCTGCCGGGCCAGCGCGGACGGGTCGCCGGCGAGGGTGACGAGCGACGACACGGACAACCGCGCCGGCAGATCGACGACCGCAGACTCGGCGCGCCGCTCGCGCTCCTTCAGGAGCAGCTCGGTGTCCCTGGCCCAGGCGCGCGTCCGCTCACTCTTGACGTGGACGGGATCCTCCTGGCCGTCGAGCGCCCGCTCCATGGCCTCCTCGACCATGCGGGCGCCCTCAAGCACCGCGTCGCGTACGGACACGGCGGGCCAGGACGCTTCGGAGGGCTCGGCGAGCAGCGGGTTCTCCTCCGCGTCGCTCTCGTCCCAGCGGGCCACGGTCGCGCCCGCCGCGCGGATCTCGTCGAGGAACTCCGACGGTTCGAGCGGCTTGGACGAGCCGCCCCAGCGGTACCCCGACGCGATCAGCAGGTAGTGCGCCCGGGTCACGGCGACGTACGCGAGGCGACGCTCCTCCAGCAGGTCCCGGTCGCGGCAACGTTCGTCGAAGTCGGCGAGCGCGTCCTTGTCGAGCCCGGCCAGCTCCGGCAGGTCCGACACGTCGCCCCGCAGCGGGTACGGCAGCTTGCGGAAGTTCTCCGTCCACCGCGAGTTGGTGACGGGCGTGGCGGGGAAGACGCTGCCCCTGGCCAGGCCGCCCTTCTGGGTGGTGATCTGGGACAGGCCGGGGACGACGACGACCGGCCACTCCAGTCCCTTGGACGCGTGGACGGTCATGAGCTTGACGCTGTCGGTCTCGCCGACCCGCCCGGCCTCCAGGCCGAACTCCTCGCTTTCGGCCGCCTTGAGATAGGCGAGGAACGCGCCCAGCGTGGGGTCCTCGGCGTCCCCGGCGAAGCGGGCGGCGGCGTCGAGGAACGCGTCGAGGTCGGCCCGCGCCGCGAGGGCGCTGCCGCCGCGCGCGGCCACCTCGATGTCGAGGCCGAGCCTGCGCTCGATCTCGGTGATGAGGTCGGGCAGCGGCTGGCCCGCGCGGGCCCGCAACGACCTGAGCTCGCCCGCGAGCGCGGGCAGGCGGACCCGGGCGAGCGGGGAGAACGGCTCCAGCCACTCGGGCCGGTCGGGCAACTCGTCGAGCGCGTCGATCAGGCTGCCGCGTTCGCTCTCCAGGTCGGCCATGACCTGCTCGAGCGGGTCGCCCGCCCGCCTGCTCTCCTGGCTCAGATCTCGGGCGAGGTCGCCGAGGACCTTCAGGTCGGCCGGGCCGATCCGCCAGCGCGGCCCCGCCAGCAGCCGCACGAGAGCGTCTCCCGCGGTCGGGTCGTAGAGGACGCGCAGCGTGGCCACGATGTCGGCCACCTCGGGGACGGTCAGCAGGCCGCCCAGGCCGACGACCTCGACCGGGACGCCGCGGTCCTCCAGCGCGCGCCGCAGAGTGGGGAACTGCGAGCGTTTGCGGGCGAGGATGGCGAAGTCCCTGGCCTGCAGGGGGCGGTCCCGCTCGCCCTCGCCCCAGGGCAGGCCGTCGGGCGCGTCCCGCGTGCCGATCCTCCCGGCGATGCCGTCCGCGATCCAGGCGGCCTCGTCCTCGGCGGTGGCGTGGAAGGCGCAGACGACCCGGCCTCGGTCGGCGCGGTTGGAGCCGGGCACGAGCACGGGCACGTTCCCGCGCCGCCCGTCCCGCAGGGGCACCTGTATCTTCGCGGCCACGTCGAGCACCCGCTCGCCGTTGCGGAAGCTGACGGAGAGCTGCCGGACGGGCGCGGGCTCCCCCGCCGACGTCGGGAAGTCCTCGGGGAAGCGGGACAGGTTGCCCGCCGACGCGCCGCGCCAGCCGTAGATCGACTGGCAGGGGTCGCCCACCGCCGTGACCGGGTGCCCGCCCCCGAAGAGGGAGCGGAGCAGCACGAGCTGGGCGTGGCTGGTGTCCTGGTACTCGTCGAGCAGGACGACGGAGAACCGGGACCGCTCCGTCGCGCCCACCTCGGGGTGCTTCGCCGCGATGCGCGCCGCCAGCGCCATCTGGTCGCCGTAGTCGATGACCTCCCGGGCGCGTTTCACCCGCGCGTACGCCTCGGCCAGCGGCAGGAGCTGCTCGCGGATCGCCTGGGTGCGCACCGGCCGCTGCTGGGCCGCCGTGGCCTTC
This sequence comes from Microtetraspora niveoalba, assembly GCF_001570405.1. Classification (GTDB taxonomy): domain Bacteria; phylum Actinomycetota; class Actinomycetes; order Streptosporangiales; family Streptosporangiaceae; genus Microtetraspora; species Microtetraspora niveoalba. The sequence continues at coordinate 138,765 of NZ_BBYM01000020.1, read as the reverse complement.
CCGGGCAGCTCGGCGAGGCGCTCCCGGAGCCACGCGCCGACCTCGCGCACCTCGTCGGCGCCGCGCAGGTGCTCGGCCATCTCGCCGGCGAGCTCCAGGACGGCGGCGGTGACGCTCGGCGGGCCGAGGTCGACCAGGTCCATCGGGCCGTCGTACTGTCCGACGATCCGGGCGGCCATCTGCCAGGCGACGGCCGGGCTCATCAGCCGCATCGTCGGCTCCAGGCCCTCGCGCAGCGCGTGGTCGGTGACCAGCCGGGCGGCGTACGCGTGGTAGGTCGAGACCGTGGGCTCGGCGTCGAGCAGCGCGGCCGGGACCAGGCCGGCCGAGGCGAGCCCGGCGAGCCGTCTGCGCACCCGCTCGGCCAGCTCGGCGGCGGCCTTGCGGGTGAAGGTCAGCCCGAGGATCTGCTCCGGCCGGACCTTGCCCGACGCGACCAGCCAGACGACCCGGCCGGCCATGGTCTCGCTCTTGCCCGACCCGGCGCCGGCCACGACGACCATCGGCTCCGGCTCGGACTCGATGACGGCGGCCTGTTCGGGGGTCGGGGGGAGGATGCCGAGTTTCTCGGCGAGCTCGGCGGGGCTCAGCCTGGCCGGCTGCCACTCGGGCTCGGTGTGGGCGTCGTCCTTCCCCTCGGCCATGCTCAGCACACCTGACCTCCGCTGTCGTTGACGGGGCAGCAGATCTTCGCGGCGCAGGTGCGGCAGCCGTCGTTGACCTTGGCGACGAAGACCTTCTCGGACATGCCGGCCGCGACGGTCTCGACCAGGTCCTTCGCCCAGCCGGGGTCGGCGTCCTCGCCGAGGGCGCTCTGCGCCTGCACCTTGGCCGCGCCCGTGGTCCCGGCGGCCTTGCCGACCTGCACCAGCTCGGCGCCGCCCGGCTCGGCCAGGCCGTGCCGCTTGAACGCGCCCAGCAGGGTGGCGAGCTGGTAGACCCCCAGTTGCGGGTGCCGGTCGAGCTCGCCGTCCTTGGGCTTGGTGCCTCCGGTCTTGATGTCGATGATGACGGCCCGGCCGTCCCCGTCCCGCTCGACCCGGTCCACCCTGCCCTTGATGTGGACGCCGTCGGACAGCACGGCGGTGAACGGCTCCTCCAGCGCGACGAGCTCGCGGGGGTTCTCCCGGTGCCAGGCCAGGAACCGCTCGACCATCTGCTCGGCGATCTTGCGCTGCTTGCGGTTGAACCAGACGCCGCCGAAGTCGAACTGGTCCCAGATCTCGTCCAGCCGCCGCGCGAGGTCCGGGTCGTCGCCGGTCGCCAGTACGGCTATCGCGTGGATGACCGTGCCGAGGCTCTGCGTGACGCCCGTGCTCCCCGCGCCCACGGCCGTCTCCAGGACCCACCGCAGCCCGCATTTGGTGAAGTTCTCCACGGCGGACGGCGAGACGCGGACGACGTCGTCGGGCCAGCCGAGCGGGCGGTCGTCGGACAGGGGGGTCAGGGCGTACCAGTCACGGGGGCTCGCGCCGGGCACACCGGCCCGGGCCAGCCGGGCGAGGTGCGTGGCGGCGACCCGGCGCACGGCCTCGGGCCGTTCCGGGTCGCAGACGGCGGCGCGCAGGTCGGCGACGAGCGCCGGCATGCTGAGCCAGCGGGCCCGGTCGTCCATGGTCACCGGCTCGGCGCCGCCGGGCAGCAGCTCGGTCAGGAAGCGGGAGGGCCGCTCGTCGGTGTCCTCACCGCCGACCGCGGTCACGACCAGCCGGTGGCGGGCACGGGTGGCGGCGACGTAGAACAACCGCCGCTCCTCGGCGAGCAGCTTGGAGGCGAGCGCGGCCGCGGCGGCTCCGGTGTCGAGCGCCGCCGTGTCCGGCGTGCCCCCTCCGGCCAGCTCGACGAGCGACTCGATGCCGAGGACCGATCCGCGCAGCCGCAGGTCGGGCCAGACGCCCTCCTGGACGCCGGGCACCACCACGACGTCCCATTCGAGGCCCTTCGACCGGTGGGCGGTCATGATGCGTACGGCCTCGCCGTCCGGCGCCTGCTCGGCGAGCGAGTCGCCGGGGATCTCCTGCGCGATCAGGTCGTCGAGGAAGACCTCCGCGCCCGCCTTGGGCAGCCGGTCGACGAACCGGGCGGCGTAGTCGAACAGCGCCACGACGCCGTCCAGGTCGCGGTCGGCCTGCGCGCCCCTGGACCCGCCGGACATGCTGACGTCGGTCCACCGCTCTGCCAGCCCGCTGGCCTGCCAGACCTCCCACAGCACGGCCTCCGGCCCGTCCGGTACGGCGGAGCGGGCGATCTTGAGGAGCGCGGCGACGCGTTCGGCCGGGGCGGCCACATGCGGCTCGATCGGAACCAGCTCGCGGGCGTCGCGGACCGCCGCCACGAGCAGTTCGTCGGAGGAGCGGGGCGTGAACGGCAACGTCCCGTCGTCCTCGGCGGCCTGCGCCTGCTCCGCCGCGCGCAGCGCCCGCCGCAGCCGCCGTACGCCGATCATGTCGGTGCCGCCGAGCGGGCCGGTGAGCAGCTCCTCCGCGGTCGCCGCGTCCAGCGTGGACGGCCGGACCGCGACCTTGAGCAGGGTGACGAGGGGCCGGACGCCGGGCTCCTGGATCAGCGGAACCTCGTCGCCGCCGACGACGACCGGCACCCCGGCCGTGACCAGCGCGCGGCGCAGCGGCGGGATCTGCCGGGCGGCGCTCCTTACGAGGACGGCCATCCGCGACCAGGGCACGCCGTCGAGCAGGTGCGCCCGGCGCAGGGTGTCGGCGACGACGGCGCACTCCTGGCCGACGCTGTCGGCGATCAGGACGCGCACGCCGCCGGGCTCCGCCCCGGGCACGGAGAGCAGGTCGCGGTGCGCGGTGAAGGTGGCGGGCAGCCGCGTGGTGACCCGCCGGGACGCCTCCAGCAGCTCGGGACCGCTGCGGCGGCACACCCGGAGCGCCACGACCGGGGCGTCCCGGCCGTCCAGCGTGCGGAACCGCTCCGGGAACCGGAGGATCGCCCGCACGTCCGCGCCGCGGAACCCGTAGATGGCCTGGTCGGGGTCGCCCACCGCGATCAGGTCGCGCCCGTCTCCGGCGAGCTGCCGGAGGACGAGCTCCTGGGCCGGGTCGGTGTCCTGGTACTCGTCCACGAAGACGACGTCGTAGGCGGCCCGCTCGCGCCGCCGCACGTCGCCGTCGGTGAGCAGGCCGGCGGCGGCGCGGATCAGCTCGGCGTAGTCGAGCGAGGGCACCGGGTCGAGGTCGAACCGGTCCTGGTAGCGGTCGGAGAACCGCCCGGCGGCCTGCCAGTCCTCCCTGCCGTGGTCACGACCGAGCCGTACCAGGGCGTCGCCGTCCAGGCCGCGCTCGGCGGCACGGGACAGGAAGTCGCGCAGCTCCTCGGCGAAGCCGCGGGTGCCGAGCATCTCGCGCATCCGCTGCGGCCAGTGCCGGGCGCCGTCCTCCAGCTCGCCGTGCAGCAGCCGGCGGACCTCCAGGAGCTGTTCCGGGCCGGTCAGCAGCCGGGGCGGCGGCTCGCCCGCCAGCACCGCCTCCCGCCGGAGCAGCGCGTACGCGTAGCTGTGGAAGGTCAGCGCCAGCGGCGTCCTGGTCGTCCTGCGCAGCCGGCCGGTGATGCGTTCCCGCAGCTCACCGGCGGCCTTGCGGCTGAAGGTGAGGACGAGGACGCGCTCGGGGTCGACGCCGCGCCGCTCGATGCGGTCGACCACGCTCTCGACGATGGTGGTGGTCTTCCCGGTGCCCGGACCGGCGAGCACGAGAAGCGGCCCCGAGCCGTGCTCGACGACGGCCCGCTGGTGCTCGTCGAGAACGGGGGCCGCGTGCCGCCCCACCGCTCCGCGCCGCACCAGCCGATAACTCATAACACGCCATTCCACCAGACCACGGGAGCTGATCGTGCCCTCTTGGGCACGAGGTCAGGACGGGAACACGTGGTCGACCACCCGGGCGGCGGCCTTCCCGTTGTCGTGCGGCGCGTACGTGCGGACGAACGAGGCGTACCGGTCGGCGAGCCTGGCCGACACCGAGTCGATCGACCGCAGGACCTCGACGACCTCCGGCGAGGTGGCGAGCCTGGGGCCCGGCCGCTGCGACTCCAGGTCGAGGTAGAGCTCGCGGCTCGACCGATACTTGTCCAGGTCGGGCGTGAACAGCACGACCGGCCGGCCGCTCGCGACGAAGTCGAACATCGTCGAGGAGTAGTCGGTGACCAGTACGTCGGCGATCAACAGCAGATCGGCCATGTCCGGATATGTCGTGACGTCGATGGCGAACCCGTCGAGGGACGGCACGTGCGGGAACGCCTGCATGGCGTGGCCGCGCACGAGCACGACGTGGTCGGCGCCGAGGGCCCGCCGCGCGTCGACGAGGTCCAGCTTCACCGAGGCGTTCCTGCGGTCGTAGTCGCGGAACGTGGGGGCGTAGAGGATGACCCGCTTGCCCTCGGGGATGCCCACGCGCCGCCTGATCAGGCTCGCGGCGGGCTCGCGGTCTCCGACGAGCACGTCGTTGCGCGGGTATCCGCTCTCCAGGATCTCGCCCTCGTAGCCGAATGCCTTGCGCATGACCGAGGACGCCCAGGGGCTCTGCGAGATCAGCACGTCCCAGCCGCGCACCTCGACGGCCTGCCGGTGCCAGACCGGCGGCCGCGGCTCGCGGCGCATGTGCGGCAGGTCGCGGCCGATGTGCTTCACCGGCGAGCCGTGCCAGGTCTGCACGCACACCTGGTCGTCGCGGGTGCGGAACCAGGGCGGCAGGAAACCGTTGGAGATCACGTACCGGGCGCGGGCCAGCGCCTCGTAGTGCTCCCGGCTGCCCTCCCTGACGACCGTGGGGACGATGTCGCCGGGAAGGTCCAGCTCGGCCGAGCCCGGCGGGACGAACGCGCCGTCCCTGACGACCCAGATGTGCTCGCCGTCGTCACCCCGGCGCAGCCGCTCCTCGTAGATCGCCCGGGGGCTGTCGGAGTAGGACCTGCCGTCGGAGGAGACGTAGACGGCGGCCTCGCGCAGCGGCTTGGCCCGCTCGGAGGGGTAGAAGTTGCGGCTCAGCGCCCAGACTCCGGCGGCGCTGCGCTCGTCGCCCGGCCGGTCCTCCGCCGCCACGAGCACGGGCACGTCGTACCGCGTCGCCACGAACCGGTAGACGCGGCCGTCGATGGTGCGCCGCTCCTCGTCCAGGCCGTCGAGCCCGGCGTGGTCGAAGCGGGCCTGCGCGATCGCGGGACCGTGCTTGCCCGGCGGCGCGACCGACATGCTCCAGATGCCCTCGGCGAGCGGGACGGCGCCCCCGAAGCGGGGCATCGCGCCGGGCGCGAGCCGTACGGAGAACTCCTCGCCGTCCCGCTCAAGCGGGACGCGGATGATCAGGCCGCCTCGGTGGCGCAGCAGCAGGTCGCGCGGCCCCGGGTCGGGGTCGGGGTACCTGCCCTTGAGTGTGAGCGCGTCGTCGTGCCACTCCGCCGAGGCGATCACGGGAAGGATCTTGTGCCCGGAGACGACGACGCGGTCGCGCCGGTCACCCTGGACGGTGATCTCGCGGTCGCCGACGATGATCCGGGTCTCCTCGCCGCCCTCCAGCATCACGGCGGCGGCCGGCTCGCCCTTGGGCTCGACCCAGAGCCGGCGCGCGTCGCGGTCCTTGAGCAGCGTCTGCACACCCAGCACCAGCGAGAACTCGCTGCCGCCCTCGACCGGGGCGAACTCCGCCGCCATCCGGTGGCCGCCGACCCTGGCCTTGCCACGCGTGACCGGATGGCCGGGGATGAAGCCGGTGAGCACGACGTTGTCGCCCTCGCGCCGTACGCCGGTCAGCTCGGCCCGGGTCGGCTGCAGGACGACCTGGAGCGCCTTGTCGGAGGTCCACACCGGGCGCACCCACCAGCGCGGCTTGACCCGCAGCCCGGCCGGGCGCTCGGTGCGGCCGATGGCGGGGCCGCGCAGCGGGCCGGTCGCCCGCGCCATGCGGCTCCAGATCGCGATCTCGGCCCGCCAGGTGGTGGTGTCCTGCACGGTGTGGCGGCGCTTGAGCACCCGCTTTCCGCCGCGGACCACCGCGCGCAACGCGGCCCGCCAGCGGAGCGAGAACGGGTGCAACTCGGCGGTGAACCCCGCCCAGTCGTAGTTGCAGCCCGGCTCCTTGGCGGCGTGGGTGGCCTCGGGATAGTAGATCCGCCGGGTCCTGAGCGTCACGCGCGGCAACCAGCGCGGCCCCTTGAGCACGACCGTGGCCCGGTTGAACCGGCGGCTGCGCACCGACAGCCCGGCGAGGTACGCGTGGCCGGTGATCCGCAGCCGCCCGCCGACCCAGGAGATGTCGTCGATCTGCGTCACCGGGACGAGGTCGGCCTTGCGCAGCCGCAGCAGCTTGTCGTCCACCTCGACGGGCAGGTCGGCGTACCACCGCAAGCCCTTGCGCACCCGCCGGGACGGCTCGGCCGCGGCGGCGGCCAGCTTGGCCAGCGCGTCGCTCTCGGCCAGCTCCTCGGGGTCGCGGGTCTCGATCAGGTGGTAGCCGGCGCGGCGGCCGACCGGGAGGTCCCTCTTGACGCGGGCGTCCACCTCGGCGAGGTAGGGTCTCAGGGCGGAGATCGCCTCGCGGCGGCGCGCGGCGCCGCGCTTGGCCGCCGCGTCCAGCCTCAGCCCGAGCGGCCCGGCCAGCGCCTCGTGGTCGACCTCGCGGCGCTCCGCCGGCCCCAGGCCGGGCTCGCGGACCCGCTCGACCAGTGACGATATGGACTCACCCCGGTCATAAAGCTCCTGAACAGCCCGCAGACGGTCGGCGACGGTGTCGCTCGTGGGCGCGGGTGTCATAGGGGAGGCACCACCCTTCGGAGACCGGTGTTCTAGAAATGGTAAGCGGTCAGCGGGTGCGTCCGTCCCATCGAGCGAGCCTCATATCCGCTCGTTCTCCCCGGAGCGGCGTGCCCTCCTCGCGCCATCGGGCGAGGCATTCGGCCTCGTGCCCCACTGGCGGGGACCCGTCCGCCCTGGGCACGCGCCACCAGGGGACGCCGCCGCCCCAGAGGGACAGGACCCGTCCCACCTGCCGCGGGCCACCCTCCCCCAGGTATTCCGCGATGTCCCCGTACGGCATGACCTTGCCGGGCGGTATCAGCTCGACCACGTCGAGCACCCGCTCGGCGTACTCGTTCAGGCGCTCCATTCGGCCGGCCCGGCCGCGATGATCTCTTCCAGCTTGCCGAACTCGTAGCTCGACGTCCCGTGGATCTGCTCGACGATGCCGTTCCTGATGCCGTACGCCTCGCCGTCCTCGCCGACGAGACGGGCTCCGACGAGGTCGGAGAGCAGGGCCAGCTGGGCCACGTGCCAGTCCGACCCCGGCTGGCCGGCCAGCCGGCCCGACCAGGTCGCCACCGGATGCACGGCGTCGCCGTGCCGCGCGAGAATCTCGCCGGCCTCGTGCGACCCGCGCAGCTCGAATCCGGCCTGCGCCGAAACCACGCTCGCGAGTTCGGCGTAGGCGAGCGGTGATTCACGCTCGACGCGCAGCTCGTACCCCATGAGCCGGGACCCTAGCGAACCTTTGCCCCCGCCTGTGCCCGAAAGTGCCGAGATCGACCACACCGCAGCCGAACCGCAGCCGAACGGGCATCAACATGTGATCACCGGCGAGTGAGCGCCGCGACCGCGGCGGTGAACGCGCAGACGCCGAGGAAGACGCCGATGCCGTAGATCCAGAGCCTAACGGGATCGGGTCCCGGCCGCTCGGGCGCCGGGGCGAGCCGGCCGTCGCCGAAGTGCAGGTCCTCCTCCACCGGGACCGCGCGTTCGTACCCGCCGAGCTCGCCCGCCCTCGCGAGCGCCGCCGCCGCGTCGACGACGCCGAAGCCGGTCTTCTTGTCGTATCCGGCGCCCTCGCGCCGGGACGAGGAGGTGAGGGCGCGGGCCACCAGCTCGGGTTTGAGGTCCGGGTACCGCGCCTTGATGAGGGCGGCGACGCCCGCGACGACGGCGCTCGCCGGGCCGCTGCCCGTCCTGCGGCCGTGGCCGCCGCCGGGGAGGGCGACGGGCAGGTCCACTCCGGGCGCGGCGACGAGGACGGACAGGTTCGCGCCGGAGGGGGTGCCCTTCCCCGCCGCGGCCACGCCCACGACGCCGGGATATCCGGCCGGGAACCGCCAGTGGTCCCCTCCGTCGCCCACGCCCGACACGATCACGACGCCGCGTGAGAGCGCGTACGAGATCGCGTCGCGGTCCATGCGGCCGACCGTGTAGGAGCCCGAGGGGATGTTGATGACGCTCGCCCGGTTGTTCGCGGCGTGCCGGATGGCGCGGGCGAGCGGGCTGTCGATCGCGGCTCCCGGCTCCGCCTGCGGATCGACGAAGCCGGCGGCCGGGGTCTCGGAGATCACGGGGATCGACATGACGCGCGCCCGCGGCGCGACGCCCCACGTGCCGCCCCCGCTCCCGTCCCCGGCGATCAGGGAGGCGGCGGATGTCGCCTCCCCGGGCGGCGACGTGGCCCGGCCGAAGACGGTGCCGGTCATGTCGGGTCCCTGCTCGACCCGGCCCTTCAGCTCGGAGGCGGTGTCGTCCACCCGGCCGTCGAGCACGGCGACGAGGACCCCGTCGCCCCTGGTGACCTTCCACGCCTTCTCGGCGTTGACGGCGTCGAGCACCGCGTGCTCACCGCCGGGGGCGGAAACAGCGGGCAAGGAAAGGGGCGCGGCGTGACCCGGCGCGGCGGGCGGCGACGCGAGGGCGAAGGCGGCGGCGCACAGCGCCGCCCGCCTCAGCACACGTTCCCCTGGGTGCACCGCGGGACCTCCGGCGGCTCGGCCAGGGATCGGGCGATGCGCGCGGCGATCGACTGCGCGGCCGGCCACATCTCGCTGTTCAACTGCTCCTCCGCAGGTACGGAGTCACGGGTCCGACCGTCGGTGTACCCCACCGAGGAGAAGACGATGTACGGCCCGGCGCCGACCCAGCTCGTCCGCTGCCGCTGCGCCGCGCCGAAGAGGTCCGTAACCGTGTTGGGAAAGGCGACCGGCCGCACGCCGACCCGGTCGTCCTGCGGCAGCTTGGCCGCGGCGTCCACCCTGGTCTGCTCGTCGCGGAGCACCGCCACCCCGACCGTGACGGCGAACGTCGCCGTCTGGTCCACGTACGTCGCCCGCAACATCGTGAGGCAGCGGTACCTGCGCAGCACGGATGCCACGGGCGAGTCGACCGCAGCCGCGCAGGAGGTCTCGGGGGCCACCCCCACCCGGCGGGCGTACTGCTGCGCGCGGCCGAGCCCGGCGTACTCGAGCTCCTCGGGGAAGACCATGCCGACCGGCCAGGCCCGCCATCGGCGCGCGACGTCCTCCTGGGCGTACCGGGCGCGCTCCGACTGGGTCAGCGGGCGCGGGCGCGTCTCCCGGAGCACGCCCACCGCACCGAGCAGGACGTTCACCGCGGCGACCGCGAGGACGACGCCCATGATCGTGAGGTACGTCGAACGGAGCCGGACGCCGCGTGCGAGCGCGGCCCGCTCCGCCGCCGCCCGGGCCGCCTCCGCCCGTCGCGTGGACGAGCTGCGCGGATGCGCGCCGGGCCGCTTCCCCGGCTGGTCGGGCGACATACCTCGATGCTACGTCTGAGGCCCCGTTCGCCAAGGAGCAGGCGGGGCCAGGGTGTCGTCGTCGTCGCGCCTGGCCCGCCGTACGAGGAGGACCAGGACGACCAGGCCGGTGCCGGCGCCGATGAGCCCGGCGACGCCGACGGCGCCGTAGACGACGATGGCCCGCTGGTCGCGCCTGACCACCGCCACGGGCTCGGTGTCGCGCTCCGCGGCGCCGACCTTGCGCGCCGGATCCTGCACGCCCGGCCCGGACGCGGTGGCGCGGTGCCGCGCGAGGTCCGCCGCCGTGGTCAGGGCCCGGTGCGCGTTGACCACGCCGAAGCCGGTGCCGGTGTTGTACCGGTTCCTGGTGGAGGCTGAGGAGGTGAGGGCCTGCGCGACCAGGGCGGGCGACATCCGGGGATGGCGCGCCTTGATCAGCGCGGCGACCCCGGAGACCAGGGCGGTCGCCTGGGAGGTACCCCGGCCGACCCAGTACTCGTCGCCGGGGCCCGCGCCGAGGATGTCCACGCCGGGCGCGGCCACCATGACCGAGGAGTTGCGGTTGGAGAACGTCGCGCGGCGCAGCGCGGGCGTGACCGCGGCGACCGAGATGACCCCGGGGATGGCCGCCGGATAGGAGTACGGCGCGTCGCGCTTGCCCGCGCCGTCGTTGCCCGCCGCGGCGACCAGGACCACGCCCTTGGAGATGGCGTACCGGATCGCGTCCCGCTCCTCCTCCGTCGGCAGGTCCTTGGAGATCGACAGGTTGATCACGTCGGCGCCGCGGTCCACGGCGTACCTGATGCCCTTGGCGACGACGGTCTCGTAGCGGACGTCGGAGTTGAACGAGCGGAAGCCGGGCTCCTCGTCTTCGAGGATCACCCGCACGGAGAGCACCTTCGCCTCCGGCGCGACGCCGATGACGCCGTCCTCGCGCCCGGGGCCGTGCCCGTGCCCGGCGATCAGCGAGGCCATGTACGTGCCGTGCAGGCGGGTGGGGGGAACGCCCTTGGGGTTCGCCCCCGCCGTGAAGTCCCTGCCGGTGATCACGGATCCGGCGAGGTCGCGGTGGCGGGGGTCGACGCCGGAGTCGAGGACCGCGACCGTGACGCCCGCGCCCTTGGTGACCCGCCAGGCGCGGGTGAGGTCGAGCGTGCGCAGCACGGCGTCCTGGCTCGCCCGCACGTCGTCGGCGTGCGCCGCGCCGGGGAGGAGGGCGATCGTGAGGGCCGCGAGCGCGGCGAGGACGCGCGGCCTCAGCACCTCCACTCCCTGGCGTCGCAGTCGGGCGCGGCGGGCGCGGTGAGCGCCGCCGCGATCTGCCCGGCCAGATCGCCGGTGAAGGTGAAGATGGTGGGGCGCTGCCTGCCGACCCAGCGCGCCGGACGACCGTCCACCTGCCCGGCCGTCGTCAGCACGACGTACGGCCCGGCCTGCCTGACGGTGCTCTCCTGGCGGCTGTCGGCGTTGAACCGGTCGGTCACGGTGCCGGGGAAGGACAGGGCCCGCAGCCCGGGCGAGGGTTTCCCGGCCTTGGGGAAGGCCGCCTCGGCGGCCGACGCGGAGACGGGATCGGGGAAGGCGGCGACGCCGACCGTGACGACGATCCCCTGGAGCTCGTCCATGTAGGTGGCGCGCAGGACGGCGCGGCATCCGGCCGCGCGTACGGGGGCGCGCAGGGGGGCGTCGACGGCGGCGGCGCAGTCGGTGCGCGAGGAGATGCCGACCCTCCTGGCCTTCTCCCGGCCGCCCTGCTCGCCGGTGTAACCGAGGGTGGCGGGGAAGATCCGGCCGGCGGGCCAGAGCTCCCACCTGCGGGCGACCTCGGCGGCGGACGCCTGCCGCAGCTCGCCGGCGCTCGGGCCCCTGGTGAGCTCGCCGGCCGCGGCGCCGGCCGCCACCGCGGCGATGACGGCGCAGATCACGGTGAGTGCGGACGCCACCATCAGCGCCGGCCACGTCCGTGTCCCACTCACGTCAGCGACCTTAACCCCACCTCGGCACAAATCCATCGAAAAGCCGAAACGACCACGCCGCGACCGCCGTCCCGATCGGGGGACGGCGGTCGCGGCGGCGGTGCGTCAGTAGGTGGGCAGCGAGGGGTCGACGGCCTTGATCCAGCTCAGCACGCCGCCGCCGACGTGGACGGCGTCGGCGAAACCGGCGTTCTTGAGGATCGCGAGGACCTCGGCCGACCGGGCGCCCGACTTGCAGTGCAGGACGATCTTCTTGTCCTGCGGCAGCCCCTCCAGGGCGGAGCCGTTGATGAACTCGCCCTTGGGGATCAGCACGGCGCCGGGGATGTTGACGATCTCGTACTCGTTCTGCTCGCGGACGTCGATGACGTAGACGTCGTCGCCGCGGTCCTGCATCTCCTTGAGCTCGAGCGCCGTGATCGTGGCACCGGCCGCGGCCTCCTGCGCCTCGTCCGAGATGGTGCCGCAGAACGCCTCGTAGTCGATCAGCTCGGTGATGGTGGGGTTCTTGCCGCAGAGCGGGCACTCGGGGTCCTTGCGGACCTTGACGTCGCGGTACTTCATCTCCAGCGCGTCGTAGATCATCAGACGGCCGACCAGCGGCTCGCCGATGCCCGTGATGACCTTGATGGCCTCGTTGACCTGGATGGAGCCGATCGACGCGCACAGCACGCCGAGGACGCCGCCCTCGGCGCAGGACGGCACCATGCCGGGGGGCGGGGGCTCGGGGTAGAGGCAGCGGTAGCACGGCCCGTGCTCCGACCAGAAGACGCTGGCCTGCCCGTCGAAGCGGTAGATGGACCCCCAGACGTACGGCTTGCCGAGCAGCACCGCCGCGTCGTTGACCATGTAGCGCGTGGCGAAGTTGTCGGTGCCGTCCACGATCAGGTCGTAGCCGGAGAAGATGTCCATCACGTTGTCCGTGGTGAGGGCCACGTTGTGGATCACCACGTTGACGAGCGGGTTGATCTCGCGGACGCTGGCCGCCGCGGAGTCCGCCTTGAGGCGGCCGACGTCGGACTGGCCGTGGATGACCTGACGCTGCAGGTTGGACTCGTCGACGACGTCGAAGTCGATGATGCCGAGCGTGCCGACGCCCGCCGCGGCGAGGTACAGCAGCGCGGGGGAACCCAGGCCACCCGCGCCCACACAGAGCACCTTGGCGTTCTTGAGCCGCTTCTGCCCGGCCATCCCCACGTCGGGGATGATCAGGTGGCGCGAGTAGCGGCGCACCTCGTCGACGGTCAGCTCTGCTGCCGGCTCTACCAGCGGTGGCAACGACACAGTCCCACTCCCGTTTCAGGGGGTCATCACAAGCATCTAGTGACAACCTAACCGGGGCCCTTCCGCATTCCCCAATCGGGAGGTCACCCGGCGCGTACGCGTGTCTCGGCGATCAGCCGGGCGGCCTCGCGGGCCACGATCCCGGGAAACTCCATCTGCGCGACGTGCCCGGCGTTGGGGATTGTGACGAGACGCACATCGGGGAACGCGCGTCCGGCGCGCCGCGCCATCCGGGCGTCCACGAGCCGGTCCCTGAGGCCGTGGATCACCAGCGTGGGCGCGGTCACCCGGGCGGCCTGCCGCCACAGGTTGTCCGGCCCGGTGCGGAAGTACTCGCCCACGATGCCCCTGGCGGAGCCGACCAGCGCCTGGCCCGCGTGCTCCAGCGCGTCCCGGCGGCGCAGCTCCTCCACGGCGAGCCGTACGCGTTCCGGGTGGACGCGGCCGACGTCGGCGTAGCACATGCCGAGCGTCGCCCGGACCCGCCGCTCGGCGGGGACCGCGCTCATCCGCCGGATCGCCCACTCCCCGACGCGCGGGGCGGCCGAGACGGCCACGCGGGCCGGGCCGTACCTGGGGAGCAGGTCGGGCAGCGCGGGTGACACGAGGACGAGCGACCTGACCAGTTCGGGCCGGGTGGCCGCGACGCGTACGGACACCGCGCCGCCGAGAGAGTTGCCGAACAGGTGGACCGGGCCGCCGAGGTGCTCGATCAGCGCGACGACCGCGCGGGCGTGGCCGTCCACCGAGTAGTCGCCGTCGGGGGGCGCCGGCGAGAAGCCCGCTCCGGGCAGGTCGAGGGCCCGGCCGCTGACCTCGCCGGCCAGCTCGCCCATCAGGTCGGTCCAGTTGGTGGCGGAGCCCGCGAGCCCGTGGACGAACACCGCCCGCTCCTCAGGTCCGCTCGGTGTCGCCCGTACGTGGATCCGCGTGTCTCCCAGCTCGATCAGCTCTCCCGGCCAGTCCGGAATCGGCTCGGCACCCACGCGTCCTCCTCTGTCCACCCGCCGCTTCCGACGATATCGCCCTCCCCCACCCCGCCATCCTAAATCGGACATTACGGGACATATCACATCATAATCAGCAATAAGAGTTCAACATCGTCAATAAAGCGACAAGCGCGGAGTAAAAGCGCACGATTGCCGTTTGTCGGGCGCTCTGCACGGAAATCAAGACAACCAGGATGCACCATCCAGTGACATCCGAGTCGTTTTTCAGAGGCATTTGAAAAACGTCGAAAAACGGGGCGACCATTCCTTTCAAGGGGGAAACGCAATGCCCAAGTTCAAGAGTGTCATCGCGGGGCTCGCCATCAGCACGGCGCTGACCGGCGGTGCCGTGGCGCTCGGCGCGGCGACCACCACCACCGCGGCGAACGCCGGCGTGGTCCAGGTCGGGTGTGGCGGCTGCGGCGGTGGCTGCGGCGGGGGCTGGGGTGGCCGCGGCCGCAACCGCAACCACAACCGCAACTTCAACCGGAACCACAACCGTCAGCACCAGACCAACCGTCAGAACCAGAACCAGCGCCAGTTCGTGATCAACAACATCCGCGTCGGCCGTGAGCGCGACCGGGGCTTCGACCGGGGCTTCGACGACTTCTAAACAACGGAGGCGACGAAGGATTCGTGACGTGCCCACGCTCCACCGGAGCCGCGGTTCCGGCCGGACGCGAGCCTCACGGAGAGCGCGGGCACGACGGAAGAACGAGAGCACTACACGGGGCGGTGGACGGTGATCCACCGCGATGACACCCGAGGGCTCCCGCAATGAGGAGTCGCGGGAGCCCTCACCACAGCAAGACCGGGACCACCCGGTCGGCGTACACCGCCGACCGGGTGGTCTTTTCGCGTTCCCCGCCCACTCATCAGGGCGTTCGCCATAGGGGCGCACGCCCGCCCCTCAGGGCGTTCACCATAGGGCGCAATTGCGACATATAGCGCACATCACCGCATAAGTAGCAGTAATCGCGCAACGTCTCCAATAAAGCGACAAGCGGACGGCAAAAGCCTCCGATCACCGTTTATCGCTCGACGCCGAAGGAAATCTAGACGACGCGAAGATGATCCACGTAAGGGTCATCCGCGAATTCTCCGAATTCGGAGAACGTCAGAGTGTCGGGCAAATCAATTCCTTTCAAGGGAGAATCGCTATGCCCAAGTTCAAGAACGTCGTCGGGCTTCTCGCCATCAGCACGGCGCTGACCGGCGGAGCCGTCGCGCTCGGCGCCGCCGCCACCACCACCGCGGCGAGCGCCTCCGTCGTCCAGACCTGGGGCGGCGGCTGCGGCGGCGGCTGCGGCGGCGGCTGGGGTGGCCGCGGCCACAACCGCAACCACAACCGCAACCACAACCGCAACCACCAGCGTCAGCACGAGCGTCAGACCGAGCACCAGCGCCAGCGCCAGCACGTGATCAACAACATCCGCGTGGGCCGCGACGGTGAGGAGTTCGACGACGACCTGCCGGAGATCCTGTCCAACGCCGCCGTGCTCGACGGCGAAGGCGACGACGACGGCATCTAAGGAGCCGCCCGCCGGCGCCGGCGAGAAGTGATCCCACGTGCCCGCGTTCCTCCGGGGCCGTACGGCCTCGCAGCAGGAGGCGGAAGGCCGCGGAGGGCGCGGGCACGCCTGACGAGTTGACATCCCGAATCCCGGAGGAGAGGCGGAACCCGGCCCGGTGGGCGCGGGGCTCCGAGGAGGGCGGCCATCCGCGGCCCTCGCCGGGAAATAGCGTCCGATCCGGCCGGCATCTCGCCGGCCGGATTTTTGCGCGCCTCTCCAACTCGGACATATCTCGCGAGTTCCCGCAAATCTGCGTTTATCATCGCAACATTAGTAATAGAGCGACAAGCAGCGCCTAAGAGCGGCCAACCATCGTTTGCCGCTCGATACGGAAGGAAATCACAGACCCGCGGGAGTGATCACCGAGGTCGCTCCGCCGTCCTCCGCGGCGACCCGGAAATCTCCGAAACGCCGGACCGGGAGGGCGAACGCATTCCTTTCGAAGGAGAAACGCAATGCCCAAGTTCACAAGACTCGCCGGGCTTCTCGCCACCGGCGCCGCGATGATCACGGGCGCCGTCGCGCTCGGCGCGGCGACCACCACCACCGCGGCGAACGCCGGCATGGTCCGGGTCGACGGCTGCGGCGACGGCTGGTGCGACGGCGGCTGCGGCGGCGGCGGCTGTGGGAACGGCTGGAACCGCAACT
Source organism: Microtetraspora niveoalba (assembly GCF_001570405.1). GTDB lineage: Bacteria > Actinomycetota > Actinomycetes > Streptosporangiales > Streptosporangiaceae > Microtetraspora > Microtetraspora niveoalba. The sequence continues at coordinate 122,770 of NZ_BBYM01000020.1, read as the reverse complement.
GGAACAACAAGAACCAGAGCCAGCACAAGGAGCAGAAGCAGAACCAGGAGCAGACGCAGTTCCTGATCAACGACGTCGTCGTCCCGGCCGACCGCAACCTGCCGCCGACCGCCACCACCACGTCGAGCTCCAACGGCAGGGACATCGTCCGCGAATTCCGAGTCCTCGACTGAGCCGCCGCACCCACCGAGGCGGGAGCACGGCCGGACCGACGGCTCCGCGCCGCGCGCACGGGATCAGGGCACGTAACGCGGGCGAGGCGCCGACTCCCGTTCACCGTCCGGAAAGCACGTACGTTCTCGACGATTCTCATAGGGACGACTCTCATAGGGACGGCGGCGCGCCTCCCGTCCGCGAGCCGTCATCCCATCCACATGGAAATCACATTCATCCGGCCGGCGTCTCGCCGGCCGGATTTCTTTTTTTGACCGCCCCGTCCCCCTGTTCGTACGGCACGGGCCGAGCGGGCGCGGCCCCTCGCCACGGGGCGATCCGCACCGATTGCTCCCCCAGAAATTCCGACATAAGGGGCATCAGTGGCAAATCAACTTCAACCGACCTACTTCATTAATAGAGCGACAAGCAAAGACTAAGAGCCGCCAACCACCGTTTGCCGCCCGACACGGACGGAAATCAGAGACACCGTGGAGATGATCCGGCAAGGGTCATCCGGGCACGCTTCCGAGAAAATTCCCGGAATTCCAGAGTGCCGGGGCAAATCAATTCCTTCCAAGGGAGAATCGCAATGCCCAAGTTCAAGAACCTCCTGGGGCTGCTGGCCGTCAGCACCGCGCTGACCGGTGGAGCCGTCGCCCTGGGCGCCGCCACGGCCACCACGGCGAACGCCGGCGTCATCCAGGTCGGCTGCGGCGGCGGCGGGTGCGGCGGCTGGGGTGGCCGCAGCCACAACCGCAACTGGAACCGCAACCACAACCGCCTCCGCCAGCACCAGCGTGAGCACCAGCGCCAGCAGCAGCGCCAGCGCCAGCACGTGATCAACAACATCCGCCTGCAGATCCCGCGGGAGCGCGAGCGCGAGCCGTTCCGTGAGGATGGCCGCGACGTCCGCGACATCCTGGCCGAGGACATCCTCGCCCAGCTCGTCCTGGCCCGCGGCGGCAACGGCGGCAACGGCGGCGCCATCTCCGGCTCCACCAACGCCAACGCCAACGGCGGCACCGGCGGCACCGGCAACGCTGCCGGCGCCGCCAACCAGAACAACCCGCTTGTCCCGTAAGTAAGCGCATTCTCCGGCCGTGAGATCGCCGAGCGAACAGCGGCGGACGGTCTCACCTTCCAGATAACCGGCGGCATGTGCCGCCGTCGCGCCTGAAGGCCGTTTCCACGGTATCCGCGTACTTATAACTACGCGGTTCTTCCTGACCGACGTTCACGAAGGACGCGAGCAGGCCGGAAAGGGGACAAAAGGTCCCCGCCGTCGGACCGGCCCCGGCGCGAACAGCGAGGGCGCTCTCTACCGGCTCACCCCTCGCCGAGAGGCACCACCCTGCCCGGCCCGCATTCATGCGACGCCGGGCAGGTTTTTTGACGCGGGATCCTTTTCCCGGAAGAACACGAACCGCTCGGGCGCCCGCACCGCCGTGCGCTGGAAACCCTCTGCGAGCAGAGTCGTGCCGTTCAGGGAGAGGCGCAATGTGCGACGTGTCCAACGAAATGAAAAGAGCTGACTAAGAGCGGAACCGCGGCGTTTGTCGTCTCACGGATCCGGAAATCAACATAATACGGAAATGCCGCGTCAAGGGCGTCCGGGGCATTCTTCGGATGGCTTTCACGAAGATGTCGAAGCGTCAAGAGGAACCTGATTCCTTCGGGGGGATACACAATGCCCAAGTTCAAGAACCTCGTCGGGCTGCTGGCCATCAGCACCGCGCTGACCGGCGGAGCCGTCGCGCTCGGCGCCGCCACCACGGCCACCACGGCGAACGCCTCCGTCGTCCAGACCTGGGGCGGCGGCTGCGGCGGCGGCTGCGGCGGCGGCGGCTGGGGTCGCGGCAACCGGAACCGCAACTGGAACCGCAACCACAACCGCCTCCGCCAGCACCAGCGCGAGCACCAGCGCGAGGAGCAGCGCCAGCGTCAGAATGTGATCAACAACGTGCGCGTGCAGACCCCGCGGGAGCGCGTGCGCGAGCAGGTCCGTGAGGAGCGCGGCCTGCGGGCCGAGGACATCCTCGCCCAGCTCGTCCTGGCCCGTGGCGGCAACGGCGGCAACGGCGGCGCCATCGCCGGCTCCACCAACGCCAACGCCAACGGCGGCAACGGCGGCAACGGCAACGCCGCAGGCGCCGCCAACCAGGACGAGCAGCTGGTCCCGTAAGTAAGCGCATTCTCCGGCCGTGAGACCGCCGATCGAACAGCGGCGGACGGTCTCACCTGACGAGAACACCGGCGGCGGCCTGGCCGCCGGTGCTCGAAAGCCGTATCCCCGCCTCTCCGCGTTCCGTCTGTAACGCGGTTCCTCCTGGCCCGCGTTCACGAGAAGAACGCGACCAGGCCGGAAAAGGGCCGAAGCCCGAGACGCGGGACGGCTACGACACCAGCAGCGAGGGCGCACTCTCATAACGCTTCCCTCGCGGAAAACACCACCCTGCCCGGCCTCGCCTCGTGCGAGCCGGGCAGGGTTTTTCGCACATTCCGAAGAGCACGGGGAAACAACTGCGTGACGCCCACATAGCCGCACACGGCGGAATCTCCTCCCGAACGGCTCCGCGTCATCCACATAACCACTCTCTGCGCGACGCGCCCAATGAAACGAAAAGAGCCGACTAAGAACTGAACAGCGGCGTTTGCCCTCTCCTTCACCCGGAAATCAAGACATTACGGAAATGCCACATCAGCGGCATCCGGGGCATTCTTCGGGGGATTCCACGAGGATGTCGAAGCGTCAAGCGGAATTGATTCCTTCAGGGGGAAACGCAATGCCGAAGTTCAAGAACCTCGTCGGGCTGCTGGCCATCAGCACCGCGCTGACCGGCGGAGCCGTCGCGCTGGGCGCCGCCACCACGGCCACCACGGCGAACGCCTCCGTCGTCCAGACCTGGGGCGGCGGCTGCGGCGGCGGCTGCGGCGGCGGCGGCTGGGGTCGCGGCAACCGGAACCGCAACTGGAACCGCAACCACAACCGCAACCGCCAGCACCAGCGCGAGCACCAGCGCCAGCAGCAGCGCCAGCGTCAGAACGTGATCAACAACATCCGCCTGCACATCCCGCGGGAGCGCGAGCGCGAGCAGGTCCGTGAGGAGCGCGGCCTGCGGGCCGAGGACATCCTCGCCCAGCTCGTCCTGGCCCGCGGCGGCAACGGCGGCAACGGCGGCGCCATCGCCGGCTCCACCAACGCCAACGCCAACGGCGGCAACGGCGGCACCGGCAACGCCGCAGGCGCCGCCAACCAGAACGCCAACAACCGGCCGTAAGTAGGCGCATTCTCCGGCCGTGAGACCGCCCGGCGACACGCGCGTGAGGCCGGTCTCACCTGACGAGAACACCGGCGGCGGTCAGTCCGCCGGTGTGCGAAAGCCGTATCCCCGCCTCTCCGCGTGCCACCTGGCACGCGGTTCCTCCTGACCCGCGTTCACGAGAAACGCGACCAGGCCGGAAAAGGGCCGGAAGCCCCAGACGCGGGACGGCTACGACACCGGCAGCGAGGGCGCACCCCCATAACGCTTCCCTCGCGGAAAACACCACCCTGCCCGGCCTCGCCTCGTGCGAGCCGGGCAGGGTTTTCCATGTTCGGCCTTTTCCGAAGAACACGCGACCGCACGCCGATCCGACGCCCGCCTACATACGGGACCGAATCGCGTCGTGAAGGTCTGCGCCGCCAACACGAACGTGTCGCACGCGGCGCGCCCAATGAAATGAAAAGAGCCGACCAAGGAGGGAATTGCGGCGTTTGTCATCTCCCTCCGCCGGAAATCAAGACATTACGGAAATGCCACATCAAGGGCATCCGGGGCATTCTTCGGGGGGTTCCCCGAAAGTGTCGAAGCGTCAAGAGGAATCTGATTCCTTCAGGGGGAAACGCAATGCCCAAGTTCAAGAACCTCGTCGGGCTGCTGGCCATCAGCACCGCGCTGACCGGCGGAGCCGTCGCGCTCGGCGCCGCCACCACGGCCACCGCGGCGAACGCCGGCGTCGTCCAGGTCGGGTGCGGCGGCGGCTGCGGCGGCGGCTGCGGCGGCGGCTGGGGCCGTGGCCACCGGAACCGCAACCACAACCGCAACCACAACCGCAACCACCAGCAGCAGCGCGAGCACCAGCGCCAGCAGGAGCACCAGCGCCAGAACGTGATCAACAACGTCCGCGTGCACATCCCGCGGGAGCGCGTGCGCGAGCAGGTCCGTGAGGAGCGCGGCCTGCGGGCCGAGGACATCCTCGCCCAGCTCGTCCTGGCCCGCGGCGGCAACGGCGGCAACGGCGGCGCCATCGCCGGCTCCACCAACGCCAACGCCAACGGCGGCAACGGCGGCAACGGCAACGCCGCCGGCACCGCCAACCAGCGGTAAGCGCATTTCACCGTTGTGAGACCGTGAACGACCGGGAGGTCGGTCCGCTCAACACATCGGCGCCGGTGTGAACCCGGCGACCTCGTGTGAGCGGAAGGATCGGGGACGCGGCGTCGCCCCGCGCGTCACCTGGATCACGCACCGCCCGAAGGCCGGCAGGTCGTCGTCCGGTCTCACCCAACTGGAAGAACCACGGCCCGTCCGGTCGGCCCAAGCCGCCCGGACGGGCCTTTCCGTGTACCGGGAGACGGCGCCGGATCCCGCTGGACCGGCGCCTCCCGCACGCCTCCCGCATTCGGCCGCCCGAATCGACCCGAGGGGCCCTCATACCCGATCGCCCGAACGGCTCACCGTCGGCGATTTCTCATTTCAATCAAAGGATCGCTCCCGGCGGAGCATATTCAACAAAACACATGTGACACCAAAGATCCGTACCTCACCGTTTGTCGCCCGGCAATCTCGGCAATCAAGACGATATCGAGATGATCCACTCCGGATGATCTCAATCGTTCTCCATCTCATCCCGGAGAGCGGCGAAAGGTAAGAGACAATCAATTCCTTTCAAAGGAGAAGCGCAATGCCCAAGTTCAAAAGCGTCATCGCGGGGCTGGCGATCAGCACCGCGATGACGGGTGGAGCCGTGGCGCTCGGCGCGGCCACCACCACGACCACGGCGAGCGCGGCCGTCGTCCAGGCCGGCTGCGGCGGGGGCTGCGGCGGCGGCTGGGGGCGCGCCCAGCGCAACCGCAACTGGAACCGCAACCACAACCGCAACCGCCAGCACCAGCGCGGGCACCAGCGGCAGCACCAGCGGCAGCGTCAGAACGTGATCAACAACATCACGATCCACCTGCCCAGGCAGGTCCTGGAGTTCCTGCGAGAGCGGCCGGAACCGGCGGTCACCGGCGCCGTGCCGGTCCCGGGGGCCGTCGGCTGAGTGGAGCCGCGCTCACGACCTCATCGTGATCATCGCTCGACCTGAGAGCGAGATCCGCGGGGAGGCGTGGACCACACAGGGGGAGACTTCCGTCTCCTCACCCACACGATGAGATTCATCGTTTAAGCGCATATAGGCGGACGTCGCGGACGAGAGCCGTCGGCTCCCCGCCTTCCCTACTACAGGGCCATCCGGCCGGGGAGACTCCCGGCCGGATGGCCGCTCCATTTCCACCACGACCCAGACCGGTCGGCGGCCTGGCCGTCGCGATCAGCCGTGCGCGGTGACGTGCGAGAGTGCGCCCGTCTTCCCCGCCCGTCCGTCTCGCCACACCAGCCGTCGGCGGACGTGGCGTCAGGGCAGTAGGTCCACCGACAGGATGCGGGACAGGACGTCGCCGGGACCGCAGCCGCCGCCCGGGGTTCCCGTCATGCGGCGGTCACCTGGCCGCGGCACGCCGCGCCGGCCCTTCCCCGGGCGTTTCCGCCCACGTACAAGAGCCGTCAGGCGGAGCGGCGCGCTCCGCGCTTGCGCGGCGCCTTCTCCTCGTCCTCGGCCTCGGACGCCGCCTTCTTCGCCGCGGCCTTCCCTCCGGCCTTCCCCGCGGATTTCGCGGCGGTCTTCCCGCCGGACGCCGCCGCCTTCTTCGCGGCCGGCTCGCGTCCCTCGCGCTCCCTCTTCGCGGCCTCGACGCTGGCGCGCAGTGCGGCCATCAGATCGACGGCGGGCTTCTCCTCGGCGGGCCCCTCGGGAACGACCACCTCCTTGCCCGCGACCTTCGCCTCGATGATCGCCTGCAGCGCCTCGCGGTAGGTGTCCTTGTACTCCCCGGGATCGAAGTCCGCGACCATCGTGTCGATCAGGGACTCCGCCATCTTGAGCTCCTGCGGGCGTACGTCGATGTCCTCGTCGAGGAAGGCGAAGTCCGACTCGCGCACCTCGTCCGGCCACAACATCGTCTCCAGGACGAAGACGCCGTCGCGGACGCGGAGCGTCGCCAGGGACTCGCGCTGACGCAGCGCCACCTTCACGATCGCCACCTGCCCGGAGCGCTCCAGCGCGTCCCGCAGCAGCACGTACGGCTTCGCCCCCTGCGCCTCGGGCTCCAGGTAGTACGACTTGGCGAAGTAGATCGGGTCGATCTGCTCGGCCGGGCTGAACTGCAGCACGTCGATGCGGCGGGAGGTGGTGAGCGGCAGGTCGGCGAAGTCCTCGTCGGTCAGCACGACCATGTCGCCGCTGGCCAGCTCGTATCCCTTGGCGATGTCGGAGTACGGCACCTCTTCGCCGTCGACCGTGCAGACCCGCTTGTACTTGATCCGCCCGCCGTCCTCCCGGTGCACCTGGTGGAAGGAGACGTCCTTCTGCTCCGTGGCGGAGTAGAGCTTCACGGGGATGGTGACCAGCCCGAACGATATCGCGCCCTTCCAGATGCTGCGCATAACCACATTCTCGTCTCTTTGTTCGAACTACACCATCTAGGGATTCAAAGGACTTACCTGCTGGGCAGGTACCCACTATGGCGGCGCCCTATCGGCCGCCTCCGGAGGTGCGGCGTGACCGGGAAGGTACGGGTCGAGGTCGAGGGCAGGCGCCTCGCGCTCACCAATCTCGGCAAGGTCCTGTACCCGAGCGCCTCGTTCACCAAGGCCGAGGTCATCGACTACTACACCCGGATCGCCCCGGTCCTCCTCCCCCACCTGCGCGGCCGGCCGCTGACCGTGAAGCGCTATCCCGACGGCGTGGACGGCCAGTTCTTCTTCGAGAAGAACGTCCCCGGCCACACCCCCGCCTGGGTCCGTACGGTCACCCTGCCCGCGTCCGGCAGCACCAAGAACCGCGAGACGATCGACTTCGCGGTGGTGGACGACCTCGCGACGCTCGTCTACTACGCCAACCTGGCCGCGCTGGAGATCCACGTCCCCATGTGGCGCGTCACCGAGCGGGGCGACCCGCTGCCGCCGGACACTCTGGTCTTCGACCTCGATCCGGGCGCCCCGGCCACCATCGTGGAGTGCTGCGAGGTGGCCCTCCTGCTCCGCGAGGCCCTTGAGGCGGACGGCCACGAGGGGGTGCCCAAGACCAGCGGCATGAAGGGCATGCAGGTCTACGTGCCCTGGGACCGCGACGAGGACACCTCCGCGTACGCCAGGGCGCTGGCCCGGCGGATGGAGCGCGAGCACACGTTCGTCACCAGCGTGATGGCGAAGCGGGAACGTCCCGGCAAGGTGTTCATCGACTGGAGCCAGAACAACCCGGCCAAGACCACGGTCGCTCCCTACTCCCTGCGGGCCGGCGGCGCCCCCACCGTGTCGACCCCGCTTTCCTGGGAAGAGGTGGATGCCTGCGGAGACCCCGGACAGCTCGTCTTCACGGCACGGGACGTGCTGGATCGGGTCCAGCGGTGCGGAGACCTGTTCCGGGCCTCCGCCGCTTAGCCGGTACGGCCCATGGTCGTAGTGTGGACCTGCGCGCATCGCACAGGGCCGGGAACGGAGGGACGGCACATGTCCGAGATGGACTCCCTCGGCGAGACGGCCGAGGATCTCTCGATCGAGGCGCCGGAGGCGGACGCGGTCGAGCAGCACCAGCGGATGCAACCGTCCGACGAGACCCGCTGGCCCGACCAGGTGCCCATCGAGGCCGACCCCGCGGACACCACCGACCAGGAGCGGGTGGTCGAGCACGACGAAGAGGACTACCGCTGACCTGGTTACCCGCGCGTAGGATGGGCGAGTTCCCGCAACGAGGAGACGAGAGTGCCGTGACCGCTACCCCGGACGCCAAGCCCCGGGGCACCCGCCTGCCCCGCATGGCCCGCCGCCGCCAGCTCCTGAGCGCGGCGCAGGAAGTGTTCGTGGAGAACGGCTACCACGCGGCGGCCATGGACGAGATCGCCGAACGGGCCGGCGTCAGCAAACCGGTGCTCTACCAGCACTTCCCGGGCAAGCTGGAGCTCTACCTCGCCCTCCTCGACCTGCACGTGGACGACATGGTCACCCGGTGCCACGAGGCCCTCGCGTCCACCACGGACAACAAGCAGCGGGTGCAGGCCGCGATCGGGGCGTTCTTCGACTTCGTGTCCAGCCAGGGCGAGGCGTTCCGGCTGGTCTTCGAGTCCGACCTGCGCAACGTGGCCCCCGTACGCCAGCGGATGGAGCGGTCCCTCCGGGAGAGCGCCGAGGCGATCAGCCAGGTCATCCAGGAGGACACCGGCTGCTCCAGCGACGAGGCGCACCTGCTCGGCGTCGGCCTGGTCGGCATGGCGGAGGTGAGCGCGCGGTACTGGCTCAGCAGCCACGGTTCCATTCCCAAGGAGGCCGCGACCCAGCTCATGGCCCGCCTCGCCTGGCGCGGCATCAGCGGCTTCCCGCGCACCGGCTGACCGTGCCGCATTTCCTGTTCGCTTGACGCGATCAAAGGGCTCACCGCGTCGGCGGACGGCGACGATGGGGGTGAGGCGCTGTGTGACGCAGCCCTCCGGAAAGGGGAGCCCGATGGAAGTCAAGATCGCTGTTCGGTCGGTGCACCGCGAGCTCGTCGTGGAGACCGACATGACGGCCGAGCAGATCGAGGAGGAGCTCCGCCAGGCCCTCGCCGCGGACAAGGGCGTCTTCTCCCTCACCGACAAGAGCGGCAGGCGGGTGGTCGTCCCCGTGTACGCCCTCGGTTTCGTCGAGGTCGGCGAGGACGAGCAGCGCACGGTCGGGTTCGGCGGCACGCTCTGACGCCCTGACCGCCGCCCTCCGCCCGCCGCCGGTCGAGCGGCGGGCGCGGCGGCTCAGCGCCCGCCGGCAGGCGCCGCGCTCACGGGCCGGGGGTGAGGCCCAGGGCCGACATGCGCTTCCCGTGCGCCTCGGTCAGCCGCGCGAAGAGGCGCCCGATCTCGGCGAGATCCTCACTGCCCGGCTCCACCAGCAGGAGGGCCAGCTCCGGACGGGCCGCCGCCAGCCGCTGCCCCTGGCTCAGCGCCTCGCCCACCATCCGGCGCGCCCACAGCGCCAACCGGCTGCTCAGGCGCGGATCCTCCTCGATGGCCGTACGCACCCGGTCCACCGTGAACTCCGAACGCGCCTCGTCCGCCAGCACCTCCTCCACCAGCTCGGTCACGGAGGGGTCGGCGTGCCGGGCGGCCTCGCGGTAGAAGTCGCCCGCGATCCCGGTGCCGACGTACGCCTTGACCAGGGCCTCGGGCCAGTCACGCGGCTTGGTCTGCTCGTGCCAGGCGTCGATGGCGTCGACGAAGGGCGCCATCGCCTCCTCCGGGTCCACGCCGAGCGCGGTGAGCCGGTCGCGCAGCAGCCGGAAGTGCCCGTACTCGGCGGCGGCGATGTCACCGAGGGCGGCGCGGTCGGTCAGCGTGGGCGCGAGCAGCGCCGCGTCCTCGGCCAGACGCAGAAACGCGGTCAGCTCCGCGTACGCCAGCACACCGAGCAGATCCACGACGCCAGGAGGGGTTTCGTTCATGGGTGCAGCGTACGCGGGTCGCGTCCGCCCCCGCCCGCGTGTGCCCACCGCCTCCGGCTTCCGGGGGTCGCGCGCGCCTCTTCGGCCGGTCCCGCCCCCGCCCGCCGGCCGGTCCCGGGACGGCCGTGCCGACCGGTCGTCACCGGAAATCCTTGACCCAACTTCGGGAACACGGAGAAATCGGTTCCATGTTGTGGTATCGAGTAGACTGGTTCGCGAAGGTGCGACCGCACTGTATTGATCTGGGCCGTCCGGCCCCAGACCCCCAGTAACTGGATGCCGCGGTCGCTATGACGCCGAAGGCGCCACATCCGTGAGGACACGGCCTGGGAGACCTTACGGCCGAACAGGTTCCGGAGGGCCGCCTTCGCCAACGACTGAGGCAGGTCACGCTGACGACGTTCCGAGCCCTGGGAGTCATCCCAGAGATCGCTGATGCCCTGGAGACAGAGGGCATCACTTCACCGTTCCCGATCCAAGAAATGGCGCTCCCGCTGGCTCTCGCCGGCCAGGACGTCATCGGCCAGGCACGCACCGGCACCGGCAAGACCTACGCGTTCGGCGTCGCGATGCTGCAGCTTGTCGGCAAGCCGCGCAAGAACCGCAAGAAGCCGCGCGGCCTGGTCCTCGTCCCCACCCGCGAGCTCGCCCTCCAGGTCAGCGAGGACCTCGTCCTCGCGGCGGGCAAGCTCGGCTCCCGCATCCTCACCGTGTACGGCGGCCGCGCGTACGAGCCGCAGATCGAGGCGCTCAAGAGCGGCGTCGACGTCATCGTCGGCACCCCCGGCCGGCTCCTCGACCTGGTGAAGCAGAAGCACCTCGACCTCGGCCAGATCACCATGCTGGTGATGGACGAGGCCGACCGCATGCTCGACCTGGGCTTCCTCCCCGACATCGAGCGGATCATCAAGCTGGTTCCGGAGCAGCGGCAGACCATGCTGTTCTCCGCGACGATGCCGGGTGAGATCGTGGCGCTGTCCCGGCGCTACCTCAACCGCCCGATCCACGTGCGCGCGGAGAACAACGACGCCGAGGCCGAGGCCACGCCGCAGACCACGCAGTTCGTGTACCGCACGCACCGCATGGACAAGATCGAGATCGTGGCGCGGCTGCTGCAGAGCACCGACACGGGTCTCACCATGATCTTCTGTGAGACCAAGCGGGCCTGCGACATGGTGGCCGAGCAGCTCCACGACAAGGGCTTCGCCGTCGCGGCGGTGCACGGCGACCTCGGCCAGGGCCAGCGCGAGCAGGCCCTGCGGGCGTTCCGCAACGGCAAGATCAACGTTCTGGTCGCGACGGACGTGGCGGCCCGCGGCATCGACATCGACGACGTCACCCACGTGGTCAACTACGACTGCCCGCAGGACGAGAAGACGTACGTCCACCGCATCGGCCGTACCGGCCGCGCCGGGCGCACCGGCGTGGCGGTGACGTTCGTGGAGTGGACCGAGCTCACCCGCTGGAAGGTCATCAACAACGCGCTCGGCCTCGACTTCGCCGAGCCGGTGGAGAGCTACTCCAGCTCGCCGCACGTCTACACCGACCTCGGCATCCCCGAGGGCACCAAGGGCGTCCTGCCGCACGCCAACCGGTCGCGCGCCGGGCTGGACGCCGAGGAGATCGAAGACCTCGGTGAGACCGGGCGCATCCGCTCGCGTGGCAGGGGCGACCGGCCCGGCCGCGACCGCGACCGCGACGAGCGGCGCGAGCGTCCGGCGCGTACGCCGAGGGAGCGCCGCCGCACCCGCGGGGGCCGTCCGGCCGAGGCGGCGACGTCCGAGGACGCGCGCGAGCCGCGGGAGACCGCCGAGTTCGCGAGGGTCCGGGAGGCCGAGAAGGTCCGCGAGGCGGAGGACGTCCGGGAGGCCGAGAAGGTCCACGAGGCGGACGCCGTGACCACGGTGGTCGTCGAGGAGGCCCCGGCCGTGCCCGAGCCCGGGCCGGCGCCCGAGCCTCAGCCGGCGGCCGCGTCGCGGCCCAGGCAGGAGCCCGAGCGCATCATCCCGCCGAGCCCGTTCGTCGTGGTGTTCCGATCTCCGGATCTCGCGACGGAGGACGACATTCCGGCGCCCTCCGCCGCGACGGAGCGCGCGGCTCAGCGCCGCCGCCCAGCGCGGTCGCGGCGAGGCGGATAGCAACGGGAGACAGACCGTTCCCCGGCCCGCCGGCCGGGGACGGGAGACCGCCTTCCGGCAGTGGGTAGACCCTCTGTAGGAGGCATGAGTTATGGGTCACAACCGGCAAAGCGTTGTTGGCGGTGTCGCTGACAGCCTCGCTGGGTATCGTGGTGCCACGTGAGTACGCCGCGATTCCTGACGCTGCCCCCGGGTGTCAGCACCCAGCAGATCGAGACGCCGGCGGGCACGTTCGCGGTCCTCTCGGCGGAGCCCGTCAGCGGTGTCCCCGAGCGATGGCCCGCCCTTCTCGTCCCGGGGTTCACCGGCAGCAAGGAGGACTTCATCTCCGTCCTCCAGACCCTCGCCCAGGCCGGGCGCAGGGTCGTCGCCGTGGACGTCCGCGGCCAGTACGAGACGCCGGGCCCCGAAGACCCCTTCGCGTACACGTGCGCGGCTCTGGGCGCCGACATCGACCTGATCGCCCACGCCGTGGGGCAGGGCGAGCCGGTGCACCTGCTCGGCCATTCCTTCGGCGGCCTGATCACCCGTGAGACCGTGCTCGACGGCACCGCCAAGCTCGCGTCGTACACGCTGATGAGCTCCGGGCCCGCGGGGATCATCGGCCCGCGGGAGAAGGTCGGCCGGGTGATGCTCGCCGAGCTGCCCGAATACGGCGTCGAATACCTCTGGGCCAACCGGATGGAGCCCGACGCGATCAAGGCGGGGATCTCCGACGAGATCGTGGCCTTCCTCCGCAAGCGCCTGCTCGCGCACTCGCCCGCCGGGCTGATGGCGATGGCGAGAGAGGTCCTGAACGCCCCCGACCGCGTGGACGAGCTCGCCGAGTCCGGCCTCGCCGTCCTCGTCCTGTACGGCGAGCACGACGACGGGTGGCCGCCCCTGCTGCAGGCGGAGATGGCCGACCGGCTCGACGCCGAGTGCGTGGTCGTGCCCGGCGCCGCCCACTCACCGGCCGTCGAGGCGCCGGAGACGACGGCGGCGGCGCTCACCCGCTTCTGGAACGCCGCCGAGAGCCAGATCCTCCACCACTCCTGACCCGGTCGCGGCCCGGCCCGGCGAGGCCGCCGGGCCGCGCTCTACTGAGGAAGGCCGTCCCAGGGGTTCCGTTCCGGTGCGATCCGCATGCCCTCGGGGCAGTGCCGGCGGAAGTCGCACCACGAGCAGATCGGCCCGGGGTTGGGCGGGAACAGCGCGTCGATCTCCGGTGGCACGGTGGAGAGGGCGGCATCCGCCCCCGCTCCGGACGCCCCCGCCCCGGACGCCTCGGCACCGGCTGTCGCCGGCCCCGATCCGGCCCGGCCCGCCCGCGACCCGCCGGGCCGCGCCCCGCTCGTACGGGTTCCGCCCGGCCGGGACGTGCCCGACCAGGCGCGGTAGGCATCGTCGGCCTCGGACGCCTCCAGCGCGATCTGCTCGGCCCGGCCCAGATGCCGCCGGAGGGACTCGTCGTCGTGCTCCCACTCGGCCACCGACCCGGTGGGCAGGTGGTGCAGCTCCACCTTCCGGCAGGAGCGGTGCATCACGCGCGCCGCGGCCACCGCGTACACGGCGAGCGCCAGGGAGGAGCGGGCGTCGTCGGCACCCGGCGCCCGGCGGCCCGTCTTGTAGTCGACGACCACGAGCTCGTCGCCGCGCCGGTCGAGCCGGTCGATGCGACCGGAGACCGCGAGGACGGACGTCCGGGTGGCGACGGTGCGCTCGACGCCGACCGGCTCGTCCGCCGGATCCAGTGTCGCGACATATCCGGACACCATCTCGCGGGCCCGATCACGCCAGGTCAGGGACTGCTCCTGGTCGCGGAAGCCCTCGGTGATCCAGCCGCTGGTCAGGAGGGTCGCCGCCGTCATCGGCGTCCGCCGCTCGTACGGCTGCCGCCACCACCCGGCCAGCGCGTTGTGGACGGACGCCCCGACGCTGTTGTGCGCCCAGGGCGGCCCCTTCTGCGGCGCCGGCCGGTCGAGGTAGGTGAAGCGATAGCGGCGGCGGCAGTCGAGCCACGAGTTCAGCCGTGAGGGCGTGCACGCGTACAGGCGACGCGGCATGCCCTCGAATCCGAGCTGCTCCTGCTCCATGGGGGGAGACCGGCCTATTCGTCGTCGAGCTTCAGCGTGATGCCCGCGGCGCCGGTGCCGTCCACGAGGGGCGACTCGCGCTGCTCGCCGCCCCCGGTGAGGGAGCCGGACAGCCAGGCGTCGAACTGCGGCTCCAGGTCACCGATCAGCGACTCCTCGCCGTGCGCGGGCAGCACGCGGGTCGCGTGCGGGAGCGTGAACAGCCGCTCCCCGATGGCGGTGAGCTGGTCGGCCAGCGCCGGGTACTCCCCGCCGAGCCGGCCCGGGCCGTCCGCCTGGAGCGACTTGCCGGTGAAGACCGCGCCGAGGGACTCGCAGTACAGCGAGACGCCGCCCTGGGTGATGCCGGGTGTGGCGAGGACTTCGAGCTCGACGCCCGCGACGGAGAACAGCCCCTCGTCCTCCATCTCGATGTCGGGCCAGGTCTCCTCCCAGGTCTGACGCCACAGGCGCTTGTCCTTGGGGTGCAGGGCGATCACGGCCTCGTCCCGGGCGGCCACCTCGATGGCCCCGCCGACGTGGTCGGGCAGCCCGTGGGTGCAGATGACGGCGAGGACCTCGCGCTCGCCCACCTTTTCCAGGATCTTGTCGGCGTCCCGCGCCGGGTCGACGACGATGACCTCCTCGTCGTCACCCACGATCCACGTGTTGTTCTCAACCTTGTGCTCGGCGTCGTCGATCTCGACCACGCCGGAGGTCACCACTCGTTCGATACGCGCTGTCACGTCTCAGAACCCTACTAGCTCAGCCCTCTCGTGGCTCGTCGTCGAGGCGCGGGGAGAACGCGCCGAACGGGAGGTCGAGCTCCTGGTCGTTGTCCCGGAGGTCGCGCAGGGAAAGCTGGGCGAGCGGGATGAGGCAGCCGACCTCGGCCGGCCAGGCGATCATCCACAGCCAGTTGCCGAGCGCCTCTCCTACGTACACGGCGCGATCGGGCGGCACCTCCTTGAGACACCACAGCGCGCCCGGATGGCCGCGTATGTCGATCTTGGCGTGGGCGGGGCCGGCGTCGAAATCGGCTCCCGGGTCGGGGCCGTCCAGACCGGCGTACGCGGCGCCGATGCCGACGCCGGGCTCCTCCGCGATGACGAGGAGATCGGCGGGGCCGTACGTGAAGGAGGGCCCGGACAGGGCCACGACCGTGGCCCGCGCTCCCGTGCGCTCGTCGCCCACCTCGTCGAAGCCGGTCACCAGCCAGCCGGCGGGCAGCGGCCACGGCAGCCAGATGGGGACCACGGCCGACTGCCGCAGAGCGTCCAGCACCGCCTGTGAGGGACGGTGGGGCGGTTGGCGCGGGAGGACGTCCCCGTGCGCGTCACATCGCCAGGAACTGTTCCAGACGCTCGGCTCGTGCAGCGGCCCGAAGCACCGCGGACAGGAAGGCGCGGCTCTCACAACTCTCCACGTTGCTTGCGAGGGAGCAATCGCGTCAAGAACCTCCCGGTTATCCGGGCGTAATGTTCTTTTGTGGTGAGATGCGTGGGTGCGATCGTCCGGGATCCGGCCGGACGCCTGCTGCTGGTCCGCCGCGGCCACCCGCCCGGAGAGGGCCTGTGGTCGCTTCCCGGCGGCAGGGTCGAGCCCGGCGAGAGCGACGCCGAGGCCGTACGACGCGAGCTGCGCGAGGAGACCGGCCTCGACGGAACGGTGGGCCCCCTGGCGGGGAGCGTGCTGCGTCCAGGACCGGCGGGCGTGACCTACGAGATCCACGACTACCTGGTGACCGCCGCCGACGGCCGCCTCACCCCGGGCGACGACGCGGCCGACGCCCGGTGGTGCTCCCCCGCCGAGCTTGTACGGCTACCGCTCACCGACGGCCTGGTGGACGCCCTCGTCTCGTGGAAGGTCATCGGTCCGACGACGTGAGCCTGCTCCGCCAGACCGTGAGATGGTCCTGCGTGTAGGCCACCGAACGGCCGGCGGCGACGACGCCGTCGCCGGAGACCGCGACCGAGCCGAGCCACTGCGCGCCGTCCCCGCCGAGGCCGTCGGCGGTCAGCGTGTGGCGGGTCCATTCGAGGCCGTCGCCGGAGATCCAGACGGTGCTGTCCTCCTCGCCCGCCCTGCCGTGCGCCCCCACCGCGACCACGCCCTGGTCCGTGGCGGCCAGGCCGAGCACCGCCGCCGCCTCCTCCGTGGGCAGCCACGCGTACTCCCAGTGGGAGCCGTCGTCGGACGACACCGCCGCGAACGGCCGGCGGCCGTCGGCGAGGCCGACCACGATCACCTCGCCGCCGCGCGCCACCACGCGGCGCAGCCCGGCGGAGTGGGTGTCGTCGGGGAGCACCCGCCCCTTGGCGGTCCAGTTGACCCCGTCGGAGGACACCCACACGACGCCGGTCTCCCTGTCCGCGGTGCCGGAGCCGCCCACGGCCATGAACCCGGACGGGGTGGCGGTGACGTCCGCGATGCGCACGCCTGCGCCTCCGGCGGGCATGGCCCCCTGGGGCGCGCGGGTGAACCGCTTGAGATCGGCGCTGAACCACAGGGCGGGCAGCACGCCCGTCGCGCCCCGGTCCTCCCCCGCGACCACGTAGCCGGCCGGCCCGGCCGCGACCGCGTTCGGCGCCAGGAGGAAGTGGCCGGCGGGCACCTCGACGTCCGGGCCGGGCTTCCACGTCCTGCCGTCGGCCGACGTGACCAGGAGCGGCCGGGTGACCGCCGGGTCGGAGGTCGTGGTGCCGACCGCCAGCCACCCCTTCCGTCCGTGGGCGACCGCGCTCAGCGCCTGGCGGCCGGGGCCGCCGAGCACGTCGGAATCGGCGCGGCTCTTCCAGTCGGCCCCGCCGTCGCCGCTGGTCCAGACGCCGGCGTCGCCGCCCCCTGAGCCCACGGCGACGAACAGGCCGTCCGCGGCGGCCAGGCCGGTCGTCTCCCTGGCCTGCCGGGTCAGCCCGGCGATCTCCTCGGTGGGCACGGCCTTCGCCTTCTTGCCCTTCCGCGCCGTCATCAGCACGGGCAGGTTCTCCACGTCGCCGGCGCCCCGCTTGTCGCCGCCCGCGACGAGCACGCCCGCGTCGGTGATGGCGAGCCCGCGCAGCGTGCCGGGGATCTCCCCGAGGTCGGCGCTCTTGGTCCAGTCGCGCCCGTCCGCGCTCGTGTAGAGGGCGTACCGCTCCCAGGCCGACTCGGTCACCGCCGCGACCCCCGCCGCCGAGGAGGCGAGGCCGCGTACGCCCGCCCCTTCGGGGCCGAGCTTCCCGATGGTGCCGCATCGGTCCCACTCGGCGCCGTCCGGGGAGCAGAAGACCGGCACCTCCCCCTCCGCGGACCGCTGCCGCGTCGGGACCAGGACGAACCCCTTGTCCGTCGCGGCCAGCGCGCCCGGCTCCGGCCGTACGTCCGGGAGGGCGACAGCCGTACGGAGCCACGACCTGCCGCCGTCGGACGAACGCAGGACGACCGAGGCGGAGCCCTCGCCCGGATCGGCCAGGGCGACGACCCGGTCGCCGCGCGCGGCCACGGCGCGCATGCCGCGCACCTTGTCCGGGGGGCCGATCTGGGCGCTGTCCACCCGCGTCCACCCCTGCCCGTCGGGCGAGACCCAGACCACCGGGCCGGCCGTGCCGTCCCGGAGCGTGGCGGTGCCCACGGCCACGAAGCCGGTGGCGGTCCTGGCCAGGTCGGTGATCCTGTCCTGGCTCCAGAAGGCGGTCAGCCGGGCGGGGTCCACCGCCGTCCAGGTCACGCCGTCGGAGGAGACCCACATGCCGCGCGCCCCCGGGCCCGCGGAGCCCGGGGCGTCTGTGCCGGCGGCGAGCCACCGCCCGTCGCCTCCCGCGACCCGTCCCACGGCCCCGCCGACGGTGTCGTACCCGGACGGGCCGGCGACCCGGCCCAGCTCCCACTTCTCCCCGCCGTCCGTGGAGACGAGGAAGAGCGGTCTCGGCACGGGTCCGCTGATGTCGCTGCCCACGGCCACGACCGTGGACCCCGCCGACGTGACCGCGTTGAGCACCTGGCTGGAACCGTTGCCCGGCAGTCCGATGGCGGGGAACGCGTCGTCGCCCGACCGTCCGTCGCCCGACGCGAGGAGCAGTCCGGACGCCGGTGCGTCGGACACCCAGCGGGCGACGCCGAACGCGGCCGCGAGCAGCACGGCGAGCGCCAGCACCGGGGTGAGGTACCTGCGGACCCGGAAGGGGCGTTTGGGCTCGCTCCTGCGGCGGTGATGGTGGTGGTGGCGGCCGCCGCCGGACCTGGGCGGGCCCGAGGCCACGAGCACGTCGGGGCGCGCCGGCCGTCCTCCGGGCGGGGCGCCGATCCTGCGCACCGGCTCCGTCGGCGGCTCCTCCGGCTGCTCCGCCGTCCCCTCCTCCGGCATCGCGGGCTCCTGGCGGGCCGGACGGCCGGAGGCGACCAGTTTGTCCGGGCGGGTCACCAGCCGACGGGGCCTCGGAGTCGCGGGCTCGTCGGAGTACGGGCGTCGCCCGGCGCGGCGCTGGGGCGGCGGCTCGTCGGCCACGGGGGCCGCGAAGGGGGGCAGCTCCCACGGCGAGCGCCGCTCGGAGTGGCGCGGGGGCCACTCCCCGGGGTGCCCGGGAGAGTCCCCGGAGGTGCCCCGGGCCGGGGCACCGGGGACGGGCGGGATCGCCGAGGGCGTCGCCGGGTGTTCCTCATCGCGTGAAGGGGGGTCCGAGTCCACGCTCCGTGCCTCCACTAGAACGGCGAAGCGGACGCGAGCATGTTGATACCCGGTCTCCGGCTGGCGATCACCTCTCCAGCCCAACACGCCAACGCGGCGCTGAATATACCTCTCTAGTGAGATTTATCGAGAGAGGGTCTGAATTGCCCGCCTCTGGGCGATTATCAGGACGACGACGGTGAACACGGCGAACTGGACGACCGTGCCGACGATCGTCTGCCAGGGCACCGACCCCTGCTCCAGCGCGTTCCGCAGCCCTCCGGCCGCGGCGGTCATCCCGAACGCGAACACGTTGTTGACCGCGTGCAGCGCGATCGGCGCCTCCAGACCGCCGGTGCGGATCGCGAGCCATCCCGCGAGCAGCCCGAACCCGAAGACGTAGGCGATGCCCCAGTCGGTGTAGCCGTGCAACGAGGTGAAGGCGGCCGCGCCGATGACGATGCCGGGCACCGGGTTGCGGAGATATGCCCCGAACGCCTGGATGATCCACCCGCGGAACACGTACTCCTCGGCGGCCGCCTGGAACGGCACCAGTACCACGATGACGATCAGAGGGGCGAGGAAGCGGTCCCAGCCCACCCAGGCGAACTCGCTGGACACCCCCGTCGCGAGGAACGTGAGCTGCTGCGCCACCTCGCCGAGGACCACCGCGACCAGCGCGACCGGCAGGCACCAGAGCAGCCACGACCAGCGCAGCCGCCCGGTGACGGAGGAGAGCGTGCCCGGCCGCCGCCGCTGCACCGCCCACGCCGCGCCGATCACGAGAGGGATCGCCAGGGCGATCAGCACGAGGCTGAAGCCGAGCGTCAGCAGGGGGTCGGCGAAGATCTGGGTGCCGCTCAGCATCATCGGCACACCCGCGAGGAGCGACACCAGCGCGGCGACGAGCCCGAGCACGAGCGATACCACGAGGTAGCCGACGACGATGGCGAGCGTGCCGACGATCGGCCGCCACCAGCGGTGCAGCGCCGTACGGGCCAGCCGGTCGTACCTGGTGCCGGGAGGCGGCGTCACGCTCCACGGCCCCCGGACCGGCGGGGGCGCCCACTGGTACGGCGGGCCGGGAGGCGGCCCGCCCGGCCCGCCGTACGGGGGCGGGTGCCACCCGGCGGGCGGGTTCCCGTGCTCCGGCGGGTTTCCCTGGGCCGACGGGTTCCCATGCTCCGGCGGGTTTCCCTGGGCCGACGGGTTCCCATGCTCCGGCGGGTTTCCCTGGGCCGACGGGTTCCCATGCTCCGGCGGGTTTCCCTGGGCGGGCGGGTTCCACTGCGGGTCGGTCATCAGCCCATTGTCGGCCGTTCGAACGTCCGCGCCCTCGTCAGCCCCGCCGCGCGGCCCTTGGCCGCCACCACGAGCGCCATCTTCCGGGACGCCTCGTCGATCATCTCGTCGCCGAGCATCGCCGCGCCGCGCCGCTCCACGGTCGTGTAGTACTCGTACGCGTCGAGGATCAGCTCGGCGTGCTCGTAGTCCTCCTGGGACGGCGAGAACACCTCGTTGCCCGCCTCCACCTGCGAGGGGTGCAGCACCCACTTGCCGTCGAACCCGAGCGCCGCCGCCCTGCCCGCCACGCGGCGGAAGCCGTCCACGTCCTTGATCTGCAGGTACGGCCCGTCGATGGCCTGGAGGTCGTTGGCCCGGGCCGCCATCAGGATCCGCATCAGGATGTAGTGGTAGGCGTCGCCCTCGCCGTACCCGGGCGGCTGCTCGCCGACGACCAGCGTCTTCATCCCGACGGACGCCATGAAGTCGGCGGGCCCGAACACCAGGGTCTCCAGCCGGTCGGACGAGGCGGCGACGGCGTCCACGTTGACGAGGCCGCGCGCGCTCTCGATCTGCGCCTCGATGCCGATCCGCCTGGTCAGCCCGACCGCTTTCTCGATCTGGCCGAGCAGCATGTCGAGCCACACGACGTGCGAGGCGTCCTCGACCTTGGGCAGCAGGAGGCAGTCAAGGCGGTCGCCCGCGCCCTCGACCACGTCCACGACGTCCCGGTACGCCCACGGCGTGGTCACGTCGTTGATCCGGACGACGATCGTCTTCCCGGACCAGTCGCCGTCGCGGAGGGCGGCGACGGCGTTCGCGCGCGCCTGCTCCTTGGCCGCCGGCGCCACCGCGTCCTCCAGGTCGAGGAAGACCTCGTCTGCCGCCAGCCCCTGGGCCTTCTCGATGAAACGGGGGTTGCTGGCCGGCACGGCCAGGCACGAACGTCGAGCACGCATGGCCCACACGCTAGCGGGGGCCTGTCCGATCGCTACAAAGGAGGTGCCGCGTTCTTGGCGCGGGCGTTGTACGGCCATGGGCGTGTCTTTCGCGAAGAATGGCGGCATCCACGAGCGTTGAGGGAGCAATCGATGTCCGAAATCGCCTCCGGGGCACGCCCCGCCGTCCTGTCCGATCTCATCCCCGGCGCGCGGGTCCGCGACGCCGCCCTCGTCCTCGGCGGGGCCGCGCTGACCGGCCTGGCCGCCCAGATCGCGGTCCCGATCCCGGGCTCGCCCGTCCCGGTCACCGGTCAGACCCTCGCGGTCGTGCTCGTCGGCGCCGCGCTCGGCTTGAACCGGGCCGCGCTCAGCATGGTCGTGTACGTCCTGGCGGGCATCGCGGGCGTG
This sequence comes from Microtetraspora niveoalba, assembly GCF_001570405.1. GTDB lineage: Bacteria > Actinomycetota > Actinomycetes > Streptosporangiales > Streptosporangiaceae > Microtetraspora > Microtetraspora niveoalba. The sequence goes on along the minus strand of NZ_BBYM01000020.1, from coordinate 101,373 downwards.
CCGTGGTTCGCCGGCGGCGCCCACGGTCCCGGCGGGGCCACGTTCGGCTACCTGATCGGGTTCATCGTGGCCGCGGCCCTCGTCGGCAGGCTGGCCGAGCGCGGCGGCGACCGCACCCCGGCGCGTACGGCCGGCACGATGTTCCTCGGCAACCTGGTGATCTACGCCTTCGGCGTGCCGGCGCTGATGGCGGTCACCGGCATGGGTCCGGTCGCCGCGCTCGCCGCCGGCGTGGTGCCGTTCCTCGTCGGAGACGCCCTGAAGATCGCGGTCGCGGCCGGCCTGCTGCCCGCCGCGTGGCGGCTCACCGGGCGTTCCGGCCGATGAGCGCTCCTCTGATCGAGGAGGGCGCGAAGAAGTCCGGCGTGCTGTGGGTGACCCTGCCCGCCGGACCGCGCCTGGCCTGGCACGTCTGGCACGAGGGGGCCGTCTGCCTGGTGACCGGCGGCGGCGAGCAGGAGCTGCCCGGCCTGGCGGAGGCGTCCGAGGTGGAGGTGACGCTCCGCAGCAAGGACAACGGCGCCGAGCTGGTCAGGTTCACGGCCTCGGTCGAGGTGGTGGATCAGGCGGCCTCGCCCGACGTCGTGGCCGCGCTCGCCAAGGAGCGGCTCAACGCGGTCGACGCCGCCACTCTCCCGGACCGCTGGGCCGCCGGGTCCGTCATCGTACGGTTGACGCCTCGGGCGTGAGTCGTACGGCGGGGTCGGCCGCGGGGCGGGAGGCGGCCGCCTGGGCGAGCAGGGCGCCGGCGAGGACGACGGCGCCGCCGATGATCTGGGCACCGCCGAGCCGTTCGCCGAGCAGGAACCAGGCGACGACGGCGCCCGCGATGACCTCCAGGGTGGCCACGGTGGCGCCGACCGCCGCCGAGAGGCGGCGCACCGCGATCACCCCGGTGACGTACGCCGTGATCGTGGCCACCAGCACCAGCCAGAGCGCGGCGCCCAGCACGGGCAGGGTGTGCCCGGCCACGGTGGCGGTGCGCCCGAACGCGGTCCAGTCGATGTTCCAGGGGCGCGAGAGCGGAATGAGCAGCACGGCGGCGCCGGCCATCCCCCAGGCGATAAGGCCGAGCGGGTCCAGGTCGTCATCCGAGAAAGCATCATTCATCAGGAAATATCCGGCGGAGCAGGCGGCGGCCACGAGCCCCGCCGCCAGCCCGAGCGCGTCGAGCCGGATGCCGTCCCACACCTCCACGACGACGGCCAGCCCGGCCACCGCGATCACGGCGCCCACGTAGGCCGACCGGGCGAGCCGCAGCCGGCGGACGAACCGCGCCCAGACCACGACCACCACCGGCGAGAGGTACTCCAGGAGCAGCGCGATCCCGACCGGCAGCCGGGTGATCATGAAGAAGTACAACCCCTGGACGGCGGCCACCGCCACCAGCGCGTACGCGCCGACGAACAGCAGCCGGTCGCGCGGGACGCGCAGGGCCCTCGGCCGTACAATCATGAGAGCGATGATCAGGATCGCTCCCGCTCCGGCCATGCGCACCCAGACCGACTCGAGCGGCGACATCCCCGCGGCTCCCAGATATCGCGCCATGGGCCCGGAGAATCCGAAACAGGCCGCGGACGCCACCGCGATCGCCAGGCTAGCCGCCCTCATGGCCACCACCTCATGTAACTACCATTAACCCCTTTTGATCCTGTCATACCAGGCCGTCCCACGCATCCGGGGGTAATCCCGGCGGCGTAATCTGGCTGGGTGGATCGGATCTTCGTGGCCCGGCTGGCCGGGCTCGCGGTGTTCGACCCGGCCGGTGACCAGATCGGCCGGATCCGGGACGTCGTGGTCGCGATGCGCGGCCCGCTCCCGCCACGCGTCCACGGTTTCGTCGTCGAGATCCAGCCACGCCGCCGCGTCTTCCTGCCGATCACCCGCATCACCAGCGTCGAGCCCCGCGCCGCCGTCTTCACCGGCAAGATCAACATGCGCAGGTTCGAGCAGCGCGAGTCCGAGACCCTCGCCATCGGAGAGATGCTCGACCTGAAGGTGCGCCACCAGGGCGAGGAGGTCACCGTCCTCGACCTCGCCATGGAGCGTGCCCGCCCGACCGAGTGGGTGCTCAGCAAGGTCGCCGTACGGCGCGGCACCAAGCGCAGGGGCGAGACCCTGATCGTGGACTGGGACGAGGTCACCGGCTTCGGCGTGGTCCAGAAGGACCAGGGCGCGGCCAACCTGCTCGCCGCCTTCGACGCGATGCGCTCCGCCGACCTCGCCAACGTGCTCCACGACCTGCCGCGCAAGCGCATGGCCGAGGTCGCCGCCGCCCTCGACGACGCCCGGCTCGCCGACGTCCTCGAAGAGCTGCCGGAACGCGACCAGGTCACCGTGCTGAGCCAGCTCCACGCCGAGCGGGCCGCCGACGTGCTCGAGGCGATGAGCCCGGACGACGCGGCCGACCTGCTCCAGGAGCTGCCCTCGGACGAGGCCGAGGCCCTGCTGCGGCTGATGATCCCCGAGGAGGCCGAGCCCGTACGACGGCTGCTGACCTACGACGAGGACACGGCCGGAGGCATGATGACGACCGAGCCGGTGATCCTCCCGCCCAACGCCACGGTGGCCGAGGCGCTCGCGCACATCCGCCAGCGGGAGCAGACCCCTGCCGTGGCCGCCCAGGTCTACGTCGCCCGGCCGCCGACCGAGACGCCGACCGGCCGGTTCCTCGGCGTGGCCCATTTCCAGCGGCTCCTGCGAGAGCCTCCGTCCACCCTGCTCGGCGGCGTGATAGACAACACCGTCGACCCGATCAGGCCCGACCTCCCCCTCCCGGGAGTGGCGTCCTTCCTCGCGACGTACAACCTCGTCGCGACACCCGTGGTGGACGAGCACGGTCGGCTGCTCGGAGCGGTGACGGTGGACGACGTCCTGGACCACATGCTGCCGGACGACTGGCGGGAGAGAAATGACTGAGCGGCTCGACCAGCCGCGGGACGTGACCATGCGACTCCGTCCCCACTACGACCCGGAGGCGTTCGGGCGGCTGTCCGAGCAGATCGCCCGATTTCTCGGCACCGCCCGCTTCCTTGTCTATATGACGGTGTTCGTCGGCGTCTGGGTGGTGTGGAACGTCCTGGCCCCGTTCAAGTTCGACCCCTATCCGTACATCTTCCTGACGCTCATGCTCTCGCTCCAGGCGTCGTACGCGGCCCCGCTGATCCTGCTCGCGCAGAACCGCCAGGACGACCGCGACCGCGTGCAGTACGAGCAGGACCGCATCGTGGACGAGCGCACCAAGGCCGAGATCGAGTACCTCACCCGGGAGATCGCCGCCCTCCGGATCGCGATCGGCGAGACCGCGACCAGGGACTACATCCGTTCGGAGCTCCAGCGCCTCCAGGAGGAGCTCGGCGGCAGGAACCAGTAGCCCGGCGACCGCCCCACCAGCGGTCCCAAGGGCACCGCCTGCCCCCTCCCCGCCCGTACGGCGCGACGGCACAGCGAATGAGCGCTCCCGGTGTTCGGAGGACCGCGACCGACTCCATAGCATGGATCCATGGCACCGACCCCAGAATTGGTGACGGCCGCGCTTGCGACGGTCAACGACCCGGAGATCCGCCGGCCGATCACCGAGCTTGACATGGTCAAGAGCATCGATATCTCCCCTGACGGGGTGGTGCGCGTCGGCGTGTTCCTCACCGTCGCCGGCTGCCCCCTGAAGGACACCATCACCCGGGACATCACGAACGCCGTCTCCAAGATCGACGGCGTGACGCGCGTCCACGTGGACATGGACGTCATGAGCACCGAGCAGCGCAAGGCCCTGCAGACCAAGCTGCGCGGCGACCGGGCCCCCGAGAAGGAGATCCCGTTCGCCAAGCCCGGCTCGCTGACCCGCGTGTTCGCCGTCGCGAGCGGCAAGGGCGGCGTGGGCAAGTCGTCCGTCACCGTGAACCTCGCCGCCGCCATGGCCGACTCCGGCCTCAAGGTCGGCGTGGTCGACGCGGACATCTACGGCCACTCCGTGCCGCGGATGCTCGGCGTGGACCAGCGGCCCACCAAGGTCGAAGACATGATCATGCCGCCGGTGGCGCATGACATCAAGGTCATCTCCGTCGGCATGTTCAAGCCCGAGGGCAACACCCCGGTGGTGTGGCGGGGTCCCATGCTCGACCGCGCGCTGCACCAGTTCCTCGCCGACGTCTTCTGGGGCGACCTCGACGTCCTGCTCATGGACCTGCCCCCGGGCACCGGCGACATCGCCATCTCGGTGGCGCAGCGCATGCCGTCCGCCGAGATCCTCGTCGTCACCACCCCGCAGCAGGCCGCGGCCGAGGTGGCCGAGCGCGCCGGATCCATCGCCGCGCAGACCCACCAGCAGATCGCCGGTGTCATCGAGAACATGGCGTGGCTGCCCTGCCCGCACTGCGACGAGCGCATCCCGGTGTTCGGCGAGGGCGGCGGTCAGACCGTGGCCGATGGGCTGACCCGGATCCTCGGCTCCCGGGTGCCGCTGCTCGGCCAGATCCCGCTGGACATGCGGCTGCGCGAGGGCGGCGACGAGGGCAAGCCGCTGGTGCTGACCGACCCCGACGCCCCGGCCGCCGCCGAGCTGCGCCGGATCGCCGCGGGGCTGGGCAAGAAGTCCACCAGCCTCAAGGGGCTCAAGCTGGACATCTCGCCGTCCCGTCGCTGACCTCTCCACCACTGGGCCCGCTCACGTCGTGAGCGGGCCCACGCGCGTCCGAGCCCGGGTGTCGAAGACCGACCCCACGCCTCACCCGCCCGGACGCGTCACCACCGGCTCTCGACGATCAGAGCGTCGTCGCGTCCCACCGGTCTGGGGCGGCGGATCTCAGGTGGCTTCCGTGTCGTACGGGGGGATCTCGCCGAAGCCGAGGTCGCCCCCCGGCGGCCGGGCCGCGGCCACGGCGGGCACGGCCGCCGCCGACGCGGCCGACGCGGCGTTCCAGTCGCCCTCGACGTCGTCGAGCAGGTGCTTGCGGACGAACGTCTTGGGATTGAGATCGGCCGGGTCGAAGTTCTTGAACTCCGGACCGAGGTTGGCCTCCAGGTCCGCCTTGGCGTTGTTGGCCATCTGGCGCAGTTGCCGGAGCGTACGGCCCGCCTGCTGTGCCGCCTGCGGCAGCTTCTCGGGGCCGAAAACGAGCAGCGCGATCACCACGAGTGCCAGGATCTCCGGCCAGCCCAGTCCGAACACAGGTGGTCTCCTCTTCCGGGAACAGCTGGTTTCAGACTAATAGCACCTGACTGGTATTACGACGGGCGTGCGGTGGGGGCCGGAGCGGCGCCGACGGTGACCGTCGCGGTCTTCTCGTCGCCGTCGTGCTGGAACCTGATGCGCACGCGGTCGCCGGGAGCCTTGCTGCGGATCGTCACGATGAGCTCGCGGCTGTCGTCGACGGGCTGCCCGTCGACCTCCAGGATGATGTCGCCGGGCTTGATGCCCGCCTTGTCCGCGGGGCCGCCGGGGGTGACCGCGGGCTCGCCGCCGGTCGCCCCTGAGGCGATCCGCACGCCCTGACCCCGATATTCCGAGTCGATGGTGATGCCGATCCGCGAGGTGCGCGCGCTCCCCGTCGTGATGAGCTCCTGGGCGACCCTCCTGACGTGGTTGACGGGGATCGCGAAGCCCAGGCCGATGCTGCCGGTCTGCTGGCCGATGGCGGCGCCGCTGCCGAGTGTGGCGATGGCCGAGTTCACCCCGATGACCTGCCCGGCCGTGTTGACGAGCGGGCCTCCGGAGTTGCCGGGGTTGATCGCGGCGTCCGTCTGGATCGCGTTGATCAGCGCATAGTCGGTCCCGGACTCCCCGCCCGCCTCGACGGGCCGGTTGAGCGAGCTGACGATGCCGGTGGTGACGGTGCCGGTGAGGCCGAGCGGCGAGCCGATGGCGATGACGGGGTCGCCGACGACCACACCGTCGGAGTTGCCCAGAGTGACCTCCGGCGCCCCGAAGGTGTCCTCCGGCTTGACCACGGCGATGTCGGAGTTCGGATCACGGCCGATGATCTTGGCGGTGGTCGACCTTCGGTTGTTGAACCGGATGCGGATCTCTCCGCTCTGCGCGGCGACCGCGACGACGTGGTTGTTCGTCACGATGTAGCCGCCCTGGATGACGAAGCCGGAGCCCGTGCCGGCCTCCTGGTTGCCCTTGACCTCCAGCGAGACCACGCTGGGCAGCACCCGGGCCGCCACTCCCGCGACGGACTCGGGCGCGCGCGAGATGGAGGCCGACGGCATCGCCCCGAGCCGGTACGACGGGTCGGGGCCCGACCGCGGCCGCGTCAGCAGGTAGGTGCCGAGACTGCCCGCCGTACCCGCCACGAGCGCGATGACGACGGCCAGGGCGAGATAGAGGCGCGCCGGCGGCGCCGTACGCACGGGAGCGGGCGGGAACGGCGGCGGGGGACCCCAGCCGGGGCCGAGACCGGTCGCCCGGTCGGGCGCGGGGAGGAAGTCGGGCCGCCCCTGGCGGCCGTACCCCTCGGGGTCGAACCCGGCCCTCTCGTCGTACCGGCCCCTGTCGTAACCCGAGCTGTCGTAACCCGAGCTGTCGTAACCAGCGCTGTCGTATCCGGCGCTGCCGTACCCGCCCCTGTCGTATGCCCCGCCGTCATGTCCGCCGCTCTCGAACGCACCCGTGTCGTCGGTCATCGGCGCGGTCCCTCCTGCGTTCGAATGTCATCGAGCGACGTGGGAGCGCAGGCTCGGCGACGGGCTGGGCGTCGGGCTCGTCTGCGGTGGAGCGATCCTCTGCTGCGGGTTGACGAACTGCACCGGCGGATTGGGCGTCTGCTGGCCGCCGGTGCCGCCGACGATGAACATCGTACCGAGCGCCACGGCGGCGGACGCGAACCCCACCGCGACATATCCGGCCCGGCGCGTACGGCTCGGCCGCCCCGGCCCGGAGTGCCCGCCCGCCAGCCGGGGCCGGTTGTCCGCCGGACTGCCGTGCATCGAGGGCAGCCTGGCGGCGGCGAAGGCCGGGTGGTCGGGGAACGGCCGGATGCGCGGCGGGATCGGCCCGCCCGGCTCCGACATGCGCAGCAACGACATGGTGAGGTCGGCCGGCATGGCCGGCGGCTCGATGGAGCGCAGCCGGCTCTTCAGCGCGCGCATGGCGTCGACCTCGGCGCGGCAGTCCGCGCAGAAGGTCAGGTGCGCGAGAGCGCGCTCACGATCCCTGTGACCGAGCTCGCCGTCGATGAGCGCGGAAACACGCTCGCCAAGATGACTCATGCACCCTCCTTGCTGAACGAAGGGGGGAGTTGGTCACCATTCCTGTTCGCCCCCGGGGCGCGGTGCTCGAGCGCCTCACGCAACTGGGCGCGGCCCCGGTGGATCCTGCTGCGCACGGTGCCCAGCTTCACGCCGAGCGTCGCCGCGATCTCCTCGTAGGAGAGCCCCTCGATGTCGCACAACACCACGGCCGCCCGGAACTCCGGCGCGAGTGCGTCGAGCGCCGCCTGGATGTCGTGATCCAGGTGGGCGTCGTCGTACGCCTGCGCGGGGGACGGCTCCCGGCCGTGCAGCCGCTCGGCGGCGTCGTCGGCCAGCCCCTCGAACCTGATGCGCTGCCTGCGCCGCGCCATGTCCAGGAAGAGGTTCGTGGTGATCCGGTGCAGCCAGCCCTCGAAAGTGCCGGGCGTGTAGCTGGACAGCGAGCGGAAGACCCGGACGAAGACTTCCTGCGTCAGGTCCTCGGCGTCGTGCACGTTGCCGGTGAGGCGGTACGCGAGTCGGTAGACCCGGGCGGAATGCGTTCTTACGACCTCCTCCCAGGTGGGAGGCGTCCAGTCGGACACGGGGGCGTCCGCCTGGTGGTCGTGGTGGTCCACCGGGAGTCCTCTCTGCAGGATCGTCGCTACAGCCATAGTGCCTGGTTTCGCCCCTTCCTGCGCACCGCGATCGAGCGGTCTGTACAAAGACCGTTCAAAGCGTGCAACGTCCCCGTTGTGGCGTGAGTTCCCGTTCGACCCCGACTCCCCTAGGCTGCGACAGAATGCAGGAGGGAAGGAGAGGCCGATGGCGACGACCCCGGCCAGCCTGGCCTACGCGGAGGAGTTCGTCCCCGAGGACGAGATCCTGCGATCCGCACGCCGGCGGGCCATCGAGGTGGGAGCTCCCCCGATCCTGTCCGGGTGCGGGGCGGCGCTCTGCTTCCTCGCCACCGCGATCAACGCCCGTTCGGTGGTCGAGGTCGGCACGGGCTGCGGCGTCTCGGGGCTGTGGCTCCTGCGCGGCATGCGGCCGGACGGCACGCTGACGAGCGTGGACTCCGAGCCCGAGCACCAGCGGCTGGCCCGCAAGACGTTCGCCGAGGCCGGCTTCTCCGGCAGCAGGATCCGCCTGATCGGCGGCCGCGCCCTCGACGTGCTCCCCCGTCTGGCCGACGGGGGCTACGACCTCGTCTTCTGCGACGCCGCCAAGCAGGAGTACGGCGACTATCTGGCCGAGTCGGTACGGCTGCTGCGTGTCGGCGGGATCGTCGCGTTCGGCGACGCCCTCTGCGACGACCGCGTGGCGGATCCCACCCAGCGCGACCCGGACACCGTCGCCGTCCGGGAGCTGGGCAAGCTGGTCCGCGCCGACGACCGGCTCCGCCCGCTGATGCTGCCCCTCGGCGACGGCCTGCTCGCCGCCGTCAAGCTAGCCCAGTGACGCGAGGTAGCGGAGCAGCAGCCGGACGCCGAAACCCGTACCGCCCTTCGTGATCTCGCCGTCGTCGGCGGTCGCCCGCGCCGGACCGGCCACGTCGAGATGCGCCCACGGCCGCCCGCCGGTGAACTCCCTGAGGAAGAGCGCGGCGGCCACGGAGCCGGCCGAGCCGGACATCCTCCGGTCCACGTTGGCCAGGTCGGCGATGTCGGAGTCGAGGTCGGCGCGGTAGTCGTCGATCAGCGGCATCCGCCACAGCCGGTCGCCGGTGGCCTCCCCCGCTTCGAGCAGCGCGGCCGCCAGCGGCTCGTCGGTCGCGTACAGAGCGCCCAGCCGCAGCCCGAGAGCGACCTTGGCCGCGCCGGTGAGGGTGGCGATGTCGATCACGATGTCGGGGGCGAGCTCGGCGTCGGCGTAGGCGAGCGCGTCCGCCAGCACCAGCCTTCCCTCGGCGTCGGTGTTCAGGACCTCGACGGTGCGCCCGCCGTACTGGGTGATGACGTCGCCGGGCCGCTGCGCGGATCCGGAGAACGCGTTCTCGGCGCACGCGACGAGCCCGGTCACCCGCACCGGCACGCCGGCCGCCGCGAGCGCGCCCATCACGGCGATGACCGTCGCGCCGCCCGCCATGTCGGTCTTCATCGTCTTCATGCCCTCTTCGGGCTTGAGTGACAGACCGCCGGTGTCGAACGTGATGCCCTTGCCGACGAGGACGACGTGCCGGGTGGCCCCCTCGGGCGCGTAGGTGAGCTCGACCAGTCGGGGCGGGTTGACGGACCCCTGCCCGACCGCGCGGATGCCGCCGAACTCGTCGAGCGCCGTGTCCTCCCTGAAGCCCAGACCGGCGCTCGCGGCGACCTCCCGCGCCTGGTCGGCCAGCCACGCCGGGGACTTGATCGACGACGGGGTGTTGATGAGGTCGCGGGCCAGCGCCGTGGCGCGGGCGACCCTCTCACCTCTCCGCAGCGCCTCCTCGTCCCCGCCGACGAAGACGATCTTCGGAGCCGTACGGCCCGCGCCGATCCTGAAGGTGTAGGAGGCGAGCAGCGCGCCCTCGGCCAGGGCGGCGGCACCGGCGTCGGCCGTTTCGGGCACCCGGATCCAGAGCGTCGCTCCGCCCTTGACCTTCCTCACCACGGACGCCCCCGCCCGCCGCAGTCCGGCGGCGGAGCCGTCACCCACTCCGTACAGGAGGACGCGGCGGACGCCGGTGCCGTGCGCCACCGGGACCTCGACGACCTCTCCCGGATCCCCCTTGGCCTCGTAATGGGCCAGCAGCGCGTCGACCGGCAGTGGAAGCTCCACCGGAGGAGCGAGATCGCGTCCGAACGGCACGGCGACGAACTGCGCGTCGGCGGCGGGCTCGGCGACGAAGGTCGGCGTGGTCTCTATCGGCACAGGCACCTCCAACAAGGCGGCCCCGGCACCGGGATCACCCCCGCCGCCAGGGCCGAAAATCGAACAGGTCGGCTGGGATTCAGCCGACCACCTTCTTCAGTGCGTCTCCAAGGGCGCCGGCCTCATCCGCCGAGAGCTCGACGACGAGCCGGCCGCCACCCTCGAGGGGGACCCGCATGACAATGCCCCGGCCTTCCTTGGTGACTTCCAGCGGACCGTCGCCAGTCCGCGGCTTCATCGCCGCCATGCGTGTATCCCTTCCACGTCGCCGGCTCCCCGGGGGTGGCCGGCATATTCACGTCTTGTGTGATGGCCTATTATCCCGCCTCTCAGCTTAAAAAGGTAACGACCATGCCCCGCGCAGTCGATCAAAGGACGTCGGTTATGCATTGTCGAGGGCACATCCGCACAGCACACTGGGTGGGATGAACGCCCGCGCCGCGCTTTTCGATCTGTACGGAGATCACCTCCGCACCCGTGGCGCGCGCGCCTCCGTGGCCGCCCTCGTACGGCTGCTCGCGCCGCTCGGCATCGCCGCCCCGGCCGTGCGCACCGCCATCTCGCGGATGGTCCGCCAGGGCTGGCTCGAACCCGTACGGCTGCCGCAGGGCCCCGGCTACGCGCTGACCCCGAAGGGCGTGAACCGCCTGGACGAGGCGGCGGCGCGCGTCTACCGGGTGGGCCCGGTGAGCTGGTCGGGCCGGTGGCACATGCTCGTGCTCGAACCGGTGCGCGACCGGTCGCGGCGGGAGCGGCTGCGGGCGAACCTCGCGTTCCTCGGATACGCACCGCTGTCCGAGACCACCTGGATCGGTCCGCGCCCCTCCCCCGAGCTGGACGCGCTGCGGATCGACGCGTACCTGTTCGACGCGACCCTGGCCGGCGACCCGCGCGAGCTGGTGGCGCGCGCGTGGGATCTCTGCGCGATCGCCCGGGCGTACGAGGAGTGGCTGGCCGACGCCGAGGTGCTCCTCGGCTCGCTGCCCGGCGACGCGCCCGACGACCGGGTCTTCGCGGTGCGCAGCAGGCTGCTGCACGGCTGGCGCAACTTCCTGTTCCGCGATCCGGGGCTGCCCGCCGAATTGTTGCCCCCCGGATGGCCGGGAGAGAAGGCCCGCCTCTACTTTGAGCGGGAGGCCGCCCGGCTGCTGCCGGCCGCCACCGCGTTCGTCGATCGGAACATGGATGGAGCGTTCGACGGCGCCGTGCCGTGACTCCCCCTCGGGGCCGGGCCCGGGGACATCGCTGAGGAGGTTCGATGACTGCCAATGACGTCGCCGACGAGGTTCTGTACGAGATCGGCGACGGCGTCGCCACGATCACGCTGAACCGCCCGGACGCGATGAACTCCCTGACCGGCTCCATGAAGTCCGCGCTGCTCGCGGCCGTGGAACGGGCCGGGGACGACGCCTCCGTGCGCGCGGTGCTGCTCACCGGCCGGGGTCGGGGTTTCTGCGCCGGCCAGGATCTGCGCGAGCACGCCGAGCTCCTGGAGAGCGGCCGCGGCCTCGACGACACGGTCCGGCGGCACTACAACCCGATCGTCCGGGCGCTCACGACGATGGACAAGCCGGTCGTCGCCGCGGTCAACGGCGTGGCGGCGGGCGCGGGCGCCGCGCTCGCCTTCGCCTGCGACTTCCGGATCGCGTCGGAGAAGGCGAAGTTCGCCATGGCGTTCACCGGCATCGGTCTCGCCCCGGACTCCGGCGCGTCCTGGACGCTGCAGCGCCTGGTCGGCCCCGCCCGCGCCCGCGAGCTGCTCCTGCTCGGCGACGCCGTGGAGGCCGGCCGCGCGCTCGAGCTGGGCCTGGTCACCCGGGTCGTCCCCGCCGACGAGGTGCCGGTCGCGGCCCGCGAGCTCGCCGTACGGCTGGCGCAGGGGCCGACGCGGGCGTACGCGGCGACCAGGAGGGCGCTGGACTACGCCGCCTCGCACTCGTTGTCCGAGGCGCTCGACCTGGAGGCCGAGCTTCAGGACGAGTGCGCGGCGACGGCCGACCACGCGGCCGCGACCAAGGCGTTCCTCAACAAGGAGCGGCCGCGGTTCGACGGGCGTTGACGTCGTCGCGCACCCAGCAGTCGGCCAGGTGGTCGTTGACCAGCCCGATGGCCTGCATCAGCGCGTAGGCGGTGGTGGGGCCGACGAAGCGGAAGCCGTTCCGCTTGAGTTCCTTGGCCAGCGCCTTGGAGGCCGGGGTCTGGGCCGGGATGTCGGCGGGAGTGGGAGGCACCGGAGCGGACAGGTCGGCATATTTCCAGACCAGGTCGGAAAGTCCGCCGGGCAACTCCATCGCGGCCCTCGCGTTGGCGAGGGCCGCCTCGATCTTGGCCCGGTTGCGGATGATGCCCGCGTCGCCCATCAGCCGCTCCACGTCCGACTCGTCGAACGCGGCGACCTTCGGGATGGAGAACCCGGCGAAGGCCGCGCGGAAGTTCTCCCGCTTGCGCAGGATGGTCAGCCAGGACAGGCCGGACTGGAACGCCTCCAGCGTGACGCGCTCGAAGACGCCGTCGTCGCCGTGTACCGGGCGGCCCCACTCCTCGTCGTGGTAGGCGATGTAGTCGGGGGCGGAGGTCGCCCACGCGCATCTGATCATCACGGGCTCTCCTCCCTGCTCCCCGCGCTCCCCACGCTCGCCGTCGCGGCCCGGGGCCGCGGCTCGGCGTCGTCCGGCTTCCCGGCCTGTTCCACCGTCTCGGACTGTTCTGCCGTCTCAGCCTGGCCCGTGGGTTCGGACCGCTCCGCCGTCTCGGGCGATCCCGCCGGTTCGGGCCGCTCTTCCCGCCCAGGCTCGTCGGACCGGTCCGCCCGCTCCGCCTTCTCCGGCCGCTCTTCCCGCTCAGGCTCGTCCGCCTCGTCGGACCGGTCCGCCCGCTCCGGCTTCTCGGCCTCCTGGACGTCGCCACTCGGGGCACCCTCGACGTCTCCCGCGTCCTGGTCACTCGCGCCGTCCTCCGCGGGGTCGGCGACGGTGCCGGGCTCGATCTCCTCCTGCGCGTCCCAGGAGTCCCCGCCGTCGACGCCGTCCACGTCGTCAAGGGGGTCCGGGGTGGGCTCGTCGGCGTCCTCCGGGCGGCCGTACAGCCGGGCCGTGACCAGATCGGCGAGGCGCCGCTCCAGGGCGGCGATGTGGATGTCCCGCTCGTCGAGCGAGACCGCGAGCCGCTGCAGCGTCGCGTCCACCGCGTCCGTCTGGTAGCCCACGAGGCCGATCGGGAGCTGCAACCGGGCCAGGTCCGCCGCCTCCAGGCGACCGACGGGGAGGACGAGCGGCGGCGCGTCCGGCGCGAACACGGCCATCTCACCGCCATGGCCCTGCGAGAGCTTCACCGTTACGGCTACGACGGCGATCGCGACGAGGACGAGAACAACCAGCACGTACGAATCGTGCCACACGTCCCATCCGTGCGAGCATCAATGCATGACGGTGGTACTCGGCCCCGATGACGCGATCGACCCGGGATGGGCGACGGCCCGGTCCGTGACGGAGGTGTCCGACCTCGTCCGGGCCGGCCGTACGGTCGCCGTGACGCTGCCTGAGGACGCCACGGAGGCGGTCGCCACGGCGGCCGTCTTCGCCTGGGCCGGGGCGCGGGTGTTCCGCGCCACCCCCGAGACCGCCCGGGACGTACGGCTCGCGGTGGAGATGACCGAGTGCCTGGCCGGCCGGCGGCCGCCCGCGCTAACTCGGCGTGGCCTCGCCTAGCTCCTCGGGGGTGGGCCGCAGTTCGAGACCCGGCTTCTCCAGGAGGTCGAACGCCTCCTGGAGGTCGGCCGTCCAGGAGATGGCGTCGAAGACCCCTGGCCGGGTGAAGCCCTGGTCGTACATGCCCTCGACCAGCTCGCGCAGCGGGGTGTAGAGCCCCCACGGGTCGAGGATGACCAGCGGCTTCTCGTGCATGCCGAGCACGCGGGAGGTCCAGATCTCGAAGAGCTCCTCCAGCGTGCCGATGCCTCCGGGAAGGACCAGGAAGGCGTCCGACCTCGCGTCCATGAGGCCCTTGCGCTGGCGCATGTCGTCGGTGACGACCAGCTCGTCCGACTCCGTGTCGGCGATCTCGATGTCCACGAGCACCTGGGGGATCACACCGATGGTGCGCCCGCCGCCCCGTCGCGTCGCCCGCGCGACGGCGCCCATGCAGGAGACGACGGCACCTCCGCTGACCAGCCCGTGACCGCGCTTGGCGATCTCGGCGCCGACCTCGGTCGCGAGGTCGACGTATTTGGGATCGATCTTCTGGCTGGAGGAACAGAACACGCAGATGAACATCGCTCCACCTTAGAAGCTCGGCTACTGGGCGTCGGCGACCGTGTGGCGGCGCGCTGCCTCCTCCCTGCGTGCCGTGCTCGCCTGCTGCTGCCGGTCGGCGGCCACGATGATGTCCACGGCCTCCTCGGCGTCGTCCGTGAGCCGGATCAGCTCCACGTCCTGCGGAGAGACCTTGCCGGACGCGACGAGCGTGGTGCGGATCCAGTCGATCAGCGGCGTCCAGAACTCGGTGCCCATCAGGACCACGGGGAACGACGTGACCTTGCGGGTCTGGACCAGGGTGAGCGCCTCGAAGAGCTCGTCGAGCGTGCCGAACCCGCCGGGAAGCGTCACGAACCCGGACGAGTACTTGACGAACATCGTCTTGCGCACGAAGAAGTACCGGAACTCGACGCCGAGATCGACGTACTCGTTCATGCTCTGCTCGTGGGGGAGCTCGATGCCGAGCCCCACCGACACCCCGCCGCTTTCCAGCGCGCCCTTGTTGGCCGCCTCCATCACACCGGGACCGCCCCCGGTGATCACCGCGAAACCGGCTTCGGCGAGCGCGCGCCCGAGCCGGACGCCCATCTCGTATTCCTTGGATTCGCGGCCGGTGCGGGCCGAGCCGAACACGGTCACGGCCGGCGGCAGCTCGGCCAGCGCCCCGAATCCCTCGACGAACTCCGACTGGATGCGCAGCACTCTCCAGGGGTCCATGTGGAGCCAGTCCGTCGGCCCCCTGCGGTCGAGAAGCCGCTGGTCGTGAGTGGATTCGGTCACCATGCTGCCGCGGAGGACGGAGGGGCCCTGGCGGCGTTCCCTGCGGATCGTAGTCATGCCGATCACGCTAGTCCCTACGTCAAAACAATCTTGAAAAATCGCGGAACCGGGATTCAGCCGCCTCACGTCTAACAGGCGAGGGTGCTGCTCGGGATGAAAGTGGCTTTCCCCGCCAAATGGCCGGCGAGGAAAGCCACTTTCTTCATTTCGGAGCGGATCGGCCCTGATCGGCCCGGAGCTGATCGGCCCGGAGCTGATCGACGCGGTACCGCCCGTACGGCGGGCTCAGGCCAGCCAGGCGGTCATCCGGCGCTCGCAGTCGAAGATCTTGGACAGCTCGGCGTACTCGTCCCGCCGGTGCGCGACGTTCGGGTCGCCGGGGCCGTAGTTGACGGCCGGGATGCCGAGCGCGGAGAAGCGGGCGACGTCGGTCCAGCCGTACTTGGCCCGGGGGACGCCGCCGACGGCCTCGGCGAAGCGGGCGGCCACCGGGTGGGTCAGCCCCGGCCGGGCGGCGGGCGCGGCGTCGGTGAACCGCACCTCGAGGCCGGCGAAGACCTCGCGGACGTGGTCCTTCGCCTGATCGAGGGAGAGGTCGGGGGCGAAGCGGTAGTTGACCGTCACCACGCACTCGTCGGGGATCACGTTGCCCGCCACCCCGCCGCGGATCGCCACCGCGTTGAGGCCCTCGCGATATTCCAGTCCCTCGACGACCGGCCGCCTCGGCTCGTACGCGTTGAGCGTGTCGAGGATCGACGCGGCGGCGTGGACGGCGTTGCTGCCCTGCCACGACCTGGCGCTGTGCGCGCGCACCCCGCGCGTCGTGATCTCGGCCCGCAGCGTGCCCTGGCAGCCGCCCTCGATCAGGCCGTGGGTGGGCTCCATCAGCACCGCGAAGTCGCCGGCCAGCCATTCCGGGTGGTTGCGGGTCAGCCGGAGCAGACCGCTGCGCTCGGCCTCGATCTCCTCGCAGTCGTAGAACACGAACGTCAGATCGCGGTTGGGCGTCTCGATCAGGCACAGCTTGAGCATGACGGCGACGGCGCACTTCATGTCGGAGGTGCCGCACCCGTGGATGAGGTCGCCCTCCACGCGCGCGGGCAGGTTGCCCGCCACCGGCACGGTGTCGATGTGCCCGGCGATCACCACCCGCTCGTCCCTGCCGAGGGCCGTACGCGCCACGAGGGCCTCGCCGTCCCTGTCCACGGTCAGGTGCCGCAGGGGGCGCAGCGCCTCCTCGATCGCGTCGACGATCGCCTTCTCGTCGCCGCTGACCGACTCGATGTCCACCAGTCGCGCCGTCAGCGCGCCCACGTCCGTGCTCAGGTCAAGGTCCGCCCGCATGGCCACCGAGCCTAATCCCTCAGAGCACGCGGACCTTTCCCGCCCCGGTCGCCGCGTCGGAGGGCACCCAGCCGTCGTGACCGTCCGCCGCCGTCCACGACACCCCGTCGTAGCGGATCTCGCGCAGGCCGTACCGCTGGGCGTGCGTGACGTACCACGCGGCGACCTGCCAGGCGCGCTTCGTCGGAGAGTCGTCGCCCAGCTCGCGCAGGAGCTGCTTGCGGGCCGCCTGGGCGCGGGGCTCGACCGGCTTCTCGGACAGCGGGAACCAGCAGTGCACCGCCTTGGGGACACGGCCGGAGAACGCCCCGGCCAGGATCTTCGCCTGCATCTCGTGCTGGGCGTACGCGGAGCCGTCGGCGGAGCGTTGCACCTCCTGGGCCGCCTCGTGCAGCGGCATCCCGCGGTAGCCCTTGACCTTCTCGAGCGCGACGAAGAACTTCCTGGTCGCGTACACGGGGTCCTGGAGCTGGGCGGAGGTGCCCCAGCCCTGCGAGGGCCGCTGCTGGAAGACGCCCACCGAGTCGCGGTCGCCGTACGGCAGGTTCGTGAGCTTGGACTCCTGGATCGCGGTCACGTACGCGATCTGCAGGGCGCGCTCGGGCAGGCCGCGCCGCGCGGCGACGGCGGCGATGGTGGCCGCGATCTCCGACTGCTCGATGTCCAGGTCGAGCGTGCCGGCGGAGGTGGTGATCTTGCAGTGCTCGCCCAGCGCGAACGGCTTGGCCCGTTCGAGCAGGTAGTACGCCCCGAAGAAGATCCCCGCCCCGAGGACGACGACGATGGCCACGATGGCCAGCGCCGTACGTGGGACACGTCCGGTCACGTGGCGGACCTCACGAACGCCGCTCCACGCGGATCGAGCCCGGCGGCAGCGGATGCGCGTAGGCGGCCGCCCAGCCGCCGCCCTGGGGCCGCCGGAAGGCCAGCAGCCGCCCGTCGTTCCCGTGGTAGAGGGCGTAGTCCAGCAGACCGCGGTCGGGCAGGCCGGTGGTGCCCTCGGCGCGGAACGCCACGGTGTCGCGTTTGACGGGCGAGAACTCGACGCCGTCCATCATGAGCGTGCTCTTGGCCGGGACCATGCCCTCGGTCGGGACGGTGGTCCACAGCAGCACCTCCAGTAGCCCCGCTCCGTCGGCGCCCTGCTCCCTGCGCTCCTCGACCGACAACCACTGGTAGCGCCGGTTGCCGTCGTCGAGGAGATACTCGGTGCGTCCCTCGCCCTGCCGGGACAGATGGAGCGCTCCGATGGCGCTGAACCGCACACCGGCGCAGAGGACGGTGTCGCCGACCTTGATCGTGCGAGGGTCGAAGTATTCGGGCGCGGCGGCCGGATCCGCGGCGCCCGGTCTCCCCGGGCCCGCCTTCCCGCGCCCCGAGCGCGGCCGGGAACGGCCCGACCGTACGGCGGCGAGGACGGCGCCCAGCACGACCAGGAGCGTCGCGACGCTCAGGATGAGCACCACCGCTGCCGTCATGCCGGGCGATCCTACTGGAGGCGCCGCACAGCCGCATTTATCCGCTCATCGGTGGCGGTCACGGCGACGCGGACGTGGCTCGCGCCGGCCACGCCGTAGAAGTCGCCGGGCGCGATCAGGATGCCGCGCGCGGCCAGGGCCTCGACCTGCTCCCAGCAGCCGGTGCCGTCGGTCGCCCAGAGGTACAGCCCGGCCGTGGAGTGCTCGACCCGCCACCCGGCGGCTTCGAGGGCGGGACGCAGCACGGCCCGGCGGCGGGCGTACCTCTCGCGCTGCTCGTCGGCGTGCGCGTCGTCGTCGAGCACGGCGGCCATGGCGGCCTGGACGGGAGCGGGCATGATCATGCCGGCGTGCTTGCGCATCTCGAGCAGCCGCCGCACCAGCGCCGGGTCTCCGGTGACGAAGCCGGCGCGGTAGCCGGCCAGGTTGGAGCGCTTCGAGAGCGAGTGGACGGCGAGCAGGCCCTCGTGGGAGCCGCCGCAGACGTCGGGGTGGAGGATCGAGACCGGCTGTTCCTCCCAGCCGAGCTCCAGGTAGCACTCGTCGGACGCGACCACGGCCCCGCGCTCGCGCGCCCAGGTGACGACCTTGCGCAGATGCTCGGCCGGGAGCACACGACCGGTCGGGTTCGACGGCGAGTTCACCCAGACGAGCGGGACGCGCTCCGGCCCCACCGCCAGCAGCCCGTCCGAGGCGTGCGGAGTGGCCCCGGCCAGCCGCGCCCCGACGTCGTAGGTGGGGTAGGCCAGCTCGGGGAACAGCACACGCTCGCCGGGCCGTACGCCGAGGAGGGTGGGCAGCCAGGCCACCAGTTCCTTGGAACCGATCGTGGGCAGGATGTCCGCCGCGTCGACACGCACCCCGTGCCTGCGTGCCAACCAGCCCGCGGCCGCCTCACGCAGCCGGGGGGTGCCGTACGTCAGCGGGTAGCCGGGGCTGTCGGCCGCCTCGGCGAGCGCCTTCTGCGCGACCAGGGGCACCGGATCGACCGGAGTGCCGACCGAGAGGTCGACGATCCCGTCAGGGTGCGCCCCCGCCCTCTCCTTGTAGGCCGTGAGCCGATCCCATGGGAAGTCCGGCAACGAGATCAAAGGTGCTCCCTAGTCATCATGAACCCGCCCATCGAGCCTGAACGCTCAATGGGCGGAGTTCCCGCTGGTCAGTGGTCCTCGCCCTGCGGCGGGAGCGCGGCGACGACGGGGTGGTCCCTCTCGATCTTGCCGACCTTGGAGGCGCCGCCCGGGGAGCCGAGCTCCTCGAAGAACTCCACGTTGGCCTTGTAGAAGTCCTTCCACTGCTCGGGAAGGTCGTCTTCGTAGAAGATCGCCTCGACGGGGCAGACCGGCTCACAGGCTCCGCAGTCCACGCACTCGTCGGGGTGGATGTAGAGCATCCGGTTGCCCTCATAGATGCAATCGACGGGGCACTCCTCGATGCACGCCTTGTCCAGGACGTCCACACAAGGCTGCGCGATGACGTACGTCACCTTCGGGCTCCTTCTGAGTAGGCACGATTCGACCGCGGGTTGTTCAGACCTAGTATTGCGGTGCCCGCCCACAAGCCGAAACGGGAGGGGGACAATCGGCGTGACCCCTCGTCAGGGAGCCCGGCTCGTCGTCGCGATAACCCCCGCCGACACGGGGAAACGGGTGACCACGCGGCGCGTGGCGCCCGGCGGCTTCCGCGACGCCGTCGGCGTGTTGGAGTCATGGAAGGACGGCGTGCTGGCCGTGCGCAAGCGGGACGGGACGCTCGTCGAGATCGCGGAGGAGACCCTGGTCGCGGCCCGCGTGGTGCCCGCCCGGTGAGTCCCGGGCCCCCGGCGCGTCGGGCGCGTGGCCGGTGGATTCGGGGCGCCCGGGGCAACGGCGGCATGACCGGCGAATCACCCGTGCGGTCGGTAAATCCCACGCGAGGTCGGTAAATCCCGCGCGTGCCTCCTCGACCACCGGGAGCGCCACGTAGAGTATTCGGCGGGTGACCAAGAGTGCCAGCGTCGCCGCGATCCTTCTTCTTTCGGCAGTCGCCGCCTGCTCGGCCCCGGCCGAGCAGGAGTCCAAGAAGCTCCCGCCCGCGAACGTGCACGCCGACGGCCTGAGCGGCTTCGGCGGCATGGAGGGCCTGGTCGCCGCGGCCCGCAAGGAGGGCCGGCTCACCGTCATCGGCCTGCCGCACACGTGGGTCAACTATGGCCACCTCATCGAGCGGTTCTCCGAGGAGTACGGCATCAAGGTGACCGAGCTGCGCCCCGACGCGAGCAGCCAGCAGCAGATCGCCGAGGCGGCGGGGAAGATCCCGCCGGACGTGTTCGACCTGAACCTGGACGTTGCGGTGGCCAACGCCGAGCGGTTCGCGCCGTACAAGGTGGGCGGCTGGCAGGACATCCCCGACGACCTCAAGGAGGGCAAGGGGCTCTGGTACGCCGCGTACGGCGGTTACATGTCCATCGGGTACGACCCGCGCAAGATGCCCGCGCCGCCGACCTTCGCGGCGCTGAACAGGCCGGGCGTCACGGTGGCCCTGCCCGGCGACCCGCTGCGCACCGCCTCGGCGTTCAACGGCGTCATGGCGACCTCGCTCAGGAGGGGCAAGCCGGACGCCGCCCGGGGGGTCGGCTTCTTCGCCGGGCTCAAGAAGGCGGGCGCGCTCACGGCTCCCGAGCAGGCCACCGCGGTGGTCGACTGGGACTACCTCAACCTGGCCCGGTCCGCGGCCACCACGCAGAACGGCAAGGCGACCTGGCTGGTGACGATCCCCCGCGACGCGGTGCTCGCCTCCTACTACGTCCAGGCGATCAACAGGAAGGCGCAGCACCCGGCCGCCGCCCGCCTGTGGCAGGAGTTCCTGCTCTCCGACGACGGCCAGAACCTCTACCTCAGGGGGTACGCCCGGCCGGTCCGGATGGAGGCCATGGAGATGCGCGGGACGATCGACCGGGCCGCCGCCGCCAAGCTGCCCAAGGCCGTCGGGACCCCGGTGATGCTCACGATTCCCGAGCAGGACGAGGCGAAGACCTACCTTCAGAAGCACTGGGCCCGGCAAATCGGATGATAGCGGTCGCGAGTTCGGCGAAGCCGTAAAGTGTGTCCCACACGAGAATGCGAGCCGATCTTGCGATACGAAACCCCCAGTCTCACGCGGTGGAACGCTCGCGCCTACGACAGCTCCTTCGGCTACGTGTCGGCCCAGGGAGTGCCGCTGGTGGAGCTGCTCGACCCGCAGCCGGGCGAGCGCGTCCTCGACCTCGGCTGCGGCACCGGCGTGCTCACCGCGGAGATCGCCAAGCGTGGTGCGCGCGTCCTGGGCATCGACGGCTCCCCCGCAATGATCGAGACGGCCATCGCCCAGTACCCCGGCCTCGACTTCACCGTGGGATACGGTGACGACTTCACCGTGGCCCAGCCGTACGACGCGGTGTTCTCGAACGCGGCGCTGCACTGGATGAGCCGCGACCCCGACGCCGTGATCTCGTGCGTGCGGATGGCGCTGCGGCCCGGCGGCAGGTTCGTCGCCGAGCTGGGCGGCGCGGGCAACTGCGCCACGCTCACCTCCGCGATGCGCACCGCCTGGCGTGAGCACGGGCTGCGCGAGCCGGAGCTCCCGTGGTACTTCCCCACCCCCGCCGAGTACGCCGTCCGGCTGGAGAAGGGCGGCTTCACGGTGCGCATCCTGGAGTACGTCGACCGCCCCACCCCGCTGGACGAGTGTCCGGGCGGCGCGGCCGACTGGGTGCGGATGTTCGCCGGATCGCTTCTCGACGGGGTGCCGCCCGCGCTCGTGGAACCTCTCCTGCGCAGGGTGAACGAGCTGGCCGCCCCGGCGCTCAGACGGGAGTCCGGGTGGGTGGCCGACTACGTCCGGCTCCGTTTCGCCGCTGTTCGTCGCTGACGAAACTCCCGCTGTCGTAGGGGATTTGTCAGACTATGGTCTGGCTGTACAGACTGATGGGAAAGCGATGAACTTCTGCCTGAGTGACCTTGTGCCACCGCTGCGCTGGAGTGACGCTGCCCGCATCGGTTCGCTGACCGCGCCGCTCCGTCCGGGGGACGACCTCTCGCCGGAGGCGCGGCCGGAGGCCCGGCCGAACGCCGCCGTGGGCGCGTTGCCGCCGGCGTGGTGGCGTAGCCTGCCCGTCTCCCGCGTGCTCGCCGTCCTCGGCCCGGAGGCGCTCGGCGAGCTGGTCACGGAGCTGGCCCTGGAGCAGTGGCCGGCCGCCGCCGTCGGCGACGTGCTGCCCGCCCTGCACGTGCTCGACCCGGACGACGCGGACGACCCGCAGGTCGCCATCGCCCTCGACCGGGCCGGGTCCTGGCCGGGCCTGCTCTCCCTGTCCGCCCGCGAGCTGTCCGACCAGCCGTTCATCAGGGCCCGTCCCGTCCTGACCGCGCTGTTCACCGCCGTCTTCACCCGCCTGGCCCCGGCCGGGGCGGTCCCGCCCGCCGCCGGGCGGACCGCCGTACCGGAGGCCGTGCGCGAGAGCCCGGCCGCCCTCCCGGAGGGCGCGTCCGCCGTACTCGCTCCCGTGGCGGGTAGCGCCGCCGCTTCCCCGGTGGCCGCCCCCTCCGAGGACCTCGCCGCGCCGGAACTCGTACCGTCTCCCACCGCGCCCGGCCTCGGGGAGGCCCCCGAGGCCGTCGCCGTCGCCGTCGCCTCGCCGGAGAGCGTCGCGGACATGCCGGGTTCGCCGGACGGGCCGGAGGGGCAGAAGGGCCCGGACGTCGCCCCGGAGCCGCAGAGCCTGGACGTCCGGGACGCCTCCGTTCTCGCGGAGGGCCCGGCCTTCCCCGCGCCGGCCGAGAGCCTCGACGCGGAGGCCCCGGAGGACACGCCGGGCATGGGCGAGAATCCCCGCGCGGCGGAACACACGAACACGCCGGACGCGGCCGGCAGCCCGGACGCGGGCGAGAACCCCGACGCGGAGGCCCACGCGGCCGAACCGGACGCGAGTGAGAACTCCCTCGAAGACACGCCCGACGCGGCTCCGAGCCCCCATGGAACGGCAGCCGACGACGAACCCGACGCCGTACCAAGCCTCGACGCGGAGGCACTCGGCGACACCCCGAACTCGGCCCCGAGCCCCGGGGCGACATCACACGACGAACCGGACGCGGACGCGAACCCCGACGCGAAGGCCCACGCGACCGAACCGGACGCGAGTGAGAACTCCCTCGAAGACACGCCCGACGCGGCTCCGAGCCCCCATGGAACGGCAGCCGACGACGAACCCGACGCCGTACCAAGCCTCGACGCGGAGGCACTCGGCGACACCCCGGACTCGGCCCCGAGCCCCGGGACGACATCGCACGACGAACCGGACGCGGACGCGAACCCCGGCGCGGAGGCCCACGCGGCCGAACCGGACGCGAGCGAGAACCCCGACGCGGCGGTGCTCGGCGACGGCCCGGACGCGGACGCTGGTGGGAGCCCGGACGATTCCTCCGGGAAGGCTCCCGCCGAGGACGTCGACTTCCCCGCCCTACTCGACGCCGTGTTCGCCGGGCTGGACGACGAGTCGTGGATGGTCGCCCAGAACAGGGTCTTCGCCGATACGCCGACGGCGCCGGAAGCACTGGCCAAGCTGCTCGCCATCCCCGTGGCGGCCATCGGCGCCATCGAGGAGACGCTGCGCGAGCGGCTGGCCGGGTGGCTCGCCGGGCCGGACGCCGTGCCGTACGGCGAACATGTGAAGCGGGTCGCGGAGACGCTGGGCGTGGCCGCGCCGACGTCCCGGCTGATCGACGCCGCGCCCTGGCACCGGGCCCACCTGCCCTCCCTCGACGTGCCCGCCTGGCAGTTCGTGCTGGCCACGCTGCCCGACCACCGCGTCTCGGGGAGCTGGGTGGTGGCCGGAGAGCTGAGCGAGCTGCACGAGAGGACGCGCGCGCTCATCCTGGGCGCGGAGCGGCCCCCGACGATCGCCCGCGCGCTGGAGCTGGTCGCCTCGCTGGGCATCCATCCCGAGGTCGCCAAGGAGTGGCTGGAGAACGTTCCGCAGCTCCGGATGCAGAGTGGCAACGGCTCGCGGCCGGCCCCCGCCCCGGTCGGCCAGCCCGCGCCGGCTCCGGTCCCGGCCCCCGGAACGCCACCGGTTCCGCCCGCCCAGCCGGCGCCGGTTCCACCCGGCCAGGCCGTTCCTCCGACTCCCCATGCTCCGGTGGCTCCCTCGGTGCCGCCGGTTCCGGTCGGCCAGGCGGTACCCCCGGTTCCTCCCGGGGCGCCGCAGAGCGCGCCCGCCCCGGATTTCTCGCCCGGCCCCGCGCCCGGTTTCCCGCCGGCGGCGCCGGCGATGCAGCAAGGCCAGTTGAAGGACGTCGCGCTCACCCGGCGCTGCTTCCGCCAGCCCGACGGGCGCTGGTGGCTGCGGGTCGACGTGACCGCGCAGCATCTGGAAGGAGCGGAGATCTCCTTGCCCAGCGGGTTCGCCGCCTATCTCGGGCTCTCCCCCGGAGGCAGCCGTACCGTGCGAAGCGCCACCGGGGACGTCACGTTCTCGTGGCAGGCCCACCCGGCTCTCGGATCGCTCCAGTCGATCCTCACGGAGATGGCGGCCAAGGAGGGAAGCCACATCTTCCTGACGCTGTCGGACGAGGGGATGTTGAGAGTGCGGCACCTGCCGGCGGCGAGCGGCGGCGACTCGACCGCGCGGGCGCTCCGGCTGGTCGGCTACACCGCGCCCGGCGGCACCCGCGAGCAGGCGTACCGGGTCATCGCCACCCGCATCGGCCTGGCCGGTCCCGTCGCCGAGCCCGAACTCCTCACCCGCCTCCGAGAGCGAGGGGACCGCGACCTCCTGTCCCTGTTGGGTTAGCCGGAGATGCCAAGCCTCGCAATCTCACCGGACTTCGTCAGGAAGCTCGCCGCGCTGGACGCCCAGACCCGGCGGGACGCCGCCGTCGCGCTGCGCCGGTTCCTGCACAACTCCCTCGCCGCGCCGCATCCGGAGCGGGTGCGCAACGGCCGGGACCCGCGCGTGGCCACCCTGCGCCTGTCCGACGGCCATCGCGGCGTCGTCGTACGGCAGGAGGACACGTACTGGCTGCTGACCGTGCTGCCCGACGAGGAGGCCTGGTCGTACGCGCAGCGGCACCGCGTCGGCGTCAACACCGCCATCGGCGTGGTCGAGGTGTGGGACGCCGAGGCCATCGACGAGTCGGAGGCGGCGCTGCGCCGGGCCGCGACGCGCAGTGAGCGGCGCCTGTTCGAGACGTTCTGCGACAACGACCTGCTCGACATCGGGATCGACGAGACCCTGCTCCCGCTGCTGCGGCTGATGACGTCGGAGGCGCACCTCACCGGCATCGAGCCGTTCCTGCCGGAGAGCCAGCTCGCGCCGCTCATGGCGCTGGTGAAGGGCGGATCGCTCGCGGCGGCGTGGTCGGAGCTGGACGGCTGCCGCTGCATGGAGCCAGGGGAGATCGATCCGGACGACCTGGTGGCCGCGCTGCGGCGCAGCCCCGGACGGGCGGCCTTCGCCACCAGCCAGCAGGAGCTGGAGCGGATCCTCAACGCCCCCCACTGGGCCACGTTCCTCTATCCGCCGCAGCACACCTACTCCAACTGGGAGCGCTACGACCAGCCCACGCTGGTGACCGGCGGCGCGGGCACCGGAAAGACGGTCATCGCCCTGCACCGGGCCGCCCATCTCGCCCGCGCCGGGGCCGGGCCGGTCCTGCTGGTCTCCTTCTCGCAGGCGCTGGCCTCGGAGCTGGCCGCGCGGCTCGACCTGATCATCGACGACGAGGCGGTGCGTGAGCGCATCGAGGTGCGCAACGTGGACCGGCTGGCGCACCGCGTCGTGTCCGAGGCCGAGGGCCGCCCGCCGACCCTGGTCGGCACCGGCGACCTGGCCGCGCTGTGGCAGGAGGCGGCGGGCAGCAGGTTCGGCGCCGCCTTCCTGCTGCGCGAGTGGGAGCAGGTGATCCTCTCCCAGAACCTGCGCACCCTCGACGAGTACATCGCCGCCCCCCGTTCCGGCCGCACGGTCGAGCTGTCCCCGGAGATCCGCGCCACGGTGTGGCGCGCGGTGCAGCACGTCGAGGAGCGGCTGCGGGAGTCGGGCCGTCGTACGCTGCTCCAGCTCGCCTCCGATGCCGCCGAGCTGCTCGGCCGGTCCACCGGCGACATGCTGGGCGACGAGGCGCCGGGGCGGGAGCCGTACCGGCACATCGTGGTGGACGAGGCGCAGGACCTGCACCCGGCGCAGTGGCGGCTGCTGCGGGCGGCGGTGCCGCTCGCCCCGAACGACATGTTCATCGTGGGCGACCCCCACCAGCGCATGTTCGACACCCGGGTGGCGCTGGCCGGGCTCGGCATCCCGGTCCGGAGGTTCCACCTCAAGATCTCCTACCGGCTGCCGCACGAGATCCTGTCGTTCGGCATCCGGCTGCGCGGCGGCGGGCCCGCGGACGGGCTCGTCGAGGGCATCGCGGAGCTGCACGGCTATCGCGCGCTGCAGCACGGACCGCGGCCGACGGTGCTCGGATACGTCTCCCAGGAGGCCGAGCTGGCCGGGCTGGTGTCCCAGCTTTCGTCGTGGTCGGCCGACGGTGTGCCGGAGGACGAGATCGCGGTGGCGGCCCGCAGCACCGACCTGGTCCGGGCCGCGCGCGCGGCGCTGCAGCAGGCCGGGATCAGCGTCAAGGTGACGATGCTGCACGGCATGAAGGGGCTGGAATTCCGCCGCGTGGCCGTGATAGGCGTGGCTGACGGAATCGTGCCGGCACCCGAGGCACTCACCCCTGCCGCCGAGGATCCGACGGCTCGGGCTCATGACATGCAACGCGAACGGGGGCTCCTCTACGTGGCGTGCACACGGGCGAGCGAGATGCTCTACGTGTCCTACACCGGTCGGGCGAGTCCCTTCCTACCCGCCTGATCCCCTAGTCTGAACTGCGGATATATTCCCCTTGCCGGTTGGACCTGCATGAACCTTAGCCTGAGCGACATCGTGCCTCCCCTGCGCTGGACCGCCCCCAGTCAGGTCGAGCCGATCGCGAGCGACCCCGGTCTTCCAGACGCGTGGTGGCAGGCGATTCCCCTCGATCGGGCCTGCGGGGCGGTGGGGATCGAACAGGTCGTCTCCCGGCTGGTCGACCTCACCACGGCGTGCTGGGGACACCTGTCGCTCGGGGACATCCTGCCGTTGCTGAGGTTCACCAACCCGCAGGAGAGCCTCCAGACGCCCGGCGCGCGCGACGCCGTGCAGCGTCTGTTCGCGGACGTCATCGGCAAGCTCCTGGAGACCGAGCCGGTCGAGGAGGCGCCCGGCGCCCCCGTCGCGCCCGCGCTGCCCGAGCGCCCGATCCCCGAGATCATCGACGAGGTCTTCGCCCGGCTCGACGACCGGCAGCGCGCCATCGCCAGGGACCGGCTCTACGCCGAGCACCGGGTGACGCTGGACGAGCTGGCCCAGCGGTTCTCGGTGACCCGCGAGCGCATCCGCCAGATCGAGCGCGACCTTCGCGACCACGTCGAGTCGTGGCTCGCCTCGCCCGAGGCCGCCGCGCTGACCGCGCATCTGACCTGGTTGCGCGGCCGTCTCGGCTCCGCCGTACCGGCCGACGACCTCGCGGCGGCGGTCCCGTGGCACCGCGCCGAGCTGGCCACGCTGGCGATCCCCACCTGGCGGTTCCTGCGCACCCTGCTCACCGGGTACGACCAGGTGGACGGCTGGCTGGTCGCGGGCGGCGCGGACGAGCTGCGGGAGAAGACGCGGCAGATCTTCGCCGACGGCCCGCGCCCCCTCGACGAGGCGGTGTCCCTGGCCGCCCAGCTCGGCATCCGCGAGGACGTCGCGGAGCGCTGGCTGGCCGCCGTACCGCACCTGCGGGTGCTGGAGGGGCACGTGGTCCCGTGGCCGCGCAGCGTCAACGACAAGGCCGAGGCGGTTCTGGCGGTGGCGGGCACCGCGCTGTCGCCGGAGGAGATCCAGGCGCGGATCGGCGAGGACTACAGCCTGGTCGGCATCCGCAACCAGCTCACCGCGGACGACCGCTTCCTGCGCCTCGACCGCAACAAGTACGGCCTGCGCCGCTGGGGCGGCGAGGAGTATCTCGGCATCCGCGAGATGATCACGCGGGAGATCGAGCGGGCGGGCGGCGAGGCGTCGGTGAGCACGATCGTCAGCAACCTCACGTCGCGCTACGAGGTGAGCGAGAGCTCGGTCCGCGCGTACGCCGGAGGGCCGGGGTTCGAGCGCACGCAGCGGGGCTGGATCCGGGTGGCGGGCCAGGAGCAGGCCGAGCCGTACCAGCCGCGCCGGGACGTGTCGATGACCCGCCGCTGCTTCCGCAGCAGGGACGGCCGCTGGTGGCACCGGGTGGACGTCAACCCGGAGCACCTGCGCGGCTCCGGGTCGCCGCTGCCGACCGGTTTCGCCGCGCACCTGGGGATGGCCCCGGGCGGCCAGCTCACCGCCTCCACCCCCTCCGGGGACGTGGTGATCAGTTGGCACAACCAGCCCACGATGGGGTCCATCCGGCCGGTGCTGGCGGGATACAACGCGTCGGAGGGCGACCACGTCTTCCTGACCGTCTCCGACGGCGGCGAGCTGCTGACCCGCTTCCTGCCGGCCGCCGCTCCCGGGCTCGCCGCGCTCAACCGGGCGCTGCACCTGATCGGCTACACGGCGCCGGTGGCCTCGGAGGCCGAGGGGCTGCGGCTCATCGGGGCGCGGATCGGGCTGCCGGAGGGTGCGGCGCGTGACGAGATCATGGCCCGGCTGCGGGAGCGGGGCGACCGGGACATCCTCGGGTTCCTCGACTCCTGACCCCCCTTCCGGCGCGGCCTCGGTCTCCCAGGGCACTCCGGCGGGCGCCTGACCCGGTCACGTCAGCGGCGAGGTGATCGTCACCTTCACGCCCCAGGCGTCGTAGTTCGTCGTGACATGGGAGCCCATGTCCGCCGGGAAATCGTCGGCGCGACGTTTCCACGACGTGGTGAGGCGGCGCGGCAGGCCCTTGCCGTCCACCCACAGCCGCCAGGTGATCCCGGTCTTCTTCGCCTTCGCGCCGAGCTTGCCGAACTCGTCGCGGAACGCCGGCGAGACGTCGTACATGGTGCCGAAATCGACGGTGCCGGAGTAGGCGGTGGTCCGCACGCCGCCCACGGTCCCTCCGGGAGCGCGCTCGGCGGTGGTCGTGAGGAGCTTCCTGAGGGTCGCCCGCTCGAAGATGTCGATGTTCTGCTCGGAGAACTCCCGCGGCTTGAACTTCCGGCCCACCCGGGTCCACTCGTCGCCCCAGGCTCCGCCGTACGCGTAGCTCACGCCGCGGACGACGCGGAAGTGGAACTTGTCCCCGGTCTTACCGTCCACGATGGGGACGCGGGTGACGTCGGCCGCGGCGATCCCGGACTTGCCGAACTCGAAGGTCCCCTTGACCCGGTACCCGATGATTTCACTGCCGAATGTGATCGTGGCGCTCTCGGAGATCTTCACGCCGTGACCTGCCCGGATCCGCTTCGCCACGGCGACGGCGGGATCCGGCGGGCTCGACGCGTACGCGGCGGCGGGGATGGCGGTGGTCGCCGCCGCCATCGCGGTGACGGTCGCGGCATTCAGGACATTGTGCATCCTCACCGGAAATATCTAGCACAACCGCTGCAGACCAGTTGATCTTTGTGTCAAGATCGATGCCGGGTGGGGCGGCGACGCGACGAGACGCCGTCCGAGCCGCGCGCGGCGGGGCACGGCCTAGGCTCGGGGTATGTTGCGGCTCCACGACACCCTGCGGAACAGCGTCGACCCCGTCGTCCCCGCCGGGGCGCGGGCGTTGCGGATGTACGTCTCCGCGTCGCCGGACCCCCTGGCGTACCTGCTGCCCGATCTGGTGCGGCGGGTGGCCGAGCGGCAGGGGCTGCGGGTGCTGGCGCACGCCGACGACCGCGAGTTCACCGCGCCGCTCGCGCTCAACGTGCATCCGTTCTCACCGCTGCCGTACGCCGGGGAGCCGGTCGACCTCGTCGTCGGCTCGGGCGGGCCGGACGGCCGGCACCGTGTGGTGGGCGGGCCGCTGCGGTTCGAGGGACGCGAGGCGGCGGGCACGCTTCTCACCGAGGTGGAGGCGGCGGGCCTCGACCCGCTGGCGCTACGGCTCGCGCTGCTGGAGCACCACTACCGGGCCCCGGTGGACCTGACCTGGGACCTGCTGCGGTCGGCGGACCGCACGGTACGGCGCTGGCGGGGACGCGTGGCGCGCTGGGCCGAGTCGCCGAGCGCCCCGATCGCCGGGGAGCGGGCCTCGGCGGTGCGCGAGGCGTTCGACGACGACCTCGACACGCCCCGCGCGATCGGGCTGCTGTGCGAGCTGGAGACGGACGACTCGGTGGCGACCGGGGCGCGGTTCGAGACGTTCCTGCATCTCGACCACCTCCTGGGCCTGGACCTGTCCTCGGACATCGGGAAGGTCTGACACCGCCGTACGTTCCCTCGGGTGTACGCCCGGGAGTCGTAGAGCCTCCTGGCGTGACGCGCCGGAGCGGGCCCCCGGCCTGAGCGACGGCGCGGGCGGGATCATGCGGCGCGTTCATCGAGCCGGTCGGCGCCACCGGGGGTGCCGCCGGACGTAGCCGCCGTCCTCCAGGCCGGCCAGCCGTTCGAACACGTTCCAGGAGGCGGGATCGCCGCAGACCACGAGCGAGACCGCGGCGGCGATCAGATAGAGCGGCAACATCGGCAGCCCCACGCAGACGACGTACTGCGTGGCGTGCCGGGACTCGTGGTCGAGCAGCTCCCCCGTGAGGTAGCCGTCGGCGTTCTTGGTGAGGATCACGTTCCCGACCGTGAACGCCCCCGCGACCGGGAACGGGATGCGGTAGCCGTGCGCGAGGATGAGCCCGTTCTCCCCCTTGCGCGGGGTGGCGCCGCCGATCAAGGCGATCAGCAGACCCGCGGGGGTGGAGAGGTTGACGACGTTGACGACCTGCCGGACCCGGTGCCATCTCATCCCGTACCACCCACCGTCGTCCGGGTACGCCCGCTCAGTGTCTGAGGAGCCACGACCCCCGGGATCGCGTCATCACGATCGCGACCACGAACGCCGCCATGCCGCCGTAGAGGTACCAGTATCCGGCGGAGTTCCCCGCGATGACCAGGTCTCCCTCGGGCCGCTGGTTCGCCAGGAGGAACGAGACGGCCATCCAGCCGGCGGCGGGCAACACCGCGCCCAGCCTGCCGCCGATGAGCCGTCCCATCGCGTACGGCACGGCGAACAGGACGGCCAGCCACACGATCGCGGCGACCGGTAGGTTCCCGGCGTACCACGCGTGCTCGAACCCGCCGACCACGCCGAGGGCGACGCCGAGCAGGAAGAGCACGCCGTAGGCAGCGCCGGTGACGGCCGGGGACTCCACCGGCTCCGGGTCGGACCCGCCGGCGACACCCGGAACGCCTGAGATGCCTGAGACGCCCGGAGCGCCGGGATCGTCGGGACTAGTCGATGCCTGCAAAAAGATCATCCTCGCGGTTGTACGGCTCGCCGATGCCCCCCGCCTCGTACGGCGCGCCGACGCCGGGCCGCCCGGGAACGCCGGCGTGCAGGATGAAGTGCTCGACTCCGAGCGCCGCCTGGCCGATGTTGTTGGACAGCGCGAACCACGGGGCGTCGACCGCGATCTGCGTGGCGTGCGCGCGCATCGCGTCGAGCTTGGCGGTGACGTGGGCACGGGCGTCGATCTCCGTCGTCACCTCCTCGTCCGTGCAGCCGAAGGGCAGGGCGTCCACATCCTCTCCGAAGAACTCCACGTCGGCCTCGCGCATCGCGTCGGCGGCGCGCTTCATCACCGACTTCGGCATGGCGGTGTAGTAGAACTTGGCCACCTGCCACGGCTCGCCGCCGGGGTGCCCGGGGTCGGCGGCCAGCTCGACCGCCCGCCGGGCCACGCGGTGCGCCTGGATGTGGTCGGGGTGGCCGTAGAAGCCGTTCTCATCGTAGGTGACGAGCACCTGCGGCCTGACCTCGCGGATCACGCCGGCCAGCTCGCCCGCCGCCTCGTCGAGATCGGCCCGCCAGAAGCAGTCGGGACGGTCGTTGGTGGGGGCGCCCATCATGCCCGAGTCGCGCCAGCGGCCGGGGCCGCCGAGGAAACGCTGATCGGTGACGCCGAGCGCCCGGCAGGCCGACTCCAGCTCGCCGATGCGGTGCTGCCCGAGGGTGTCGGTCCGGTCGGCGGCCAGATGCGCGAGATCCGCGGGGATGACCTCGCCCTCCTCGCCCAGCGTGCAGGTCACCAGCGTGACGTGGGCGCCCTCGGCCGCGTACTTGGCCATGGTGGCCCCCGTGCCGATCGACTCGTCGTCGGGATGGGCGTGTACGAGCAACAATCGCCGATCAGTCATGCTTCGAGCCTAGCTGGCAGGATGGGGAGCTATGACTGAGAGCTTTCCCCGGCTGTTCGCCCGGACCAGGCGTTTCACCTTGGGCGTTCCACGCGGCTTCACGATCTCTCCCGACGGCGGTCGGGTGATCTTCCTCCGGTCGAGGTCCGGCACCGACCCGGTGACGTGCCTGTGGGAGTTCGACGTCGCGTCCGGCGCCGAACGGCTCGTCGTGGACCCGCTCGGGCTCGGCGCCGCCGAGGAGGACCTGCCGCCGGAGGAGCGCGCCCGGCGCGAGCGGGCCCGCGAGGCGGCGGGCGGCGTGGTCGCCTACGCCACCGACTCCGCGGCCGAGAAGGCCGTCTTCGCCCTCTCCGGCGCCCTCCATCTGGTCGATCTCGCGTCCGGCACCGTACGCCACCTGGAGACGCCGGGGCCGGTCATCGACCCCCGGCTGAACCCGCAGGGCACCCGGGTCGCGTACGTCACCGGGGGCGCGCTGCGGGTGCGGGACCTGGCGACGGACGAGGACGTCGCCGTCGCCGCCGAGGACGGCGTGACATACGGCCTGGCCGAGTTCATCGCGTCCGAGGAGATGGACCGGATGCGCGGCTACTGGTGGTCGCCCGCCGGCGACGCGCTGCTGGTCGAGCGGGTGGACGAGTCCCCGGTGACGCGCTGGCACATCGCCGACCCCGCCAACCCCGCGTCCGAGCCGGTGACCGTGGCCTACCCGGCCGCGGGCACGCCCAACGCCCGCACCGAGCTGTTCGTGGTCGGCCTGGACGGCTCGCGCATCCCGGTCCCGTACGACGACGAGTACCTGGTCACCGCCGTCTGGGACGACCACGGCCTGTCGATCGTCACCATGCCGCGCGACCAGAAGGCCATGCGCCTGTTCACGGTCGATCCGGCGTCCGGCC
The DNA here is from genome assembly GCF_001570405.1 of Microtetraspora niveoalba. Lineage (GTDB taxonomy): Bacteria > Actinomycetota > Actinomycetes > Streptosporangiales > Streptosporangiaceae > Microtetraspora > Microtetraspora niveoalba. Next base: position 68,255 of record NZ_BBYM01000020.1, on the reverse strand, counting down.
CCACGCTGGTCCGCGAGGACGTGGACCCGGCCTGGGTGGAGATCGTCGCCGGCGTCCCGGACCGGCTGGCCGACGGCACCCTGGTGTGGGTGGCCGACTCCGAGGGCGGGCGGCGCCTGATCGTCGGCGACCGGCCGGTCACGCCCCCGACCCTGCAGGTGCGCTCGGTGCTGGCCGTGGACGGCGACACGGTCCTGTTCCAGGCGAGCGCCGACCCCACCGAGGTGCAGGTCTGGGCCTGCACGGACGGCGTGCTGACCCGGGTGAGCCCCGAGGAGCCGGGCGTCTACAGCGGCACCACGTCCGGCGGCACGACCGTGATCATCGGCTCCACGCTGGAGAGCCAGACCTCCGTCACCCGCGTCCTCCGCGAGGGACGGCTGCTCGGCCACATCGACTCCCACGCCGAGCGGCCCGGGCTCGACCTGCGGGTGGCGCTCGTACCGACCGGCAAGCGCAACTTCGCCACGGCAGTGCTGCTCCCCTCCTGGTACGAGCCGGGCGGCGGGAAGCTGCCCGTCCTCATGGACCCGTACGGCGGGCCGCACGCGCAGCGGGTGCTCGCCTCCGGCCGGATGTTCCTGGAGTCCCAGTGGTGGGCCGAGCAGGGCTTCGCGGTGATCGTGGCCGACGGCCGGGGCACGCCCGGACGCGGTCCGGCCTTCGAGCGCGAGGTGCTGCACGACTTCACCGTGACGCTCGACGACCAGGTCGAGGCGCTGCACGGCGCGGCGCAGCAGTACGACCTCGACCTGTCCCGGGTGGGCATCCGCGGCTGGTCGTACGGCGGCTATCTGGCCGCCCTGGCCGTGCTCCGCCGTCCGGACGTGTTCCACGCGGCGGTCGCGGGCGCGCCCGTGACGGACTGGCGGCTGTACGACACGTGCTACACCGAGCGGTACCTCGGCCACCCGGACGAGGGGCACTACGAGGCGTCGTCGCTACTCGCCGATGCGGAGAAGCTGGAGCGCCCGCTGCTGCTCGTGCACGGCCTCGCGGACGACAACGTGGTGGCCGCGCACACGCTGCGGCTGTCCTCGGCGCTGCTCGCCGCCGGACGCGCGCACACCGTGCTGCCGCTGTCCGGCGTGACGCACATGACGCCGCAGGAGGTCGTCGCGGAGAACCTGCTGCTCCTCCAGCTCGACTTCCTCAAGAAGGCCCTGGGCTGAACGTCTCCCGCGGGTGCCTCCCCAGGTGGGGAGGCACCCGCGACGTCTCGATGCCCGGGCACCCGCGGCGGCCCGTGTCCGCCCCGCCCGGCCTGCGGACGTCCGGGAGCACCCGCGAGCACCTGGGTGCGTCAGGGGCCGCCTTCCGACGGTCCGCCTTCCAGCGGTCAGGCCCCCAGGGGGACCTGAGCGTCGGGGCTTTCCGCGTCCGGGCTCTCCTCGGTGAGGACGGCCTGGTCCGAGGCCCCCTCGGCCGCGGTCTCCGCTCCCGACGGATCGGCATCCGGCGTCACGGCCGGCGGGCTTCCCCCGTCCGGAACGGCCGAATCCATGGGCCCCGCTTCCATGGGTGTGGTCTCGATCGAATGGGCCGGTCTCCCGTGCCAGCTCTGCCACAGTGCGGCGTAGGCGCCGCCCGCCGCGACCAGCTCGTCGTGCGGGCCCAGCTCGCTGATCCGTCCGCCCTCGACGACGGCGACCCGGTCGGCGTCGTGCGCGGTGTACAGCCGGTGCGCGATGGCGATCACGGTCCGCCCGTCCAGGACGGCCGCCAGCGACCGCTCCAGGTCACGCGCGGCGCGCGGATCGATCAACGAGGTCGCCTCGTCGAGCACGAGCGTGTGCGGGTCGGCCAGCACGAGGCGGGCGAGCGCGAGCTGCTGCGCCTGCGCCGGTGAGATCGCGGTGCGTCCGGAGCCGACGGCCGTGTCCAGTCCCTGGTCGAGCTGCTCGACCCACTCCAGGGCGTCCACGGCGGCGAGCGCGCGGCGGACGTCGTCATCGGAGGCGTCGGGACGCGCGATCAGGACGTTGTCGCGCAACGTCCCCCGGAAGACGTGGTGCTCCTGGGTCACGAGGGCGACATGGCCGCGCAACTCGTCGAGCGGCAGCTCGACCAGCGGGACGCCGCCCACGGTGACGGAGCCGGTGCGCGGGCCGTGGATGCCCGCGAGCAGCCGGCCCAGCGTGGACTTGCCCGCGCCGGACGGGCCGACCATGGCGAGCCGTTCGCCCTGTCGCACCTCCAGGTCGATGCCGTGCAGCACGTCGTGTCCGGGCCGGTAGGAGTAGCGGACCTCGGACGCCTGGATCTCCTCTCCGCCGGGACGGGCGGAGCCGGTGACGCGGTCCTCCTTGACCTCGGCGACGCCGAGGAGCCGGGCCATCGACGCGCCGCCGACCTGGAGCTCGTCGACCCAGGACAGCAGCCGGTCGAGCGGGTCGATGAGCATCTGGACGTAGAGCGTCGCCGCCGTCACGTCCCGCAGCGACACCCACCCTTCGGCGGCGAACAGCCCGCCGACGAGCAGCGTGGCCACGACCGGGATCACGTAGCCGAACTCGACCGCCGGGAACCACACCGTGCGGAGCCCGAGGGTGTAGCGCTCGGCCTTCCACGAACGGGCGATGTCCCGGTCGGTCCTGCGATGGCGGCGGTCCCGCAGGCCCAGCGCCTCGACGGTCCGGGCGCCGTCCACGGTCTCGGCCAGCCCCTCGGTCATCTCCGCGTAGGCGGCGTTCTCCCGGAGGTAGCCGTCTCTGGCCCGCTTGAGGTACCACCGGGTGGCGATCCACAACACCGGCACGGCGAGCAGCGAGGGCACCGCCAGGATGGGGTTGACCACGAGGACCGCGCCCACCACGAAGAACCCGGTGACGACCGCGATCAGCGTCTCGGGCACGGCGTGCCGCACGCTGCGGGAGAGGGCGTCCACGTCACGGGAGGTGCGGGTGAGCAGGTCACCGGAGCCGGCCCGCTCGACGGTGGACAGCGGCAGGGCGAGGATCTTGTCGACGAAGTCCTCGCGCAGCTCGGCGAGCACCTTCTCGCCCAGGCGGGCCGAAACGAAGACGGCGAACCTGACCAGGACGGCCTGCACGATCACGAATCCGGCGATCGCCAGGGCCAGGGTGTCCACGTTGATGTCGGCGTGGTGCTCGGCGACGGCCTCGACCAGTTCGCCGAGGAGCCGCGGGGCGGCCAGCCCCGAGACGGCGGCCAGGGCGTGCAGCACCAGGGCGAGCGCGAGCTCGCGCGGGTACTTCAGCGTGAGCCGCCGCGCGTAGGCGCGCACCTGCGCCTCGTCGGCGACCGGCAGGATCTCGCGTGCCATCGCCTACTCCTCCCCTCGGGTCACGGTGGACCGGTACGCGGGTTCCGCGACGAGCAGCTCCCGGTGGCCGCCCTCGGCCCGCACCTTGCCGTCCTCCAGGAAGACGACGACGTCCGCGTGGTCGAGGACGAGCGGGCTCGTGGTGCAGACCAGGGTGGTGCGGCCGGCCCGCGCCGCTCCCAGTCGCTCGGCCACCCGCGCCTCGGTGTGCGCGTCCACCGCGCTGGTCGGCTCGATCAGGATCAGGATCTCGGGGTCGGCGACCAGCGCTCTGACCAGGCGGAGCCGCTGCTGCTGCCCGCCGGAGAACTCCCGCCCGGACTCCGCCACGTGAGCGTCGAGCCCGTCCGGGAGCGCCTCCACGATGTCCTCGGCGCAGGCGGCCGCCAGGGCGCGCCGTACCGACTCGTCGGAGGCCGTTCCGCTGACGTCCAGCTCGTCTCGCAACCGGCCGGTGAAGATCTTGGCCAAGTTGTCCGCGACGAGGATGTGCCGCCTGACCTCGTCCAGCGGCAGCTCGTCGAGCGGCCTGCCGTCCAGCGTCACGTTCCCGGGCTCGTACCCGCCGAGGCGCTCGGCGACGGCGATCGCGTCTTCGGGCACCGCCGCGACCAGCGCGGTCAACCGCCCCGGGCGCAGGGTCAGGCCGGATTCCTCGTCGTGCAGGTCGCCGCCGGCGGGCATGTCGGCGTCGCCTCCGATGCGCTCCGGTGACAGCGTCAGGATGCGGCAGACCCGGCCGGCCGCGACGTGCCCCTTCGTGATCTTGTCGGCGGCCTCGGTGAGGGTCCGGAGCGGCGCGATGAGGAACACCGCGTACGCGTAGAAGGCGAGGAGGCGTCCCGGGCTGATCTCCCCGTCCAGGGCGAACCGCGCGCCGATCCACGTCACGCAGGCGATGAGCAGCCCGGGCAGCAGGATCTGGGCGCCTTCGAGCACCGAGTCGACCGACGCGACCCGTACCCCCGCCTGCCGTACCCGCTGCGACTCCTCGCGGTATCGGGTGGCGAACACCTGCTCGCCGCCGATGCCGCGAAGCACCCGCAGGCCCGCCACGATGTCGGAGGCCTTGGTGGCCAGCTCGCCCTGAAGGTCGCGCTGCCCGTGCTGGCGGCGATGCAGCGGCCGCAGCAGCGGGCCGACGGCGGCGGCCATGAGCGGGACGCCGATCAGCACCAGGAGCCCGAGCGGCAGTGACGAGGTGATCAGGATGACCGTCACCGTGACGACGGCGACGACCGCGCCCGTGCCGCGCAGCAGGATGTCCATCGCGTTGCCGATGTGGGCGATGTCGGAGTTGCCGACGCTCACCACCTCGCCGGTCGAGAGCCGCTTCGGCAGCGTCGCCCCGAGCCGGGTGGCCTGGCGGGAGGTCACCTGGACCGTCCGGTACGCGGCGGACAGCCAGGTGAACACGGCGAACCGGTGCCGCATCACACCGGCGACCGCCTGAACGACCCCCAGTGCGAGCAGCACGAGCGACCAGCGCACCAGGCCGTCCGTGTCCTTGGACGACAGGGCGTCGACGGCGCTGCCGAGGGCGGCGGGCACAAGGGCCTGGCCCAGCCACCACAGGATGGCGAACCCGATGCCGATCAGCAACGGAGCACGCTGGGCACGGGCGACCCACCACAGGTAACGGACGGGACTTCGGGCATCGGGTACGCCGGGATCGGCGACTGGCAAGGAGAGCATGGCGTCCTCCAGGCTCACAGGCCGATCCCCGGCCCGGCAAACGATTTTCCTGTCGGCGTGTCCTCCCTCACGCGCCTTTCCCGGCGTTCTCCCGGACGCCGCCCCTCGGAGATGTAAACCTAGGTTGACACACGGAGGATGTAAACCTAGGTTGACATCATGAACGAGACGGCGAAGCTGGCCGGCGATGCCGGCAGCCGCGATCCCGGCATCGGGCTCAGGGCCGTACGGGCCCTGCGGGTGCTGGTCGAGCGGCTTGAAGCGCTGCAGGTGGAGAACGCCCGGTCCCTGGGCTGGTCCTGGCAGGAGATCGCCACCTTGCTGGGCGTCACCAGGCAGGCGGTTCACAAGAAGTACGCGGGTGGACGTGGACTGACGAGACGGGAGAAGTAGCGATGTTCGAACGGTTCACCACCGAGGCCCGGCAGGCGGTCACCCAGGCGCAGGAGCACGCCCGCCGCCTGCATCACCTCGAAGTCGGTACCGAGCACCTGCTGCTCGGCCTCCTCGGACAGCCGGACACACTGTCGGGGCGCACCCTGAACGGGCACGGGCTCACGCTGGAGCGGGCGGAGGCGGAGCTGCTTCGGGCACTGCCCGGCCCTGATCCACGAGGTGGAGACCTGGACGCCGACGCCCTGGAGACGATCGGCATCGACCTCGCGGCGGTGCGGGAGAAAGTGGAGGCGACCTTCGGGCCCGGCGCCCTCGACAGGGAACCGGGCCGCGACCACCGGGGCACGCTCGTCAGCGGCCGCCACATCCGGGTCGGCAAAGGAGCGAAGAAGGCGCTCGAACTGTCCCTGCGCGAGGCGCTCGCCCTCAAGTCCAAGGACATCCGCGACGGCCACATCCTCCTCGGTGTGCTGCGAGAGGCCGAGGGGCTCGGTGCGCGGATCATCGGTGTCGCCGGCATCGACATCCCCACTCTCCGTACCGAACTGGAACGGCGACTCCGGCCGGACCCGAAGCTGCCCGGTTAGTCAGGCGCACATCACGTCCGCGACGCGTTCCCGCCACTCGGCCTCACGTCCGGCGAACTCGGCGGGGGCCAGCAGGCAGAGGTCGCGGGTGCGCACGTCATAGCGCAACCGGACCGCGACCTGCCGGCGGCGGACGGGCGGGGCCACGCGGTGCGAGGCGGCGACATCGGCGACCGTCACCACCTGTTCCGCCTCGATCTCCACGCCTCGGCGATCGGGCGGTCGCTCGAAGAGCGTCCCGGCGAGCACATGACCCAGGCCGTGGAAGAGGTGCAGCCAACCGTGCAGCAGCTCTTCCGACAACCGCCCGGCGCGTAGCTCCGGCAGGCCGATCCAGGACAGGCCGACGGTGCGCATGACATACAGCTCGTCGTCGCCGACCGCGAAGCCCGTCGACACCCAGTCGCCGATGGCGAAATCCTCTCGGGAGAGGAACGGCTCAGGCCGCCACGGGTTCGGCAACAACCGGGGCCTTCGGGGATCGAGGCGGATCCCTCCGGTGAGCTCCGCCAGGCGATCGGTCGCCAGCGCGCACCAGTGCAGGTGGCTGGGCGGCCACCCCAGCGGCGCCGTGCAGGTGACCCGGAGGTGGCGCTTCGCCATCTCCAGCAGCACCGCGATGAGCGGATCGACGTCCGGTGAGCAGTCCGGACAGGAGAGCACCTGGATCGCGCGGGCGAGCGACGGATCGGCGCCGTCGATCTCCTCGACCCGCAACTCGACCTCGGGAGGCAGCGCCTCCACCAGTTCGGTGACCGCGGCCGCGGGAACGGGCTCCTCCGGAGCGGCGACGACGTAGGCGGCGCTGACCGAAGCGGCCACCGGCAGCAGGATCTTCGCGGTCATGGGCACCTCCACTGGACGACGGAAGGCCCAGGTTGGCAGGGGGGCAACCGCCGTCCCCGGGCCGAGCGCCGTTCTGTGGAAACCGCCGACCTGTGGAAAACCGGTCCTCGCGAAGGTGACGCCGACAACCGGCTGAGACCGCCGGAAGCGGCGGTTCTCGCCGCCTCCGGCGTCCCGCTCCGGTCGTCCGCTCACCCCGTCGTCGTCCTGCTCAGCGGGCCGTCCACGCCGTGTCGTCATCGGGTCGGCGTACCGCTCGGCCGGACGCGATTCCCGGCTGCCAGGACCTTGTCGGCGTCTCCTCACCATCGCACCGGGGCGTCCTCATCGGGTCGGCGTGCCACTCGGCCGGACGCGGTTCTCCGCCCGGTGCGGCCTCGCCGGTCATCCGCACCGTGTACGCGCCGGTCCGGCGTTCCGGGGGCGGCGAGACGCCAAAGCGCGGCCCACTGCCCGGCGGTCAGCTCCTTCGGCAGCGCGTACGGCGCGACGCGCTCGGCGCGCATCCAGTCGCGCACCGCGGTCCGGCCGAAGCGTCCGGTCCGCTCGAGGATCTCGCGCAACCCGCGCCCCTTCCCCGTGAAGACCTCCTTGACGAAGTCCTGGTACGGCGCGCGGTGGGCGACGAGCGGCGTCTCCCTGCGCACCATGGTGAGGAGACCGCCGTCGACCGAGGGCACCGGCCGGAACGAACGGGCCGGGACCCGGGAGTGCACCTCGAACTCGTACCACGGCCACCAGCTCGCGGTCAGCAGGCTGGCTCCTCCCACGCCCGCTCTCCGGCGGGCGACCTCCCACTGCACCAGCAGCACCGCCGCCTGCCACCGGTCTTCGGAGAGGAGGCGCCGCATGATGGCGGTCGTCAGGTGGAAGGGAAGGTTGCCGACGATCACATGCGGTCGCCGGGGGAACCGGAAGCGGAGGATGTCGGCGTTGACGACGACCACGTTGTCCGGGGTGCGCCGTTCCAGGCGCCGGGCGCGTTTCGGATCGATCTCGACCGCCGTCATCGGTCTGCCGGACCTGCTCAGCGGCACCGTGACGGCGCCGTCGCCGGGACCGATCTCCACGATCGGCCCGCTCGTACGCGCGACGAGCCGTTCGACCGTGGCGATCACCGAGGGATCGACGAGGAAGTTCTGGCCGAGCTCGTGTCGGCCGCCCTGATAGGGGTGAAACATGGGGTGTGCTCCGCACTGGACGGTCGGAGCCGGGCAGCACGCGGTGCCGCGCCGGCGAGGACTCCGATGCGGCGGAGCTGGCGAAAGTGAGGTCAGCCCGCCGCTAGGCGCGGCGCAGCCTCATGAAAACCGTGAAACTCCCCATGTCCGGCACCCTAGCAGCACCACTCCGCCGCTCGGCCCGCCGACCGACTCCCCTGGCGGGCGGTCACCGCCGCACGTAGGAGAGGACGACCATCCCGCTGTCGAGGACGCGGGTACCCGTGAGCTCGAAGTACACCGGGGAGAAGTCGGCGGTGAACAGAGGGACGCCGGACCCGACCACGACGGGGTAGACCTTGATCACCAGCTCGTCGATCTCGGGGAGCAGGGTGCCGGCGAGGCGGGCGCCACCGGCCAGATAGATGCGCTTGCCGTCCTCGGCCTTGAGTTCGCGGATCTTGGCGAGCGGGTCGCCGGCGACGATCTCGACGGCCGGGTCGGGGCTGGAGGCGATGCCGCGGGACACCACGTACTGGCGCAGGTGCGCGTACGGGCTGGTCAAGCCGGCTTCCAGCGCCGGCTCATAGGTGGCGCGCCCCTGCACCACGGTGTCGAAATCCCGGTTGCCGTCGTCGAGGCCGAGCTGGGGCCGGACGTGGGTCGGCAGCGTGTCCGGATAGTCGCCGCGGATGAAGTCGACGACGTCCTGCGTCACGGGGAAGAAGTCGGATCCGCCGTCGGGATCGGCGATGAAGCCGTCGATGGTCATGCCGATGTAGTACGTGAGCTTTCGCATCTGAACTCTCTCTCGGAGGTTGCCGGATGACGGTCGGCCGGTCAGCGGGCCGCGCCGGGCTTGGGCAGCGGCCTGGGCCGGGGAACGGAGCGGGGCCGGGGCGTCTGGCGGCGCTCCGGGCGGCCGCCGGGCACGACCTGTCCCGGCTGTGCCGTACGGCCCGGAAGGGCCTTGACGCCCGTGATGGCGGCCAGTGCGGTGAGTTCGACGCGCATACAGGATCCCTTCGAAGCGCTTCAGTCGTAGTACTCTGTATGGAGTGGTTAGACCGTAGTACTACATTCAGAGTGGTGTCAATCCGAGATCCCTGGAGATTGCGATGCGGCAGAATCCGGCCCGGCGGGCGGCGCTCGTCGACGCCGCCATAGAGGTCCTGGCCCGGGAGGGGGCGCGCGGCCTGACCTTCCGCGCGGTGGACGTCGAGGCGAAGGTGCCGAACGGCACGGCGTCCAACTACTTCGCCAACCGCGACGACCTGCTCACCCAGGCCGGCGCCCGCGTCTACGAGCGGTGGCAGCCCGATCCCTCCCTCTTCGCGGACGTCCTGGAGGGGCCGCACGACCGCGCCCACGTGACCGCGCTGATGCGCGAGATGGTGGGCCGTCTGACCGCCTCCCCGGCGGTCTATCTGGCGTTGGTGGAGCTGCGCCTCGAGGCCACCCGCCGCCCCGAGCTGCGCGACGTGCTCACCCGCAGGATCCGCGCCGACCTGGACGCCAACATCGGCTTCCATCTGGAGGCGGGGATGCCGGGGGACGCCACCACAGTGGTGGTGCTCTACATGGCGCTGAACTGGCTGGTCCTGGAACGGCTCACGTTGCCCGACCTCTTCTCCGGAACGCGGGTGGACGACATGGTCGCGGACGTGGTCGAACGCATCCTGCCCCCGGACACCCCGTAAGGTCCCGCCCCGGAGACCCGGAACACAGGACGGCGCGGGCCGCAGATGGCCCCGGAACGTACCCGGGCCGAGGAGCCCGTGAAACCGGCACTCCCGTAAAACAGGCAAGGCGTGGGCCGCACATCGGTGGATGTGCGGCCCACGCCTTCGAGAAGCGTGCCGGGGCGAGGCCCCGGCACGCCGGTGTCGTTACTTGGACGCCTTCAGGAAGTCGGCGTTCATGCGGGCGATGGTGTCGAGCGGGATGCCCTTCGGGCAGACCGCGGTGCACTCGCCCGTGTTGGTGCAGCCGCCGAAGCCCTCCAGGTCCATCTGCTCGACCATGGCCTTGGCCCGCGAGTCACGCTCCGGCTGGCCCTGCGGCAGCAGGCCCAGGTGCGTGATCTTGGCGGCGGTGAACAGCGAGGCCGACCCGTTCGGGCAGGCCGCGACGCAGGCGCCGCAGCCGATGCAGGTGGCCGCGTCGAACGCCGCGTCGGCGTCCTCCTTCTTCACCGGGACGCTGTGCGCGTCCGGCGCCGAGCCCGCGGGCACGCTGATGAAGCCGCCGGCCTGGATGATCCGGTCGAACGCCGACCGGTCAACGACCAGGTCCTTCACCACCGGGAAGGGCGCGGCGCGCCACGGCTCGATGGTGACCTCGTCGCCGTCCTTGAAGTGCCGCATGTGGAGCTGGCAGGTCGTGGTGGCGCGCTGCTCGCCGTGCGCGACACCGTTGATCACCATGCCGCACATGCCGCAGATGCCCTCGCGGCAGTCGTGGTCGAAGGCGACCGGGTCGTCACCTTCGAGGATCAGCCGCTCGTTGAGTACGTCCAGCATCTCCAGGAAGGACATGTCCGGCGAGACGTCCTCGACCTTGTAGGTCACCATCCGTCCCTCGTCGGACGGCCCGTTCTGACGCCAGACCTTCAGGGTCAGATTCATGCTCACCGCTCCTCGTCGGCTGTGCGGAAGGCCCGCCGCGCGGCGCCTGCCGGTCCGCTCAGCGCGTCGCGCCCGCTCACTTGTAGCTCCGCTGGGTCATCTTGACGTACTCGTAGTCGAGCGCTTCCTTGTGCAGGGTCGGGCCGTCCTGGCCCCACTCCCAGGCGGCGACGTACGCGAAGTTCTCGTCGTCGCGCAGCGCCTCACCGTCCGCGTCCTGGGACTCGGCGCGGAAGTGGCCGCCGCAGGACTCCGTACGGTGCAGCGCGTCGATGCACATGAGCTCGGCGAGGTCGAAGAAGTCCGCGACCCGGCCGGCGCGCTCGAGCGCCTGGTTGAGCCCCTCGGGGTCGCCCGGAACCTTGACGTTGTTCCAGAACTCCTCGCGCAGCTCGGGGATCCGCTCCAGGGCCTTGCGCAGCGACTCCTCGGTGCGCTCCATGCCGCAGTAGTCCCACATGATCCTGCCGAGCTCGCGGTGGTAGGAGTCGGCGGTGCGGGTGCCGTTGACGCTCAGCAGCTTGTCGATCTTCTGCTGGACCTTCTGCCGGGCCTCCTCCACGTCCGCCTCGTCCACCTCGTCGAACGACTTCGACCCCGCGAGATAGTCGCCGATCGTGGTCGGCAGCACGAAGTACCCGTCGGCCAGGCCCTGCATCAGCGCGGACGCGCCGAGGCGGTTGGCGCCGTGGTCGGAGAAGTTCGCCTCGCCGACGACGAACAGGCCCGGGATCGTGGACTGCAGGTCGTAGTCCACCCAGAGGCCGCCCATCGTGTAGTGCACGGCGGGGTAGATGCGCATCGGCGTCTCGTACGGGTTCTCCCCGGTGATGCGCTCGTACATCTCGAAGAGGTTGCCGTACTTCTTCTCGACCGCGTCGCGGCCGAGCCGGGCGATGGCGTCGGCGAAGTCCAGGTAGACGCCGAGCCCGCCGGGGCCGACGCCGCGACCCTCGTCGCAGACGTTCTTGGCCGCCCGGGAGGCGATGTCACGCGGCACCAGGTTTCCGAAAGCGGGATAAATCCGCTCAAGGTAGTAGTCGCGCTCGTCCTCGGGGATCTCGGACGGCTTGCGCGCGTCGCCCTTGGCCAGCGGCACCCACACGCGGCCGTCGTTGCGCAGCGACTCCGACATGAGCGTCAGCTTCGACTGGTAGTCGCCGCTGACCGGGATGCAGGTCGGGTGGATCTGGGTGTAGCACGGGTTGGCGAACATCGCGCCGCGCTCGTGCGCCCGCCAGATCGCCGTGGTGTTGCAGCCCTTGGCGTTGGTGGACAGGAAGAACACGTTGCCGTACCCGCCGGTCGCGAGCACGACCGCGTCGGCGAGGTGCGTCTCGATCTCGCCGGTCACCATGTCGCGCACGATGACGCCGCGCGCCCGCCCGCCGCTGACCACCAGGTCGAGCATCTCGTGCCGGGTGTGCATCTCGACGGTCCCGGCCGCGACCTGCCGCTCCAGGGCCGAGTACGCGCCCAGCAGGAGCTGCTGGCCCGTCTGGCCGCGGGCGTAGAAGGTGCGGGACACCTGCGCGCCGCCGAAGGAGCGGGTGTCGAGCAGGCCGCCGTACTCGCGGGCGAACGGCACGCCCTGCGCCACGGCCTGGTCGATGATGTTCACGCTGACCTGGGCCAGCCGGTACACGTTGGACTCGCGGGCGCGGAAGTCGCCGCCCTTGACCGTGTCGTAGAAGAGCCGGTAGACGCTGTCGCCGTCGCCACGGTAGTTCTTCGCGGCGTTGATCCCGCCCTGCGCGGCGATCGAGTGCGCGCGCCGGGGGGAGTCCTGGTAACAGAACGACTTGACCTTGTAGCCCAGCTCGCCGAGGGTGGCCGCGGCCGACCCTCCCGCGAGGCCGGTGCCGACCACGATGACGTTGATCTTGCGCTTGTTGGCCGGGTTGACCAGCTTGGCCGAGAAGCGGCGCTTGTCCCAGCGGTCCTCGATCGGGCCCTCGGGCGCCTTCGTGTCCCGGATCGGGTCGCCGACCTTGTATCCGTGCGTCTCCCGCTCGCTCACTTGATCACTCCGATCATCACCCCGACGGGCACGGACAGGAAGCCGACCACGAGGACCAGCGACACCAGGGCGGCGGTCGCCTTCAGCTTCCCGTAGCTCCGGCCGCTCGCCAGGCCCAGCGTCTGGAACGCGCTCCACAGGCCGTGCCGCAGGTGCAGCCCGACCATGACCATCGCCACGACGTAGAAGAGGGTCACCCACCAGCGCGAGGGGTCGAAGCCCGCGACCAGCCGGTCGAACGGCTCGGCGTCGAAGCCCTTGGGGTTGACCGTGCCGAACGTCATGTCCAGCAGGTGCCAGACGACGAACAGCACGATGATGACGCCGCCGTACCGCATGGTGTGCGTGGCGTAGCCGTTCGCCTGGGACTTCCGCTTGGCCGCGTACTTCACCGGCCGGGCCTGGGACGCGCGGCGGGCGAGGGACACGGCGGACCACATGTGCAGGACCACCGCGACCACGAGGACGATCTCGATGACGGTCAGCAGAACGCGGTCGGGAACGGCGGGCGTGCCCACGGTCCGCAGCCATTCGGCATAGTGGTTGAAGGAGTCCGCTCCGAAGAACGACTTGAGATTGCCGACCATGTGGCCGACGAGGAAGAGCACCAGGATCGCACCCGTGACGGCCATGACGGCCTTCTTGCCGTTCGACGAGGCGAAGAAGCCCGGACGGCGGCGTGTGGGGGGACTTGTCTGCGCTGCGTGGGGTGCGACCGGCGTAGTGGCCGCTCCCCGGTCTATCGTGGCTGTCACAGCTGTTCACGCTAGGTTCGGGTTCCGAAGCGAGTCCAAGTCATCGCGGGCGTCGTCCCGATAGCCGCAGGCTATGACCTCTGGCCGGTACGGCTTGCCGCTTCCGGTGGCCTCGCCCCAATGCGACAAATCTCACAGCCGTACGCTTGGGAGGCGTGCAGCTCCAGCAACTCGCGTACTTCGTGGCGGTGGCCGAGACCCGGCACTTCACCCATGCCGCGGAGCGGATGCGGGTGGCCCAGCCCTCGCTGAGCAAGCAGATCAGGACCCTGGAGACCGAACTCGGCGCGCCCCTGTTCAGCCGGGCCCGGGGGAACGTCACGCTCACCCCGGCCGGTGAGGCCCTGCTGCCGCTCGCCCGCCGGATGCTGGCCGACGCCGAGACCGCGCGCCGCGAGATCGCCGAGCTGGCCGGGTTGCGCCGCGGCAGGGTGCGGCTCGGCGCCACGCCGTCCCTGTGCGCCGGGCTGCTCGCCGACGCCCTCGCCCGGTTCCACCGGGACTATCCGGGCGTGGAACTGCTCGTGGAGGAGAGCGGCTCGCGCGACCTGGTCCGCGACCTCGCCAGGGGCCAGCTCGATCTCGCGCTCATCATCCTGCCGCTGCAGAGCAGCGACCCCTCCCTCGTCACTGAGGAGATCCTCCGCGAGAACCTCGTCGTCGCCTCTCCCCCCGGCCGGAACAGGCCGTACATGCGGATCGAGGATCTGCGCGGGCGGCCGCTGGTGATGTTCCGGCGCGGCTACGACGTGCGCGAGGCGACGCTGGCGGCCTGCCGGCAGGCGGGGTTCGAGCCGCGCTTCGCGGTCGAGGGCGGCGAGATGGACGCGGTGCTGCGCTTCGTCGAGGCGGGACTCGGGATCGCGGTCGTGCCGTCGATGGTGCTGGACGGGCGGCCGGGCCTCGCCGGCACCCCGCTCGCTCCCCCGGGGCTGCGCCGCACCATCGCCCTGGCGCACCGCAAGGACGTCGAGCCGACCCGGGCGGCGCAGGCGTTCCGGGCGACGCTGCTCTTCTATCTGGCCGAGGCCGCGCACCACGGCAGCCTGCCGCAGGGCATAGAGCTGATCACCGCGGACTGACCTCTTGTCCGAGATCCGACTCGACCGGAAGCCTTGACTCGATATTGTGCCCTCCTGAGAGATTCGTTCCCTCCACGGCATGGAAAGGCGTTTGGTGACCGCGCTTTCGCCCGGCATGGCAGCGGCGTTGCCCGAGATGTTGACGCTGTTACTCATCGAGGACGACGCGGGCGACGCCTTCCTGGTCGAGGAGCTGTTGAAGGAGGCCGATCCCTCTCCCCGGATCATCTGGGCCCGCACGCTCGGGGAGGCGGTCGAGCGGATCGGCGACGACGTCAGGTGCGTGCTGGTCGACCTGTCCCTGCCCGACGCCACCGGGCTGGAGGCGCTGCGGCGGGTCCTCGCGGCCGCGCCCGACGCGGCCGTGATCGTGCTGACCGGGCTCGACGACGCCCACGTCGGCCTCGCCGCGGTGACCGCCGGGGCGCAGGACTACCTCGTCAAGCAGAACGTCGACGCCCGGCTGCTGACCCGGGCCATCCGGTACGCCATCGAGCGCAGGCGGGCCGACCTCGCCCAGCGCGGCCTGGTCGAGGCCGAGCTGCTCGCGCGGGAGAACGACCGGCTGGAGCGCGGCCTGCTGCCGGTGCCCGTGCTGACCACCGACGAGCTCGTCCACGAGGCCCGCTACCTGCCCGGACGCGAGCGCACGCTGCTCGCGGGCGACTTCTACGACACCGTGCAGGCCCAGGACGGCTCGGTCCACGTGGTGGTCGGCGACGTGTGCGGCCACGGGCCGGACGAGGCCGCGCTGGGCGTCGCGCTGCGCATCGCGTGGCGCACGCTGGTGCTCGCCGGTCACGCGGGGAACGAGCTGCTCCGCACGCTCGACGACGTGCTGCGGCTCGAACGGAAGCTCCCCGAGATCTTCACCACGCTCTGCCTCGCCACCGTCGCGCCCGACCTGCGCCGGGCCCGCCTGCACGTGGCGGGCCATCCGCCGCCGCTCCTGCTGCGCGGCGGGGAGATCGAGGTCGTCCCCGGCACGCCGTCCGGGCCGCCCCTCGGCATCTTCCCCGAGCAGGAATGGACGGCGATCGACGTCGACCTCGGCGACGCGTGGTCCATGCTGCTCTACACCGACGGCCTGATCGAGGCGACGGTGGGCGGTGGCCCCGACCTGCTCGGCACGGAGGGGCTGATCCGCATCATCGACGAGCACGGCGGCATCGACCTCGACCGCATCGTCGGGCGGGTCATCGAGCTGAACCAGGACACGCTCAGCGACGACCTCGCCGCGGTGCTGCTCACCAGGAGAGCCTCGGGATGAACCTCCCCGAGCTGCAGCCGCTGCCGCCTCCCCGGCCGCCCCGGGGGGTCGGGCGGTTCACCCTCGGCCAGTGGTTCCTGCTCGCGAGCGCCGCGATCGCGGTCATCATGCTGGTCGGCGTGTCGCTCACCGTGACGGCGCTCGGCGACTCGCGCGAGGCGCGCAGGACCGTGGTCGACGTCATCGACCCGGCCGCCCTGCGCACGCTCGAACTCTCGACCGCCCTGTCCTCGCAGGAGACCTCCGTACGCGCGTACGGGCTGTCGGGGGACCCGCAGTTCCTCGACGACTACCGGGCCGCCGTACGGGCCGAGCGGGAGGCGGCCGACCGCATCTCGCGGCTGCTGGACGCCATGCCGGAGAGCGGCGAGCTGCGGGCCGAGCTGGGCCGGTTGTCGGAGGCGAGCGCGCGCTGGCGGCGCGAGTACTCCGACGTCGTCGTGGCCGACGTGCCGAAGGCCGGGGCGAGGGCGCTGACCCGCGAGCTGCTGGCGGTCAACACCGAGGGGATGACCGAGGTGCGCGCCGCGCTGGAGGCGCAGCAACGCCACCTGCGGGAGCTGCACGACACCGGCAGCGCGCGGGTCGAGGCCGAGTCGGACCGGTTCTACTTCCTGTTCGCGACCCTGTTGGGCGTCCTGACGCTGGCACTGGTCGCCCTGGCCCTGCTCCTGCGCGCCGTCGTCCTCGGCCCCGTACGGCGGCTGGCCGACCAGGTGCGCGAGGTCGCCGCGGGCGACTTCGACCACCGGCTGTCGGTGGAGCGCCCCGCGGAGCTGGCGGAGCTGTCCGACCGGGTGGACGCGATGCGCCGCCGCATGCTGGACGAGTGGCACCGCTCGGACGCGGCCCACACCAAGCTGGCGGAGCAGGCCGAGACGCTGCGCCGTTCCAACGCCGAGCTGGAGCAGTTCGCCTACGTCGCCAGCCACGACCTGCAGGAGCCGCTGCGCAAGGTGGCGAGCTTCACCCAGATGCTGGAGCAGCGCTACGGCGACCGGCTCGACGACCGGGCCAGACAGTACATCGGCTTCGCCGTGGACGGGGCCAAGCGGATGCAGCTCCTCATCAACGACCTGCTCGACTTCTCCCGCGTCGGCCGGGTCGGCGAGACCGCGATGGTGGACCTGAACGACGTGCTCCGCGCGGCCGAGGAGAACCTGTCGTCCCGCGTCGAGGAGACCGGGGCCGAGATCGTCTCCGACGAGCTGCCCCGGATCAGCGGGAACCGGGTTCAGCTCGCCCAGCTCCTGCAGAACCTGATCGGCAACGCGGTGAAGTTCCGGTCCGAGGAGCCGCCGCGGATCCGCCTCCGGGTGCGCCGCGAGGGGGCGATGTGGGAGTTCTCCTGCTCCGACAACGGGATCGGCATCGAGGACAAGTACAGCGACCGGATCTTCCTCATCTTCCAGCGGCTGCACCCGAGGGACGTGTACTCGGGCACCGGCATCGGTCTGGCGCTCTGCAAGAAGATCGTCGAATATCACGGCGGCAGGATCTGGGTGGACTCCCGGGAGGGGGCGCCGGGCACCACCTTCCGCTGGACGCTGCCCGCGCTCCCGGACCCGGACCCGGAAGACGCGCCGCCGCCCTCCCGAGAGGAAAATGATGAATGACATGCGGCCCATCGAGGTCCTGCTGGTCGAGGACGACGCGGGCGACGTCCTGCTGACCCGGGAGGCGTTCGAGCTCAACAAGGTCAAGAACAGGCTGCACGTGGTCAACGACGGCGAGCAGGCCATGGCCTTCCTCCGTCGCGAGGGCGAGTACGCGGACGCCCCGCGCCCCGACATGATCCTCCTCGACCTCAACCTGCCGCGTAAGGACGGCCGGGAGGTGCTGGCCGAGGTCAAGGCCGACCCCGGCCTGCGCAGCATCCCCGTGGTGGTGCTCACCACGTCCGAGGCCGAGGAGGACATCGTGCGCAGCTATCACCTGCACGCCAACGCGTACGTGTCCAAGCCGGTGGACTTCGACCAGTTCATCCGGGTGGTCCGGCAGATCGACGACTTCTTCGTCACCGTGGTGAAGCTGCCGTCCACCTCGAACCGGTTCTGACGCCCGCTCACTCCCGCGCGCCGATGACGTCGGCCGGCCTGGCGCGCAGCACCACCCGGGCGGGCACGACGGTGGCGGCCAGGGCGAGCGCGGCCACGGCGGCGACGACCGCCAGCCCCGCCACCGGCGGCACGTACGGCGTGGCCGACCCGGTCATCCCCGCGCTGAACGCGGAGAGCGTCACCAGGGCGACGCCCGCGCCGAGCGCCACCGCGACCAGCAGCGCCACGGAGGTCTCCCAGCGGAGCATGCGCATGATCTGGCGCCGGGTGGTGCCGACGAGGCGGAGCAGCGCGAGCTCGCGCGCCCGGTCGGAGGTCGCCATCGCGAGCGTGTTGACCACCGCGATGGCGGTGAAGGCGATGATCAGCCCCATCGCCACGTAGTTGACCTCGGCGTTGGCGGGCGCGGCGGTCGCCTCGACGCCGTCGAGCACACGCACGCCGGGATGGTCGCGCAGCGCGGCGGCCAGGGCGGCCCGGCCCACCGAGGGGGCGGCCACGAGCACGGTCCGGGCCAGCGGGTCGTCCACGTGCGCGGCGACGAGGTCGTGCGGCAGCGTGAGGTCGGCGAACCCCAGGCCGCGGGTGTAGACGGCGGCGACCGTGAGCGTCGCGGGGGCGCCGTCGCCGAGGGTGAGCGCCACGCGGTCGCCGACGGACACGCCCAGGCCGTCCGCCGCGTTCGCGCTGAGCGCGAGCGTCGCCGCGCCCATGCGGTCCAGCGAGCCCTCCCGTACGCCGAGGTCCATGGTGGAGGCGAGACCGGCGGGGGTCACGCCCTGCGCGCCGTACTTCGTGAGGCCGACCCGGACCGAGGTGCGCAGGACCTCGGTCACCGCCACCACGCCGGGGAGCCGCCGTACGGCGTCGGCCGCCGCCTCGGGGACGCGCGGCCCGAGGACGTGGTCGGCGCGGGTCCCGGCGCGGGCCTGCTCCTGGGCCGCGTGTCCCATGGTCGTCTGGACGAACAGGATCGTGCAGGTCATCGCCACCATCAGGCTGAGCGGGGTGACGACGGCGGCGAGCCGCGCGGTGCCCGCCCGCAGGTTGGCCGCGGCGAGGTGGCCGCCCACCCGGAAGGCGCGCATCGGCACCCCGAGCACGGCGACGGCGAACCGCGCGATGACGGGGCCGAGCAGCGCGATCGCGATCGTCCACACCAGCGCCGTCAGCATGGTCACCGGACTGGACGCGGCCTCGTTCGACAGCGTGGACAACACCAGCGTGAGCGTGACCGCCCCGCCGAGGCAGAGCAGCCCGGCGACCAGCCGGCCCCAGGGCAGCCGGTCCCGGCGCAGCGCGGCCTCGCCCAGCGCCTCGACCGGCCGGATCCGGGCGGCGCGGCGCGCGGAGACGCGGGCCGCGGCCCACGCCGCCAGCACGGTCGCCCCGAGCGCGGCGGCGACGGGGAACGGGCCCAGCACCGGGTCGAGGTTCGGCGGCATCGCGCCGAGGGCCACGAACCTCGACCGCAGCCAGAACGCCAGACCGATCCCGAGCGCGGAGCCGGGCACACCCGCGACCAGGCCGACGAGCAGCGCCTCGCCGCCGAGCATCCTCTGGACCTGCCGGGGTGTCGCCGCGACCGCGCGGAGCAGCGCGATCTCCCGCTGGCGCTGCTGGATCGACAGCGCGAACGTGCCCACGACCACGAGGATCGCGACCAGCAGCGAGGTGCCGCCGAGGGCGCCGCCCAGGCTGATCAGCTTGACCCTGGACTTCTCGGCGTCAAGGAACTCGACGGCGCCGCGCTCGTCCCCGGTGTAGGCGAGGGCGCCGGTGCCCTCGATCGCCGCCCGCACGCCCTTCAGGACCGCGGCGGGATCCCCGTCGGGGAAGACGCCGATCGCGCTGACCGCGTCGTCCGCGCGCCCGCCGAGCAGCCCGGCCAGCCTGCGGGCCTCGGCGGCGCCGAAGAACAGGGTGGCCTGGGTGTCCAGTGCCTGCGCCGTCACGCCGACCACGTCGTACGCGCCCGCGGCCTCGACGGCGAGCCGATCGCCGACGGACAACCCGGACGCGGCGTCCGCGACGACCTCTCCCGCGGCCTCCGGCGCCCGTCCCTCCCGCAGGGTGAACGGGGTCAGCCCGGCGGACTCCCAGCCGTGGCCGACATAGCGGGCGTCACCGGCGTGGACGGGGAACGTCACCTCGGCGACCACCGAGCGCACGCCCGGCACGCCGGCCAGCCTCCCGGCCAGGGAGGCGGGCACCCAGGCCCGCTCGGACAGCGGCTTGGCCTTGACCTTCGTCTTGACCTCGCCGTCCCCCTTGTCCTTGGTGATCGTCTCACGCACGTTCTGGTCCCCCGCGACGAGCACGGGGGCCCCGGCGTACCGCTCGGGCCGGACCTGGCCGCGCAGCCCGGTCTCCAGCAGGACGCCGCAGGCGCAGACGAGCGCGGCGGCGCACAGCAGCGCGAAGAACGCGCCGGCGAAACCGGCCTTGCGGTTCCGCGTCGTCAGCAGGGCGAGCCCGATCATCACACCCACGCTCCCAGCCGCGTCATGCGGTCGGCGACCCTGTCGGCCGTCGGGTCGCTCATCGTGTCCACGATGCGGCCGTCGGCGAGGAACAGCACCGTGTCGGCGTACGACGCGGCCACGGGGTCGTGGGTCACCATCACCACCGTCTGGCCGAGGCCGTCCACCACGTCGCGCAGCAGGGTGAGCACGTCGCGAGCGGTCATCGTGTCGAGCGCCCCGGTCGGCTCGTCGCCGAACACCACCTCGGGCCGGGTGACCAGGGCCCGCGCGATCGCCACCCGCTGCTGCTGGCCGCCCGAGAGCTGCGCGGGCCGGTGGCCGGTGCGGCCGTCGAGCCTGACCCGCCGTACGACCTCCTCCAGCCAGGCCCGGTCCACGGGGGCGCCGGCCAGCCGCAGCGGCAGCGTGATGTTCTGCGTCACCGTCAGCGAGGACACCAGGTTGAACGCCTGGAAGACGAAGCCGATCCGCTCCCGGCGCAGCTCGGTCAGCCGGGTCTCGTCCATGCCCGCCAGGTCGACGCCGCCCAGCCGGACCGAACCCGAGGTCGGCCGGTCCAGCCCGGCGGCGCAGTGGAGGAAGGTGCTCTTGCCCGATCCGGACGGCCCCATCACGGCGGTGAAGCCGCCGCGCGGGATGCCGATCGACACCTCGCGCAGGGCGGCCACCGCGCCCTGCCCCTTGCCGTACACCTTGCTCACGGCGTCGAGCCGTACCGCGTCGTTCATGGTGTTCAGCCTGCTGAACCGGGGGGACACGGACCAGAGAGCCCGTCACCCGTCACCCATGACCTCGTCATGAGCCGGACACTGATAGACATATTGCCGTGATCAAGGTTCTGCTGGCCGAGGATCAGCACGTGGTGCGTGGGGCGCTCGTCGCACTGCTGGAGCTGGAGCACGACCTGACCGTGGTCGACTCCGTCGGCTCGGGCGACGCCGTGCTGCCCGCCGCGCTCCGGCACCGGCCGGACGTCGCCGTGCTCGACATCGACATGCCCGGCCTGGACGGGCTCGCCGCCGCGGCCGAGCTGCGCGCGAAGCTCCCCGAGTGCCGGACGCTGATGCTCACCGGCCACGGCAGGCCGGGCCACCTGCGCCGGGCGCTGACCGCCCAGGTGAACGGTTTCCTGCTGAAGACCGCGCCGCCGGACGACCTGGTCGCGGCCATCCGCTCGGTCGCCGCCGGAAGCCGCGTCCTCGACCCGTCGCTGGCCGTCACCGCCTGGGACCTCGCCGACAACCCGCTCACCCCGCGCGAGATCGACGTGCTACGGCTGGCCGCCGGCGGCGCCGAGGCGACCGAGATCGCCGCGGAGCTGTTCCTCACCGCCGGGACCGTCCGCAACTACCTGACCGCGATCGTGGCCAAGCTCGGCGCCCGCAACCGTACGGACGCGGCCCGCGTCGCCCGTGAGGCCGGCTGGATCTAGGACGGCGTCCACGTCGACGACGGCGCGCACCCGGAACCAGCCGTCGCCGTCCGCCCGCGCGGTCAGCTCGCCGCCGAGGGCGGCCAGCCGCGTCGTGAGGTTGCCGATGCCCGAGCCCGGCCGGGTCCGCCCGGCGCCCGGACCCACCCCGTCGTTCGCCACGCCGAGCCGTACGACGCCCCTGGACGCCTCGGACTCGATGTGGCAGCGCCGCGCGGAGCTGTGCCTGAGCACGTTGGTCACGGCCTCCCGCAGGACGGTCGCGAGCGCGGTCTCGACCGGGCCGGGCAGCGGTCCGTGGCCGAGCGAGAGCCGGACCTCCATCCCCGCGGCGGCCAGCACGGAACGCGCCGACTCCGCCTCCTCGTCCAGGGACATCTCCCGATGGCCGCCGGACGCGGCCCGCAGATCGGCCTTCGCCCGCCCGGCCATCGCCACGACGTCGGCGATCTCCGCGCGCGCCCGGTCGGGGGCGGATCCCGCGAGGCGGCGGGCCAGCTCGCACTTGAGCAGGATCGCCGCCAGGTTGTGCCCGAGCAGGTCGTGCAGGTCGCGGGCGGCGCGCAGCCGCTCCTGGACGACCGCGGCGCGAGCGGGCTCCTCCCGCGAGTCCTGCAACTCCTTGACCAGCAGGGCCAGCCCGACCAGACCGTGGATCACCAGTCCGGTGACCAATGTGCTGACGGTGTAGTTGACGACCGCCCCCGCCGGGAGTCCCAGCGCCGCCGCGATCACCGCCACGCTCGCCATGACGGCCCCCACGAGCGGCAGCGACACCGCCCGGGGGAACGCGAGCAGCAGCGGGCCCGCGAGGAAACCGGCCACGCCCAGCCAGGCCCGGTCGAACACGAACAGCGGCAGGTAGGTGAGCAGGGCCATGGCCGCCAGCGCGTACGGATGACGCCCGCGCACCGACCGGAGCTGGAGGAACGCGATCACGGCCAGGCACGCCGCGGCCGGGAGCACCCGGTCCCCCGGGACGAGGAGCAGCCCCTTGACGCAGAACACGGCGAGCACCGCGGCGAGCAGGGCGATCGACAGGCCGTACGCGGTGTCCGGCGGCGGTGGGGCGGGCGGCGTGGCCGGGACGGCCGCCTCCACAGTGAACCGGCCGTCGGGGTCGAGCCCGGCGCGCAGGTCTCCCGACGCGGCCGCCATGCGCTCGACGACGTCGTCCAGCCCCTCGACGCCCGCGCCGGCCGTGCGCACGCCGTCATTGGTCACGCGCAGCCGCACCATGCCGTCCCGGTGGACGGTCTCGATCAGGCAGTGCCGCGCGGTGCCGTGCCGTACGACGTCGGTGACGGCGTCGCGGAGCACGGTCGCGAGCAGCGTGCCGGCCGAGCCGAGCGGCTCGGTGTGGCCGATCCGCACCTCCGTCTCGACGCCCGCGGCCGACAGCAGCGCCCGCGCGGTCGCCACCTCCGGAGCGAGCGACAACGCCCGGTAGTCCGCCGCGGCCGAGCGGGCGTCCGCCAGGCAGCGCCGGGCCGTGGCGGCCACGTCCCCGATGATCCGCGCCACGGCCTCTGGGGAGTTCTCCGCGGGCTCGATCGCCCGGCGCGCGCCGCGTTCGACCGCGTCGAGGCCCCTCCCGATCCCCTCGTTCAGCTCCGTGGCGATCCGGAGCCGCTCCTCGGCGACGGCCGCCATCGCGAGCCCGAGCCGGGCGGCGGCGACGTCGTCCACCCGCTCGGCCATCCGGGTCAGGCCGTAGATCACGAGGGCGGCGAGCAGCACGGTGATGGTGGAGTCGATCACCGCGAGCGCGTCCGCCGAGCGCGCGGCCTGCACGAGGGCCGCCCCGGCCACGACGAGGACCGCCGCGGGCCACGCGGAGACCAGCAGCAGCGAGCCCGCCAGGAAACCGAGTACGCCGACGGACATGCCGCAGCCGAGCACCGCCGCCACCGCGAGGACGCCCTGCGCGGCGAGCGGCGCCGGGCCGCGCAGCCGCCGCAACCTCGGAACGACGTGGGCGAGCTGGAGCACGAGGATCGCGACCGGCAGAAGCGCCGCCGCCACGCCGCCCGCGGCCAGGACGTACACGGAGGCGAAACCCGCGAAAACCACGGCGACGGTCAGCCGCGCGAGTCGCGGCCCACCCCGCTCGACACCGGCGGCGAACCGGTTCTCCCCGCTCACTGCGGCCTCGACCTCCCCTTCGGTCACGGGCAAGTCTTCCAGAGCGCACGACAAAACCGGACACGAGGGGGAATAGCGCCGGAGCACCCGAGGGACGTGACGACAATCACACTCTCTTGCCGAAATAGGGGGTGATCCTTCTCACATTTTGCCCTGTCAGCGTCGTAACGTATGCCCCACCAACAGGCGTCGGCGTTGTTACACGGCGTTGATACACCACGTGGCGCATCGGCCGGCGCGACACGAATGAACGCGGTCCCCCTCGGCGTACAGGAAAGGGCACCGCGGAAGGTGGAGAGGTCTCCGATGACCCAGACAACGGCCGAAAACCCGGCCAGAAAGCAACGCGCCCAGATCAAGGTACGCACTCTGCGCACCGACCGATGGTGGCTGGCGCCGGCGCTGACATTCACCGGACTGATGGCATTCCTTGTTTACGGCTTCTGGGCGATCTTCGACCAGAGCTATCTGGCGGGGCAGTACATCGCGCCCTTCGCCTCCCCCTGCCTGGCGACCTCGTGCCCCGAAGGGGCGCGGCTGTTCGGCCTGGCGCCCTTCGGGGACTGGTACACCCTGCCTCCCGGGCTGCTGATCCTGGGACTGCCCGGAGGCTTCCGGCTCACCTGCTACTACTACCGCAAGTCCTACTACCGCTCGTTCTGGCTGTCGCCTCCCGCGTGCTCGGTGGCCGAGCCGCACGGCAAGTACACCGGTGAGACACGTCTGCCGCTGATCATCCAGAACATCCACCGCT
Source organism: Microtetraspora niveoalba (assembly GCF_001570405.1). Taxonomy (GTDB): domain Bacteria; phylum Actinomycetota; class Actinomycetes; order Streptosporangiales; family Streptosporangiaceae; genus Microtetraspora; species Microtetraspora niveoalba. The sequence goes on along the minus strand of NZ_BBYM01000020.1, from coordinate 43,654 downwards.
ACTTCTTCTACTTCGCGGCCATCATCGGCCTGATCCTCACTTATGACGCGGTTCTCGCGTTCCGGGATAAAGACGGCAACTGGGGACATGTGGGTCTCGGCACGATCATTCTCGTGGTCAACGCGATCCTGATTCTCGCCTACACCTTCGGCTGCCATTCCTGCCGGCACATCACGGCGGGCCGCCTGAACCACTTCTCGAAGCACCCGATCAGGTACAAGGCGTGGACGTTCGTGTCGAAACTCAACGCCAAGCACCAGCAATTCGCCTGGGCGTCGATGTTCTCGGTCATGATCGCCGACCTCTACGTCCGGCTGGTCGCCAAGGGCATCATCAACTTCCCGTTCGCATAACGAGGGATCACAGTGGAAATCGAGCGTCACGAATACGACGTCGTCGTCATCGGCGCGGGAGGCGCCGGTCTCCGCGCGGCGATCGAGGCGCGGCAGCAGGGCAAGCGCACGGCGATCGTCTGCAAGTCGCTCTTCGGCAAGGCGCACACCGTCATGGCCGAGGGCGGCGCGGCGGCCGCGATGGGGAACGTCAACCCCGACGACAACTGGATGGTGCACTTCCGCGACACCATGCGCGGGGGCAAGTTCCTGAACAACTGGCGGATGGCCGAGCTGCACGCCAAGGAGGCCCCGGACCGCGTCTGGGAGCTGGAGGCGTGGGGCGCGCTGTTCGACCGCACCAAGGACGGCAAGATCAGCCAGCGGAACTTCGGCGGCCACGAGTACCCCCGTCTCGCGCACGTCGGCGACCGCACCGGCCTCGAGCTCATCCGCACCCTGCAGCAGCGCGTCGTCGCGCTCCAGCAGGAGGACGAGAAGCTGCACGGCGACCCCGAGGCGTACATCAAGGTCTTCGCCGAGTGCACGGTCACCCGGCTGCTCAAGGAAGGCGGCGCCATCGCGGGCGCCTTCGGCTACTGGCGGGAGACCGGGAAGTTCGTCCTCTTCGACGCCCCGGCCGTGGTGCTGGCCACCGGCGGCATCGGCAAGTCCTACGTCGTCACGTCCAACTCCTGGGAGTACACGGGCGACGGCCACGCGCTGGCGCTCCTCGCGGGCGCCGAGTTGATCAACATGGAGTTCATCCAGTTCCACCCGACCGGCATGGTTTGGCCGCCGTCGGTGCGCGGCATCCTCGTCACCGAGTCCGTACGCGGAGACGGCGGCGTGCTGCGCAACTCCGAGGGCCGGCGCTTCATGTTCGACTACGTGCCGGACGTGTTCAAGGACAAGTACGCCACGACGGAGGAGGAGGCCGACCGCTGGTACACCGACCAGGCGAACAACCGCCGCCCTCCGGAGCTGCTGCCGCGTGACGAGGTGGCCAGGGCCATCAACGCCGAGGTGAAGGCGGGCCGCGGCTCGCCCCAGGGCGGCGTCTTCCTCGACGTCTCGACGCGGCTGCCCGCCGCCGAGATCGTCAAGCGGCTGCCGTCGATGCACCACCAGTTCAAGGAGCTGGCGGACGTCGACATCACCAGGGAGCCCATGCAGGTCGGCCCGACGTGCCACTACATCATGGGCGGCGTGGAGGTGGACGCCGACACCGGCGCCGCGTCCGTGCCCGGCCTGTTCGCGGCCGGCGAGGTGTCCGGCGGCATGCACGGCTCCAACCGCCTGGGCGGCAACTCGCTGTCCGACCTGCTGGTCTTCGGCCGCCGGGCCGGCGCCGGCGCCGCCGCGTACGTGAACGGCCTGGCGAAGCGGCCCGCGGCGTCCGAGGAGTCGATCCGGGACGCCCGGGACGAGGCGCTCGCGCCGCTCGAGCGGTCGGGCGGCGAGAACCCGTACGAGGTCCACCACGAGCTGCAGCGAACGATGAACGAGCTCGTCGGCATCATCCGCAAGGCCGAGGAGGTCTCCGAGGCGCTGGAGGCCGTCGAGAAGCTCAAGGAGCGGTCGAAGAACACCGCGTCCCCGGGCGGCCGGATCTACAACCCCGGCTGGCATCTGGCCCTCGACCTGCGCAACATGCTGCTCGTCAGCGAGTGCGTCGCGCGGGCGGCGCTCCTGCGCGAGGAGAGCCGGGGCGGGCACACCAGGGACGACTACCCGAAGATGTCGCCCGAGTGGCGGCGCAGGCTCCTGGTCTGCTCCGCGACCCCGGACGGCGCGACGGTGAGCGTCGAGGAGAAGATCCAGCCGTCGATGCGCGCCGACCTGCTGGTCCTGTTCGACCGGCCGGAGCTCAGCAAGTACCTCACCGAGGACGAGCTGGCGGAGTACGACGCCGTCGACGGTGCGGTCAAGGAGGCGTGATGGGATACAAGGCCAAGTTCCGCGTCTGGCGCGGGGAGGGCGGCGAGGGCCGCCTGGAGGACTTCACCGTCGAGGTGAACGAGGGCGAGGTCGTCCTCGACGTCATCCACCGGTTGCAGGCGACGCAGGCTCCCGATCTCGCGGTCCGCTGGAACTGCAAGGCGGGCAAGTGCGGCTCCTGCTCGATGGAGATCAACGGCAAGCCGCGGCTCGGTTGCATGACCCGGATGTCCACCTTCGAGGAGACCGAGACCATCACGGTCACCCCGATGCGGACCTTCCCCGTCATCAAGGACCTGGTGACCGACGTCTCGTTCAACTACCAGAAGGCGCGCGAGATCCCGTCATTCACGCCGCCGAAGGACGTCAAGCCGGGCGAGTACCGGATGCAGCAGATCGATGTCGAGCGGTCCCAGGAGTTCCGCAAGTGCATCGAGTGCTTCATGTGCAACAACGTCTGCCACGTCATCCGCGACCATGACGAGAACAAGCCGGCCTTCGCGGGCCCGCGCTTCCTCATGCGGATCGCCGAGCTGGACATGCACCCGTACGACGTGGCCGACCGCAAGGACTCCGCGCAGAACGAGCACGGCCTCGGCTACTGCAACATCACCAAGTGCTGCACCGAGGTCTGCCCCGAGCACATCAAGATCACCGACAACGCGCTGATCCCGATGAAGGAGCGCGTGGTCGACCGGAAGTACGACCCCCTGGTCTGGCTGGGCAACAAGATCTTCAAGCGTTCCGGCGGCTGAGCCGGGGCCTCCGGCACAGGCTCCGCCACGGCGGGGCCTGCGCCGGGCACGGTCGCGGCCTCCGGGGCCGATCACCGTAGACGGCCGTCCGTGCGTCCAGCGCGGGCGGCCGTTCCCTTTCGCCCCCGCCGTTTCCCGGCCGAAGCGGCCGCGGCTCCTCCCCCGCCTCTGGAGGGGACGGTCAGCCGGGCTGTCCGGGGCCCTGCGTGGGGTACGGCGCGGTCGCGTCGACGCCGGTCGTGCCGGGAGCCGCGTTCCCCGGGGCCTGCGGGGTCTGCGGGCGGGCCGCCGGGTCCGGCTCGTTGACCGCGTAGCTCCAGGCGTCCGGCTGCTGGGCCTGCGGCGCGACGCCGTACCCCGGCGCCATGCCGTACCCCTGCGGCATCCCGTACGCCTGCTGGGCCGGGTACCCGTGGTGCGGCGGGTAGCCCTGCTGGGGCGCCATCGGATAGCCCTGCGGGTACCCGTACGGCTGCTCCCCCGCGTACGGGTAGCCGTACGCCGGCGGGTACGCCACCGGGACGGGCACGAAGCCGACCATCGGCGCGTACGCCGGCCCCGCCGCGGCCACGGCGGGCGTCGCGGCCGCCGGGCCGCCCTTGCGCACGGCCGCCGCGTGCGCCATCCGCCGCAGCCTGCCCTCGAAGACGAGCCAGCCGAACAGGGCGATCAGCACGAGCAGCGCGGCCGGGACGGCCAGCTTGTGGCTCAGCGTGACCTGGTCGAACTCCGGGGTGGCGTTGCGCAGCTCGTACGCGGCGTCGTCCGGGGTCGGGTCGCCGAACTCGGTCGGCGCCGTGACCGCGTCGGTCGGGCTGTCGGACGCCTCCGGCAGCGAGACGTCCGGCTCCTCTTCCTTCGACGGCTCCGGATCGGGCGTCGTGTCGACGACGTCGGGGATCGGCGCGGCGGTCGTGGTCTCGATCGGGTTCGGCTCGGGCGAGGGGGTGGGCGAGTGACTGGGGCTGGGGCTCGTGCTCGGCGTCGGCGTGACGGTGACCGTCTCCGTCACCACCGGGCTGCCGGTCTGGCTCGGGGCGGGGGCGCCGGGCGTCTCGGTGATCGTCACCGTGACCTCGGGCGGACAGGTCTGGCCGACGTCACACGGCTCGACCTTGTCGTCCGCCGCGGCGGCGATGACGGGAACGGCGACCAGCACCGAAATCGTGACGATCAGGGCGGAGAAGGCGGCCCTCAGTCGTGCGTTCCCGCTCACTGCCGCCTCCGTCGCCATCCCGCTTTAACTAAAGCGGAATTCTACTTAGGCAAAAGGAACAGTAAAGACATCTCATGAAGAACCATTGAGCATTCTTCGGACCGCGCCCACGATCGGCAGGTCGCCGGGAAGCCACGGGACCTCGTAGAGCTCCTCCGGCCCGAGCCACCGCAGGGCCAGGTGCTCCAGGGGCTCGGGCGTGCCCGACACGATGGTGGCGAGCCATACCCGCAGCACGGAGCCGCTGGACAGGGGCCATTCGCCGCCGACCCTGCGCCCGATCGCGACCTTCACGCCGAGCTCCTCGGCGCATTCGCGGACCAGGGCGTCGTGGTCGCTCTCACCGGGGTCGACCTTGCCGCCGGGGAACTCCCATCCGCCCTTCAGCTCGGGCGGGTCGGCCCGCTGGGCGGCAAGGAGCCGGCCGTTCTCGATGATCGCTGCCCCCACGACGATGGTGTCCATGGTCCTTACGTTAGAGCGGCGCTTTTCAATTGCTCCAGCACATCCGCGTTCTGGAGCGGACGGGTGAAGCCCACCAGACTCCCCCGATCGGCATATGTCGTGACTTTGATGGGGCCGCATCTGGTGCAACGGGCTTCGATCATCTTCCCCGGTGAGACGATCATGCCGACGTGCCCCGGCCGGTCCGGCCCGGTGCCCGGCCCCGCGTTGAAGAACACCAGGTCGCCCGGCTGCTCGCTGCCCGGCTCGACGCGTACGCCGAAGGGCCACTGGCCGAAGGTCGTGCGCGGGATCGTCAGGCCCGCGTTGCGGTAGGCCATGTAGATGATGCCGGAGCAGTCGAAGGCGTCCGGCCCCGTCCCACCCCACCGGTACGGCTTGCCGCGCTGTGCCAGCGCGTACTCGAGGATCTTCTGCACGACGCCGTTCGGCGCGTCCGCGGTGTCGCAGGCGGGGTCGGGGGTGTCGATGCCGCCGGTGGCCGCGTACCGCTGGGCGATGGCGAGGACCTGATCCACGTACCAGTCCGCCCGGTTGTAGACGAAGATGGCCCGCCTGAGGTCGTCGGGCGCGCCGTTGCGCTTGAGCATCTTGGCCGCGGCGAGGATGGCGTCCGCCGGGTTGTAGACGTCGCCGTACCCGTCGCCGTCGCCGTCCGAGGCGTACCCGTTGAACTCGTCGCCCATCTTGATCCTGGGCTTGCCGCCCCAGGTGCTGATCAGGAACTGCATCGGGCCGGCCGCGCCCGCGTAGTTGGTGCCGTCCTTCACGCCGGGGAGCTTGGACCTGCCGTGGTCGGTCTCCCGCTTGCCCACCGCGGCCAGCACGTTCCACTGGACGCCGATCTGGGCGCCGAACTTCTTGTACAGCTCCAGATAGTCGGTGGGGATGTCCTCGCGCGCCGTCTCGGACAGGCCGGTCTCCGTGGCGGCCTCCGCGCAGTCCGCGCCGCCGAGGCCGCCGCCCATCAGGATGGACGGCGTGGGCGTCATCAGCATGATCGCCCCGAACAGCGTGAACGGGACGAGCACCGCGAGGGCGATGGCCAGCCCGCGCCAGGAGAACCTCCCCGCCAGGGCCCTGGGCGGCATCACGGCGACGTGTCCCCGTCCTGGCCGGCGTCCGCGGGCTGCAGGTCGTACACCCTCCAGTCGGAGCCGACCTTGACGACCGTCACCGCGAACTCGTCACGCTGCTCCTTCTCGCCGCTCTTCGCGGTGACGTGCCGCACCGAGCCGACCACCAGCGTGACCATGTTGGCCGTCATGTCGCGGATGGAGCGCACGGTCGCGGTGCCGCGCGACACGACCGCGTCCGACCGGTTGTGGTTCACCAGCGCGGGCGAGGTCGTCGTCCGGGTCAGGTCCGCGCCGAACTCGGCCGTGGCGAACCCGGCGAGCCGCTTCGCGAACAGCGCCGGGTCCTCGTCGTGCCGGAAGGTCCCGTACGACTCGGTGAACCGGCGGGCGAGGTCGGCCGCCGCCCCCAGCTCGGCCTTCGACAGCGGGAGGTAGGAGTAGATGTCGAAGGCCGCGGGCGTGGTGGCGACCTGGCTGGGGATCACGGTCGGGACCGCTCCGGGCGCCCGCGTCCCGGTCGGTTCCGCCGCGCTCGGCCGCTGCCGGGACGCGTCGTCGTCGCCCGACGACCCGGCCGACGTGAGATAGACGCCGACGACGGCCAGGACGACCACGACACCGGCGAAGGCCAGCCCCCGCCGGCCGTCCCTTCCCTTCATGGTCATTCCTTGTCGGAGCCGGAGGGCTGCGCCCAGAAGGGGCCGGGCGCGTCACCGGGGTCGCGCCGGGTGTCGCCGCGGCTGGACAGCCACAGCGGGGGCGCGTCGGAGGTGCGCGAGCCGCCGGACCCGCCGGAGCCGCCGCCGAAGATGCCGCCTCCCGACGACCGGCCGCCGGAGCCGGACCGCGAGCCGTTCGTACGGCTCGACCCGCCGGAACGGTTCGACCCGCCGGAGCCGCCGCGCGAGGACGAGCCGCCCGACGATCCCGACCACACCGACCTGCGGCCGCCACCGCCGCCCGAGCCCCCCGAGCCGCCGGAGCCGCTACGGGAGGGGCGTGAGGCCCAACCGCCGGACCGGCCGCTGAACCAGCCGCCGCCACCACCGGACCCGCCCGAGCCCGACGATCCGGAGCCCGCGGAGAAGGCCGCCCCCGCGCCCGAGGACGCGCGTGTGGGCGTGGCCGGCCGTACGCCGGACAGGTTGAGCGGCGGGGCCGACCCCTGGCGCGGGACCGCGGTGACCTTGCGGCGTCCCGGGCCGGGCGCGTCGGTCTCCAGGGGCGCCGGCTGCGCCGCGGCCCGGACGCCGGCCGGGATCGTCCCGGCCGCGCCGTCCTCGCCGCGCACCCTGCCCTGGGCCACGGAGGAGGCCGCCACTGCGGCCGCCGTACCGGCGCCGCTCGCCATCGCGGCCGCGCCGATGACCGGCTCGGCCTTGCGTAGGCCCCACCGCCCGACCCGGCCCGCCGCCACGGGCGGCAACGCGTTCGCGGCACGGGAGAGGGTCGGCGCGCTCGCCGCGTCCCCGAGCATCCGCGTGGTGAGGGTGTGGCCGTCCATCGACGCGAACAGGTGCTGGAACGGCCGCCGATAGAAGAACACCGCGATCGTCAGCAGCGCCATGAACAGGATCTGCATGCTCCACGGCAGGCTCGTCGAGATGATCAGCGAGTAGCCGTACACGAGCACGCCGAGCACCAGCGCCAGCACGGCCTGGCGCAGCAGCGTGCCGACCACCATCTCCACCCACCGCATCGCGATGATGCGTCCCGACCCGGGATGGACGCCGATCAGCAGGAACACCGGCCCGAGGATCAGCAGCAGCAGGAAGCCGATCTTGAGCGCCAGCAGGGAGACCGCCACCAGGAAGATGAGCAGGCCCGCGACCATGGCCGCGACGAACGCGCCGATCGCGATGCCGAGCCTGCCGGTCCAGTCCTTCCCCTGGAAGAGGAAGTACATCGACGTGTTCTGCAGCGGCTTGGCGATCTCCTCCTCGTAGCGCTTCTGGTGGGCGTCGGTGTTCGGCATCTGCTGGGCGGCCTGCTCCGCGCGGTCGATCGCCTGGAAGTCGAGCAGCTTGGCGCCGAACGTCTTCACGACCGGCGCGTTCGGGTCGGCGGTGCCGAACGCCCCCATCAGCCAGGGCTTGCAGACAAGAGTGGACCAGAGCGCGTCGGCGTTCTGGTCCACCCCCGGGGTGCCCGGCTGGGCGTACCCGCCGGCTTTGGCCTCCCCGTCGCCGCCGTCGGCGGGCAGGCAGGACGCGCCTCCCGCCCCCGGCAGCCCGGAGAACGCCGAGTTGACGACCTCGCCCGTCTTGTCGGTGACGACCTTGCCGAGCCCGGTGAAGTCCCCCGGACGGCTGAAGAACCACACCGCCACGGTCACCGCGAGGACCATCCAGATGACGCCCTCGGTGGTCGTCGTCGCCCTCTTGCGGATGAGCCCGTACCAGGCGAGCCAGATCGCGCCGAGGATGACGATCGGCCGCAGGTACGGCCAGTACATGGCGTTGGCGAGGTTGGTGACGATGTCGTCCACCACGTCCTTGATGGGCTGGATGGGCCCCTCGGAGGCCGCCGCCTGGTAGGTGCTGATCGTCAGCCGGTCGATCGCCTTGGCCCAGGAGAAGATCGCGTTCGCCCAGGAGTTGCCGAGCACCGCGGTCACGTCCGAGCAGCCCAGGTCGTACGTGTGCCAGAACTGGCCGGCCATGCCGTACCGGGCGTAGTTGGTGAGCGGCGCCTGCTCGGCGGCGGAGGCGGCGCCCGTGCCGCCGGTCGTGCCGCCGGTCGTGCTGGTGGCCTCCGCGCCCGCTTCGGCGGCGGCGCCGGTCGCCGCGCCGGTGTCGCCGCCGTCCGGCGGGGGCGGCTTGACCAGGCCGTCCACACCGCCGTCCACGATCTCGGGCGCGAGGGCGGGCGACAGGTCGCACACACCCGCCGCGCTGGCGGTGCTGGACAGTACCAAGGGCAGCGTCAGGAACGCCGCGAACACCACGAGGAGCAGGGCGAGCCTGCGCCGACGACCGGAGCGAGCGCGACCGTTCACCCGCGTTCTCAAGACCGCACCTCCTGCGCGACCCCCTGTTTGCCGGCGCCCCCGCCAAGAAGATCATGCCTTTTCTCGTGCGGTTTGTCGTGGGTCGGATTCGTGTCGAGCCATCGGAGCAGGTCCTCGGAGATGAGGTCCACCCCGATCCGCCCCGCCCGGCCGTCCAGATCCCGGAAGACGCACTCCCCGTTACCCAGGGACCGCAGCACCGCCTTGTGTTCCTCTGATGGATCGACCCCGAGGAGTTCCATCACGTGCTCGACCTCCACCCGCTCTGTGGAGCGGAACGCGAACACCGACGAGAGACAGTTGGTGACCTGCTCGCTCAGCAGGTCACCGGCGTTCTGGGAGACCAGGACGAGTGCCGTGTTGCGGGATCGGCCCATCCGCGACACCTCCGGCACCAGCTTGGCCCCCTCCGGCGTGGAGGTGATCGCCCACGCCTCGTCCAGGAAGATGGCCTTCGGCGTACGCCGGTCCAGGCCGTTCATCAGCCGCCGGGCGAACTGCGAGACCAGGTACAGCAGGGCCACCGAGAGCCGCTGCTCGTAGGAGTAGTCATCCCGGGCCGTCGCCACGTCGGGCAGGGTCAGCCCGCCCAGGGTGAACACGGTCGTCCAGCCCTCGGTGTCGATCTGGTCTCCGCCGGAGGGGTCGAAGCAGAGCTGCGCCAGGTGCATCTCCGACATCGAACGCAGCACGGCCCCGAGGTTCTTGGACGCCGGGTCCTCGGACTGCTCCAGATGGTCGACGACCTTGCCCAGCGACGGATCCGGCTGGTTGGAGACCGCCGCCACCGCCTGGATCATCGCCGACTCGCGCTCCTCCGACATGCGCGGCAGCAGCAGCCGGAGCGTCTCCGTCGCCATCGTCTTCTTGGCCGCGATGTCGTCGCCGAACGAGAACGGGTCGAGCAGGCCGGGCGCCGCCGACCCGAGCGGGATGATCCGCGCCCGGCGGCCCCGGTCCTCCAGCAGCCGCACCAGCGACTCGGCGTCGCCCTTCGGGTCGATGACCGCGACCGTGACCCCGCGCAGCGCCATCTGGTAGATGAGCAGCAGGGCCAGCGTCGTCTTTCCGCCGCCCGGCTCTCCGGTGATCGCGATGGCCGTCGGACGGTTCCGGGTCGCCGCGACCAGCGGGTCGAAGTGGACGATGCTGCGCGCCCGCCCCAGCGTCTCCCCCACGTACGGGCCGAGCCAGCCCGCGCCCGACTCGTCCACCCGGTCGCCGAGCTCGACCGTCGCCGTCGCCATCCCGCCCGCGATCGTGCGCAGCGGCTGCCGCTGCGCGTACGCGTTGACCCGCACCCTCTCTCCGGGCAGAGCCTCGCAGAACAGCGAGAACTGGTCGCCGGTGGAGTTCACCACGTCGATGCCGAGATCGCGGTAGTGCTCGACGATCGCCTCGACCCGCTGGACGCAGATCTCCTCCGTGGGCGCGCTCACGCTCAGCCGGTGCCAGCCGTACACGAAGGGGAGCCGTTCCTTGGTGATGCCGTGTTCGAGCATCCGGGCCGCGTCGATCTGCTCGGCCAGCGCGAGCGGGGCCTCGGCGCCCGCCTCGCGGATGTGGATGTCCATGTCGCGGGCGTGCGCCAGCTTCCTGGCCACGTCCTTGCTCGCCATGACCGGCGGGATCAGCCGCATCCTGCTGGAGATCTCCACCGGGAACGGCAACTGGTCGGCGAAGTGCAGCCACGGCTCGCCGTCGGGGAACGGCATCAGGTCGGGGAACCGCGCGAACGACAGGTGCGCGGTGAACGAGTCGCCGGTCGGCTGCTCGATCCGCAGCAGCGAACGTCCGTTGTGGATCTGCCCCTCGACCAGGGACTCGATCTCGCCCTTGCCCCACCTGCGGCGCGGCGAGGCGGACGGCGGCGGGTCGCCCAGCGCGCCCGACACCGCATGCTGGAACAACCAGGCGATCTCGGTGGAGCTGGCGTGCCTCGCGTAGAGGGAGCTGGAGGCGAGCGCGCGCCCGAGCCGCTCGGCCTGCTCCGTCCACCGCTCGATCTCCCGCTCGGGCACGTGGTCGTCCTCGATGCCGAGCGCCTTCTCGCTGCGCAGGTAGAAGCCGAAGAGCTGGGCCAGCACCCCGCTGCCGAGCTGGGCCCCTCGCCGGCCGAGCCGTACGCCGAGGTAGATCTCCTTGCTCCAGAAGTCCTTCGCCCAGACGTGCCGGTACATCTCCTCCAGGTAGTCGCGCCAGCCCGGCCCCTCGTCGGATGTGGCGTTCAGGGCCATCGCCCACTCCGCCGCCGGATAGGTCCGGTGCGCGACCCGCAGGTGGACCTCGGCGTCGGACATCCTGATCGCCGCGAGGGCGATCGTGATGTTCGTGGCCAGCGCCTCGCGCTCCTCCGGCGTGATGAACTCGTAGCTCACCGTGGGAAGCCGGAAGTACGCCCACGCCGCGGTATCGGTGAGAAGGACACGATCGTCGAAGTACCGCACCGCGAGACGGCTGCGCGTCCTGCTCACTGGTCGCTCACCACTCCTCGCCGCCCCAGCGCACCGCTCCGCTCGCAAGTCGCGGCTCGCCCGACACTCATCGGTCCCTCACCGCTCCCCGCTCCCTACGCGGACCGCTCGTCCCTCGCGGGCCACTCCGCTCGCAAGTCGCGGCTCGCCCGACACTCATCGGTCCCTCACCGCTCCCCGCTCCCTACGCGGACCGCTCGTCCCTCGCGGGCCACTCCGCTCGCAAGTCGCGGCTCGCTCCGCGCTCACCTGGCCACCTCCTGCTTGTGCTGGTTCGCCGCCAGGCCGCTCGCGATCACTCCCGCGAGCGCCACGTACGCCCTGCGGCCTCCCGGCCGGAGCCGGGCCGGATCGACCGGCCCCAGACGGGAGAGCTCGTCCTCCCAGGGGATGCGGACGATCGCCCGGCAGCGTCCCCTGGCCACCGCCTCGGCCTGCTCCACGTCGGAGGCGCTGCGCCTGCTCACGCCGTTGACCACCATGACCGCCCGGCGGCGCAGGTCGGAGCAGCCGTGCCCGTCCAGCCACTCGTACGTCATTGCCACGGCGTCGGGCGCGTCCTCGCTGGCCGGCGCCACCAGCACGAGTTGGTCCGCGTACGGCAGCAGCCGCGCGGCCAGCGCCGCGGCCGGGTCGACCACGATCAACCGGTAGTGGCGGTCCAGCGCGGCGAGCATCCGCGGCCACCCGCTCTCCAGCCGCTGGGCGGCCCCGGCCTCGGAGTCCGCGCCGACGACCTCCAGCCCCGAGTCGCACCGGGACGTGTACGCGCGCATCCCGAGATAGCCGCTCACCCCTCCCGACCCGGCGAGCAGGGAGCTCAGCGTCTCGGGGGACTCCGCCGCGATGCGGGTGGTGAGGGTGTGCTCGCCGGTGCTCGCGTCGAGCGCGACGACGCGGTCGTCGCGATATTTGGCGAAGGTGTGGCCGAGCATGAGGGTCGTCGTCGTCTGCCCCGCGCCGCCGGTGCAGCCGAGGACCAGGATCCGCCTGCTCCCCGTGAGCACCGTGCGGGCCCGGGCCTCGTCGATCTCCATCCCGTCCGTACGGCCTCCGCCGCCGCCCACGACCACCTGGGCGATCCTGCGCCAGCCGCCGGAGGTGTCCCGGCCGACGACCGACTCGACCCGGCGCACCCTCGGCTCGTCGCCCGGCGCCGCCGTCCTGATCGAGACGGGAACCGCGGGCGCGTCCACCGACTCGTGGACCGTCTCCCCAGCGGCTACCTGGCCGCCGGCGGTTCCCACTGCTTCCGCGGTCCCAGCCTCCCCGCCGGTCCCAAGGTCACCGGCGGTTCCAGGTTCCGGCGTTCCGTCTTCACGGCCGGTTCCATGCTCGCGGGCGGCCGCACCTTCGCCGGTGATCCCGCGCTCCTCGGCGGTCCCGTGTCCCCACGCCGTTCCACCTTGCCGCGTGCTTCCGCTTCGCCCGGTGGTTTCGTGTTCCCCGGCGGTTACCTGGCCCCAGGCGGTTCCACCTTCGTCGGCGGTCCCGTGTCCCCACGCCGTTCCACCTTGCCGGGTGGCTTCGCCCTCGGCGGTTACCTCGCCCCAGGCGGTTCCACCTTCGCGGATGGTGTCGTGCCCTCGGGCGGTTCCGTCGTCCCCGGAAGTTTCCGCGACCGGCTCGCGGACCGGCCGCAGGCGCCGCTCCTCGGGCCGTACCCGGCCCTGCGCCGATGGCTCGACAACCGGGTGCGCCTCGTCCACGCGCCCGCTCGACCGCTCCGCGACCGTTCCGGCCCGCGGCGCGACATCCGCGTCGCCGCTGACCTCGCCGGAGGCCGGTTCCGCGTCGGCGTGCGTCATCGGCTCGTACGCGGGCTCTCCGGCCTCCTCCGGCGCCATGTCCGGGCGGGCGTGCCGGGGGCGGTCGTGCGTGATCTCGCGCTCTTCCTCCGGCGTCACGTCGGCCCGCGCGTGCCTCGGCCGCTCGTGCCCGCGGCGTTCGGCGTGCCCGGCCTCCGTCGGACCGGCCGTTCCGGAGTCGGCGCCGGCCATGCCGACCGGTGCGTCGGCTCCGGCCGCATCGGTCGTCTCCGGTATGGCTTCCTCGACCGCCTCCGCGCCGAGACGGGACACCCCGCCGTACACGGCGGAGCCGCCCATGCCGGACTCGACAGACATGGCCGGAGACATCCCGGTCGAGGACTCGACGGACATCGCTTCGGACGTCTCGGCCGAGGATTCGCCGGGCGCGGCCACGGGTGTCCCGACGGAGGAGCCGGGCGCGGACGCGGACGACTCGGGCGAGGATTCGCGGGCTGTGACCTCGGGTGTCCCGACGGAGGAGCCGGGCGCGGCCTCGGGCGTCCCGACGGAGGACTCGACAGACGTGGCTCCGGGCGTCTCGGGCGAGGACCAGACCTTCTGCGGGAGACGGGGGGCGTCCTCACCTCCCGGTACGGCTCCGCGCTCGTCGTCCCGCGCCGGCGTGCCGGGCGCGGGCAGGCCCGGCTGAAGCACCGGCCGCTCCGGCACCCGCCGCTCCCCCGCCCCGTCCTGCGCCGAGGCGGCCAGCCTGCGGAGCTTGCGAAGGGCGTCGGGACCGATGGGCGGCGCCGGCGGCACCGTCTCGCCGTACCCGGGGTCGGTCCCGGAGGACCCCCGCGCGGAGGCGCGGTCCTTCCTGAGGAGCGTGCTGCCGGGAGCGGATCCCGCGGGCCCCTGCGATCCCCTCGATCCCCTCGATCCCCCGGATCCTCGCGCTCCGGATCCCGAGGAGCCCCCGGCCGCCTTGGCGGGGCCGGTACCGGTGTCCGCCCTCCCCCTCCGGCCGGAAGCGGGCCGCGACGCCTTCTGCGTGGCAGCGGAGGCCGTACCCGAAGCCGAGGCCGCACCGGTCGCGGCGCCAGGCAGGGGCAGCGGCATGGGCGGAGGCGCGGGGAGCGGCTCGGCGACGGCCGGGACCGCGGCGGCTCCCTTGGCCGCCTGGGCCACGGCGGGCTGGACGGTCGGGGCGGCGGCGCGGCGCTGCCGTCCGGCGGACCGGCCCCTGCGCGCCGGAGAGGAGCGCCAGACCCGCACGGTGAGGCTGACCTCGTCCGGCTCGTCGACCGGCGCCATCCGGCACCATGTACGCGGCTCGGCCAGGTAGCGCACCTGCGACTGGATCAGCTCGGTGAGCCGTTTCCCCTCGATGACCGGCCGGGTCGACAGCCAGGTCACGATCCCGGGCGGGACCAGATAGACCACGTGCCACGGCGCGTCGAACGGGAGCCCGACGATCCGGAGGAACAGCCACCAGGGGACGGCGACGCCCACGAACACACCGATCCAGACGATGGGAAGCGGTGTCGGCAGCTTCAGGTCGTACAGCTTGTAGAGCCGCTTCTCAATTCGCCAAATATTGGTATACGTGGGCAGATCCACCCGATCCTCCTCTCTGCCTGATCACTTGATGCCGAGCGCCCCCGCGATCGCCTTCGCCGTCACCTCGATGATGTTGGGCACGTAGAAGATCACGCCGATCGCGATCGCCAGAAGGATGAACTGCATGAACCTGGTGATCTCTCGAGTGAAGAGAAAGAAGATCGCCACGACGGATACGACGACCAGGAAGAGCGGCGCGAAGAACTTGCGCAGGAACTCCGCCAGGCCCTCGGTGTTGATCCCCGTGACAGGTGGAGCCGTTGGATCGAACGCGATCTCCACGATGGTCTTCAGAATCAATTCACGGCCTCCTGGGGTATGGATCAGCGGCGTCGTGTTCGGTCATGCGCTACCCCATGGGGCGGCTCGCGCCCTGGACCGCCTCGACGAACCATTTGCCGCCCTGCTTCTCCACGGTGAGCCGGTAGGCCTGCTCGAGCCCGGCCGGCTGGGTCGCGGGATCGTCCGTACGCGGGGTGGCGGAGCCCCCGCCCGTGGACACGGCCCAGACGACGACGGCGGTGACCTCCCGGGTGCTCTCCCCGCCGGCGGGGACGACGACGTCCTTGAGCTGGGCGAGCGTGAGCGCCCCGTCGAAGCCCTCGATGGTCACGCCGTTCGCGACGTACCGCTGCAGGTCCACCTGGTCGCCCGCGGCGTACGCCTTGAAGAAGCCCTCGAGCTGGGGACGCAGCTCGGACTCGGTGGCGGAGTCCCGGTCGGGGTCGGCCACGGCCGGCAGCCCTGCCGGACCGGAGTCCGGCAGCAGCCCCGGCCGCTCGGACACGACGAACTTCGACCCGTCGTAGTAGACCGGCACTGACAGGAGCCCGCGCCTGCTGCCCGCCTGATATGTCACGGTGACGACCGCGTTGCCGGCGTCGCGCACATTTATTCCGGTGAACTGGAACGCGCCAGCCGACATCCGGCCGTACCCATTCCAGCCGAACTGCTCCTGGGCGCCTTCGGGGAGAAATGGCTTCAACCGCTCCGCTCTTTGTTGCGGATTAGACGCGTCGAAATTCAGATAGACCGCCGCGAACTGATTGGCAAATGCCGCGGCTTGCGTCACGGGAAATCCGGAATCGCTCGGCTCGGGTGTCGCCCCGGCCGTCGTGTCACCCTGGGTGATCCGTTCGAGCGGCGCCCGCACCCCGTTGACGACGATCACGATGATCAACGCCCACAGGACGGCGCGGCCGGTCCAGACGAGCCAGCGGCCCCCGCCGCCGCTCCAACCCCCGCGCCGCCGGGCGTTCCCGTGCGTGTCCGCCACGCGTTCAGGGCCCTGCGGAGGGTACGACTCGGGGTCGCCAGCGATCCGAGGATCCGGCTGGACGGTTGACCTGCGAGCCATCACGCCTCCGCTCGCGCCGATCCCCCGGGCTGGCGCGGTGTCGTCTTACTCTCGATCCGGTTAGCCGCATTGAAGTTTTCACCCTAGCGGTCGGGCCAATTCTTCCAGGAAAGCCACGCCCATGGTGCAAGCATCGCCGCAACCGAGCAAACCGGGTCTCATCCCGGTTCCACGCCCCATGACCGACCGTCACGCCGGGAAAGCACGTTACGCCTGGCCAGCGGCATCATCGATTACCTAACCGCCACGTATTGCTGTCCTCGCAGTTCAGAGACGTGGCGGGTCGGCGATCGGGCGGCGACCCCGCACCTGGACGAGCACAACGCGCAGCGAGGCGAACCCATCGCCAGGCGCACCAGCACACGGCGGCGCAGCGGCAGCGGACCCGGCAGCTCGCGGCCGAGCGCGGCGGCGAGCAGCGACGGTCACGCGGAACGGCCGCGTGGTCCCCGCGACGATCGGATCGCCTGGTCCAGGACGTCGTAGACGTAGTTGAGGTCGGCGGGGGCATTGTCGATGAGGATCGCGGTGCACAAGCCGTCGGATGCCGCGACCAGCGCCGCCTGGGCGGTGCGGTCGCCGGTGAGGGTCGCCGCGAGTTCGGCGACGTTCTCCCGCCAGCGGCGTGCCACGGCGGCCAGAGCGGGGCGGCGGGCCGCGAGCGTGGCGAGTTCCCGTTCGGCGAGAGCACGCTCGCGGCCCGAACCCCCGGACTCGACGATCAGCTCAGCCAGGCCCCGGAGCTTGTCGCCGGGGCCGTCGACGATGTCCTGGATCCGCTTCGTGTAGTCATCGGCCACGGTGGACAAGGCCGCGACAAGAAGGTCATCGAGAGTCGCGAAGTAGTACGTGCTCAGGCTGGTGGTGATGCCGGCTTGCTTGGCAACGGTGCGATGCGTGACGCCCGCGGCGCCGTCCCGCTGCACGACGGCGAGGGTGGCATCGATGATCTCGGCGCGGCGCTTGTTGCCTCTGGCTCGTCGTCCGTCGACCGGTTCGTTCGCCTCGCTCATGCCACCTCCCATCAGAGATCCAGGGTAGTCAACAATGCGCATGTTCGTCCGCGTGCGCACCGTGGTCCTCCGCGAGTGGATGCAGGTGGCGCAGCGCGATCACGCAGAGGATCGCGGCGATGAGGATCGCGGCACCTGCCACCGCCGAGGCGATGTTCATCCCGTTGGTGAAGGCCTCCTTCGCCGCGTTGATCGTCTCGGCAGGAACCTGGTCAGCGACGGAGAGCGCGCCGGACAGGCTGTCCTTAAGCTGCCAGGCGACGTCCGGCGAGGTGTCCGGAGGCGAGGCGACGCGACTGCTGTAGACGGCCCCGGTCAGACTTCCCAGCAGCGCCACGCCAATGGCGATGCCGAGTTCTTGAACGGTCTCGGACATCGCCGCCGCCGAACCCGACTTCGACGCCGGGGCGGCCCCGACCACGATGTCCGTTCCCAGCGCGGCGATCGCGCCGAGACCGAGGTACACGAGAGCGAACCCCGCCACGACGTGGAGGACCGCGCCCGCTCCGGCCGTAGCCAGGAGCACGTACCCCGTCACGGACAGCGTGAGCGTGGCCGCCATCACCACACCGGGCCGCGAACGCCTGGCCACCAAGGGTGACCCGATAGAGGCGGCGAACATCGCCAGGGCAGGCGGCCCCATCCACAACCCCGCCGTGAAGGGGGTCAGTTCCTCGACCGTCTGGAGGTACTGGGTCACCAGATACATGGCCCCGCCCACGCCGATCAGCCCGACCAGGAGCACGCCGAGCGCGGCGGAGAACGCCCGATCGGCGAACAGGGAGACATCGAGCAGCGGGGAAGCGAGCCCGCGCTGCCGTCGCACGAACACGACGCCCGCGACCACGCCGACGACGAGCAGGACGATGGATGTCACGTCGACACCACGCGAAGCGGCGAGCTTGACCACGTAGATGGCAGGCAGGAGCGCCGCCAACGACAACACGACACTGATCAGATCGAGACGGCCCGCCTGCGGGTCGGAGTACTCGGGCAGCACGAATTTCGATCCCGCGAGCACCGCGACGGCGATCGGCACCGCGAGCAGGAAGGCCGCGCCCCACCAGAAGGCATCGACAAGGATGCCGCCGGCAATTGGCCCGGCGGCCATCCCGAGCGCGAACATCGTGGCCCATACGCCGATGGCGAGGGCGCGCTGGCGCGTGTCGCTGAACATGTTCGAGATCAGCGACAAGGTTGAGGGCATCAGTGTCGCCCCAGCGATTCCGAGCAGTGCTCGCGCGATGATCAGCAGCTCGGCACTGGGTGCGAAGGCTGAGAAGACCGATACTGCCGCGAACGCCCCCATCCCGAGCATCAGCAGCCGACGTCTGCCGATCCTGTCGCCCAGGGTGCCCATGGTGACGAGGAACCCGGCGATGAAGAACCCGTAGGCGTCCATGATCCATAGGGTCTGCGTCGCGGATGGGTCAAGTGCCTCAGCCATGCTCGGCAGGACCAGGTAGAGCACGGTCACGTCCAGTCCAAGCAGCGCCGTCGGCAACGCGAGCAAGCCCAAGCCAGTCCACTCGCGCACGCCGGCCCGCCGGCCGCCAGCAGCCACCATGTGCGCCTCCTTCTCGACATTACTTGAACGCTAGTACAAGTAGTACGATGGTTCAAGAATGACGAGCGAGAGCAGCGCCACCCACTTCGGCATGGAGGGCGTCCGCGACGCCGCCGGTCGCGGCGCACGACCGCCGTGACACGCCCGCAGAGACGCGAAATCCCGCTGAGACCAGGTCGGTCTCAGCGGGATTTTCGGCGGCGCTCCTCTGTCTGACCAGGGGCTCAGACGTTGAACCTGAACTCGACCACGTCGCCGTCGCGCATGATGTAGTCCTTGCCCTCGATCCTGGCCTTGCCTCCGGCGCGGGCGGCCGTCATCGACCCGGCCTCGAGCAGCTCGTCGAACGAGATGACCTCGGCCTTGATGAAGCCGCGCTGGAAGTCGGTGTGGATCACGCCGGCGGCCTCGGGGGCGGTGGCGCCCTTGCGGATCGTCCAGGCGCGGGTCTCCTTCGGCCCGGCGGTCAGATAGGTCTGCAGCCCGAGCGTCTCGAAGCCGACGCGGGCGAGCTGGGCCAGCCCGGACTCCTCCTGGCCGACCGACTGGAGCAGTTCGAGGGCCTCCTCGTCCGGCAGCTCGACCAGCTCGGACTCGATCTTGGCGTCCAGGAAGACGGCCTCGGCCGGGGCGACGAGAGCCGACAACCGCGCCCGCAGCTCCTCGTCCACCAGCTCGTCGGCGTCGAGGTTGAAGACGTACAGGAACGGCTTGGCGGTGAGCAGGTGCAGCTCGCGCAGCTCGGCGACGTCGATCCCCGCCGCCTTGGCCCCCGCGTACAGGGTGGTGCCGGAGTCCAGCAGCTTGGCCGCGGCCTCGACCGCGTCGAGCTGGGCCTTGCGGTCCTTGTTGGTCCTGGCCTCCTTCTGGAGGCGGGGCAGCGCCTTCTCGATGGTCTGCAGGTCGGCGAGGATCAGCTCGGTGTTGATCGTCTCGATGTCGCGCTCGGGGGCGACGTCGCCGTCCACGTGTGTGACGTCGGGGTCGGAGAACACCCGGATCACCTGGCAGATCGCGTCGGTCTCACGGATGTTGGCGAGGAACTGGTTGCCCCGGCCCTGCCCCTCGGACGCCCCCTTGACGAGACCGGCGATGTCGACGAACTCGACCTTCGCCGGCAGGATGCGCGCCGAGCCGTAGATCTCGGCCAGCTTGGCCAGCCGCGGGTCGGGCACGCCGACGATGCCCACGTTGGGCTCGATCGTGGCGAAGGGGTAGTTCGCCGCCAGGGCGTTGCCGCTCTTGGTCAGCGCGTTGAAGAGGGTGGACTTGCCGACGTTGGGCAGGCCGACGATGCCGATGCTCAGGCTCACGTAGGCCGAGTTTACGGGCCTGAGCGGGTTGCTCCGACACCAGACAGGCAGATCACCTCGGTCCCGCGCAGGGATCGGAGGTAGCGGTCGGATCCCTCCGCGCACCTGGTCGGCGACTCCACCCGGCCGGTGACCCTCGCCCACGCCCGCTCGGACGCGCACGCGACCTTGACCAGCAGCCGGGTGGATGTGGGCAGCTCCGGGCGCTCGACGCAGTCGCCCGCCGTGACCACCCGCCCGTCCTTGCCGAGGCACGCCACCTCCCCCCCTTTCAGGGGAAGCGCCTCGACCGTCCCGAGCGGGCACCGCCGGGCCGACTCGGCGACGCCCGTCACCCGGCCGTACCAGTCCCCGTCCGCGCAGGGCCGCTCGCCTCCCCGGACCGCCACGCAGTCACCCGTCCGCAGCACGCCGCCGCCGTTCCCCGCGTCCCCGGGGTGGTCGCCGCCCGTGTTCCGGACGCAGGCCGTACGGCCCGAGCCGAGGGAGACGAACTCGTCGGTGTCGTCGGGGCAGCGGGGCGGGGTCGCGGTGATCGCGCTGACCCGGCCGGTGGCCTGCTCGCACAGCACCAGCCCGACCCTGGGGCCGGTCCGCCGCACACAGGCGCCTTCGGTCCAGGACAGCGGCACGTCTCCGGTCTCGGGGGCGGTCTCCCGGCCCGAGGCGATGACCGCGCCGACCCCCACGACGAGCGCGATCACCACCCCGGCCGTGATCCCGGCCATCTGGGGGCGCAAGCCGTACGTAGTCACATGACGACTCTGGGCGATCGCCGCCGATCGCACAAGCCGAACGCGACGGTGTACGGAACGGCGTCCTGACAGGGAACTCCGGCGGCTTCGGGGGAGCCGGCGCCAGCGCGCCTCCCCCTCCGGCACCGGATTGCCTGGGATCATCCCGAACCGTGGATGTCGTGGCGCTCGTCCTCCAGCTCGCCGTAGGTCTCGCCGTGGGGCTCCTGATCGGGTTCCTGCTGGCACGGACCAGAATCGCCGAAGCCGAGGCCGGGAGGCGAGCGGCCGAGGACAAGGTCGCGTACGTCGAGGGCCAGCTCGCGGAACGGTTCCAGGCGCTCAGCGCCCGCGCACTCGACGTCAACAACCTGCGCTTCCTCGAACTCGCCGAGAACCGGCTGAACACGACACGGGCGGAGGCGACCGGCGACCTCGACCAGCGCAGGCAGGCCGTGGAGAACCTGGTCGGGCCGCTCAGGGAGACGCTCGCGAAGGTCGAGAACCAGCTACGCGAGAGCGAGCTCGGCGCCCGCGCCGCCCGCGCCGAGCTGGGCAAACAGATGGAGTTCGTACGGCAGAGCTCCGAGCAGCTCAGGAGCCAGACGACGGCGCTGGTCCGCGCGCTGCAACGCCCGGAGGCGCGGGGCCGGTGGGGTGAGCTGCAGCTCCGCAGGGTGGCGGAGATCGCCGGGATGGCCCGTTTCTGCGACTTCGACGAGCAGGTCAGCGCGATGACCCCGGACGGTCTCGTCCGCCCCGACATGGTCGTGCGGCTCAGCGGAGGCAAGAACGTCATCGTCGACTCCAAGGTCTCGCTCGCCGCGTACCTGGAGGCGGCGGAGGCGAACGACCCCGACCTCGCCTCGGCCCGGCTCGACGCCCACGCCCGCCACCTGCGCGAGCACGTGGACCGGCTGGCCGCCAAGACGTACTGGCAGGCGTTCAGCCCCGCGCCGGAGTTCATGGTCCTGTTCATCCCCGGCGAGGCGTTCCTCGCCCCGGCGCTCGAACGCGACCCCGGACTGCTGGAGTACGCGATGCACAGGCGGGTGCACATCGCCACCCCGACCACGCTGATCACGATGCTGCGCACCGCGCAGTACGCCTGGCAGCAGACCGCGCTCAGCGAGAACGCGCGGGCCGTCTTCGACCTCGGCAAGGAGCTGTACGACCGGCTCGGCGGCCTGAGCCGCCACGTCGACGGCCTCGGGCGCGCCCTGTCCAGGACCGTCACCGCGTACAACAGGACGGTCGGCTCGCTGGAGAGCCGGGTGCTGGTGAGCGCGCGAAAACTGAACGATCTCGGCATAACGGACACCGCACTCGGCGGTCCGGCCCTCGTCGAGGAGCAGCCCCGGCTGCCCGCCGTTCCGGAATTGGGGGACGAAGAGCGCGTAAGCGCCTCTCCTGGCCCTGTCCAGAACGGTAAGTTGACGCGAGACTCGTCGTAAAGGGGGACACGATGAGAGGCACCGATCAGACCGCCCAGACCGTTCGAGCCGGTAAGGTCGCGGGACTCAGGTTGACGGCCAGGGGCGCCGTCGCCCTGCTCCTCGTGGTCACGCTGCTCGGCCAGGTCTTCAGCCCCGGACCGGTCTTCGTCGTGGGCTGCGTCGCGGCCGTGCTGCTGGTCCAGCCGCGTGACCTGCTCCCCCTCGTGGTCACGCCGCCGCTGGTCTTCTTCGCGACCGCGGTGTTCGTCGAGTTCTTCCGGTCGCTGCGCGCGGGCTCGATGCTCCAGGCGCTCGGGCTCGGGCTGTTCACCTCGCTGTCGTCCGCGGCGCCGTGGCTGTTCGGCGGGTCGGCGCTCGTGCTCGGGATCGCGTACTGGCGCGGCCTCTCCCGGAACGTGCGCGAACTGCGGGACGACCTGGCCGCCCGCGCCGAGGTGCCGCGCCCCCGCAGCGGTGAGGAGCCCGCGTTCGACCCCGAGCCCGAGGGCTACTTCGAGCCCCGCGTGTACGGCGAGGCCCGCGACTGACGCCCTGAACGTTCTCGGACCGCCCCGTTCGACATCCGTACGGGAGCGGGCCTCGGGCCGTACGGCCGCACAGGCGGCCACCGTCGAAGCCGGGCCACGCGGTGACGCCGGGAGCGGGCCTCGGGCCGTCGTGAAGGGTCGCGGCTGCGGCTACGGTGAGCACGCGGAGTGCGCCCTTCCTCACGACCCCGCCAGGCGACGCGTACGAGCCCCGGCGGAGGCGGCGGGGTCCCACTCCCGGACAGGTTCCAGGCGGTGCTCGGTGAACGGGAGAGCGACAGTGGCGACGAGCGGCGGCGACATGGCGGACCCGTCGGTCGAGGTGCTGACCGAGGCCGCCGCGACCTTCGGCCTGCTGGCCTCCCCCGCGCGCCTGCAGATCGTCTGGGCGCTGGCCCAGGGCGAGCGCGACGTGAGCGCGCTCGCCGAGAGCGTGGGCGGCGCGCTGCCCGCCGTCAGCCAGCACCTGACCAAGCTGAAGCTGGCCGGCCTGGTGCGCTCGCGGCGCGAGGGACGCCGGGTCGTCTATCTGATCAGCGACCAGGACGTCGTGACCATGGTCCGTTGGCTGGTCGGACGGTTGGCCGGCCATGGGGAGGCGGCGGAGCGCGTCCGTGGTCTGGGCGCCTGAGGCCGTACCCGGCACCGGTCCGCGCGACGGCCACGAGCCGGACGGCGGCCCCCCGCCCCTCCTCTCCATCCGTGACGCGGCGGGACTCACCCCGTTGCAGGCGCTGCGGCTGCTGGGGAGCAGGCCGAGCGGCCTGGTGGAGCCCCAGGCCGAGGAGCGTCTGCTGCGGTGCGGCGAGAACACGGTGGCCGAGCCGGTCCCCGCCTCCTGGCCGTGGCGTCTCGCGCGCAGCCTGCGCGACCCGTTCACCCTGGTGCTGCTCTGCCTCGGGCTGGTGTCCGCCGCGATCGCCTCCTGGGGGACCGCCTGCGTGACGGTGCTGCTGGTGGTGGTGAGCTGCGTGCTGCGGTCCGGCGGGGAGTACCGCGCCGACCGGTCCATCGCGGCGCTGCGTGAGCTGGTCGCCACCACCGCGACCGTACGGCGCCGGGCGAGCGCGACTTCGGCGCCGCTGGATCGTGAGATCCCCGTGGACGAGCTGGTCCCCGGCGACGTGATCCGGCTCGGTCCGGGCGACCTCGTGCCCGCCGACGTTCTGCTGCTGCGCTCGAACGGTCTCACCGTGCACCAGGCCGCGCTCACCGGCGAGTCCCGCCCGGTCGCCAAGCACCCGATGGACGACCGTACGGCGGTCATGACCCGGGGAGCCCGAGAAGCCGAGAGCACGCCTGCGGGTGACGCCGAGAGAACGGTCGCGGGTCACCCGGCCGCGGGCCACGGACGGATGGACCACGCCGAAAGCACGGTCGCGGACCTGCTCGACCTGCCGCACCTGTGCTTCCAGGGCACCGGCGTGGTGTCCGGGACCGCCTCCGCGGTCGTCGTGGCGACGGCCGCCCGCACCGTCTTCGCCGGGGCGCACCGAGGCGGCGCGAGCGCGCGCCCGCCGTCCGCGTTCGACCGTTCGGTGAACGGCATCTCCTGGCTGCTCATCCGATTCATGCTGCTGATCCCTCCGGTCGCGCTCCTGGCCGACGCGGCGCTGCGCGGGCGCGGACTGGAGGCGCTGCCGTTCGCCGTCGCGGTGGCCGTCGGGCTGACGCCCGAGATGCTCCCCGTGATCGTCACCACCGCGCTGGCCCGCGGCTCGGCCGTACTTGCGCGCGACCACGCGGTGATGGTGCGACGGCTCCCGGCGCTGCACGATCTCGGCGCGGTGGACGTCCTGTGCACCGACAAGACCGGCACCCTCACGCGGGATCTGCCCGTCCTCGACCGCGCGCTCGATCCGTACGGCAGGCCCGATCCGGAGGTCCTCGACTGGGCCGCCGTCAACAGCCTGTGGACGCTCCAGCTCGCGGACCTCCCCAGCCCGGACGCCCTCGACAAGGCGATCTTGGACGCGGCCGACGGGCTCGGGACCGCGCTGCCCGCCTGCGAGGGCGTGGCCGCGCTGCCGTTCGACCCCGCGCGCCGCAGTTCCTGCGCGGTCGTCCTGCGGCCGGGCCGTACGGCGGTGCACACCCTGGTGGTGAAGGGCGCGGTCGAAGACGTGCTCGACCGCTGCACCCGGGTGCGGGCCGCCGGAGCCGACGAGTCCGGCGAAGCCCGCACAGCCGACGCGGTCGACGCGGTCGACGGAGCCGCCGGCGAAACCGACCGGGCCGACCGGGCCACCGGGGAGACGGGCCGGGAACTCGACCAGGCCACCCGGGACCGCCTCCTGCGATTCGCCGCGGAGCAGGCCGCGGAAGGGCTCCGCGTGCTCGCCGTCGCCCTCGCGGACCGGCCCGCACGCCCTGGGCCGTACGGTCCCGGTGACGAGCACGATCTGACCTTCGTGGGCTTCGTCGGGCTGCGCGACACGCTCGCGCCGCACGCCGCCGAGGCACTGGCCGTACTCGCCCGGCGCGGCGTCGCGGTGAAGATCCTGACCGGCGACCATCCGGGCACCGCCGCCCGGACCTGCCGCGACCTCGGCCTCGACCTCGGTCCCGAGCACGGCCCTGGCCCCCGCCTCGGGCACGATCCCGGCCGCAGCTCCGATTTCGGTCTTGAACGCGGCCAGGATCTCGACCTCGGTTCCGATCGTGGCCTTGGCTTCGGAGGGGTGGTCACCGCCGACCGGCTGGACGGTCTCGACGACGCAGCCGTGGCCGCGATCGCGGCGCGCTGCACCGTCTTCGCGCGCTGCACCCCCGAGCACAAGGCGCGCATCGTCACGGCGCTGCGGTCGGCGGGGCACACGACCGGGTTCCTCGGCGACGGCGTCAACGACCTGCCCGCGCTGCGCGCCGCCGACGTCGGGATGTGCCCCAGCGACGCCGCCGACGTGACCCGGCAGTCCGCCGACGTCGTGCTGGCCTCCAAGGACCTCACCGCCATCGACCATACGATCGCGGCCGGACGCCGCAGCACCGGGAACATCGTCACCTATCTGCGCGTCGTCCTGTCCTCGAACCTCGGCAACGTCATCGCGATGCTCGCGGCCGGGCTGCTCCTGCCCTTCCTGCCGATGTTGCCGACACAGGTCCTGGCGCAGAACCTCTGCTTCGACGCCGCCCAGCTCGCGTACGCGTTCGACCGGCCGGGCCGGGACGCGCTGGGGCGCCCCTCCCGGCTCCGGCCGCGCGGCCTCCTGCGTTTCATCGCCGTGTTCGGCCCCCTGAACTCCCTCGCCGACCTCACGACCTTCGCCGTGCTGACGTCGGTCGTCCCGTGGTCCGCTCAGGTGTCGGGCCAGGCCGCCTTCCACGCCGGATGGTTCGTCGAGAACCTGCTCACGCAGGCCGTGGCGATGCTCGTGCTACGTGGATGGCGGCGGATCCCCCTGCCTCTCGGGCTCGCCGCCTGTTTCCTCGTCACCGTGGGCGTGCTGCTGCCCTTCTCGCCACTCGCGCCGCTGCTGGGCATGACGGCCCTCCCGGCCGCGTACTACCTGCTGCTCTCGGCGGTCGTGGCCGTCTACGGCGCGGCCCTCCTGGCCGTGAAGGCGTGGTTCGACCGCCGCCGCGCGGCCCTGACCTGACCCGTCCGCCGTGCCGGCTGATCCGCGATATCGGCCCGCTCGGCCGGGGGGCGGCGATCGGCCCTGGTGGATGCCCTCATGAACGCGCTCCTGCGGGGGAAGACGACCACAGAACGATCGCCACTTGTATAGTTGCGCAATCTAGCAAACTTGGCGTACGGGTACGGATCACCAGATCTCGTGTCCGGCGCAGATAGCACAGATAGGGGTGCGGATGTTCCTGCGCAACGGCCTGGAGCCCGGGCACCTGTTGGTCCTGGGTCTCGTCCTGATCTTGCTGTTCGGCTCGAAGAAGCTGCCGGAGACCGCCCGTTCGCTGGGCAGGTCACTGCGTATCTTCAAGAACGAGACCACCGCCATGCGGGCCGACGTCACGACCGCCGACGTCACCCCCGCCGGGGCGGACTCTCCCGCGACCGGCACCGGCGGGGCCGCCGCCCTTTCAGGCGCGGCCGCCGGGGGCGACGGCCCGGCCGGCGGCGCCTCATCGGGCGTGGACCACGTTCCCGGGAGCGGTGCCGTACCCGGTCAGGGGAACGGTGCGACACGGGCCGAGGGCGGGCCCGCACGGGCCGATGAGGTCCGTTAGCTTGCGGGCCGGGCCCGTCGCCGGGCGCTTCCCGTCCGGGAAGGCGTCGTGCTGACGCGGCCGGGAGCCGGAGGGACGGGCCGGGGAGCACGCCGGTCGGTCGCCGTGCTGCTGTGGGCTCTGGTGTGGCTTCTCAAGGCCTACGGCCTCCTGGGCCCGGCCTCACCGGACGTTCTCACAGGAGCGGACCGACCGGCCGCCGCCGGCACCGGCGTGACCGGCCCGTGGTGGAACGGTGAGCACCGTGACCGAACGAACGCCTGAGCATGCGTCGTTGAAGTCGGCGATCTGCTCGGGCGGACGGCGGCGCATGACGACGATGCGCGAACGCCTAAGGCGGCGGGCGACCGTCATGCACCCTGCGGTGGGCCCGCGACCGCCCATGGTGTCGGCACGGGCGGTGGCGGGCGACGAAGGGCCGCGCCTACGACGCCGAGGAGGCGCGCAGGTCCCGGCGGAGCTCGTGGGGAAGGGCGAACCGCATGCTCTCCTTCACCGTCTCGACCTCCTCGACGTCGGTGAAGCCGTGCTCGGCGAGCCTGCGCAGCACACCCTCCACCAGTTCCTCGGGAACCGAGGCGCCGCTCGTGACGCCGACCGTGCTGACGCCGTCGAGCCACGCGTCCTGGATGAAGGAGGCGTCGTCCACGAGATAGGACGCGTCGGCGCCGTAGTCCTTGGCCACCTCGACCAGCCGCTTGGAGTTGGACGAGTTGGACGAACCGACGACGATGACGAGCTGGGACTCGGCCGCGATCTGCTTCACCGCCGCCTGCCGGTTGGAGGTGGCGTAGCAGATGTCGTCGCTCGGCGGGTCGATCAGGTTGGGGAACCGCTCGCGCAGCCGGGCGACCGTCTCGGTGGTCTCGTCCACGGAGAGCGTGGTCTGCGACAGCCAGACGACGCGGTCGGGATCGCGTACGGAGACCTGCGCGACGCCGTCGAGCCCGTCGACCAACTGGATGTGGTCGGGAGCCTCACCCGCCGTGCCCTCGACCTCTTCGTGCCCCTCGTGGCCGATGAGCAGGATGTCGTAGTCCTTGGCGGCGAAGCGCTTGGCCTCGTTGTGCACCTTCGTGACGAGCGGGCAGGTCGCGTCGATGGTGCGGAGCCGCCGCTCGGCGGCCTCGTCGTGCACGCTCGGCGCCACGCCGTGGGCCGAGAACACCACGATCGCGCCCTCGGGCACCTCCTCCGTCTCATCGACGAAGATCGCGCCTCGCGCCTCCAGAGTCCGGACCACGTGCGTGTTGTGGACGATCTGCTTGCGTACGTAGATCGGCGCTCCGTACTGGTCGAGCGCCTTCTCCACCGCCTCTACGGCGCGGTCCACTCCCGCGCAATAGCCGCGCGGCTTGGCAACCAGGACACGACGGGTCGCGGGGGTATATGGCTCCATGTTCCTATGCTATGTGGAGCGTCAGCCGCCTCTTGACCTCTCCCGCATCATCCGAAAACGACTCCGCTGGAGCTGCGATGTCCCTCTTCCGAGCACTGACCAAGCCTCTCCGTAGCCTCTTCAGACGAGGTGACGAGCTGAAGGACGAGCTGAAGGACAAGGCCAAGGACCTGCCCGCGACCGCCTTGCAGACCACGATCAGCGGGGTGGGCCAGGCGCTTCTGATCGGGGACCAGGTCCGTTCCACGATAAAGCGGCTCGCCACCCACGAGGAGGAGGCCACGACCGCCCCGGCGCCGGAGCCCGCCGCGGAGGAGGCGCGTCCCGCTCGCCGTGAGCCGGTCATCTTCGCCCCGCGTCCGGCGGCCAAGGAGGAGCGCGAGCCCGACGGTTCCGCCCCCACCGCGGAGCGCCCGACGGCCGCCCCCGCCGAGAAGGCGGAGTGGGAGGCGCCCGCGGTCGAGAAGCCCGAGCCGGAGAAGGCCCAGGCTCCGCAGGCTCCCACGGCCGAGAAGCCCGTTGAGAAGCCCGAGCCGGAGAAGGCCCAGGCCGCACAGGCTCCCACGGTCGAGAAGCCCGCGGTGGAGACGCCCACCGCGAAGCCCGCGGCAGAGAAGCCCACCGCTCCCGAGGCGGCCAAGCCGGCCGAGACGAAGCCGGCCGCCGAGGAGGCCGGGAAGGTTGCGGAGAAGCCCGCCGCCAAGCCCGCGAGGAAGGCGGCGCAGAAGCCGAAGCCCGAGGCCGCGGCCCCCGCCAAGCCCGCGGAGAAGCCCGCAGCCGAGAAGCGCGCGGCCGCGAAGCCGCGCCCGAAGAAGGCCGCCGAGGCCGCGGCGGAGGCCGAGCCCACCGTGGTGCCCAAGGCGCGCGCCAAGAAGAAGGAGGCGGCCGCCGAGGCCACGGAGGGCGTGGCGCACGCGGGCGTCGCCGAGCCGTACCCCGGATACGCCGGGCTGACCCTGGCGTCGCTGCGCGCCCGGATGCGCGGCAAGTCCGCCGGCCAGATGCGCGAGCTGATCGCGTACGAGAAGGCGACGGCGAACCGGGACGACGTGGTCCGCATGTACGAGACTCGTCTGGCCAAGATCGAAGCCGAGTCCTGAGTGAGCGCGAAGACCTCTCCCGAGGAGCCGCTGCCGATCCGTTCGGTGCTCCAGATGGTGGCGCAGTGGATCAACCGTCTGGGCACCGTCTGGGTCGAAGGGCAGATCACCGAGCTGACGGCCCGGGGCGGCACCGTCTTCCTCACCCTCCGCGACCCGGTGGCCAACGTCTCGGCCCGCGTGACCTGCAGCCGAGGCGTGTACGAGGCGAGCCTCCCCCGGCCGGCCGACGGCGCGCGGGTCGTCATGCACGTCAAGCCGGACTTCTGGGTGAACAAGGGGTCTTTCGCCTTCACCGCCATGGAGATCCGGCCGGTCGGCGTCGGCGAGCTGCTGGCCCGGCTGGAACGGCTGCGCCGGCTCATCGTCGCCGAGGGTCTCACGAACGCCGACCGCAAGCGGCGGCTGCCCTTCCTCCCCTCCACGATCGGGCTCGTCTGCGGCAGGGACTCGGCCGCCGAGCGTGACGTCATCGAGAACGCCCGCCGTCGCTGGCCCGCCGTGCGGTTCAAGGTGGAGGCGGTGGCGGTCCAGGGGCCGTACGCCGTGGGCGAGGTCACCGAGGCGCTGCGCAGGCTGGACGCGGACCGCGAGGTCGATGTGATCGTCATCGCGCGCGGCGGCGGCTCCCTGGAGGACCTGCTGCCGTTCTCCGACGAGTCGCTGGTGCGGGCCGTGGCGGCCTGCCGCACGCCAGTGGTCAGCGCGATCGGGCACGAGCAGGACAGCCCGCTGATCGACCTCGTGGCCGACGTACGCGCCTCGACCCCCACGGACGCGGCCAAGAAGGTCGTCCCGGACGTCGGCGAGCAGCTCACGCTGGTGCGCCAGCTCAGGGACCGCGGCCGGCGCGTGCTGGGCGGCTGGCTCGACCGGGAGCTCTCCTGGCTGCGGTCGGTCCAGTCCCGCCCCTCGCTGGCCGACCCGGTGCGCGAACTCGACCGCCGGGCGGAGCAGGTCGACGCTCTGCGCGAGCGGGCCCGGCGCTGCCTCGGCTCCTCCCTGGACCGTTCGGCCGACTCGCTCGAACACCTGCGCGCCCGCCTCGTCGCGCTGTCGCCGGCGGCGACGCTGGAGCGCGGTTACGCGATCGTGCAGCGTCCCTCCGGACAGGTCGTACGGCTCGCGGGCGAGGTCAAGTCCGGCGACGAGCTGACCATCCGTTTCCCCGACGACCGGGTCACGGTGACGGCGACGTCCACGTGAGACCGGGGTAGCGCTCGGCGAAGCCGTGGCCCGCGTGGATCTCCATGCCGTCCGAGGTGGCATGGAGATCCACGCGGGCCACACCGTTCTCCCGGCACCAGGCCGTGAGCGCGTCCAGGATCGCCCCGGCGGGCGTAGGACTTCTGCCGGCCCCGCTCGATCCGGCCGGGGATGTCCTCGGCCGTGCGTACGGCCGGCGCCTCACGGAGTCGTACGAGTTCGGGGATGTCGTCGGCGCCGGCGGCGCGAACGGCCATGACAGCCGATTATGTCGACCTGTCGTACGCGGACCCTAGGGTGGTGACGTGGCAGACGAGAAGGCATCCCCGAAGCAGGCGTCCCCCTCCCCCGAGCAGGAGGGCGGCGAGGAGAGGACCCCCTCCTACGAGCGGGCGCGCGAGGAGCTCACCGACGTGGTGCGGCGGCTGGAGACCGGCGGGCTCACGCTGGAGCAGTCCATCGAGCTCTGGGAGCGGGGTGAGCGGCTGGCCGCGATCTGCGAGGAGTGGCTCCAGGGCGCCCGCGTCAAACTCGCTGCGGCCATGGCCCAGCGGCAGGAGCCGCAGGAGGAGACCCCCTTCTGACCTCCGGCTCCGATCGCCGGGTCAGGTGGCGGGCTTGGGCTGTACCACCAGGGAGGCGGCGAGGGCGGTCAGCTCGTCCCAGTCGGCCGAGCCGGTGACCACCACCGTGCGGTCCTGGAGCACCCGGACCAGCGACCGCTGGTTCTTGTCCTGGCGGAAGCGCTCCTCCCAGGCGGTGCCGGCGATCTGCCGGGTGCCCGTCGCCTTGTCGGAGTTGGCCATCCGGCTGGCGAAGTCGGTGAACGGCTTCTCGTTGCTCTGCACCACCATGGCATGCATGCGCTTCCCGGTGGCGAAGCCGAGCCGCCACGACACGACGCCGGCCTTCTCGGTGAGCTGCGAGCTGGTGGGCACCCAGTTGGCGGGCACCTCCTTGGGCACCTCGACGGCGTACGGCGCGACGCGCGCGGCGTTGAGCCTGTCGATCGAGAAGTCCACGCTGGGGATGTGCTCCTTGCCGCCTGTGGGCGCGACCAGCAGGAACAGCCCGGCGGCGGCCAGGCAGACGATCAGGGCGAACGCGTAGCCGTAGAAACCCTCAGTGAATCGGCGCACGTCGCGGAGCCTACCGGCACCGGGGCGCGGTCCTGACAGGGGAGACGTACCAGCCGCCTCACCCGCCTCCTGCCCTGCTTGAACGGGGCGCCGCGGCCCTCGGCGGCGCGGAAGCGCGGGAGGCGGGGTCAGTGGATCCGGCCGATGAGGGCGAGCGCCTCCTCCGCGATCACGCGGGCGCGCTCGTCGTCCTCGGAGAGGGTCACCTCCTGGACCACGGCCGCGAGGGCGCCGGTCACGACGAGGACGAGGGCGTCCTCCCGTTCGAAGAGCGCCGCGCTGCGCCGGGTCCACTGGCGCAGCCGGTCGCGCATCACGACCTCGAAGCCGGTCGGGCCGTCCCCGCGGAGGAACAGCGCGGCGAGGTCGCGCTCGGCGAGGCAGCCGTCGAGGTAGGCCCGGGCGCCGGCCAGCAGCAGGGTCATGGGCTCGGACTCGCCCTGGGACCTGGCCTCCTGGATGGCCTGTCTCGTGCGTTGTGTCTGCCGCGACTGAAAATCGTCGAACAAGGTGAGGTAAAGGTCGGCCTTTCCCGAAAAATGGTGGTAAAGGCTGCCGACACTGGCCCCGGCCCGCGCGACCACGTCCGTCACTCCGGTCTCGGTGAAACCGCAGGTGATGAAGGTTTCCCTGGCCGCTTCGAGGAGCGCGCTCCTCGTGGCGGCGCCCCGCTCCGAGGTGCGGACGGTGACCGACGGCTCGGTGTCGCTGCTCATGCGGCGACGATATCCCGGGCCGCCCGTCCGGCGGCGGCAGCGACGGAAATGGCCTCCTGCCTGCGACGACCGGTCCAGACCAATCGGACAAGAACGACATACACAACTAACATCAGCTTTACGACGCCTGACTTAAGGGGAACGATGGCTGATCACGTACCGGCAGCGCTGGCGACAGGGGAGCGTGCTCCCGACCGCAACCTCGCCCTGGAGTTGGTCCGCGTCACCGAGGCGGCCGCGATGGCGGCGGCACGGTGGGTGGGCCGCGGCGACAAGAACGGTGCGGACGGAGCCGCGGTCAACGGCATGCGACAGTTGATCAACACGGTGTCCATGAAGGGCGTCGTCGTGATCGGCGAGGGCGAGAAGGACAACGCCCCCATGCTCTACAACGGCGAGGACGTGGGGGACGGCACCGGCCCCGAATGCGACGTCGCGGTGGACCCGATCGACGGCACGCGCCTGTGCGCCCTCGGCATGAACAACGCGATCTCCGTCATCGCGGTCAGCGAGCGCGGCTCGATGTACGACCCGTCCGCCGTGTTCTACATGGAGAAGCTGGTGACCGGCCCGGCCGCGGCGGACGCCGTGGACATCAACGCCCCCGTCGCGGACAACATCCGCGCCGTGGCGCGGGCCAAGGGCGCCAAGCCGTCCGACGTGACGGTCGTGATCCTGGACCGGCCGCGGCACGAACGGATCGTCAAGGAGATCCGCGAGACCGGCGCGCGGATCAGGTTCATCACGGACGGCGACGTGGCGGGAGCGATCATGGCCGCCCGCGCCGGCACCGGCGTCGACCTGATGCTCGGCATCGGCGGGACGCCCGAGGGCATCGTCGCGGCCTGCGCCCTGAAGTGCATGGGCGGAGTCATCCAGGGCAAGCTCTGGCCGCGCGACGAGGAGGAGCGCGCCAAGGCCGTCGACGCCGGGCTCGACCTCGACCAGGTGCTGACCACCGACGACCTGGTCCGCTCCGACGACGTGTTCTTCGCCGCGACGGGCATCACGGACGGCGAGCTGATGCCGGGCGTGCGCTACCAGGGCGGGGCCGCCGTGACGAACTCCCTGGTCATGCGGGGCCGTTCCGGCACCATCCGCAAGATCGAGAGCGAGCACCAGCTCTGGAAGCTGAGCGCCTACAGCGCGATCAACTTCGACACCGCCGTCTGACGTCCCGCCGGTCAGGACCGGCGGAACAACCCCTTCTTGGGGCGTTTGGGCGATCTGGCGATGACCTTGCCGCCATAGACGAACCCCGCGAGCTCGATGACGGGCGCGTCCGGCGCGAAACCGGTCGCGCCCGGCGGGAGCCGCACCTCGTCCTGGAAGCTCTTGATCCGGGCGTCCGGCCCGCTGACGACGCGGACCCCCTCCGGGACGACGAGGGTCACGGTCCCGGCCATCACCGAGAGCCGTACGACCACGTGGCGCGACTGCAGCAGCGCCTCGCACAGGTCCATCGTGACCCGCCCGCCGAGCGAGGTGACCGGCACCTCCGAGGGCACCACCCAGCGGCCGGCCCGGTTCTCCGTACGGAACAGGGCGACGACGGGGCGGCCGTCCATGAGGAACGGCTGGCGATCCGGCGGGACGAGGTCCGCCGTGAGTCCGACGAGCTCGCCCAGCGTGCGGGCGGCGTAGGCGCGCTCGACCCGCTCCTCGTGCTCGGTCATGGAGAGCCGCCCGTCGCCGGCGGCCTCTCTGAGCAGGTCGATGACCTGCTCCCTGTCGGCGTCGGACGCCCGCAACTCTGACGGAGAGGGACCGGTGGCACCGGACGGCCCGGAGCCGAGGAAGGCGGAGATCCAGTTACTCGCGCGGGACTCGAAGCTCACACGTCGAGACTAAGCGCTGCGGCGCGCGAAGGGACCGGGCCGGCCACGACCAATGGCACTTGTCCCGGCCATTGACCGCGTGATCGGCGGGTCGTAACCTGAACCCCCCTCACGTTTCCCTCCTCGGAGGTCGCGTTGCCGACGTCCACGCCGCCGCCGTCGTCCCCGTCGCGGCCCACCGAACGCGACCGGCAGGCGCGGCTCGCCACGTTCGCCGTCTTCTTCGTCCAGGGCCTCACGTTCGCGACGCTGCTCACGCAGGTCGCCGCGCTCCAGCGCAAGCACGGCCTGAGCGACGGCGAGCTGACGATCCTGCTGCTCATCGTCCCGGTGATCGCGGGCGCGGGCAGCGTGCTGGCCGGCGCGCTCGCCGCGCGTTCCGGCAGCCGGTGGATCCTGCGCGTGTTCCAGCCGCTGACGTGCGCCGCCGTGGTGCTGGCCGGTCTCGCCCCCACGGTCCCCCTCTTCGTGGCGGCCCTCGTGCTGTTCGGCGTCGGCCTCGGCGGCGTGGACGCGGGCATGAACATGCAGGGCGTCGCGGTCGAGCGCCGGTACGGCCGGGCCGTACTGACCGGGTTCCACGCGCTGTGGAGCGCGGCGGCGGTCGTCGGGGCGTTGTGGGCGTCGGCGGCCGCCGACCACCTGGACCTCGCGGTCACGTTCGCGATCGTCATGGCGCCGGCCGCCGTGGCCGCGGTCGTCGCCGCGCACTGGCTCTGCCTTCCCGAGGAGGAGCACGTGGCCCAGGAGGCCGCCCCGGCCAAGGTGCGGTTCCCCTGGAAGCCGATCATCCCGCTGTGCCTGGCCATGGCGTTCCTTTACGTCGGCGACGCGTCGATCTCCAACTTCGGCTCGGTCTTCATGGACAAGATCATGCACGCGTCGGCGTCCGTGGTCCCCCTGGCGCTGGGTGCCTACCAGGCGACGACGTTCCTGGTCAGAGTGGGTGGAGACCTCGCCGTCCGGAAGTACGGCCCGGCGATGATCGTCAGGATCGGCGGCGCGGTCGCCACGGCCGGCTTCGTCGCGATCGTGGCCGCTCCCACCCAGCCGCTGGCCATCGCGGGCTTCGCCCTCACCGGGATCGGCCTGTCGGTGGTCGCCCCGCAGTCGTTCTCGGCCGCCGGGCGGCTCGACCCGGCCGGGACCGGCGTGGCCATCGCCCGGGTCAACATGTTCAACTATGTCGGCTTCATCGTGGGGGCCGCCCTGGTCGGCGGCATCGCCGAGGCCGCCGACTATCGTGTAGCGTTCGCCGCGCCCCTCGTGCTGGCGGCGCTGATCATCCTCCTGGCGCGCGGTTTCCAGCCCCGCACGCCGCCACCCGCGGTCTCATGACCGGGTGAGGCCGCGACCGGCGGGCACGGCCGTCCGGCGGCCCGTCAGCGGCCCCACGTCCCGCGGATCCACGCGTGCCTCGGGTCGTCGGAGAACGCCATGGACCGCTGCTCGCCCGGCCCCGCCAGCACGTTGAGGTAGTACAGGTCGTAGCCCGGGGACGCCATCGACGGCCCGTGATACCCGTACGGCACGAGGACGACGTCGCCGGACGACACCTCGGCGAGCACGTCGATCGGGTTGCCCGGCGAGCTGTAGACCCGCTGATAGCCGGGCCCGCCCTCGAAGTAGTAGATCTCCTCCAGCACGGCCTCGTGCCCGCCCGGGGTGTCGTGCTTGTGCGGCGGGTACGACGACCAGTTGCCGCCCGGAGTGATCACCTCGACGGCCATCAGCCGGTCGCACTCGAACGCGTCGGGAGCGCAGAAGTTGTTGACCCGCCGGGTGGCCGCTCCCCCGCCCCGGGTCTCGACGGGCACCGCGTCGGCCGGGCCGTACCGGACGGGGAGCCGCCGGGTGGCGCGGGCGGCGGGCAGCGCGACGCGGCCCTCGCCGGCGAGGCGCACGGACGCCTCGACGGGCAGGTACGCGAAGTCGGTGACGCCCTCGAAGACCGAGCGCCGCCCGGCCAGGTCCATCCGGACGCCGTCGGCCACGACCTCGCAGGCCCCGGATAGGGGCACCACCAGCATCTCCTCGGGGCCGGTCTCGAACTCGACCGGCTCGTCCCCGAGCTCGACGACCCGCAGGCCGCTGTACACCCAGCCCGCCAGCTCGGGAGTGATCTCCAGGCTCCACCGCCCCGACGGCGCGGAACCCGCGGGTATGTACGTCATCTCGTCTCCTCGTCGAGAGGCCCGCGCGGCAAGGGAGGCCCGCGCGGTGTCGCCCGTCCAACTTTCCGGACAGAGGCCACTCAGGTCAAGGCTATGTCCGGACATCCTGACGATCTGTCAGCACTCTCAACTGCCGTACTGCCTCGGCGATCCGGTGCTCGGGGAACCGGGCGAAGCCGATCACCAGGGCGGACGGCAGCGGATCGACGGTGAGGCCGCACGCGCGGGCCGCCTCGGCGACGCGCCGCTCGTCCCACCCGGCGGGCAGCTCCGCGTACAGGTGCAGTCCGGCGGAGATGCCGTGCGCCCGCACCCCGGGCAGGTGCTCCGCGAGCGCCCCCACGAGCGCGTCCCTGCGCCGCCGGTACTCCCTGCGCATCCTCCGCAGGTGCCGGTCGTAGCCGCCGGTGCTCAGGAACCGGGCCAGCGCGTACTGGTCGATCACCGGGGAGCCGAGGTCGAGCTCTCCCCGGGCCCGCCGTACGGCGGCGGCGACGGCCGGGGGCGCCACGAGCCAGCCGAGCCGCAGCCCCGGTGCGAGGGCCTTGCTCACGCTCCCGGCGAGGACGACGCGGTCGGGGGCGAGCCCCTGGAGGCAGCCGATCGGTTCCCGGTCGAACCTGAACTCGGCGTCGTAGTCGTCCTCCAGGATGACCGCGCCGGTGTCGGCGGCCCAGGCGATCAGCTCGGCGCGGCGGCGCGGCGACAGCACCACTCCGGTCGGGTAGTGGTGCGCCGGGGTGAGCAGCACCGCCCGCGCGCCCGTCCGGGCGAGTGCCGCGACGTCGATCCCCTCGGCGTCGACCGGAACGCCGGTCAGGCGGGCGCCGGCCCGTCGCAGCAGCGGGAGCTGCCGCGGGCTCGTCGGCTCCTCGACCGCGAGCAGAACCGCGCCCTCAGAAACCGCGCCCTCAGAAACCGCGCCCTCAGAAACCGCGCCCTCAGAAACCGCGCCCTCGCTCTCGCCCCCGATCGCGGCGGGGGCCGCGCCGTCCGAGGCCGCCGGGAGCGGACCGTGGTCCCCGTCCGCAGCGGCACGGCCGGCGCCGCTCTCGACGAGCGCGCGCACGACCAGACTCAACCCCTGGGCGACGCCGGTGACGACGACCACCTCTCCGGTGTCCGTGTCGGCCGCGCGCACCCGCCGCAGGTAGGCGGCCAGCTCCGCGCGCAGCTCGGCCACCCCGCCCGGGTCGCCGTAGTCGAGACAGTCTCCCGGCAGGGTCGCCAGCACGTGGCGGATCGCCGCCAGCCACGCCTGCCTCGGAAAGGCCGACAGGTCAGGAGATGTCGGGCGGTGACCGTAGTAGTTCGCCCCCGGCTCGTCGGAGCGTACGGCGAGGCCCGGCTCGGCCCGGGTCACCGGACCGGACGCGACGCGCGTGCCCACGCCGACCCGGGCATCCAGGAAACCCTCCGCGACGAGTTGCTCGTACGCCTCGACCACGACGCCGCGGGACAGACCGAGGTCCCGGGCGAGATCGCGGCTGGCGGGCAGCCGCGCGCCGCGGCCGAGCCGGCCCGAGCGGATCGCCTCCCGGAGCTCCCCGGCGATCTGCCCGGCCAGCCCGCCCCGGCTCCGGTCGACGGCGAGATGGAGATCAGCCAATTGGTCCTCGATTTCACCGGCTGATTGGACTAATTGAGAGAGCCATTGCCTCCCTAGCATCGCCAATCGTGACGAAAGAAACCAGCACCGGCACCGACCTCGGCGGGGCGGCGGCCCGTGCGACGGCCGGGATGTTCGTGGTGGGCACCCTGACCGCCGTCTCCGACCTCATCTCGACCTACCCCGTGTACGGCGGGCAGGCCCTGCGCTACGCCGTCGCGGCCGCCGTCCTGCTCGCCGCCGCCCGCGCCCGCGGCCTCACCCTCCTGCGGCTCTCGTCGCGGGAGTTCGTCCTGCTCTCGGCGCTCTCGCTGACGGGGCTGGTGGTCTTCAACGTGTGCCTCATCGAGGCGGCGGTGGCGGCGGGCCCGACGCTGGCCGGGACCGTCCTCGGCGCGGCTCCCGTGGTGCTGGCCCTGCTCGGCCCGCTGTTCACCGGCGGCCCCCGCTCGGCGCCCTCGCCGCGGATCGTCGCGTCGGCGGTCGTCGTCATGGCGGGGGCCACCCTGGCCACCGGGCTGGGCAGTGGCAACCTTCCCGGCCTGCTCTGGTCGCTGGGCGCGCTCGCCTGCGAGGCGCTGTTCTCCCTGCTCGCCCTCCCGCTGCTGCCGCGGCTCGGGGCCGTACGCGTCTCGGCCTACTCGTCGGCGCTCGCCGTGCCGTACCTGCTGATCATCGGGCTGGTGATGGACGGGACGGGGATGCTGCGCACGCCGACGGCGGCGGAGGCCCTCGGCATCGGCTACCAGGCCGTGATCGTGACGGCGGTGGCGTTCTTCCTCTGGTACAGCGCGCTCCCCCGTCTCGGTCCGGACCGGGCGGGGCTGTTCGCCGGGATGATCCCGATCGGCGCGCTCGTGACCTCGGTGGTCCTGGGCCTGGGCGTGCCCTCGCCCGCGGACGTGGGCGGCGCCGCCGTGGTGGTCGCGGGCATCCTGCTCGGCCTCGCCCCGCGTACCGGCGGGCGGCCCCCTCGGGCGCGTCCGGACGCGGACGGGCATATCCTCCGCTCGGAGGAACAGGCGAGAAACCAGAGGATCGAAGACGATGCCCGAGTTCGACTACACCGACCTGCTGCCGCTTGGCACGGACGAGACGGAATACCGTCTGATCACCACAGAGGGGGTACGGATCACCGAGGCGGCGGGGCGCAGGTTCCTTGAGGTCGAGCCGGAGGCGCTGCGCCTGCTCACCGAGACCGCCGTCCACGACATCTCGCACTATCTCCGGTCGTCCCACCTCGCCCAGCTCCGGAAGATCATCGACGACCCCGAGTCCAGCGCGAACGACCGCTTCGTCGCCCTCGACCTGCTGAAGAACGCGAGCATCTCCGCCGGCGGCGTGCTGCCGATGTGCCAGGACACCGGCACCGCCATCGTCATGGGCAAGCGGGGCGGGCACGTCCTCACCGACGGCCGCGACGCCGAGCACATCAGCCGGGGCGTGTACGACGCCTACACCCGGCTGAACCTGCGCTACTCCCAGATGGCCCCGCTCACCATGTGGGACGAGAAGAACACCGGCAGCAACCTCCCCGCCCAGATCGAGCTGTACGCCGAGGACCCCCACGGCCACCCCGACGAGTACAAGCTGCTGTTCATGGCCAAGGGCGGCGGTTCGGCCAACAAGTCGTTCCTCTACCAGGAGACCAAGGCCGTCCTGAACGAGAAGCGGATGCTCCAGTTCCTGGAGGAGAAGATCCGCTCGCTCGGCACCGCCGCCTGCCCGCCGTACCACCTGGCGATCGTGGTGGGCGGCACCAGCGCCGAGTTCGCGCTCAAGACCGCCAAGTACGCCTCGGCCCGCTATCTCGACAGCATCCCCACCGAGGGCTCGACGAGCGGGCACGGCTTCCGCGACCTCGAGATGGAGAAGAAGGTCTTCGAGCTCACCCAGAAGCTCGGCATCGGCGCCCAGTTCGGCGGCAAGTACTTCTGCCACGACGTACGCGTGATCCGGCTGCCGCGCCACGGCGCGTCCTGCCCGGTCGCCATCGCGGTGAGCTGCAGCGCCGACCGGCAGGCCCTGGCCAAGATCACCCCTGAGGGTGTCTTCCTGGAGAAGCTGGAGACCGACCCGGCCCGGTTCCTCCCCGACACTACCGACGAGCAGCTCTCGGACGACGTCGTCGGCATCGACCTCAACCGCCCGATGCAGGAGATCCTCGCCGAGCTCACGAAGTATCCGGTCAAGACGCGGCTCTCCCTCACCGGCCCCCTCGTCGTCGCCCGCGACATCGCCCACGCGAAGATCGCCGAGAGGCTGGACGCGGGCGAGGAGATGCCCGAGTACCTGAAGAACCACGCCGTCTACTACGCCGGACCGGCCAAGACCCCCGAGGGGTACGCCTCCGGCTCGTTCGGCCCGACCACGGCCGGGCGCATGGACTCGTACGTGGAGCGCTTCCAGGAGGCGGGCGGCTCGTTCGTGATGCTGGCCAAGGGCAACCGGTCCAAGCAGGTGACCGAGGCGTGCCAGCGGTACGGCGGGTTCTATCTGGGCTCCATCGGCGGCCCCGCCGCGCGGCTCGCCCAGGACTGCATCAAGAAGGTCGAGGTCCTGGAGTACCCCGAGCTCGGCATGGAGGCCGTCTGGAAGATCGAGGTCGTCGACTTCCCCGCCTTCATCGTCGTGGACGACAAGGGCAACGACTTCTTCGACCAGCGGCAGCAGGACGGGGGCGCCACCTTCGTCGGCATCCCCACCCGCGACGGCGGCAGGTAGCGGAGACGGAACGCCCTCCGCCCAGCGGCAGGTAACGGAACGGAACGCCCCCGCCCGGAGGCAGGTAACGGAGACGGAACGCCCCTCGCCCGGCGCGAGGGGCGTTCCTTTTGTACGGCCACGGGCGCGAGGGTCGCCTGTGCCCGGCGGCGTGTCGGCCGCGCCATCGACTCTCACTCTCCGGTTCCCTGCCCGCGGCCGCGGTCCGAGGGTGTTCCCGGACGCTCACGCTCCGTCGTTTTCACCGGCGAGAGCGCCGGTGAGAGCGCCGGTGAGGCCGTCACCACTGGCGAGCCCGCCCGCCTCCCGTCCACCCGCCGGAGAGGCGGCCACGGACACCATGTCGTGTCATGACGCCAGTCAGAAGATCTGACAAAAGATCTCAACAATTTCGCGGCATGGTCTCTACAGGTCGCATTACACAAATCGGTAAGCTGCCACCCATGCGTGCGCCGTCCGGATACCAGCTCGCCGCGAGGTATCGGCTTGTCGAGCCGGTCGGACGCGGCGGCATGGGCACCGTCTGGCGGGCGCGCGACGAGCTGCTCGACCGTGACGTGGCGGTCAAGGAGGTACGGCTCCCGCTCGTCCTCGACGAGGACCTGCGCGCCGAGTTGTGCGCGCGGACCGAACGCGAAGGCCGGGCCACGGCGATGGTGGCCCATCCGTCGGTCATCACGGTGTTCGACGTCATCACCGAGGACGACCGCCCCTGGATCGTGATGGAGCTGCTCCGGGCGCAGTCCCTGGAGGAGCTGGTACGGCGGGTCGGTCCGCTGCCACCCCAGCGGGTGGCCGAGATCGGACGCCAGGTGCTCGGCGCGCTCCGCGCCGTACACGCGAAGGGCATCCTGCACCGCGACGTGAAGCCGAGCAACGTGCTCGTGACCGACGACCGGGCCGTGCTCACCGACTTCGGCCTGGCCGCGCTCGAGGGCGACGTCTCGATCACACAGGCCGGCATCGTTCTCGGCTCCGCCGGTTACATCGCGCCGGAGCGGGTGCTGGGGGCCAAGGCGAGCCCCGCGGCCGACCTGTGGTCGCTCGGGGCCACGCTGTACACGGCGGTCGAGGGGCGGGGCCTGCACGGCCGGCGCACCGCCGCCGCCGCGCTGGCCGCGCTGACCAGCGGCGCGCCGATCCCGATGGAGCGGGCCGGGCCCCTCGCCCCGGTCCTGCGCGGGCTGCTGCAGATCGATCCGGACGCGCGGCTCGACGGGGTGCGGGCCGCGGTGGCGCTCGCGCGGGTCGCGGCCGGCGGGAGCAGCGAGGAGCCGATCGCGCACCGGCCGGTCCGGCCCATGCCCGCGGCCCTGCCCCCTGCGATTCGTCGGCCCACTCACCGGGGGCAGCACCGCGCCGAGTCGCGGCCGGTGCCGAGGACGCCGCCGCACACGTTCCAGCGCGAGCCCCGCGAGGAGATGACCGCGGTGCCCGCCCAGCGGCGCCGCCCCGCCGAAGGTGTCCACCGCAAGCCGGCCGAGTACCCGAAGTCGCGGAACTCCGTGGCGCGCGGGCTGCGGATGCTGATCCAGGTGTTCCTGCCCCGCCGATTCTGGCCCAAGAATTTTCTCAACTGACCAGAAAGCGCTCCGCGAGGAGAAATAGATATCTTTCTTCTCATGGGGAGCAGGCTGCTCATCGACCGGTACGAACTGACCACAATGCTGGGGCGCGGCACGATGGGCACCGTCTGGCGGGCCTTCGACCGCACCCTCGGGCGCGATGTGGCCGTCAAGGAGATCCGCCAGGATCCGTCGCTCGGCGTCGAGCAGCGGCGCGAGCTCCGGGAACGGATGATCCGCGAAGGCCGCGCGGCCGCCCGGATCAGCCACCCCTCCGTCGCCACCGTCTACGACGCCATCGAGATCGACGGCAGCCCGTGGATCATCATGGAGCTCGTCGAGGGCAGATCGCTGGAGCAGGTCATCGAGGACGAGGGCCCGTTGCCGCCCCGCCTGGTGGCCGAGGTCGGCTGCGACCTGCTCGACGCGCTGCGCGCGGCGCACGTCCAGGGCATCCTGCACCGCGACGTGAAGCCGAGCAACGTGCTCATCACCGACACCGGCCGGGTCGTGCTGACCGACTTCGGCATCGCCAAGTCCGAGGGTGACAGCGCGCTGACGAAGACCGGCATGGTCATCGGCTCTCCGGGCTACACCGCGCCCGAGCGGGCCCGCGGCGAGCACACCGGGCCTGAGTCCGACCTCTGGTCGCTCGGCGCGACCCTGTACTTCGCGGTCGAGGGCCGCGCGGCGTACGAGCGTTCCTCGGTCGCGGAGACCCTCAGCGCGCTGATGACCGAGTCCGCCGATCCGCCGACCCAGGCCGGTTCGCTCCGGCCCGTCCTCGACGGCCTGCTGGAGAAGGACCACACCGTACGGCTGACGCCGGAGCGCGCGGCGGCGATGTTGCGTACGGTCGCCGACACGCCGGTCGGCGCGGCGCCGATCGTCACGCCTCCGGCGCGGCGGCTGGAGCGCGAACGGCCCACGAGGGCCGCCGGGACGCAGGCCCCCGCCGCGGAGACCCCCGGGCGGCCCGTTCCGACGGCCCACGTCCCGGGGACGCGGATCCCGGGAACGCAGGTCCCCGCGGCTCAGATCGCGGAGGCTCAGGTTCCGGGAGCGCAGGTTCCGGGAGCGCAGGGCGACGCCGAGCCGGGGGCCGGGGATCTCGACGCCGACAAGACCATGCTGGTCATCCGGCCCAAGGCGGGCCTCCGGCTCCCCCCGCCGCCGGCCTCCGCCCAGCCCGGCCCGGGGGCGCCGCCCGCCTCCGCACGACCCGGCCCCGGGATTCCCTCCGCCGCCGGCCGCCCGGGCCCCGGGATGTCCCCCGCCGCCGGCCGCCCGAGCCCCGGGATGTCCCCCGCCGCGCCGGCCCCGATCAGGAAGGGTCCCGGCCCGCAGGCGCCGGCCGCCGGTGCTCCGGTCCCGGCCGGCGCTCC
>NZ_BBYM01000019.1:64322-329596 GCF_001570405.1 Microtetraspora niveoalba | reverse complement strand
CGTCCGGGTCCCGGCGCCGGTGGCCCGCGTCCCGGTGGTCCGCGTCCGAACCCGATGATGATGCCGCAGGGCCGTCCGGCGGCGCCGGGTGGCGGTGCGGGTCGTCCCGGTGGCGGCGGTGCCGGTCGTCCCGGTGGCGGCGGTGGCCGTCCCGGTGGCGGCGGTGCCGGTCGTCCCGGTGGCGGCTTCGGCGGCGCCCGTACGGGCACCGGCGGTCGTCCCGGTGTGGGCGGCGGTCCGGGCGGTGGCGGCGGCGGTTTCGCCGGTCGTCCCGGTGGTGGCGGCGGCCGTGGCCGCGGCGGCGGCACGGCGGGCGCCTTCGGTCGTCCCGGTGGCCGTCCGACCCGTGGTCGCAAGTCGAAGCGGCAGAGGCGCCAGGAGTTCGACAACATGTCGGCTCCGTCGATCGGCGGCGTCCAGGCTCCGCGTGGCGGCGGGCAGACGATCCGTCTGCCGCGTGGCGCGTCCCTGTCCGACTTCGCCGACCGGATCGGCGCGAACCCCGCGTCGCTGGTGCAGATCATGCTGCACCTCGGCGAGATGGTGACCGCGACCCAGTCGGTCAACGAGGAGACGCTGCAGCTTCTCGGCGCCGAGCTGGACTACGTCATCCAGGTCGTCAGCCCGGAGGAGGAGGACCGCGAGCTTCTCGAGTCCTTCAAGATCGAGTTCGGTGAGGACGAGGGCGACGAGGCCGACCTCGCGCCGCGTCCGCCGGTCGTGACCGTCATGGGCCACGTCGACCACGGTAAGACGAAGACGCTCGACGCGATCCGGCACACCAACGTGGTCGCGCGCGAGGCGGGTGGCATCACCCAGCACATCGGCGCGTACCAGGTGGCCACCGAGCACGAGGGTGAGACCCGCAAGATCACCTTCATCGACACCCCCGGTCACGAGGCGTTCACCGCCATGCGTGCCCGTGGTGCCCAGGCGACCGACATCGCGGTGCTCGTCGTCGCCGCGGACGACGGCGTCAAGCCGCAGACGATCGAGGCGCTGAACCACGCGCAGGCGGCGGACGTGCCGATCGTGGTCGCGGTCAACAAGGTCGACAAGGAGGGTGCGGACCCGACCAAGGTCCGGGCCCAGCTCACCGAGTACGGTCTGGTGGCCGAGGAGTACGGCGGTTCCACGCTGTTCGTGGACATCTCCGCCAAGCAGGGCCTCGGCATCGACAAGCTGCTCGAGGCGATCCTGCTGACCGCC
Organism: Microtetraspora niveoalba; assembly: GCF_001570405.1. Lineage (GTDB taxonomy): Bacteria > Actinomycetota > Actinomycetes > Streptosporangiales > Streptosporangiaceae > Microtetraspora > Microtetraspora niveoalba. The sequence continues at coordinate 328,387 of NZ_BBYM01000019.1, read as the reverse complement.
GACGCCGAGCTCGACCTGCGGGCGAACCCCGACATGGACGCCCAGGGCCTGGCCATCGAGGCGCACCTCGACAAGGGCCGCGGTCCGGTGGCGACCGTGCTGGTGCAGCGCGGCACCCTCCGGGTGGGCGACTCCATCGTCTGTGGCGAGGCGTTCGGACGCGTCCGGGCCATGCTGGACGACAACGGCGAGACGGTCGACGAGGCCGACCCGTCGCGTCCGGTCCTGGTGCTCGGTCTGACCGCCGTCCCGCGCGCGGGCGACAACTTCATCGTCGTCTCCGACGACCGGATGGCGCGGCAGATCGCCCAGCAGCGGGCGGCCCGTCAGCGCATCGCCGACATGGCGAAGTCCGGCCGCCGGCGCACCCTCGAGGAACTGTTCAAGGACCTCGAGAAGGGCCAGGTCGACGAGCTCAAGCTCATCATCAAGGGTGACGTCTCCGGTTCGGTGGAAGCCCTCGAGGATGCGCTGCTCAAGATCGACGTCGGCGAAGAGGTCAACCTCCGGGTTCTGCACCGCGCCGTCGGTGCGATCACCGAGTACGACGTCAACCTGGCGATGGCCGACGACAACGCCGTCATCATCGGCTTCAACGTGCGTCCCGAGGTCCGGGCGCGCGACCTGGCCGAGCGCGAGGGCGTCGACATCCGGTACTACTCGGTCATCTACCAGGCGATCGAGGAGATCGAGGCGGCCCTCAAGGGCATGCTCAAGCCGGAGTTCGAAGAGGTCAGGACGGGTACCGCCGAGGTCCGCGAGGTCTTCAAGGTTCCCAAGATCGGCAACATCGCCGGTGCTCTGGTCCGCTCGGGCACGATCACCCGCAACAGCAAGGCACGGCTCATCCGCGACGGTGTCGTGGTGGCCGACAACCTCACCGTCTCGTCGCTGCGCCGCTTCAAGGACGACGCGACCGAGGTCCGCGAGGGCTTCGAGTGCGGTATCGGTGTCGGCTACAACGACATCAAGATCGACGACGTCGTCGAGACGTTCGAGATGCAGGAGAAGCCGCGCGTGTGACGTCTGACGCCGCCGTCCCCGCCCAGTGCGGGGGCGGCGGCGCAGCCGTCCGTTCCGCGGTGAGAAATCGATGTACATCGGTGCTCTGACGTTGGACATCCTGCTCGGCGACGTTCGTTCGCTGAAGCAGAAACGTTCCGTGATCCGCCCCCTCGTCGCCGAGGTGCAACGGCGGTTTCCCGGGGTGGCCGTGGCCGAGACCGGCCATCTCGACCTGCATCGCCGTGCCGAGATCGGAGTGGCCGTTGTGTCGGCCTCCGCGGCCAACTGCGGCGAGGTGCTCGACGCCTGCGAGCGGCTCGTCGCCTTCCGCCCCGAGATCGAGCTGCTGTCCGCGCGGCAGCGGCTCTTCAACGACGACGAAGAATAGACGGCCGTGCCCCGAGCGCGGCCGTACCCGAACGGATAAGGGGGAGCGCGGCCATGGACGCAGCGCGCGCCAGGAAGCTGGCGGACCGCATTCGGCAGGTGGTCGCCGAAATGCTGGAGCGACGGATCAAGGATCCGCGCCTCGGCTTCGTGACGGTGACCGACGCCCGGATCACGGCCGACCTCGGCGACGCCACGGTCTACTACACCGTTTTCGGTTCCGAGGTGGACCGGGCCGGCACCGCCGCCGCGCTGGAGAGCGCCAAGGGCATCATCCGCTCGGAGGTGGGCCGGCAGACCGGTCTGCGGCACACTCCCACGCTCACGTTCGTGCACGACCCGCTGCCCGACAGCGCCCGCCACATGGACGACCTGTTCGCGGTGGCCAGGGCCAAGGACGCCGAGATCGCCAAGCGGGCCGAGGGCGCGACGTACGCCGGGGAGGCCGACCCGTACCGCTTGGAGGAGGCCTACGACGGCGAGACGGGCGGCGTGGAGGATGACGAGGAGCCCAAACGCCCCGGCCGCGGGGAAATGTGACCGGGACACGGCACGGAAGGCGACACCGGACGTGACACGGGAGGCGCCGCCTCCGGCGGGGGCCCTTCCGGCACCCTCGGAGCGGGACTGGGCGCGGGCGGTCGAGCTGATCGCCTCCGCGGACCGGGTCGCGCTGGCCTGCCACGTGTCGCCGGACGGTGACGCGCTCGGATCCATGCTCGGCTTCGGCCTCGCCCTCAGCAGGGCGGGGAAGGCGGTGGTCGCGTCTTTCGGCGACCGCCGCTTCGCCGTGCCGAGGCTGTTGCGCTTCCTGCCCGGGCAGGAGCTGCTGGTCGATCCGTCGGACTATCCGGCGGAGCCTCCGTTGATGGTGACGCTCGATGCGTCCACCGTGGAGCGGCTGGGCCTGCTCGCACCGCACGCCGGTCGCGCCGGAGAGCTGGTCGTGGTCGACCACCATGCGTCGAACACCGGGTTCGGGTCCCTGCACCTGGTCGATCCCGCCGCCGCGGCCACGTCCGTCCTGGTCGAGGAGCTCGTCCGGCGGCTTGGGCTCGCGGTCGACGTGGACGTGGCGACCTGCCTGTACACCGCCCTCGTGACCGACACGGGCTCGTTCAAGTACTCCACCACGCCGCAGGTCCATGCGCTGGCCGCCCGGCTGATCGCGGCCGGATTGCGGCCCGACGAGATCGCTCGGGAACTGTGGGACGGCGCGCCCTTCGGCTATCTCACGGTCCTCGGCGCCGCCGCCGGCCGGGCCACGCTCGAACCCGCCGCCGCCGGCGGGCACGGCCTGATCTGGACGTACGTGACGCGGGCGGACCGGGCCGCCGCGGGCCTGCCGTACGACGAGGTGGAGGGCGTGATCGACGTCGTCCGCCGGGTCGAGGAGGCGGACGTCGCGGTGGTGCTCAAGGAGGACGACACGGGCGCCTGGAACGTCTCCACGCGGTCCAAGGGGGCCGTGGACGTGGCGCGCGCCTGTTCGGCCCTCGGCGGTGGAGGGCATCCGCGCGCCGCGGGTTTCTCCGCCCGCGAGTCGCCGCCGGACATCATGGCGGCCCTGCGCCCCCTGCTCTCGCCCTGATCACGAGACTTGACCACAGCTTCGACCACGAGCCTTGATCATGAGCCTTGATCATGAGCCCTGACCGGGCGTCCTGATCGGGCGTACCATCCACCTTCCCAACCGTCTCCGCGGAGGATCCACCGTCATGCCCACGGCCAAGGCCAGGCGAACCCCGCCACCGAGCGGCCTCATCATCGTCGACAAGCCCGCGGAGTGGACCTCGCACGACGTGGTCGGCAAGATGCGCGGCATCGCCGGCACCCGCAAGGTCGGCCACGCGGGGACGCTCGACCCGATGGCGACCGGCGTGCTGGTGGTCGGCGTCGAGAAGGCGACCCGCCTGCTCGGCCACCTCGCCCTCACCGAGAAGGTGTACGAGGCCACGATCCGGCTGGGCGTGAGCACCAACACCGACGACGCGGAGGGCGAGGTCGTGGCGACCGCCGCGGCGGGGCACGTGGCCGACGAGGACGTCCGCAAGGGCGTCGAGGCGCTCACCGGCGAGATCGCCCAGATCCCGCCCCAGGTGAGCGCGATCAAGGTGAACGGGCAGCGCGCCTACAAGCTGGCCCGCGCGGGCGAGGAGGTCGAGCTGGCCGCCCGCCCCGTCACCGTGTACGGCTTCGAGGTGACCGCGATCCGCCGCGAGGGCGACGTCGTGGACGTGGACGCCGTCGTCACCTGCTCGAGCGGCACCTACATCCGGGCGCTCGCCCGCGACCTCGGGAACGGGCTCGGCGTCGGCGGGCACCTCACCCGGCTGCGCCGCACACGCGTCGGGCCGTACACGATCGAGGCGGCCCGCACGATCGAGCAGCTCGCGGGGGAGTGCGTGATCCTGCCCATGGCGGACGCGGTCGCGGCGGCCTTCCCCCGCAGGGACGTCACCGAGGAGGAGGCCCGCCTGGTCGCGCACGGAGGCCGGCTGCCCGCCGCCGGGCTCGGCTCCGGGCCGATCGGCGTCTTCGCCCCCGACGGCACGCTCCTCGCGCTCGTCGAGGAACGGGGACGTACCGCCCGGCCGCTGGCCGTCTTCGTCCCGTGAGAGGTGGATCGGCGGGGGTTGGTTCCCGGGCAGGCGTCCGGGCATGGCAGTCTTGTCTACTGCCGGATGGCGTGTGAAGGAATCGAGGTCGAGGTGCAGGGCTGGCACGGACTGGACGACGTGCCCGAGGACTGGGGCAGATCCGTCGTCACGATCGGCGTGTTCGACGGAGTGCATCGCGGTCACCAGCAGATGGTGGCGCGTGCGGTGGACATGGCCGCGAGTCTCGGACTTCCCGCGGTCGCCGTAACCTTCGACCCCCATCCCGACGAGGTGGTCCGCCCCGGGAGTCACCCACCGCAGCTCACCGACACGCGCCGCCGCGTCGAGCTGCTGGCCTCGCTGGGCGTCGACGCGGTGTGCGTGCTGCCGTTCACGGTGGAGTTCTCCCGCATGTCGCCGGACGAGTTCGTGCAGACGGCGCTGGTCGACCGGCTGCACGCGGCCGGCGTGGTCGTGGGGGAGAACTTCCGCTTCGGTCACAAAGCGTCCGGTGATCTCGACACGCTGCGCACGCTCGGCGAGAAGTACGACTTCGTCGTGGAGGGCGTGCCGCTGCTGAGCGACGGCGAGGCGATCTCGTCCACCCGCATCCGGGCGCACCTCGCCGACGGCGACGTCGAGGCCGCCGCCGCCGAGCTGGGCCGCCCGCACCGGGTCGAGGGGGTGGTCGTGCGCGGCCACCAGCGGGGCAGGGCGCTCGGCTTCCCCACCGCGAACGTCGAGTCGCCCCAGCACACGGCGATCCCGGCCGACGGCGTCTACGCCGGATACCTGCGGTGCACCGACTCGCCGTCGCGCTACGAGGGGCAGCTCTGGCCCGCCGCGATCTCGATCGGCACCAATCCCACGTTCGAGAACGTCACCCGGACCGTCGAGGCGTACGCGCTGGACCGGGACGACCTCGACCTGTACGGGATGCACGTGGCGGTCGACTTCACCACGCGGCTCCGCGACAACCTCAAGTTCGACTCGATCGACGCGCTGATCGAGCAGATGCACGCCGACGTGGACGAGGCCCGGCGGCTGACCGGCGGCTGACGGGCGGCCGCCCGCGGGCGCACTCCCGGGGGATCGGCCCGTCCTGGGCCCTGGTATGCGATGGTAGCCTTGCATGTCGGCCATCGTCCGGGTACGCCCGCGGCGTGGCCGGACTCTCACGGCGACTGTAGGCACGCACGGTCGTTCGCGGGTTGGAGACAACATCACGCGTGCCTCCCAGAAAAGGAGATGCAGTGTCGCTCGACACCGCCACCACGAAGGCCATCGTCGCCGAGTACGGCACCAACGAGGGTGACACCGGGTCCCCCGAGGTCCAGATCGCGCTGCTCAGCAAGCGGATCAGCGACCTGACGGAGCACCTGAAGACCCACAAGCACGACCACCACAGCCGCCGCGGGCTGCTGCTGCTGGTCGGTCGCCGGCGTCGCCTGCTGAAGTACCTGCAGGCCAAGGACATCACCCGGTACCGCTCCCTGATCGAGCGGCTCGGCCTTCGTCGATAGAGTGAAAGGAGCGGCGATCCAACGCCGCTCCTTTCACATATCAGGTCAAAATAGGCCTACGGTTCGGCGAGTCGCGACAGGAGCGACCGCGACACCGCGCAAACTTAATAGCCGAAAGGGAGAGGAGACCGGGTAGGTCTCCGCAACCCGACAGACAGTGCCCCGCGTCCGCACGCAAACACCACGCGCGATCCGCGGCGTGAGAGGGCCGGTCCTCGGTAGTGGCCCCCGGTCATGCGGCGTAAGCCGCGGAGGGAACCGGGCGCTTCGATCGAAGACCGGCGCTGCACCTGACGGGGAGCCGGCAAGGGAAGGGGAAGGGAAGCCGGTCAGGCTGCCTCGACCGCAGCACACGGACGTGGGGTGACCGACCCGAGAAGGAGGTCCCCCGTGGAGGGTGTCCACAGCACAGAAGCCGTCATCGACAACGGCTCGTTCGGCACGCGTACGATCCGGTTCGAGACCGGCAGGCTCGCGCGCCAGGCGGCCGGGAGCGCCGTCGTCTACCTCGACGAGGAGACGATGGTCCTTTCCGCCACCACCGCGTCCAAGCATCCCAAGGAGACCTTGGACTTCTTCCCGCTCACCGTCGACGTCGAGGAGCGGATGTACGCCGCGGGCCGCATTCCCGGCTCGTTCTTCCGCCGCGAGGGCCGGCCGTCCGAGGACGCGATCCTCACCTGCCGCCTGATCGACCGGCCGCTGCGCCCGTCGTTCGTCAAGGGCCTGCGCAACGAGATCCAGATCGTGGCGACCGTCATGTCGCTGCACCCGGAGCACCTGTACGACGTGGTCGCGATCAACGCCGCGAGCATGTCGACCCAGCTCGCCGGGCTGCCGTTCTCCGGCCCGATCGGCGGCGTCCGTGTCGCGCTGATCAACGGCCAGTGGGTGGCGTTCCCGACCCACTCGGAGCTCGAGGGCGCCACCTTCGACATGGTGGTCGCCGGCCGGGTCCTGCAGGACGGCGACGTCGCGATCATGATGGTCGAGGCCGAGTCCACGCGTGACACGCTCAAGCTGGTCGCCGAGGGCGCCCTCGCGCCCACCGAGGAGGCCGTGGCCCAGGGTCTGGAGGCGGCCAAGCCGTTCATCAAGGTCCTGTGCGAGGCGCAGTCGCGGCTCGCGAAGGTCGCCGCCAAGGAGACCGCCGAGTACCCGATCTTCCTCGAGTACCAGGACGACGCCCTGGAGGCGGTCACCGGCGCGGTGCGCAGCGAGCTCGCCGCCGCGCTGACCATCGCCGGCAAGCAGGAGCGCGAGGCCGAGATCGACCGCGTCAAGGCGCTCGCCGCCGAGAAGCTGCTCGCCGACTTCGAGGGGCGCGAGAAGGAGATCGGCGCCGCGTTCCGGTCGCTGACCAAGAAGCTCATGCGCGAGCGCGTGATCAGCGAGGGCGTCCGCATCGACGGGCGCGGCACCAAGGACATCCGGCAGCTCAACGCCGAGGTCCACGTCGTGCCGCGGGTCCACGGCTCGGCCCTGTTCGAGCGCGGCGAGACCCAGATCCTGGGCATCACCACGCTGAACATGCTGCGCATGGAGCAGATGATCGACACGCTCAACCCTGAGCGCACCAAGCGGTACATGCACAACTACAACTTCCCGCCGTACTCCACCGGTGAGACGGGCCGCGTGGGCTCGCCGAAGCGGCGCGAGATCGGCCACGGCGCGCTCGCGGAGCGGGCGCTGATCCCCGTGCTGCCGACCCGCGAGGAGTTCCCGTACGCGATCCGCCAGGTGTCGGAGGCCCTCGGGTCCAACGGCTCGACGTCGATGGGCTCGGTCTGCGCCTCGACGATGTCGCTGCTGGACGCGGGCGTCCCGCTCAAGGAGATGGTCGCGGGCATCGCGATGGGTCTGATCGGCGAGGGCGACCAGTACGTCACCCTGACCGACATCCTCGGGGCCGAGGACGCCATGGGCGACATGGACTTCAAGGTCGCCGGCACCAAGGACCTGATCACCGCGCTGCAGCTCGACACGAAGCTCGACGGCATCCCGGCGTCGGTCCTGGCCGCCGCGCTCAAGCAGGCCAAGGCGGCCCGCCTCGCGATCCTGGACGTGATGCAGGAGGCCATCGACTCCCCGGCGGAGATGAACCCGACGGCTCCGCGCATCATCACGATCAAGGTCCCGGTGGACAAGATCGGCGAGGTCATCGGGCCCAAGGGCAAGATGATCAACCAGATCCAGGACGACACCGGCGCCGAGATCACCATCGAGGACGACGGCACGATCTACATCGGCGCCACCGACGGCCCGTCCGCCGAGGCGGCCCGGTCGCTGATCAACGGCATCGCGAACCCGCACATGCCCGAGGTCGGCGAGCGTTACCTGGGCACCGTCGTGAAGATCGCCGCCTTCGGCGCGTTCATCTCGCTGCTGCCCGGAAAGGACGGCCTGCTGCACGTCTCCCAGATCCGCAAGCTGCACGGCGGCAAGCGCATCGAGAACGTCGAGGACGTCATGAACGTCGGCGAGAAGATCCAGGTGGAGATCGCCGAGATCGACTCGCGCGGCAAGCTGTCGCTCGTCCCGGTCGAGGTCGTCGAGAAGGAGGCCGCGGAGAAGGCCGAGGGCGGCGACGAGGCGGCCGCGCCCGCCGAGGCCCCGCAGCAGACGGAGGAGCGCACCGAGCGTCCGCGCCGGCGTACCCGTGGCGGACGGGACGACCGCAACTCGTGACGACCGCCATCCTCTATCCCGGCAAGGACGGTGCGGGGGTCATCCGCCGCACCGTCCTTCCCGGTGGTCTGCGAGTGGTGACCGAGACCATGCCGACGGTGCGCAGCGTCGCCGTCGGCATGTGGGTCGGCATCGGCTCCCGCGACGAGGCCCCCGAGCACATGGGGGCCACCCACTTCCTCGAGCACCTGCTTTTCAAGGGCACGTCCACGAGGGACGCCATGGAGATCTCGGCGTCCATCGAGGGCATCGGCGGTGAGATCAACGCGTTCACCGCCAAGGAGTACACCTGCTACTACGCGCGGGTGCTCGACGAGGACCTCCCCCTGGCGATCGACGTCCTGGCCGACGTCGTCACCTCTTCCCTCATCACCCCTGAAGACGTGGAGTCCGAGCGCGGCGTGATCCTGGAGGAGATCGCGATGCACGACGACGACCCCTCGGACGTCGTGCACGAGCAGTTCTCCGCCGAGCTGTACGGCGACACGCCGATCGGCCGGCCGATTCTGGGCAACGACGAGTCGATCAACGCGCTCACCCGTGACCGGATCCACGAGTACTACCAGCGCTACTACCTTCCCCCGCTGACGGTCGTCTCGGTGGCCGGCAACGTGGACCACGAGCGCGTCGTGGAACTGGTCGCCACGGCGTACGAGCGCGCGGGCGCCCTGGCGACCGCCGCGTCCCCCGCCGCTCCGCGTCTGGACGGCCCCGGCGTCGAGCGGCGCTCCGGCGTCCGGGTCGTCGACCGGCCCACCGAGCAGGCCAACCTCGTCCTGGGCACCACCGGCGTCTCCCGCCGCGACGACCGCAGGTTCGCCCTCGGCATGCTGAACGCGGCGCTGGGCGGCGGCATGTCGTCCCGGCTGTTCCAGGAGATCCGCGAGAAGCGCGGGCTGGCCTACAGCGCGTACAGCTACACCTCGCAGTACGCGGACACGGGCCAGTTCGGCATCTACGTCGGCTGCCTCCCCTCGAAGATCGACGACGTTCTGAAGATCTGCAGGGACGAGCTGGCGCGGGTCGTGGCCCACGGCATCACGCCCGAGGAGATCACCCGCGGCAAGGGGCAGATGCGCGGCGGGCTGGTCCTCGGCCTGGAGGACACCGGTTCCCGCATGTCCCGGATCGGCAAGAGCGAACTCGTCTACGAGCGGCTCATGCCGGTGGACGAGGTCCTCGCCCGGATCGAGGCCGTCACACCCGATGACATCGCCGAGGTCGCGCAGGACATCCTCAACCGGCCGCTGACGCTCGCCGTCATCGGCCCGTACGCCGACAAGGACTTCAGCGGCGCGATCGCCTGAAATCCGCGTGAGGGCCCGGACCGTGCCGGTCCGGGCCCTTCGCATACACGGGGGCGCGTGGGCGTGGAGGGCGGCAGGGACGCGGGGTATAGCCTTGGCGCGTGATTAAGGTGGGTGTTCTCGGCGCGCGTGGCCGCGTCGGCGTGGAAGTCTGCAAGGCCGTGCACGCGGCCGACGACCTCGAGCTGGTGGCGGCCGTCGACAAGGACGATCCGCTCGAGGCGCTGACCGGAGCCGAGGTGGTCGTCGACTTCACGCATCCCGACGTGGTGATGGACAACGTCGAGTGGTGCGTCACGCACGGCATCCACCCGGTGGTCGGGACGACGGGCTGGACCGCCGAGCGGCTGGACGCCGTACGCGCCCTGCTGGCGGCCAACCCGGGGACGAACGCGCTGATCGCCCCCAACTTCGGCATCGCGGCCGTGCTGATGATGCACTTCGCCCAGCAGGCCGCCAAGTACTTCGACTCGGTGGAGATCGTCGAGCTGCACCACCCCAACAAGGCGGACGCCCCCTCGGGCACGGCACGCCGTACGGCGGAGCTCGTGGCGGAGGCCCGCAGGAAGGCGGGGCTCGGCCCCTCTCCGGACGCGACGACCGCGGAGCTGCCCGGCGCGCGTGGGGCCGACGTGGACGGCGTCCACGTCCACGCCGTCAGGCTGGCCGGTCTGATCGCCCACCAGGAGGTGCTGCTCGGCGGCGACGGCGAGATCCTCACCGTCCGGCACGACACCATGAACCGGTCGTCGTTCACTCCGGGTGTGCTGCTCGGCGTGCGCCGGGTCCGTGACCTTCCCGGGCTGACGGTCGGCCTGGAGCACCTCCTCGACCTGTAGACGCCATCCCCCGGACAACCGGTGTCCCTGAGGGCGGCGGGGCCGGGGGAGGCCGTCAGAGGGCCAGACCGAGGGTGAACAGGGCGCCGAAGGCGAGCTGGAGGCGGCCCGTCTGCTGCAGCGTCGCGATGAGCGCGGGCCCCGTCGCCCCCGAACGCACGGTGCGCACCGGCGTGACGGCGAGCGGGAGCGCGAGCACGGCGATCGCGGCGAACGGCCGGTCGGGCACGACACCGAGCGCGACCAGGAAGGGCACGATGAGCGCGGCCGCGTAGAGCAGCCGGGTGCGCCCGTCGCCCAGCACGACGGCGAGCGTGCGCTTGCCCGAGGGGCCGTCGGTCACGATGTCGCGCAGATTGTTGACGACGAGGAGAGCGCACGCGAGGAGGCCCACCGGGACGGCCGCGGCGAGGGCCAGCCAGGGCAGCCGCTCCAACTGGACGTACGTCGTCCCGGCGACCGCGACGAGGCCGAAGAACACGAAGACCGAGATCTCGCCCATGGCACGGTAGCCGTACGGACGGGAGCCCCCGGTGTAGAACCAGGCGGCCAGGATCGACACGAGGCCGACCAGCAGCAACCACCAGGCACGGGTGGCCACCACGAGCACCAGGCCCGCGACCGCGGCCGCGAGGAAGCAGCCCAGCGCCGCGGCCAGCACCTGCTTGGGCGAGGCCGCGCCGGACCCGACGAGGCGCATGGGGCCGACCCGGTCCTTGTCGGTGCCCCGGACGCCGTCGCTGTAGTCGTTCGCGTAGTTGACGCCGACCTGCAGCGCCAGCGCCACGAAGAGGGCGAGGAGTGCCCGCCACCAGACGGCTCCGCCTTCGGCGACCGCTACGCCGGTGCCGACGGCGACCGGGACGACGGCTGCGGGAAGGGTGCGGGGACGCGAACCCGCGACCCATTGAGCTGGTGTGGCCACGTTTATACCTTTGTGAGATCACCTGAGAGTGGAAGCCCGCGCGCGGTCGGACCACGCGCGAACACCCCGCCGCCGGGAGGCGCCGGTGTGGGCGCGCCATGCGCCCACGAGGGCAGCAGCACCGGCGAGGGGTCTGCTCATTCCCGGCGCGGTCAGCTGATGTCGGTGAAGAGCCGGATCATCCGGATGGGACGCCCCATGTCGAGCACGCGCTCCGCCTCGTCCTCGCCCCAGCCCGCCGACTCGAGGAAGCCGAGCATCGGGTGGTTGTCGGCGAACACCCAGGTGACGACGCTGCTGTAGCCGTCCTCGCGCAGGTGGTCCACCGTCGCGTTGAGCAGGCGGCTGCCGTGCCCGCGCCGGATGTGGTTGGGGTCGACGAGCAGGGTGAGCAGCTCGGCGGTCGTCGACGGACGGAGGTCCGGGTCCTCGGCGGGGCCGTGCGAGGCGAGCCCCACGACCCGGTCGGACGCCCGGGACGCCGCGCTCGCCAGGATGCCGCCGGGGCCGAGCGCCGCGAAGGCGTCCGTGTCGGGGACCACCCGCTCGACCGCGACGAGAACGCGGTGGCGCGGGGTGGGCGGCGAGAGGATCGCCTCGTCCCACTGCCGCCGCCACATCTTCTCGGCGGCCGGGCCGGTCATCTGCTCCAGCGGGCCGGAGGGGAGGAAGTCGCGGTACCCGCACTTCCAGGCCCTGATCTGGGTGCTCGTCACCGCGTCGACGTCTTCCAGACGGGCAGATCTAACACCCATGCGGCCGGCTCCTCTCTTCGCATGTATCACCGTACTGGTCAGGAGACGCGGGACGAACCGTCCGTCTGGCGTCGTGCCCGATATGCCCGAGTTTTGGTGCGGTTTCCACACACACGCATGGAACACCAGGACCGTGATCGGTTCTTGGACGAGTCTATGAAGGCCCACTGACATGTGCTCTCCGCACACACCTTCAGCCGGGGCCACATGCCCTCCGCGTGCGCGGCGGGGATGGCGGCGGCGATCCGGGCCAGGCCGCCGGCCGCGTCGCCGGTGATCGAGGCGGTGTGCGAGCCGGACAGGGCGGGCTCCAGTGCGGGCGCCCCTCCGCTCAGCGTCACGCGCAGGGGAAGTGCCGCCAGGGCCGCCTCCAGCCCCTCACCGATCTCGTACGGCGTGGCGTCGTGATTGTGGCGCAGGGCGTCACGCAGACCCTCACGCAGGCGGACCGCGAGAGCGAGGTCGTCGTCCGCCGCGCGATCCGCATCCCGGATCAGGTTGCGCTCGCGCAACCACACGGTCAGCTCGGCCGGTGAGACGAGATCGTCGACGTCCGATTCGACATCGTAGGTGTTCACGAAGTCGCGAAGCAGTTCCGCGGGGCCTGTCATCTGCGTGATCCCCTCCTGTCACCACTGTAGGTGAGACGGAGGTGGCGAAATGACGGCCGCTCCCTCCCGCCCGCGCCCGCGGACCTTCGGGGCCGGGCACGGCCTACGCGCCCGTCACGTCCCGGAGCGCGGCGCCCAGGCGGCGTACGCCCTCGTCCAGCTCGGCCGCGCTCGACGCGGCGATGTGGGTCACCCTGATGCGCGGCCCCGGGGGCTCCGACGGGTAGTAGATGCGGCCGGGGCTGACCAGCACGCCCCTGCGCTGCGCGGCCTCGACCAGTGCCGCCTCGTCCGTGCCTCGCGGCAGGCGCAGCCAGATGTGGAGCCCTCCCTGGGGCCGCAGCTCCACCTCGGCCTGCGGCGCGTGCCGCGCCAGGCCGGCGAGCAGAGCGTCCTGCCGCGTGAGGATCTCCTGCCGGACGGCGGCGAGATGGCGTCGCCAGGCCGGCGACGTGACGAACTCCAGCGCGGTCTCCTGCAGCGGCCGGGCGACGAAGAACGACTCGACCACCTGACTCGCGCGCAGGCGGTGCGCCGCCGGACCCCGGGCGATGACGCCCGCGACCCGCATGCTCGGCGCCGAGATCTTGCTCAGCGAGATGATGTGGACGACGGTGCCGTGCGTGTCCATCGACGTCAGGGAGGGCGGCACCGGGCCCGCGCCGAGATAGCGGGCGTAGTCGTCCTCGATCACGAACGCCCCGGCCGCCCGCGCGACCGCGAGCACCTGTTCCCTGCGATCGGGGGTGAGGGTCGCGCCGGTGGGGTTGTGCAGGGTCGGCTGGCAGAGGAAGACCCGCGCCCCCGTGACGGCGAACGCCTCCGCCAGCAGGTCGGGCCGTACGCCGTCCCGGTCGATCGGCACGGCGGTCGCCCGCAGCCCGGCCGCCCTGGCCGCCGCCAGCGCCCCGGGGTACGTCGGCGTCTCCACGAGGACGGGCCTGCCCGGGGCGGCGAGCGCGCGGAGGGCGTGGGTGAGCCCGGCCTGGCCGCCGCTGACCACGATCACGTCGTCCGGCGTGGCGGTGCCGCCCGCCTCGCCGGCGAACCACCGCCGCAGCCCCGCCTCGCCGTTGAGGGGAGGCAGCGACCACGATTCCGGCCTGCGTACGGCACGGGCGGCCGCGGCCGACAGGGCCGACAGAGGGCGCAGGTCGGGGGGCAGATATCCGCCCGTCAGGGGGATCACGCCGTCGGCGGGCCGGGCGAGGAGTCCGGAGACGTCGGAGTCGTCCACCATCCGGTCGCCGAGCGCCACCGTCTGCCACGACAGGTCCGGCGCCTCGGCGGCGCGGCCGCGCACCGGGGCCACGAACGCTCCGCTGCCGGGCCTCGTCACGACCCGCCCCTCGGCGCTGAGCTGCGCGATCGCGCGGGAGACGGTCACCGGGCTGACGCCGTGGCGGCGCATCAGCTCCCGGCTCGACGGCAGCCGATCGCCCGGTCGCGAGCGCTCCGCCTCGTCGCGGAGGATCGCCGCCAGACGAGCGATACTGCTATCGTCATTCATGAAAAGCAACGATAGCGCTATCGGAATGGGGGCAGTAGCGGAGGGCGGCGCGCGCTCCCGGGACCGGGGCGTGCGGCGGAGCACCTGGCTGGGGACGGCGCTCGCCGTCCTGGGGGTCGTCTCCTTCTCCGGCTCGTTCCCCGGCACCGTTTTCGCGATGCGAGGGTTCGACCCGTACCTCCTGACGTTCGCGCGCGCCGGTCTCGCCACCCTGGCGGCCGTCGCCTGCCTGGCCGCGGCGGGCGCGCCTCTCCTGCCGCCCCGGGAACACCTGCGGTCGTACCTTGTGATCGCCGTGGGGGTGGTCTTCGGCTTCCCGCTGTTCAGCGCCCTGGCCCTGAACGGCGGGGCGAGCACGGCGCACGCCGCGGTCGTGACCGGCCTGCTGCCCGCCGCGACGGCCGTGGGCGCCGTGTTGCGGGCGGGGGAGCGGCCGCGGCCGCTGTTCTGGGCCGCCTGCGCGGCGGGCGCCCTCTCCATCACGGCCTTCGTCCTCACCCGGGGAAGCGGACGGTTCGCGGTGGCGGACCTGCTCCTCGTGCTCGCGCTGGTGGGAGCCGCTGCGGGGTACACCGAGGGAGGCCGGCTGGCCCGGCGGACGCCGGGCTGGCAGGTCATCTCGTACTCACTGGTGGTGGCCGCTCCGATCACCGTGCCCGTCACCGTCGTGCTCGCGTTCACCGGCGACTCGCGGCCGGACGCCGTCTCGCTGGGCGGGCTGGCCTATGTGGGCCTGATCTCGATGTTCCTCGGGTTCGTCCCCTGGTACGCCGGGCTGGCGATGGGCGGGATCGCCCGGGCCGGGCAGGTCCAGCTCGCGCAGCCGCTCCTGACGCTGCTGTGGGCCTGGCTCCTGCTGGACGAGCGGTTCGGCTGGACGACGGTCGCGGCGGCCCTCGCCGTTCTGGTGTGCGTGGCGGTCACCCAGATGAGCCGCGGAGCCGGAGCGAGGCGTCCGGGCCGGACGTGAACGCCCGTCCGGCGTCGGCGGGGTCGTCGTCGCTCATCGCCCCCCCTGCACGCGTCTCCGAGGCCGTCCGCGCCGGGAGCGGACTCCCGGGGGATCGACCTCGGAGACGGGCTGCCGGAGCCGGCCGTGCCGTTCCGGCGTTCGCCGAAGTGCCTGGTCGAGGCGCTCAGCGGGTGTGCGTGGGGTGCGCGGTCGGCGACATCTGCGGAGACGTGGCGGCCGCGGCCTTCCTGAGAAGCGTCAGGTGCTCCTGGATGACGGGCTTGGCCTCCTGGGCCACCTTCTTGACCGGCTCGGACTTGCTGCTCGACAGCTCCTTGTTGATGAGGGTCAGGGTCTGACGGTGGGCGGCCAACTGCGTCTGCACCCAGGCGTGGTCGAAGTTGGGACCGCTGAGCTTGCTCACTTCCTTGAGCTGGGACTGCTGATGCTTGCTCGGCTCCCTGGGCAGCTGGACGCCGACCTCCTTGGCCACCTGCCGGACCTTCGTGTCGAGCTTGGTGTGATCCTTGATCAGCCTCGCCCCCAGTTCACGCACCTGTGACGAGTGCGCCTTCTCCTGCGCCAGCCTCCCGGCCCGGATCTCCGCCAGGTTGCCCTGGTGGGCCTTGATCAGGAACTTCCGGTCCTGCTCACTGGCACTGGCGGTAGGACTCGGACTGTGCGTGCCGGTGTGGGCGCCGGTAGGACTTGGACTGGGTTGCGCGAAGGCGCCGGCGGCTCCCGCCACCAGCGCGCTCATCACGATGGCCAGCAGAAGGACAATCCGTCTCACCATGAGATCCCCCCCGGACCTCTTGTCGGGACGATCACGGCACGGCCGGGCAGGCCGCCCGCATCCGGTCACTACCCGCTAAACCGCAGAAAAACGTCCCAGATCAACACGAAGCTGATATATCGGGCACTGGCATCGATCAATGCAGGTGAGACGAGTCCGGGTCCGGCCAGTCCCCCCGGGGGGAGACGTATGTGCCGCGATAGCGGACGGTGAAGACCCACTTCTGTTCACGGAGGAGCGCGACCGCCTGCCGGACCGTGGCCTTGGCGACGTCGTGCTGCCGCATGAGCGACTTCTCACTGGGGATGGGCCGGTTGGGTTCGAACTCCTCGCGCCTGATGCGCTCGGCGATCTCGTCGGCGATCTGCCGGTACAGCAGAGGCCGGCGGTGGTTGCGACGTGCCGCGTGGTCGCCGACGAAGGTTCCCTCGCCCTGGACCGTGTGGACGAGGCCGAGTTCCCTGAGCTCCCGGGCCACCCGTCGAGCCGTCATCCGCGCGACGCCGTACTCGGCCTCCAGTTCGGCCTCGCTGGGGACCACGTCGCCGGGCTTCAGCTCGCCATTGTCGATCCGCCGCCGGATGATCTCGGCGATCTGCTTGTAGACCGGTATCGGTCCCTGTCGGTCAAGCACGCGTCAAGACTAGACGTACCGATACAAGCAGTTGAGTGGTTCGGCTAATCCTTGGGCCAGTTCTCCTCGGGTGAGACGAAGCTGCCGCGCTGTGGGACCGTGTAGATCCACTTTTCCTCTCGCAGCACCGCGATGGCCCTGCGCACGGTCTCGCGCGCCACGTCGTACTGCTGCAGCAGCGAGGTCTCGCTCGGGATGGGGCGGCGTGGCCGCAGCTCGCCTCGGCGGATGCGCTCGATGACGTCGTTCGCGATCTGCCGGTAGAGCGGCGTCCGACGCGCCTCGCGAGGAGCCTGGCCCGGGGATCCGACGAACGTGCCCTCGCCCTGGACGGTGTAGATGAGCCCCTCTTCCCGCAGCATGTGGAAGGCCCGCCTGGCCGTCGTCCGCGCCACGCCGAACTGGCTCTGGATCGCCGCCTCGCTCGGGACCGCGTTCCCCGGAGCCAGGTCGCCGCGCAGGATCTGCTGCCGGATGATCCCGGCGATCTGCACGTAGAGGTGGGTGTCGCCATCATGATCGAGCACGTGCGCACCATAGGCGACCAGTATCGAGGGGCCCCGTCGGGCTATGTCCGTACAGGCGAAGCATTCCCGTGTATTAGACGGAAGGATACAACCAGACGTATCATTTGACGGGTGCGACTTCGGAGGGGAGCGGGATGCGGCGCCAGCGTGTGTCGGTGACGATCACGTGGTCGAGGAAGCGCAGGCCGACGGTCTCGGCCGCCTCGTGCAGGCGGGCGGTGACCTCGAGATCGGCCTGGCTGGGCTCCAGTGAGCCGCAGGGGTGGTTGTGGGCGAGGCCGAAGGCGGCCCCGCCGCAGACGAGGACGGTGGTGATGATGTCGCGAACAGGTGCGGGGGTGTGGTCGCTGCCCCCCTCGCTGGCCAGGGCCCGCCTCAGCACGTTGCCCCTGGCGTCGCAGACCAGCACGACCAGGCGTTCCTTCGCCTGGCCGTGCAGGAGCGGCGCCGCGGCCGCGGCCAGGTCTCCCGAGCAGGTGATGCGGGTGCGCTCCGGCTCGGCCTGGGCGCGCCGTACGAGCTGGAAGGCGGCGGCGACGCGGGCGGCCTTGGCGGGCCCCACGCCGGGGACCGCCAGCAGGCGGTGGGGCTCGGCCCGGCCCAGCTCTCCGAGGTCGCCGCAGTGGGCGATCAGCCGTGAGGCCAGCTCGACGGCGTTGGTGCCCCTGCTGCCCGAGCCGAGCAGCAGCGCGAGCAGCTCACGGTCGGCGAGCGCGCCCGGGCCCGAGGCGAGCAGGCGCTCTCGGGGCTGGTCGGTCACGGGCAGATCCTTGACGCGCATCGCCACCTCCGGACGGGGAATCCGGATCGGTTCTACCAGCGGCCACCGACAGTCAGAGCTGGACCGGGATCCCGTAGACCAGGCGGAACCTGTCGCCCGGGATCACGATGTCGCTGGTCTCCACCGGACGGTCTCCGGTCCAGTGGGTGCGCTCGATGTGCATCACCTGGACCCCGGCCGGGAGCTCGAGCAGATCGCTCTCGGTCGGCTGGGGCACCCTGACGTGCACGCTCTCGCTGATCTCGGTGACCTTCGTGCCGGAGACCGCCATGCGTTCCAGGACGCTCCTGCGCTCTGTGGTGCCCTCGTCGGGGGCCTGCCCCTGGCTGAACTCCAGCAGTTCGTAGGAGGTGGCCAGTTGGATGGGCCGTCCGTCGCCGCGTATCACATGGAAGACCTTGGTGACCCGGCTGCCCTGACCGAGCCGCAGGCGCTGGGCGATCTCCGGAGGAGGCTCCGAAAGCTCGCTGCGCCAGCTCCAGGTGGGGCGATAGCCCCCGCCCTGGACGTCGGATGGCAGGGTGGCCAGGGTGTCCGGCAGGCGGCTGCGGTAGAGCGGCAGCAATATCGGTTTTTCTCGGACGCGGTGGCCGGAGCCGACACGGCCGACGATGAGACCTTCGTGCGCGAGCACACGCAGGGCGTGCCTGGCAGCGGTCTCGCCGACGCCGTACTTCCGCGTGATCTGGTGGCGTGAGGGGATCGGTGCGCCCGGCGGCAGAGTGCCATCGACGATCTGACGTCGGATGTCCTCGACAACGCGCAGGTAGACCGGATCGGAATTGGCCATCATCCATCCCTGGGGGTGGGCTTTGATGCGGTCGCCCAATCTTGGCGTATCCGATGGACAACCCAGAGTAATGGCTCGTGTCTGTGATTCCAACTTTACGGATCAGATGGTGAAAGGTGTGTCGGCGATGGATACGCCCGAAAAGCCGGTTGTGGAGAGCCTGATTCCGGGGCCGTATCACGGTGTTCACGTGGCCCCCTTGCAAAAGGGGCACGAGAAGATCCGCTGGCTCCCCCCGGCCCAGCGAAGCGACCGGGTTCGCGTCCGCAGACACACCTGCGAATGCAAGGCGACGATCTATGAGCTGTGCCACTCGGGCGGCCTGATGTTCATCCGCCGGACGGTACGCGGGCCGGACGGCGCGCACGTCCATGAAAGCGATCGCCTCGTGACGGCCAGGATGGAGGTCCTCTGGCTCAGGCTGCTCCTCGGTGAGGCCCGCTGAGCCCCTCGCCGACCCCTGGCCGTGACCTGGGAGAACGCCCTCCGGCCGGAGATTCGGAAAATTCTCGTCGGCTGCGTGTAACGCGTGCGTAAGGCGCGGCGATTCCAGGAGTAGAGGCCGCTGATCTGTGTACCCCCGAGCACATATCAGCGGCCTCTTTCCATCCCGACCTGACCCGGTCCGGGCGGTGCCGTCCGGGTAACGGGGTGGCGAGGTCCACCGTTTCGGAGGATCCGGGTAGCGTTCGGTCTATGGCATCGCCAACTGGAACCTCCGACGCCCCCTTCGGCCGCATGCTGACCGCCATGGTCACCCCGTTCACCAAGGACGGAGCGGTCGATTACGAGGGTGTCCAGCGTCTCGCCGCCTATCTGGTCGACGAGCAGCGCAACGACGGACTGGTCGTGAGCGGCACGACCGGAGAGTCCCCCACCACGACCGACGACGAGAAGGATCGCATCCTCCGCGCGGTGATCGAGGCGGTGGGCGACCGGGCCACGGTCGTGGCCGGAGCCGGCAGCAATGACACGCATCACAGCGTGGAACTGGCCCGGGCCGCGGAGCGCGCCGGAGCGCATGGTCTGTTGGTGGTGACTCCCTATTACAATAAACCGCCGCAAGAAGGCCTTTATCGTCATTTCACCGCTGTGGCTGACGCTACCGGCCTTCCCGTGATGCTTTATGACATTCCCGGCCGGACGGGGGTGCCCATCGAGACTGTGACGCTCATCCGGCTCGCCCAGCATCCCCGGATCGTCGCGGTCAAGGACGCCAAGGGCGACCTGTTCGCGGGCTCGCAGGTCATGGCGGCCACCGATTTGGTGTTCTACTCGGGGGACGACCTGGTGAACCTGGCGTGGCTGTCCGTGGGCGCCGCCGGTTTCGTCAGCGTGGTGGGTCACGTGGCCGGCGCGGACCTCGCGTCGATGATCGAGCGCCACAGGTCGGGCGACGTCGCCGGCGCACTGGAGGTGCACCGCCGGCTGCTCCCCGTGGTCGCGGGCATCATGACGCGGACCCAGGGGGCGATCGCGTCCAAGGCCGCGCTGCGCCTGATCGGCCAGGACGCCGGCCACGTACGGCTGCCGCTCGTCGACGCGACCGAGGAGCAGACCTCGATGCTGCGCGTCGACCTCGTCGCGGGCGGCCTGAAGCTTGCAGATAGCTAGTAACTATGGAGACGAATGAGCGAGTGCATCACCAGACATAACGGTCGCGATTCCCGGGGGACGCAGCCGACCGACGGGGAGGTCCGGTGAGCGGGGCAATGATCGGGGCCCGCGGCGAGCGGATCGAGGTGTTCTCATGAGCCATCCGCATCCCGAACTCGGGCCTCCGCCGCCGCTGCCCGCTGGCGGCCTGCGCATCGTCGCGCTCGGCGGCCTCGGCGAGATCGGCCGCAACATGGCGGTCTTCGAGTTCGACGGACGCCTGCTCGTGGTCGACTGCGGGGTGCTCTTCCCCGATCCCGAGCAGCCGGGCGTCGATCTGATCCTGCCCGACTTCGACTACATCCGCGACCGCCTGGACGACATCGAGGCCGTCGTGCTGACCCACGCCCACGAGGACCACATCGGCGCGGTCCCGTACCTCCTCCGGGAGCGGCGGGACCTGCCGTTGGTCGGGTCGCGGCTGACCCTGGGCCTGATCGAGAGCAAGCTCACCGAACACCGGATGCAGCCGGTCAAGGTCGAGGTCGTCGAGGGGGAGCGGCGCCGGTTCGGGCCGTTCGAGTGCGAGTTCTTCGCGGTCAACCACTCGATCCCGGACGCGCTCGCGGTCGCCATCAGGACGCCGGCCGGCATCGTGCTGCACACCGGCGACTTCAAGATGGACCAGCTCCCGATGGACGGGCGGCTGACCGACCTCGGCGGGTTCGCGCGGCTCGGCGCCGAGGGCGTCGACCTGCTGATGTCGGACTCGACGAACGCCGAGGTGCCCGGGTTCGTCACCAGTGAGCGGGACATCGCCCCGGTCATCGACGACGTCTTCCGCACCGCGGAGAAGCGCATCATCGTGGCGAGCTTCGCCTCGCACATCCACCGTGTACAGCAGATCATGGACGCGGCGGAGAAACACGGGCGCAAGGTGGCGCTGATCGGCCGGTCCATGGTCCGCAACATGGGTGTGGCCCGCGAGCTCGGCTACCTCCGGGTGCCGGCCGGGCTGCTGGTCGACTCCCGCGAGATCGAGGAGCGGCCGCCGGAGGACGTGGTGCTGATCTGCACCGGGTCCCAGGGTGAGCCGATGGCCGCGCTGTCGCGGATGGCCAACCGCGACCATCCCATCCGGATCGCGGCCGGCGACACGGTGCTGCTGGCGTCGTCCCTGGTCCCGGGCAACGAGACGGCGGTCAACAAGGTCATCAACGGCCTGAGCCGGTGGGGCGCCCGCGTCGTGCACAAGGGCAACGCGCGCGTCCACGTCTCCGGCCACGCGGCCGCGGGCGAGCTGCTGTACGTGCTCAACCTCACCAAGCCGTCGAACTTCATGCCCGTACACGGGGAGTGGCGGCACCTGCGGGCGCACGCCCAGCTCGCACGGCTGACCGGTGTTCCCGACGAGAACATCGTCATCGCCGAGGACGGCGTGGTGGTCGATCTCGTCGACGGGCAGGCCAAGATCACGGGTGCCGTCTCCTGCGGCTACGTATTCGTCGACGGCACCTCTGTCGGCGACATCACGGACATCGCGCTCAAGGACCGGCGCATCCTCGGCGACGAGGGGTTCATCTCCGTCGTCGTGGTGGTCGACTCGACGACCGGCAAGCTGACCGGCGGCCCCGAGATCACCGCACGCGGTTCCGGCATCGACCCGGACGCGTTCGACGGGGTCATCCCGCAGATCGAGGCCGCCCTCCAGGAGGCCGCGTCCGACGGGGTCGCGGACGTGCAGCAGATCCGCCGCGCGGTACGCCGTACGGTCGGCCGGTGGGTGAGCGACACCTACCGCCGCCGCCCGATGATCATCCCCGTGGTGGTCGAGGTATAGCGGAGGGAGCACCGGGGAACGCGCGTTCCCCGGTGCTTCCCGCCTTGTGCGACCGGCCCGGCAACGCGTACGTTCGGCCTGATCGTCGACGTTCGGGAGGAAGGGGCCGTGTGACGACCGAGGCGGATCAGGTCAGGGTCGTCTACCGCAAATACGGCGGGTCGCTGCACTGGAACCATCCGGCGCGCCTGCTCGGAGACGACGAGTTCGGCGTCTGGGTGGGATGTCCGGCGGGGACCCGCGGCCGCAGGGGCGAGGAGCCGCCGGTCGTGTGGGAGTTGCCGTTCGTCATCCTGTTTCCCCGCCAGGCGTGGTGGACGGCCACGTTCAATCCCGACGACCACAAGACGGCCGTCTACTGCGACATCACCACCGTGCCCGAGTGGCGCGACGGCGAGGTCACCATGGTCGACCTGGATCTCGACGTGCTGCGGCTCCGGGACGGCCGCATACATCTGGACGACGAGGACGAGTTCGCCGAGCACCAGGTGCTGTACGGCTATCCGGCCGACATCGTCAGCGAGGCGGAGCGGACGGCGGCCTGGCTGATGGACGCGGTGCGCAGCGGGGACGGCCCCTTCGGCGGGGCCCACCACCGCTGGCTCTCCCTGGTCAGCTGATCCCCTCGCGTACGGGGTCGGCCGCCGAGCCCGCGGGCTCGGCGATGACCTTCGGGATGCCGCGCAGCGCGTACAGCGAGAGCAGCGCGAGGGCGAGCAGGATGCCCGCGCCGGTCAGCACGGTCATGTGGAGGCCGTCGACGAAGGCTCGTCCTGCCGCCGCCCTGACAGCCGCCGCCATGTCGGCGGGCAGCGTGGCCGCCACCTCGTACGCGCCGGCGAGCGTCTCGCGGATCCGCTCCTCCGCTCCGGAGGGAAGGCCCGCAGGGAGCCGCAGCCCACCGCCGTAGACGCCGTTCAGCACGCTGCCCAGTACGGCGATGCCGAGGGCGCCGCCCATCTCGTGTGCGGTCTCGGAGATCGCGCCGGCCGCGCCCGCACGCTCCTTCGGCGCGGAGGCGAGGAGCGTGTCGTTGGTGACGGCGAAGGCGAGTCCCGTCCCGATGCCCTGGACGACCATCGCGGCCAGGATGTAGGGATAGTGGAGTTCGGTCCCGATGCCGGAGAACATCGCGACCCCGGCCGCGATCATCGCCAGGCCCGTGGCGACGACCCGCGCCCGGCCCCAGCGCTGCACGAGGGGCCCGGCGAGCGCGCCGCCCGCGCCCCCCGCCAGGCCGCCCGGCAGGCTCGCGAGCGCGGCGGCCAGCGGCGACAGGCCCGCCACGAGCTGGAAGTACTGTGCGAAGACCAGGGACAGGGCCAGCATGGCGAACATCGTGACGAGCTCGGCGCACACCGAGGCGGAGAAGGCCCGCCGCCGGAACAGCCGTACGTCGATGAGCGGTTCGGCGAGCCGCGTCTGCCGCCGGACGAAGACGACGAGAGCGACGGTTCCGACCAGGGCCGCGACGACGACGGGGACGCGGACGAGTCCTCCGTGCGCGGCCTCCTTCAGCGCGTAGACGAGCGCGAGCACGCTGACGATCGAGAGCGGGACGCTGATCACGTCGAGCCGTCCCGGGCGGGGGTTGCGCGACTCCGGCAACACGACGATCCCGGCGGCGAAGATCACCGCCACCACGGGCAGGTTGATCAGGAAGACCGACCCCCACCAGAACCTGTCGAGCAGTGCCCCGCCGACGACCGGCCCGAGCGCGAAGCCGACGGCGGAGACGCTGCTCCAGATGCCGATGGCGGAGGTCCGCTCCTTCGGGTCGGTGAACACGTTGCGGATGAGCGACAGCGTGGACGGCATGATCGTCGCGCCGGCGACGCCCAGCACGGCGCGGGCGGCGATGAGCGATTCAGGGTTCGGGGCGTACGCGGTGAGCAGGGAGGCCGCGCCGAACATCAGGGTGCCGACGAGCAGCAGCCGCTTGCGGCCGATCCGGTCGCCGAGGTTGCCCATGGCGACGAGCAGTCCGGCCAGCGCGAAGCCGTAGATGTCGGTGATCCACAGCAGTTCGGTGGCCGAGGGGCTCATGTCGGCGGCCAGCTTGGGCACGGCGAGGTGGAGCACGGTGAGATCGACGGAGAGCAGCAACACGGCGAGGCACGCGATCACCAGCGTGCCCCAGCGGCGTGCGGAGGCGCCTTCGGGGGTGGTTTCCATGGAAGTGAGCTTCGGCGGGCACGCTGACAGGACGCCGACGAGACGCTGACCGTGGCCGGGCGGGCCGTCAGCGGCCGAGCGCCGCCAGATGCTCCCGCATGATCGACGGCATGGGGTCGGGGGTGCTCCCCATGGATACCCGCGCGGCGCGGCCCATGGCCTCTCCTCTGGCGCGCGCCGACTCGTACGCGCTGCTCCCGAGCAACCTGCGGGCGCGTCCGGCGACGCGCACGAGGTCGGGGTGGCCGATCCACACGCAGCCGCGCAGCGCGCCGCCCAGGCCGAGCAGCAGCGCGGCCTGTTCCGGGTCGCCGGCCAGCAACGTCGCCCCGGCGATGCCCTCGGCGATCAGGGCCGTCAGCGGCAGGTCGCGGCGCTCGTGCGCGACCGCGAGCGCGCGCCGATGCCAGGCCAGCGCGGCGTCGGCGTCGCCCTCCGCCTCGGAGATCCACCCCAGCGCGACGCACGTCCGCGCCCGTGCCTCCTCCGCGCTGAACGTGTCCCTCGTACAGGTCTCCAGCGCGAGCCGGCAGTTCCTGGTCGCCTCGGCCAGGTCGCCGCGCAGCCGGGCCAGCTCGCCGAGCCCGAGATGAGCGGTCGCGACCATTTCGGGAGCGCCGGCACGCCGGGCCAGCTCGATGGCGCGTTCGTAGTCGGTCAGGGCCCCGGTGTCGTCGCCGTCGCGGCTCCGGCTCTCGGCACGCCGGCACAACATCTCGGCCACGTCGACGGTGGCGTCCAGCCGTTCGGCGAGATCGAGCGCCTCGTCGGTCAGCGCCGCCGACCGTGCCCACTCACCGCGCCAGGCGGCCAGATCGGCCAGCCCCGACAGGGCCGTCACCATGCCCCAGCGTTCTCCGAGCGAGCGGAAGTCGGCCAGCGCGAGCTCCAGTTCCCGCTCCGCCTCCGCCGGACGGCCGCGGAAGTGGTGGAGGTATCCCCGGCTGAACCGGCCGAGGGCGTGCATCCACGGATCGTCGGAGATCAGCTCCAGCCGGTACTGCATCTCGACGCTCCTGTCCCAGTCAGATGGCGGCCCCACGACGACGGCACGGAGCACGGAGGTCCACAACTGGCGCGGTGCGGTGTCCCAGGCGTCGACGAGCCGGATCGCGCCCTCCAGCGACGCCTCTACCTCGGGAGGGCAGGCGCCGGTGGCGGCCGCGGTCAGCACGCACAAGGCGTGCTCCTCGTCGAGACCGTCGGGAGGGCGCGGCCCCATCCTCCGGAGAAGGGCCGTGGCCAGCGCCGCCCCCTCGGCGCGCAGCCCGCGCAGGAACCAGTACCCGGCCAGAGCGGACAGGAGCCGCAGGGCGGCGCCGATGTCGCCGGCCTCCGTCGACCGGTGAAGGGCGGCGTGGAGGTTGTCGTGTTCCACGTCCAGCCGCCGCAGCCACTCCAGTTGCTCGGTGCGGCGCAGATAGGGGTCGGCGGTCTCGGCCAGCTCCGTGAAGTAGGCGGTGTGCGCCCGGCGCAGCCGCTCCTCCTCGCCCGCCTCGGCCAGCCGCTCCGCGCAGAAGGCACGGATCGTCTCCAGCATCCGATAGCGGCCGCCGACAACCTCGACCAGCGACTTGTCCACCAGTGACGCCAGCACGCCGTCGGTGTCCGGAAGGTCGCAGACCCGCTCCGCCGCCTCCAATGCGGCCCCGCCCGCGAACACGGTCAGCCGCCTGGCGAGCGTCTGCTCGCTCTTGTCGAGCAGATCCCAGCTCCACTCCACCACCTTGCGCAACGTGCGATGCCGGGGCTGTGCCGTACGGCTGCCGCGGGACAGCAGCTCGAATCTGGCCCGGCTCGTCCCGTCCCCGGCCGCGCCGAGGCGGACGGCGACCTCGGAAGCGGTCAGGGAGCGCAGCCTGGCGGCGGCCAGCTCGATCGCCAGCGGCAGCCCGTCCAGGGCACGGCAGATCGACACCGCGGCCTCCGCCTCGTCCTCCTCCAGCCGGAAATCCGGTCGTACGGCGATGGCCCGCTCGGCGAACAGGCGCACCGCGGCGTACGCGGGCAGGTCGGAGGCAGGCGTTCCCGCTGGGGGCAGGGCGAGCGGCGGCACCGGGCAGAGGCGCTCGCCGGTGATGCCGAGCGCCTCGCGGCTGGTGGCGAGGACGCGCAGGTCCGGGCAGGAGGCGAGCAGCCGCGCGGTGAGCCGGGCGGCTGCGTCCACGACGTGCTCGCAGTTGTCCAGCACGAGCAGCAGGGGCCGGCTCGCGAGCGCGGAGGCCAGCCGGGACGAGGGGTCGGGCGCCTGCGCGCCGGGCGCGAACGTGATCGGTCCCGCCTGCCGCAGCCCGAGCGCAGAGAGCACGGCCTGAGGCACCTCCGCGCCGTCGGCGAGCTGGGCCAGCTCCACGAAGCAGACGTCGCCGTCCTGCCGCGACGCCGCCTCCAGCGCGAGCCGGGTCTTGCCGGTGCCGCCCGGGCCGGTCAGCGTGACCAGCCGGGACTCGGAGAGCAGCGTGTCCACCTGGTTCAGCTCGGCGGTACGGCCGATCAGGGAGGTGATCTGGGCGGCCAAACCCTGGTGCACCGGGGTGGAAGACGCGGAATCGACCCCGGGCACCGATGTGGGCGACCCAGTGGAGTTCGGTGGGGCTCCGGGCACCGACGCGTTCGATCCGGTGGGGTCGGGTGAGGTGGCGACGGAGGTGCTCGATTCGGAGGAGCGCGGCGACGTGCCGAAGAGCGATGTGGTCGATCCGGTGGGGTCAGGTGAGGATCCGGGCAGCGATGCGGCCGATCTGGAGGAATCGGGAGAGGCGATCGAGGCCGCGGACGACGCCGAGTCGATCGAGGTGCCGGAGGCCGGAGAGGCCGCCGTGACCTGGGTGGGAGACCGCGGTTTGGGTGTGCTGGAGGCCGGACGGGCGGGAGAGACCGCGGACGCCGAGTCGATCGAGGTGGCGGAGGCCCAAGAGGTCGGGGAGGTCGGTGCGGTCGACTCGGTGGCGGGTGGAGAGATGGAGGACGGCGTGAACGCCGGTGTGCTCGATCCGGGGGAGACCCCAGCGGCGGGGGATGGTGAATTGATCGACACGGGGGCGAGGGCGGGGTCGCCCCGGAGCATGGCGATGTGGACGGCGGCCAGCTCGGCTGACGGGTCGGCGCCCAGCTCGTCGGCGAGCCGTCGCCGCAGTTCCTCGTAGCGCGCGAGAGCTTCTGCCTGCCGCCCCGACGCGTACAACGCCCGCATGAGGAGGCCGTGCAGCCGCTCACGCAGAGGATGGGCGGCGACCAGGCCCTGGAGCGGGGCGACGAGCTCACGGTGGCCGCCGAGCGCCAGCGTGGCCTGTGCGTGGTCCTCGGCGGCGGTGAGGCGCAGCTCGTCCAGACGGGCCGCCTGCGCGGCCGCGAACGGGGCGTCGCCGACGTCGGCGAACGCGGGTCCCCGCCACAGGTCGAGCGCCGCGCGGAGCGTCGTGGCGGCGCGGGCAGGGACGCCCGACGCCAGCGCCTCCCGCCCTCCGGCGACCAGCCGGTCGAACCGGTGTGCGTCCACGTCCGCGGGGTCGACGGCCAGCATGTAGCCCGCTGGATGCCGCACCACCACGGCACGGTTCACGGTTGCGTCAGCGTTCGCCACAGCGTTTCGCAGGGCTGTCGGCCGGTCCGGCGTTCCCGCCGTCTTGTCGCCCGGTCCTGTCGTGCCGGCCGCTTCTGCCGAGCCGACCGCGCCTGGGCCCGTCCTGCCGAATGGGGAAGCGCCGCCGCTGCTCGGTCTCGTCGTGCCATGCGCTCCGGCCGTGCCGTGCGGCGGCGGGCTGGAGAGCAGGGCGCGGAGCCGGGAGACCTGGGCCTGGAGGGCGTTTCCCGCCGCCGCGGGCGGCTCGGTGCCGTAGAGGCCGTCGATCAGCCGCTCGACGGTCACGACCCGGCCGGCGTCCAGGAGCAACATCGCGAGGAGGGCGCGGAGCCGCGGCCCGCCTACGGCGACCACGCTCCCGTCGTCCCGCCGCACATCAGTGGGCCCCAGGATGCCGAACCGCATGACATTGATTCTCGCCCACGGCCATGCTTTCTGCGGGCCGCGCCTTCCGCGGCCGCCGGACGCGGCCCCGGAACGCTGTGCCCCCAGAAACATGCCACGGTGAGGCGAGCTGAGGGCAGCGCATGGCGTCCGCCCATGTGGGGCCCGCGGAACGCTGCGCCGGAGTGACCTGTTGTGGTTCGGCGATCCGGGGGCCGCCCATGGCGTCTGCCGGGTGGCGGGGGACATGGCTGTGGGGCTGGGCCATGGGCCCCCGGGATACCGGGCGTCCGCGACGGCGTGCGCGCGGAGGGCGTGGGGACGGCGCCGGGCGTCGGGTCAGTGCGGCAGCTCCAGAACGCCGTCCACGTGGCGCGGCAACCCGAGGGGGTTGTCGTCACGCAGCGCCTCGGGAAGCAGGGCGGCGGGCGTGTCCTGGTAGGCCACCGGCCGGAGGAAGCGGAAGATCGCCGCCGTGCCGACCGAGGTGGTCGCCGGCTCCGTGGACGACGGGTACGGCCCGCCGTGCTGCTGAGCCCAGGTCACCGCCACGCCCGTGGGATATCCGTTGAAGATCAGCCGACCGGCCCGGTCGCGCAGGACGGACAGCAGCCGCGCCGCCAGCTCCTCCTCACCGGGCTCGCTGTGCAGGGTGGCGGTCAGGTTGCCGGGCGCGGCCGACAACGCCGCCACCAGCTCGTCCTCGTTCCCGTACGTCAGCACGACGGTCAGCGGGCCGAAGCACTCGTCGAGGAGCAACTCGGCGGTGCTCCCGTCGGAGAGCAGTGCGGCGGGGGCGGTCAGCAGCCGCGCG
The DNA here is from genome assembly GCF_001570405.1 of Microtetraspora niveoalba. Classification (GTDB taxonomy): domain Bacteria; phylum Actinomycetota; class Actinomycetes; order Streptosporangiales; family Streptosporangiaceae; genus Microtetraspora; species Microtetraspora niveoalba. The sequence continues at coordinate 299,365 of NZ_BBYM01000019.1, read as the reverse complement.
GCCACCTGCCGGTCATCGCCAGGCTTGCCCGTGGCGGCGACGGTCACGCCGGGCAGCGAGGAGCGGGCGTCCGCTCCCGAAACGAACCCGTGGCGGATGCCGTCGCCGAGCAGCACCTGCGGGCCGGTCTCGGTGAAACGCGCGGCCAGCGACTCGATCAGCGCGCGACCCGCCGGCGTGGCGGGGGCGAGGACGAGGCCCGGCTTGGTGCAGAACTGCCCCGACCCGAGCGTCGCGGACGCGGCCAGACCGGAGGCGATCTCGGCGGTGCGAGCGTCGGCCGCCCCCGGCGTGATCACCAGCGGGTTGAGGCTGCCCAGCTCGCCGTAGAAGGGGATCGGCTCGGGCCGCGATTTCGCCACGTCGTGCAGGTGACGGCCTCCGGGGACCGAGCCGGTGAAGCCGACGGCCTTCACGAGCGGATGCCGGACCAGGGCGAGGCCGGCGTCCTGGCCGTGGACGAGCTGGACGACGTCCTCGGGCAGGCCCGCCGTACGTGCGCCGGCGCGCAGCGCGGCCAGGGCGATCTCCGAGGTCTCGGGGTGCAGCGGGTGGGCCTTGACCACGACCGGGCAGCCGGCGGCGAGCGCGCTCGCGGTGTCGCCCCCGCTGACGCTGAAGGCGAGCGGGAAGTTGCTGGCGGAGAAGACGGCCACCACGCCCACGGGAACGTTCATCCGGCGCAGGTCGGGCCGCGGAGGCGTCGCCGCGGGGTCGGCCCGGTCGATCCGCACGTCGAGCCAGGACCCCTCGCGCAACGCCGCGGCGAACATCCGGAACTGCCCGGCGGCGCGGCCCACCTCGCCGGTCAGCCGGGGCACGCCGAGCGCGGTCTCGGCATCGGCGGCGGCGACGAGCGCCTCGCGGGTGGCCTCCAGCTCGGCGGCGATCGCCTCAAGCAACTCCGCGCGGCCGCGCGGGCCCGCCTCGTCCAGCGCACGCCGGGTCGCCTGGGCGCTGCGGCAGGCCAGATCGACCTGATCGACGGATGACTCGGCGAACTCGCCGCGGCGGTCGCCGGTGCGGGCGTCGACGCTCCAGACGGTCATCGGTGGTGTCTCCAATCACGATCTCGCGCGGTCCGCCGCGACCGGGCGAGGGGCTCGGCCGCCGACGGCTGCACCCATCCTGCACCAGCCCGGTCACGGCGAGGCGACCGGCGACCGGCCTGTGGATAACCTCCCTGGTGCGCCGACGACGAACCCTGGTCTGATCGATCGGGGAGTTCGAGACCGGTCAGGACATGCGGCGCTCTACGTGAACACCGGCGGGCCCGTTCCACGCCCTCCCACGCCGCTCCCCGCATCGGCGGACGCCGCGCAGGCCGGGGCGGCGCCGAGCCTTCGCCCCTTCCTGGGCGTCGCGCGGCCTCCGCCGCGCCAGGAGTCACATACGGGAACGCGGCGAGCGCCATCCGAGCCGCGCGCGGGAGGGCGTGATCCGCCGAGACTTAGGGTCGGACCATGGCGACACTCATCACCGGAGCCGCCGGCCGCATCGGCGCGTGCCTGCGCCGGGGACTGCCCGAGCTCGGGCACCGGCTGCGCCTCACGGACCGGATCCCGATCGAGGAACACGGCGTCGACCAGATCGTCGGCGACATCACCGACCCCGCCACGCTGGCGGCCGCCATGGAGGGGGTACACGCCGTCGTCCACCTGGCCGGCGACCCCTCGACGAGCGCCTCGTTCGAGAGTGTGCTGGCCGCCAACATCGAGGGGACCTACCGCGTCTTCGAGGCGGCGCGGTCGGCGGGCGTGGAACGGGTCGTCTTCGCCAGCAGCAACCACGCCGCCGGGTTCACCCCACGCCAGGAGTCCGCGCCCGCCGACACTCCCGCCCGTCCCGACTCGCTCTACGGCGTCTCCAAGGTGTACGGCGAGGCCCTGGGCCGGTACTACGCCGACCGGTACGGCATACGCGTCGCCTGCCTGCGCATCGGCTCCTTCGAGCCCCGGCCGCCCGACGCCCGCGCCCTCTCCACCTGGCTCAGCCCGGGGGACATGGTCCGGCTGGCCCACGCCTGCCTGACGGCCCCCGAGCTGACCTACGCCCTGGTCTGGGGCGTCTCGGCCAACACGCGGGGCTGGCTGGACCTGGAGCCGGGGCGGGCGCTCGGCTACCATCCGCAGGACGACGCCGAGGTCTACGCCGCCGAGTTCGCCGGGCTCGACCCCGCCGACCCCGATCACGCCTGGCTCGGGGGCCGCACCGTGGAGAGCTGACGGGCCTGGAGCTCCTTTCGGCGTGCCTCCGGGATCTCGGCCGGTCTCACTAGTACCTTCGGCATCATGGCCACCCGTACGTCCGGCAAGGGTTCAGGGAAACGTCCCACGCCGCGGACCGGGTCCCGCCCGGCTCCCGCCAAACGGGCTCCGGCGGGGTCCCGCGGCCGGTCCGGATCGGGGGCCCGCCCGTCCGGCTCCGGTTCCCGCACGACCCGGGGCCGTCAGGTCGCGACCGGCCAGGATCCGGTCAGCTGGGTCTTCCTCGTGATCGGCAGGCTGGTCATCGGCCTCTGGTCGCTGATCGCCCAAGGCATGGGCAGCGCCGTACGCGCCCTGGGGAAGGGCGCCCGCGACCTCGACCCGGCCCATCGCCGCGACGGGCTCGGCCTCGCCGTGCTCGCGGGCGCGATCGTGCTCGCCGCGATGACCTGGCGGGACACGAAGACCGGGGTCGCCGAGGTGGTCGACGCGGCCGTCCACGGCACCGTCGGCGCGCTCACCTGGTCGGTGCCGTTCCTGCTCGGGTTGCTCGCCTGGCGTTTCCTGCGCCACCCCGACCAGAACGCGGAGACCGGCCGGATGGGCATCGGCTGGACGGCCTTCCTGGCGGGCATCCTCGGGATCGTCCACGTCGCGCACGGCACGCCGTACCCCTCGGGGGGCGCGAACGACGGCATGGACAAGATCTCGGAGGCGGGGGGCATGGTGGGCTTCCTCGTCTCGGCGCCGCCGTCGAGCATCCTGCCGGCGTTCATCACGATCCCGTTGCTGCTGATGTTGTCGGGCTTCGGCGTCCTGGTCATCACCGCCACCCCGGTCCACCGGGTTCCCGAGCGCCTCGCCGAGATCCGGCACATGCTCTTCCAGCGTCCGGAGTCGTCGGGCCGGGGCTCGTCCGGGGACCGGACCACGTCGCAGTCACGCCCGAAGCGCAGCCGGAAGAAGCCCGGCACACCGGACGGCGAGTCCGAGATCGGCGACAACGTCAAGCCCTACGACACTCCGGTGCTGTCGGAGGAGAACGGGCGGCGTCCGGACCACGCGCCGGAGATCGTCCCGGGCCTGGTCGACGACGAGGAGGAGGCCGCGGCCGCCCCGGCCAAGGCGCCGTCGGCGCCCCCGCAGCCCACCCCCGCGCCGCGCAAGGTCGAGCAGCTCGTGTTGTCGCCGCAGGCCGGGCCGTACACGCTGCCGGACACGCAGATGCTGCGGACGGGGTCGGCGCCCAAGCCGCAGACGAAGGCCAACACGGTGGTGGTCAACGCGCTGAGCAGCGTGCTGGAGCAGTTCGCCATCGACGCCCAGGTGATCGGTTTCACCCGCGGGCCGACGGTGACCCGCTACGAGATCGAGCTGGGCCCGGCGGTCAAGGTCGAGAAGGTCACGGCGCTCACCAAGAACATCGCCTACGCCGTCAAATCCGCTGATGTCAGGATCCTGTCCCCGATTCCCGGCAAGTCGGCGATCGGGGTGGAGATCCCCAACACGGACAAGGACCTGGTCTCGCTCGGCGACGTGCTCCGCTCCCAGGTGGCCCAGGCGGACCACCACCCGATGATCGTGGGCCTGGGCAAGGACGTCGAGGGCCGTACGATCGTGGCGAACCTCGCCAAGATGCCGCACATCCTCATCGCGGGCGCCACCGGCGCGGGCAAGTCGACCTGCATCAACGGCCTCATCACCTCGATCCTGATGCGGTCCACGCCGGACGAGGTCCGGATGGTGCTCGTCGACCCCAAGCGGGTGGAACTCTCCGCCTACGAGGGCATCCCGCATCTCATCACGCCGATCATCACGAACCCGAAGAAGGCCGCCGAGGCCCTCGAATGGGTCGTCGGCGAGATGGACCGGCGCTACGACGACCTCGCGGCCAGCGGCTTCCGGCACGTGGACGACTTCAACAAGGCCGTACGCGCGGGGAAGCTGACGCCGCCGCCCGGCAGCGAGCGCGTCTACCAGCCCTACCCCTACCTCCTGGTGATCGTCGACGAGCTGGCCGACCTGATGATGGTCGCGCCCCGCGACGTGGAGGACTCCATCGTCCGCATCACCCAGCTCGCGCGGGCCGCCGGCATCCACCTGGTCATCGCCACGCAGCGGCCGTCCGTGGACGTGGTCACCGGTCTGATCAAGGCGAACGTGCCGTCCCGGCTGGCGTTCGCGACCTCCTCGCTCGCGGACTCCCGGGTCATCCTCGACCAGCCGGGCGCGGAGAAGCTCGTCGGGCAGGGCGACTCGCTGTTCCTGCCGATGGGCGCGAGCAAGCCGATGCGCCTGCAGAACGCGTTCGTCTCGGAGAAGGAGATCGCCGAGGTCGTCGCGCACTGCAAGGCCCAGATGCAGGTCGAGTACCGCGAAGACGTGGCCGCGCCGGCGTCGGCGAAGCGCGAGATCGACGAGGAGATCGGCGACGACCTCGACCTGCTGATCCAGGCCGCGGAGCTGATCGTCTCGACGCAGTTCGGCTCCACGTCGATGCTGCAGCGCAAGCTGCGGGTCGGCTTCGCCAAGGCGGGCCGGCTGATGGACCTGCTGGAGAGCCGCAACGTGGTGGGGCCGAGCGAGGGTTCCAAGGCCCGAGAGGTCCTCGTCAAGCCGGACGACCTGCCCGCGCTCCTCGCCGACCTGCGCGGAGAGTAGCGCTGTTCTCACGACACGGAGCACCCCCCGCGCATTCCTCCGGATCGACTACTGGTTGAATGGGACCAACTACGCACCGTCGATGACGGGTGACGGTTCCGGGCGTAGCCGTTTCGGGGGGCGGAAGCTATGAGCATTGGCGAAGCTCTGGCGGAGGCGCGGCAGCGCATGGGCTTGACCGTGGGTCAGCTCAGCAAGCGCACGCGCATACGCGAGACCGTGATCGAGGGCATCGAGCGGGACGACTTCTCGCTCTGCGGAGGCGACTTCTACGCGCGGGGGCACCTGCGTGCGATCTCAAGGGCGGTGGGGCTCGACCCCGACGAGACGGTCAGGCAGTACGACGCGCTGCGCGACGGCTCGATCATGCAGATACGCGCCGCGAGCGTGTTCAAGGCCGGCCGGTCCCTGGGCGCACGCGCGCGGAGGGCGTCCGGCTGGACGATGGCGCTCGCGATCGCCGCGGTCATCGCCGTGATCTTCGGCGCCGTCCGGCTGCTCGGCGGCTCCGGCGACACGGTCCACGAGACGGCGGCGCAGAGCAGGAAGGCCCCGGAGGCCCGGCACGACCCGGCCAAGGTGACCGGCGAAATGGTCGTGCTCAAGGTCACCGCGAAGAGGTCGTCCTGGCTCAACGTCAGGGACGGCGCGGGCCGCCAGCTCTTCCAGGGCACCGTCAAGAAGGGCAAGACCTCCACGTGGAAGGCCCGTGACCAGGTCAAAGTCGTCTTCGGCGACGCCGGCGCCTTCCGCCTTGAGGTCAACGGGAAGGACCTCGGCACCCCGGGCAAGGGAGGGGAGATGCTGCGGCGCACCTACGGGCCGGGAGTCCCGGGTCCCCGCTAGGGCCCGACTCCCGATACCGTAGTTTCATCATGTCTTCTCGCCGAACCGTATCGCTGGTCACCTTGGGTTGCGCGCGCAACGAGGTGGACTCGGAAGAGCTGGCCGCGCGCCTCGAAGCCGCGGGCTGGGAGATGGGCGACGACGCGCCCGATGTCATCGTCGTGAACACCTGTGGCTTCATCGATTCGGCGAAGAAGGACTCGATCGACACGCTGCTGGCGGCGGCGGACTCGGGCGCCAGGGTCGTGGCTGCCGGGTGCATGGCGGAGCGGTACGGCGAGGAGCTCGCCGAGGCGCTTCCCGAGGCCGCCGCGGTGATCTCCTTCGACGACTACGCCTCGATCGGGGAGCGACTCGACGACGTGGTGGCCGGCCGGGCGCTCAAGCCGCACACGCCGCGCGACCGGCGCCTGCTGCTGCCGATCACCCCGGTCGAGCGGCGGGCGGCGCGAGCCCAGATCCCCGGGCACGGCGGCGACCTGCCCGAGGGCCTCGCCCCGGCGAGCGGCCCGCGGCCGCTGCGCAGGCGGCTGAGCGGAGGCCCCGTGGCCTCGCTGAAGCTCGCCTCCGGCTGCGACCGGCGGTGCAGCTTCTGCGCGATCCCCGCCTTCCGCGGCGCGTACGTCTCCAGGAGCCCCGAGGAGCTGCTCGCGGAGGCGAGCTGGCTGGCCGAGCAGGGCGTCAAGGAGCTCGTGCTGGTCAGCGAGAACTCGACGTCGTACGGCAAGGACCTGGGCGACCTGCGGGCGCTGGAGACGCTGCTGCCGAAGCTGGCCGCGACCGACGGCATCGAGCGGGTCCGAGTCAGTTATCTGCAGCCGGCCGAGCTGCGGCCCGGCCTGCTCGACGTGATCGCCTCCACCGAGGGCGTGGTGCCGTACTTCGACCTCTCGTTCCAGCACGCGAGCGGTCCGGTGCTGCGGCGGATGCGGCGCTTCGGCGACCCCCGGCGCTTCCTCGACCTGCTGGAGCAGATCCGCGAGCGCGCCCCCGAGGCGGGCGTGCGCTCCAACTTCATCGTGGGCTTCCCGGGCGAGACCGAGGAGTACTTCGACGAGCTGATGGCCTTCCTCCAGGAGGCCAGGCTCGACGTGATCGGCGTCTTCGGCTACTCGGACGAGGAGGGCACGGAGGCGGCGTCCTTCGACGGCAAGCTCGACCAGGAAACCGTGGACGAGCGCGTGGCCATGCTGTCCGAGCTGGCCGAGGAGCTCGTCGCCCAGCGGGCGGAGGAGCGCATCGGCACCGACCTGGAGGTCCTCATCGAGGAGGACCTGGGCGACGGCGGCTACGAGGGGCGGGCGGCCCACCAGGGGCCCGAGGTGGACGGTTCCGTCACGGTCCAGGGCATCGGCCTGGTGCCGGGGCAGATCGTCCCGGCCGTCGCCGTCGACTCGGAGGGGGTTGACCTGATCGCCCGGATCAAGGCCGGTCCATGACTGAGCGCAGCGAGCCTCCGGTGACCGCGGCGAGTGCGCCGGAGATCCTCCCGGAGCCGCCGGCGGCCCGGATCGCCGAGCCGGCGGAGGCTCCCGTTCGCCTGGTCAGCACCTGGAACATCGCGAACGCGCTGACCATCGTGCGCCTGATGATCGTTCCGATCTTCACGGTGTTCCTCTTCATGGACGGGCAGGGTTGGCGGTACGGCGCCCTCGCGGTCTTCCTGGTCGCCTCGCTCACCGACCAGCTCGACGGGTGGCTGGCCCGCAGGTACGGCCTGATCACCGACTTCGGGAAGATCGCGGATCCGATCGCCGACAAGGCGCTGATCGGCGCCGCGCTGGTGAGCCTGTCGCTCCTCGCCGAGATCCCCTGGTGGGTGACCATCGTGATCATCGCCAGGGAGGCCGGGGTGACCCTGCTCCGGTTCATGGTCATCAGGCACGGCGTGATTCCGGCCAGTTACGGCGGGAAGGTGAAGACCGTCCTGCAGATCGTGGCGATCGCGCTCTACATCCTCCCGCAGGCGCCCGGCCTGGTCCGGTGGCTGCTCATGGGGCTCGCGCTGGCCGTCACCGTCGGCACGGGCGTGGACTACGTGGTCCGGGCGGTCCGGCTGCGTCAGGTGGCGAGGAGGTCGCGCGCCGAGTGAGGGGTTCAGCCGCAGCGCAGATCCTGTCGCTGCTGGTCCGGCAGGGGGCCACCGTCGCGGTGGCCGAGTCGTTGACGGGCGGCCTGCTCGGGGCCGGGCTGACCGACCCCATGGGCGCTTCCGCCGCCTTCCGCGGCGGCGTGATCGCGTATGCGACAGAACTGAAGACGAAGCTGCTGGGAGTGCCGGCCGACCTGCTGGAGCGGGAAGGGGCCGTGCATCCGGAGGTCGCGGCGGCGATGGCCAGCGGGGTCCGCGAGGTCGCCGAGGCCGACTACGGGCTGGCCGTGACGGGGGTGGCCGGCCCGGACACGCAGGACGGCAAGGAGGTCGGCACCGTCTACGCCGCGCTGTGCGGTCCGGACGGGCGCGTCTGGCACCGGAACATGATGTTGAGCGGCTCACGGGAGAGCATTCGGGCGGCCACCGCCCAGGAGGCCTTGGAGCTGCTGAGAGGTGTGCTAGAAGCAAATTTGGGGGAACAATCGGGATGATTACCGCGTTACGTCACCAGCGAACATGCTCGCCACGGTCTGCCGCGGTGTCGCTCGATACGGGTACGGTGGAGCTGTGAGTGAGGTCCGTGAGCCATCGGCGAGGAGCAAGTCCGGAAAGCGGCCGGGGAAAGGGCCGAACGAACCAATGATGACGGCGAGGACTATGTACGAAGGGCGTTCGAAGAACGGGCGATACGAGCCGACCGCGCGGAGCGCCGTGAAGACGCCTGCGCTCGGGAGGGAGCGACAGATGGTCCTGCTGCGTCAGCTGCTCGGTGATGTGCTGCGGCGGCTGCGGGTGCGGCAGAACCGCACCCTGCGCGAGGTGTCCACCCTGGCACGCGTCTCACTCGGTTATCTGTCCGAGGTGGAGCGCGGGCAGAAGGAGGCGTCCTCGGAGTTGCTCGCCTCGATCTGCGGCGCCCTCGGTGTTCCGTTGTCCCAGGTGCTTCGTGAGGTTTCCGACCAGTTCGCGCTGGCCGAGCTCCAGCATGCGCCGGTCCTGGCCGACATGCCCGAGCACGAGCGGCTGCCGATTCCGGAGACCGTTCCCGGTGGCCTTCCCGGCTCCGAGTTCGAAGGCTTCACCGAGGTCAAGGACATGGTCGCCGCCTAGTCTCCCTGACAGGCGCGACACCAGAAGATCAACCGTTCGTAGGACCGCGGCCCGAGTTCCCCGCTGCTGACCGGGGCTCCGCAGCGTCGGCAGGGGCGGCGTGCCCTGCCGTATACGTAGAACGCCCGTCCTGGCCGTGAGTCGCCGGTGGTGACCGGGGCCGGAGCGTCCTTGCTCGCGTCCATGATCCGATGGGCGAGCGTCACGACGCTCTCGAGTTCGTCCGCCGACATCGACCCGACGGTCCGCCATGGCGACAGGCGCGCGAGAAACAGCGTCTCGGCCCGCCAGATCGTGCCGATCCCCGCCAGGTTCCGCTGGTCGAGCAGCGCCTCCCCGATGGCGGTCTCCGGCGCCCGGAGCAGGTTCCGTACGGCCGCGGCCGCGTCCCAGCCGGGCCCGAGCAGGTCGGGTCCGAGATGACCGACGAACCGATCCTCTTTCTCAGTGGGCAGCAGATCGACCGCGCCCAGCCTGGTGCCGACCGCCTGCCATTCCGCGTTCGCGAGGATCAGCCGTACGACGTCGCCGGGCGGCGCGGGACGGCCGGCGGGGGAGACCCGCCAGGCGCCCTCCATCCGCAGGTGCGTGTGGATCGTGAGGCCGCCCTCCAGCCGGGTGAGCAGATGCTTGCCCCGGGAGACGGTTTCGAGGACGGCGCGGCCGCGCAGGTCGGCTGTGGCGTGCCGGGGCACCCGGAAGTCCGACCGGGTGAGCGTCCGGCCGTCGAGCGCCTCGCGCAGCCGCTTCGCGGTGCGGTAGACCGCGTCGCCCTCGGGCATCTCAGACCGGCGTGTGCGAGTTCCACGCGGACGGGTCGGAGGCGAGTTCGGTGACCCTCTCGGGCAGCTCGCCCTTGGCGATCTGCTCCAGCGTGACCTCCTCCAGGATGGCGCGCTCGCTGGCCCGCAGCGCGATCCACACCCGCTGCAACGCCTCGGCCGCGCCCGTGTAGCCCACGTGCTCGGGGCGCTCGCCCCGGACGTTGGCCAGCGGGCCGTCCACCGCCCTGATCACGTCGGCGAGGGAGATCTGGTCGGCCGGCCGGGCCAGGACGTAGCCGCCTTCCGGACCGCGCTGACCGCGGACCAGTCCCGCGCGGCGCATCTGGAGCAGGATGTTCTCCAGGTATTTCGGCGGCATCTCCTGACCCTTGGCGAGCTCGCCCACGGTTGTGGGTCCCTCGCCCGCGGCGGCGAGCTCGGCGGCGGCACGGAGGGCGTAGTCGACACGGGCAGAAAGTCGCATGTAGTCGATTATCCCGCCTGGTTGGCACTGGTTCGACGCCGCCTCACGTCCTCGCCGTCAGTCGAGGCGGAGCCGTACGACGACGGGGAGATGGTCGGAGAACGGGACGCGGGGCACCCGGGCCTCGATCGCCCGCAACCCCGGGGAGAGCAGCACGTGGTCGATGCGCTTCGACGGCGCGTCGGCGGGCGACGTCGGCGGGTTCCCGAGCGTGAGCAGCGGGTCGGACAGCCCGGCGGACTCCAGGGCCCGCATCGCGGGTTCGTCGGGCGTGGTGTTGAGGTCGCCGGCGAGGAGCACCGGCCGGGAGGCCCCGCCGTCCGCTCCGGACAGGGCCCGGACGATCGCCGCCGCCTCGGGCGCCTGTCCCGGCGGCGCCTGCAGGTGGGTGTTCACGATGCCGACCTCCTTGCCACCGACGGTCAGCACGATGGCCTGCGCCTGGGCGCCGGTGGGGTAGTCGTGCCGTCCCAGCGGATGCGAGACGACCTGCCGGACCGGAAGGTTGGTCAGCAGTGCTTCGCCCCAGAGCCGATCGGCGGCCGGGGCGAAGTAGTAGCGCATGCCGAGGCCCTCGGCGATCCGGGCCAGGTCGTCGTGCCCGCCGTTCAGCATCCAGCCCCGGTCCACCTCGCTGAGCAGCACCACGTCGGGATGCTGCGCGCGGGCCCAGTCGGCGATCCGGTCCAGGTCGAGCCGCCCCTCGAGGCCGAACCCCATCCGGATGTTGTACGTGATCAGCGTGAACTCCGGCCGGTCCACCGCACGTTCGCCGGGGGCGGGCCGCCACGCGAGCAGGCCCGCGACCAGGCCCAGCGGCAGGGCGAACGCGAGCCACCTCCTGGCCGGCCACGCGGCGGACGCGACGGGACGGCCCCGGGAGATCTTCGCGCTCGTGGCCGCGACCAGGACCGCCACGGCGATCGGGATCACGACGTTGGGGAAGCCGAGGTCCGCGTCGTAGGCCGCGTAGTAGAGGAACGTGCCGACGAGGAACACGACCATGCCGCCGAGGACCGCCGCGCCGTTCCTGGGAGGACGAGCGGCGGGGAGGCCGCCGCGAGCCGCCTGACCGAGGCAGGCGCCGAGGACGACCGGCGTGACGATGACGAGACCGCTCGCCACGTCGGCGGCCTGGGCGGACACGGCGATGATCAGGATGAGTCCGGCCCAGCCGCTCCACGGGGCGGACCGGGCGCACGCGACGCCCCAGAAGAGCAGCACCACGCGCAGCGCCACGTCGAAGGACACGAGCGCCGCCCAGTCCTGGCCGAGCTCCAGGAACCCGGGGCCTCCGGAGAACATTCCGGTGAGCAGCAGGGCGGGGCCGGCGAGGAACCACACGGCGGCGGGGGCGAGGCCGTCCGACGGAGGCGAGAGCCGTACGGACGCGAGGGCCGCGGCGAGGAAGGCGGCGCAGGCGACGAGGACGGCGACCCAGGGGAGCGGGCCGCCACGCCAGACCAGGTCCATCCGGTCGAGCAGCAGGTGGACGACCGTGGAGACCGCCAGGCCGGCCGCGAGGCCCACGGGGACCGTGTCGCGCGCGGCGGTCCGGGCGGCGCCGTACAGGAAGACCAGGCCGGCGCACACGGCGGTGGCGGAGACGTAGAGCTGCGCGTCGCCGCCGCCGGCCGCCTGCAGGACGAGCCGGCCCGCGACCAGGGCGATCGCGCCGAAGACCAGGACCGGGCGGGCGCCGGCGAGGCGCGCGACCGGTACGGCGGCGAAGGGCAGGACGAACCACAGCGCGGCGAAGACGCCCATCTGCTCCGGCGGGGTCTCGCCGGCCCTGCCGTACAGGGTGATGAGGGAGGGCAGGAAGACCCGCAGCGCGTCGGTGAGCAGGAGCACGCCCAGGGCGAGGGCGACCGGGGTCGCGGACCGGGGAGTGATCCGCCGCGTGACGGGGGTGTCGCGGTTCTCGGTGACCTGACCGGCCATGCGCTCTCCTCTGCCGAAGACATGAGTGATCCTCGTACTTCTTGCCTGGGAGGGCAATAGCGATGCCTCGGGGTTTCCGTCCGATGCGGGGGGATTGCCCGATCGCTAAGCTGGCAGGAAACTTTGCTGACCGGTCGCGGGCGCACCTAACAGATCTTCGGGGGCGATCATGGAAAGTAGGACGGCGGAGCGACGTCCCGGCGTCCCGAGGCTGCTTCGGGAGATCAACGACCGGGCCGCGCTCGAGCTGCTGCTCGCCTCGGGACCGCTCACCCGGGGCCAGATCGGCGAGCTGACGGGGCTGTCCAAGGTGACCGCCTCGCAGACCCTCGCCCGGCTCGAGGAGCGCGGCCTCGTCGAGGTCGTCGGCGAGCAGGCGGGCAACCGCGGCCCCAACGCCGCGCTGTACGGCGTGGTGCCCTCGTGCGGGTACGTCGCGGGCCTGGACGTGGGCCCCGACCTGGTCACCGCGGCGATCGCCGACATCAACGGCAAGGTGGTCGCCCAGGTGACCGCCGAGCCCGCCGCGCACGAGGACCCGGTGTCCGCCGTCCACAACGCCGTCGTCAAGGCGTGCAGGTCGGCCAAGGTGGCGCTGTCGCGGCTGCGCGGCGTCGTGATCGGCACCCCCGGCGTGGTCGATCCGCGCACCGGCGACGTGCGGTTCTCCTTCGACCTGCCGCACTGGCACGAGGGCATCCACGAGGCGCTGGCCCGGGACCTGCGCCGCGAGGTCACGATCGAGAACGACGTCAACCTCGTGGCGGTCGCGGAACGTGCCAACGGGGCGGCCCGGGATGTCGAGGACTTCGTGCTCGTCTGGGTGGGCCGCGGCATCGGCCTGGCCGTCGTCCTGGGCGGTCGGCTGCACCGGGGCAGGACGGGGAGCGCGGGCGAGATCGGCTACCTCCCCGTGCCCGGAGTGCCCCTGGCCGAGACCGTGAAGGCGACCCCCGGGCGGCTGCCCTCGCTCGCCGGCGGCCTGCAGTCCCTGGTCAGCGCCGAGGCGGTCACCGAGCTGGCCCGCGAGTTCGGGTTCGTCGGCGGGAGCGCGGCCGATCTCGTCACGGAGGCGGCGGCGGCGGGGGACCGCGGCGCGCCGCTGCTGGACGAGATCGCCTTCCGCCTGGCCCTGGGCGTCGCCTCCGTGTGCGTGGTGCTCGACCCGGGGCTCGTGGTCCTCGCCGGGGAGGTCGGCCGGGCCGGGGGGACCGGACTGACCGCGCGGGTGGAGGAGGCCGTCGCGCGGATGTGCCTGATCCGCCCGGAGGTGGTCACCACCGAGGTGGAGGGCAACCCCGTGCTGCGCGGCGCCGTCCTGGCCGCGCTCGAGCAGGCCCGCGAGGAGATCTTCGCGTCCTAGGACACGTGAACGCCCGGCCCCGCGATGAGCGGGACCGGGCGTCCGGTCGCGACGTCCTGACCGGGAGGTCACACGGTCAGCAGCTCCACGGCCGCCTGGGTGTTGGCCCGCGCGGCTCCGTAGGTCGCGATGTACGCCGCCGCCTGGGGTCGCCAGACGGGCAGTCCCATCTCGACCACCACCCCGTCGGGGCGATCGGCGAGGAGGGCGGAGACCAGGTCGCGGCTGCGGGGGTACCGGTGCGCGTCCTTGACCACGATGACCAGTGAGCGGCCCTCGGCCCTGCTGAGCAGCGCGTCGGGCCGGGCCTCGTCCGGCTTGATCCGGACGATCTCGGCCTCGGGCAGCCAGGGGGCGACGCCCCACGGGACGTCGCCGACCGCGATCGTCGGCGGGGTGTCCACCTCGATCACGAACGGATCCACCAGGGGTGCCGGTGATCCGGAGAGGGTGACGGCACGGCGGGCGGCGTCCAGGCCGATGACGTCGCTCTCGGCCGCCTCGTCACGCGCCACCGCGAGCCAGTCGCGCAGCCGCGCGACGCGGTCGGCGGCCTCTTCGAGGCGCGCGAGCGGCAGGCGGCCGTCCTCCACCGCCTGGATGATCTCGTCCAGGATGCCGCGGATCTCCTGCTGCGTCGGCAGCGGGCCGAGGCAGAGCAGGTCGGAGCCGGCCGCGAGGGACAGTACGGCGCCGCCCCCGAGGCCGACGCTCTTGGTGATCGCGTGCATGTCGAGGGCGTCGGAGATCACGACGCCGTCGTAGCCCATCTCCTCGCGCAGCAGCGTGGTGAGCGCGGCGGGGGAGAGCGTGGCGGGAGCCGTACCGGTGAGGTGGGGGACCGCGACGTGCGCGGTCATGATCGACTTGGTGCCGGCCTCGATGGCCGCCCGGAAGGGCGCGAGCTCGCGCTCCCACAGCAGGTCGCGCGGGACGTCCACCCGGGGGATCTCCAGGTGGGAGTCCTGCCGCGTGGCGCCGTGCCCGGGGAAGTGCTTGACGCAGGCGGCGATCCCGAGTGCCTGCAGCCCGCGTACGGCGGCCACGGTGTGCCGGGCGACCAGCTCGGTGGACGCGCCGAAGGACCGGGTGCCGATCACCGGGTTGTCGTCCGCGCTGTTCACGTCGGCGACCGGGCCCATGTCGAGGTTGACGCCGCACCCGGCCAGGTCGGCCGCGATCGAGCGGTAGACCCGCTCGGTCAGCTCGACGTCGTCGACCGCGCCCAGCGCCGCGTTGCCCGGGTACGGGCTGCCGGTGTGGTACGCGATGCGGGTGACGTCGCCGCCCTCCTCGTCGAGCGAGATCACCGGGTGGGCGGCGCCGCCGAGCTGCCGGGTGAGCCCGGCGAGCTGCTCGGGGCTCGCGACGTTGAATCCGAAGAGGGTGACACCGCCGAGACCGTTCTCCAGTTCGTGGAGGACCCAGTCCGGGGCGGTGGTGCCGGGGAAGGCGACGAGCAACGTACCGGCCGCGAGACGGTGTAGCCCCCGGTCGCCGATGCTCGCGGAGAAGTCGGACATGGCTGTCTTCGGCTCCAAGATTCGTCGTGGTACGGCTCCCGCGATGTGCCGGAGCCGTACGAGGTGATGTGGATGGCGCCGGTGGTTCGGCGCACTGGTGGTGAAGGGCGGGTCAGCCCTTGACGGCGCCGGCGACGAGTCCGGAGACCATCCGCCGCTGCACCAGGAGGAAGAAGATGAGGACCGGGATGGTCATCAACGTCGAGGCGGCCATGATGCCGCCCCAGTCCGTCGACCGCTGGCCGACGAAGAACTGCAGGGCGACCGGCATCGTGTACTTGCCCTGCGTGTTGATCAGCGTCAACGCGTAGATGAACTCGTTCCAGGTGGTGATGAACGAGAAGATGCTGGTCGCGACCAGGCCCGGGGCCACCAGCGGGAAGAGCACCCGCCAGAAGGTCGCGAACCGGCCGGCGCCGTCGATCCAGGCCGCCTCCTCCACCTCCTTGGGCACCGCGGCGACGAACGTGCGCAGCATCCAGACGGAGAACGGCAGGGTCAGCCCGACGTTGATCACCACGAGGCCGATGAGCTGGTCGTACATGCCGAACCGCTTGACCATGGTGAACAGCGAGATCAGCAGCGCCTCGGTGGGCACCATCTGCACGATCAGCAGCAGGATCAGGAACGAGGTGCGGAACCTGAACCTGAACCTGGCCACGGCCGTCGCCGCGAACAGCGCGAAGAGCGCGCCGATCACGACGGCGCTGACCGCGACGATGGCGCTGTTCAGCAGGTACTGCCAGATCGAGTGCCCGGCCACGCCCTTGGTGAACACCCGGGAGATGTGCTCGAGCGACGGCGGGCTGGGGAACGGGATGAAGCGGGTGGTGAAGATCTGGTCGTTCGGCTTGAACGCGGTCGCGACCATCCAGTAGACGGGGAAGATCGCGAACAGGAACACGACGATCCCGGCGCCGTTGAGCGCGACGCGTCCGAACTTCTTGCGGGTCAGGCCGTCGTTCATCGCACGTCCTCCGTTTTCACGATCTGCCGGACGTACACGAAGGTGATCACCATCAGGATGCCGGTCAGCACGACCGCGATGGCGGCGCCGAGCCCCATCTTCGGCGGGTTGCTGAACGCCTCGGCGTAGCTCCAGAGGGAGAGGTTGAACGCGTCCCGGTTCACCGTGCCGCCGTTGAGCAGGTAGAGCTGGGTGAAGACCTTGAAGTCCCAGATGATCGACAGCACGACCAGGACCGAGAACACCGGCTTGAGCAGCGGGAAGGTGATCTTCCGGAACGTGGTGATCGGCCGGGAACCGTCCATCTGCGCGGCCTCGTACAGCTCCGAGGGGATGCTCTTCAGTCCGGCGAGGACCGACACCGCGATGAACGGGAACGACGCCCAGACCACCGCGATGATGAGCACGAGATAGAGCGTGATCGTGTCGTTGAACCAGGGTTCACCGCTCCAGTCGGAGCGGCCGAAGACCAGGTTGGAGAACCAGTCGGGCAGCAGGTTCAGCGTCCAGTTGACGACGCCCGAGTCCGAGTCGAACAGCCACTTCCAGATGATGGCCTGGGCGGCCGGCGGGGTCGCCCACGCGGCCATGATGCCGACGATGACGAGCATCGACATCTTCCTGCCGAGCTTGTGGAGCAGCAGGCCGACGAGCGTTCCGACCGTCAGCGTCAGGGCGACGGTGAGTGCGGCGAACACGATCGTGTTGCGCAGCGACGGCCAGAAGAGGTCGGACTCGAAGATGTGCGTGTAGTTGTCCAGCCCCACGAACTCCGCGGGGCGCGGGTTGTTCGCCTTGAGCTGGGCCAGTCCGACCTTGTGGAAGGACATCTCGACCACCCGGTACAGCGGATAGAGCAGCAGCCCTCCGATGACCAGGAGCCCGGGCAGGAGCAGGACGTACGGAACGATCCAGTCCGGGAGCCGGCTGGATCGGCGTGGTGGCTGTCGGGGGCGCCCACCCGGGGCGGGGAAGTTCTCCCCGCCCCGGGTCGCCGTCGACGTGTGAGTCGTCATGGCGTTACTGGTTGAGGATCGTCTCGAGCTCGGTGTTGGCGTCGGCCAGCGCCTGGTCGACGCTCTTCTTGCCGTCGATCACCGCGCGGGCGGCGTTCTGCAGGACCGCCTTGGTGTCGTTGGCCTCAGCCCAGTTGGGGCTCGCGGGGAAGCCCTTCGCGACCTTGAAGGTGTCGGTGAACGGCTTCTGCGCCGGGTCGGCGCCCAGCTCGGCGAGGGCCTCGGGATAGAGCGGGAGCAGGCCGCCCTCCTTGGCGTACCGGACGCCGAACTCCTTGCCCGCGGCGAGCTTCAGGTACTCGGCGGCCAGCTCGGGGTTCTTGGCGTCCTTCCAGATGGCGATGTCGTTGCCGCCCTGGAAGGCCGGGGCCGGGCCGCTGCCGTCCTTGGCCGGGAGCGAGAAGAAGGCCATCTTCGACTCGTCGACCTTGCCCTTGCTCTGCTCCTTGATCTGGGCGATGTCCCAGCCACCGGTGACGTACATGCCGACCTTGCCGGCGGCGAAGCGCTGGGCGATGTCGACGGAGTTCTGGGTCAGGCGGCCCTTGCCGGAGACGCCGTTCTTGGTGACCAGGTCCGTGTAGAACTGGAAGCCCTCCTTGAAGGCGGGGTCGGTCAGCTTGCCGACCCACTTGCCGCCCTCGAACGCGGCGAAGTCGCCGCCGGCCGACCAGACGAACGGCGAGAGCGACATGTTGGCGTCCGACCCGCCGTTGAAGGCGAAGCCGTCCACGTCCTTGCCCTGCTTCTCGACGATCTTCTTGGCCGCCGCGACCAGCTCGTCCCAGGTCGTCGGCACGGAGATGCCGAGCTTCTCGAACCAGTCCTTGCGGTACAGCACGGCGCGGGTGCCGCCGCCCCAGGGAGCCGCGTAGATCTTGCCGTCGATCGTCTCGTAGCTCCACAGGTTCTGCGGGATCTGCTGCAGGTCCGGGTCGCTCTTGGTCAGGTCGGTGATGTCGGCGAGCGCCTCCTGCTGCACCCACGCGGCGACCTGGTCGTTGCCGAACTCCGTGACGTCCGGGCCCTCGCCGCCGGCGAGCGCGGCGGTCCACTTCTTCTGGGCCTCCGGCCAGGGGATCCACTGGACCTTGGCCTCGGCGCCCGTCGCCTCCTTGAACTTGGCGCCCAGGTCGTTCATGTACTTCTCGAAGACCTCGGTGGGGGCGCCGAGGCGCCACACCGTCAGGGTCTGCCCGGCGAACTTGGGCCCGGAAGCCGCGGCTCCGGCGGTGGACGCCTGAGTCGCGGGCTTCTCCTCGCTGCTCCCGCAAGCGGCGAGACCCAGGGCCAAAGCGGCGGTCGCGGTGGTGGCGGCCGCGATCTTCACGAACTTCACGTTGGGTTTCTCCCTTCCCGGCTTCACGTCGGGGTGGCGCTCGGTCGGCGCGTCCCGTGGCCTGATCGCTTGCCTCCGGGGCGGCTGGGGCTAAACTAACAATAAACTTTATTAAAAGAAACACGCCGTTAGCGGATCGTGACGAGAGGAGACGCGGCCGGTGTCACTACGACCGGGAACACCCCGGCTGCTGCGCCAGATGAACGACCGGGCCGCGCTGGAACTGCTCGTCGCGCACGGCCCGCTGACCAGGGGCGAGCTGGGGGAGCTGACCGGGCTCTCCAGGGTCACCTCGGGCCAGCTCCTGGCGCGGCTGGAGGAGCGGGGCCTGGTGACCACGGCGGGCGAGCGGCCGGGCGGGCGCGGCCCCAACGCGGCGCTGTACGCCGTCGACCCCACCAGCGCGTACGTGGCGGCTCTGGAGGTGCTGCCGGACAGCGTCACCGCCGCCGTCGCGGACATCGCCGGCACCGTCGTCGCCGAGGTGACCGTCGACCCCACCGAGGCGGCCGACCCGGTGGGCATCGTCCGCAACGCCGTGATCCGGGCCTGCGCGACGGCCAGCGTCGACATGGGGCGGCTGCGGTCGTTCGTGATAGGAACCCGCGGCGTGGTCGATCCGGGGACCGGCGACGTGCGCTACTCGTTCGACCTGCCCGCCTGGCACGTCGGCGTCCTCGCGGGCCTGCGGGCCGGTCTCGGCGAGTCCGTGCTCATCGAGAACGACGTCAACCTCGTCGCCCTCGCCGAGCAGGCCTACGGCGTCGCCAAGGGAGTGGACGACTTCGTCATCCTGTGGACCGGCGTCGGCCAGGGACTCGGCGTGATGCTCGGCGGACGGCTGCACCGGGGCATCTCGGGCGGCGCGGGGGAGCTCGGGTGGCTTCCCGTGCCCGGCGAGCCGCTGCCCACGGACGTCACCGCTCCCCAGTCGGGCTCGTTCCAGCGTCTGGTCGGGAGCGAGGCGCTGGCCGCGGTCGCCGCCGGGCACGGCCTCGCCGCCGCGCCCGCCGCCGACCTCGTCCGTACGGCGGTCGCCACCGGCAACTCCGGTTTCCTGGAGGACCTGGCCGGACGGCTGGCGGTCGGCGTGGCGGCGGTCGCCGTGG
The DNA here is from genome assembly GCF_001570405.1 of Microtetraspora niveoalba. GTDB lineage: Bacteria > Actinomycetota > Actinomycetes > Streptosporangiales > Streptosporangiaceae > Microtetraspora > Microtetraspora niveoalba. The sequence continues at coordinate 279,937 of NZ_BBYM01000019.1, read as the reverse complement.
TGCTCGACCCCGGGCTGGTCGTCCTCAGCGGCGACATCGGGCGGGCCGGGGGCTGGGAGCTCGCCCGCCGGGTGGAGGAGGCCGTGGCCCGCATCTGCCCGAGCCGTCCCAAGGTCGCGGTCACCCAGGTCGAGGGCAACCCGATCCTGCGCGGCGCCCTGGTCGCCGCGCTGGACCAGGCGCGGGAGCGGGTCTTCTCGTCCACGGTCTGATCAGGACGGGCCGGTGATCGGGGGACCGGGCGGGAGCGGGGGCTCCGCCCGGTCCGGCCCGAGCGCCGCGGGGAGCGGGTAGGTTCTTGACCATGCCGGAAATCGTCCTCATCTCCGATCCCCGTGTGACCTCCCTGCCCGTCGAGGAGTGCGGCGAGCCGCTCCGCGACGTCCGCGGCCGGCTCCGCGTGGACGGGCGCCTCGCCGACGACGCCGGCGCGTACGCGCACCTGCGGGAAGGGGTGCTCACCCGGCTGGAGGCCGCGCAGGCGCTGCTGCCCGCCGGATGCCACATCGTGGTCGTCGAGGGGTACCGCCCGCCGGCGCTCCAGCGGAAGTACTTCGAGGACTACAAGGACGAGCTCCGCACGGCGTTCCCCGGGATGCCGCCCGAGGAACTGCACAGCGCGGCCAGCCGGTACGTCTCGCCGATCGAGGTAGCGCCGCACACCGCCGGGGCGGCGGTCGACCTCACGCTGTGCGACGACGACGGCGTCGAGCTCGACATGGGCACCGCCGTGAACGACAACCCCGAGCAGAGCGGCGGGGCGTGCTACACGGACGCGCCCGGCATCGGCGCCGACGCCCGGCAGAACCGCAAGATCCTCGCGGCCGCGCTGGAGGAGGCCGGGCTGGTCAACTATCCGACCGAGTGGTGGCACTGGTCCTACGGCGACCGCTACTGGGCCATGACGACCGGCGCGGCGGCCGCCGTCTACGGCCCGGTCGGCTTCTGAGCGGTCCGCCACCTCAGCTCCTGGCCGTTGCCCGCCGACACGAGCAGGCCCGCGTGGGCGGTGAACGCCGCGGCGCCCGGCGCCTCGACGAGGTCGGCCCAGGGCGCCGGGCCGGTCACCGGCAGCCGGGTGCGGACGCGGTGGTCCGCCCCGAGGGCGTAGAGGCGGCCGTTGCTCCCGCTCAGGCAGATCGCGCCGCCCGAGTCGCCCGCGTCCCGCCAGACCGGTGATCCCGACGCGACATCGGCGAACGACGCCGTCCACAACCGCCCGGCCGACGTGGCCGCGAAGAACGCGCCGTCGCCGACCGCGAGCGCGATCGTGTCCTCCGGGGCCGGTCCCACGTCGGTCCAGTCCGCCGGATCCGAGGTCGCCTCGCGGTAGCGCAGCACGCCTCCGGCGGTGACGCCGTACAGGCCGGTGCCCAGTCCGGCGGCGGCCTCCCGGGGGGAGTCGAGGCAGCGCACCCCGCCCGCCGAGCCGATCGGCTGCCAGCGCAGGTTCTGCCCGCACAGCTCGCGGGTCAGGAGGGTGCCGCCGGTGTCCACGGCGTACAACGTGGAGCGCCAGGCGGCGAGCGCGCGGATGTCGCCGGACGGGCCGATCACCTCCCAGCCGGGCGGGGACGGCCGGGACAACCGGTCGAGGACGTTCCGCGTGATCCGGTCGACGACCGGGTCGTGCAGCGTGTTGCCCCAGTTGATGGTCGCGGCGTTGAAGACCGTGCCGCGGCCGAGGGAGAAGACGCCCATGGTGGCCCAGCCGCCCTGTCCGCAGGCGCTCCAGTGCCGCAGGTCGGCCGTCGCGAGCACGACGAACGACGGCGGTGTGCCGTCCCGGCAGGTGGCCCGGGGCACGCCCATGATCTCGGTGAACTCGGCCGCGTCGGTCTCGTAGCCGATCGCTCCCTGGGCGAACTTGTCGCCGTCGGTCAGGCCGGTGCCCTCGAACGCCCAGTGCGCGGCGAACCTGGCGGTGTACGACTCCTCCCTCATCAGTGGCATGTACGGCCCCCAGGCGCCGGCGCCGTTGCGGAAGCTCACGCCGGTCAGCGTGTTCTCCGGGCGGGAGACCGGCGCGCTCGACCACTCGACCGTGGTGAGGCCGGGGTCCTCCACGGGGTCGGTCACCGGGTCGCGGTGGCAGACCATGGTCCGGCCCTCCATCCGGATCTGCCACCAGCAGGTGTTACCGGAGAAGAAGGCGATGTTCCCGCCGCGCCGGGCGAACTCCTCGCACGCGTCGCGCATCCCGGCCGTCCAGTACTCGTCGTGCCCGTTGACCACGAGCAGCCGGTAGCCGGACAGCAGATCCGGGTCGAGGTCCAGGCCCGAGCAGTACTCGACCGTGTATCCGGCCGGGGCGAACCAGCGCAGCATGCCGTCCTCCCAGCGCTCGGGCGGCGGCCCTCCGCCGGGCCGGTCGAACGACACGCGCGCGGCGCGGTCCGGCTGCTCGGTCCAGTAGATGCTCTCCCCGGGCACGCCCGCCCGGTTGTACGCCTGCCACGTCGCGAACGGGATCGACACGAGGATCGGCGACGTGGTTCCCGGCACGGCCTGCCGTACGACGAAGTAGACCTCGTCGTCCGGTGAGGCCCCCGAACCTGGGAGGTCGCCCGTGGCGCGGGGCACGGGCACGTCGGGCTCGGGCGGGCCGGAGACGAAACGGGCGCGGTAGAGCGAGCTCGGCCAGTCCGGCGGTACCTCCAGCCGCCAGGACGGCCCGCGTACGGAGGCCGCCAGCATGAGCCGGTCGCACGTCGCGTCATGGACGGTCACGCCCAGCTCGGCGGTCGCGCCCGGCTCGTCCGGGCCGTCCAGGCGGAACTCCAGCGACTCGCCCTGCGCGCACGAGGTGGCGGTGGCGTAGGCGCGCACCGATCCGGGCCCGGAGATCCCCGGCCCGGTCATCGCAGGGCCGCCTCGACGAGCAGCCGCTCCAGGCCGAGCAGGTAGCGTTCGATGTCCGCCGTCCCGAGCCACCGGGTGTCGGCCGTGACCGAGATCCGCGCCGCGTCGGTCACGTGGACGCAGAACCGGCAGTTGAGCTCGTCCTGGCTGAGCGGCCAGGTCAGCGACGTCTCCGACCGCGCCCGCCGGATGCGCTCGTCGTCGTGGTCGGTCGCCCGCTCGGTGAACCGCATGTCGTTGAAACAGCAGTACGGGTGGATCGGGACGCCCCGCTCGCGGCTCGTCTCGGCGGCGATCCGCTCCCTGTCGCCCGGGTCGTGGTAGCCGCTCCGGTAGGCCCGCAGCACCGCCGGGCGGGCCGCGGCGAGCAGGTCGGCGAACGCGGTCCCGCGCGCCGTGCCGGAGCCGGTCCCGAGGACGAACAGCCCCTCCTGCGACAGGGTGGTCACCGCGGTCCGGGTGTCCCGGCCGAACCGGTTGCTCACGATCGGCAGGACGGCGACGGTCCCGTGGCCGGTCACCTCGGCGACGAGCGCGCTCACCGCCGCGAGCAGAACGGTCGAGGTGCTCGTGCCGTGCCGTACGGCGAGGCGCTGGGCGGCCAGGTCGATCGCCGGGGAGGTGAGCGCGGCGCGCCGGATGGGCGGCCGCTCCTCTGCTGCGGACGGCAGGCCGAACATCGTGGCCGGGATCCTGCGGTACTCGCGCTCCCAAAGGGCCGCCGCGCCCGCCGCCTGCCTCCTGCCGCCCGGGGACTCCTGCCATCGGGCCAGGTCGAGCGGCTGCGGCGGCGCGCCGCCGGGCAGCGCGCCGCGCAGGAGGAACAGCCGCAGGTCGCGCACGACCTGCTCCGCGCCGAGCCCGTCCGCGGCCATGTGGCAGAAGACGAGCACCACGTGGGTGACCTCGTCCTCGGAGAGGAGGCCGCCGCCGGTCACGAGCGCGACCCGCAGCGGCCACTCGTGCTCGTAGTCGAAGGCGGTCGCGGACAGCTCCGCGAGGACGGCGGCCGGGTCGGCGCCCGCCGCGACGCGGACCGGCAGCGCGCCCCGGTCGTGGAGGATCTGGCACGGCCCGGGGCCGACCAGCGTGCGGAGCGCCTCGTGCCGCTCGACCAGCAGCCCGATGCCGCGCGACACGTGCGCCGCCGAGGCCGGCCGCGCGCCCCGCGGCACCTCCAGCACCCGGCCGAAGTTGAAGTAGTGGTCGTCGGGCGCCGTCCGGCGGATGGCGTCCCAGATCGCGCGCTGGCCCCAGGTGAGCGGCGCCCTGCCGGAGCGTGTGCCCGAGAACGAGATCACCGCGCCGCCGACACCCACGCGGCCAGCCCGTCGACGCTGTCGAGGAACGCGATGTCGCCGCCGAGGTCGACCTCCACGCCGTACTCCCGTTCGAGCGTGTCGATCAGGCGCATCTGGGCCAGCGAGGTGAGGCCGAGATAGGACAGCGGCACGGTCGCCTCCAGGGCCTCGGCGGCGGAGATCTCGCCGTCGCACGATTGCGACACCAGCTCCGCCAGTCGTTCTCTCAGCATGTCGTCCCTTTCCGTGCCGGGGTTCCGGTGCTTCTCATGCCGTCTTCCGAGCTCGCCGTTCGAGCCCGACGAGATCGTCGGGGGTGGCGTCCGGGACCTCGTCGTCGAAGCGGGCCAGGACGCGGGTGCGGAGCGCGCCGAAGGTGACGGCCGCGATGAATCCCGCGAAGACCAGGTACATCGTCCCGATGTCGCCGAGCAGCCGGGTGCCCAGCGGGGCGATCACGCCGACCCCGAGCGGGATCGTCGACCAGGCGACCATCTGGTTGAGCGCGAACACCCGGCCGTGGAACCGCTGCGGCACCTTCACCTGGATGATCGTCGCGTAGATGCCGTTGACCAGGGCGAGGCCGTACGACACGCCGAAGGCGCCGACGCCGATCAGGACCAGGGAGGTGTCGAGGCCCACGACCAGGCAGGACGCGGCGATGAGCGACGTGGTGAGCAGCATCGCGCGCATCCGCCCGCGCGCGGGACCGCCCCACACGGCCATCGTCAGGCCGCCGGAAACCGCCCCCGCTCCCGCGACGAGCGCGATCGCGCCCGCGTCCGTCAGCGTGCCGAATGACAGCACGAGCGGCGAGTACATCATGAACACCGGCGACAGTCCGAGCGAGAGCAGGGCGAAGAAGATCACCATGGCGCGGAAGCTCCGGTTGCCCATCGACAGCCGGAACCCCTCCGCGATCTCGCGGCCGACGGTCTCCCTGCGGCGGTGCGCCATCGTCGCGGGGAAGGCCACGAGCGCCAGGACGACCAGGGTGAACACATGGCCCACCACGTCGAGCACGAGGATGCCCTGCAGCCCCGCCGCCGACAGGAGGCCGACGGCGGCCAGCGGCGCGATGAACTGCGCGACGCCCAGCGTCGTCTGCGCGACGCCGTTCGCGTGCCCGAGATAACGCTTCGGCACGAGCTGCGGCACGGCCGAGGTGAACGCCAGCCGCTGGAAGGTCAGCGCGACGGAGAGCGCGGTCAGCAGGACGTACAGGGGCCAGGTGCCGAGGTGGCCGGCCCACAGGAGCAGCGCGGCGGCCGACTGGATCGCGAGCGCGGCCGAGTTGCCCACGACCATCACCGTGCGGCGGCTCGACCGGTCCACGATCGCGCCGGCGAGCGGTGCCGCCAGGATGCCCGGGATCACGGCGAGGATCTGGAGCACCGCGTACTGCGTCATGGACCCGGTCCTGAGGTACATCCACACCGGGATCGCGAACTCGGTCAGCGTGGAGCCGATCAGGCAGGCCATCTGGCCCAGGGCGACCGTCAGGAACCGGCGCACCGTCGGGTCGGGCCCCGCCGTCCGGGCCGGACCCGTCCGGCGCCCGTCCGTGGAGAGCGCGGCGGGCGGGGCGGGCTCGGGCGTTTCGGCGGCCGGGAGGTCCCGGTGGGTGGCGGTGACCGCTGCCGCCAGCTCCTCCGCCCGATATTTCAGGAAATAGTGGCCGCCTTCGTCCAGGACGACCAGGGCGGTCGTGTCAGTGAGGAACTCCCACTCGCGGTAGCGCTCCTCGTAGTAGTCGGTGGCCGGGTCGTACTCGCCGACGATCGAGATGATCGGCGCGGACAACCGGTCGGCGCCCGTCTCGATCAGCCGGGTGAAGTAATCCTCGGCCTCCCGGGCGTCGTGCCGCATGTTGCGGACGACGAACGCCTTCTGCTCGTCGTCCAGATCCGACAGGTCCGCCCCGAGCGCGGTCAGCCAGTTGAGGTCCGCCCGGTCGCTGCGCAGCCGCTCCAACCGGGTGAGCCTGGCCCAGCGGCCCATCAGCCCCTTCACCGGGCGGGCGAAGGGGAAGACGCCGCCCATGTAGACGGCCTCCACCTCCCTTCCCGCGGCCTCCAGCCGGCGGGCGATCTCGGCGGTCAGCGCGCCTCCGACCCCGCAGTGGCCGTACAGCACCAGCGGGCCGGTCACCTTCTCCGTGATCTCCTCGACGCACTGTTGCGCGACCTCCTCCAGCGGCCGCGGTTCCTCGGCCAGCCCGAGATCGTGTCCCGGGACGGCGACCGAGAACAGGCGCCACGTCTCCGACAGCGCGTCCGCGAGCGGCTGGTAGACCACCGCGCTTCCCCCGCCGTACGGCACGCAGACAAGGGTCGACGTGACCGTTCCGCGGCGCGGCGCGGTCAGCTCGTACAGCAGGCCGCGCGGGCCCGCGCCGCTCCTCGCCAGCTCGGCCAGCTCCCTGACGGTGGTCCGCTGGAAGAGGTCCATGAGGCCGACCGGATGGCCGCCGGGCGGCAGCTCACGGCGCAGGCGGGCCACCACGCGGGTGGCGAGCAGCGAGTGACCGCCGAGATCGAAGAAGTCGTCCAGCACGCCCACCCGCCGGATGCCGAGCACATCGCACCAGGCCGCCGCGATGATCTCCTCGATCTCGTCGGCGGGCGGTTCGAAGGGAACCTCCTGGTCCGGGCGGTCGTCCTCCGGATCGGGCAGCGCGGCCCGGTTGACCTTGCCGTGCCCCTTCAGCGGCAGCTCGTCGAGCCAGACGTAGCGGGTCGGCACCATGTAGTCGGGAAGCCGCGTGCCGAGGTCCCGTCGCAGCTCCGCGACGCCGGGCCGGTCCGCCCGGTCGGTCGCGTCGCCGGCCACCAGGTACGCGACCAGCTCGCCCCCTCGGGCGTCGGTCACCGCATGGGCGACGCCCGGGCACAGCCGCAGCGCCTCGTCCACCTCGCCGAGCTCGACGCGGTATCCGCGGATCTTGACCTGGAGGTCGTGGCGGCCGAGGAACTCCAGCGTGCCGTCCGGCAACCACCGCGCCAGGTCGCCGGTGCGGTAGATCCGGCCGTGCCGTTCCGAGTCGACGAAGGCGGCGGCGGTGAGGTCGGGCCGGCCGAGGTAGCCGCGGGCCAGCCGGTCGCCGCCGACGCACAGCTCACCCGGCACGCCGACCGGCACCGGCCGCAGGCGCGCGTCGAGGACGTGGATCCTCGCGTGGCCGAGCGGCCGCCCGATCGGCGTGATCGGCCCGGCGGGCTCGGTGTCCGCTCCGACCTCGTAGGTGGTGACGCCGATCGTCGCCTCGGTCGGGCCGTAGTGATTGACCACCCGGCAGGCGCCGAGCGCGGCCAGCTCGCGCGCCCACTCCCAGCCCGACCCCTCGCCGCCCAGGATCAGCAGTCGCCTCGGGAGGAGCGCCCGCGCGTCCACGTCCGCCGCGAGCGCGGCGAGGTGCGACGGCGTCATCTTGAGGTAGTCGATCCCGGGCATGGACGCGGCGAGCTCGGGGGCGGAGACGCGCGACGGCAACATGTGGAGCGTGCCCCCGGTCATCAGCGACAGGTAGAACACGGTCATGCCGAAGTCGAACGTGAGCGACTGGAGCAGGGCGAAGTTCCCGCCCTCGGTCACGCCGAACCTGTGGTGTACGTCGGCCAGGTAGTTCATGACCTGCCGGTGCTGTACGGCCACGCCCTTCGGCCGCCCGGTCGATCCGGACGTGTAGATGACGTAGGCGAGGTCGTCGGGCGAGGGAGGCGGCCACGTCAGGCCGTCACCGGCATCGGCGTCGCCCGTGCCCGGGGCGCCGGGGGCGGCCTTCCGGATGAGCGCCCCGCCCGGGTCGACCACCGGCCCCGCGAAGTCCGGTTCCGGCGGGAGGGCCGCCCCGCCGGCGGCGACCCGGCCGCCCTGAGCATCCTGAGCGCCCGGCGTGCCGGCACCCTCGGCCGCCGCGATCAGCACGGCCGCGCCTTGCAGCATGTGCCGCAGCCGTTCCGCGGGTTGTTCCGGATCCAGCGGCACGTACGCGCCGCCCGCCTTCAGCACGCCGAGGATGGCCACGGCCTGGTCGAGCGACTGCTCCAGGCGGATGCCCACGGGGACGTCGCGGCCGACGCCGAGCGCCCTGAGCCGCGCCGCCAGCGTTCCGGCCCGCGCGTCCAGTTCGGCGTAGGTCAGCGCGTCGTCGCCGTACCGCACGGCCACAGTTCCGGGGAAGCGGCGAGCCGTGGTGGCGACCATCTCGGGAAGCGTCGGCGCGGGCGGCTCGGGCACGGCCGGGCACGCGCTCCACTCCGCGATGATTTCCCGCTCCGCGGGCGCGACCAGCTCCAGTTCCGAGATCGGCGTCTCCGGCGCGGCGACGACGGACCACAGGAGGGTCTCGAAGTTCGCCGCGAACCGTTCGACGGTCTCCCTGTGGAAGAGGTCGGCGCTGTAGACGAAGAACGCCTTGAGAACGTCCCCCGCCGGGAGGATCTCCAGCGACAGGTCGAACTTCGCCTGCTGGAAACCCGGGTCGTACCGCTCGGCGGTGACCCCGGCGAGGTCGAGGCCGTCGTTCGTCTCGCTGCGCAGGCTGAACTGCGTCTGGAAGACCGGGGTCCGGCTCAGGTCGCGCTCGACGCCGAGCTCGGTGACCAGGCGGTCGAACGGGGTGCCCTTGTGGACCAGCGCCTCCACCACGGTCGAGCGGGTACGGCGGAGCAGGTCGCGGAAGGCGGGATCGCCGGAGAGGTCGGCCCTGATGGCGAGGGTGTTGAGGAAGAAGCCGATCAGGTGCTCGGTCTCCTCGTCGTCCCGGGCGGCCACCGGGGATCCCACGCAGAAGTCCGTCTGCCCCGAATAGCGGGACAACTCGGTCTGGAAGCCCGCGAGCAGCAGCATGAACAGCGTGACCCGCTCGGCCCGTGCCAGTCGCGTGAGCCGCTCGGTCAGGGCCGCGGGCAGTTCGTGGGCGACGCAGCCGCCCCGCGAGCTCCTCGTCCGGGGCCGCTGCCGGTCGGTGGGCAGCGCCAGGACGGGCACCCCGGCCAGCCGTTCCTTCCAGTGGGCCAGTGAAGAGTCGTGCTCCTCGGCGCGGTCCCGGGCCCGCTGGCGGATCGCGTGGTCGGCGTACCGCATGGGCAGGTCGGGGACGCGGGGCGGCGTGCCGTCGAGGAAGGCCCGGTAATGGGCCGCCAGCTCGCGGAACAGCACGCCGAGCGACCAGCCGTCGCCCGCGATGTGGTGCAGGACGACGACCAGGATGTGCTCCATGCCCGTCTCGCCGCCGGTGCTCGCCGCGCTGTCGCCGGGACCGGTGAGCGTGATCAGACGGGTACGGATCACCGGGCCCTCGGCGAGGTCGAACGGCCGGTTGGTCAGCTCGGCGACGAGTTCGGCGGCCCGCTCCTCGCTGGGCGCGGCGACGCGTTCGAGCACGGGAACGGCGTTGTCGATCACCTGGACGGGGCTGCCGTCCACGGCGGGGTAGCGGGTCCGCAGCACCTCGTGCCGCCGTACGACCGCGCCGAGGGCGTGTTCCAGTGCCACGGCGTCGAGTGGTCCGCGCAGCCGCTCGGTGACGCAGATGTTGTAAGAGGCGTCGTTCGGGTTCAGCTCGTGCAGGAACCACAGCCGTTCCTGGCCGAGGGAGAGCGGGATGTCAGAGATGGCAAGCATCCAGGCGTACGCCTCCAACAGATCGGATGATTGCAGCCCTAAATGGCCGACGGAGAGTGCCGGCGCACTAATAGGAAAGTTTCTTTTCGGTTATCTGGAGGGTCAAGTCTGACACGCGACGGCCGGGGCCACAACCCTTATGAGTGAACGGGAAGGCCCGGCACGAAAGGGCGGGGATCGACGCCCCCTCTTGTCGCGCGCCGTCGCGCCGTGTCAGACTCGGCCCTTGAACAACTGGAAACAATCCTTCCAATAAGCCTCCTCGATTCCGTAAGGAGGGGCTTTCATCCGATCTTTCGGAGTTGTTTTGGTGAGAAGTGCAGTCGAAACCCCGACGTTGCCCGCCTTGCTCGCGGCCAGGGCGGCGGCGGAGCCCGACAGGACGGCGATGATCGTCCACGGGGCCGGTGAGTTGACCTTCGCGGAGTGGGAGGAGCGGTCGAACGCCGTCGCCGGCGCGCTGCTCTCCATGGGGCTGGGCGGCGGCGAACGGATCGGACTGATCTTTCCGGGCGCGCGCTGGATCGACTACGCGATCGCATTCATCGGAGTGCTCAAGGCGGGGGCGGTGGCCGTACCCCTGTCGGACCGGGCCCCGGCCGCGGAGGTCGGACGGATCGCCGCGCACTGCTCGGCGTCCATGGTCATCAGGGATCTGGGCGAGCTGCCCCTGGGCTCCGCCGAGCCGTCCGGTAGGCCGAACGACCCGCACGGCATCGCGCAGATCCTCTACACGTCGGGCACCACGGGAACGGCCAAGGGCGTCGCCGCCACGCACGCCAACCTGGCCTTCGGCGCGCTGCTGCGGCCGCGCCGTCCGGCCATGCGGCCGTTCGCGCACTCGCGGCACCTGGTCCACGCCTTCCCGATCGGCACGAACGCGGGCCAGATGATGCTGGTCAACGCGCTCAACGCGCACCCGGCCGTGGTGACCCTGCCGGTCTTCACTCCGGATCGCTTCGCGCGGCTCATCGCGGAGCATCGTGCCGGGACGGTGTTCCTGGTCCCCGCGATGGCCATCGAGCTGCTCGGCCGGGGGGAGCGCCACGACCTGTCCAGCGTGCTGCTGCTCGGCTCCGCCGCCGCGCCGTTGCCGGCGGCCGTCGCGACCGGCCTGGCCGGGATGTTCCCCAATGCGACGATCACGAACTACTACACCTCGACCGAGGCGGCCCCCGCCCAGACCATCATGATCGTCGACCCGGAGCGGCCGGGTTCGGTCGGCAGAGCAGCCGTGGGCGGCGCGGTGCGCGTCGTCTCGCCCGACGGTGACGTGCTGCCTCCGGGGGAGACCGGCGAGGTGTGGATGCGCTCGCCCGCCGCGCCACGCTCGTACTACAACGACCCCTCGACCGCCTCCGTCTTCAGGGACGGATGGATCCGGATGGGCGATCTCGGCCGGCTCGACGAGGACGGCTACCTCTACCTGGTCGACAGGGAGAGCGACGTGATCAAGTCGGGCGCGTTCAAGGTCTCCACGCTCAAGGTCGAGGAGGCGCTCCACGCGCACCCCGCCGTGGTGGAGGCGGCCGCGTACGGCGTGCCCCACCCCGTCCTCGGTGCGGCGGTCGCGGCGGCCGTCGTGCTGCGCGCCCCCGGGGAACGGCCGGCCGGGGCGGGCGGGCAGCGCCCTGGCGAGGCCGCCCCGGTGTCCGCGCCCACGCTGCGGGCCTTCCTCGGCGAACGGCTGGCCCGGCACGAGATCCCCTCCGAGATCGTGACCATGGACGCGCTGCCCAGGAACAACGGCGGCAAGGTGGACAAGCGGGCATTGCGGGCCCGGGCATGAGCACCACAGCGCCGCAGGCGTCGTACGCCCAGGTCGGGATGTGGATCACGGAGCGCATGGGGCGGGCGGGCTCGGCGTACCGCATGCCGCTGCTGGTCACCTTCGACGGGCTGCTCGACGTGCCCCGGCTGGTCCGGGCGTGCGAAGAGCTGATCGGCCGCCATCCCGTCCTCTCGACCGCCGTCGACGAGCGTGACGGCGTCCCGGTTGAGGTGCCGGCCGCCCCTCCGAGCGTGGAGGTGACCCTCGCGGGAGACGTCGACGACCTGGTCCGCGCGGAGATCCGGCGGCCGTTCGACGTCCGGACGGGGCCGCTGGCCCGGTTCCGGATCGCCCGGATCGGCCCCGCCCGGCATGCCCTGATCATCGTGGCGCACCATCTGGTCTTCGACGGCGAGTCCAAGGACGTCCTGGTCCGCGATCTGGCCGCGCTCTACAACGGATCTCCGGTGACGCCGCTCCAGGGCACGTACGCCGACCATGCGGCGGCCGACCGCGAGCGGGTCGCGGAACTCATCGACGACGCCCGCGACTTCTGGCGGACCCGCTGGCGGGAGCCGGGGGACGTGGCCCTGCCCGGCCTGACCTCCTCGCCGGACGGGCCGGGGCGGTCGCGAGGGGCGGAGGACGGGGCGATCCTCACCTTCCGCGCCGAGCTGCCGGACGGGTCCGGCGCGCGGGACGTCTCGCGCTTCGAGCTCTTCCTCGCGTCCGTGCACGCCCTGCTGTTCGCGTACGGCAACGCGGAGCCGGTGTGCGCCGTCGACATGTCGACGCGGACACACGAGACCCGCGATCACATCGGCCTCTACGTCAACGAACTACCGGTGGCGTCGACGCCGACGCCGAGTATGACCGTCGCCGAACTCGCCGCCCGTCTACGCGCGGACCTGCGGGAGCTGTACCGGTTCCGGCCGGTGCCGCTCGCCCGGGCCGTTCGCGGTCTCCGGCCTCGTACGGCGATGGCGCCCGTCTCGGTGAGCTACCGCAGGCGCAGGCCCGCGCCCGAGTTCGCCGGGCTGCGGACGACGGTCGACTGGGCGGTGTTCAACGGCTCCGTCCGCAGCGTCCTGCACATCCAGGCGATCGACGGTCCCGACGGCCTCGACGTGATCACGCAGTACAGCCCGCGCGCCCTTTCGGGGGGCACCCAGATAGTGAAGGACCTCAAACAGATCATGAAAAATCCGGATTCGATGCTCGGGGACATCCTGACCGGCGACAGTCGTACGGAGCCGAGCGGGCTCGCCGACGAGATCAGAGCCATCTGGCAGGAGGTGCTCGGGATCGACGAGATCGGCGACGACGAGGACCTCTTCGACCTCGGCGGCCACTCGCTCACGATCACGCAGATCATCGCGCGGATGCAGAAGCGTCTGGGCATCGAGGTGTCGCTCGACGTCTTCTTCGACACGCCGACGATCGCGGGGGTGGTGGAGAGCGTCGCGCGTTCCGGGAGCGCGTCCGGTTCCGGCACGCCCGGTTCCGGTGCGTCCGGTTCCGGCACCCCCGGTTCCGGCACGCCCGGGAACGTCGCGGTCGCGAGTGGTTCCGGAGCGGCCCTGGTCGGCGCCGGGCCGGACCCGGCCTTCGGGGACGGTGGCCGGTGACCGAGTCCTCCGCCGTACTCGCCCGCCCGCCGTTGCCGGACGACGGCGATCTCGACCTGCTGCTCCTGATCAGGCACTTCGAGCTGGCTCTGCTCGACCTGTTCGGCCAGGGGCGGATCGACGGCACCACGCACACCTGCCTCGGGCAGGAGTACGTGCCCGTCTCCCTCCGTCCGCTGCTCGGCGAGACGGATTACGTCTTCAGCAACCATCGGGGGCACGGCCACTACCTCGCGCGCTTCGAGGACCCGGCCGGGCTGCTCGCCGAGATCATGGGCAGGGAGGGAGCGGTCTGCCGCGGGGTCGGCGGCAGCCAGCACATCTTCCGTGACCGCTACATGTCCACCGGCGTGCAGGGGGAGAGCCTCCCGGTGGCCACGGGAGTCGCCCTGCACCTGAAGAACACCTCGCCCGGCTCCCTGGCCTGCGTCTACATCGGCGACGGCACCTGGGGCGAGGGCGCCGTCTACGAGGCGCTCAACATCGCCTCGCTCTGGCGGCTGCCGCTCCTCGTGGTCGTCGAGCACAACGGGATCGCCCAGTCCACCCCGACCGCCCGGCAGATGGCCGGCACCGTACGGGGCAGGGCAGAGGCGTTCGGAGCGCGTCACTACCGCGTGGACACCTCCGACGTCACCCTGATCAGGGAGGAGCTCGCCCCGCTCGTGTCCGAGGTGCGGCTGGAGAACCGGCCGCTGGTCGTCGAGTTCGCCACCCAGCGGCTCGGTCCGCACAGCAAGGGTGACGACACCCGTCCCCGCGAGGTGGTGCGGGACGCCGAGGCCCACGACTGGTACCGGCGGCTCGCGCAAGCCGACCCCCGCCGGTTCGCCCGCGCGGACGAGGCCCAGCGGGCCCGCGTGGCGGCGCTCGTCGAGGAGGTCTGCGCCCGCCCGCAGTCGAGGTGGGACCCATGCGCGTAGCGGAGAATCTCAACGCGGCCCTGCACGGTGTCCTGGAGGCCCACCCCACGACCTACGTGATCGGCGAGGACATCCTCGATCCCTACGGAGGCGCGTTCAAGATCACGAAGGGGCTGTCCAGCCGGTTTCCCGGCCGTGTGCTCGGCACGCCCATCAGCGAGGCCGGCATCACCGGACTGGCCGCCGGCCTCGCCCTTTGCGGGGACGCGGCCATCGTCGAGATCATGTTCGGCGACTTCGTGGCGCTCGCCTTCGACCCGATCGTCAACTTCGCCGCCAAGTCCGGCTCGATGTACGGGTCCCGCGTGCCGATGAGGATGGTCGTCCGCTGCCCCACCGGAGGAGGACGCGGGTACGGGCCGACCCACAGCCAGAGCATGCAGAAGCACTTCATCGGCGTGCCGGGGCTGTCCGTCTATGAGATGTCACCGCTGCACGACAACCGCGCGGTCGTCGGCGCCATGCTGGCCTCGGGCGAGCCGTCCGTGTTCTTCGAGGACAAGGTGCTCTACACCCGGACCATGTTCGACGTTCTCGAGCCGTTCCGGTACGACATGGTGGCGGCGGGGAACGCGGGGGTCGGCGTCGCGCGCGTCTTCCTCGACGACCCGGAGGCGGCCGACTGCGTCATCGTCGCGCCCGGCGGCATGGTGGAGCGGGCGACCCGGGCCATGCGCGCCCTGCTGCTGGAGCACGAGGTGACCTGCTGCCTGTACGTGCCCTCGCGGCTGTACCCGTTCGACATCTTCGACGACGCCGACTCGCCCGCGTCGCCGGGTTCGAGCCTGTCGGCTTCGCCCGGGGTGCAGGGTTCCGGCGCCGCGCGGCTGCGGGCCGGGCTGCGCGCGGCGAGAGCCGTACTGGTGGTGGAGGAGGGAACCGAAGGCGGCACCTGGGGGAGCGAGGTCGCGCACCGCATCCATCGGCTGATGTGGCGCGAGCTGCGGCGGCCCGTGGTCCAGATCAGCTCCGCCGACAGCGTGATCCCCGCCGCCACCCACCTGGAGAGCCGCGTGCTCGTGCAGGAGTCCGCCATCTACGACGCGGTGCTGGAGGCCCTTCGTGACTGATATCCGGGTGCCGAAGTTCAACAGCAACGACACCTCGTACGTCGTCGTCGAGTGGATCGTCGGGGACGGGCAGCGGGCAGGGGCGGGCGATCCCATCGTGCTCCTGGAGACGTCCAAGGCCACGGAGGAACTGGTCGCCGAGGAGGACGGGTTCGTCTGGCACACGCTTCCAGTGAACGCCGACTGCCCGCCCGGTGCCGTGATCGCCCGCCTCACGACGGAAGGAGAGCGGCCCGCGCCCCTACCGTCGGGCACACCCGGGAACGCCGCCCCCGCCCCCGATCTCAACGGTGCTCCCGGTGCTGGTGATGGCGGTCCTGGTGGTCCTGGCGGTCTTGCAGGTCTTGGAGGTCTTGGCGGCACCGTCGGTGGTCCTGGTGGTGTTGCCCTTGATATCGCCGGTGCTCCCGGTGCTCCCGGTGCTCCTGGTGGTGGTCTTGGTGGTGGTCCTGGTGGTCCTGGCGGCGCTTCCGGTGGCTCCGATGGCGCTTTCGGCCGTGGTCTCGGTGGCGGGGCGATCCCAGTCCGGCATGAGTCAGCGGACACGGCTCACACGTCCACCGGGCGTTCAGCGCCCGGAGCGAATTCTCCGTCAGGGAATGGTCCGTTCGGGGGCGATGCCGGGTTCGGGGCGGGCCGGGCACCTGGCGGGGGGATGCCTCAGGAGCCTCTGATCACCGTGCCCGCCCAGGAGCTGATCGACGAGCTCGGCATCCACCCGGTGGAGGTGCGCGCACTCGGCGTCTCCGTCGTGCGCCGGGCGGATGTCGAACGGCTCATGGCCGGTCGTACGCTGCCCCCCGCACCCGTCCCCGCGCCCGCCGCCCCCGCATCCGACGGTCCCGCGCCCGATGGCCCAGCGCCCGATGGCCCAGCGCCCGATGGCCCAGCGCCCGATGGGGCGGCTACCACTGGCCCTACCGTCGCCGGTCCTGTCGCCACCGGTCCCGCTCCTGCCACCACCAGTTCCGCCCTCGCGGGTCCGGCTGCCACTGGTCTCGCCGTCACAGGCTCGGGACCCACAGGCTCCGTGCCCGTCGGTCCCGCCGCCGACGCCACGGGCGCGCCGTACGAGCTCTCGCGCGTGCAACGGGCGGTGGCGCGGGCGGTGCGCTCTTCGCACGAGACCATCCCGGCGGCGTACACGGCCGTGAAGATCGACATCGGGGCGGCGCTGGAGATGGGGGCCCGGCTGACCCGGGAGATCAGGCGGCCGGTCGGCCTGCCCGAACTCGTGACCTGCGCGGCGGCCCGGCTTCACGAGGCGTTCCCGCTGTTCTACGCCACGCTCGTCGGTGAGGGTTCTGCCAGGACGGCGGAGGCCCCGCACGTCGGCGTCACGATGGACGCCGGCGCGGGGCTCTACGTCCCGGTCGTCCACGATGCCGCCCGCCGTACGGTTCGGGAAGTCGCGACCCGTCTGATGGAGTACCGCCTGGCGGCGGTCACGGGGAACTTCCGCGAGAGCGACCTGGCCGGGGCCAACATCGTCGTGACCTTGCATCACGACGGCGACGTCACGCTCGCGATCCCGCTGATCTTCCCGGGTCACGTGTGCGCGCTCGCGGTGACGACCCCCCAGGCCGAGCTCCGGCTCGACGCGGGTGAGGTGGTCAGCCGGACGGTCGTCGACATCGGGCTCGCCTACGATCACAGGCTGATCAACGGCAGGGACGCCGCACTGTTCCTCCGCGCTCTCAAGCACCTGCTCGAGGAGCCGAAGGCTGCCGTCTCCTGACCTTTCCGGCTTGATGCCGCACCAGGTCCGGCGTGCTTACCAGGCCCCCCGCCCCCGCCCCCGCCCTCGGCCTGGGGGCGAGGGCGGACGGGCCAAGGGCATCCGTCCGGCCGCTCAGGCGCGGATCCGCAGCCCCTTCGGCGTCGGATGGAACCCGGCCGCCTCCAGCGCGGCGGCGAGGGGCGAGTCCGTGATCACCGTGCCGTCGGCTCGCTCGACCGTGAGCTTGCCCAGTGCCCCTTCCCGCACCGCCAGGGCCAGTGCGTCGACCGCCGCCTGGAGCTCGTCGCCGTTGTCGCCTCCGCCGTCCGCTCCGAAGGAGAGCAGCGTCTTGCCGCCCCGCTCCACGTAGAGCACGAGCCGCCCCTCGACCAGGACCACGAGGGCACCCGCCTTACGGCCCGGTTTGTGGGTGACTTCCCCGGGCCGGTCGGGCCACGGCAGAGCCGCGCCGTACGGGTTGGCCGGGTCGGCCGCGGCCAGCACCACCACACGTCGGGGTGCGCGTGGCGCCGGCGTCGTCCACAGGTCCTCCAGCGGTGCGGAACCGGTCGCCGGCGCTGAGGCGGTGGGTGACATGGCCCGCATCCGGTCCACGGCCCCCGCCAGCGCGAACTGCGCGCCGCCGAGCCCCTCGACGAAGTAGCCCCGCCGGCAGCGGCCGCTCTCCTCGAACGCCCGCAGCACCTGGTAGACGGCGGAGAAGCCGCCGGGCAGCCGTTCCGCGCCGACCGCGCCCCTCGTCAGCACGCCGTGCCGTTCGAGCAGGACCTCGGCCTGGGCGTGCGCCCGTTGTGTGCCGTCGTCTGAGGGCGCGGGCAGCAGCCACCACCTGCCGCTGACCGTCGGCGGACCGCTGCGTGTGGGCAGCACCGCCCGACGCCGCAGCGACCGGCTCGCCGGAGGCCGGTGCGCGGGCCGCCCGGAGCCGAGCGTCGACCGCAGCGGAGCGAGCGTGTCGCCGGTGACCCGCCCCGACCAGACCAGGTCCCACAGCGCGGCCGCCAGGGCCGGATCGTCGGGTGCGGCGTCGCCGGGACCGGACGTGCCGATCGTCAGGGAGGCCATCCGATTGGACAACTCGCGGAAGAAGAGCGCGCCCCCTCCACCGAGCGCGGTCAGGACGCCCTCGTGCAGCGGTGTCATCGTGATCGCGGCAGGCTCGGGGAGCAGCAGCGGAGCCGTGTCGGCGAAGTAGAGCGACACCCATCCGTCGCCGCCCGGCAGCGACCCCTGGCCCGCCCAGATGACGTCGCCGGACGCGGTCAGCTCGTCGAGCAGCGCGGGGGAGTATCCCGGCACCCGACCCGGCAGGATCAGGGTCTCCAGCGCCGAGGCGGGAACCGCCGCCCCTTGGAGCCGCTCGATCGCGTTGACCAGGTCGTCCATCGCCCGAGCGGAGCCGCCGCGAGGTCCGCCTCCGACGCCGTGCTCATGGGACGGCCGCGCGGGTGCGACGCCGTGCCACGCGGGCAGGAACGTCGCGAGCGTCTCGGGCGGGACCGGTTCGACCTCCTTGCGGAGCCGGGCCAGTGACCTGCGGCGCAACATCCGCAGCACCTCGGCGTCGCACCACTCCTCGCCGCGCCCGCCGGGGCGGAACTCGCCAGACACGACCCGGCCGGCAGCCGCGAGGCGGCGCAGCGCCTCGCCGACCACCGCTATGCCGACCCCGAAGCGGGCGGCGGCCGTACCGGCGTGGAAGGGCCCGCGCGTACGGGCGTGGCGGGCCACCAGGTCGGCCAGCGGATCCGGCCGCGTCGCGGAGCCGGGTCGGGAACCCGGCGCCGAGCCGGACGCAGAACCGGTGGTCGGGGCGTCGAGGAACTCCTGCGGCACGCCGACGGGAAGGGGTGTGCCGAGGGCGTCGCGCAGCCGCCAGGCGTCCTCGACGGCGGCCCACTGATCCTCACCCGCGATGCGCACCCGGATCGCCCTGCGGGCCCGCTCCAGCTCGGCCAGCCACGCCGGGTCGCCCTCGCGGATCGACACGTCCTGCGCCAGCAGTGGACCGTGGGTGCGAAGCAGGTCGGCCAGGTCCTCAGGATCACGAAGCGGCCGGTCCAGCCGGGCCAGCTCCCGCTCGACCTCGACGATCACGTCGGGGTCGAGCAGCTCACGCAGGTCCGCCTGCCCGAGCAACTCGGCGAGCAGCGCGGTGTCGAGGGCGAGGGCCTGCGCCCGGCGCTCGGCCAGCGGCGCGTCCCCCTCGTACATGAACGCGCCGACATAGTTGAACAGCAGCGACGCGGCGAACGGCGACGCCTGGGCGGTCTCGACCTCGACCAGCCGGACCCGGCGGGACGCGATGTCCCGCATGAGCTGGACCAGCCCGGGGACGTCGAAGACGTCCTGAAGGCATTCACGCATGGTTTCCAGCACGACGGGGAACCCCGCGTACTTGCTCGCCACCCCCAGCAGATGCGCGGCGCGCTGGCGTTGCTGCCAGAGCGGGGTCCGCCGCCCGGGCGTACGGCGCGGCAGCAGCAGGGAACGCCCGGCGCACTCGCGGAACCGCGCGGCGAACAGGGCCGAGCCGCCGAGCTCCTCGGTGACGATCTGCTCGATCTCGTCCGCGTCGAACGCCGCCACATCGGAGGGCGGCTCGTCGAGCGTGTCCGGGATGCGCAGCACGATGCCGTCGTCGGAATGGATCGCCTGCACGTCGAGGCCGTAGCGCTCGCGCAGCCGCCGCCCGATGGCGAGCGCCCACGGCGCGTGCACCCGGGCGCCGTACGGCGAGTGGATCACCACCCGCCAGTCGCCCAGCTCGTCGTGGAACCGCTCGATGAGCAGCGTGCGGTCGTCCGGCACGTACCCGGTGGCGTCGCGCTGCTCCGCCAGGTAGGTCAGCAGGTTGCCGGTGGCGAAGTCGTCCAGCCCGGCCTGCCTGACCCGCGCGGCGGCGGCCCCCTCTCCGCGCGACGGCCGGTCCTCTTCCAAGGCGAGCGCCGCCGGGCGGCCCTTCCCGTCCGTCGTATGCCGGTCCTTCTCACCGGGCCCGGGCACGGCACCGGACGGGAGGCCCGCGGCGGACAGCTCCCGGATGAACGCGCCGATCGCCCGGCCGAGCTCGGCGGGCCGGCCGGGGGCGTCGCCGTGCCAGAACGGCAGCTTGCCCGGCTGGCCCGGGGCGGGGGAGACGAGCACCCGGTCGGCGGTGATGTCCTCGATCCGCCAGGACGTCGCGCCGAGCACGAACACGTCGCCCACACGCGACTCGTAGACCATCTCCTCGTCCAGCTCGCCCACCCGGGAGGCGCGCTCGCCGACGAGGAACACGCCGAAGAGCCCCCGGTCGGGGATCGTGCCGCCGTTGGTGACGGCGAGCCGTTGCGCTCCGGGCCGGCCGCGCAGGGTGCCCGTCACCCGGTCCCACACGATGCGCGGCCGCAACTCGGCGAACTCCTCGCTGGGATATCGCCCGGCGAGCATGTCGAGCGTCGCCTCCAGCGCGCTGCGCGGCAGCGTCGCGTACGGCGCGGCCTTCCTGACGAGGCTCTCCAGCGAGTCGACCGTCCACTCGTCGAGCGCGGTCATCGCGACGATGTGCTGGGCCAGTACGTCGAGGGGATTGCGCGGGTAGCGCAGCTCCTCGATCTGGCCGCTCCTCATGCGCTCCGCGACGACGGCGGTCTGAACGAGGTCGCCGCGGTATTTCGGGAAGATCACTCCTCGTGAGACCGCTCCGACCTGGTGCCCGGCCCGGCCGATGCGCTGAAGGCCGCTGGCCACGCTAGGAGGCGACTCCACGCACGCGACGAGATCGACCGAGCCCATGTCGATGCCCAGCTCCAGGCTGGAGGTGGCGACGACGGCGGGCAGCCGGCCCGATTTCAGCGCCTCCTCGATCTGGGACCGCTCCTCCTTGGACACGGACCCGTGGTGCGCGCGCACGATCTCGGCTGGCGCGCCGCGGGACGCCCCGGCCTGCGCCATCATCTCGGCCGGGGTGCCCAGAGAAGCGCGCGGACGGGAGCCGGAAGCCGCCGGAGTGGCGGCTCCGGCCGCTCCGGCCGATGCGGCCGATGCGGTCGGGGCAGCCGCTGCGGGCCGGGGCGGTTCCTCCCACTCCGGCGGTCGCGATGGCGAGGCGGACTCCGGGGTGCCCGCGACCTGTGGCCCCGCTGTCCCGGAACGCGGCTCGGTGCCCGATGCCTCGGCCTGCCGCGACGAGGGATACGGCGGAGATTCCGGCCCCGCCGCCGGATCGATGAACGCGCGCTCGTCCGCGAGCTCGTTGAGGCGGGTACAGAGCCGCTCCGACAGTCGGCGCGAGTTGGCGAAGATGATCGTGGACCGATGTGCCTCGATCAGATCGAGCAGGTGCTCCTCCACGTGCGGCCAGATGCTCCGCCGGTGCTCGGCCGGCTCGCCGTCCATACCCGGAGGAGGCGGCGCCAGCTCCGTCATGTCCTCGACCGGGACGACCACGTCGACCTCGATGACCTTCTCCGAGGGCGGCTGCACCACCGTGGCGGGGCGTTCGCCGCCCAGGAAGGTCGCCACCTCGGACACCGGCCGTACGGTCGCGGACAGGCCGACGCGCTGTGCGGGACGGGGGAGCAGCGCGTCGAGCCGCTCCAGGGTCAGCGCGAGATGGGCGCCGCGCTTGGTGGCGGCGACCGCGTGCACCTCGTCGACGATGACCGTCTCCACTCCTCGCAACGCCTCGCGCGCCTGGGAGGTGAGGATGAGGAACAGCGACTCCGGCGTGGTGATCAGGATGTCCGACGGGTGGGCCGCGAACCGGCGCCGGTCCTCCGCCGACGTGTCACCCGAGCGGATCGCCACGGAGATCTCCGGCACGGGAAGGCCGAGCCTGCGGGCGGTCTGCCTGATCCCGGTGAGCGGCGCGCGCAGGTTCCGCTCGACGTCCACAGCCAGGGCCTTGAGAGGGGAGACGTACACCACCCGGCACAGCCGTTCGGGCCGCTCGTCGTCGGCGCGCTCGGCGTGCTCGGCGGCGAGCCGGTCGAGCGACCAGAGGAAGGCCGCGAGCGTCTTGCCGGAGCCGGTCGGAGCGACGACCAGAGTGTTGTCACCGCGCGCGATCGACGACCACGCGCCCTCCTGCGCGGCCGTGGGCGCGGCGAACGCGCCGGTGAACCACTCTCTGGTCACCCGGCCGAAGAGGTCGAGCACGCTCACCGGGCACCCGCGACTGCGTGGGGGCCCGGTCCCTCAGGGCGAAGTGGGACCGCGGAACGGTCTCGCATGGTGTTCTCCAAGTTCTCCCGGCTCCCCGGGGTCTCGGGGCGCTCCCGGTTGTCGGGTCTCTCCAGGTTCTCCGGCTTCTCTCGGTGTCGTGGTCGACGGCCGTGGTCGTGTCCCGGTCGCGTCGCCGGCGCGGGCCCGCCCACGAACGGACGCCGCCGGAGCCGCGCGTACGCGTGAGGTCGCGGAGCAGCCGGGTCGCGCGGCGGACGCGGCGAGGGCCGGGACGCGAGCCCGCGCCGGCGTTCGCCGGACGCCTCCCGCGGATCGGCGTGACACGGGAGGCGTGTGCCTGGTCGCGTACCCGCTCCGTGATCCCTCGGCGGTGGGTGCTCCATGGCCTCTCCCAGGCTATGGCCATCGTCCGCATGGGAATCTCGCACGGCCCCCGCCTGTGCGACGGCAGTCGGAGTGAAGGGGCGCGCCGCGTCCGGGGCCGGCGCGAGCGCCGGCGACTCCAGGGAGACGTACGCGACTGTCCCGGCCGACCACGACGCGCCGCTTCGCCCCGTCGGGACGGGCGCGAGCTCGGGTGGCACCGGGGAGCTCATCGCGTTCCGGACCGGTGCTCGCGCGGCAGACATGAGGGGGTACGGAGCCACGGCGCGGCGGGGGCGCCGACGAACCACGTCACTCAACGTGTCCTCCTCTGGTCTGGGAGCGGGCCGGATCCTTCGTGGCCGGGCGAGGGTGTCAGCTCGCCATCATGCATCCCGCCTCCGACAGAAACGGACGTGATCTCTCCACGGCGATGCGGAGGCCGGGGTCCGCGCCCCTCGAACGGCCGGGACGCGTGAAAGCACGGAAAGTCGCATGGCGCGCCACGGCGACATGATCGAGACGCTGGGCCGGCCGAGGACGGGATGCGTGTCCGGCTCTGGACGGGGTTCTGGTGGATGGGGCCGGTTTCCGGCGGCGAAAGGGGAGAGCGTCCCCTGCCCCTGAAAGGGGGACGTTCCACTTAAAAGCCGTGTTCTGTCCTCTGGAAGCGTTGATTATCCGGGAAAGCGGACAACCATACGGATATGGACATCGACTACGAGGCCATCGAACGGAAGCGATCCCTGATCCGGGAACGCCACCTGCGCGAGAACCGCCCGCCGAGCAGTGCCCGAGGGCTCCACCACTTCGCACTGCTGTCGTCGGACCCCGAGCGCACGATCCGGTTCTACCAGGACCTCCTGGAGTTCCCGCTGACGGAGATTTTCGAGAACCGCGATTACAAGGGGTCCAACCACTTCTTCTTCGACATCGGAAACGGGAACCTGCTGGCGTTCTTCGATCTGCCCGGTCTCGATCTCGGCCCGTACCAGGAGGTTCTCGGCGGAGTGCACCACATCGCGATCTCCGTCGAGCCCGCGACCTGGGAACGGCTGCGGGGCAAGCTGGAGGCGGCGGGCGTGCCGCACCAGATCGAGAGCGGGGCGTCGATCTACTTCCGCGACCCGGACGGCGCCCGTCTCGAACTGCTCGCCGACCCGCTCGGGGAGATGTACGGCTCTCGCGTCATTTGAGGGCCCTCCGCGGCACCATACTTGTGGGATGCGCCTGACGGACTTCTGGAGTCGTATGCACCGCCACTTCGGCGAGGCGTACGCCGAATCGTGGGCGAAGGACTATGTCATCGCCGACCTCGACGGCAGGACGGTCGAGCAGGCCCTGGCCGACGGAGTGGCCGCCAAGCGGGTCTGGCGGGCCGTCTGCACGGTCGTCGACGTGGACCCGAAGCTTCGCTGAGCCGCACACCGCACCCCCGCTGAGGGCCCGTCCCTCGTCCGCTGTCCGGGTACCGCCGTCCGGGCCCGCACAGGCGCCGGAGCCGCCACTCGCGAGGTCGATCGCGCGCCTCGCCGCTCGCCATGCCGTCATGCCCGGCGTCACCCCGGTCTCCGTTTCGCGCAGGGCTGATTCGCCGGCCCGGGCCGGTCGAGCGCCGCTCGTGCGGTCCCCGCACGGTCGCCCGTGCCCGTGAGTCGCCGGTGAGCGCGCGTCCTGTGCCGTAGGCCCTTTCGCGGGATCCTTCGCCGCGCCCGCTGCCCCTGGGCGGCCGACAGCCGCGCGTCTCCGCTGGTGGCGGCCGCGTTCTCGCTCCGCGTCCTCCCTGGTCATCGGGGTGCGAACCGGGAGCCCCAAATATGACCCCTAGATGCCAGTTTGATACCTTTTGTGGTGTGCGACTGACGAAGTTCACCGACTTGGCGCTGCGGGTCACCATGCGCCTGGCGGTGATGGACGGGGCGGAGGAGCTGCCCACCTCCAAGCAGGTGGCCGCGTCCGTGGCCGCGCCGTACACGCACGTCGCCAAGGTGGTCAGCCGGCTGCAGCACCTCGGCGTCCTGGAAACCCGGCGGGGGAGGGGAGGCGGTCTGGAGATCACCGGCGCCGGCCGAGACGCCTCCGTCGGCTGGCTCGTGCGTCATCTGGAGGGCACCGACGACGTGGTCGGATGCGATGACCAGCCGCCGTGCCCCTTGCGGGGAGGCTGCCGCCTGCGACTGGCGTTGCGTGAGGCGCAGGAGGCGTTCTACTCATCGCTCGACCCGCTGACCGTACGTGACCTGGTCGGTGGCTCCTCCAAGCCGGTGCTGCTCCAGTTGCTCGCCTCCCCACCTGCCTGACCTCGTCGATTCATACCTTCGCCGCGGAAAGACGCGGCCAGAAATTGGTATATAAAAAGCAGATTCAGGAGTTTGCCATGCTCTCAGAGAAGTCGGCTGCCGTCGTCCGCGCCACGCTGCCCGCCGTCGGAGGGGCCATCGGGGACATCACCCCGATCTTCTATCGCAAGATGTTCGCCGCTCATCCGGAGCTGCTGCGCGACCTCTTCAACAGGGGCAACCAGTCCAACGGATCGCAGGGGCGCGCGCTCGCCGGCTCCATCGCCGCCTTCGCGGTCGCGCTGCTGGAGAACCCGGACACCCGCCCCGAGCAGCTGCTCGCCCGCATCGCGCACAAGCACGCCTCCCTCGGCATCACGGCCGAGCAGTACGGCATCGTGCACCGTCACCTGTTCGCCGCGATCGCCGAGGTGCTCGGGGACGCGGTGACCCCGGAGGTGGCCGCCGCATGGGACGAGGTCTACTGGCTGATGGCGGGCGCGCTGATCGCGCTGGAGGCGCGGCTGTACTCCGAGTCGGGTGTCGCGGACGGAGACGTGTGGCGCCCCTGGCGGGTGGTCGGGCGGGTCGAGGAGACCCCTGACGTCGCCACCTTCATGCTGAGGCCGGCCGACCGCGGCCCCACGCCGTCCTTCCGGCCGGGCCAGTACGTCTCCGTCCAGGTGGAGCTTCCGGACGGCGCGCGCCAGATCCGGCAGTACAGCCTGTCCTGCGCGCCCGGTGGCTGCGACCACTGGATCTCCGTCAAGAGGGTGACGGGCGACCCCGAAGGCGAGGTCTCGAACTGGCTGCACGCCAACGTCCGCGAGGGAGACATTCTTCGCGTGAGCGCCCCCTTCGGTGACGTCGTCCTCGACGAGGGCGACTCCCCCCTCCTGCTCGCCTCCGCGGGAGTCGGCGCGACCCCGATCATCAGCATGCTGGCCCACCTCGCCGCCACGGCGACCACGCGGCCGGTGACCGTGGTGCACGGCGACCGCACCCCGCTCAGCCACCCCTTCCGCAGCGAGCTGGAGCTGCTCACCGAGAAGATCCCACAGGCCGTCGCGCACGTCTGGTACGAGGAGCCGGAGGACGGGTGGCCCGCCGAGCGCACCGGCCTGGTCGACCTGGGCGGAGTCGAGGTCCTCGAAGGCACCCGCGCCTACCTGTGCGGGCCCGTGCCGTTCATGCGCTCCATGCGGGAGCGGCTGCTCGGCCTGGGCGTCCCGGCGGACCGCATCCACTACGAGGTCTTCGGTCCCGACCAGGGGCTCTAGACGATTTCCCGCGACCGACGCGAGGGCGTCCGGTTCCGTTCGAGCGGGAGCCGAAGTGGAGCGCTCCCGAACCCGGGGCGGCTCGGCGCCGGCGGACCGGCTGGAGCGGTCCGGACGCCCGCCTGACCGAGCGAGAACCGGCCGCTCCGCTGCGGGTGACCCCGCCGGAGCGGCCTCAGCCGGCTGCGGACAGCAGTTCCGTGACGGCGTCGGCCGTCTTCTCCGGGGCCTCGGCGCTCTCCTGTCCGTCGGGAGACCACAGGAACACCCAGCCGTCGGTCGTCGGCGCGGCGAAGACGATCGTCTGGTTCCCGGTGTCCGGGTGCCACACCCAGAGAACGGGATCGTCCCCGCCCAGCATGCGGCCGACGAGCCCGCGCTCAGGGAGCCGCCCCGCGAGTTCCTCCAGGTGCGTACGGCGCTGCGGTCCGTAGGTGCTGGTGCTCGTCACATGGCCGCCTTGAGGGGAGAACCGGCTTTCCTTCAGGATCGCCGCAGGTCACCGGGCAGGCAACAGCGGTGACGGAATGCCCGGGAATGTGACTTCGAGGTTGGGGTGGGGACCGGTGCCGACGCCCGGGGCTCCCGGGACCCCGCATGGGGAGGACGCTGGACATCCCGGGCGGGCGGCGGGGCGTCCGGGTGCGGGCGCGAGGTGAGTCTCCACACGTTCGATGTGATCGAACAGTCGTTCGGCTATATTTGAACGGCCGCCGCAGGGTGTGCCGTGTCCGGTGGGCAGCGCAGCCGCCTTCCGGGCCTCCTCGGGGCCTCCCGGAGGTGTTCGGCATCGGTTTCCGAGTGCCGGCTTCCGGAACTCCGGAAAATGTCGGTGGCACCCCGTAGCTTTCCGGTGACCAACAGACCACGACCCTCCAGGGGGCACCCAATGGCAATCAACGACCGCGAGAAGGCCCTTGAGACCGCCCTCGCGCAGATCGAGCGGCAGTTCGGCAAGGGCTCCGTCATGCGCCTCGGCGACGACGCGCGCGCCCCGGTCGAGGTGATCCCGACCGGCGCGATCGCCCTCGACGTCGCCCTCGGCATCGGCGGCTTCCCGCGCGGTCGCATCGTCGAGGTCTACGGGCCGGAGTCCAGCGGTAAGACCACGGTCGCCCTGCACGCGGTGGCCAACGCGCAGCGGGCCGGCGGCATTGCCGCCTTCATCGACGCCGAGCACGCGCTCGACCCGGAGTACGCGAAGAAGCTCGGCGTCGACGTCGACGCGCTGCTCGTCTCCCAGCCCGACACCGGTGAGCAGGCCCTCGAGATCGCCGACATGCTGATCCGCTCCGGCGCCGTCGACATCATCGTCATCGACTCGGTGGCCGCCCTTGTGCCCAAGGCCGAGATCGAGGGCGAGATGGGCGACAGCCACGTGGGTCTCCAGGCGCGCCTGATGTCCCAGGCCCTGCGCAAGGTCGCCGGCGCGCTGAATCAGACCCGCACCACCGCCATCTTCATCAACCAGCTCCGCGAGAAGATCGGTGTCATGTTCGGGTCGCCCGAGACCACCACGGGTGGTAAGGCGCTGAAGTTCTACGCCTCGGTCCGGCTGGACGTCCGGCGGATCGAGACGCTCAAAGACGGCACCGAGCCGGTCGGCAACCGCACCCGAGTCAAGGTCGTCAAGAACAAGATGGCGCCCCCCTTCCGTCAGGCCGACTTCGACATCCTGTACGGCATCGGCATCTCCCGTGAGGGCGGCCTCATCGACATGGGGGTGGAGCACGGCTTCGTGCGCAAGGCCGGCGCCTGGTACACGTACGAGGGCGATCAGCTCGGCCAGGGCAAGGAGAACGCCCGCAACTTCCTGAAGAACAACCCCGACATCGCCAACGAGATCGAGAAGAAGATCAAGGAGAAGCTCGGGGTCGGCCCGCGTCTGGACGCGGCCGCCGAGGCGCCCGCTCCCGCTCCTGCCGCGGCGGCTCCCTCCGGCGGGCGCGGATCCAAGGCGGCCACGCCCAAGCCGGGTGATGTCTGAGCGCGGCCGTGAGGCGTGACGAGTCTCCCGGCCCCGTGAACGAGCCGTGGCCGGGCGACGGAGACCAGGGGGCGTCGCCACGGGAGGTTCCCTCATTGGAGGCGCTGCGAGAGGCGATCCGCGCCCGTGAGCGTGGGGAGCCCTCGGAGAGCACACCATCGAGCAGTCCACCTCGGCGTTCTCGCCGTCGTGCGGATCGCGCCGATGTCTTCCGTGGGGACACGTTCGGGGATGACGGCGTGTTCGGTGGTGGCGCCCCTTCCGGCGGCGCGGGCGCTTTCGACGGCGGGGCCCCTTCTGGTGATGCGGGTCGTTCCGGCGGCGGCGCCCCCTCTGGCGGCGCGGACGCTTTCGACGGCGGGGCCACATCTCGTGGTGCGGGTCGTTCCGGCGGGGTCCCTCCTCGCGGCGCCGGTCGTTTCGGCGGTGGGGTCTTTTCCGGCGGCGCGGATGCTTTCGACTTCGGGGGCGCCTTCGACCTGGCAAACACCTTCGGCGGGGAAGCGCATGACGGCGCGGGCTCCGCCGGCAGGCGGAAGGCGCGTCGTCGGCGCGGCGCTCCTGGCGGGGACGCGTTCGGCGATGATGCCGTTTCCGAGGACGGGGACGTTCTCGGCCGGGGGAGGGCACGTGGCCGGCAGCGGGGTCCTCGCGGCGGTGACCGGTTCAGCGGTGACGCTTCGGATGCTGGGGAAACTTTCGGGGGCGTCGGCGATGCGGACTCCCGGGCCGCGCGGAGGCCGGCCGAGGATCCGGAGGCGGCGGCCAGAGCGATCTGTCTGCGGCTGCTCACCATGGCTCCGAAGACGCGGGCCCAGCTCGCCGAAGCGCTGCGCAAGCGGGAGGTGCCCGAGGAAGCCGCGCAGGCGGTGCTGGAGCGCTTCTCCGAGGTGGGCCTCATCGACGACGAGGCGTTCGCGGCGGCATGGGTGAGCTCCCGGCACGCCGGGCGCGGCCTCGCGCGGCGGGCGCTCGCGCAGGAGCTGCGCCACCGGGGCGTGGACGAGGACACCGTCAACGAGGCCGTCGAGCAGCTCGACCCCGAGCAGGAGGTGGAGACGGCGCGGAGGCTGGTCGCCCGCAAGCTTCCGGGCACGCGCGGTCTTGATCCTCAGACGCGTACGCGCCGACTCGTCGGCATGCTCGCCCGCAAGGGGTACGGCGCCGGGCTCGCTTTCCGGGTCGTGCGCGAGGCACTGGAGGGCGAGGGCGACGACGTCGACGACGTCGACGATCTCTTCGACGGTGACGTGCGGTGATGACGGCGAGGGTGTGCGCGAGGCGCTGACGCCCAGTGGGGCTCCAGAGGGGCAAGCGAGGTTCTGATGCTGCATCCTGGCCAGAGGCTCCAGAGGGGCAGGTGAGGCGTTGACTCCGTGTGCCGACCCGGGGCACACCTGAGGGGGGACCGTTTCCCACTGTGGATGTGACCGGAAAAAGCTATTTGACGCCACTCCTTTGCTTGCCCGTTACCTCGCTGACGCTTAATCTCGACCGCAGTGAGGAGTTACTCCGCAGTGCGGATTGCCATATCGGTGGATGACAGAACGAGCGATCTCGACCGGCTTGCCGGCCATGACGGCCGCCCTCCGGGCTGCCGGATTTCACGACGTTCCGTTGACGTCGCCGCGGACTGCCGTGCTGCGCGCGTGACCCCCTCGCTAGCTCGAAGTTGCGACGCGAGGAGGGGTGAGCGCGCATGAATACGATCGTGATCGTGCTGGCGCTGGCGGTGGTGCTGCTGACGCTCGTAGCGATTGCCGCGCTCGTCATGGTCGTGCGCCACACCGGGGGCGTCTCCCGGTCCCGAGGCCCTTCACCCGAGCAGCTCGCCGCGGCCGAGGCCGAGGTGAACGAGGAGCTTGAACAGGCCAGACGCGAGGCCGAAGAGATCCGCGGCAAGGCCGAGAGGGACGCGGGCGAGATCGTCAGGAAGTCCGAGTCCCTCGCCGAGGGCGCGGCCCTGATGCGCAAAGAGGTCGAGGAGGAGGCGCGCACCCTCAAAGGCGAGATCAAAGAGCTGCGCGCCGACCTGGAACGCCGGGAGGGCCGCCTGGTCGAGCGGGAGCAGCGGCTCGACGAGGAGGCGCGCAGGCAGGCCGAACGGGCACGCAAGCTGGCCGAGACCGAGACGGAACTGGCCGATCGCCGGGTCGAGCTGGACCAGGTCGCCGAGAACCGCAGAAAGATCCTTGAGCGGGTGGCGGGGCTCACCGCGGATCAGGCCAAGAACGAGCTGGTCAAAGAGATCGAGAACCAGGCCAAGCGCGAGGCGGCCCTGATCGTCCGTGAGATCGAGAGCGAGGCGCGCAAAGAGGGCGAGAAACGCGCCTGCAAGATCGTGACGCTGGCGGTCCAGCGGGTGGCCACCGAGCAGACCGCGGAGTCCGTGGTCAGCGTGCTGCACCTGCCGGGCGACGATATGAAGGGTCGCATCATCGGCCGTGAAGGCCGCAACATCAGGGCCTTCGAGTCGACGACCGGAGTGAACCTGATCATAGACGATACGCCCGAGGCGGTGCTTCTCTCCTGTTTCGACCCGGTCCGGCGGGAGACCGCACGGCTGACCCTGGAGCGGCTCGTGCTCGACGGCCGCATCCACCCGCAGCGCATCGAGGAGGCGTACGAGCGCAGCAAGGGCGAGGTGCGCGACCTGTGCGTCCGCGCGGGTGAGGACGCTCTCGTGGAGCTCGGCATCACCGAGATGCACCCCGAGCTGATCACACTGCTCGGCCAGCTCCGCTACCGCACGTCCTATGGGCAGAACGTGCTCAAGCACCTGATCGAGTCCGCGCACATCGCCGGGATCATGGCGTCCGAGCTGCGGCTCGACCGTGACCTGGTGAAGCGCTGCGCCCTGCTGCACGACATCGGCAAGGCACTCACCCATGAGGTCGAGGGCAGCCACGCCCTGATCGGCGCGGAGATCGCCCGCCGGTACGGCGAGCACGAGGACGTCGTCCACGCGATCGAGGCGCACCACAACGAGGTGGAGGTGCGTACGGTCGAGGCGGTGCTCACCCAGGCGGCCGACGCGATCAGCGGCAGCCGTCCCGGGGCCCGGCGCGAATCTCTCGAGGCCTACGTGAAGCGGCTGGAGCGGCTGGAGGAGATCGCGCAGTCGTTCGACGGCGTGGAGAAGGTCTTCGCGATGCAGGCGGGGCGCGAGATCAGAGTCATGGTCCGTCCCGACTCCGTCGACGACATCCAGGCACAGGTCATCGCCCGGGACGTCGCCAAGCAGGTGGAAGAGGAGCTGACCTACCCCGGCCAGATCCGCATCACCGTCGTCCGCGAGTCCCGGGCCACCGAGTTCGCCCGCTGACGGGCTGGTCGGCGCCGGAGGCCGGGGCTGCCGGGCGGAAGCCGTGAATGACCCGGTCAAGCTTGTGTGACAGGCCACGCGCCACCAAGGGCCGGCCGAGCCGGACGGCGGTCCTGTCACGGGCGAGCGAAAAGCGGTCCTGCCACGGCCGAGCCGACGGTCCTGTCACGGCCCAGCAGAATGTGGTCCTGTCATGGGGAGCCGGGCACGGTCCTGTCACGGCCGAGCGAAAAGCGGTCCTGCCACGGCCGAGCCGGCGGTCCTGTCATGGCCGAACGGAATGCGGTGCTGTCATGGCCGGGCGAGGTCGGGTGGCCTCGCGTCCGGGGCCGCGCGCAGCACCACGTAGCCGTCGCGGTCGTACACGACCTGGTAGCCGTTCCGGCGCAACAGGTCCACACGTGCGCGCTGTTCGTCGAGCCCGGTGAACGGGAACGTCTTCCTGCCCGTGTCGGCGACCACCCAGGGCGCCCAGCGCGGGCGCCGGTCCCACAGCAGTACCCGCGTACGCCCGGTGAGCGCGGGACCGACGTAGTTGGCCGCCTCCACCAGCACCCCGTCCGGTACGGCGGCGGCCGCCCCGGAGGCGGCCTGGACGCGGTTCCCGGGGGTGAGCAACCGCCCGTACGCGAAGAACGGCACGAGAGCGACGGCGACCACCAGCAGCGACGCGGCCAGCGGCACCTTCCGCGTGACGAGCCGGGTCCGGGCGATGCCGTCGGCCGCCGCGCAGAAGAGCACCACGACGACGAACGCGTTGTAGTGGTACTCCGTTCCCCACCAGTTCGGGAACGAGCTCGCCAGCATCCGGGCGGCGAGCGGCGGCACCGCGATCAGCGTCAGCGGCGAGAGCAGGCACAGGAAGAGCACCATCACGCCGAGGAGGGCGACCGTCGCGGCCTTCTCGGGCGGGGTGACCAGCAGCGCCAGCGCCTCCCACGGGTGCGTCAGCGCCCGTACGGCGGCGCCGCGCAGGTCGGGCCCGAGCGACCCGTAGGCCCAGTAGTAGTCGGCCCGGCCGCCGAAGGCCGGGATGAGCACCCGGGTCGTGACCATCACCGCGGCGAGACCGCCGGCCACCAGCGCCAGCCCCGCACGCGGGCGGCGGACGGCGAGCAGGAACATGCCGTACCCGGCGACGACCAACCCCATGTCCTCCTTGACGCACAGGAGGAGCACGCCGGCCAGCACCGCCTGTCTCGTGCGGCCCGCGTCGTGGCGTTCGATCATCCAGGCGGTCAGCGCGGGCGCGAAGGCCACTTCGTGGAAGTCGAAGACCACCGCCTCGGCGATCGGCCAGGACAGCGCGTACGCGCCCGCGACCAGGTGGGCGGCGGCCGAGCCCAGCCGCCGCCGGGTGAACAACCACAGCGGCGGGATCGCGGCGGCCAGCAGCACCCCTTGGAGGACGAGCAGCGTCCCGGGGCCGTCGTGCAGCCAGTAGAAGGGCGCCAGCGAGGCCAGGATCGGCGACCAGTGGTCGCCGAGGACAGAGAAGTCCGGCCCGAAGTCGTTGTGGACGCCCTTCGCGAGTGAAACCGGCAGCCCGAAACGCGAGTAGGACCGGACCGCCTGGTCGAAGATGACCAGGTCGTAGGTGCCCAGGCGGAAGGCGTGCAGGCGGATCAGGCCCGCGGCAGAGTAGAGCACCGCGGCGGCGGCCGTGATCGCGCCCAGGACCGCGGCCGTACGGCTCACGCGGGGGCGGCGACCGGCCGCCCTCCACGGGATCGTCGTCCTCACCGGGGTCAGGCCGCCCCGCCGCTGAATATCTGCAGGTAGAAGGAGAGCTCGGCGGCCAGGGCGGTCGCCTTGGTCTCCTGGCGGCGGAAGCCGTGCGACTCGCCCTCGAAGGCGAGGTAGGTGCAGGGCACGCCGCGGGCCGACAGCGCGTCGGCGAACGCCTCGGACTGCGCCGGAGGCACCACCGGGTCCGCCAGCCCCTGCATCAGCAGCATCGGGCAGTCGATCTCGCCTGCCCGCGCCAGAGGTTCGCGGGAGCCGTACAGCGTCTCGGGGCCGACGAGCCAGTCCATGTAGCGGGACTCGAAGTCGTGTGTGGCGGCGGCGAGCGGGGCGAGGGCGCTGACCCCGGCGATCGACACGCCTCCGGCGAAGACGTCGGAGGCGCAGCAGGACGCCATCACGGTCCAGCCGCCCGCGCTGCCTCCCCTGATCGCGATGCGCGCCGCGTCGGCCAGGCGCTCCGCCGCGAGCCACCGCGCCGCCGCGACGGCGTCTTCGACGTCGGTGACGCCCCACTGCCCGCGCAGGCGCTCCCGGTAGGCGCGGCCGTACCCGGTCGAGCCGCCGTAGTTCAGATCGAGCACGCCGATGCCCCGGCTGGTGAAGAACGCCTTCTCCAGGCTGAGCTCGGTCGTCGCGTGTCCCGTCGGACCGCCGTGCACGAAGACGACGTACGGCGCGGCCGCCGCCCCCGACACCCCGGGGCCGGACGGCGGGTACAGGAAACCGTGAACGGGGCGGCCGTGGCCGCTCTCGATCTCGACGGCCCGCGGCGTGGGGAGGTAGGCGGGGTCGGGCAGCTCGGCGGTGTCGCCGCACAACAACTCCATCCGGCCGCTGCCGCCGTCGATCCGGACGACCGCCCTGGGCAGGTGCGGGCCGTACGCGATCCCGGCGACGGTGCGGCCGTCGCCGGCCAGCGCGGGGATCCAGCCGCTGTAGGGGACCTCCACGTCGGAGGGCGTCCCCGCCGCCGGATCGAGGAGGCCGAGCCGCAGGTCGCCGCGCCCGTGCAGCACCGCGAGCCGGCCGTCGCCGAGCGGCTGGTACGGCCGGCCGCCGAGCTGCCACAGCGGCCCGGCGAATTCCTCGTCGGCCGGGTGGAGGGCGCGGCGGGAGCCGTCGAGGAGGCCCGCCTGGTAGAGGTTCCACCAGCCCGACCGGTCGGAGACGAAGTAGAGCGTGTGGTCGTCACGCCAGCACGGCGCCAGCACCGACTCGTCGGCGCCGCCCGCGATCGTCACGGTGTGGCCGTTGGAGATCCGGGTCACCCGCAGCTCGGTGCCGGTCCACGGCATGGCCGGATGGTCCCAGCAGATGTAGGCGAGGTGCCGCCCGTCGGGGGAGAGCGTGGGGAAGGCGTAGAAGTCGTTTCCGCTCACCCGCTCGACGATCCCCTCCGCGGCGGCGGGCGGTTCCGGCGTTCCGGGCGCGTGCGGGCCGCTGGAGAGGGGACCCGTCCCGTCGGAACGCCGGGGC
This sequence comes from Microtetraspora niveoalba, assembly GCF_001570405.1. Taxonomy (GTDB): domain Bacteria; phylum Actinomycetota; class Actinomycetes; order Streptosporangiales; family Streptosporangiaceae; genus Microtetraspora; species Microtetraspora niveoalba. Next base: position 245,385 of record NZ_BBYM01000019.1, on the reverse strand, counting down.
TCCGTCCGGCTGGACCGGCCGGGACGGTCCGTGGAGCCGGGATGGTCGACGAAGCCGGAACGGTCGTTCTCCACGGCGGGGAGGTGGTCGGCGAGGGGCAGGGAGATGATGGAGCGGCCGACCCGGCCGTCGTCGTGATGGCGCTCGCGCACGCACCACAGCTCGGGTCCGTCCGGCCCCTCGTGGACGAGCAGGTCGGCGTAGCGCAGCGCGCACGCCCGGTCGGGCTCCGGCGTCAGCGGCCGGGGCTCCGCCCCGGCGGCGGCGAGGTAGAGCCGCTGGTCGCGGTGGTGGGAGAAGACGATCCCGACCCCCGGCACGACGGCGTAGGAGCGCCCGCCGTACTCGTGGACACGGGTGCGCGCGTCCCACGGCGCGGGCAGCAACTCGTGCAGGACGCCCTCGGCGTCGCGGTGGACGACGGTGCGCCGACCGCCCTCCGCCGGCCGGTCCTCCTCCCACCACAGGTCCTCGCCCAGCACGGTGGGGAAGCCGAGGGACAGCCCCGACCGGGCGACGTCGGTGGTCGAGATCGGTGACGACCAGGCGGCATGCGGCATGGCGGGGGACATGGCCCCATCCTGCCGGAAGGAGGGTGACCGCGTCCGCCCGCCCCGACGATCTGTGGAAAGCCCTACCGCGCGCTCACGTCGAGGGGTGGAGGGCTGGTGTAGCGGGCGGCGAGCACGCCGAGATAGCGGATCACCGCCCGGTTCCAGGAGCCGTCGTCGAACATCCGCCGCAGCGCGGCGTCGATCTCCTCCCGGGTCCCGCCCGTACGGACGCCGATGCCGTACCGGTGGACGGCGATCGAGCGGCCGCAGAGCCGGAACCGGCCGGGGTACTGCGCGTCGAGCCCGACCAGGACGGGCGCGTCGGCCACGATGGCGTCGATCGTCCCCTTGGCCAGCAGCGGAGCGCACGCGGCCGGGACGTTCGCCTCCGCGAGGAAGGCGGCCTTCCACGCGGGACCGAACCTGCGTACCAGCGGCGCGGCGTCCGCGACGGTGCCGCACACGCGCCGTCGCCGCAGGTCCTTCGGCCCGGCGATGCTCAGGTCGCGGGCGCGGACCAGGAGGTCGGAGCCGGTCACGAGGTACGGCCCGGCGGCGTCGGGAGCGTCCGTCGTGCCGACGACCATGTCGGCGCCGGCGAGATCGCCCGTGTACGCGATCTGCCCGAGGCTGTAGCCGAGTTCGCGCGCCACATATCGGGCGACGGCGATGTCGAAGCCGGTGTAGCCGTTCTCGGGGAGCCGGACGACCAGCCCGGGATATCCGACGCGCACGCCGACGACGAGGACGCCGCCCTTTCCGCACGCGGTGAGGGAGGCGCACACCAGGGAAAGGCCCGCCAACAGGGCCGCGACGCGCCGCACGAGCCCAAGGATCCGGGCGTGCGACGCCCAAGGCCAAGCAGCGACACGACAAGGAACCGGAAAGACCTCGCCGCCGGCCGCTCACCCTCCCGAGCCGCCCCGGCGCCACTTCGTCGGCGGCGTGACCGGTCGGACCGGTGGGGGGACCGGTCGCCGCAGGCGGTCCGACGTCCGGCTCAGGCCACCGCGCCGACTCCGCCGGCCCCGGTGGAGTCGGGCTCGCCGACGAATCCGGGCGGGGCGATCGGGGTCGCCGCCGTACGGGTGCTGCGCCTGGTGCGCTTCTCCAGCCAGGTGGCGAGCGCGCTGAGCGACATGTTGAGCCCGACGTAGATCACGCCGATGACGATCGCGGCCGGGATGAGCGACCCGAAGTACACCGCCGGGATGATCTTGAACCCCATGTTGAGCAGGTCCACGTACGCGATGATGTAGCCGAGCGCGGTGTCCTTGAGCAGCACGACGAGCTGGCTCACGATGGCCGGCATCATCGCGGTGACCGCCTGGGGCAGCAGGACCAGCCGCATCATCTGGCTCTTGCGCAGCCCGATCGCCTGCGCCGCCTCCGCCTGACCGATCGGCACCGCGCGCACCCCGGCCCGGACGATCTCGGCCAGCACGGACCCGTTGTACAGCGTGAGCCCGGTCACGAGCGCGATCAGCGTGTAGTCGCCGCTGCCGAACACGCTCGGCGCGAGGAAGAACAGGAAGAAGATCAGCAGCAGCAGCGGGATCGCGCGGAACGTCTCGACGACCGCGCCCGCGACGCCGCGGACCCACCGGTGGTCGGAGAGCCGGGCGAGGCCGAAGACAGCGCCGAAGATCAGCGCGCACACCGCGCTGATGCCGGCCGCCTTCAGAGTGCCGAGCAGCCCGGGGATGATGTACTCGGTCCAGGTGGAGCCTTCGAGGAACGGCTTCCAGAGCTCGCCCTCCCACTGTCCCTTCGCGTCGAACCTGGCGTACACGAAGTACACGGCGGCGACCAGGACGACCACGGACACCGCGGTCAGGATCGCGTTGCGCACCCGGGCGCGGGGACCCGGGGCGTCGAAGAGGACTCCTGCGCTCATCGGGCCACCGCCAGCCTCGACGCCAGGCGGTTGGTGAGGAACCCGACCGGCAGCGTCACGACCATGAACGCGATGACCAGCCCGATGAAGATCGGGATGGACACGCCCGTGTCGTCGAAGGTGTCCCTCATGACGAAGGCCGATTCCATCAGGTAGCCTCCGGCGATCGCCACGGTGGTGTTCTTGATCATCGCGATTATCACGCTGCCCAGCGGCGCGACGACGGTGCGGAACGCCTGGGGCAGGATGATCATCCGCAGGGACTGGAAAAACGTCAGCCCGATGGCGCGCGCCGCCTCCGCCTGCCCGAGCGGCACCGTGTTGATGCCGGCGCGCAACGCCTCGCAGACGAAGGTCGCGGTGTACGCGGAGAGTCCGAAGACGACCAGCCAGAAGCTGTTGGTCCGCGGGGTCTCGGAGAAGGACAGGCCCATGGTGTCGCTCAGGCCCAGTGAGGAGAAGGCCAGCACCAGCGTCAGCGGCGTGTTCCGTACGACGTTGACGTACATGCTTCCGGCGGCGCGCAGCACCGGTGTCGGCGCCACCCGCATCGACACCAGGATCGTGCCGAGAACCAGCGCGAGGACCGCGCAGATCAGAGAGAGCTTGACGTTCTCCAGGAAGCCGGCCAGCAGGTCCGGCGCGTATTTGATCAGATCGTCCATCGTGCTCCACCGGTGGGGGAGGCCGCCGCCGGCCGGGTGTCCGGCTCGGCGGCGGCCGTTTCAGGTGTCCTCAGGACACGGTCAGGCGCAGGGCTCGAACGTCGGAGCGCCGGTGGGGGCCTTGAGCCCCTGTGCCTGGCCGAACCACTTGGTGAAAAGCTGCTGCATGGTGCCGTCCTGGTACATCTTGGTGATGGCGGCGTTGACGGCCTCGCAGGTCTTGGTGTCGCCCTTCTTCAGGCCGACGCCGTACTTCTCGTCGGTGAACGGCTGGCCGAGGATCTTGAACTTGCCCGGGGCCTGACCGGCGAACCCGGCCAGGATCAGGTCGTCGGTCGTGACGGCGTCGAGGTTGTTGCCCCCGAGCTTGCTCACGCACTCGGAGTACGTGGCCGCGCCGACGAGCTGGGCGTCGAGGTCGAGCTCGCCGTCCGGCGGCGGGTCGGTGATCCGCTTGTAGGAGTTGGAACCGGCCGCCTGGCAGATCCGCTTGCCGGCCAGGTCGGTCGGCTTGGTGACCGCGCTGTCGTCGCTGCGGACCATGACGTCCTGGTGGGCCACGACGTACGGGCCGCCGAAGGTCACCTTCTCCTTGCGGCTCTCCGTGATGGAGTAGGAGGCGAAGATGATGTCCACGGTGCCGTTGGCCAGGAACGCCTCGCGGTTGGACGACGCGGACTCCTTCCACGTGATGTCCACGTCCTTGCCTCCGGCGAGCTCCTTGACGACGTACTTGGCGACGTCGACGTCGAAGCCCTCGGGGTCGGCGCCCTTCTTCAGGCCCAGGCCGGGCTGGTCCCACTTGGTGCCGACAACCACCTTCTGTGCCTTCTGCAGCTTCTCCGCGATGCTGGAGTAGCTCTCGTCGCCCCCGCCGCAGGCCGAAAGGCTCGCGGCTGTGGCGGCGACGGCGAGAGCCGCCCAGACTCGACGTGCTCGCATAACTGCCACCTCTTCATTCCGTACGCCGAGCCGGATCGCGGCTCGGGGAGGATCGCGTGATCAGTGCGTGAGGATCTTGGAAAGGAAGTCCCTGGCCCGGTCGGTCCGAGGGTTGTCGAAGAACTCGTCGGGCTCGGCCTCTTCGACGACCTCGCCGCCGGCCATGAACACGACGCGGTTGGCGGCCCGGCGGGCGAACCCCATCTCGTGCGTGACGACCATCATCGTCATGCCGTCGCGGGCCAGGCCGGTCATGACGTCGAGCACCTCCTGGACCATCTCGGGGTCGAGCGCGGAGGTCGGCTCGTCGAAGAGGATCATCTTGGGATCCATGGCCAGCGCGCGGGCGATGGCCGTGCGCTGCTGCTGGCCTCCGGAGAGCTGGGCGGGGTACTTCGCGGCCTGCGAGGCGATGCCGACCCGTTCGAGCAACTCCATGCCGCGCTTCTCCGCCGCCTCCTTGGAGATCCTGCGGACCTTGATCGGCCCGAGCGTGACGTTCTCCAGGATCGTCTTGTGGGAGAAGAGGTTGAAGGACTGGAACACCATCCCGACGTCCGATCGGAACCGGGCCAGCGCCTTGCCCTCGGCGGGAAGCTCCTGGCCGTCGAAGGTGATCGACCCCGAGTCGATGGTCTCCAGCCGGTTGACCAGGCGGCACAGCGTGGACTTGCCGCCGCCGGACGGCCCGATGACCACGACGACCTCGCCGCGCGCGACGCTCAGGTTGATGTCCTTGAGGACATGGAGTGTGCCGAAGCTCTTGTTGACGCCTTGCAGGCTGACAAGCGGGCCGAGGTCACCAGGCTCTGTCATGGTGGACAACGTACGGGGGTCAACGTCGCCAAGTCACTAAGTCCCGGTACCGATCAGATCACAGGCTTCCGAGGGCCCCGCACGCCGGGACATTCCTCCCGGTCATCGCGGGCCCGCGGCTCATCCGTCCCGGGACGGGGCCGCGCTTCCCTGGATCCGCCGCGACCGCCCTGTCGGCGAGCGGCCGGAGACCCGTGAAGGAGCTGTGGAAGTGGTGATTCACCGATGTTGAGAGAACCGGATCTGTTCCGGAGGAACGTCGCCGGGGCCGCGATGCTGGCCTGGCCGGTGCTGGAGTTCCTGGCGTTCCTCACCTCGCCGCCGGGCGCGGCCCACGAGCCGGCCGTGTTCGCCGGTCGGCCGGCGCAGGTGCAGGTGAGCGCCCTGCTCTTCCAATGGGGCACGATCGCCATGATCCCCGCGATCCTCGGGCTCGCGCACCTGCTGCGCGCCCGGATGCCGCGGACCGGGAACGTCGGCGCCGCGATCGGGCTGGCCGGCGCGGCCAGCGCGGTCGCGCTCTTCACGACCGACTTCTACGACCTCGCCCTGGCCCAGACCGTCCCGGCCGAGCAGGCCGTACGCGTGACGGAGGCGGCGGGCGCGCTCGGCGGCTTCGTCTACGGCACGCTGCTGCCGGGCTTCCTCGCGCACGTGGGCGTGCTCACGCTGATGACGGGCCTGGCCCTCGCCAAGGCGGGGCCGTGGTGGTTGCCCCCGGTGACGCTGATGGGCGTCGTGGGGCCGTTCCTGACCATGGGCCAGGCGCCGTACGTGCAGGCGATCGGGGCGCTGTTCCAGCTCGCCGCGTTCGGCTGGGTGGGCGTCAGGGTGCTGCGCATGCCGATCGCCGCCTGGCGGGCCGCCTGAGTCCTCCCGTCAGCCGCCGAGGCCGGACTCCCTGGCCAGGATGATCGCCCCGGCCCGGTCCGCGACCCCCAGCTTGGTGAAGATGCTCGACACGTGGTTGCGCACCGTCTTCTGGCTCAGGCTGAGCCGGGCCGCGATCTGCGGGTTGGTCAGATGGGAGGCGATCATGCCCAGGATCTCCCGCTCCCGCCGGGTCAGCTCGGGGAAGCGCTCCTCCCCGCCCGCCCCGGCCGTTCCCCGGGAGAAGTAGTCCGTCAGCCGGGCCGCGAGGGCGGGGCCGAAGATGGCCTCGCCCTCGGCGACGGCCTGGATCGAGCGGACCAGCTCGGCCCGCCGCGCCCCCTTGAGCACGTAGCCCCTGGCCCCGGCGCGTACGGCGGCCAGCACCGAGTCGTCGTCGTGGGACATGCTGAGCACGAGGACCCGCACGTGGGGATGGTCCCGCACGATCCGCTCGGTGGCCGCGACGCCGCCCATGCCGGGCATCGCGAGATCCATCAGCACGACGTCGGGCTGCGTCCCGGACACGAGGGCCACGGCCTGCTCGCCGCTGGCGGCCTCGTCGGCCACCTCCACGTCCTCCACCGCCCGCAGCAGCGCGCGCAGCCCGGCGCGGAACGCGGCGTGGTCGTCAACGAGCAGCACGCGGATCGGCTTCATCGCTCTCCGATTCTCCTTCCGTCGCCTCCCGGTGTCCCGGGCCGGCTCCTCCGGCGCCGAGGGGCAGCTCGGCCCGCACCCGGGTGCCGCCCTCGGCACGCGGTTCGATCACGCACGACCCGCCCAGCTCGGCCGCCCGCTCCCGCATCGACGCCGTCCCCACGCCCGCGCCGACGCCGACGCCCGCTCCCGCCGGCGCGCCGGCCTCCGGGGCCGACGCGGCCCGCCCGTCGTCGGTGACCTCCAGGACCAGGCTCCCGCCGGCCACGGACAGGCGCACCCGCGCGTGCGCGGCCCCGGAGTGGCCGCGCACGTTGGCCAGCGCCTCCACGGCGATCCGGAACGCGGCGACCTCCACCGCTGCGGGCAGGGCGGGCAGCTCTCCGGCGGACTCCACCCGCACGTCCAGCCGCGCCCCCACGCTCCCGGGCACGCCGGCGACGTGCGAGCGGATCGCGCCGAGGAGGCCGAGGGTGTCGAGAGCGGGCGGCCGCAGCCCGTCCACCAGCGTGCGGACGTCCGCCATGGCGGCCTGCGCGTCGCCCATGATCTCCTCCAGCATCGCCTTCGCCGCCGCGTCCGAGACGAGGTCCTGTACGGCCTCCGCCCGCATGGTGAGCGCGGCCAGCGTGGGGCCGAGGCCGTCGTGGAGGTCCCGGCGGAGCCTGCGGCGCTCCTCCTCCCTGGCGATGACCAGGCGCTCGCGTGACCGGCGCAGGTCGGCGGACAGCCGTACGGAGTGGACGGCGACGCCCGTCTGCCTGGCCAGGTCGGCGAGTACGCGGCGGTCCCTGGCGCCGAACCCGCTCTCTCCGGGCCTCGGGGACAGGACCAGCTCGCCGACGGGCTCGTTGTGATAGACGAGCGGGAGCCGTACGGGATCGGGGGCGGGTGCGCCGTGCGCGTGCGACGGGCCGCCGGCCACCTCCACCGCGACGTGCGGCAGCCGCAGCGCCTCGGCCACGGAGCGGGCCACCGCCGCCAGCACGGCCGACGGCTCCGCCGTCTCCTCCAGCCGCCTGCCCAGCAGCGCGAGCGCGGCGTACGGATCGTCGCGCCTGCCGTACATGACCAGGTTGATGGAGCGCTGGACGCGGTCCCGCAGCGGCGCGAAGACCAGCGCGACCACCCCGGCGGCCACGATCGAGACCGGCAGCGCGCCCTCGGAGCGGAAGATCGCGCCGAGGTAGGCGACCGTCAGGACGTACCCGCCGACGACGCATCCGGAGAGCAGGAGGTACACGAACGTGCGGTTGATGACCAGGTCGATGTCGAGCAGCCTGTGCTGGAGCACGGCCACGCCGACCGAGACCGGCACGAGAACGGCGCCCAGCGTCCCCACCAGCTCCCAGATCGTGCTGCTCGCCGGCCAGACGAGTCCCGGTACGTCGTCGGTGAGCCCGGCGATCAGGCGGGCGACGACGATGAGCCCGGCCAGCCCGGCCGCGTACACCAGCCACTTGAGCTGGTCGCGCTCCCGCCGTCCGGCCCGCCTGGTGCGGCGGAGGAGGTCGATCGCGCCGGCGACGAAGAGGACGCCGCAGAGCACCGTCATGAACGGGTCGACGGCCCGGGAGAGGTCCGCCAGCGCGGGCACGCCGAGCGGGTTGACCACGGCCGTGCCGAGCCCCGCCTGGTCGTTGGGGCCGGGTCGTACGGCGCTCAGCGCCATCGAGGCCAGGGCGACCACGACCAGGGCGCGGAGCGGCGGCCGCCAGCGCGGCGAGGGGAGCCGTCCGGCGGGGAAGAAGAGCGGGATCGCGGCGATCGTGAGGTTGGCCGGGACCCACAGCCAGGTCTGCGGCCAGGCCGCGGCCCGGGCGAGCGGCGCTCCGGCGCCCCGCGCGTAGATCGCGTACTGGCCGAAGGCGTCGAGGAGGGCGAAGCACAGGCCGCCGGCCGCCATGACGAGGCCGATCGTGTTGCCCGGCCGCCGCGCGCCGATGAGCCCGCCCACGACGCCGTACGCGGCGACGAAGAGCAGGTGGCTCTGGGAGAGCGGTCCCATCCCGTTGTGTACGCCCAGGACGAGGGCCGCGGTGACCAGCAGGAGTGTGACCGCGCAGACGGGCCATGCCGCACGCCGCACGTGACCTCCCTGATCGCCCCTTCAGAGTAGCGACGATCCTGCCAGGAAGAATGGGACATTGTCCCTGTTCGAGGGGGATTGTCCTGGGTCGGCGGGGTCAGCGGTAGAGGGCGATCGCGTTCTCGGTGATGAGGGTCTCGACGACGCCGATGACCTCGTTGACCGGACGCGGGTACTCCCGGGCGATGGCGCGCAGGCGGCCGACGAGCTGGCCGGACGGCTGGGCGAGGTGGAGCGCCCCCTCCAGCCGCAGCACGCCCACCAGGCCGCACAGCGCGGCGCACCGCGCGTCCGCCTGCTCGCCGGTCTCGGCCGCGCCCCGCACCCCGGCGCGAGCCCGTACGACGGGGGCGATGTCGGCGGGCTGGTATCGGGTCTGCGCCATCACGCCCATGCGGCGCCGGGTCACCTTGGTGAGGACGCCCGCGGCGACCAGGCCGCCGCAGGCGCGGTCGTAGACGTCCTCGGCCACCTTCTTGATCCAGAACCTGGTGTCCCGGTTGTCGCGATCCTTGAGGATCACCGGGACGAGGCTGTCGGCGATCATGTCGCCGATCGGGCTGCGGTCGTACACCGCGAGCCGGCCCTGGGTGATGTCCAGGCGACCGCTCAGGGCCAGGTCGAGCAGCACCGCGCCCGCCAGTCCGACGCTCAGCGAGGACAGGTGGACCAGCGGCTTCCCGGTCTGGTCGTGGGCGATCAGATAGAGGTCGTGATAGAGCGGCGGCCGGTTCATCGCTGCTCCTCCATCACGTGCTCGCCCGTCGCGGCCAGGCCGGCCGGCGCCGGCCGGCGTCCCCTGAGGTACAGGACGAGCAGCACCACGGCGCCGATGGCGAGCCAGATCAGGCCCACCTTCTGGGCCAGGATGTTGGCGTTCACGACGACGAAGATCAGGATCGCCATGCCGATGAGCGGCATGACCAGGTGCGCCCAGTAGTCGGTCGACTTGCGGCGGACCACATAGTGCGTGATCACCGAGATGTGCAGCACGATGAAGGCGATCAGCGCGCCCATGTTGATCAGGCTGCTGAGCAGGTCCACGCCGTCGGCGCGGTTCGACATCCACAGGCCGAGGACGATGGACAGCGCGGCGACGAAGAGGATGGCGTTGGTCGGCACCGAATGCTTGACCGACACCTTGGCCAGGAAGGACGGGAGCTGCCGGTCGCGCGCCATGGCGTAGAGGAGCCGGGACACGGCCACCTGCGCCACCATCGTGTCGGCGAGGCCCCAGGAGACGGCCGTCGCGGTGGACGTGAGGTGCGCGAGCCAGCTTCCTCCGGCCACCTCCGCCGTGTCGTAGAAGGCGGTGCCCGCCTGGTCGCCGTTGGCCAGCAGGCCGGCCGGGTCGGGGACCAGCAGCGCGGCGACCCACACCTGGACGATGAACAGCACGCCGGCCAGGATCAGCGCCAGCCGCATGGCCTTGCCGACCTGCGCGGAGCCGCCCTTGGCCTCCTCGACCAGCATGCTGATGCCGTCGAACCCGAGGAAGGACAGGACGGCGACGGAGACCGCGCCGAACACGACGGGCCAGGAGAACGTGTCCGGGTTGAACAGCGGCGTGAGGCTGAACCCGCGGCCCTTGCCCTGCATGAGCGCCCAGACGCCCGCCGCGAGGAACAGGCCCAGCACGACCAGTTCGACCGTGATCAGCGCCTTGGTGAGCGAGATGGTCATCCGGATGCCGCGCATGTTGATGACCGTGTTGACCACCACGAAGAAGACCAGCCACACCGCGACCGGCACCGCCGGAACGGAGGCGTTCATGGCGATCGACGCCACCAGGTAAAGCAGGCCCGGGGCGAGGATGTAGTCGAGCAGGATCGCCCATCCCGTCATGAAACCGATGGGGGCGGCGATGCCGCGACCGGCGTAGTTGTAGACCGATCCGGACAGCGGGAACGCCTTGACCATCTGCGCGTAGGAGGCCGCCGTGAACAGCAGCGCGACCATCCCGATGGCGTACGTGAGGGCGGGCATCCCCTTGGAGATGTGGAATACGTTGCCGAAAATCGCGAACGGCGCGATCGGCACCATGAAGATCAGACCGTAGAACACCAGGTCGCTCAGCCCGATGCGGCGGCGTAATTCCTGCCGGTATCCGAACTGCTCGACATTCTCCTGGGGCTGCACCACAGCCTCCTCATATCGTCATTTCTCAATGCGTGAGGGAAATGTGACCAAAATGGTGCCAACCCGTAATGGGTGTCATCTTCTGGCCCAAAGTCGTTCGGAGATCTTCTCGTAGCGCCATGACCGGTCGCAAGGGGCAGGTGACCAAGATCCCGAATCGGGCGGCGCGCCCGTGACTGCGGTCAATGCGGCCGGATGCCGCGCCGCGCGACCGGGGTGAATGCGACCCGGTTACACGCCGCGCGAATCGAGGGGAATGAGGCGCGCTTCGCCGTTCACCCGGGCTCGCTTGGGGCGCCGCCGGGACGCGGGCCCGGCGGGCGGGAGTCGCGCAAAGGGGGAGGGGCCGGAAACGGGCCGCACATGATCCTTTGACCGCCTGTTTCCGGCCATTGTCGGGCCGCCGTCGGGCCGCGCGGATTGGAGCGCCGTCGTCCCGTCCGGGACGGGCCGGTGGAGGCGTTCCGGGGTCGCCGAAGCGCCTACCCTTGTTGGTTGAGATGACTGTCACCGAAGCAGGCGCCCGCACGTACGAGGTACGGACCTATGGGTGCCAGATGAACGTGCACGACTCCGAGCGCCTGTCCGGGCTGCTGGAGGACGCCGGATACGTCCGCGCCCCCGAGGGGGAGACGGCGGACGTCGTCGTGTTCAACACCTGCGCCGTGCGGGAGAACGCGGACAACCGGCTCTACGGCAACCTCGGGCACCTGCGGCCGATCAAGATGGCCCGGGAGGGCATGCAGATCGCCGTCGGCGGCTGCCTCGCCCAGAAGGACCAGGGCGAGATCGTCCGCAAGGCCCCGTGGGTGGACGTCGTCTTCGGCACGCACAACATCGGCTCGCTCCCGGTGCTGCTGGAGCGCGCCCGCGTCGCCCACGAGGCGCAGGTCGAGATCAAGGACTCGCTGGAGACCTTCCCCTCGACGCTGCCGACCAGGCGCGAGTCGCCCTACGCGGCCTGGGTCGCCATCTCCGTCGGCTGCAACAACACCTGCACGTTCTGCATCGTGCCGTCGCTGCGCGGCAAGGAGAAGGACCGCAGGCCCGGTGACATCCTGAACGAGGTCCGCACCCTCGTCGACCAGGGCGTCCTGGAGATCACGCTCCTGGGACAGAACGTCAACACCTACGGGGTCGAGTTCGGCGACCGGCTCGCGTTCGGCAAGCTGCTGCGCGCCTGCGGCGAGATCGACGGGCTGGAGCGGGTCCGCTTCACCTCGCCCCACCCGGCGGCGTTCACCGACGACGTCATCCACGCGATGGCCGAGACGCCGAACGTGATGCACCAGCTCCACATGCCCCTGCAGTCGGGGTCCGACCGGGTGCTGAAGGCCATGCGCCGGTCGTACCGGGCCGAGCGCTACCTCGGCATCATCGACCGGGTCAGGGCCGCCATGCCCGACGCCGCCATCTCGACCGACATCATCGTGGGCTTCCCCGGCGAGACCGAGGAGGACTTCCAGCAGACCCTCGACGTCGTGCGCGCGTCCCGGTTCGCCAACGCCTTCACGTTCCAGTACTCCATCCGTCCGGGCACTCCGGCGGCGACGATGGAGGACCAGGTGCCCAAGGCCGTCGTCCAGGAGCGTTACGAGCGGCTGGTGGCCCTCCAGGAGGAGATCTCCTGGGAGGAGAACAAGAAGCAGGTCGGCCGCACCCTCGAAGTGCTGATCGCCGAGGGCGAGGGCCGCAAGGACGACGCCACCCGCCGCCTGTCGGGCCGCGCCGCCGACAACCGCCTCGTGCACCTCGCGGCCGTGGACGCCCGCCCCGGCGACATGGTGACCGCCGAGGTCACCTACGCCGCCCCGCACCACCTCGTCGCCGACAAGGTCGTCTCGGTACGGCGTACGCGCGCGGGGGACGCGTGGGAGGCGCGGCAGGCCGCGCCGGACACCGGACGCGCGGTCAGCCTGGGCATGCCGACCATCGGCCGCCCCCCGGCCGCTCCCGAGTCCTCCTCGGCCTGCTCCACCCGCCCGTAACCGCGTCGCAGCGCTTCCTCCCAGGTCCGGCCGCGGCGCCGACCCGGGCCGAGGTGTCCGCCCGGCCGTGGCCGGGGGCCATGGTGGGGGGCCGCCGGATCCGCCGTGTCCTGCCCGACTCCGGAGTGATCGCCGTATGAGTGACGGGACCGGTCAGCGGCGGGGCAGGGTGAGGCTGTCGAGGAACTGGTAGCAGTAGTCCCGGCGCAGGTCGTGGAACGTGGCGCAGGGGTCGGGGACGGCGCGGTCGCGCGGTCCCGTGCGCTGGGACGGCTTGGGGGCGGGCGTCCGCCGTGCGGTCTCCGGCTTTCCGGTGTTCGAGGCGCTTCCCGCGCCCGCCGTCTTCGTGGGCGCCGTCGGCCTCGGAGGAGCGGGAGTCCGTTCCGGGGCCGCTCCTCCCGTGCCGGGGGACGTCCGCCCCGCACCGCCCCGGGAGTCCCGGACCGGCGGCGGAGGGGGGAACGGCACCGGCGCCATCCGCGCCTCCGCTCCGAGACCGTCCGACACCAGACCGCCGATTCCGCGCGCGCCTGTTCCCTGCCCGCCTGTTCTTTGCGCGTCTGAACGCCCGTCTGAACCGCGGCCGCCCGAACCGCGGCCGCCCGAACCACGGCCGTCCGAACCGCGGCCCTCTCTTGCGAGGGTGTCCATCCGCGATCCCGCGGATCCCGAGTGGCCGGTTCCGAGGTCGCCCGTCTCCAGGGGACCCGTGTCCAGACGTCCTGCTCCTGCGCGTCCTGTTCCACCGGAGGCGGAGGGGCCAAGGACGCTCACGCCGAGGCCGCCCGTTCCGGCGGCGCCGGCCCCCGAGGGAGTGACGGCGGACGGGGTAGCCGCGGGGCTGCCCGTCACGGCTCCGCCGCTGTCCACGTCGCCGGTCGCGCCGGCCCCTCCGGTCACGCCGGAGCCGTCGCCCGCCAACGGAGCGCCCCCCGGCGTGCCGTCGCGCTCCGTCCCTCGGTCTCCGCGTACGCGGCCGAGGGCGTCCGCGCCGTGTCCCGAGCCGAGCGCGCCGAGATGTGCGCCGTCCTTCGGGGCATGGCGCTCGTCGCCACTTCCCGCCGTGCCGCCGAGGACGCCGAGGACGATGCCGAACCCGGCGAGCGCGACGACGCCGCCCGCTCCTGCCAGGGCGACGCCCGTACGCCATGGGCGCCGTCGCCGCGATGGAAGGTCCCCACTGAAGTCCGCAAAATCGCGCAAGCCTGGCAAAGCATGACTCTTTCGTGATCGGCCGGTGCCGTTCCGTTACGGGGAGGCGGGACCAGTGTGGTCCACCCGTCGCGGGTACGACACCGATTCCGCGATCTCCGCTTCGATCGGGCGATCTTGCGCGGGGCCCGCCAGGCGTCGGGGGCGGGCCGATCGGATGTGACCTGGGCGATTTAAGATCATTACATGTGAAGTGATGCTATTTGAGTGATTAATGTGCGAAAGGTGGCTTCGCTGGCTAGGCTGGCCGGACCCTTCGGGAGCCTGGAGGTTTCCCCGACCAGCCGCAGGGAGTTGTCATCTTGGACAGGCACGATCGACCGCCGTACAACGAGGAGGAGCCGACCCGGCCCACCCCCGCTCCGCCGAGAGCCGCCGCCTCGGGTGGACGCGCCCGCCGTAGGACGGGCCCGGACAAGAGGGTCATCGCGGTGGCCGCGCTCGTCACGGTCCTGGCCGGCGGTGGCATCGTCTACGCGGTCGCCGGCGACCCGGAGGGAAAGAGCGGGTCCGTCCCAAGCGGCGAGACCGCCGACAGCCGCCCCACCGCCGACAGCGAGACGGGGGCGGGCGACGAGGGCGCGCCGGACGACTCCGCGCCGAGCGACGCGGGCGGGGACGCCGCCGCCTCCGATGACACGGACGCGGGCGGCGACTCGGCCGGCGGCGGTGGCGGCGGCACGTCCCCGACGGGCGGCGGCTCCGGATCGGGCACGGCGGGCACGAACGGCGGCAGGGCGCCCAGCACGAACGACGCGAAGACGTCGACCACCGGGAAGTCGCCCACCAAGCCGCCCGCCTCCGACGGGAGCGACCCGGACGCGGTCGACCGCACCGGAGGCGCCGGTGTCGTCGAACCCGGAGAGCCGGCGGCCGGTAACTGATCCGTCCTTCAGCGGACCGATGCCCGGGCCCGTGCGCTCCGGAGGAGAGCCGCGGCCGACATCGTGACGGATAGCCTGGGGCGGTGCTCGTCGCCGCCGCGGTATGCCCGCATCCGCCACTGATCGTCCCCGAGCTCGCCGGAGCGGCCGCTTCCGAGCTCGACCCACTCCGTACGGCATGCGTGGACGCGGTACGGTCCCTCGTCCGGTCCGAGCCGGACCTGATCGTCGTGCTCGGCGGGGCGGAGCGGAGCGCCTCCTTTCCCGGCGACGCGGCGGGGACGCTGCGGCCGTGGGGCGCGGACGTCCGCGTGGGCCGGGGCGCGCCCGTGCTTCCCCTGTCGCTCACGGTGGGCCGCTGGCTGCTCGACCATGCTGAGCCGCCCGAGCCCGTGCCGGCCGTCCGGTTCGAGGCCGTCGCCTTCGACGCGTCGCCCGGCGAGTGCGCGGCGATCGGCGGGAGGATCTCACGGGCGGGCGGCAGGGTGGCCGTCCTCGCGATGGGGGACGGGTCGGCGCGGCTGACGGAGAAGTCCCCGGGATATCTGCGTCCGGCGGCGGCGCCGTACGACGAGATGGTGGCCGAGGCGCTCGGGAACGTCCGGACGGACCGGCTCGCCGCCCTGGACCCGGACGAGGCCGCGGACCTGTGGGTGGCCGGGCGGGCCGCGTTCCAGGTGCTCGCCGCCGCCGCCCAGGGCGCCGGAGCACCCCAGGAGCGGCTCGGCTCCCCGTCGGCTCCGCCACCCGGGGGCGTACGCGGCGACGACGCGGGAGCACGCCCGGGTGGCGGGCTGCGCGGCGAACTGCTCTACAAGGACGCGCCCTATGGCGTCGGCTACTTCGTCGCCCGGTGGTCGCCGGCTGAGCCCGTTTAGGCGGCCGGGCGGGCACGCGCGGGAGGCGGTCAGCTCTGCCGTTTCGGCACGGGAACCCGCATCAGGTCACGGGCGAGGACGATCTCCCCGGTGAACGATTCACCCGCCTCGTCGAGGAAGCGCTGCTCGTCGTCCGCCGAATACCTCTCCGAGAAGTGGGTCAGGACGAGGCGCCGCACTCCGCACTCGGCCGCCGCCTTCCCCGCCTGGGCCGCGGTGAGATGCCCGTACTCGGAGGCCAGGGCCGACTCGGCGGACAGGAACGTGGACTCGATGACGAGCAGATCGACCCCCTCGGCGAGCGCGAACACGCCGTCGCAGAGCCGGGTGTCCATCACGAAGGCCGCGCTCTGGCCGGGGCGCGGCACGCTGCAGTCGGCGAGATGGACGGTGGAGCCGTCGGGGGCGGTCACCGTGCCGTTCCGCTGCAACTCGCCGATCAGGGGGCCGGTCACTCCGCGCCCGGCCAGCTCGGCGGGCAACATCCGCCGCCCGGCGGGCTCGTCGACGCGGTAGCCGTACGACACGACGGGATGGGAGAGCGGACGCGCGGTGAGCGTGACCGGGCCCGCCGGAAGGTGCGTGACCTCGCCGGAAACGGGACGCGCCTTGACGACCGTGGTGTCGGCGAAGGCGGAGGCGTGGCGCAGCCGCTCCCAGTACGTCTCGCCGGCGGCCGGGTACGCCGCCTGGACCGTGTGGGTGACGCGGTCTCTGGCGATCCGCTGGACGACGCCGGGGACCCCGAGGCAGTGGTCGCCGTGGAAGTGCGTGACGCAGATCCAGGTGATGTCGTGCGCGCTCACCCCGGCGTGCACCATCTGCCGCTGCGTGCCCTCGCCGGGATCGAACAGGAATCCCTCGCCGTCCCAGCGCAGGAGATAGCCGTTGTGGTTGCGCTGCCGGGTCGGCACGGCGCTGGCGGTCCCGAGGACGACGAGTTCGCGAAGCACGTCTGAAAACTATCGCGGCGCGCCGACCCCTCCCCGCGACGGCGGTTTTCCTGTGGACGCCGAACGCCGGGAGGCACGGGCCGGACTCTTCACCGGAAGCGAAAGGTCCCGGGAACCGGCACGGACCGGAAGAATGGAGCACATGGAGACAGTCGCCTTCGCCAGCGTTCCGACGAAAGTCGGCGACGTCCTCGCGGCCGTGACGGAGGACGGCGTCGCCGCCACGGTGTTCCAGGACAGCCCCGCCGCGCGCGCCCGCATCGGCGAGCGACTGCGCATGGCCGCCGTCGACGACCCGGCCCGTACGGCGCCCGCCCGCGAAGAACTCGCGGCGTACTTCGCCGGCGAGCTGCGCGAGTTCGGCGTGGCGCTGGACTGGCGGCTCACGTCCTCGACGCAGCGCCGGGTGCTGGGCACCCTCTTCGCCACGGTCCCGTGGGGACAGGTCGTGACATATGGCGACCTGGCCGCCCGGAGCGGGACGGGAGTCCCGGCGCGCGGGATCGGATCGATCATGGGGAGCAACCCCATACCGATCATCGTGCCCTGTCACCGCGTCGTCGCGGGCAACGGCCTGGGCGGGTTCAGCGGCGGCGAGGGCGTGGAGTCCAAGCGCTGGCTGCTCACCCATGAGGGCTACCTGCAGCCCACCCTGGACTGGGACCTCTGAGGCGGTGCCGCTCCGCGGCTCGCGGAGCGGCACCGTACCTCGGACGCCACCTCAGACGCCGCCTGCCCGGACGCCCGCCCTCAGCGGCTCGCGTGGCGCGGGCGAAGGTCAGCGGGGTCCGGCCCCGCCGGTGCCGCCGGTGATGTCGTCCGGCCCTTCCGGCCTCCTGCCGGTCTCCTCGCCGAACCTGCCTTCGCCGAGTCGGCCCTCGCCCAGCCTGCCCTCGGTGCCCTCGAACGTCTCGCGTCCCCTGTCCGTCACGTCGCCCATGGTCTTGTGGGTCTTCGCGTGACGCTGCTTCGGAATGCTCTGCAGCCTCTCGGCCGTGTTGCTGAGCATCTCCTTGACCTTGTCGATGATCGACATCGTGACATTCACCCCGATTCGATGCGACCGGGCCGTACGGCTCCCCCTTACCCAGGAGTTGAGAGACTTACCGTTGTGGGGCGACTACCTGTAATCGCCGTCGTGGGTGCCACGGCGGCCGGAAAATCCGACCTGGCCGTGGATCTGGCGCTGCGGCTGGGCGGCGAAGTGATCAACACCGACTCCATGCAGCTTTACCGAGGCATGGACATCGGGACGGCGAAACTGACCGTGTCGGAGCGGAAGGGCGTTCCCCACCACCTGCTGGACATCTGGCCGGTGACCCGCACCGCGAGCGTCGCGGAGTACCAGGGGCTGGTCCGGCCGTTGATCGACCGGCTCAGGTCGGCGGACCGGGTGTCGATCCTCGCCGGAGGCTCCGGGCTCTATGTCCGCGCCGCTCTCGACGATCTGGAGTTCCCGGGGACCGACCCCGCGATCCGGGAGCGGCTGGAGAAGGAGCTGGCGGAGACGGGACCGGCCCCGCTCCACGCGAGGCTCACGAGGGAGGACCCGGTCGCGGCGGCCCAGATCCTGCCGAGCAACGGCCGCCGGATCGTGCGCGCGCTGGAGGTGATCGAGCTGTCCGGGCGGCCGTTCTCGGCCACCATGCCCTCGTACGACTCGGTCTACGACAGCGTGCAGATCGGCGTCGAGGTGCCGCGGCCGATCCTCGACGAGCGGATCGCCCTGCGGGTGGACCGCATGTGGAGCGCGGGCCTCGTCGACGAGGTGCGCCGGCTCGCGGAGCACGGCCTGGCGGAGGGGCGGACGGCGAGCCGCGCGCTCGGCTACGCGCAGGTGCTGCGCTTCCTCGGCGGGGAGTGGACCGAGGAGCAGGCCAGGGACGAGACGGTCCGGGCGACCCGCCGGTTCGCCCGCCGGCAGGAGTCGTGGTTCCGCCGTGACCCCCGGGTCGTGTGGCTGCCGTTCGACGCCCCCGACCTGGCCGACCGGGCGCTCGCCCTGATCAGGCCGTGACGCGCTCCCCGGCCCGGGGAGCCACCGGTCGAACCGGGGAAGCGGCGCTTCGCCTGGTCCGGGCGGCCCGCGCTCGCCGACGGGGCGGGGTTTCCACAGGCGCCGGAGTCCGGGGTGGGGGCGGCGACTAAAATTCGCTTCCATGCGGTTCGTCAAGGGACACGGCACCGAGAACGACTTCGTCATCCTCCCGGATCCGGACGCGGGGCTCGATCTCACACCTGAGACCGTCGCCGCGCTGTGCGACCGGCGCGCGGGCATCGGCGGCGACGGCGTTCTGCGCGTCGTACGCACCAAGCTGTGCCCCGAGGTGGCCGACCAGGCGGGCCTCGCCGAGTGGTTCATGGACTACCGCAACGCCGACGGCAGCCTGGCCGAGATGTGCGGCAACGGCGTCCGGGTCTTCGCCCGCTATCTCGTCGCGTCCGGGCTGGCCGCGCCCGGCGAGTTCGGCGTCGCCACCCGGGCCGGCGTCAAGCGGGTACGGCTGGCCGCCGAGGGCGACGTCACCGTGGACATGGGCAGGCCCCGCGTGCTCGGCGAGAGCCGTACGACCGTGGACGGCCGGGAGTACCGCGGCCTGAACGTGAACATGGGGAACCCGCATCTGGCCTGCCTCATCGACGACCCGGTGGCCGGGCTCGACCTCACGGCGCAGCCCGGGTTCGACCGCGAGGTCTATCCCGACGGGGTCAACATCGAGCTGATCAACCGGGTGGACGACCACACCGTCTCGATGCGGGTGCACGAGCGCGGGTCGGGGGAGACCCGCTCCTGCGGCACCGGGGCGGTCGCGACCGCAGTGGCCGCGGCGCACGCCTCGGGGCGCACCACCGGCACGTGGACGGTCCGCGTTCTCGGCGGCACCGTGACCGTCACCCTCGACGAGGAGACCAGCCATCTCTCCGGTCCGGCCGTCCTGGTCGCCTCGGGGGACTGGCCCGCGGCCCCGCACGCCTGATCGACCGGTTTCCCCAACGCCCGGTTAACACATGGCTCGCGGCGTTTGGGGCATGCCCGGTGAGCTGGCAGACTGACACCTCATGGACGTGGACATCTGGGCCTGGGTCGGCGGCACCCAGCGGGAACTGCACGAAGCCGGCAACGCCGGTCTGGCCGTGGCGCTGGGTGACGTCCCCGCGCAGGCCCTCGAAGGGCGGTACGGGCAGCTCGACGTCGTCGCCCCGGCCATCGCCCAGCAGGCGGAGGTGCTCGGCCGGCCGTGGCTTGAGCTCTTCGCCCGCTACTGGCACATGATCGGGCGTGTGGGCGACCGGGCCAACGGCGCGGTCGCGCTCGACGACGCGCGGCAGCTCGTCGAGTTCGCCCAGCGTGACGACGTGCGGGACTGCCCCGCCGCGTCCGCCGCGGCCGAGGCCCTGGCGATCGCCCAGGCGAACACGGACGGCCCCGGGTACGCCGACGAGCGGCTGGCCTCCATCGGCTCCGCCCTCGACGGCGTCGAGCCGGACTCGCTCGCCTTCCCCGGGCTCACCACCCAGTACGTCGCCGCGCTGCTCGACGCGGGCAAGGCCGGAGAGGCGGTCGCCTACGCCGAGGCCGCGGTCGAACGGCTGCGGGCCGCCGGCCGTGAGGCGAGCTGGGAGCTCGGCGCGGTCTCCGCCCGCGCGCTGCTCGCCGACGGGCGCGCCGAGGCCGCCCTGACCGCGCTCGACGCGGCGACCGGTTTCAAGCCGGACGACCCCGTCGCCAAGGCACGGCGCGAGGCGCTGCTGCGCACCGTCATCCTGCTCGAACTGGGCCGCATGGACGAGGCCGTCGAGGCGCTGCCCGACCTCGACGTGGTCGGCGAGCACCCCCGCGAGTGGGTGGAGTGGGCGCGGACCGTCGCCAAGCTGGCCCGCGGCGGCTCCATCTCCAACAGCTGGCAGCTCGGACGGGTGCTGCGCCAGTGGCTCGCGTACTTCGAGACGATGGGCGGGCACCGGGCCCGGGTCGAGCTGGCGCTGGCCGCCGGTGACCTGGCCGTCGCCCGCCAGGGCCTGTGGCAGGCCCGCCTGCTCGCCGATGTGGCCGAGGCGGCGCTGGCCGACCTCAGGAGCACGGAGGGTCTCCCCGAGCGGATCGCCGCGCTGCGCGCCGCCGTCGACGCGGCCCCCCTCCTCCCGGCCCCCGGGCCGCAGGACGAGCTGGTCGGCTACTTCGACGCCGCCGACGGCCGCACCGCCGACCCGGAGCGGTGGGTGGGCTGGCTCTGGCCGCTGTCCGGCCGCGACCTGGAGGCCACCCGCCGGCACGCCACCACGCTCGGCTTCCTGGGATACGCCCAGACGGGGGCGGACATCTACTGGAAGCTGATCGTCGAGGACGGCGACCCCGCCACCGCCGGGGACGAGGACATCGCGTACCTGACCGGCCTGCTGATCGAGGCGAACCAGGACGAGCGGGTCGAGCAACTCGCCGCCCGCCTGCCCGAGCGGCACTCCCACCTCGCCCTCGCCCGGCTGCACCGCGCCCGCGAGCGCTGGGAGGAGACCGCGGCCGAGGCGGAGAAGGCCGTCGCCGCCGGGGCGGCGGTCGAGGGCCGCCGCCTCTGGTCGGGCGCCGTGCAGCAGCTCGGCGACAACGCCAAGGGCGCCGAGATCATGCTGCCGCTCCTCGACTCCGGTGACGCGGAGGAGGAGGACATCTGGCGGATCATCGTCCTGGCCACGGCCGCCGAGAACTGGCCCGCCGTCCGCACCGCCGCCGCCAAGCTGGGCATGCCGATCCAGTCCGAGGAAGGGCCGATCGAGGAGGAGTGGCACCTCGTCCGCGCCATCCTGCCCGCGCCCGACGGCAGCCAGCGCGAGGTGCTCGCCGTACGGACCGGTCCGGCGACGGCGCGCCTGGCGATCCCGCAGCCGCGCGGCATGGAGTACAACGCGGGCGACGTGATCGTGATCGACCCGCGTCCGCTGGAGCCGGTGCCGGAGGACCCGCAGGAGCGCGAGAGCTTCGTCATCCCCTTCGCGGGCGTGTCGATGCTGCGTCCCGGCGGGTACACGAGCTGGTTCTTCGACGGCGCGGCCCCCTCCGAGGACGAGTGGACCGAGTTCAACGAGCTGCTCGCCGAGCGCGGCTGGCCCATGTGGGTCTACAGCGACGAGAACTACCAGGTGACGCACCCCGCGACCGGCGAGCGGCTGCCCGGTGTCTTCGGCTGGATCGCGACGCCGCCCACGGTCAGCGCGGCCGAGCTGGACGCGGTGCTCGACGACGCGACCGAGCAGTGGGTGCACCCGCTCGCCTGGCTCGACCTCGCCCGCGAGGTCGGGGTCGAGGTGGAGCGGCACGAGCGCATCTCCAAGGAGTACGGCCTCTGAGCTTCCGCTCCTGAAAGGGGCGTCCGCCCCGGTCCCATCCGACCGGAACGGACGCCCCTTCGGCGTTCTCCGGCTTCGGAAGGGCTGGGACGGGTGCGGAGGCTCTCAAGGTCGGCGTTCCTGCGGTGCCCCGCGAACGGCTTGGGGCGCGACGGCTCGCGGGGCGGGCGGTGTGGGCGCCCTTCGCGTTCCGGAGGCCGGATGCTCACGAATCGCGGGGCGCGGGCGCGGTGTGGCGGATGACGAGGGAGGCGTGCACGTCCTCGCCGGTCTCCGCGGCGTACATGTGGGGCACGTCGGACACCCAGCTCGCGTGGCCTCCGGACGGGATGACGATGGGGCGATCGAGCGGGCCCACCCGGGCGGTCCCGGCGAAGACGGTGAGGAACTCGACGGCGCCCAGCGGGTGGGCGGGGGAGATCTGCACCCGGCCCGGCCTGATCCGCAGCCGGTAGAGCTCGGTCGTGACACGGCCGTCCACGAAGGTCTCCAGCAGCGCGGCCGAGACCGCGTCCCCGTGGAGGACCTCCGGGAGGACCGCCCCGCGCGCGGGCCCGGACGACGGCGTGCTCTGGTCGGTGAGGACGGCGGCGAGCGGGACGTCGAGCTGGGCGGTGATCGCGTAGAGGGTCTCGACCGTCGGGTTGCGGGTGCCGGCCTCCAGCCCGGACAGCGTGGCCTTGCCGACCCCGGCCCGCAGCGCCAGTTCCGACAGTGAAAGGCCGCGTTCGGCCCGCAACCGCCGGACGCGCCGGCCGACCTCGGCGGCGAAGGCCGCGGAGTTCTCCCTCATGAGCCCAGTATCGAGGCCGCCGGGGGCCGTTCCGTATGCGGAACGCGGGGGCGTAAGCTTCGTTCCGTATACGGAACGAACGGAGTTCTGTCATGGGGCGCGTGCTACAGCCGATCCTGGCCGGGGTGGTCCTCGCGATCGTGGGCTTCGCCAGCTCGTTCGCCGTGGTGCTGGCCGGGCTGCGCGCCGTCGGGGCCGACCAGGCACAGGCCGCGTCCGGGCTGCTCGTGTTGTGCCTCGCGATGGGCCTTCTCGGGATCGGGCTCGGGCTGCGTTACCGGATGCCGATGAGCGTCGCCTGGTCGACGCCGGGGGCCGCCCTGCTGGTGTCGGTCGGGGCGGACGGGGCGGACCACCGGGCCGACTATCGCACCGCCCTGGGCGCCTTCGCCGTCACCGGCCTGCTGTTCGTCCTGGCCGGGCTGTCCGACCGGTTCAGCCGCCTGCTGCACGCCATCCCCGCCCCGCTGGCCGGTGCCATGCTCGCCGGGGTCCTGCTGCCGCTGTGCCTGGCCCCCGTCCAGGCGGTCGTACGGTTCCCGGGGCCGGCGATCCCGATCGTCGTCGCCTGGGCGGTGCTGTTCCGCTTCGCCAGGAGATGGGCGGTGCCGGGCGCGCTGCTCGTCGCCGTCGCCGTCATCCTGCTCACCCAGCCCAGGGCCGGGAACGCCGGAGGACTCTGGCCCGCTGTCACCGTCGAGGCGCCCTCGTTCTCCGTCGGGGCCCTGGTCGGCATCGCGATCCCGCTGTTCATCGTCACGATGGCGTCCCAGAACGTGGCCGGGATGAGCATGCTCGCGACGTACGGCTATCACCCGAGCCTGCGGCCGATCCTGACGACGACGGGGCTCGCCACGATGGCCGTGGCCCCCTTCGGCGGGCACGCCGTCAACCTCGCGGCGATCACCACGGCGCTGGCCGCGGGACCGGACGCCCACCCCGACCGCGATCGGCGCTGGATCGCCTCCGTGACGGGGGGCGTCGTCTACATCGTGCTCGGCCTGTCCATCGGGCTGACCGTCTCACTGATCGCCGCGTCGCCGCCGCTGCTGATCGAGACGGTGGCGGGGCTGGCGCTGCTCGCCACCCTCGGGTCGGCGGTCCAGGCCGCCGTGGCGGACGCGAGGGAACGCGACGCGGCCGTGGTCACGTTCGTGGTCACCGCGTCGGGGATCGCTCCGTTCGGCATCGGTGCCGCGTTCTGGGGGCTCGCGGCCGGGCTGGCCTTCCGCGCCCTGCTCGGCGGGTGGCGTCGCGGCTCCACGCCCGCCCAGGCGTCCGCTCCCGCGGCGTCCCCTACGGCATCGGCTTCCGCGGCATCCGCTCCCACGGCATCGGCCTCCGCGGCGCCCGATTCCCCGGAGTCCCCTTCCGCGGCCCCGGCTTCCGCGGGAGCTGCTCCCGGGGCTTCCGCGCCTCAGTGAGGTCGATGTCCAGCTTGACTACAAAACCTGACATTTGCCGATAATTACTATTTCTTGACCCTTTGCTATACCTAGGTAGGAAATTTCTTGACCTAGGGGTGGCAATGCGGGCACGTGGATCCAGGGCGATCCTCGGTTTCTCGATGGTGGCGGCCGTACTCGCGGGATGCGGGCCGCTGGACACAGAGGACATCGGAGTCGATCACCTCGCCAAGAGCGCCCCGCCGAAGGCCGGCGGGAGCGGGCGGGGGGCCAGCCCGCTGGACAACCCCGACGGGACCAGACCGGGACTCGCGCCCATCACGGCGGCGAAGGAGAAGGCGAAGGCCCGCGAGGTCATCGAGAAGGTCGCGACCAAGAAGCGCGGCAGCAAGGATGGATACGACCGGAACAAGTTCGGGTACGCGTGGGCCGACAGCGTGGACGACGTGCCGTTCGGCCGGAACGGCTGCGACACCCGTAACGACCTGCTCCGCCGGGACGGTCAGAAGCTGAAGTATCGCGAAGGATCCACCTGCATCCTGGTCTCCATGACCCTGGACGACCCCTACACCGGCAAGACGATCGACTGGCGCAAGGAGAAGGCCGCCGAGGTCCAGATCGACCACGTCATGCCGCTCTCGTACGACTGGCAGATGGGCGCGTCCCGGTGGA
Source organism: Microtetraspora niveoalba (assembly GCF_001570405.1). Classification (GTDB taxonomy): domain Bacteria; phylum Actinomycetota; class Actinomycetes; order Streptosporangiales; family Streptosporangiaceae; genus Microtetraspora; species Microtetraspora niveoalba. The sequence continues at coordinate 220,624 of NZ_BBYM01000019.1, read as the reverse complement.
GCGACGTCAAGCGGAAGCAGATCGCCAACGACCCGCTCAACCTCCTGCCCGTCGACGGATCGATGAACTCGTCCAAGAGCGACTCGGGCCCCGCCGACTGGCTCCCGCCGATCCCCGAGATCCGCTGCTCGTACGCGGTGAGGTTCGCCCAGGTCGCCCTCAAGTACGACCTGCCGGTGACCCCCGAGGACAAGGAGATCATGCTGGAGCAGTGCGCCTGAACCGGCCCGGGTGACGACCGGCGGCCGCTCCGTCCCGCACATCCGGCCCGCACTCGGGCCGTGCCACCCGCTCCGAGGGACCGCGGCCGAGGGTGGTGTGCCCGTCCGGATCCGCTCGCCACGCTCCCGGTGGCCCCCGTACCCGAGCCGGGGCGGACGGACATGCCGGGGGCCCGCTCCCATGGCCATGCGGAGCGGGCCCTCAGGTCATGCGGGCGGCCGGAAGCCGGAGATCAGCCGCAGCCCACGTGCGGGTCGTCGACCTCGGGCGCCTCGTCCTCGACCGCGATCGTGAGCTGGGCCGTGGACGCGACCAGGCTGCCGAGCGGTGCCTTGGCCTCCTTCTCGTCCACCACGATGCCGCGCTCGCCCAGCAGCTCGTACGTCTCGGGGTGGAAGACGATGTCCTCGCGGACGCCGAGCGACACCCGTCCGACGCCGATGCCCTTGCGGCCGGCCGCGTCCTCGGCGTCCTCGGTGACGGTGACGCCGGGGATCGTCGCCGCCGCCTTGAACAGCGCGGCGCGCTGCGCGGCCGGCATGTACGTCTCCCTGAGCAGGTCGCCGACGGCCGTCCAGGCGGCGGCGTCCGCCGGCCTGTCGCCGTGCTCCCTGGAGTACAGGTAGGCCCGCATGCCCTCGGCGTCCTCCGGCAGCTTCTTCAGGCTGGTGTACGCCGTCTCGGAGACGTGGCCGCAGGTGGGCAACCTGTTCCACTCGGTGCCCGGCTTCTCCCTGTTCGCCTCCTCGGGAAGCGGCCAACCAGGGTAGGCGCGCGGCGCCAGACGCTCGATCTTGAGCGCGCCGTCCTTCGTCCCGTCCGCCGAGAGCCAGATCGTCCGCTTGGTCCGGTAGAGGTAGCGGTTCTCATCCACCTGATCGCCGCTTCGAGGATCCAGACCGACGTGGAACGCCCCGTACATCGTCTGGGACGTGACCTTGATGAACTGGTCGTCGCGCGGGCGCAGGTCGGTCACCGCGTCGGCGGCCCGGCCGAGCACCTCCTCCGCCGACATCTTCGCGATCTTCGGCAGGGTGACCGCGGCCGGCCCGCCGGCGCTCGCCGTGCTCACGGGGCCCGTCCCGGCGTCCCTCGTGCCGGGGACGAACGTGCCGACCGCGACGACGCTCGCCGCCGCCACCGCGAGCGCTCCGGCGAGCACGATGCCGTACGGCCTGCGCCGCCGCGCGGCCGGGCCGGTCAGGGCGCGCCGGGCGGCGAGTTTGGCCTCCTGCGAGTACGGCGCCGCCTCCGGCCGGGCCTGCCGGATCATGCCGATCTCGTCGTTCATGCGGGTGACTCCTCGGAAATGTGGAGGTGGCGGCGGAGCTTCGCCCTGACCCGGTGCAACCGGGAGCGGACCGTGCCGATCGGGATCTTGAGGGCTTCGGCCGTCTCCTCGTAGGTGAGGTCGGCCCAGGCGACGAGCAGGAGCAGGTCCCGCTCGGCCGCGGACAGCCGCGCCAGGGCGGCGGCGAGCGCGGGACGCATCGCGGCGGCACTCGCCCGTTCGGCGCTGCGCTCCTCCTCGTGGAGCGTGGCGCCGGATCCGTCGGCGCCGCCCGCGGCCTTGGCCAGCGACCTGAGCCGGCGCGTCTCGGAGCGGCGATGCCCGGAGATCAGCTTGCCCGCGATGCCGTACAGCCAGGGCCGGGCGTCCGGGCGGCTCAGGTCGTACCTGTGTCGCTTGCGGAACGCGACGAGGAACGCCTCCGCGGTCACGTCGTCGGCCTGGCCGAGCTCCGGCCCGAGACGGCGGGAGACATAGGCGTGGATCTCGTCCGCGTGCCGGTCGAACACTCCGGAGAACTCCTCCGGCCTGTCCAGCGAGGCGCGGATCAGCCCGGCGTCGCTGCGGTCGTCCGTCTCGACGTACTGGGCGCGCGGAGCGGACACCGGCCCCCAGGGACGCGGAGCCGTCGAGCTCACCACCTTTTCCGACCGTTCGCGCCGGCTTCTGAGAGGAGTGTCGGGGGTGGACCCCCGGCGTCGGTGGGCATGGGGAGGATCGATCCTTCCAGCGATAGGCGGGCGCCCGCGCGCCCTTCACCTCTTCTCCGCCGCCCGCGCGGATCGAGTTCCCCTTCTGTTCCGCCGGTGGACGCGCCCCCGAAAATACCCGCCGCCGGACCCCCTCCGGCGGTGGCGGGAGGTCAGTCCGTCTCCCGGATCAGGAACCCGTTGTGGTCCCTGGCGATCCCGCCGCCGCGTCCGGCGATGACCAGGGCCGCGCGGCGGGCCGTACCGATGAGGCCGGGGCCGGTCACGCCGTCGTCCACGCAGATCGTGTAGCCGGTCTCGTCCTCGTCCTCCTCGACGAGGATCTCCACGGGGCTCCCCTCGCAGGTCAGCAGGGTGACGCCCTCGGCCACGGCGCGGGCGGTCAGTCCGGGCAGCTCGTCGGCGAGCGACTCGACGAGGTCGGCGACCGGGACCGGCCGCCCGCCCGTGACCTCGGCCAGGTCCGCCGGGGGCTCCGGCTCACGCGGATGCACCTGGCCCTTCAACCGCTCGGCCAGGCCGGCCGTCAGGGCCATGGGCAGGTCGTATCCGCCGCCCGTCTCGTCGTCGATGTTGCCCGCGACATAGGCGGCCTGCCACCCCAGCGGAATGCCCGCCTTGGCGGCCAGCTCCGGCGTGAGCGCGATCGGCCCGCGCAGCCACACGTTGTCGCCGGCCTTCAGGCCGTCGCCGTACGGCCCGGCCTCGGGGGCGTGCAGCCGCACGGTCTCCAGCACCGCTGCCGGGTCGGGGATGTACGGCAGGAGCAGGGTCGGCCCCTTGCGGAGCTGCCGCGCCAGGAAGAAATCGGAAAGGAATCCCATGCCACCAAGTGTCGGCAGGGTGACTTGGGCCCCGCTTGTACGTCACCTGCCCGGCCCCGCCGGGCTACGACCGGGCGCCGCGCACCTCGATCGAGGCGAGCAGGTCGGCGCTGGCCCGGGTGATCGCGTCGACGGCCTGCTCGAACGCGGCGGCGTTGTGCGCGGCCGGGGCGCGGAACCCCGAGATCTTCCTGACGTACTGCAGCGCCGCGGCCCTGATGTCGTCGTCGGTGACCTCGTCGGTGAAGGGCGGGCGCAGGGTCTTGATGCTTCGGCACATGTGCCCATCCTCGCCGAGGACGGGGCCGGATGGGTCAGGCGCCGAAGACCGAGGAGCCGAAGTCGTCCGCCACGGCGCGCAGGGAGGCGGCCAGCTCCTCGCGGTCGTGCGCGTCGATCCGCTCGGCCGGCCCGGAGACCGACATCGCCGCCAGCACCCGGCCGCCGCCGCGCACCGGCACGGCGAGGCAGTGCACGCCGCTCTCCTCCTCGCCCAGGTCCATGGCGTATCCGCGCTCGCGCACCCGGCCGATCTCGGCCAGCAGCTCGTCCGCCACGGTGATCGTCCGGTCGGTGCGGCGCGGCAGGCCGGTGCGGCCGAGGACGGCCGCCGCGTCCGGCCGGTCGGCCAGCAGCACCTTGCCCACCGCCGTGCTGTGCGGGAGCACCCGCCGCCCGACCTCGGCGAACATCCGCAGCCGCCGCGGCGACGGCACCTGCGCGACATAGACCACGAAGTCGCCCTCCAGCACCGCCATGTTGGCGGTCTCGCCGGACAGCTCGACCATCTTCGCGAGGTACGGCTCCGCCCAGGTGGCGACCATGCGCTCGGCCGCCCCGCCCATCCGCACGAGCGCGCCGCCCAGGGCGTATCTGCGGTCGGTCTCCTGCCGGACGTAGCCGCGGGCGAGCAGCGTCTGCAGCAGCCGGTGGATCGTGCCGTACGGCAGGCCGGTCCGGGCCGCGATCTCCGACAGCCCGGCCGCGCCGCCGTGGCCGGCCAGCGCCTCCAGCACGTCGAGCGCCCGGTCGACGCTCTGCACGCTCACCGGCGCACCGTCCTCGTGTCGATGCTCAAGAGACTCACGCCGTCTCCTCGTCGGGCGGCCACCGGAGGACGGAGGCGAGAGCGGCGAGACGGCCGGCTCATCGGCGTCCCAGCGCTCCGGCGCCGAGCCCGCGCAGGCTGGCGTCGAGCACCTCGGCGGTGTGCGCCACCCTCGTCTCGCCCTTCCCCGACCTGCGCATGGCGGCCGCGATCTGCATGGAACAGCCGGGGTTCGCGGAGACCAGCACGTCGGCGCCGGTCGCCGTGACGTGCGCGGCCTTGCGGTCGCCCAGCTCGCGGGCGGGCCCCGGCTGGAAAAGGTTATAGGTCCCCGCAGACCCGCAGCATACGGACGACTCCGCTATTTCCCGGAGTTCCAGGCCGGGGATCGCGCGCAGCAGCTCCCGGGGCTGGGACCGCACCCCCTGCGCGTGCGCCAGGTGGCAGGCGTCGTGGTAGGCCACGGTGACCGGAAGCGGATGGCGCGCGGCCACCGGCCCCAGCTCGACCAGGTATTCGGCGAGGTCGCGCACCCGCAGCGCCTCGGCGCGCTCCACCCAGTCCCCGGGCTCGTCCCTGAGCACGTCGGCGTACTCCTTCATGCTCGACCCGCAGCCGGCAACGTTCACGACGACCGTGTCCACGCCGGCCCGCTCGAACGTCGCGATGGTGCGCCTGGCGAACCGCCGCGCGTCCCGGCCCGAGTGCAGCGACAACGCGCCGCAACATCCCTGCCGCGGCGGGATCACGACGTCGCAGCCCTCCATCGCGAGCACGCGCGCCGTCGCCGCGTTGACGTGCGGGAAGAACTGGCTCTGCACGCATCCGGTGAGCATCCCCACCGTCGCCCTGCGCCGTCCGATCGCGTGGACGCGCGGCGGCAGCCGTACCGGCCGGGCGGGCGGGGGGACGAGCTCGGCCATGGCGCCCAGGGACGGGTTCACCCGGTCGAGGAACGGCTCCAGCCGCGCGGCCAGCCGCATCGGCAGGCGCATCGCCCGCAGCCGCCGCCGGTAGGGGAACAGCGCGAAGACCAGCTCCCTGATCGCCCGGTCCTCGGGGGCGCGGACGTGCTCCCGCTCCACCACGACCCTGGTCCGCTCGATGAGCCGGTCGTAACGGACGCCGGACGGGCAGGCGGTCACGCATGCCATGCAGCCGAGGCACGCGTCGAAGTGGCCCGCCATCTCCGGGGTGACCGGCGTGCCCTCGACATGCTGCGCCATGAGGTGGATCCGGCCCCGCGGCGAGTCCATCTCCTCGCCCCAGAGCACGTACGTCGGGCAGGTGGGCAGGCAGAACCCGCAGTGCACGCAATCCTTGATCAGCTCGGGGTCCACGGTCAGATCCCTCCCACGAACCGGCCGGGGGACATCCGGCGATCGGGGTCGAAACGGTCCTTGATCCGGCGCATGAGGGCGAGCGCGCCGACGTGCCCCCACCGGTCCACGCCCCGCGCGACGTCCTCGGGCGCGGAGAGCACGACGACCCGGCCCGCGTCCCCGACCTCGGCGCGGAGCGCGCCGACGAAGGCCGCCAGCGCGTCCGGTCCGATCTCGCGGGGGAGCGCGACGCGGAGCACCCCCGAGCCCAGGGACCCGCGTACGGCGGGGCGGGCGCCGGTCGCGCCGGCCGCGACGAAGGCGCGCGCGCAGACGGCGGGAAGCCGCGACGGCACGGTCCCGATCTCCAGCAGGACACCCTCGGCGGGCCGGGGGAGCCGCCCCCACCACTCCGGCGGGTCGTCCGTGACCTGCGCCTTCTCTCCCATCAGGTCGCGTACGGCCTGGGCGCGTTCCGTGGCGGCCGTCCCCTCGACGAGGACCGCGACCGAGCAGGGGCCGTTCACGTCGGGCCAGTCGAGCTCGATCGCGCTCGGCTCGGCCTGCGAGCCGGCGACGGCCGCGCCCATCGCGCCGATCTCGTCCGCCATGCCGGCGGACCACATCTCCCCGGTCCCGGCGGCGGTCACCCACGCGCGGGCGGCCGGGAGGGGGTGCAGCCGGAACGTCGCGTCCGCGATCACCCCGAGGGTGCCGTACGAGCCGGTGAACAGCTTGCCCAGGTCATAGCCCGCGACGTTCTTGACGACCTTGCCGCCCGCCTTGGCGACCGTGCCGTCCGCGAGGACGACGGTGATCCCGATGAGCAGGTCGCGCGCGGTGCCGTACCGGAAGGCGCGGGGGCCGGCGATCGCGGTGGCGAGCAGCCCGCCGATGGTGCCCCCGTCCGGCGGCGGGTCGAGGGCCAGCTCCTGTCCTTTCCCGGCCAGCGTCCGGGCCAGCGTCTCGACCGGCACCCCCGCCTGGACGTGGACCACCAGGTCACCGGCCTCGTGTTCGAGGATCTCGTTCAGGCAGCAGGTGTCGACCAGCACGTCGCACCGCTCGGGCGGGGCGCCCCAGTGGAGCTTGGTCCCGCCGCCGGCCGCGACGACGGCGAGGTCGTGGGCGGCGCTCGCCCGCAGCACCGCCGCGATCTCATCCGGGGTCTCGGGCAGCGCGACCCAGCGCGGCCGTACGCCGGCGACCGCGTCGTCCGGGCCGGCGGGGCGGATCGTCACGCCGGTCGCGGCGAGGGCCCGCGCCGCGGCGGTCTCGCCGTTCATCAGAACTGCTCCGCCCGGCCCGACTCGACCAGGGGGTGGACTCCCTTGCGGACGCCCGGCACCTCTCCGCACAGTCGCGGGGTCGGGAAGACCTTGCCCGGATTGGACAGGCCGCGGGGGTCGAAGGCACAGCGGACGAGCTGCATCGTGTCCAGGTCCTCCTCCGTGAACATTTTCGGCATATATCGGGACTTGTCGATGCCGACGCCGTGCTCGCCGGTGATCGATCCGCCGTGCTCGATGCAGAGGTCGAGGATCCGCCCGCTGACCGCCTCGGCGCGCTCGCCCTGGCCGGGCACCCCGTCGTCGAACAGCACCAGCGGGTGCAGGTTCCCGTCGCCCGCGTGGAAGACGTTGGCCACGCGGATGCCGTACTCCTCCTGGAGCCGGTCGATCCCCGCGAGCACCTCCGGCAGCGCCGTACGCGGGACCACCCCGTCCTGCACGATGTACGCCGGGCTGATCCGGCCGACCGCCGCGAACGCGGACTTGCGTCCCTTCCAGATCGCGGCCCGCTCCTCGGCCGACGCGGCGACCCTGATCTCGAACGCGCCGGTCTCCCGGCAGATCCGCTCCACCTCGGAGAACTGCCGCGCCACCTCGGCCCGCGGCCCGTCCAGCTCCACGATGAGCACCGCCCCGGCGCCCGCCGGGTACGCGCAGCCGACCGCGGCCTCGGCCGCCTCGATCGCCAGCGCGTCCATCATCTCGATGGCCGCAGGGACGATGCCCGCCGCGATGATCGCGGACACCGCCTCGCCGCCTCCCTCGATGCTCCCGAAGGCCGCGAGCAGGGTGGTGACCGCCTCCGGCGCCCGCGACAGCCGTACGGTGATCTTGGTGGCGATGCCGAGCGTGCCCTCGGAGCCGACGAAGGCGCCGAGCAGGTCATAACCCGGGTCGTGCGCCGACAGCTCGACGATCTCGCCGTCCGGGGTGACGACCTCCAGGCCGAGGACGTGGTTGACGGTGAAGCCGTACTTCAGGCAGTGGGCGCCGCCCGAGTTCTCGGCGACGTTGCCGCCGATCGAGCAGACCTGCTGGCTGGACGGGTCGGGCGCGTAGTAGTAGCCCCGGTCGCGGACCGCCTCGGTGATCGCCAGGTTGGTCACCCCCGGCTCGACGACGGCCCGCCGGTTCGGCAGGTCGATCTCCAGGACGCGCCGCATCCGGGACGTGACGATCAGGACGCCGTCGGTGCGGGGGAGCGCGCCTCCCGACAGCCCGGTGCCCGACCCGCGCGCCACGAACGGCACGCCGTACTCGCCGCACAGCCGGACCACGGCGGAGATCTGCTCGGCGGTGTCGGGGATGACGACGATCCCCGGCATCGCCCGGTGGTAGGTCAATCCGTCGCATTCGTAGGTCCGCAGCCGTACGGGATCGGTGATCACCGCGCCGGCGGGCAGCAGCTCCCCGAACAGGACCGCCAGCCGGTCGAGGACGGCATCGCTCATCGGAACTCCTTGGGCGTCGAGACGTGCGCCTTCGGGGGAGCGGCCCCTCCCACGAGGGGAGGGGAGGGTGTCAGCAATCCATCCCATCACCGCGAACCGGACACCGCCAGGGGCGAGCGGCCCTCGTTCCGGCGTGCGACCGCTCCACGTCGGACGCCGGAACGAGGGCCGCGCGTCACCCGGTGGACGCCCGGCGTCCGGATGTCACGGCAGCCGCGCGTACGCGGGCAGGGTGAGGAACTCGGCGAAGTCGTCGTCGAGCGCGACCTCCTTGAACAGGGCGGTCGCCTCGGCGTACAGCTTCTCGTCGTATCCGGGCTCGGCGGCGATCTTGTCCAGCTCCTCGCCGATGATGCGCTCGACCAGCTCGCGCGTCACGACGGCGCCGGTGTCGGCGAGCTCGATGTGGTTGTGGATCCACTGCCAGATCTGCGAGCGGGAGATCTCGGCGGTCGCGGCGTCCTCCATCAGGTTGTGGATCGCGACCGCGCCGAGCCCGCCCATCCAGGCGGCCAGGTACCGCAGGGCGACGTCCACGTTGTTGCGCAGCCCCGCCTCGGTGATCTCGCCCGGCGTCTTGGAGACCGACAGCAGGTCGTCGGCGGTGACCCGCACGTCCTCGCGCAGCCGGTCGAGCTGGTTCGGGCGGTCGCCGAGCACGCCGTCGAAGACCTCCCGGCAGACCGGCACCAGGTCGGGGTGGGCGACCCAGGACCCGTCGAAGCCGTCACCGGACTCGCGGGTCTTGTCGGCGCGCACCTTCTCCAGTGCCACCTTGTTCACCTCGGGGTCGCGACGCGACGGGATGAACGCGGCCATGCCGCCGATGGCGTGCGCCCCCCGCTTGTGGCAGGTGCGGACCAGCAACTCGGTGTAGGCGCGCATGAACGGCGCCGTCATCGTGACCGCGTTGCGCTCGGGGAGCAGGAACTCCCGGCCCCGCGTCCGGAACTTCTTGATGACGCTGAACAGGTAGTCCCACCGGCCCGCGTTCAGGCCGGCGGAGTGCTCGCGCAGCTCGTAGAGGATCTCCTCCATCTCGAACGCCGCCGGATAGGTCTCGATCAGCACGGTCGCCCGGATCGTCCCGCGCGGGATGCCGCGCAGCTCCTGGGCCCGGACGAACACGTCGTTCCAGAGCCGGGCCTCCAGGTGCGACTCCATCTTCGGCAGGTAGAAGTACGGCCCACGCCCCTTGGCGATCTGCCGCTCGGCGCAGTGGAAGAAGTACAGGCCGAAGTCGAGGAGCGACGCCGACACCTCCTCGCCGTCCACCAGGACGTGCTTCTCGGGCAGGTGCCAGCCGCGCGGGCGGACCACGATCGTGGCCAGCTCCGCGTCCGGTCGCAGCGCGTACGTCTTGCCTCCGGTGGAGAAGTCGATCTCGCGGTCGAGGGCGGCCCGCAGGTTGAGCTGCCCGTTGACGGTGTTCTCCCAGGTCGGGGCGTTGGCGTCCTCGAAGTCGGCGAGCCACACCTTGGCCCCCGAGTTCAGCGCGTTGATCGTCATCTTGCGGTCGACCGGTCCGGTGATCTCGACCCGGCGGTCCTCCAGGCCGGGGGCCGGGGGCGCGACCCGCCACTCCGACTCGCGGACGTCCCGGGTCTCGGGGAGGAAGCCGAGCGTCCCCCCGGCGGACAGCTCCGCCTGGCGGGCTCGCCGCGCGTCGAGCAGCTCCCGGCGGCGGGCGTCGAACTCCCGCTGGAGGGTAGCGACGAAGCCGAGGGCCTCGGTCGTGAGGATCTCGTCGAACCGGTCCAGCAGCGGACCCCTGATCTCAACGCCTTCCATCGGGCTCCCTTTCCACGCGGTTTACTTCCATGATGCGGAAAACAAGTTCTGGATTGTGGAATTGAAACCGTACTCTCCGGGGGCGAGCAAGGTCAATGTCGGGGGTGCTCTCAGGGGCGGGCAGGGGGATTCCCCGATGGGCGGCCGCCCCGCTCCCGGCAAAATCGTGGGCATGAGAAGGAAGAGCTTCGCCGTCCTGGGACTCGCGCTCGGTCTCGGCCTCACCGTCGCCGCCTGTGACATACGCTTCACCGGCGGCGAGCGCGACGTCCTGACGTACGAGGTCGGCGAGAAAGTCGCCGCACTGATCGTGCGGACCGGGGTCGGCGATGTGACGGTGAACGCGTCCGACACACCCGGCATCCGCGTCACCGAGACGCTGGGCTGGAAGGGCGACAAGCCCCGCGACGGGCACCGGGTGAACGGCGACACGCTGACCCTCGAATACGACTGCAACAGGTGCGGGATCGACTACCGCGTCGAGGTGCCGCGCGGGCTGGACGTGAAGATCGACACAGGCGCGGGCGACATCACGCTCCGCTCGCTCGGCGGCCCGCTGGATCTCTCCACCGGAACGGGCGACGTCGACGCGACCGGTCTCGCCAGCCGGAAGGTCTCGGTGGAGACCGGCACGGGTGAGGTGAAGCTGAAGTTCGCCACGGCGCCCGACGACGTCAGAGCGGAGGCCGGCACCGGCGGGACCACGGTCTGGCTCCCGGCCGAGAGCTACGACGTGACCGCGGAGACCGCCCTCGGCGAACGGAAGATCGACGTCGACCACGACCCCTCCGCGTCCCGGAAGGTCCGCCTCACGAGCGGCGTGGGCGCCGTCAACGTGCTCAAGCTCTGACCGTCCGGCCGTGCGGAGGGGGACACGGCCGGACACACGCGGGGACCTCAGCCCAGGACGGGATGGTTGGCCCGGATCACGCCCATCGGGTCGCGGTCGCGCTTGAGGTCCCGCAGCCTCGCCAGCACGTCGCCGGGGAACGCGGCCGCCGCGCCCTCCCCATGTCCCAGGAACGTGAACGGCTTGCGCCCGCTCGTGTACGGGGTCAGCGCCCGCGCGATCGACGCCTGCCGGTCCGCGATCGCCGCCGTCTCCTCGGGGGAGCCGGGCACGCCCAGCATCCCGAGCAGGTACGGCTCCTCGATGTGGCCGCAGGCCCCGCCGTTCTCCGCCGGCCGCGCCAGCGCGCCGCCGAGATGCCGGAGCTGCACGTACGCCAGCGGGGCGACCGTGCCCGGACCCGACGACGCCAGCAGCGCCGCGGCCGCGTCGTCGTCGAGCGCCGTCAGCAGCTCGGCGCGGAGCAGGGACGGGGTGGGGTCCGTCGGCTCGGCGCAGATCGTGCCGAGATCGGCCACCTCCAGGCGGCCCCGGGTGTCGAGGATCGCGCCGGAGACGGTCTCGAACTCGCGCAGCAGCGCGCGTCCCTCCTCGGGCTCGCCGAGGAAGGCCGCCTCCACGGTCACCGCCGAGAGCCCGCGCAGCGGCTCGGGCACGCCCGGGAAGGGCGGGAACTGCAGCAGGTGGAACCACACGCTCAGCTCGTCCGGGGCCTTCGCGGTGACCGAGCGGTAGGCGTCCAGCACCTCCCGGGCACAGGACGCGGGCCACACGAGGCGCCCGCCGTACAGGGAGGGCGCGGGGCGCAGGTCGATCTCCATGGCGGTCACCAGCGCGAAGTCGCCGCCCCCGCCGCGCAGCGCCCAGAACAGGTCCGGGTCGGAGGCCGCCGTCACCCGGCCGCGTCCGCCGTCGGCGTCCACCACCTCGAAGGCCCGTACGGCGTCGGCCGCGAAGCCGTACGCGCGGCCGAACCAGCTCAGCCCTCCGCCGAGCGTGAAGCCGGTCGCGCTCACGACGGGGGAGCTGCCCGCCATGCCGGTGAGCCCGTGCTTGCCGGCGACCGGCAGGACGTCGGCCCACCGGGCGCCCGCCTCGACGAGGGCCGTCCCCGCCCCGGCGTCCACCTGGACGCCGCGCATCCGGCCCGTCCTGAGCAGGATCGCCCCCTCGAACGCGGCGGGCCCGTGGCCGTACGCCTGGGCGGCCACGCCGACGCCGGCGAGCCGCGCGACGGCCGTGACGGCGGCGACGTCCGCGGCGTCCTCGGCCTCCACCACGGCGAGCACGTTCTGCTCGACGGCGGGGTCCCACGGAGCGCGCGCGGCGTCGAAGCCCTCGTCGCCCCTGACCAGAACCCGGCCGCGCACCGAACGCCGGAGGTCGTGTCCCAGGGCGGTCGCCCCGCCGTCCGTGTGCTTACGCATGTCGCTCATGTCGTCTGCTGCCCTCTCTCATGCCATGTGGGGATGTCCTGATCGAGGGTGCGGCCCGGCCTTTGCGGCATTCCTGGACGCGAATTACAGACTCCGCAAGTCACCTTCAAACAAGGGGTTGTGCGCCTTCACCGGCGAGGCTTTACGCTTGCGTGGCCGAATGAGATGGGAACGTCATGAACAGCTTGTTCTTCCGGCTTTTCGGGCACTTGGAGGTGGTCTCCGAAGACGGCGGGCGCTTGGATCTGGGGTCGCGAAAACAGCGCGCCGTCCTCGCCCTGCTCGCGCTCGAACCCGGGCGGATCGTCTCGCTCGACCGGCTGATCGATGAGATCTGGGCCGATGAGGCGCCGTCGAGTGCCACGGGAACGCTCCAGGCGTACATCTCGCATCTCCGGCGGATCCTCGAACCCGGTCGCGCGCCCCGGACGCCGCCCACGGTCCTGCTGACGCGCGAGCCCGGCTACATGCTGGCCGTCGCGCCCCGGCAGGTCGACCTCTCCTGCTTCACCTCGTGGGCCGAGGAAGGCCGCCGGGCGACCGCCGAGCGCCGGTACGCCGCGGCACTCGAGACGCTGGACCGGGCGCTCGGCATCTGGCGGGGTGAGCCGCTGGCGGAGTTCGCGGACCAGGGGTTCGCCCAGCCGGTGATCGCCGCCCTCGCCGAGCAGCGGGCCCTGGCCGCGGAGGACCGGTTCGAGGCCAGGCTCGCCCTGGGCGACAGCGGATCATGCGTCGCCGACCTCGAACGCATGGTGGAGGCCCACCCGTACCGCGAACGATCCTGGGGGCTTCTCGTCCTCGCCCTCTACCGATCGGGACGGCAGGCCGACGCCCTGGGCGCGCTCCGGCGGGTCCGCGCGCGGCTCTCCGGCGAGCTGGGCATCGAACCCGGCCCGGAGCTGCGGCGGATCGAACGGGCGGTGTTCGACCAGTCCGCGTCCCTCGACCACTCCCCGACGCCACACCTGCCCGCGCCGCCCGGCGAGGGCTCGGTCCCCGGGGAGTCCGCGCCGCTCGACCCGCCGCTCCCGCACGCCCCGGCCCCGGCCGCCGCGTCCCGGACACCGCGCCCGCGGCCGGAGCCGCTCATCGCGCGGGCGAGCCACCTGGGCCGCGTCGCCGACCGTCTCGCGGACGTACGGCGCGGCCGGGGCGGGGTCGTCCTGGTGACCGGCGAGGCGGGCATCGGCAAGACCCGCTTCGCGCAGTCCGCCGCGGAGGAGGCCGAGGCCCGGGGGATCTCCGTCGTCTGGGGGCGCTGCGTCGAGGACCACGTCGCGCTGCCGTTCTGGCCCTGGCTGCAGGCGCTGCGCGCGCTCGGCGAGAGGGGAGAGCGGGCCGCCGGGATCCTGGCGGGAGAGAGGACGGACGGCCCCGCCGATCCGGGCGCCGCCCTCTTCGAGCTGTACGAGCAGGTGGTCGCGGCGCTCACCGCGGCGGACGGCCCCACCCTCGTCGTGCTCGACGACCTGCACGCGGCGGACACCTCGTCGCTGCGGCTGCTCGGCTACATGGCGGGCCGGCTGGGCCGCGGGGCCGCGCTCGTCCTGGCCACGCTCCGGCCGGAGCCGGGCGCCGACCCGGAGCAGCTCAGCGAGACGCTCGCCGCGCTGGCCCGCGACCCCGGGACCGAACGCATGACGCTTCCCCCGTTCACCCAGGAGGACGTCCAGGCGTTCCTGGCGAGCCGCGACGACCTCGTGGACCCCGCGTTCGCGCGCGTCCTCTACCGGCGCACCGGCGGCAACCCGTTCTATCTACGGGAGCTGATCCGGCTGCTGGGCAGCGAACACCGGATCGACGCGGCGGCGCTCGGCGTGCCCGAGGGCGTCCGCGAGGTGATCGGCCGGAGGGTCGCCCGGCTGCCGGACTCCACGCGGGAACTGCTCGGCTCCGCCGCCGTCCTCGGCCGTGACGTCACCCTCGACGTGCTCGAGGCGTTCACCGGCGTCCCCGCCGAGGAGGTGATGGCCCGGCTCGAACCCGCCGTGGCCACCGGGCTGCTGGCGGAGACCCCGGACGGGGTCGACTACCGCTTCTCCCACGTACTGGTCAGGGACGCCCTCTACGCGGGGCTGGGCCGCCTGGAGAAGGCCCGCCTCCACCTGCGGGCCGGCGAGGCGCTGGAATCCCTGCCGGTCGGGGGCGGCGCGGCCCGCCTGCCGATCCTCGCCCACCATTTCGCCATGGCCGCGCGGATCGGCGGAGCCGGCAAGGCCGTGGAGTACGCCGCGGCCGCCGCCCGGCAGGCGACCGCGCAGCGCGCCTACGACGAGGCGGTCGAGCTCTGGGAGAAGGCGCTGCTCGCGCTCGGGCAGGGGGACCCGGGCCGGCGATGCCGGCTGCTGGTCGAGCTGGGCCGCGCGCGCCGGGACATCGGCGACACCGTACGCGCCCGCGCCGCCATAGAGGAGGCCGTGGAGGTGGCGGCGGGCCAGGGGGACCGGGCCGTGCTGGTGGACGCCGTGACGGTGTTCGGCACGCTCAGCGTCTGGAACTGGCGCCCGTACGGCGTGGTCGACGAACGGGCGGTCGCCCTGCTCGAGGACCTGCTGGCCGGCCCGCTGGACGACGCGCACCGGGCCGCGCTGCTCGGCACGCTCGGCATCGAGCTGAACTACGGGCCCCGGCGGGCCGAGGGCGAGGCGATGGCCGCGGAGGCCGTGGAGATCGCCCGGCGGGTGGGGGACCCCGCGCTGCTCCTCCAGGTCCTCAACAACTACCTGATCGCGGCCTGGGTGCCCGCGCGCGAGCACGAGCGCCTGCGCGCCGTCGAGGAGATGCTCGCGGTGCCCCGGCTCCCCGCCAGCGCCGAGCTCGTCGCCCGGATCCAGCGGCTGCACTGCATGTTCAGGATGGGCGAGCTGGCCGAATGGGATCGCGACCTGGCGCGCGCCGAACGCCTGCTGCGCGAGGTCCGCAGCTCCGAGCTGACCGCGATGGTGCGGGTCGCCGAGGCGGCGCGGCTGACCCTGGAGGGCCGGTGGAGCGAGGCCGAGCGCCTGGTCGACGAGATGCACCGGATCTTCGGCGCCGGCACGATCTGGGGACTGAACTACGTGCGGCTGTCCGTGCTCTACACCTGTCGACGGGGTCAGGGGCGGGTCGCCGAGATCCTCGACGACATGATCAATGGGGCGGCGGAGCCGCACATGGAGCCGCTGCGCCCCATGGCCGTTCTCGCGGCACTCGACGCGGGCGACCGCGACCTCGCCGCGAGCCTGATCACGCGGTGGGGGACCCCCGTCCCCGACGACTGGTCGGGCGAGTTCGCCGCCGTCGTCTGGTCGTACGTGAGTGTGGAGCTGGGCGTCCCGGACCCGGCGTGGCTGTACGGTCTGCTGCTGCCGTACGCGGACCGGCTGGCGGTGAACGGCAGCGGGACCGCGGGCTGGGGGTCCATCCACCAGGCACTGGCCCGGCTGGCCGCGGCGACGGGCGACCGCGACGCGGCCCTGCGCCACGCCCGGCGCGCGCTGGAGGCGCACGAACGGCTGCGCCTGCGGCACTGGTCGGAGGAGAGCCGGAGGCTCCTCGCTGACCTGGGCGGATAAGGGCGATCCTGGGCGGATAAAGGGATGCGCCATGGGCGGCCCCGTGTCACCATCGTGGGGAAGACACCAGGGGTGTCGACGTGTTGGTCTAGTAGAGATGACATATATGCGCAACGAGCCCGAAGACCTCGCCATCGGTGATTACGAACTCGAAGAGCGCCAGGCGCTCCGGCGCGTGGCGGGCCTTTCGACAGAGCTCGAAGACATCACCGAAGTCGAATACCGCCAGCTGAGGCTGGAGCGGGTCGTCCTGGTCGGCGTGTGGACAGGCGGCAGCGCCTTCGACGCGGAGAACTCCCTCCAGGAGCTGAAGCTCCTCGCCGAGACCGCCGGGTCCCAGGTGCTGGAGGGTCTGATCCAGCGACGCGACCGGCCCGACCCCGCCACCTACATCGGCTCCGGCAAGGCCGTGGAGCTGCGTGACATCGTGTCCGCGTCCGGCGCCGACACCGTGATCTGCGACGGCGAGCTCACCCCCGGCCAGCTCCGGCAGCTCGAGGACGTCGTCAAGGTCAAGGTCATCGACCGGACCGCGCTCATCCTCGACATCTTCGCCCAGCACGCCAAGAGCCGCGAGGGCAAGGCCCAGGTCGAGCTGGCGCAGCTCCAGTACCTCATGCCCCGCCTGCGCGGCTGGGGCGGCAACCTGTCCCGCCAGGTCGGCGGCCGCGCCGCCGGCGGTGTCGGCATCGGCGGCCGCGGCCCCGGTGAGACCAAGATCGAGCTGGACCGGCGGCGCATCCGCGAGCGGATGGCCAAGCTGCGCCGGCAGATCAAGGAGATGTCCACCGCCCGCGAGACCAAGCGCTCCCGCCGCAGCAGCCGGCAGGTTCCCGCCGTGGCGATCGCCGGTTACACCAACGCCGGCAAGTCGTCGCTTCTCAACCGGCTCACCGGCGCGGGCGTCCTGGTCGAGGACGCGCTGTTCGCGACCCTCGACCCGACCGTGCGCAGGGCGCGTACGCCCGACGGGCGGCTCTTCACGCTGGCGGACACGGTCGGTTTCGTCCGGCACCTGCCGCACCAGCTCGTCGAGGCGTTCCGCTCGACGCTGGAGGAGGTCGCCGACGCCGATCTGATCCTGCACGTCGTGGACGGTTCGCACCCCGATCCCGAGTCGCAGCTCGCCGCGGTGCGCGAGGTCCTGTCCGAGATCGACGGCGCCCTCGACGTGCCCGAGGTCGTGGTCGTCAACAAGGCCGACGCGGCCGACCCCGTCGTGCTCGCCCGGCTGACCATGAGGGAACGGCACAGCGTCGTCGTCTCCGCCCGGACCGGCGCCGGCATGCGCGAGCTCATGGAGCTGATCGAGCGCGAGCTGCCGCGGCTCGACCACGAGGTGCGCATGCTGGTGCCGTACGAGCGGGGCGACCTGATCGCGCGGGCGCACGAGGAGGGCGAGGTGCTCTCCGTGGAGCACACCGGAGACGGGACCGTCCTGTACGCCCGCGTCCCCGGCGACCTCTACGCCGAGCTCGACCGGGTGGCCAAGCCGGTCGAGACGGTCTGACCCCACGTTTCACCGCGACGCCGCTTCCCGCGTGATTCACCCGATGAACGCGGGGAGCGGCGTCGTCGTTTCGCGCCGCGTCACTCCACTCACCGCCGTCACGAGCGCGACATTTCATGACTTTTCGGGTGTTCAGCGATAAAACGGAACTTAAAGGACAAAAGCCGGAAATGGTAGTCCATTCCCGTTGACCTTGCTATCATTTGGCAAGTCTTACGCGACAATCCGTGCGGATAGCATGGTGACACCGTCGAATGCGGTCACGCGTGGGAGCCGGCGCGACAACCGTCCCTGAACTGCGAAGACAGGACCCGATATGAGGGGTGGGCGCTGCGGCCTCCCCGAAGCCGCCGCGTCCAAGCGGCGTTCTTCCCAATAACCCTGTACAGCAAGCCGACCTGTGAAATAACGTGACTGGACTGAAATCGCCTGGGTCCATGATCCTGGCGACAGGGTCATCGCACGAAGTGCGCGATGAGGCAGGAGACCCCCCGATGACCTCCGGACACCGAGCGGACCCGGCGGGCCCTTCGCCCGCGACCGGTGACTGCTCGCTGTCCCCGGCCGCAAAGCAGGTGGTCGGATGACCGTTCGCCTCCTGACCAACATCGGCCGGCTCTGGACCGGCCACGACGTGTGCAGCAACGCGGCCATCCTGGTGCACGGCGACCGCATCGCCTGGGTCGGCCGTGCCGCGGACCTGCCGCAGAGCGTGCCCGGCGTCGTCGACGACATCGTCGACGTCGACCACGTCGAGAACCTCGGCGGCGCGCTCGTCACCCCCGGGCTGATCGACGCGCACACGCACCCCGTCTACGCCGGGAACCGGTACGCCGAGATGGCGATGCGGTCCGGCGGGTCGACGGCCTCGGCGATCACCGCCGCCGGCGGCGGCATCCTCTCCACCATCACGGTTACGCGGGGCACCGACCCCTGGACACTGTGCAACGGCGTACGCGAGCGGCTTCGCGAGTGGCTGCTCGGCGGCACCACCACGGTGGAGGCGAAGACGGGCTACCACCTCACCCGCGACGGCGAACTGGCCGACGTGCGGCTGCTCCGCGAGCTCGAGAAAGAGCCGATGATGCCGCGGGTGCACGTCACGTTCATGGCCGCCCACGTGGTCCCGCCGGAGTACTTCGGCCGCCAGCGCGACTACGTCGAGGCGGCCGCGGCCTGGTGCGCGGACGCCGCCGCCGCCGGAGCCGACAGCGTCGACGTCTACTGCGACGAGGGACACTTCGGCACCGACGAGGCCCGGTGGGTCCTCGCCTCCGGCCGCAACGTCGGCCTGCTGCCCCGCATCCACGCGGGCGCGTACAGCAGGCGCGGCGCCGTCCAGCTCGCCGCCGAGATGGGCTGCGCGTCGGCCGACATCCTGCACCACACCTCCGACGAGGACATCGCGCTCATGGCGCGGTACGGCGTGCCCGCCGTCGTGTGCCCCGGCACCGCCCTCCAGCACGGCCGGCTCCCGGCGGTGCGCCGGATGCTCGCCCAGGGCGTTCCCATCGCGCTCGGCAGCGACCACAACCCCGGCCACTGCGGCATCACCTCGATGTCGCTCGTGATCAGCCTCGCGGTGGCCGCGTTCGGGATGAGCGTGGGAGACGCGCTGCGCGCCGCGACGCTCGGCGGGGCGCAGGTGCTCGGAGCCCCCGACCGCGGCGTCCTCGCCCCGGGGCGGCTCGCCGACATCGTGCAATGGGACGCCGACCACGAGGGCGCCTTCGCCTGGTCGTTCGGCCTCAAGCCGCGCCGGGTGTGGCGCGGTGGCCAACCCATCCAGTGACCCGGCGCCGCCGGGAGCATGCCGCACGGTTGTCACACGGCGGCCCCTCCGTCCGGTGACGCGGAGGGCAGTGGCGTGGCGTGCCGCTGCCACAGAGCGCACTCCGGTCCAGTGCCGTGAAGGCTGCGGGGAGTACGACACGGCTGCCGTGAGGCGGCACCTCCGTCCGGTGACGGGGAGGCCGCCGGGGGAGCACCGCGCGATCGCCAGAAGACGGCGAACGTCGGCGGTCGCACTCATAGAGGGAGAAAATGTCCGGCGAGTACGCTTCTGCCATGCCGGTCGCCGTTGTCACGGACTCCACTGCCTACCTGGACGAGCCGGAGATCGCGCGGCACGGCATCACCGTCGTCCCGCTGCACGTGGCCATCGGCGGGCGCGAGTTCGACGACACGGAGGACCCGGCGCGCGTCGGGGTGGCGGAGGCCCTTCGCGACCACGCGCCCGTCACCACCTCCCAGCCCGCACCCCAGCGCTTCGCCGCCGCCTACGCCGAGGCGGCGGCCCGGGGAGCCGACGGCGTCGTCTCGGTCCACCTCTCCGGCGCCCTGTCCGGTACGGCAGAGGCCGCCAGACTGGCCGCCAAGGAGTCCCCCGTCCCCGTAGAGGTCGTCGACAGCGGATCCGTCGGCATGGGGCTCGGATTCCCGGTTCTCGCCGCCGCCGAGACCGCCCGCCGGGGTGCCTCCCTCGCGGACGTGGCGTCCACGGCGAAGGCGTCCGCCGCGGCCACCCGCAGCATCTTCTACGTCGACACCCTCGAATACCTGCGGCGGGGCGGCCGGATCGGCGCGGCGGCCACTCTGCTCGGCTCCGCTCTCGCGATCAAGCCGCTGCTCAACCTCGAGGACGGGACGATCACCGTGCTGGAGAAGGTCCGGACGGCGCACCGCGCGATCGCCAGGCTGGAAGACCTCGCCGTCGAGGCGGCCGGCGGCGGAGCCGTCCGCGTCGCCGTACAGCACCTCGGAGCGGCGGAGCGGGCCCGGACACTCGCGGACGCCCTCGCGTCCCGCATCCCGGCCGCGGCGCCGCCGCTCGTGGTGGAAGTGGGAGCGGTGATCGGCGCCCATGTCGGCCCCGGGCTGCTCGCGGTGACGGTGTCCCCGGCCCATCCACAGGCGGGCTGATTTCCACAGGCCGCCGCACCGGACTCCGGCGAGGGCGCGGCCGCGCCTAACGTCACCTGCGTGCGAACCAGGGAGCAGCCGGATCATCGCCGCGCGGCCGAGGCCCGTCTCCGCCTCCTGCTGGAGACGTGGCCGCCGCGATCCGCCGTCTCGGGAGAGACACCGCTGGGTGCTTCCGTGGCCGGTCCGTCTCCTGCGGAGGGAAGCCCGGCGCGTCAGGACGGCCTGGAGCGGCTCCCGCCGTCGTTCGGGCGCCCCGCTCATGCCGGCGCGGTCGCCGCCGTAGACGCGGGCGCGAATTCGGGCGCGGTCGCCGCACCGGACGTGGGCGCGAATGCGGGCGCGGCGGCCGCCGTACGCGCAGAGGTGCAGGCGGCGAGAGCCGCCGTACGCGCAGGTGTGGAAGCGGGCACGGTGCGTGCTGTCCGGGGCGGCCGGGTCCACCGGGGTGGGCAGGGCGAGCGCGCCTCCGCCGTGGTCCTCGACGAGGACCCGGAGCGGCCCGAGCCGGAGTCGCCGCGGCCGGAGCCGTTTCAGGAGGAGGGGCGCGCGAGATGGCGAGCGCTCGCCGAGGGAAGCCGGATGATCAAGGAGGCCGCTCCGCTGCTCGACCCCGGACGCCCCGGCCTGCGCGTCCTGGTGCTGCTCGGGCTGCTCGCGGCGGTGGTGGCCGGGATCTACGCGTGGCGGTCGCAGCCGGTCGCCGACCCTGTCGTGCCGCAGGCCCCCTCGGGAACGATCGCCGTCAGCGCCGGCACAGCCGAAGGGGGGACGGTCGTCCTGCCGCCGGGCGCCGCTCCCGCTGCCGCCGGTGCTTCCGAGGTCGCCTCACCCCCACCGACGCCGGGGGTGACGGTGCACGTCACGGGCAAGGTGCGCAAGCCGGGCGTGCTCACGCTCCCATCGGGATCCCGAGTCGTCGACGCCATCCAGGCGGCCGGTGGAGCCCGCCCGGGCGTCTCGCCGAACGGTCTGAACCTCGCCCGACGCCTGGTGGACGGCGAGCAGATCGTGGTGGGAGCCTCCGCCGCCCCGACAGGGGCAGCGGCCTCGGCCGGCACCGGCGTACCTACGACGATCAGCCTCACCTCCGCCACCTACGCGCAGTTGCAGGAGCTGCCCGGCGTGGGCGAGGTGCTGGCGCAGCGGATCATCGAGTACCGCGACGCCCACGGGGGCTTCCAGAACGTCGATCAACTCCAGGACGTCTCAGGCATCGGACCTCAGAAGTTCGCCGATCTGAAAGACAGGGTCACGCCGTGAGCCGTGTGGGTCGGCGCCTCGGTCTCGGCTGCGCCACCGAGGAGTCCGGCCGCTCCGTTCCTCCAGGTGGCGTCGCGTCGGCCTCGGCCCATTCTCTACGCCTGGTGTGTCCCGCGACCGTGTCATGGCTGGTCGCGCTGGTGCTCCTCGGTTGTTCCGCCACGGCGGGCGCGGTCGTGGCCGTCGGCCTGGCGTCCGGCGCGCTGCTGCTCTGGGCAACAACCGGATGCGGTCGCTCCCTGCTCCGGAAAGCCGCGCCCCGACGTCGCGGGGCGGTTCGCGGGACTCCCGGCCCAGGTCCCGGCGGCGACGGGACCGACCCTCGGCGGCGTGCGACGGCCTCCGGCCATCACGGGGGCCGCGTGGCCAGAGGAGGGATCCGCGTGGGCGGCGCCGACCGCGTCGGCCGGGTCCCACGAGGGCCTGTCGCCGGTACGGCTCTCGCGGCGCTGGCCTGCGGGGCGGCCACCGCGGCGGTCGTGGCCGTCAAGGTGCACACGGTCGGCACCGGTCCTGTGGCGGAGCTGGCCGCACGGCACGCGACCGTCGTCGCCGAGGTCGAGATCGGCGACGACCCGCGGGCGAGACCGCAGCGCGGTGGCCTGACGCGACGAGAGAGTTTCGTGGTGGAAGCGCGGATGCTCGCCGTCCAGCCCGTGACCGGAGCCGCCGGCGCGCCGCCTTCCTCTGGTCCACGGCCGCCCGGGGACGGCCACGCGGTGGAGACGGGCGGGCGGGTCCGTGTCGATGTACCGGTGGTCCTCCTCGCTTCGGGTGACGGGTGGCGGGCGTTGCTGCCCAGCCAGCGGATCCGTGTGCGCGGGCGGCTGGGGACGTCCGACCGAGGGGACCTGACCGCCGCCGTCCTGCTGGTCCGGGAGCCGCCGGAGGTGCTGTCCGGTCCGTCCGCGCCGCAGCGGGTCGCCGGAGAGTTGCGCGCGGGCCTGCGAGAGGCGAGCGACGTGCTTTCGGAGGGCGCGCGTGGTCTGCTGCCCGGCCTGGTCATCGGGGACGTCTCGCGACTGGACGAGGAGATCAAGGAGAACTTCGTCGCCGCCGGTCTCAGCCACCTGACGGCGGTTTCCGGTGCCAACCTGGCATTCATCGCAGGTGCCGCCCTGATGATCGCGCGGCTTCTGGGGCTGCCACTCCCCGTGCGGGCGATCGTCGCGGTCGTCGCCATGGCGGGGTTCGCCGTCGTCGCCCGGCCCTCGCCCAGCGTTATCCGAGCGCTCGCCATGGGCATCGTGGCGGCACTCGCCCTGGGGACGGGGCGGACCCGTGACGGCGTGGCCGCGCTCTCCGCGACGGTGCTCGGCCTCATCCTCTTCAACCCGGGTCTCGCCAGGCAGTACGGCTTCGCGCTGTCGGTCTTCGCCACCGGCGGCATCCTCGTCCTGGCTCCCCGATGGCGGGACCGGATGGCGTCGCGCATGCCCCGATGGATGGCCGAGGCGATAGCCGTACCGGCGGCGGCGCAGGTCGCCGTCACACCGCTCCTGGTGCTGATGTCGGGTCAACTCGGCCTGGTGGCGATCCCCGCGAACCTGCTGGCCGGCCCGGCGGTGGCCCCGGCGACCCTGCTGGGGTTCGGCGCGGCGATCGTCGCCCCCGTCAGCATGGCGGCCGCCCAGCTCCTCGTCCGTCCGGCGGGGCTCGCCGCCGATTGGATCATCGCGGTCGCGGAACGCGCGGCGGCGCTACCGGCGGCGACGATCGACTGGCCCGGCGGTGTGCCCGGGCTCGCGCTTCTGGCGGTGGCGGTCGTAGTGGGCCGGCTGCTCCTGTGGCGCAGGCTTCGCCGGTACGTCCTCGCGGTGCTGCTCGCCGGAGCCCTCGTCGTCGTCCTGGTCATCGGCCCGGCGACGTCGCCGTGGCCGCCCCCGGGATGGTTGCTCGTCGCGTGTGACGTGGGGCAGGGGGACGGGCTGGCCCTTTCCACCGGCCCCGGCAGCGCCGTGGTGATCGACACTGGGCCGAAACCGGGGCTGGCGAACCGATGCCTGCGTGATCTCGGCGTCACGCGGGTCCCGCTCCTGTTCCTCAGCCATCCACATCTCGATCACGTCGGTGGACTGACAGGTGTGCTGCGTGGGCGGAGCGTGGGCGCCGCCGTGGTCAGCCCGGGACGGGTCCCCGCGAGTGAGAGCGCGCGTGTGTCGGCGGAGCTTCGGGCCCGGCGGATCCCCGAATGGGTGGTGCCCCCCGGTGGCCGGTGGCGGTTCGGACCGGTCGAGCTCACCGTGATCGCTCCCGATCCCGACACTCCCGGGGAAGGCTCTGGGGAGGGGGCGATCGCGAACAACGCGAGCGTGGTGCTGCTGGTGCGGTGGCTCGACCCGAGGGGTTCGCCGATGGGGTCGGCGTTGCTCGCGGGCGACCTGGAGACCGAGGCGCAGGCCAGGCTGCGGCGTCAGGGCATCCCGCGGGTCGATCTGCTGAAGGTGCCGCATCATGGGTCTCTGCGACAGGATCCGGCTTTCCTGGCCGACACGAGAGCGGGTGCTGCGCTGATCAGCGTCGGCGCCGGCAACGACTACGGCCATCCCGCCCCGCTGACGATGACCCGCCTGCACCTGCTCGGAATGCGCACTTATCGCACGGACGTGTCCGGAGATATCGCCGTTGTCGAACGTGGGGGTCGCCTCGCCGTCGTCCCGCGCGGCAGATGACCGTCGCCGCGCTGGTGGGGCGTGTCCGCGTCTCGCCCCGGACTCGTTCCCGGGGCTGCCGGCCGGAAGCCGTGAACCACCGGTCCGGTCACGTGGCGGGCCGCCGGATGATCGGCGCCGGCAGTCGCGGTGTCGGCCTGGAGCCTGTTCCAGGCCGACACCGCGTGTACATACCAGCCGACTCCCTGCCCGGCGGGTTCGCATCTCGGAGGTGGGGCGGCCGGCCGTTCACGTCAACCGGGATGCGGACCTCGACCGTGTCAGTGGGCCGAGGCGTCGAGGAGGGGGATCAGTTGCTCTTCCTCGTAGGCCAGGTGGCTTTCGAGTTCGTCCGTGAGCCGCTCGACCTCACGGAGCACCGACAGGGGATCTCCGCCTTCGGCCGACACGACATTCCGCAAGGCGTCGAGAAGGACCGCCACCCTCTCGTGTTCCTGCCGCATCCGGTCCAGGGCGGGGCGCAGCTCGGGGTTGTGCTCGGCGAAGAAGGGGAACATCCCCTCGTCCTCATGGGTGTGATGGACGTGCAGCCCCTGGCAGAGGGTCAGGCAGTTCACCCGGAGCTGGGCGCCGATGCCGACCCCGGACCGGGTGACCTCCTTGCGGATCAGAGCGAGTTCCCGTCGGAAGGCGTCGTGGACCGCCTTGAGCGCCGCACCCGGTGACGACGCCTGCGGCGGTCCGACGGTGACGGGCGTGAGGGCGACCACGGGGATGACACGCGCCGTCTTGGCCTGGTAGTCGCCCCAGCCCGGATCGGCCTCGACGGCGCGCGCGAAGACCTCGTCGCGTTCGGGGCCGTCCAACACGACGGCCTCCGCCTCATAGGTGAACACGCCGTCCTCGACGGTCACCCGCTGGTTGGCGACCAGGTTGTGGAACCAGTCCGGGTGCTTCGGCCCGCCGCCGGCGGACGCGATCACGAGAAGTCGGTCGCCGCCGTCATGCAGGTAACCGACCGGCGTCGTGTGAGGAACACCGGATCGTGCTCCCGTCGTGGTCAACAGGAGTAACCGGCCCCCTTCGAACGGGCCGCCGACCCGGCCGCCGTTGGCGCGAAACTCCTCGATGATCTTCTGGTTGAAATCGTTGGGCATTCTCCGCTTTCCTCTCCGAATTCATTTGCCTTTCACCGAAATGGCGAAGGCTGCTCAATGGGTGATGGGAATACGCACAAGGCGTCACCATGCGTCTGCGGGCATCCTGATGCGGCCATCGTCTGTGCGTGGGAATTCCACGCGTCCCCGCTCCGGCCGAAGCGACCTCGCTCGGACCATTCACCCGTACGCGGGCGTCGTCGGGCTGTGCCGTGTTTACCGGTCTGCGCCGACGTGACCGCACACGGGCTCTTCGCTCATACGCCGTCGTCTCCGGCCGGGCTGGTTTTCCCGGCTGCGCCGACGTACCACGCACAAGTCGTTCGCTCGTATACAGGCGTTTCCGGACTGCCCACGTTCTCCGGCTGTGATCGAGGTGACCGGGCGCACGTGGCTCGGCCTCTCGCACCGGGACGGCTGGGCGTACCGCAGCAGGGAACGGATGGGCCGCGGACCCGGGAGCCTGAACGAACCGGCCCGGGGCGTCGGAAACGGGGGACACCCGGAACGGGAACCCGGCGACCGGCGGACAGCCCGCGAACAGGGGAAACGACCGTGCGATCCGTGGCAGTGCGCAAGGCGGGCCTCTCGCCCGCCGGCCGATCACGCCGTGGCCGGGTGCCTCACTCGCTCTTGGCCCATGGCCGACCCGGCAGTCACAGATCGAAACCCTAAGTCCCCTTCGCATCGAACGGCAACACGGAGGGAAGGGGGCTTCGATCCGATTCCCGGAGTCGGGGCCGGGCGTGGCATGCTGCCAGACATGGCCAATCCAGCACCCGTGACCCTGGTCGTCGGCGACGAGGAGCTCCTGGCCGACCGGGCGGTCTCGTCCGTCGTGGCGGCCGTGCGCGCCGACGATGCCGGTGCGGAGGTCCACGACCTCGTGGGCGGGAAGGTCGAGCCGGGCGAACTCACCGGCCTGGCCTCCCCCTCGCTCTTCGGCGACAGGTCGGTGATCGTGATCCGGTCCGCCCAGGACCTCTCCAAGGACGTCATCGCCGAGATCGTCAAGTACACGGCGCATCCGGCGGAGGACACGGTCCTCGTGCTCGCGCATCCGGGTGGTGTGAAGGGCAAGGCGCTCGTCGACGGCGTGAAGAAGGCCGGGGCGGACGTCGTCACCGTCTCCAAACTCACGAAGCCGGCCGAGCGGTTGGACTTCATCAAGGGGGAGATCAAGCGAGCCGGCCGGTCGATCACGCCGTCCGCCGCGCAGGCGCTTCTCGACGCGGTGGGGAGCGATCTACGCGAGCTCGCGGCCGCCTGCGGTCAGCTCGCCTTCGACACCCCCGGCAAGGGCATCGACGAGGCCGCGGTGGCCAGGTATCACCGCGGCCGGGCCGAGGTCAGCGGCTTCACCATCGCGGACCTGGCGATCGAGGGCAAGCTCGGCGAGGCGCTCGAACAGCTCCGGTGGGCGCTGGCGACCGGCGTGGCGCCCGTACTGATCGTCAGCGCCCTCGCGGGTGGCCTCCGATCGCTCGCCAAGATCGGGGGCGCCCCCCGCAACCTCCGGGGCGGCCAGCTCGCAAGCCATGTCGGCATGCCTCCCTGGAAGATCGACCGGGTGAAGCGCCAGCTCACGGGGTGGGGCCAGGACGGCATCTCCCGAGCCATGCAGGCCGTCGCCGTCGCCGACGAGCAGGTGAAGGGAGGGGGCACCGACCCGGCGTACGCGCTGGAGCGGGCGGTGCAGGTCATCGTCGCGAGCCGCACCGGTCGCTGATCCGTACCCGCCCTCGACCCCGACTCGGTCTTCAGCCGATCTCGGTTCGGGGTCGTCCGCCGCGCTGTACGGCCCCTGCCTGTCCGAGCCGGCGAACCGGCAGCGGCGTTCAGCCGGGCTTCTCCGGTGTCACGGTCGCCGGGCGGGGGCGGCTCAGGCGGCGGCTTCCTGCAGGATGGCGCCGTCGCGCAGCTCCAGCACGCGGTCGGCGAGCGTGATCAGCTTGGGATCGTGGGTGGCGACCAGCGCCGTCACCCCTTCGCTGCGGACGAGCGTCTGGATGAGCTGCATGATCTGGAGCGCGGTGTGCGAGTCGAGCTGCCCGGTCGGCTCGTCCGCGATGAGCAGGCGCGGCCGGTTCGCCAGCGACCGGGCGATGGCCACCCGCTGCTGCTGCCCGCCGGACAACTCGTACGGCCGCTGGTTCATGTGATCCCCGAGCCCGACCAGGGTGAGCAGCACCCTGACCCGCTCGTCCCGCTCGGCGACCGCGGCGCGGGCCAGGCGGAGCGGCACCCCGACGTTCTCGGCCGCGGACAACACCGGGATCAGCCCGAACGTCTGGAACACGAACCCGATCACGTCCCGGCGCAGCTCCAGCAGGGCGGCCTCGGGCAGCTCGGTCACGGGCCGCCCGGCGACCTCGACCCGGCCCTCGTCCGGCCGGTCCAGGCCGCCGACCATGTTGAGCAACGTCGTCTTGCCCGACCCGGACCGGCCGCGGATCGCGACCAGTTCGCCCGGGTACGCCTCGAACGACACCCCGCGCAGGGCCTCGACCCCCTTGGGGTACACCTTGCGCACACCCTCGACGACGACCAGCGGCTGTGTCGGATCCGTCATGACTGCTCGTCTCCCTGGTTGGCGGGCCACACCCCGATGTGGTCGCGTTCGAGCTCCAGCCGCACCCGGCGTTCCATGTCCAGCGCGGTCATGAAGTCGCGCGGGAGCTGCAGCCGGCCGGCCCGGTCGAGCACGGCGTACTCCTCGGCGATCAGGCCGCCGTCCTCGGACGTGCGGCGCAGCGTCTCGCTGGAGGTGCGGCCGTCCCGGATGCCGATCGTACGGTCCACCTGGTCGGCGACCATGGGGTCGTGCGTCACGATGACGGTGGTGACGCCGAGCTCCCGGTTGGCCCGGCGCAGCGCGCCGAACACCTCCTCGGAGGTGTCGCTGTCGAGCTCGCCGGTCGGCTCGTCCGCGAGGATCACCTCGGGCGAGTTGGCCAGCGCCACCGCGATGGCGACGCGCTGCTGCTGGCCGCCCGACATCTCGCCGGGACGCCGTCCGGAGCAGTCGGCCACGCCGAGCAGGTCGAGCAGCTCGGCCGCCCGCACTCGGTCCGCCTTCCCGGCGGCCAGCCGCATCGGCAGCAGCACGTTCTCCTGCGCGGTGAGATAGGGCAGCAGGTTGCGGGCCGTCTGCTGCCAGATGAACCCGACGACGAAGCGGCGGAACCGCAGCCGGTCCTTGGCGGTCATCGACAGCAGGTCCATGCCGGCGACCCGGGCGAGCCCGGCGGTCGGCACGTCGAGCCCGGACAGCACGTTGAGCAGCGTCGACTTGCCCGACCCGGACGCGCCGACGATGGCGATCAGCTCGCCCTTGTCGATCAGCAGGTCGAGTCCCTGCAGGGCGACCACCTCGACGCCCTCGGTCTTGTAGATGCGGACGAGGTTGTCGCACAGGATGTGGGCGGCCGCGCCGAACGCGGGCTTCGCCGCTCCGGCCCGCGCCTCCAGATCAGCGAGACTTTGCACGGCTGCCTCCAAGGTAGACGCCCGCCAGGGCGACGACGGCCACGCCGCCGGCCAGCAGGGCGGGCATGACCGGGTCGATCGGATAGTCGCCGAACCGCAGCCCGGCGTACGCGGACAGGTCGATGCCCTTCCCGAGCAGCGTGGGCAGGCCGAGCCCGAGCGCGAGCCCGGCGAGAACGGCGAGAACGAGCACCGGGCCGACTTCGAGCACCGTCATGCCCTTCGCCTGGCGGCGGGTCAGGCCGATCGCGTGCAGCAGGGTCAGGGCGCGGGACCGCTCCGCCGCCCCCGACACCAGCATGATCGCCACCGCCGCCAGCGCGTACGCGGCCAGGGCCAGCGTGACGACGCGCAGCCCGGTCATCAGGCTGGACGTGAGCGGCACCGAGGTGATCTCCGTGAGCGTGCCGTCCACGGTGCGGATCACCGTGCCGGCCGGCATGGCCGCCTTGACGGCCTCGGCGTCGCCGCTGATCAGCAGGGTGTTCGTGTGCTGCGGCAGGGCGGGGAGGACGATGAGCCCCAGGCCGGTGGTGTCCACCCCCGGCAGCGACGCGATCTTCCCCTTGGGCTGTACGGCCAGCCGCTCGGGCCAGGTGACGTCGAAGCTCGCCATCGCGGCCATGTCGGACGACACGAGGGCCCCGCTCGCGGGCGCCGCGGGGATGTCCAGCGGGCTGCCCGCCACCAGCTTCCGGTAGGCGTTCAGGTCGACCGCCACGACGGCGGTGTCACGGCCCTGCCACCCCACCTCGGCGTGGGTCCGGCCGACCGCGGCGGGCACGACCTGGTCCACCCCGGGCGTCTTCCTGATCCGCTCGACGAGGTCCGCCGGGATGCCCTCCGACCGCTCGACCCGGACCTCGGCGCCGACCCGCTGCCAGGCGGCCAGACGCTGCGCCGTGGCGAGGCCGTCGGCGGTCACCGCGCCGTACGCGCAGATCGCGAGCGCGGGCAGCAACGTCAGCACCGGCAGGGTCGCGCCGGTCGCGGCCCGCGCCGCCATGGCCAGCCCCAGGTACGGCGCGGCGTCCCGGCGGCGGGCGGCGAGGCGCAGCAGCAGCCGGAGCGGGAACGGGTAGACGCGCAGCGCGACCAGCGCGGCGGCCACCGTGAGCAGCGCGGGCACCGCCATCATGAACGGGTCGTCGCCGAGGCCGCGGCTGCGCAGGAGCTGGACGCCTCCGGCCCCGAGCAGGACGACCAGGACCTCCAGGGCGATCCGCCGGGGGGACGGCCGGCGCGCCACCACGTCGTCCCTGCGCTCGTTGAGGGGCTGCCGGTGGGTGTGCGCCGTCGCCCCGCACGCGTACGCGATGGCGGCGGCGGCCAGCGCCACGGGGCCGAGCAGCAGGATCGGCAGGGACGGCCCGGGCACCAGCAGGGAGAGCGCGGCGCCGACCAGGGCCGCGGGCGCGACGGCGAGCGCGACGACCCCGCCGCCCACGGTCGTGACCTTCGGCAATGCCGCGCCGCGCGCCCGCATCAGCGAGAGGCTGCCGTGCATCCGCGCGCCGAGGAGCCGTACGGTGAGGGCGATCGTGCCGAGGCAGGCCACGGCGAACCCGCCGAGGAGGACCACCATCAGCGCGCGTGTGGTGGCGAGCCGGTCGAGGAACTCCGTGAGAATCCGGTCGAGCCCGGTGAAGAGGGTGCTGCCCCCTCCTTGGACGGGGATTCCCGTGGTGACGGAGACGGTCTGCGGGCCGGACGTCACCATGCGGTCCGCCTCGGCCACCGCGTCGAGCACGTCCCGCGCGTTGCGGGCGGTGACGGCCGCCGGGTTCACCTGGAACGTCCAGCTATAGAGCACCCGGAGGGCCCCGCTCGCCAGCGCGTCTCCGTTGGCCAGGCCGAAGATCTGCAGGTCGTCCTCGTCGGCGAGCGGCGGACGGGTCTTGACGACCTCCGTCCTCCCGTTCTGGTAGGTGCTCCAGTACGGGTCCTCAGGGGCCAGCGGCTCCCAGATGCCGGTGACGACGGCCTGGTAGCCCTCGAACGAGATCGTGTCGCCGAGCTTGATCCCGAACTCGGCGGCGGGCTTGGCCGGGAGGGAGATCTCGAGCCGCTTGGGCCCGTCACCCGGCCCGGGGGCCTCGCCCGCGACGTACCTGATCCGGGAGGCCATGTCGTTGGCCCAGCCGAGGAGCAGGTAGCGGTGCCGCCCGATCTGCATCTTGTGCTCTATGACGTGGCCGAACCTGGGGACGCCGTCCAGGACGCCGCGTATGGTCGGCGGCATCGAGGACCGCCAGGACTCGTTCGCCCGCGCAATCTCATCGATGCTCTTCGGCGGGGTGAAGCTGTAGGAGCCGTTCAAGTTGACGGTCAGCGCGGTCGTCAGCGGAGGCGAGGTGCGCAGCGTGGTTGCCGCGCTCTCGTCCAGGGACGTCTCCAGGGCCCGGGGGAGCCCGGCCAGCAGCAGCGACCCGGCCAGCGTGAGCAGCGCGAGCAGGGCCGCCGTGCCTCTGTGGGCCGCGAGCAGCCGGATCATCGGTCCTCCCCCGAACGCAGCACGCCGCCCGGCCCGCGCCGGTGCAGCGAGCGGGCCAGCCCGTACACGACCACCACGAGCACCGCCGCGACCGCGAGGCCGAGCGCGGCGATGCCCGGCCACGGGATGTCCAGCATCACCGACGGCGTCACCGCCGTCGCCTGCCCGGTCAGCACGATGGACGGCACCACCGCCATGGCCACGATCACCGCGAGCAGCACTCCGGCGACCAGCGACAGCGCGATGACGAACGACTGCTCGACGGCGAGCAGGCCGAGCATCTGCCGGAAACCGACGCCGAGCGCCCCGAGCAGCGCGAACTCCGACCGCCGCTCCCTCGCGGACACGGCCGCGTTCACCAGGAAGCCCAGCACGGCGAACGCGAGCGCGGCGACGAACCCGAGAAGCAGCGCCCCCCGCAGGCCGCCCGCCAGCGGGTCGTCCCTGAGCTGCCGGGTCAGGGCGCCGATCTCGATCACGTCCGTGTCCCGCTTCGCCAGGGCCGCCGCCGCGGCAGAGGTGTCGTCGCCGGAGACGGCCAGCCACCACTCCGTCGCCGCGGCCGGGACCTTGCCCGCCGTACGCAGCGCGGACAGGTCGGCGAGGACCGCCGAGGAACCCGCGGGCGTGCCCGGCATGGCCCGTACGGTGCCCACCACCTCGATCGGGACGGGCGACGTGCCGACGGTCAGCGTGCGCTCCTTGGCCAGGTCGTCGGTGACCACGACCGGCAGCGCCGGGCCGTTCGGGACGAGACGGGCGGCCAGCGTGGCGAGCGGCAGGTCGGACAGATCCGGACGCATCAGCATGACCTCGGGCAGCTTGGCCGCGTCCGCCGCGACGAGGTCGACGTCGCCGCCTCCCATGGCCGCCCGCACCCGGTGGACCGGCATGATCGAGGTGACCCCGGGCAGCGACGCGTAGCCGTCCGCCGTGTCGCCCTGCGCGGCGGTCACCCGCAGGTCGGCACCGGAGAGATGCCTGGCCTGGTCGTCCTGCGACTGCCGCCAGGTGGCCGTGGTGGCGAGGGACAGCGCGCCGATCGCGACGGCCATGGTCAGCAGCAGCGCCGGGCCCGAATAGCGGGCGGACCGCCTGCTCACCTGCCGCACTCCGACGGCGGCGGCGAACCCGGGCCGCCGCGCCGTCACCCGCTCCAGGAGCCGGGAGATGAGGGGGACCAGCCGCAGGCCCAGCAGGCCGCCGCACAGCAGCGCGAGCGCCGGCCCCGTCACGATGAGCGGGTCGATGCCCAGATCGCCGCTCGTCGTCTCGGTCACCGGCGCGCCGTAACGCTGGAGCTGCCAGATCGCCAGCGCCGCCACCACGAGCAGCGCGAGGTCGGCACCGGCCCGCTGGATCAGGCCCTGCCGCTCGCCGCGCCCGCGCGCCCCCTGCTCCTCGACGTACGTCCTGCGGGCGCCGCGGACGGCGGGAAGCGCGAGGAGCACGGCGCAGGCGAGCGCCACGCCGACCGCGACGGCGAAGGTGGCAACGCCGGGCGCCTGCCACAGCGGCGTCCCGGACCCGCCGATGAGCGCGAGCAGGAGCGGCGCCAGGTACGGCGCGGCGATCGCGCAGGGCAGCGCGACCAGCAGCGCCTCGCCGCCCGCGAGGGCGGCCAGGCGGACCGATCCCGCGCCGCGCGAGCGCAGCAGCGCGATCTCCATCCTGCGGTGGTCGGTCAGCAGCCGGGCGGTCAGGGTCAGCGCGTACGCGGCGAGCACCAGGAGCTGGAGCACCGGGATCAGCATCGTCGAGCGGGCGACGAGCGCGGCCCGGTCGAGCTGGGTGAGCATTCCGGGGAGCCCGGTGGAGACCGTGCATCCCGTGCATCCGCCCTTGAGCGCGCCCGCGATGCCGGTGACCGACGCGGCCAGGGGACGCAGGTCCTCACGGGTCAGACCGCCCAGGTCGGGCACGGCCATCCAGCTCGCCGAGACGCCGGTGGCGAACCGGCCGAGGAACGTCTTCGCGGGGACCACGAGCGGCCCGTACGTCGTGTAGTCGCCGACCTGGGTCCCGTCGCGGAGCAGTTCGTCACCCGCCCACCGGTCGCGGTCCGAGGCGCGCAGCCGGAAGACGCCGGTGACCTCGACCTTGACCGTGCGGCCGTCCAGCCGTCCGACGACCTCGAAGGCGCCGCCCGCCGCGACCCGCATGGCCTCGGCGGCGGGCTCCGAGAGGGCGGCCTTCACCGTGGCGCCGTCACCCGTGCCCGTGCTCGCGGCGCTCTCGGACGGCCACGCGCCGGCGACCAGGTCGGCGTGCTCCTGGAGGTCGTCGTACGTGGCGAACCGGGTCAGGTCGGGCCGCTCGCGCCCCTCCTGGCCGGGCATCGCGTACGAGTCGGACTTGGCGCCGCTCACCACGCGGTGGGGGACCGAGGCGTACCCGCGGTCGATCTCGTCGCGGACCATCGTGTCGATGCGGGCGTAGTCGTTCGCCCGGACCGAGGAGGTGACGGTGGTGGAGGTGACGGTGAGCGACGCGGTCTCCACCGCCTGCCGCACGCCCCGATCGGTGACCGAGGCGGCGTACGTCATGAGTGCGACCAGTGTGGTCGTGGCCAGAAGAATGGATCCGAACGCCGCCGCCAGGAGGAGCGGCTCGCTCAACGCGCGCCGGAATACCAGCGGTGCCCGCCCCCGCATGTGCCGTCCTCGTGTTCGCCCGATTGACCTCTCGATCGCCTCACCATAAGACGCTTGACGATCGGTCAGGTAGTTAGGTGACGGAGTCGATGCGGGGCGGCGACCCGGACGTGATATCGAAACCGTGACATTTTCTGACTTGATCGGGATTGAATTCCCGGCACGGTCCCTGTAATCGAATCCGCTAAATCACAATAAAGCCGGTGTCCAGCGTCGGCGAAACCGCGGCCGCTCCGCGGATCGCGCGCCGGGGAACCGCTCGGCAGGCGGGATCCCGGGAAAAGCGGGGACCTGGGGGACAGCCCGGAAACAGGCCGAAAACGGGAGGAGAACGCCGAAACGCCGCACCCCCGGGGGGATGCGGCGTGGCGTACCTCCGCGGCCCGCGCCGAGGCGGGCGACAGCGGGGACTACTTGGCGGCCTGCAGGGCGGCGGCGCGCTTGGCGATCGCCGACTTGCGGTTGGCGGCCTGGTTCTTGTGGATGACGCCCTTGCTGACGGCCTTGTCGAGCTGACGGCTCGCGGAGCGCAGGGCGGCCAGGGTCGCCTCGACGTCGCCCTGGTCGGCGACCTCGCGGAACTTGCGGACCGCCGTCTTCAGGGAGGACTTGACGGCCTTGTTGCGCACCCGGGCCTTCTCGTTCTGCCGGTTGCGCTTGATCTGGGACTTGATGTTCGCCACGAAGAAAGCCTCGGTGTGAGTCTTGGTCGGATGGGGCGCGCGGGCTCGAGAGAGGGCGCGCCACACGCAGTTGAACAGGGTACCAACAGCCCGCGATGTCGCTCAAATCGAGCGAACGGGTGGTCACCTGCGTCGCAATCCTAACCCGGACGGACGCCGTCAGGGGTGCGGCCTGACCCAGGAATCCTCGTACTCCCGCCAGTCGTCCTCCGTCGCCGCGAAGTCGACGTACATCGCGAGGCCCACGTTGGCGCGGCGGCCGCGGCCGGTCAGGGCCAGGCGGGCGCCCTCCGCCGCCGTCGCCACGCTCTCCGCGTGGTCCCCGACGTGGTCGTGGTACGCCGGGGCCCCGATGAGCAGGGTCTTGTCCTCGGGTACGAGGTCCAACGCGATGTCCGCCTGCCGTACGACGTGGCCGCCGTAGAGCGAGGGGAGGAAGGTCCAGGAGTCGTACGTCATGATCGCGACCTGGTCGGTGAGGCCGGTCACCTCGCGGAAGTAGCCGCGGCTCCAGTACTTCTCGTGGCCGATGACGAGCCGGGCGGGGAGGGCGGCGCCGGGCAGCGGCTCGATCTGCTGGGTGGCGACGGACAAGGGGCGCGAGCCGATGACCCGCCGGGTCTCGCGGAGCACGTCCAGGAAGTCGGGGTCGCCGTCGGGCACCGGTTCGAAGTCGTAATGGATGCCGTCGTAGCCGAGATCGACGAGGGCCTTGGCGCCGGCGACGACGCGTTTCCTGGTCGCGGGGTCGCTCAGGTCGAGAAATCCCGGATCGAGGCGCTGCCCCAGCCACGCGGACACCCGCACCCCGGGAAGCCGCTCCTTCCACCATTTCAAAAAATTTTTGGCATTGGGATATTTGTCGGGGGGAAGTGTGCCGTCGTACGAGTAGGGGCCGCTGTGCACGTACACGTCCCTGACGGAGCCCAGCCGTGCGGCGAGGGCGTCGACGTCGGCGGCTGTGCGGCGGCCGTCGACCCACGCGTGTCCCATCCACAGCGCGTCGTGGCCCGTGCTCCTCGCCCAGGCGGCCGGGGAGCCGGTGAACTGGAGGCGCAACGCCGCGAGCGCGATCAGTCCGGCGGCGAGCAGCACGGCCAGGACGATCGCGCTCCACCTGATCACCCGCTTGGTGATGGTCAAGGCAAGCATCCGGACATGCCACCATGGAGGTTGGCTGGTTCGCCAGCCGACGACGGGAGAGAGGGCCGCTCCGGAGACGGCACGGCCCGATCCGTCGCTCGCAGTCACAAACCCTGTTGAAACGGACCTCGGTGCGCACTCAGCCTGGCCAGACCGACCCCGCGTTGATCCGCAACTTCTGCATCATCGCGCATATCGACCATGGCAAGTCAACTCTCGCCGACCGGATGCTGCAGCTCACCGGTGTGGTCGACGACCGCTCCATGCGCGCGCAGTACCTCGACCGCATGGACATCGAGCGAGAGCGCGGCATCACGATCAAGTCGCAGGCCGTGCGGCTCCCGTGGAACGGCCACGTGCTCAACATGATCGACACGCCCGGTCACGTGGACTTCTCCTACGAGGTGTCCCGCTCGCTCGAGGCGTGCGAGGGTGCGATCCTGCTCGTCGACGCGGCCCAGGGCATCGAGGCCCAGACGCTGGCCAACCTCTATCTGGCCATGAGCGCCGACCTGCACATCATCCCGGTCCTCAACAAGATCGACCTGCCCGCGGCCCAGCCCGAGAAGTACGCCGAGGAGCTGGCCGGGCTCATCGGGTGCGACCCGTCCGACGTGCTGCGCGTCTCCGGCAAGACCGGCGTCGGCGTCACGGAGCTGCTCGACCACGTGGTCGCGACCATCCCCGCGCCCGTCGGCGACGCGGACGCGCCCGCCCGCGCGCTGATCTTCGACTCGGTCTACGACACCTACCGGGGCGTCGTCACGTACGTCCGGGTCGTGGACGGGCAGCTCTCCAAGCGCGAGCGGCTGCTCATGATGTCCACCGGCGCGCAGCACGAGCTCCTGGAGATCGGCGTCATCTCGCCCGAGCCCATGCCGTCCGCCGGACTCGGCGTCGGCGAGGTGGGCTACCTCATCACCGGCGTGAAGGACGTCCGCCAGTCGCGGGTCGGCGACACGGTCACCAGCGCGTCCCGGTCGGCGCAGGACCCGCTCGGCGGGTACGAGCACCCCAAGCCCATGGTCTACTCCGGGCTCTATCCGATCGACGGCGACGACTACCCCGAGCTGCGCGAGGCCCTCGACAAGCTGCGGCTCAACGACGCCGCGCTCGTCTACGAGCCCGAGACCTCGGCCGCGCTCGGCTTCGGCTTCCGCTGCGGCTTCCTCGGCCTGCTCCACATGGAGATCGTGCGGGAGCGGCTGGAGCGCGAGTTCAACCTCTCGCTCATCTCCACCGCGCCCAACGTGATCTACCGGGTGATCATGGAGGACGGCCGCGAGCTGATCGTCACCAACCCGTCCGAGTTCCCCGAAGGCAAGATCGCCGAGATCTACGAGCCGATGGTCAAGGCCACGCTGCTCGCCCCCGCCGAGTTCATCGGCGCCATCATGGAGCTCTGCCAGGGACGGCGCGGCAGCCTCGAGGGCATGGACTACCTGTCGGAGGACCGGGTCGAGATCCGCTACACCCTGCCGCTCGGCGAGATCATCTTCGACTTCTTCGACCAGCTCAAGTCGAAGACGCGCGGCTACGCCTCGCTCGACTACGAGCCCTCCGGCGAGCAGTCCGCCGACCTCGTCAAGGTCGACATCCTCCTGCAGGGCGAGGCCGTCGACGCCTTCAGCGCGATCGTCCACCGCGAGAAGGCGTACGCGTACGGCGTCGAGATGGCCAAGAAGCTCAAGGACCTCATCCCGAGGCAGCAGTTCGAGGTGCCCATCCAGGCGGCCATCGGGGCCCGCGTCATCGCCCGTGAGAACATCCGCGCCATCCGCAAGGACGTCCTCGCCAAGTGCTACGGCGGCGACATCAGCCGTAAGCGCAAGCTGCTGGAGAAGCAGAAGGAAGGCAAGAAGCGGATGAAGATGGTCGGCCGCGTCGAGGTTCCGCAGGAGGCGTTCGTGGCCGCCCTCTCCACCGAGACGTCCTCGGCCGACAAGCCGAAGAAGTGAGCCGCTGACGCTGATGCGGCGTGTTCCGCGCCGCGTCAGCGTTCGGTGGCGGCTTTTCCCGGCCGCGCCGCCCCCCGGGACCCGGCGGCCGATGTGCCGGGCACGTGGGGGCGCTCGCCCGGACGCGCATCGAACGGCGGTTACGCGAGGGGCGGGCCGGCGGAAACCTCGATAGCCCGGAAAATGTCGGTCCTCTGGCATACCTTCGGATCGAACGCCTGTGCGATTCGGAGGTCGGAAATGATCGCAGACGCCCGCGCCGCCGAGCGGTTCATGCGCGCCGCGATGCTCGGCGTGGCCATGGCCGTGGAGACGCAACGGATACTTCGGCTCCATGCCGGAGACTCCCCGCCCGACCGGGACGGCACCGTCGGGGTCGAGATCCCCTTTCCGGACTCGACCGTGATCACGGCGGTGCTCGACGCGGCCGCCGGCTGTTTCCAGCCGCCGGGCGACCCGGCGGAGGATCCCCGGCAGGCGGTTCTCGCTCCGCTGCTCGAACTGGCGACCCTCGCGAAGTCTCCCGGCCCGCCCGCCTGAGCCGGGCCGGCGGGAGAGTCCTGTCCGCGATGCGGTGCGTGTGACGAGGTTCCCTGGGGACGGTGGCGTAGGAGCGGTGTCCCCGAGGTGGTGCGTCCCGGCATCGGATCGTCGCCGGGGGAGAGCGGGGGCCGATGTGAACCCAGGCACACCGGCCCCCGCCGCGCGGGGGCGGTCAGCGCAGCACGGAATAGAGTGCCGAGGTCAGCGACGCCTTGGCGTCGTCCTGATCGAGTGACCACATCATCGAGCCGCCGAGGCCCTTGAGGCGGATGTAGGCCGCCTTCTGTACCAGGACCGCGGGGTCGTCGTACGACCAGAACTCGTTGCCGTCGTAGAGCCACATGGTGCCGGTCAGCAGGTCCCGGTACCGCTTGCCCGGCTTGCCGGCGAGGATCTTGTAGTCCTCGGTGCCCGCGGCGAAGGTACCCGGGGCGGGACCGGTCGCCGGCGCGTACAGCCCGTTGCCGCCGGACCGCACGCCGGTCCAGCCCTGCCCGTACGCCGGGACGCCCACGACGATCTTGCTCTTGGGCGCGCCGCGCGACACGTAGTCCTTGACGGTCTGGTCCACGCTGAACCGCACCGGGTTCGGGTCCTTGCGGTCGGACAGCAGGTTGCCGTTGTGGCCGGTCCTGAGCTCCCAGGAGCCGTGCAGGTCATAGCCCTGGACCGTGGCGAAGTCGAGCAGGCGGAAGACCGGGGCGACCTCGAACCCGGCGTCGATCTTCGCCGCCGCCGCGGGCAGGAAGGCGGTGAGCTCGGAGTGCCGGTCGGCCGCCGTCATCTGCCGCCGGAGCTCTGCCAGGAACAGCGTGAAGTTCTGCTTGTCCTCCGGCCGGATGACGTTCCCGTCGTTCCCGGCGGAGCCGGGCCATTCCCAGTCGAGATCGATGCCGTCGAAGATCCCGGCCGCCGCGCCCTGCGGGAGGTCCGGCAGGTTGCCCTTGAGCCACAGGTCCACGCAGGACGCGGCCAGCTTCGCCCGCGACTCCGGGGTGAGCACCGCGTCGGAGAAGTACGTGGAGCCGGACCATCCGCCGAGCGAGATCAGCACCTTCAGGTTCGGGTGCTTGGCCTTGAGCTTCCTGAGCTGGTTGAGGTTTCCCTTGAGCGCCTGGTCGTCGCCGTCCGCGATCCCGTCCACGCTCTGTTCGGCGGGCACGCCGCGCTGCCAGTCGGCCCACGGGTCCGCCGAGTAACACGTCCCCTCGGCGCCGACGAAGCCGAAGGCGTAGTTGATGTGGGTCAGTTTCGCGGCGGCGCCGCTGGTCTCCAGATCCTTGACGTGGAAGTTCCGGCCGTAGACGCCCCATTGGATGAAGTAGCCGACGCGCTTGTAGCGGTCGTGCCCGCCGGTCCGGCCGCGCGCCGCCTCGGCCTGCGCGCCGCTCCGCGCCGCGTCCGCGGACGCTCCCGCCGTGACCTCTGCCGCCGGTTCGTCGAGTGCTGATCGGGCCTGCGCGGCCTGCGCGGGCGAGGAGGCGGCCGCGGCCGCGATTCCCGTGGCCAGAGCCACGGCGAGAAGGAGTCGACGCACGCTATCCCCTACTCTTAGGAAAGTTTCCTTAAAGTTTGCTGGATCGTAGCTCCGGGGAACGCGGCGGTCAATGCTCGGAACCCGCCCGGATCCGCGCTCCTCGCCCCTCGTGGCCCGGCCGGTACGCGGCCCGAACCTGGGCCCCGAAGCGGACGACCCCGAGCGGCCTCGGTTGTGGAGGGCGGTCAAGGGCACCGCACGACGGCCGGGCCCGGTTCATGCGGCAGCGGGAGCCGGGCCGGGAGGCGGTGGTTGTGGAGGGCGGTCAAGGGCACCGCTCGACGGCCGGGCCCGGTTCATGCGGGACAGGAACCGGGCCGGGAGGCGGTGGTTGTGGAGGACGGTCAAGGGCACCGGGCGGGTACCGGCAGACTGGAGGGGTGCCTTCCGTTCTTCCCGACGGCGACCCGGTTCCCGCGTCCGGCGAGTTGCCCCCCAGCGCTCTCGACGGCCTCGGCTCCCGCCCGTTCGGCTTCTACGTACATGTGCCGTTCTGCCTCACCCGGTGCGGATACTGCGACTTCAACACGTACACGGCGGCCGAGCTCGGGCCGGGTGCCTCCCAGCGGGACTACGCCTCGACGGCGATCGAGGAGGTGCGGCTCGCCCGGCGCGTCCTCGGCGACGCCGCGCCGCCCGTGGAGACCGTGTTCTTCGGCGGGGGGACGCCGACCCTGCTCCCGCCCGAGGACCTGGTCCGCATCCTCGGCGCCGTGGACGAGGAGTTCGGACTGGCGCCCGGAGCCGAGGTCACCACGGAGGCCAATCCCGAGTCCGTCACCCAGCACTCCCTGGAGGTCCTGCGCGACGGCGGGTTCACCCGGGTGAGTTTCGGCATGCAGAGCGCCAGCGAGCACGTCCTCACCGTGCTCGACCGCCGTCACACCCCGGGCCGGGCCGGCACGGCCGTACAGGAGGCCAGGAAGGCCGGGTTCGACCACGTCAACCTGGACCTGATCTATTCGACGCCGGGTGAGACCGACGACGACTGGAGGGCATCGCTCGACGCCGCGCTGGCCGCCGGTCCCGACCACGTCTCGGCGTACTCGCTGATCGTCGAGGAGGGCACCCGCCTGGCGGCCAGGATCCGGCGCGGCGAGCTGCCGATGCCGGACGACGACGTGGCCGCCGACCGCTACCTCATCGCGGAGGAGATGCTCGCCTCCGCCGGGTTCCGCTGGTACGAGGTCTCCAACTGGGCGGTCTCCGACGAGGCGCGGTGCCGCCACAACCTCCTCTACTGGACCGGCGGCGACTGGTGGGGGGTCGGTCCGGGCGCGCACAGCCACGTCGGCGGCACACGCTGGTGGAACGTCAAGCACCCGGCGCCGTACGCCGCGCGTCTCGCGTCGGGCGAGTCGCCCGGCCACGCGCGCGAGGTGCTGACGGCGGACGACCGGGCGGTCGAGCGCCTGATGCTGGAGCTCCGGCTCGCGACCGGGTTCCCGCTCGCCGACGTGCGGCCGTCCGCGCGTCCGGCCTGCGCCAAGGCGCTGGCCGACGGGCTGCTGGAGGTCGAGCCGTTCAAGAGCGGCCGCGCCGTGCTGACGCTGCGCGGCCGGCTCCTCGCGGACGCCCTGATCCGCGACCTGGCCTGACCACGCGACCCGGCCCGAGGGCGGTGACGCCTGATCGGGCGGGAGCCGGTCACCAGGGGGCGGTGATCAGGTGATCATCCGGATGGTCATCGGATAGCGGTAGCTCTCCCCGCGGTTGGCGGCCATCGTGCCCATGATCCCCACCACGAGCGTGTACAGCCAGATGACCGGCAGCAGCAGGAACCCGATGATCCCGACCAGGACGAAGGACAGGATGGTCGAAAGCACGATCACCGTGATGAAGGCGATCGTGTTGGTGATCCAGAAGTTCAGCGCCTCCGCCGCCTGGTCCCGCACGTACGGCGAGCGGTCCTTGCGCGTCATGTAGATCACGAGCGAGCCGACCGAGCCGAGCGGCCAGGCGATGAGGTTCGCCAGGCCGGACAGGTGGGAGAGCATCGCCATGTTGGTGTCGTCGGTGCCGGGCCGGGGGCCGTACTGCCCCGGCACGTGCGGCGCCGCCAGGCCGTAGCCGGGAGTGCCGTGACCACCGGCGCCGTAGCCCTGGGCATACCCCGGCTGCCCGTAGCCGGGCGCGCCCTGATCCGGTCCGTAGCCGGGGGTGCCGTAGCCCGGTGTCCCATAGCCGGGGGCGCTGTGCCCCGAGGTGCCGTACCCCTGTGACCCGTGCCCCTGTGAGCCGTAGCCCTGTGACCCGTAGCCCTGTGACCCGTACCCCTGTGAGCCGTGGCCCGGGGCCCCGTGGCCCGGCCCCGCGTACCCGTGTCCGCCGTAGCCCGGATCCCCCTGACCGGGTGTTCCGTACCCGGCGTCGCCTTCGTACGGTCCCCGTGGATCGCCAGCCATGCGACCTCTCCTTTACGTCGTCTTGACTCAAGATAACGGCCGCGGACGCGGCCGGGTGGATCATGTTTCATGTCCCGCATGACGGCCGCGCCGGTTCTCCCCGGGGCCGGTCAGCCGTCCTCGCAGGGCTCCGTGACGAAGTCGATCAGCTCCTCGACCCGGCCGAGAAGCTCCGGCTCCAGGTCCGTGTACGCCGTCACGCGGCCCAGGATGTGCCGCCAGGCCTCGGAGGGGTCCATCCGCCAGCCGAGC
The DNA here is from genome assembly GCF_001570405.1 of Microtetraspora niveoalba. GTDB lineage: Bacteria > Actinomycetota > Actinomycetes > Streptosporangiales > Streptosporangiaceae > Microtetraspora > Microtetraspora niveoalba. The sequence goes on along the minus strand of NZ_BBYM01000019.1, from coordinate 178,208 downwards.
GCCGCGATCACCCCCTCCTTCCACGGGACGCCGCGCGGCACCGCGGGCCACGACGGTATGCCGAGGACGGACGGTTTGACCGCCTGCCAGATGTCCACGTACGGGTGGCCCACGATCAGCACGTCCGAACCGGACACCTGGGAGGCGATGCGGCTCTCCTTGGACCCGGGGACGAGGTGGTCGACCAGCACGCCGAGCCGCCGCCCGGGGCCGGGGGCGAACTCCTCCACGATCGCGGGCAGGTCGTCGACGCCTTCGAGGAACTCGACGACCACTCCCTCGACCCGCAGGTCGTGTCCCCAGATCTTCTCCACGAGGGAGGCGTCGTGGACGCCCTCCACGTAGATGCGGCTCTCCCTGGCCACGCGGGCGCGCAGGCCCTCGACCGCGATCGACCCGGAGGCGCTGCGCCGCGGCCCGCCCGCGTCCTCGGACGGCCGCACGAGGGTCACCGGCCTGCCCTCCAGGAGGAACCCGGCGGGCGCGAGCGGGAAGACCCGCCGCCTGCCGAACCGGTCCTCCAGGGTGACGGCCTCCTTGTCACAGGCCACCACGGCGCCGCAGAAGCGTCCTTCGGCGTCCTCCACCACGAGATCCCGTTCGGCGGGCACCTCGGGGATCTTCCCTCGCCCGGGCCGCCGCCAGTCCCCGGAAAGCACGTCCTGCCCATACATGCCGGGAACGCTAGCAAAATCGGGCATCCGCGGGCCGGAGTCCGCCGGGGCGTCGCCGCCGTCCGCCGATGGTCAGCGCATCGCCCTTCTACGGAAGCCGGAGCGCCGTACCAGCACGACGATCGTGACGACGACGGCGATCAGGAAGCCCACGAGCGGAAGGACGATCATCCCGACCGCGCCGCCGATCACCTTGCCCGCGTTGCCCAGGATCTCCTTGCCGACGCCGAACCTGACGTCCCCGCCCTCGCACGAGACCTGGTACGTGTCCGCGGTGGGGGCGCCGATCTGGAAGACCATCTCCCAGGTGACGTCGCCGAACGTGATGGTCTGCGAGGTGGTCGGCCGGGTGAGCCGGATGTCCATGCCCGGCGCCCCCTCGACCTGGCAGCTCACGTCGGTCGGCTGCTCGGACGAGGCGTAGATCGCGGGCTTGTCCTTCGGATCGAGCCGCACGCTCACGGATTCGCCGCCCGTGAACGTCGTGATCGCGGCGGCGTCCTTGATGGTCGAGGTCAACCCGCCGGCGAACCCGGCGACACCCACGACGATCAGCACGACGAAGAGCAGCCAGGCGAGGACGATCCACAGGATCCTCGGCCGCACCGGGCCCGGCGCCGGTGACGGCGGCATGCCGTACCCGCCCGGAGGGTACGGTGTGCCCTGCGCGTGCCCCGGCCCCTGCGCGTACGGCCCGGCCTGGGCGTACGCCGGTGACGGGGCCCGGGCGTCACCAGGGAGGGAGTTCTGGTTCTCGGTCATGACCGGACCCTAGGGAGCACGACTTGTGAACCGTTTGCGACCGGCTTGTCTACTCGGCCCGATTGGTGTTATCGCACCCTGTGGGCGGTAGCCGTACACTTGGCACTCGGGAACACGGAGTGCCAGATAGCGTGTTTCCCGATGCACAGGGAGGTGACACTTTGCTCGACGAACGCAAGCTGGCCGTGCTCCGCGCCATCGTCGAGGACTACGTGTCCACCAATGAGCCGGTCGGGTCCAAGGCTCTCGCCGACAAGCACAACCTCGGCGTCTCGCCGGCCACGATCCGCAACGACATGGCGGCGCTGGAGGAGCAGGGATACATCCACCAGCCGCACACCAGCGCGGGACGGGTGCCGACGGACAAGGGGTACCGCCTGTTCGTCGACCGCCTCTCGCACATCAAGCCCCTGTCCGCGGCGGAACGCCGGGCGATCGAGACCTTCCTCGCCGGCGCCGTGGACCTGGACGAGATCGTCATGCGGACCGTCCGGCTGCTCGCCCAGCTCACGCGGCAGGTCGCCGTCGTGCAGTACCCCTCGCTGACCCGCTCGACGGTCCGGCACGTGGAGATCGTGCCGGTGGCGGAGCGGCGGGTCATGCTGGTGCTGATCACGAACACCGGCCGGGTCGAGCAGCGGGTGATCGAGCTGCCCGATCCGGTGGCGGACGACCGCATCGCCCACCTGCGCGCCGTGCTGAACTCCTGCCTGGACGGCTGCGGCCTGTCCGACGTGCCGGAGACGGTGGCGGAGCTTCCCGACAGGCTGCCGATCGAGGATCGGCCGGTGGCGGCGACCATCCTGTCGGTGCTGCTGGAGACCCTGGTCGAGCGGCACGAAGAAAAGATCGTTTTCGCCGGTGCCGCCAACCTCGCGGCCGCCGACTTCAGCGTGGGCCTGCGCGCGGTGCTGGAGGCGCTGGAGGAGCAGGTCGTGCTGATGCGGCTGCTCGGCGAGACCGGCGACCTGCCGGGGCTGACCGTCAGGATCGGCTCCGAGAACCCGTACACCGGACTTCGCGGCACCTCGATCGTGGCCGCGGGATACGGTGCGGGCGACAAGGAACTGGCCCGGCTCGGAGTGCTGGGCCCGACGCGAATGGACTATCCGGTGACGATGGGTGCGGTGCGCGCGGTGGCGCGCTACGTCGGGCAGATCCTGGCGGGGTCGTAAGTGGCCAAGGACTATTACGCGACCCTCGGGGTCCGGCGGGACGCCAGCCAGGAAGAGATCAAGAAGGCCTATCGCCGCCTTGCCCGTGAGCTGCACCCGGACGTCAATCCTGACCCGGAGACGCAGGAGCGGTTCAAGGACATCACACAGGCCTACGAGGTCCTGTCCGACACCAACAAGCGCCAGATGTACGACCTCGGAGCCGATCCGTTCAGCTCCGGAGCGGGTGCCGGGGCCGGCGGGTTCGGCGCCGGGTTCCCGTTCAGCGACATCATGGACGCCTTCTTCGGCAGCGCCGGAGGCGCCCGCGGGCCGCGTTCCCGGGCCAGGCGCGGCCGCAACGCGACGATCCGGGTCGAGCTCGACCTGGCGGAGACCGCGTTCGGCACCACCCGCGAGATCGTGGTCGACACCGCGGTGTTGTGCGACGTGTGCCAGGGCTCCGGCGCCGCCGCGGGCACCCACCCCGACACCTGCGACATGTGCCACGGCCGGGGAGAGGTCTCGCAGGTCACCCGCTCGTTCCTCGGCCAGGTGATGACCTCGCGGCCGTGCCCCCAGTGCGGCGGCTACGGCAGCGTCATCCGCAACCCCTGTCTGGAGTGCTCGGGCGAGGGCCGGGTCCGCACCCGCCGTACGATCAAGGTCCGCATCCCGGCGGGCGTCGAGGACGGCACGCACATCCAGCTCGCCGGCGAGGGCGAGGTCGGCCCCGGCGGTGGCCCGCCCGGAGACCTCTTCCTGGAGATCGCCGAGCGTCCGCACCCGATCTTCGAGCGGCGCGGCGACGACCTGCACTGCACGGTCCAGATCCCGATGACCGCGGCGGCGCTGGGCACCATCCTCACGATCGAGACCCTGGACGGCGCGGAGGAGATCGACGTGCGCCCCGCCACCCAGGCCGGCCAGGTCATCCCTCTGTACGGCAGGGGCGTCCAGCGGCTCAACGAGACCGGCAGGGGCGACCTGCTCATCCACGTGAACGTCGAGACGCCCGCCAAGCTCGACGCGCAGCAGGAGGAGCTCCTGCGCGAGCTGGCCAAGCTGCGCGGCGAGGAGCGGCCGCCCGGGAAGTTCTCCCCCGGGCAGCAGGGGTTCTTCTCGCGCCTGAGAGACGCGTTCAACGGCCGCTGACGCCGTGCCCGCGCGACTGGTGACGTCATGAGCGTTCCCGTGTTCCTCGCCGACCTGTCCGGCGCGTCGTCCGGCGGTCAGGGCGACCGCATCCTGCTCGACGGCCCCGAGGGCCGGCACGCCGCCGCCGTCCGCAGGCTCCGCCCCGGAGAGCGGCTCGACCTGACGGACGGCGCCGGCCGGGTCGCCGAGTGCGTGGTCCGCGACGTCGCCAAGGACACGCTCACCGCCGAGGTGCTCCGGCGGTACGACGTGGAGGCGGCCCGCCCGCGCCTGATCGTGGTCCAGGGGCTGCCCAAGGGCGACAGGGGAGAGCTCGCGGTCGAGATGATGACCGAGGCCGGCGTGGACGTGATCGTCCCGTGGGCGGCGTCCCGCTGCGTCACACAGTGGAAGGGCGACCGGGCCGGCAAGGCGCTCGCTCGCTGGCGGAGCACCGCTCGCGAGGCGGGCAAGCAGGCCCGCCGCTTCCACCTCCCCGAGGTGACCGAGCAGGTGACCACCGCCCGGGCCGCCGAGCTGCTCGCCGGAGCCGCGCTCGGGGTCGTGCTCCACGAGGAGGCCGCCCGGCCGCTGAGCGGCATCCCCCTGCCCGGCGACGGAGACGTCGTCGTGGTCGTGGGGCCCGAGGGCGGCATCACGGACGAGGAGATCGCCGCGTTCCGGGCGGCGGGAGCCGTACCCGCCCTGCTGGGGCCGACGGTGCTGCGCACCTCGACGGCGGGTGTGGCCGCGGCGGCCGTGCTGCTGTCGCGCTGCGGCCGCTGGTGACCGGCCGCGCCCCGGCCGCTACGGCGAGGGCGACTCGGCCGGGGGATCAGGAGTGACCACGTCGCTGGCCGACGGGCTGGCCGCCGGCGTCGGCGTGGTCGACGGGTGGGGCGTCGGCGTCTCGCACTGACCGCGCGAGCACCCGGTCGGCGTACGGCTCGGAGTGGGACCGGAGGACGGGCCGACCGGCGGCGTCGGCGTCGTCGTGGTCGGGCACGCGGGAGAGCCCGAGGCGCTCGGCTCGACGACCTGGGCCGGCGTCTCCGGCGTCGCGCACGGGTCGCTCGGAGAGGGCGACGGCGACGGCTGGGCGACGGTCGGGCTGCTGCGCGGCGTCTCCACCGACGACGCCTCGCCCCGGGACGGCGGGCCGGTGACGGCGGGCGGACCGGTGTGCGTGTTCGGAGGGCGGTTCACCGACGAGGTGTCCGGGGGGAGCCGGGAGTCGTCGCCCGTGTTGGAGACCGTGCTGTGGATCACCTGGGTGCGCAGGTCGGGGACGAGCATCACGACGGTGCCCGCCACCAGCGCCGCCCCGGCCACGGAGGCGCCGACACGCCACCAGAACAGGCCGCGCAGGCCGCGGGCGTTCTTCTCCTCGATGCGGTGCCGGATGATGTCGAGCCCTTCGGGCGAAGGCACGACCGAGTCCGCCTCCGCCCGCATGGCACGGCGCAGGAACTCGCCGTACTCGTCGTCGGTGGGGAAGGTCATGAGAACTGCTCCAGTGCCATCCGTAGGGCGGCCATGCCGCGGGCCGTGTGACTCTTCACCGCGCCCTTGCTGATGCCCATCGCGTGCGCGATCTCGGCCTCGGACAGGTCGCCGTAGTAGCGCAGGACGAGTGCCTCGCGCTGCCGGGTCGGCAGGTGGCGCAGAGCCTCGATGACCGCGGAACGCTCCAGCTCGCCGATGGCGCCGTTCTCGGCGCTCGGCGCGTCCGGGAGCCCCTTCGGAGCGTACTTCTCCACGACGGCGCGATGACGCAACACGGAGCGCGATCGGTTGACGACCGATTGGCGCAGGTAGGCGAGTGCCTTGTCGGTGTCCCGCAGGCGCCTCCAAGCCCCATGGATGGCGACGAAAGCGTCCTGCACGACTTCCTCGGCGCTGGCCACGTCACGGACCAGCAACACGGCGAGACGCACAAGTGACCGATAGTGCGCGCTGTAGAGCGCGGTCACGGCCATGTCGGCGTCCCATCCGACGGGCACCGCCCCCAACGACCTGTCGGCCACGAGGGTCTCGGTGGTCACGTCAGTTGGACGCTCGTCATCCCCGGGGGGTTTACGCTCTTGCGAATCATTAGGGGGCATGACCCAGTTGTGTCCTCGCCCGACACTAGGGGTGTTTTGGTCGGTGCAGTGTCGCACATTCACACTATCCGGGGGATCTTTCAACGCAATCACCGATTGGCAACGGCTACGCTTCTCGATCGTGACCGACTGCCTGTTCTGCAAGATCGTGGCCAGGGAGATTCCCGCCGACATCGTCCTGGAGACCGAGCGGGCGCTGGCGTTCCGCGACATCAATCCACAGGCGCCCACACACGTCCTGGTCGTCCCCAAGTCTCATCACGAGAACGCCGCGGCGCTCGCCCGGGCGGACGACGGCCTCGCCGACGACGTGCTCAAAGCATGCCATGACGTGGCCCTTCAGGAGGGCGTCTCCGACACGGGATACCGCGTCGTTTTCAATACCGGCGAGGGAGCCGGCCAGACCGTGCTCCACGTCCACGCGCACGTGCTGGGCGGTCGCGGGCTGACGTGGCCTCCGGGGTAGCGGATAGCATGACCGTAGGAATTAGGGAGGCGAGCAGGCCGTAACGGCCGCCCATGTCCGAGTCACAGAGCACCAACAAGACGCAGGCCAAGGTCCTCATCCCCGAAGGACAGGCGATGATCGGCCTGCTCGGCTCGCAGGACGAGCTGCTGCGGGTCATCGAGAAGGCCTTCCGCGCCGACGTCCACGTGCGCGGCAACGAGATCACCATCACCGGCTCTCCCGAGGAGAGCGGCATCGTCGTGCGGCTCTTCGAGGAGCTGGTGGAGCTCCTCGGCTCGGGCGCGGAGCTGACCACCGACTCCGTCGAGCGCAGCATCGCGATGCTGCGGATGACCAGCGACCGGCCCGCCGAGGTGTTGTCCCTGGACATCCTCTCCGCGCGCGGCCGCACCATCCGCCCCAAGACGGTCAACCAGAAGCGGTACGTCGACGCGATCGACAAGCACACGATCGTGTTCGGCATCGGCCCCGCCGGCACGGGCAAGACGTATCTCGCCATGGCCAAGGCCGTGAAGGCCCTGCAGAACAAGCACGTCAACCGCATCATCCTGACCCGGCCCGCGGTCGAGGCGGGAGAGCGGCTGGGCTTCCTGCCGGGCACCCTCTACGAGAAGATCGACCCGTATCTGCGGCCGCTGTACGACGCGCTGCACGACATGCTCGATCCCGACTCGATCCCGCGGCTGATGGCGGCGGGCACGATCGAGGTCGCGCCCCTGGCGTACATGCGCGGGCGCACGCTGAACGACGCGTTCATCATCCTCGACGAGGCGCAGAACACGTCGCCGGAGCAGATGAAGATGTTCCTGACCCGGCTGGGGTTCAACTCCAAGATCGTCGTCACGGGCGACGTGACCCAGATCGACCTCCCGGGCGGACAGGACAGCGGCCTCAAGGTCGTGCAGAACATCCTCCACGGCATCGACGACATCCACTTCAGCCGGCTGACCAGCGCCGACGTCGTCCGCCACCGGCTGGTGAGCGACATCGTCGACGCGTACGGCAAGTACGACGCGGCGATGGCGTCGGAGCCGAGGACGATCGACAAGCGTCCCCGGGGGAGACGGTGAACGAGAGAACGGAACGGCGCGGCCCGCGCCCCCTGGCCGGGCCGCGGAGCGAGGAGAACCGGTGAGCGTCGAGGTCGCCAACGAGTCGGGCGTCGAGGTCGACGAGGCGGTGTTCGCGGAGCTGGCCGGTCACGTCCTGGGGCGGATGGGGATCAATCCCCTCGCCGAGCTGTCCATCCTGATCGTGGACGAGCCGGCGATGGCCGAGCTGCACGAGCAGTGGATGGGCGAGCCCGGCCCCACGGACGTGCTCGCCTTCCCGATGGACGAGCTGCGCCCGGGCCCGGGCGGCGGCCGGGACGAGGACGCGTCGCCCGACCCGGCGCTTCTCGGCGACGTGGTGCTCTGCCCGCAGGTGGCCGCCCGGCAGGCGGTCGAGGCCGGGCACGGCACGCAGGACGAGCTGGAGCTGCTCTGCACCCACGGGATCCTGCACCTGCTCGGCTACGATCACGCCGAGCCCGAGGAGCACGCCGAGATGTTCGGGCTCCAGGGCGAGCTGCTCGAGTCGTGGCGGGAGTCACGCGGAAAGCGGTGAGCGACCGATGAACGGCTGGTTGTTCTCGGCCGTCGTCCTGATCGTGGTCGGCGGCCTCCTGGCGAGCGCCGAGACGGCGCTGTCGCGCATCTCCCGCGTACGGGCCGAGGAGTTCGTCAAGGAGGGCAGGCGCGGCGCGCCGCGCCTGCAGGCGATCGTCAAGGACCCTCCCCGCTACCTCAACCTGCTGCTCCTGCTGCGGCTGATCTGCGAGCTGGTCGCGACGGTGATCGCGACGCTGCTGTTCATCGACTGGTTCGGTGACACGGGGCAGGCATACGCCTCGGCGGCGGTCGTGATGGTCCTGGTCAGCTACGTCATCGTCGGCGTCTCGCCGCGTACGCTCGGCCGGCAGCACGCCGACCGGGTGGCGCTGGCGAGCGCGCCCGTCGTCTACGGCCTGACCCGGATCTTCGGCCCGCTGCCCAAGCTGCTGATCCTGCTGGGCAACGCGCTGACGCCGGGCAAGGGCTTCCGCGAGGGGCCGTTCACCTCCGAGGCCGAGTTGCGCGACCTGGTCGATCTCGCCGAGGAGCGCCGGGTGATCGAGCCGGACGAGCGCGAGATGATCCACTCGGTGTTCGAGCTGGGCGACACGCTGGTCCGCGAGGTCATGGTCCCGCGTACGGACATGGTCATCATCGAGCGGCACAAGACGCTGAGCCAGGCGCTGTCGCTGGCCCTGCGCAGCGGCTTCTCGCGCATCCCGGTGACCGGCGAGAACGAGGACGACGTCGTCGGCATCGCGTACATGAAGGACATCGTCCGCCGGATGCAGGAGACCGGCGACGGCACCGCCCGGGTCCAGGAGCTGATGCGGCCCGCGACCTTCGTGCCGGACAGCAAGCCGATCGACGACCTGCTGCGCGAGATGCAGGCGCGGCAGATCCACCTGGCCATCGTGATCGACGAGTACGGCGGCACCGCCGGCCTGGTCACGATCGAGGACGTGATCGAGGAGATCGTCGGTGAGATCACCGACGAGTACGACCAGGAGATCCCGCCGGTCGAGTGGCTGGAGGACGGGTCGGTCCGGGTGACGGCGCGGTTGCCGGTCGACGAGCTGGGCGAGCTGTTCGACGTCGAGATCGAGGTCGACGACGTGGACACCGTGGGCGGGCTGCTCGCGCACGCGCTCGGCCGGGTGCCCATCGCCGGCTCCGAGGCCACCGTGGACGGGCTGCGGCTGACCGCGGAGAACCTCGCGGGCCGCCGCAACCGGATCAGCACCGTGGTGGTGCGCCGGGTCGAGCCGGTCGAGGAGGATCCCGTGAGCGCCCGGGTGGAACGGGACTGATGTCCCGGCTCCGGAGGGACTCCGGAGCCTGCCGCCCGGGACGGGATGATCTGTAGCGTCCCACCGTGGCGACATTTCGGGTTCTTGGTACGTTCGACGCCATAGGGGACAGGGGGGTCGCGGAGCTGGGGGGCCCGCGGCAGCGATCCGTGCTCGCACGGCTGCTGGTCGCTCGGGGACACGTCGTCCCGGTCGAGCGCATCATCGACGATCTGTGGCGTGAACAGCCCCCTCCGAGCGCGTTGGCCTCGGTACAGGCCTACGTCTCGAACCTGCGCCGGGTGCTCGAACCCCGGCGCACCGCCCGGACCCCGGCCCGGGTGCTGGTCACCGTCCCTCCCGGGTACGCGATCCGCGAGGGCGAGGTCGACGCCTGGCGGTTCGAGGAACTCGTACGCCGGGGGGCCGAACTGCTGGCCGGGGGCGACGCGCGGGCGGCGCTGCGGCAGACCGAGGAGGCGCTCCGCCTGTGGAACGGTCCGGCGTACGCGGAGTTCGGGGCGGCGGAGTGGGCCGTCACCGAGATCATGCGGCTGGACGAGATGCACGCGATGGCGGTCGAGCAGCGGGCGGCGGCGGCGATCGCGCTCGGCGCGTCCGGGGCGGCCGTCGCCGACCTTCAGGCGCACGTCGCCGGACACCCGTTGCGCGAGGAGGGCTGGCGGCTGCTGGCCGTCGCGCTCTACCGCCAGGGCAGGCAGGGAGACGCGCTCGCCGTGCTGCGGCAGGCCCGCGAACGGCTCGCCGAGGAGTTGGGCGTGGACCCGGGGCCGGCGCTGCGGCGGCTGGAGAGCGACATCCTCGCCCATTCCATCTCGCTCGACCCCGGCCCGGCGGACGGCGGCGTGATCGACGGCGTCCGGAGCCTCACGGTGACACCCGAGCCGCCCACTCCGGACGCGGACCGGCTGTTCGGGCGGGAGCGGGAGCTCGGCCTGCTGCTCGGGCGCAGTGGAGGGGTCGCCCTGATCGGCGGCGAGGCGGGCATGGGCAAGTCGGCGCTCGCGCGGGCGCTCGCGAACGAACGGTCGCGTGCGGGCTGGCGGGTCGCCGTCGGCAGGGCGCCCGAGACCGAGGGCGCCCCCGCCGGATGGGCCTGGGCGGAGATCCTCAGGACGTTGACCGCGGAGGTCCCGCCCAGTGCCGCGCTCGCCGCGCAGATCCGGCGGCTGCTCGACGAGCCGGACGACGGGGGCGGGCGCGCGCCGGAGGACGCGGACATGACCGCCGAGCGGTTCCGGCTCCGCATGTCGCTCGCGTCGTACCTGCTGGAGGTGGTGCGGGAGGCGCCCCTGCTGCTGGTCCTCGACGACCTGCACCGCGCGGACGCGGAGACGCTGGCCATCCTCGTCCACCTGGCCGCGGACCTGCGGGACGCGCCCGCGCTGATCGTCGGCACGCTCCGGCAGGAGGAGGCCGAACGGCTGGCCGAGACGTCGGCCGCGCTGGCCCGGCACGAGCCCCTGCGGATCGTGCTGCCCGGGCTCGACCGGGACGCCGCCGCGGAGCTGCTCACCGTGGTATCCGGCGCGGACATCACGGACGAGACCTCGGACGCGGTCGCCGAACGCACCGGAGGCAACCCGTTCTTCCTGCGCGAGACCGCCCGGCTGATCGCCTCCGAGGGGGAGGCCGCCGCACTCTCCGTCGTCCCCGCCGGGGTGCGCGACGTGCTGCGACGCCGGCTGGCCCGGCTTCCCGTACCCGCCCAGACCGTGCTGCGCGAGGCCGCGGTGATCGGCGGGGACGTCGACGTGGACGTGCTCGCCGAGGTGAACGGAGGCGGCGAGGACGGCGTGGTCGACGCCGTCGAGGCGGCGCTGATGGCCGGCCTGCTCGTCGAGCCCGAGGGCGGCGGGCTGCGGTTCGCGCACGCCCTCGTCCGGGACACCCTCTATGAGGACATGTCGCGACTACGACGCTCCCGCACGCACGCCCGGGTCGCCGAGGTGCTCGAACGGCTCCGCCCCGACGGCATCGGCGCGCTGGCCCACCACTTCGCGGCGGGAGGGGAACGGGTCAAAGGGGCCCGCTACAGCGCCCTCGCCGCGGAGCAGGCGGAGCGGCGGTTCGCCTACGTCGAGGCCGCGGCCCTCTGGCAGCAGGCGCTCGACCTCGGCGACGGGGACGACCTGGAGCTGATCATGCGGCGGGTCCAGGCCCTGGCGTACGGCAACCGGCTCGTGGCGGCCAGGGAGATGCGCGAACGCGCGATCGGCCTGGCGCTGCCGAAGGGCGACCCCGTGCTCACCGCCCGGGTCATCGGCGCCTTCGACACGCCCACCCTGTGGAGCACCAGGGACTACGGCACGGTGTCGCGGGAGGTGGTCAGGGCCGTCGAGGAGACGCTGTCGCTGCTCCCGCCCGGGGACGGCGCGGCCAGGTGCGCGCTGCTCACCTCCCTGGCGTTCGAGCTCGAAGGGGAGCTGAGCGCGCGCGGGGCCGAGGCGGCGCGGCGGGCGGTGGCGATGGCCCGGCGGCTCGGCGACGCCCACGCGCTGGCCCGGGCGCTCAACGCGCGGCACTTCCACACCTTCCGCGAGGACGGCCGGGCCGAACGCGGCCTGATCGGCCCCGAACTGCTCAAGCTGGCCCAGGAGAACGGCATGGCCGTCGCCGAGGTCGTGGCCCGCCTGATCCTCATGCAGCACGCCATCGGCGGCCTCGACTTCCGGAGCGCGGACGAGCACGCCGCGCACGCGGAACGGCTCGCCGAGCAGTACGACCTGCTGCTGCCGGGATCGCTCGTCACCTTCTACCGCGCGTTCCGGCACGCGATCGTGGGCGACCACGAGGCGGCCGAACGGCTCTACCGGGAGGGGGCGCGGGCCCACGCGACCGTCGGCGCGTGGCGGTTCGAGATCGGCCTGTCGTACATGGGGAGGTACTGCCTCGGCCTGCTCCGCGGCGATCTCGGCCACCTGCTCGCCGAGGCCGAGCTGATCGCCGGGCACTGGGACGTCGCCGTCGAGCCGTACGCGCTCGTGCTGGCCCGGGCCGGGCGGGTGGACGAGGCGCGGAAGGTGGCGGGCGAGCCCCAGCCGATCCGGCCCGACTACTACTCGCGGCTCTTCGTCGCGGTCCGCGGCCTGCTCGGGGTCGCCATCGCCGACCGCGACAGGGTGGAGGCGACGTACGAGGCGCTGGCCCCGTACCCGGAGGACGTGGTCACCAACGGCACCGGCCTCGTCCCGCTGTGGCCGGTCGCCCAGGTGCTGGGGGATCTCGCGGCCTTCCTCGGCCGTCCCGACGAGGCCGCCGAGCGGTACGGCGCGGCACTCCGCCGCGCCACGGCGGCGGGCGCGACGGTGTGGGCCGAGGCCGCCCGTCAAGGACTGGCGGGGATCACCCGCGGTTCGTGATCGAGCCGGTCCGGGTCGAACAGCGTCCACTCGGAGACGTCCAGCCGGTAGACCCGCTCGCCGGGCGACAGCCGTACGGGATGGCCGGGGATCTGGGCGTCCTCGGGCAGCTCGCGCGCGGTGCCCGTGAAGGTCAGTGACTCGGCCGCGGACGACCCCGCGCGGTCGGGGGTCAGGATCGAGCCGGCCACCCGGATGTCGGTCCGCAGGTCGCGGGCGTACCTCCGGTCCCGATGGGCGACGAAATAGAGGCGGTCGGGGGCGAAGGTGGCATGGCATCGGACGTTGCAGAGCGCGGGGGAGCCGTCGGCGCGCAGGGTGGCGAGGTGCATGAGGGTCCCTCGCTCAGGGGCGCCGGCCAGCCGCCGCTCCAGTTCGTTGATCACCTGTCAAGGGTGCATCCGGCCAGTTGGAAGCCCCTAGGTGCGGTGCCGCCGGGCATGGGGCAAGCCGTCCGCAAGTGGACTACAAGTGGCATCCGTGAGGATCGTCTCAGGACGCCCGGGGGTTGGGTGTCCCGAGGGGGAATACCGGCGCGCCGGGAGGGGTTCGCGGCGCACCGGCCCGCCTTCCTTACGGGGGGGCGATCACGGGGGAGACCCATGGGGCCTCTCGCCCGACTTCATCGGGTGAGAGGCCCATGTTGGTCACTGTGGGGGATTGCGGCTTTTGCTGAGGGGGAAGAAAGCCGTCGGCGGGGATCTTCCGGACCCGCCGGAGAACGGGGGATACCGGAATGCGGATCATCGGCGGTGCTGTCTGCGCGGCCGCCGCCTGTCTCGTGGCCGCGCTCGCGGGATGCGGCGCCGGCGGCGACCCGGGACGGCGCGCCGCGGTGGACGCCGGGCGGTTGAAGGTCCTGCTCGGCGGGATCGAGGGCATGCCACAGGGCTTCTCCGACCGGCAGCGTGAGCGGTGGCGCCCGCCGTTCCGCGCCAAGGACGGCGACTGCCGCGCCCTGTTCGACGCGGCGGCCGGCAGGCCGCCCGGGCGCGGCCTCGTCGCCGGCACCGCCACCGCGTACGAAGGGGACAGTCTGGGCGAGACGGCGGCCGTCGGGCTCGCCGTGTACGGGGACGACGCCGCGGGCGGCGGGCTCGACCGGCTGGAGCGGGCCATGCGGGGCTGCCACGTCGCCGCCGCCGGAGGCGCGGGGAAGGGCGACCGGCTGCGCGCGTCGCGTCTGGCGATACCGGACGTCGGCGACGGCGCCGAGGCACGGCGGTTCAGGGGACGGGTCGGCGGATATCCGTACGAGATGCACCTGGTGGTGGCACGGGAGGGGAACGCGGTGATCACCCTCGTCCATCAGGGCGTCGCGGCCCCGGACGCTGCGGGCACCGCGGAACTCGCCAGGGTGCTCGCCGGAAGGGTCAGTACCCTTGACCTGTGACTGAGACACTGGACTCCGAAGACCTCAAGATCATAACGCTGGCCCGGTCGGCCCGGGCGCGCAACGGCTCCGCCGAGGGCGCCGCCGTACGGGACGAGACCGGCCGCACCTACGCGGCGACGAACGTCGCCCTGCCCTCGCTGGAGCTGTCCGCGACCCAGGTCGCGGTGGCGATGGCGGTCTCCAGCGGGGCGGCCTCCCTGGAGGCGGTGGCGCTGGTCAGCGAGGCGGACGAGCCGGACGAGCGGGACGTCGCCGTGGTCGCCGATCTCGGCAAGGCCCCCATCTTCCTGGCCGGCCCCGACGGCGCCGTGAAGGGCCGGTACGTCTGACGTGAGCACTCCCGAATTCCGCGCCGGTTTCGCCTGCTTCGTCGGGCGGCCGAACGTGGGCAAGTCCACGCTGATGAACGCGCTGGTCGGCACGAAGGTCGCCATCACCTCGTCCAAACCGCAGACCACGCGCCGGGCCATCCGCGGGATCGTGCACCGGCCCGGCTCCCAGCTCGTCATCGTGGACACCCCGGGCCTGCACCGCCCGCGCACCCTGCTCGGCGAGCGGCTCGACAGCCTCGTGTTGTCGACGCTGACCGAGGTCGACGTGATCGGCTTCTGCGTGCCGGCGAACGAGCCGATCGGCAAGGGCGACAGGTTCATCGCCGAGAAGATCTCGGCGATCAAGAAGACGCCGCTGGTCGCCGTCGTGACCAAGTGCGACCTGGCCACCCGCGAGCAGATCGCGGAACAGCTCCTCGCGGTCTCGTCCCTGGCGAACTTCGAGGAGATCGTGCCCGTCTCGGCGGAGAGCGGGGAGCAGCTCGACGTGCTCGCCGACCTGCTGACCGCGCGGCTGCCCGAGTCGCCGCCCCTGTACGCCGGGGGCGAGCTGACCGACGAGCCCGAGCAGGTCCTCGTCGCCGAGCTGATCCGCGAGGCCGCGCTGGAGGGGGTCCGCGACGAGCTGCCGCACTCGATCGCGGTCGTGGTGGAGGAGATGGCCCCGCGCGAGGGCCGCGACGACCTCCTCGACATCTACGCCTTCATGTACGTCGAGCGGCCGTCGCAGAAGGCGATCGTGATCGGCCCCGGAGGCGCCCGGCTCAAGGACGTCGGCACCCGGGCCCGCAAGCAGATCGAGGCGCTGCTCGGCACCCACGTCTACCTCGACCTGCGGATCAAGGTCGCCAAGGAGTGGCAGCGCGATCCCAAGCAGCTCCGCCGCCTCGGCTTCTACGACTGAGCCGTCCGCGGCTCTCGGTTGTGCGGCATCCGCTCCACGTGCCGTCAGCGGCGGCCGGGTCCGGGACGCGCGCGGAGGAGGGTGGCGGCGGACAGGGCCGCCACCACGATGGAGGCGATCAGGGCGGCGAACCAGCCGTACTCGACGGTGGGATGCACGTCCACCAGGCCGGGGACGCGGAAGCTCAGCCGCCGGCCCCAGTCCTGCGGGTCGGTCAGGAACATGGCCAGCGCGAGCGCGGCGACGGCGCCGGGCAGGATCGCGAACCCGGTGAACAGCCGGCTCCGGGTCACCCCCAGAACGCCCAGCAGCGTCGCCGCGAGGCCGGCGCCGAGGACGAACCAGCCCGGTCCCTTGTCGATGCCGCGGATCGCCTGGGTCAGCTCGGTGCCCGTCAGGCCGAACTCCGCCGTCAGCCCCGCCCAGGGGAGGACGGCGGTGACGGCGAGCGCCAGGCCGGCGACGACCACGGCCGTGGAGAGGAGCGCGCCCCCGCCGCTCCCGGCGGGAACCCCCTGCGAGGACGGGGTGAGGTGGCCCACGATCACAGGCTACGGCGCGGATGCGGCGAGGTGAACGGTCAGACCTCGTGGAACGCCTGCTCGAACGGCTGTCTGATCCGTTCATCGGTGATCCGTTCGCGCCAGGCGCGCACCTCGTCGGCGGAGGCGCGGGCCGGATGCCACAGCCGCACCGGGGCGTCGGGCGCTGCCCCGGCGACGTCGGCGGCGCCCAGCGTGGTGATCCACCGTCCGGGGGAGACCTCGACCTCCCAGATCAGGCGCCGTACGACGGTCCCGGCGATCGGATGGTCCGCCAGCCGCTCGCGCCAGGCCGCGTAGGGGTGGGCGGTGCCGTCCGTACGGCCCGTCTCCAGCGCGCGGATCAGCGTGGCGACGTGCCGGCGGGTCCGCGCGGTCAGCTCGCGCACGTGCTTGACCTCGTCCGCGTGGTCCCGCCGCACCGTCGCGGGCGCCCCCTTGAGCCGCTTCCCACCCTGCCACCAGGTCAGCTCGACGTCGTCGTCGTCGACACAGATCACGGCCTCGTGCCCGCCCACGGGCAGGCGGAGCCGCCCGCCGGGCCCGAACCCGAGGTCCGGCATCCGGAAGGCCGTCTCGACCCGGTCGGCCAGCGCGTGTTCGATCCGCTTGAGCATGCGGTCTAGCTGCTTGGGCACCCCCGCGTGCCGCGTCATCCTCCCCGCGGCCCGCAGCGCGTCGATCACCTCCGGGGTCGGGAGCTCCTCGGCCGCGCGGGCGATCTCGAACAGCAGACCCCGGGAGGGCAGCGTCTTCGCCGTGGTGGGCGCGACGACCGCGCGGCGCAGCAGCCGGTCGAGCAGGTCGGGGAGCCACGGTTCGTCCTGCCACAGCGCCAGCCGTACGGCCCGGCCGAGCACGGCCTTCTCCCCGTCGTCGAAGGCGCGGTCGGCGCGGTAGGGGATCTCGCCCGCGTGGATCGCGGCGAGCCGCGCCTCGGCGGCGTCCAGCGCGGAACGGGCGAAGGCGACGTACTCCGGGATCGCGGCCAGCCGCTCCCATACGTCGGGCAACTGGGGAGGGCAGCCGTAGGACCTCTCCCGGACGACCTCCGCCAGCAGGGCCCGACGCTCCGGCGTCCAGCCGAGCATCAGATCGACCTCTCCCGTGGCGATCGGCCCGAGACCGTCCTTGAGCAGCTCGGCCACCTCGTCGTCCAGCCCGGCGAGCCCGGCGACGGTCAGCAGCGCGTACCTGTCCTCGACGCGGCGCGCGCTCAGGTGGAAGCGCACCAGCGTGTGCGCGGGGCCGGCGAGGTCGGCGAGCGGCGGGCCGTCGGGACAGCGCGGCAGCGACGCCACGGCCAGCGGCAGGTCGGACCATCGCCGCGCCTCCAGCCCGTCCACCAGGGCCTGGAACAGGTCGGCGCACGCCTCCGGCGTGAACGACGCCCGGCCTTTCCTGACGGCGTCCTCCACCAGGAACCTCGCCGACATCGCCGGGCCGCCGCTCCTGACCGTCCGGTACGCGTACGGCAGGAGCGTGCCCACGTCGGACGCGGTCAACTGGGACGTGTCCGGCCAGTGGAGCGGGGCGTCCGCGGCCGGGTCGGTCATGAGCGCGCGCACGGCCAGCGCGACGGGCGAGAGGGACACGGAGGCCATCCCTTGGTCGTCGGGAGTGATGTCAAGATTCTTAGCAGCCGCGAGTGACAGAACCGTGTCCGGCGCCTACGGCCCACGCTCAGCGCGGGCGACGGGCCCGCGCCCTCAGCGCCCATGATCGAGCTGGCGACAGGGCGGCGTCGGCCGGGGTGAGACGGTCCGGCCGGGACCGCCCGCCGGACCCGGGCGAGCGCCCCCATCGGGTTCACCTGTCCTCACGACAGGGGCGGGACGGCGTTCTTCGCGCGTTCGAGGGCCATCCGGGCCCACCACGCGCCGAAGCGCGGGGCGACGGTCCCGTACAACGGGTCCTCGGGGCCGCGGCCGCCACGGGCGCAGACACCGCTGGAGACGCCGGGCGGGCGGATCCACAGGTAGGCGTCGGCCAGTTCGCTCGCGGTGCCGGTGGTGGGGCGGACCCCCACGCCGCGCCCCGGAGGGTTGCACCACTCCTGCGGCTCCGCGTACTCACCGGCCGGCGGCCGCCACACACCCCTGCCGTTCCTGGCCGTGTCGATCACGAAGTGGGTGAGCCCGGGGCCGTCCGCGGGGACCGCGTCGAGCTCGGCGTCGGCGCAGGTCCCGTTCGCGTTCGACGTGATGACGCGGACGCATCGGGAGAGCCTCGTCCCGTACGCGACGAGACGCTCCGTGCGCTGGTGGTCGTACACGTTGAGGTAGAAGCCCGCGGTCCTGCCGACGCCCGCCCTGATCAGCCGCGCGGCGGTGGTGCGGAGGTCGGGCCAGCCCTCCACGCCGCCGTCGAGATAGACGGCCGTGCGCGGCAGCTTCCCGAGGCGGTCGGCGGCCGCGGCCAGGTCGCGGAACCTGGCCTCCGTCTGCTCGGCGCCTTCCCGGGCGCATCCCCGCGACCCGGGCGGCACGGTGAGGCTGTTGGGTTCCAGGACGACCACGGCCGGGTGGTCGCCGATCGCGGCGGCGATCGCGTCGATCCAGGCGAGGTAGTCGGCCGAGCTCGCCGCGCCGCTGTCCTCGCCGCCGCCGCAGATGCGCAGCGGGATGCGGTCGGTGACCAGGACCGGCACCGCGCCCTGCCGCGACGCCGTGCCCATGATCGAGCTGACGGAGGCGGCGGCTTCGGCCGGGGTGAGACGGTCCAGCCAGACCGCCTGCGGGACCCGCGCGAGCGCCCGCATGAGGGCGGCGTCGTGGTCCCGTCCGGCGGCCTTCCAGATGGACGCCTGGCGGGCGGCGTCGCCGTCGGGGCTCGCGTAGAACCGGACGCCGGTTCCGGACAGCGGATGCCCGCCCGGTTTCGGCCCCGTTCCCGAGCCCGGCGACGGATCCCCCGCAGGCGCGGTCCGCCCGGTGGTGGATGGCCCCGTTGTGGATGGCGCTGCGGTGGACCGCGCCGTATCGTCCTGCCCGTCGTGCGCCCCCGGCGCCCGCGTGGCGATGACCACGCCCGCCGTGACGAGCGCGGCGACGACCGTCCCCGCGACCACGCTTCCGCGGCGCCGGCGGCTGAGCGCCGTTCCGCCCTCGGCGCCGCCCGCGCCCGTCTCCTCGCCCGTACGGACATCCGGGCCGCCCGGGAGGGAGCCGGAGTGAGTTCCCCTGGTGAGGGTGTCGAGGAGTTGTCGCGCGGTGGGGCGGTGGGTGGGTTCTTTGGCGAGGGTGTGGGCGACGATGGTGCGCAGGTGGGGTTCGAGTGCGGTGAGGTCGGGTTCGTGGTGGACGATCCGGTAGATGACGCTGGGTGGGGTTCCGTCGCCGAAGGGGGGGTGGCCTGAGGCGGCGTAGGCGACGAGTGCTCCCCAGGCGAAGATGTCGGAGGCGGGGGTGACGCGTTCGCCTCTGGCCTGTTCGGGGGGCATGTAGGCGGGGGTGCCGACGATGGCGGCGCTGGTGTGGGCTCCGGGTTCGGCGAGCTGGGCGATGCCGAAGTCGATGACCTTGGGCCCGACCGGCGACAGGATGACGTTGGCGGGCTTCAGGTCCCGATGCACCACGCCCGCGTCGTGGATCGCCCGCAGTGCCACCGCCACGTTGACCGCGACCGCCTCCAGGCTGGCCCCGGTCAGCGGTCCCCCGGCGCGTACGGCCTGCTGGAGGGTGGGGCCGGGGACGTACTCGGTGACGAGGTAGGCGGTGTCGCCCTCGACGTCGGCGGCGAGGACGGGGGCGGTGCAGAAGCGGGCGACGCGCTGGGCGGCGGTGATCTCGCGGGTGAACCGGCGGCGGAATCCGGGGTCGGCGGCCCACTGCGGGTGGATGAGTTTGACGGCGACCTGTCGTCCGTCGGGGGCGCGGCCGAGGTAGACCGCGCCCATGCCGCCCTGCCCCAGCCTGCGCAGGAGCGTGTACCCGCCCGCCTCCCGGGGATCGCCGTCGCGCAGCGGCTCGCCCGCGTCGTCGCTCGTCATGGTTCCCATCTGTCGGCTCGTCGGGGTGTCCTCACGAAAGGGGCGGGACGGCGTTCTTGGCCCGCTGGAGGGCGAGGTCCGGCCAGAACTCGCCGCCGGGCGGGGCGACCACCCGGTAGGCGGGGTCCTCCGGCCCCGAGGTGCCGCGCGTGCAGGTGCCGTTCGACTTGGTGGGGTCGCGTAGCCACAGGTAGGCGTCGGTGAGGCCGCTCGCGGTGTCCGTCGTGGGGCGCGGGCCGAGCCCCCGTCCGGGAGGGTTGCACCACTCCTGGGCCTTCTTGTACTTCCCGTCGGGCGGACGCCACTCGCCCTTGCCGTTCCGTCCGGTGTCGACGACGAAGTGGGGCAGCCCCGGCGTTTCGTCGGGGACCACGTCGACCTCGGCGTCGAGGCAGCGGCTCGGGCCGCGCGTCTTCGTGAGATGGACGCACTTGGCCAGCTTGACGCCGTACGCCTCGATGGTCTCGGTCGGCTGGAAGCCGGAGGCGTTGAGGAAGAATCCGTCGGCCCGGTCCAGCCCCGCCTTGATCAGGCGGTTCGCGGCGTTCTCGATCGACGGCCAGTACCGCTGCCCGCCGTCGAGGTAGACGGCGGTCCGCGGGAGCGCGCCGAGCCGCCCGACCGCGCCGGAGAGCTGGTCGTAACGGGCCTGCTCGCCGCCGCGTCCCCCGAGCGCGCAACCCTGGGTGCCCGGGACCTTGCTCAGGCTGTTCGGCTCCAGGACGACCACCGCCGGGCGGTCGCCGATCGCGGTGGCGATCGCGTCGATCCACGAGGAGTACGCCCGCGAGTCGGGCGCGCCGTTGGGGTAGCAGTCGCGCAGCGGGATGCGGTCCGTGACGAACACGGGGACCGATCCTTGCTTCCCGGCGACGTCGAGCGTCGCGTTCACGATCCGCGCGGCGTCGGCGTCCGACATGCGCGCCTCCAGCCAGACCGCCTGCGGGACCCGGGCCACCGCCCGCATGAGGGCGGCGTCGCCGTCCCGTCCGGCCGCCTGCCAGGTGGACGCCTGGCGGGCCGCCGCGCCGTCCGGGCTGACATAGAACCGTACGGCGGAGCCGGTCAGCGGGTTGCCGTTCTTCGCGCCGCCTCCGGAGCCGTCCTTCGCCCCGTCGTTCGTTCCGTCCTGCGCGGCGCCGGGTGAGGCGCCCGAGGTGGCCGCCGCGGACGACGCGGACGCCGCCGGGGAGGCGGCCGTCCGCCCGTGCGATCCGTCGTCTCCGCCGGTCGCGCCGATCCGCAGGGCGACGACGACCCCCGCCGTCACGAGCGCCAGGGTGGCGGCCGCCGCCCCGGCGAGGAGCCCGGTCCTGCGCCGCGCGACGACCGTGCCCGCCGTACCGCCGGTCTCGGCGGTCGCGCCGGTGCCGTCGAGGTCGCCCGTACGCCCGGCTCTGCCGGTGTCCGGCATCCCCGCCGTAACGGGGTGGGCTCCCTTGGTGAGGGTGTCGAGGAGTTGTTGCGCGGTGGGGCGGTGGGTGGGTTCTTTGGCGAGCGTGTGGGCGACGATGGTGCGCAGGTGGGGTTCGAGTGCGGTGAGGTCGGGTTCGTGGTGGACGATCCGGTAGATGACGCTGGGTGGGGTTCCGTCGCCGAAGGGGGCGTGGCCTGAGGCGGCGTAGGCGACGAGTGCTCCCCAGGCGAAGATGTCGGAGGCGGGGGTGACGCGTTCGCCTCTGGCCTGTTCGGGTGGCATGTAGGCGGGGGTGCCGACGATGGCGGCGCTGGTGTGGGCTCCGGGTTCGGCGAGCTGGGCGATGCCGAAGTCGATGACCTTGGGCCCGAGCGGCGACAGGATGACGTTGGCCGGTTTGAGATCACGGTGGACGATCCCGGCCGCGTGGATGGCCTGCAACGCGACCGCGACGCTTACGGCCACGCTTTCGAGATGGGATCCGCTGAGGGGCCCTCCCGCGCGTACGGCGTTCTGGAGTGTGGGGCCGGGGACGTACTCGGTGACGAGGTAGGCGGTGTCGCCCTCGACGTCGGCGGCGAGGACGGGGGCGGTGCAGAAGCGGGCGACGCGCTGGGCCGCGGTGATCTCGCGGGTGAACCGGCGGCGGAATCCGGGGTCCGCGGCCCATTGCGGGTGGATGAGTTTGACGGCGACCTGTCGTCCGTCGGGGGCGCGGCCGAGGTAGACCGCGCCCATGCCGCCCTGCCCCAGCCTGCGCAGGAGCGCGAAGGGCCCGACCTGACGTGGATCCCCCTCGCGCAGGTCGTCACCTATCGGGGATTCATCGTGGTTTCCACCGTTTGACACCACTGCGGGATCATAACCAGCGGCACCGGGAGCATCCACCGGATCAGATGCGGAGCTGCCATGCGTTCCACTGGTCCAGCAGCCGGAACCCCATCAGCTCGTTGATCCGCAGCATGTACGCGTTGTAGTCGGCGTTCCAGGTGATGACGCGTTCGATGTCCGGCTCGCAGGCGTGCAGCCAGGCGGCGTTCGCCAGCTTGAGCACCGTCCCGAGCCGGTGGCCGCGGTGCGCCCGCAGCACCCCGGTGTCGACCTGTCGCGCCCAGCCGCGCGCGTCCTCCGCGTCCACCAGGATCCGGGTGAAACCGGCCGGCTCGCCGCTCGCGGCGTGCCGGGCGATCATCGTGTAGACCGTGAGCCCGGCGTTCGCCACGGCCAGGTCGGAGGCCCGGATCCGTTCGGCGGTCCAGCGGTGGGCCCGCATCTCCAGATCGCCGAGCGGCTCGTCGTTCATGGACGTGGTCAGCAGGGCCAGGTCGTCGAGCAGTTCCTCGTCGGCCGGCCCGGCCCACCGCTGGAGGGTGTATCCCCGGGCGTGCCGCGCCGCGTCCGCCCGCATGAGCTCGAAGGACGCCCAGTCCACCGTGCGCAGGTCGAGGACCCGGCGCGCCTCCGCGGTGGCCGGGGCGAACCCCCGGGCCCGGGCGAAGGCGGCGCCCGGGCCGTCGGTCGGGGTCTCGCAGATGAGCAGGCTGCGGCCCTCGCCGCGGGCGCGGCCGATCGCGTGGTCGAGCAGCGCCCCGCCCAGCCCCCGGCGTCGCCGGTCGGGGTGGACGCCCAGCGTGATCAGCTTCGCCAGGTGGGTGTTGTCCTCGTCCGGGTAGTGCAGCGTGCAGCCGCCGGCGATCTCGCCGTCCACCCTGACGACCCAGCTCTCCCCGCGCTCGCCCGACCAGCCGCTCTCCAGCGAGGCCGAGAAGTGCCGCAGCGAGGTCGGGGCGCCCCGCTCGTCCAGTGCCTGGTGGATCGCGTACAGACCGGTGAGCCGGTCGCCGGGCTCGGAGAGGCGGAGGCGCTCGAAGTCCATGTCCACCAGGAAACCCCACCCCCGATCGGGGCGCGAGCGATTATCCGGGCCGCCGTCCTCCGCGCTCCCGGCCGCCCCGCCGGCTCCGGCCGCCCCGCTCGCTCCGGCCGCCGCGCGCCGCGTACGGGCTGCGCGGCGGCGGATCACTGCTCGTAGTCCTCGATCTCGTTCACCGGCCGCGGCGCGGCGAAGTCGGGGTCCTCTCCGGCGTCCCTGCTGGCCCGGCGCCGTCTGAGCAGGTCCCAGCACTGGTCGAGGGACTGCTCCAGCGTCCTGATCCGCTCGTGTTCCTCGTCGGTGGTGAGCTCGCCCGCCGCCAGCCTCCCGCGCAGGATGTGCTCCTCGTCGATGAGCTCGCCGATGCGGCCGAGGATCTCGTCGTCCTTCATGCCCGACCCCCTTTCCACCGGCGAACCGGATATGTGTCCCCGCCCCGGGCGGTCCGGAGCGGTCGACGCCGTCTGCTAATCTGCAAGGCGTGCTGCGCGGGCTTCTTCTTATCCGCCGCGGCGAGGGCCTGTAAGAGGCCGGCTCCCTCGCCGCGGAGACTGCCGTGCGCGTCGGCCGCCCCAGGTCTTTTACCGGTGGCGAGCCCCTTCTTCCCGAACGGGATGACCGTCTTCCCATGCTCGTGCCGGCGCGTCCATCGAGGAGCATGATGTACCCGCAACAGCAGCCCAGCCCCATGCCGTTCCACCGCTACACGCCGTTCGAGCCGATCCGGCTGGCGGACCGCACCTGGCCCGACAAGGTCATCGACCGGGCGCCGCAATGGTGCGCCGTCGACCTGCGCGACGGCAACCAGGCGCTGATCGACCCCATGGACGCCCACCGCAAGCTCAAGATGTTCGAGCTGCTGGTACGCATGGGCTACAAGGAGATCGAGGTCGGCTTCCCCGCCGCCTCCCAGACCGACTACGACTTCGTCCGGCAGATCATCGAGGAAGACCGCATCCCCGACGACGTCGTCATCCAGGTCCTCACCCAGGCCAGGCCCGAGCTGATCGAGCGCACCTTCGAGTCGCTGCGCGGCGCCAAGCAGGCCATCGTCCACCTGTACAACTCGACCTCGACGCTGCAGCGGCGGGTCGTCTTCGGCCAGGACAGGGACGGCATCACGGCCATCGCCGTCGAGGGCGCCAAGCTGTGCAAGAAGATGGCCGCCGAGATGGACGGCACCGAGATCTTCTTCCAGTACTCCCCGGAGTCCTTCACCGGCACCGAGCTGGAGTACGCCGTCGAGGTCTGCAACGCCGTCAACGACGTCTGGCGGCCCACCCCCGACCGCAAGGTGATCGTCAACCTGCCCGCCACGGTCGAGATGGCCACGCCGAACGTCTACGCCGACCAGATCGAGTGGATGAACCGCAACCTGGCCTACCGCGACTCGATCGTGTTGTCGCTGCACCCCCACAACGACCGCGGCACCGCCGTCGCCGCCGCCGAGCTGGGCTACATGGCCGGGGCCGACCGCATCGAGGGATGCCTGTTCGGGAACGGCGAGCGCACCGGCAACGTCTGCCTGGTCACGCTGGCCATGAACCTGTTCTCGCAGGGCGTCGACCCGCAGGTCGACGTCTCGGACATGGACGAGATCCGGCGCGTCGTCGAGTACTGCAACCAGCTGCCCGTCCACCCCCGCCACCCGTGGGGCGGCGAGCTGGTGTACACCGCCTTCTCCGGCTCGCACCAGGACGCCATCAAGAAGGGCCTGGAGCACCTGGAGCGCGACGCGGCCGCCGCCGGCGTCCCGGTGGACGACTTCGCGTGGGCCGTGCCGTACCTGCCGATCGACCCGAAGGACATCGGCCGCAGCTACGAGGCGGTCATCCGGGTGAACAGCCAGTCCGGCAAGGGCGGCGTCGCCTACATCATGAAGGCCGACCACCAGCTCGACCTGCCGCGCCGCCTGCAGATCGAGTTCTCCCGCGTGATCCAGGCGCAGACCGACGCCGAGGGCGGGGAGGTCACCCCGGCCGCCATCTGGGAGGCGTTCACCGACGAGTACCTGCCGAACCCGGCCAAGCCGTGGGGCCGGCTCGGCCTGCTGGCGCACCGCGGCTCCTCCAGCGTCGACGACAAGGACATGATCAACGCGGACGTCCGCGTGGACGGCCAGATCCGCGAGATCGAGGGTGTCGGCAACGGCCCGATCTCCGCCTTCTGCGACGCCCTGCGCGGCATCGGCGTCGAGGTCCGGGTGCTCGACTACACCGAGCACGCCATGAGCGCGGGCACCGACGCCAAGGCCGCGTCGTACGTCGAGTGCGAGGTCGGCGGTGAGGGCGGCTCCCGCACCCTGTGGGGGGTGGGCATCGACGCCAACACCACCACCGCGTCCCTGAAGGCGATCATCTCCGCCGTCAACCGCGCCGGCCGCTGACCGTCCGTAGACCACGGGCAGGGCGGGGCACGACCTGCCCCACCTGCCCCGCACCGCCGAGAGACGACCGGTCGCGTCGCCCATGAGGCCGCGACGACCACCTGAACAGGGGCGGCGTCCGTGTAGATCCACGGCCGCCGCCCCTTTCCGTTGCGTGCGGCCGCGGCACGCTGGAAGATCACTTCCAGCTCCGCCGTGACCGGGATCCCTCCGCTGTCTCGGCCAGGAGATTCGTGCCGGGACGCGGTCAGGCGGGGAGGCCGAGCACGCGGGCGAGGCACGTCATGGCGTGCTCGAAGAACTCGGCCCGGTGGTCGATCGTGTTGGTGAACTGGCCGAACACCTCGAAGCTCACCATGCCGAACAGGCCGGTCCAGGCGGTGACGGCCCGGCTGATCACGTCGTCGGACGCGCCCGGGATGAGCGTGCGCACGACCTCGGCGTCGGGGGCGATGGCCGGCGGCGGCTCGGGCAGGACGGCGGGCGGGGCCAGGCGCTCGGCCGCGACGGCTTCCGCGACGATCCGGCCGAACACGGCGACGCCCCGGGCGCCCGGGGCGATGGTGTCCTCGGGCGCGCGGTAGCCCGGCACCGGCGAACCGTACAGCAGGGCGTACTCGTGCGGGCGGGCGACGGCCCACTCGCGTACGGCCCGGCAGACCGCCAGCCAGCGGCCGGTGAAGTCGTCCCGGGGGACGGTCGCGTCGGCCTTCTCGACCGCCTCGCCGAGCGCGTTGTACCCGTCGATGATCAGGGCGGTGAGCAGGTCGTCGCGGCTCGGGAAGTAGCGGTAGATCGCCGAGGAGACCATGCCCATCTCCCGGGCCACGGCCCGCAGGGAGAGGCCCGCCGCGCCGTCCACGGCGAGATGGCGGCGCGCGATGTCGGTGATCTCCCTGGTCAGCTCGGCTCTGACTCGTTCACGTGCGGTACGGCTGGCGTTCATGTCCCGGAGGCTACCAGAGCGGGGGCGGCAATCGAGAGCACTGCTCTTGACGACACTCGCTCTCATAAGAGAGCATTGCTCTCGAACGAGAGCGACAATCGAAGGAGTGCCGATGCTCACCGCCGCCAAGGGGACCAACCTCGCCCTGATGTTCTTCCTCGAACTCGGCGTGCTGGTCTCGGTGGGGTACTGGGGGTTCACCCTCGGCGCTCCCCTCGCGGTCAGGATCCTCGCCGGGCTCGGCGCACCCGCGGTGTTCGCCACTCTCTGGGGGCTCTTCGCGGCGGCGAACGGCGCGAGGTTCAAGCTGCACGGCCCGGCCAGGGCGGCGTTCGAGATCGCCTGGTTCGGCGGCGGCGCGGCGGCCCTGGTCGCGTCCGGGCTCGTGACGGGCGGTGCCGTCTTCGCCGCCCTCTACGTCGTGAACGCCGTTCTGCGCTTGGTCTGGCACCAGGTCTGAGCGTGCGGCCGCCGGCCTCCTCGATGCGGCGCATAGGATCCGTGCGTGAAGATCGGGATCATCGGGCTCGGGGACATCGCCGAGAAGGCGTATCTGCCGGTGCTCGCGTCGACGCCGGGGATCGTGCCCCACCTGTGCACGCGCAACGAGGACACCCTGGCCAGGCTCGGGGCGGCCTACCGCGTCGATCGCCGGTACACCACCGTCGAGGCGCTGCTCGGGGCGGGCATCGAGGCCGCGTTCGTCCACGCGGCGACGGCCGCGCACGGGCCGATCGTCGAGGCGCTGCTGGAGGCCGGCGTACACGTCTACGTGGACAAGCCGCTCACCGACAACCTCGCCGACTCCGAGCGGCTCGTACGGCTCGCGCGGGCGCGGGACAGGTCACTGATGGTGGGATTCAACCGCAGGTACGCGCCCGGCTACGCGGCCCTGCGCGACCTGCCGAGAGACCTGGTGATCCTGGAGAAGAACCGGGTGGGGGCGGCGGCGGACCCGCGCTCGGTGGTCTTCGACGACTTCATCCACGTGGTCGACACGCTGCGGTTCCTCGCGCCGGGCGAGGTCACGGACGTCCGGGTGCGCACCCGCGTGCGGGGCGGGCTGCTCGAACACGTCGTCCTCGAACTGGGCGGCGACGGATTCACCGCCATCGGGATCATGAACAGGCTCGGCGGCGCGGCGGAGGAGACCTGCGAGGTCATGGGCGACGGGCGCAAGCGGCGGGTGGTCGATCTCGGCGACGTGGTCGACCACGCCGGGGGCGAGACGCTGTCCCGGAGGCCGCCGTGGACGCCGGTCGCCCGGCAGCGCGGCATCGAGCAGATCTGCCACGCGTTCCTGGACGCGGTCCGCGCGGGCCGGGTGCTCCACGCCGACGACGCGCTCGTCACCCACGCGATGTGCGAAGACGTCGTGTCGGCCGCGCTCGCCGACGCCGTACGCCCCCTGGAGGCGGCGGGCTGACCGGGCCGGTCGCGTCCGCCGGGAGCCCGCGGCCGGTCCCGGCCCGACAGGGGAACGGGACCGGCCGGAGCGACTCGGCGGTCAGCGGGAGGAGAGGTACTGCTCGCCGAGGGTCCGCAGGCGCGCGTGCGCCGACTCGTAGATCTCGGGACGGCCGAGGTACGCCTTCGGCAGCTTGGCGACCATCGTGTAGTTGGTGTCGCACACGTTGCCCACGGGGGCCTCGCCGCCCTGGCTGACCAGTTGGTACGCGTCGAGCTCGTCGAGCCCGGTGAGCGCGGCCGACCAGGTGACCAGGTCGTGCTGGCTGATGCGGTAGGCGTCCTCGAGGGGCCGCGCCGAACCCGTGGACATCAGGTGGTCGTCGTCCTCGAGGCGCGGCCACGGCGTGGCGACGCCCTTGACGAGCTCGACCGCGACGACCGTGTTCATCGCGGCCTCCACGGCGGTGCCGCAGACCTCGCCGTGGCCCTGGCGGCAGTGCCCGTCGCCGATGGAGAACAGGCCGCCCTCCACGTTCACCCCGAGGTAGACGGTGACGCCGGCCCGCAGCTCGGGCGTGTCCATGTTGCCGCCGTGCGCGTCCGGGGTGATCGTCATCCGCGCCTCGGACGCGGCGGGCGCGACGCCCACGGTGCCGTGCATCGGGTCGAGCGGCATCTCCACCGTGAAGTCGCCGCGCCGGGCGCGGTAGCGGACGGTCCGCTTCTCCGCGTCCACCTCGTACATCCAGACGACCTCCTCGAGGGGAGGCTGGAGCATCGCGGTGGTGTGGGTGCCGGTGAGCGCCCCGAAGTGGGGGAACGTCGTGGACACGGCCCAGTCGCGGGCGGGCTCGATGGAGACGAAGTGCAGGGCGAGCGTGTCACCCGGCTCGGCGCCCTCCACGTGGAAGGGGCCGGTGACGGGGTTGAGGAAGGGGAACTCGCACACCCTCGACGGAAGGTCCTCCGGCCCGCGCACCCGGCCGCCGAAGCAGTCCTCGGTGAAGAGTTCGAGGACCGTGCCGGGGGCGACGCGGGCCACGGCGGGCCGCCCGCCGAAGGTGTAGGCCAGGTCCTCCGCCGAGGGGCGGTAGGAGACGACGTTCACTCGGAGACCTCCGTCTCGTCGGGAAGGGAGGGGCGCCGGCCCATCATGATGGAGCCGAGAAGGATCAGCACGCCGATCGCCAGCCAGGTCAGGCCGACCGCCTGCGCCGCGACCTTGGCGTTGATCACAACGTACAGCAGGATCAGGAAGCCGATGGCCGGGGCGATCAGGTGCCGCCACCAGTCCCGGCTGCGGTGCCGTACGACGTAGTGGACGACGACGGAGACGTGCAGCGCGAGGAACGCGGTCATCGCGCCGAAGTTGATCAGCGAGCTGAGCAGCCCGATGCCGTCCTCCTGGTTGGACAGGTAGAGGCCGAGGACGAGCGAGACGGCGGCGGTGAGGAACGTGGCGTTGACCGGCACCTTGTGCTTGGGGTGGATCTTGCTCAGGAAGCGGGGGAGCTGCCGGTCACGGGCCATGGCGAACAGCAGGCGCGAGGTGGCGGCCTGGGCGACCAGCGAGTTCGCGAAACCCCAGGCGATCGCGGTGGCGACGGCGGTCAGCACGCTCAGCCAGTGGCCGCCGGCGTACTCGGCGACGTCGTAGAACGCCGAGTCCATCGTGGAGCCCTGGGCGAGCAGCTCCTCGCGGTTCGGGGCGAGCAGCGCGGCGACCCAGGTCTGGGCGATGAACAGGGCGCCCGCGAGCATGAGCGCGCCGACCATGGAGCGGCCGAGCTTGCGCGCGTCCTCCCGGCTCTCCTCGGCGAGCATCGAGATGCCGTCGAAGCCGAGGAAGGACAGCACCGCGACCGAGACGGCGCCGAACACCAGCGGCCAGGAGAACGTCGAGGAGTCGAAGATCGGGCTGAACACGTCGCCGTGACCCTTGCCCTGGGCCAGGGCGACGACGCCGATGACCAGGAAGATCGCCAGCACGATCAGCTCGGCGACCAGCATGATCTTGTTCATGCGCGCGGTCATCTGGATGCCGAAGTAGTTCACCGCCGTGTTGAGGACGATGAACATGATCATCCAGGCCCAGACGGGCACCGCGGGCACGAACGACGTCATGGCCGCGCCGGCCACGAGGTAGAGCAGCGCGGGCACGAGCACGTAGTCGAGCAGGATCACCCATCCGGCGAGGAAGCCGACCGGGGCGCCGATCCCGCGGCCCGCGTAGGTGTAGACGGAGCCGGCCATCGGGAACGCCTTCGACATCTGGGCGTACGAGAGGGCGGTGAAGGCCATCGCCACCATGCCGATGACGTAGGCCAGCGCGACCATGCCGCCCGAGCCTTCGAAAACGGATCCGAAGATGCCGAACGGCGCGATGGGCACCATGAAGATCAGGCCGTAGATGAGCAGGTCGGTGAAGCTCAGCGAGCGCTGCAGCTCCTGCTGGTATCCGAAACGCTCGACGCCGGTCGCGGCGCCTTGCGGTGACGTCGGTGAGGACGGCGTCGTGGAGGGGGACGACATCGAGAACTCCTTCGAACGCTGGGGGCAGAGCGTACGATAGGACTATTCCTTGAAAAGGAAAAGATTTCGTTTGAAAATTTCGGCGCCGGCCTCGTCACGGCGGCGGTCAGACGGGCCTGCCCCGCCTCGGCGGGCGCCCCCAGGCGCGCCGGACGGTCCGGTGGGCGTCGGCGGACTCACGGTGTGGGGGAGGAGGTCACGAGATCGAAGTCCAGGCCGTCGGCGCGTCCCAGGTAGACGCGCTGCAACACGTGCCGGTCCCGCAGCGTGAGCGGGCCGCGGCCGGTGATGACCGTGGTCCCGTCGGCGACCGCCTCGACCGCCGGCACCGCCAGGGAGCCCGCGCGGGCGGCGAGGGCCGCGAGCATGAGCACCCCTTCGTAACATCCGTGCCCGTGCCCGTTGAGCAGCGGCGCGTCCGGGCCGAACCGTCGCGTGTAGCGCTCGTGGAGCCAGAGGTTGTCGTCGGTGGCGATGCCCCCGAAATAGCCCATCGCGGTGTACAGCTCGCCGCTGGAGTCGCCCCCGATGGCCAGCAGGCCGTGCTCCTCCAGCGCGCCGCACAGGCGGGCGCAGTGCAGCCCGCTCGCCGCGAACGCCCGGTTGAACTCGATCAGATCGCTGCCGATCAGGTTGAGCAGCACGGCGTCGGGCCGTACGGCGGCCAGTTCCTCGATCACCCGCTCCATGTCGCGGGTGCCGGCGGGGAGGAACCGCTCGCCGACGATGCGCGCGGAGCGGGACGTCAGGTGCACCCGCGCGGACGCGTGGACCAGGTACGGCCAGATGTAGTCGTTGCCCAGCAGGAACCAGCGCCTCGCCCTCCGGTGGGCGATCAGCCAGTCGATCCCCGGGGCGACCTGCGAGGACGCCTGCTCGCCGAGGAAGTAGACCCCCGGGGAACGCGCGCCGCCCTCGTACGGGGGCGTGTAGACGAACGGGGCCGCCCCCCGCAGCGCGCGCTCGATCCCGACGCGCACGTCGCTCGCGTGGGTGCCGACGACCGCCTGTACGGCTCCCGCCCGCACCAGGCCGGCGACCTCCGCGCCGACCTCGGCCGGACTCCGGCCGCCGTCCACCAGGACCAGCTCTACCGGCCTGCCGAGCAGCCCGCCCGCGCCGTTCACCTCCGCCGCGGCCAGGACCGCGCAGTTGATCGCGCACGGTCCGACGAGGCCGAGCACGCCGGAGACGGGCACCACCAGGCACACGCGCAGCGTGTCGGCCCTGAGGAGGTGCGCTTCCAGGGGATCGATGACCATCGCGGCGGGATCGATCACGGGGGAGAGTATCGTCCATCCCCACCCGCGAAGGAAACCGCCGGAAACCACTCGAAAATCGGGACAGCACCGAAAATCACGAAGAATCACATCGGGAAAGCCCGCACGAGGGCGCGCAGGAAGGCGGGAAGGCACTGGAAAGCACAGCGGAGCGCGGGAAAGGGACGGCGGTGGCCACGATGACGGTACGGCGCCACCCCGCGGACGGGCCGGTGGCGTCGTGACGGCCGCGGGATCCACCGGAGAGCGCCGGGCGGGGCCGGTCGGGGAGCCGGTCGGGCGGTCCGTGGAAGGGACATGCGAAGGGACGCGCGAAGCGACGGGCGAAGCGACGGGCGAGGGCGCGGGCGAGCAGTCGTCGCCCTCGGGCCTCGGGTCATCGCTCGCGTACCTGCTGAGCCGGGCCGAACGCGCGGTCAACCGCGGCCTGTCGGCGGCGCTGGCGGCCGAGGAGGTCACCGTCGAGCAGTGGCGCATCCTCCAGGCGCTCGCCGACGGGCGCGGCCACTCCATGGGCGACCTCGCCGAGGCGGCGCTGATGCCGCACCCCACCCTCACGAAGGCGGTCGACCGGCTGGTGGAACGCGCCCTCGTCTACCGCGGGCACGACCCCCTCGACCGGCGCAAGGTGGCGGCCTTCCTCGCCGACCGGGGGCGCGACCTGCTCGGCCGCCTGGAAGCGGGCATCGGCGAGCACCGCCGGGCCATCCTCGCGGCGTACGGTGCGGCCCGCACCGAGCGGCTCATGCGCGAGCTGGAGGACCTGGTGTGCTCCATCGACGGCTGAGCGGGTCCAGAGGACCCCGGGGACCCCGAGCTGTGGGACCCGGGGGCCTTGTCCCATTCCTCCCGCCGCCTGCTCCGGTCCGGACGCGCGAGGGAGCGGCGCCTGACGTAGATCTGTAGACGTGGCGCAACTGGTGATCGGTCCGCTGCTCCGTCACGTGGACGCGGCGAGCGCGACCGTATGGGTGGAGACGAGCGAGCCCTGCGCGGTCACCGTGCGGGCGGGCGACGCCACGGTGACGGAGCGCACCTTCACCGTCCACGGGCATCACTACGCGGTCCTCGACGTCGCCCTGCCGGAGGTCCCGCCGCCCGGCGGCGTGCCGTACACGGTGGAGCTGGACGGCGCGGCGGTGTGGCCGGCGCCGGGCGGGCCCGCCACCGCGATCCGGCCGCTCACCCGGCTGCGGCGCCTGCTCTTCGGCACCTGCCGGACCGCCGTCCCGCACGACGAGCCGCATGCGCGTACGCACGGCGTGGACGTCCTGCGCGCGTACGGCCGGCGGCTGATGGAGTCGGGAGAGCCGCCGGACCTGCTGATCCTCCTCGGCGACCAGGTGTACGCCGACGAGCCGTCGCCGGACATGAAGGAGTTCATCGCCGGGCGGCGGAGCGGCGGGCCTGAGGAGGTCGTGGACTTCGACGAGTACGCCGAGCTCTACCGACGGGCGTGGTCGGACCCGGCCGTGCGGTGGCTGATGGCGAGCGTGCCGACCCTGATGATGTTCGACGACCACGACATCAGGGACGACTGGAACACGTCCGCCGCGTGGCGCGAGGAGATGGCCGGGGTGCCCTGGTGGCGGCGGCGCGTCGTGTCGGGGCTGGGCGCCTACTACCTCTACCAGCACCTCGGCAACCTGACGGCGGGCGAGCGCGCCTCCGACCCCGTGTTCGCCGCGCTCAGGGCCCACACCGGCCTCGGGGAGAACGGCGGGGCCACGGGGGAGAGGGGCCATGGCGCCGCGCCCGGTGTCGAGGACGGCGAGGGCGGCGGCAGGACCGAGTTCACCGGCGCGCCGAGCGGAGTGGACGGCGGGGCGGTGCTCGACGCGTTCGCGGAGCGGGCGGACGCCGACCCCGGCTCCACCCGTTGGAGCTACC
The DNA here is from genome assembly GCF_001570405.1 of Microtetraspora niveoalba. Classification (GTDB taxonomy): domain Bacteria; phylum Actinomycetota; class Actinomycetes; order Streptosporangiales; family Streptosporangiaceae; genus Microtetraspora; species Microtetraspora niveoalba. The sequence goes on along the minus strand of NZ_BBYM01000019.1, from coordinate 144,741 downwards.
GCCGCGACATCGGATCCAGCCGGTTGATCATGCTGGACAGCAGGTGCGGCCGCGTCCTCACCCCCGGCGCGCGCCGGATCGTGAACGACGCCGAGCGCGCGTGGCTCGAGGAGGCGGCGACCGGCGGCGTCGACCACCTGATCGTCGGCTCCTCACTGCCGGTGCTGCTGCCTCCGGCCATCCACCATGCGGAGAGCTGGAACGAGGCCGTCTGCGACGGGGCGTGGGGGCGGCGGGCCGCCCGGTGGGGCGAGCGCCTGCGCCGGTTCCTCGACCTGGAGCACTGGGCGGCGTTCCGCGCCTCGTTCGAGCACCTGGCCCGGCTGCTCGCCGACGTCGCCGGGGGCCGCCGCGGGCGTGCGCCCGCCACCGTGCTCCTGCTCTCGGGCGACGTCCACTACTCCTACCTCGCCTCGGCGCGCCCGCCGCGAGGCGGCGGGCGTTCCCGGATCCACCAGGTCGTCTGCTCGCCGATCCGCAACCCGCTCAGCCGTACGCTGCGGCTGGCGAACGTCGCCGCCTGCGTGCCCGGGGCGGGCGCGCTCGGACGCCTGGCGGCGCTGGCGGCCCGGCTGCCCCGGCCGCCGATCCGGTGGCGGCTGGCGGCCGGGCCGTGGTTCGACAACGCGCTGGCGACCGTGGACCTCACCCCGGACGCCGCCACCGTCACCTGGCGGACCGACGAGGCCGAGCTCGGGTCGGTCCGGCTGCCCTGAGCGTGCGAGCCCGGCGCCTCGACGGCGGCGCCGGGGACCGGCGGGGTCGGACCGGCTCAGGCCGCCCTGAGCTCCCGGAGGGCGTCGGAGAGCTGGTCGACCGCCCAGTCGAGGTCCTCGCGGGAGACCACGATCGGCGGGGCGAGGCGGATCGTCGAGCCGTGCGTGTCCTTGACGAGCACGCCGCGGCGCAGCAGGGCCTCGCTCACCTCGCGGCCGGTGCCGAGCGAGGGGTCGATGTCCACGCCCGCCCACAGGCCGCGCCCGCGTACGGCGACCACGCCCGCGCCGACCAGCTCGCGCAGCCGTTCGTGCAGGTGGCCGCCCAGCTCGCGCGCCCTGGCCTGGAACTCCCCGGTGCGCAGCAGCCCGATCACCGCGTCGCCGACCGCGCAGGCGAGCGGGTTGCCGCCGAACGTCGAGCCGTGCTGACCGGGCCGGATGACGCCGAGGACGTCGGCGTTCGCGGCCACGGCCGAGACCGGGACCACGCCGCCGCCGAGCGCCTTGCCCAGGATGTAGATGTCGGGGACGACGCCCTCGTGGTCGCACGCGAAGGTGTCGCCGGTGCGGCCGAGCCCGGACTGGATCTCGTCCGCGATGAACAGGACGCCCCGCTCCGAGCACAGGTCGCGTACCGCCCGCAGGTAGCCGTCCGGCGGCACGAGCACGCCCGCCTCGCCCTGGATCGGTTCGAGCAGCACGGCCACCGTGTTCTCGTCGATCGCTTCGGCGATCGCCTCGGCGGAGCCGTACTTCACCAGCTTGAACCCCGGCGTGTACGGCCCGAAGCCGTCGTGGGCGTCCGGGTCGGTGGAGAAGCTCACGATCGTGGTGGTGCGGCCGTGGAAGTTGTCCTCCATCACGACGATGTTCGCCTGGCCCGCGGGGACGCCCTTGACCTCGTAGCCCCACTTGCGCGCCACCTTGATGGCGGTCTCCACGGCCTCGGCGCCGGTGTTCATCGGCAGGATCATGTCCTTGCCGCACAGGTCGGCGAGGCCCGCGGCGAACTCCGCGAACCGGTCGTGGAAGAACGCCCGGCTGGTCAGCGTCAGCCGGTCGAGCTGCTCGCGGGCCGCGGCGAGGATCGCCGGGTTGCCGTGGCCGAAGTTGAGCGAGGAGTATCCGGCCAGGCAGTCGAGGTACCGGCGGCCCTCGACGTCGGTCACCCAGGCGCCCTCGGCGGACCGGATGACGACGGGCAGGGGGTGGTAGTTGTGCGCGCTCCGGCGCTCGCTCAGCTCGATGAGGTCGGCGGCGTTCATGCTCCCGTGACCTCCCTGATCTCCAGGGTGCAGCACTTGGGACCGCCGCCCGCCTTGCGCAGCTCCGACAGGTCGACGGGGACGACGTTGTAGCCGAGCCGCTCCAGCTCCAGGGAGAGGCCGGTCGCCTCGGCGTTGACGACGACGTTGGCGCCGTCGCTGACCGCGTTGAGCCCGAGGACCGCCGCGTCCTCCTCGGTGGCGATGACCGCGTCGGGGAACATGCGCCGCAGCACGTTGCGGCTCCCCTCGGAGAACGCCCCCGGGTAGTAGGCCACGTTGTGGCCGTCCAGCGGGAACAGGGCGGTGTCCAGGTGGTAGAAGCGCGGATCGACGAGCCGCAGCGTGACGACCGGGCGGCCGATGAACTCCTGCGCCTCCACGTGCGCCGCCACGTCGGTGCGGAAGCCGGTGCCCGCGAGCACCACGTCGTCGAGCGTGAGGAAGTCGCCCTCGCCCTCGTTCGTGTGCGCGGGCTCCATCGTCTCGAAGCCACGCTCGGCGAACCAGCGCAGGTAGGCCGGCCCCTCGGCGGCCCGCTCCTTGTGGGTGAACTTGGCGCCGTACACCCGGCTGTCCACCACGAGGGCGCCGTTCGCGGCGAAGACCATGTCGGGGAGCCCGTCCACGGGGTCGATGAGGCTCACCTTGTGCCCCAGCCGCTCGTAGGCCGCGCGCAGCTCCTCCCACTGCCGCACGGCCCGAGCCGCGTCCGCGCCCTGGTCCGGGTCCATCCACGGGTTGATCGCGTAGGTCACGGCGAAGAACTCGGGGCGGCACATCAGATAGTGCCGTGCCGTACCCGTACGGTCGCCGTTCGTGACGGCGGGCAGGGTCGCAAGAGCCATGCGGAACTCCAGGGAGAAGGCGGTTGAACTGCTCCTCAGCCTAGAAACATGGACATGACCGGCCAATGCCGCGCCATTGCGCCATACCGTGGATCGGTTGCGTTGTTCGCGGTTTTTGTGGCGATCCGTTAATCGACCGGGCGTCCTCGGCGGCGACGGGTCAGGGTTTCTCGTCGATCAGCCGCGACAGCACGATCGCGCTCTTGGTGCGGACCACGAACGGCTCGGCCGCGATGCGCTCGATCACCCGCTCCACGTCCCGCACGTCGGTGGCGCGGATGTGCAGCAGGGCGTCGGCCTCGCCGGTCACCGTGCAGGCGGAGACCACCTCGGGGTGCCGGGCGATCGCCACGCCGATCTCGGCCGGTGACGTCTTCCCCCGGCAGAAGAGCTCCACGTACGCCTCGGTGGTCCAGCCCAGGGCCGAGGGCTCGACCCGCGCGCTGAACCCGGTGATCGCGCCGCTGGCGAGAAGCCGGTCGACCCGCCGCTTGACCGCCGGGGCGGACAGGCCGACGTGAGCGCCTATTTCGGCATATGTTGCTCGGGCGTCCTCCACGAGGACCCCGATGATGGCGCGATCCAATCCGTCCAACTTCACGCGGACCTGTATACCGCGAACCGAGCGGGAACCCGTGATCGGCGCCGTGGAGCCCGCGCTCCATCTCGTCCCGATTTCGCCGGCGCCGGGGTGGCCCGACCTCCTGTCCAGGCTCACGCCTTTCCGGTATCTTGTCGAAGCCGTCCGCGGGCTGTTCGCCGGCTCGTACGCCTCGGCCCCCGTCCTGCCCGGGGACCGCGGTGCGGCTGGTACTCGCCGTCGCAAGCGTGACCGCCGGCGTACGGACCCTCCAGAGCGAGAACGCCTGAAACGCGAAGAATCCAGCCGGAACCGCGACGCAGCCTTGAAGTGATTTCTGCGAGCGCCCTACGGTCAGGAGGTCACAATGGGTGACGTGGCGGACGTCAATTTCACACTCGTCCAGCTTCGTTACTTCGTGACCGCGGCCGAGTTGGGGAGTATGACCGCGGCCAGCCGGGAGCTGATGGTGGCGCAGTCGGCGATCTCGGCGGCCATCGCCCAGGTGGAGCGTGAGCTCGGCGTCCAGCTTCTCATCCGGCACCACGCCCGTGGGCTCTCGCTCACCCGCGCGGGCGAACGTTTCCTGGTCGAGGCGCGCGACTTCCTCTCCCACGCGGCGGCGCTCGCCGAGTCCGCCCGGGGCCTCGCCGGCTCGCTCACCGGCGAGCTGGCGGTCGGCTGCTTCACCACGCTGTCGCCGTTCTACCTGCCCAGACTTCTGCGCCAGTTCGCCGACAGGCACCCGGGGGTGCGGGTGACCCTCGCCGAAGGGGAGATCTCGGCCGTCCAGCGCGCGCTCGTGGACGGCCGGTGCGAGGTGGCCCTGCTCTACGCGATCGACCTCGCCCTCGACCTCGACGTCCGGGTCCTCACCCGGGTCCGGCCGTACGTGCTGCTGCCGTCCGGGCACGCGATGGCGGAGGCGGAGACGGTCTCGCTCGTCGAGCTGGCCGGCGAGCCGATGATCCTGCTCGACCTGCCGCACAGCCGGGACTACTTCCGCGCGCTGCACCCCGTGGAGCCGCGCGTCCGGTTCCGCAGCTCCAGCTACGAGACCGTGCGGGCGCTGGTCGCCGGAGGCCACGGCTACTCCATACTCAACCAGCGCGCCGCGACCGACCAGACGTACGACGGCGGATACGTCGTCGCCCGGCCGATCAGCGAGGAGGTCCCGTTCCTCGACATCGTCCTGGCCTCGATGCGCGGTGTGCGGCTGACCGCCCGCGCCACCGCGTTCACCGAGACCTGCGAGGCGTTCTTCGCGAGCGTCTCCTGAGCGCTCCGACCGGCTCACTCCAGGTCGGCGAGGATCCCCTCAAGATAGGCGGCCGTGGCGGACGCGGGCCGCGCCTCCACGCACAGCGTGTTCATCACCTGCTTGTACGCGTCGGTCTCCTCGGGCTTGTCGAGGTAGAGGGCGCTGGTGAGCTGTTCGAGATAGACGACGTCGGGCAGCTCGGACTCCTCGAAGCGGAGGATCGTGAACGGCCCTCCCGCCGCCGAGTGCCCGCCCTGGTCGAAGGGGACGACCTGCACCGTCACATTCGGGTTGCGGGTGGCCTCGATGAGGTGCTCGATCTGGCCGCGCATCACCGCGGCACCGCCGATGGGGCGGCGCAGCGCGGCCTCGTCCACCACCGCCCACAGCCGGACCGCGTCCGGGCCGGTCAGCCGCTCCTGGCGGCGCATCCGCAGGTCGATCCGGCGGGAGATCTCGTCCTCGGGCGCGCCCGCGTTGCCGAGCAGGATGACCGCGCGCGCGTAGTCGGGGCTCTGCAGCAGCCCGGGCACGAACTGCAACTCGTACGTGCGGATGACCGAGGCGGCCTCCTCCAGGCCCACGTAGACCTCGAACCAGTGCGGGAGGACGTCGTTGAACTTGTGCCACCAGCCGGGGGCGTTGGCCTGCCGGGCGAGGTCGAGCAGCGTCGCCCGCCGGTCCGGGTCGGTCAGGCCGTACAGCGTGAGCAGGTCGGCGACGTCGCGCTCCTTGAAGCTGACCCGGCCGAGCTCCAGGCGGCTGATCTTGGCGTGCGAGGCCCGGATGGCGTGCCCCGCCTCCTCGGGGGTGATCTCCCTCTCCCGCCGGAGCTTGCGGAGCTGGGCTCCGAGCAGCATGCGCAGGACGGTGGGCCCGCCTTTCGGGCGCCCCGTTAATCGGGGTTCGGCGTGGGCGACCTGCAACGATTTCACATGGACTCCATGACGCGGACGGATTCCTACGACGTTGTGCTATCAGGGTTCCTGCCGCCGCCGGCTACGGCGGCCAACCAGTGTCTCATTTCGTCAGAGTGACGAGTAGAGAATCGTGGTTCCGGACGGACAACGTCACGGTTACGGTAAATCAACCCAGGACACGTCCAAGTTCCCGCATTCGCGAGTGCGGGCGCGCTTGCCTCCTTAAGGCTCAGGGAACGATAGACGGCGGCAGCGCACCGTGTGACACCCGACTCGCGTAGGGACCCGATGACCGCAGACCTGGCAGGCAGAAGAGCCGGCGCCGCACCTTCGTGGGCCACGCCGGCGTTCGGTCCTGACAGCCCCGGCCCGGCGGCCGCGCCGCTCGCGACCTGCGCGCTCCACGGGGACACCGCCTCCGCCTCCGCCGCCCGCGACTTCACCGCCCACACCCTCGGCGGGTGGGGCCTGGCCGGGTTGATCGACGACGCGCAGCTCGTGGTCTCGGAGCTGGTGACCAACGCCCTGCGTCACGCGCTCGCCGCCGGTCCGGAGGCCCCGATCCAGTTGCGGCTGCTCTCCCAGGGCCTCCACGTGCTCTGCGCGGTGCGCGACCCCAGCGAGGCCGCCCCGCTGCCCGGGCCGCCCGGCGACGACTTCGCCGAGACCGGCCGGGGCCTGCACCTGGTCGAGGCCGTCAGCCTCACCTGGGGCTGGATCCTGATCAGGGGCAGCGGAAAGATCGTCTGGGCTCTGCTCGACCACCCCGCCTGAGCCGGGCCGCGTGCCGTACCCGGAACCGGAAAGGCCCCGCACGATCGGGTGATCGTACGGGGCCGGTGACGGTGAGGATCCCGGTCAGACGTGCTCGGCGTCGCCGGTGACCTGCTCGGCGGCTTCCTCGGGGGACTGCTCCAGGTCCTGTTCGTGGTCGGCGTTGGCCTGCGCGGACGCCTTGTCCAGGCCGACCCAGCTCACCACGCTCTCGATGGAGAACAGCAGCAGCAGGTAGGCGGTGAGGACCACGGCGACCGGGGTGAGCTGCCCGGTGGCCGCGCCCGCGCCGAGGATGAGCAGGCGCACCTCCCAGCCGAGCCCGGCCAGGAAGATCCAGGCGGGCGGCCAGATGCTCTGCCGCGTCCGGTACACCGTGTCGTACGTGTGGTAGCCGATCACGTAGAGGAGCACGAACAGCAGCCACTTGGGCGTGCCGGCGGCGAGGCCGAGCAGGATGATCGTGAGGAACTCGGTGCCGCGCAGCAGCGGCGGCGTCAGCCAGTCGAGCCGCCCGAGGTGGTCACGCGCGGCGGAGGGGACGACCAGCACCACCAGGACCAGCACCGGGACGATCAGGATCGGGCCGTCCTTCAGCGAGCCGGTGGCGGCCAGCGCGATGATCGCGAGCAGCGAGACGAGCACCGCGGGCACCGGCGGCAGGCCCCGGCCGAGACGACCCTTGAGCGCGGCGACCAGGGGGCCGTCGTCGCGGTAGGCGAGCAGCCGCTCCGTCTGGATGCGGCGGCGCTCCTCGTCCGGGTCGGGAGTGGGGGTGACCTGTGGCTGGGTGATCATGCGAGAGACCTCAGGATGCGTCCGGTGAGGGTGTAGGTGGCCGCGACGCCGCCCCAGATCAGCAGCGTGATGAAGGTGACGCGGGGGTCGAAGAAGGCCGCGGTGATCGCGATCGCGGCGAAGCGCTCGCCGATGGGGAACACGATCATCTTGCGGGCCCAGTGCACGGGACGGAACTTCCCGGCCTTGGTCCAGAGCTTGAGCAGGCCGCGCAGGCCGCCGCTGCGGCTGGCCCGGCGCTCCTCCAGGGCGACGCGCAACTGGCTGTCGTCGGCGACGTGCAGGTCCAGCGTCGGGAGCGGGACCGGGGCCTTGCGCCGGTTGGCCGCGCCGAACGAGAAGTCCAGGAGGTGCTTGACGGACTGGAGCGCGATCGCGGCCAGGGCGAGCGTCCACACGCCCTCGCCGTCGCCGAACTGACCGGAGACGGTGGCGCCGACCGCCAGGCCGACGAAGACCGCGTACTCCTTGAACCGGTCGAACGTCGCGTCCAGCCAGGCGCCCAGGACGCCGAACTTCCTGGCGTACCGCGCCACCTGGCCGTCGACGCAGTCGAAGACGAACGCGAAGTAGATGAGCACGCCGCCCGCGATCCAGCCGGCCCGCGTCCCGGTGGCGAACGCTCCGGCCGACAGCAGGCCGAAGAAGATCGAGACCAGGGTGATCTGGTTCGGCGTGAGCCCGCGGCGGGCCGCCCAGCGCGCGATGAACCGGGAGTACGTGCTGACGAAGAACGTGGTGAAGAAGCCGTCCGCGCCCTTCACCGCGTTGTTCAGGCGCGCCCGGTCCTCGTCGAACCCGGCGAACTCCCGCTCGGCCTCGAACGTGTCCTGCGGCGTGTGGAGGCGGCGGTAGAACAGGTCGCGGCGGCCGCGGACGCCGACCGACACACCGCGCCGGACGAGGCCGAGGACGAGCAGCTCGGTGACGTCGTCCTCGGGGCCGAACAGGTGCGCCATGCCGGCCAGCTCGCGGGCGACGTCGGCGAGCACCGCCGCGTGCCGCTGGTGGAGGTGGATCGGCCCGAGCAGCGCCGCGTTCGGCCGGGTGACCGCGTGGTAGGACGTGCCCACGGAGATGACGCGGCCGCGGCCGGCGCGCGTCCGCTGCGGCAGGCCCTCCAGGACGCCGCGTCCGATCTCGGGCTCGGCCTCCTCGATCGGGGGCGGCTCCGGAGCGTTCTCGTCGCGCTCCTCGCGGAGGATCAGGGCGAGCGCGGCGCGTTTCGCCTTGGTGATCTGGTAGATCAGCTCGTCGTGGACGAGCGAGTTCGCGGGCATGATCAGCACGTTGTCGGTCGTGTGCTCGACCGCGTCGGCGAGCGCCCACAGGTCTTCCGCGACACCGGCGCTCTCGACGACCCGGCCGCCCTGCTCGCGGTAGGCGGCGGCGTCGGCGGGGCGGGCGATCGTGATCGGCTGCGGGCCGAGCGAGGCCACCTGCCCGAGCAGCCTGCCGTACGCCGTGGGGGCGCCGGGGAGTGATGTCAGCTTGAGGTCCGTCGGCAGGACGGGCCGGCCGCCGGATCCCGGCGGCAGAGAACCGATCGGGCCGGGCGATGAGCCCAGCAGGACCACGAGGGTCATGGCACCCTTTCAAACAGCGGGGGCAGGGCCTTTAGAAGAGGCGCGGGGAAGTTCCGCCAGGGGGCAAAGCTTAGTGACCTTTCGGTCAAGTCGGTGCATCCAGGCTCTCGGGACCTTTCCGAAATGTCCAGCTTGGTGGCGATGTGCAGTTCGGGCCGAGTCCGCATCATTACCGAAATTTCACCGTTTGTGATCTCAGGAGGGAGTCAGCGGGAGGTCATACGATGGCCTGGTGAGTCTGTACCGGGACGAGGGCGTCGTGCTGCGCACCCAGAAGCTGGGCGAGGCCGATCGCATCATCACGGTCCTCACCAAGCGCACCGGAAAGGTGCGCGGCGTCGCCAAGGGCGTGCGCAAGACCATGTCGCGCTTCGGCGCCCGGCTGGAGCCGTTCACCCACGTCGACCTGCAGCTCCACGAGGGCCGCTCGCTCGACGTGATCACCCAGGTCGAGACCCTCCGCCCGTACGGCGAGGCGCTGGTCGCGGACTACCCCCGCTACACCGCCGGGACCGCCATGCTGGAGACCGCCGACCGGCTGACCCTGGGGGAGAAGGAGCCCGCCCTGCGCCAGTTCCTGCTGCTGGTGGGAGGGCTGCGCACCCTCGTCGAGGGCGAGCACGAGGCCCGGCTGGTGCTCGACGCCTACTTCCTGCGCTCGCTCGCCGTCGCGGGGTACGCCCCCGCCCTGTCGGAATGCGCCCGCTGCGGCGCCGAGGCCGTGCGCGCGTTCGCGATCGTCGCGGGCGGCGTCGTGTGCGGAGCCTGCCGCCCGCCGGGGGCGGCGGTGCCCGCGGCGGAGACCATCGCGCTGATGATCGCGCTGCTGCGCGGTGACTGGCCCATGGCGGACGCGTCGGAGCCGCGGCACCGCACCGAGTGCAGCGGCCTGGTCGCGGCCTATCTCCAGTGGCACCTCGAGCACGGGATCCGCTCGCTGCGGCACGTCGAGCGCGAGCCGGCGCGGGGACCCGAGCCGCCGTGGACTCCGGCACGGGAGCCCGGACGCGCGTCACCGTGGGACGGGACGCGCGGCTTCGGACCGGAATCCACACCGGACTCTCACATTTTCCGCGCCTGAGGACCCTGTCGCACGCAATACGCTCGTGGTCATGGTTCGTCCTCCGTCTCCGCATCCCTCGGGCGCCACGCCGCCCGCGATCCCGCGCGACCTCGTGCCGCGCCACGTCGCGATCGTCATGGACGGCAACGGCCGCTGGGCCAAGGCCCGGGGCCTGCCCAGGACCGAGGGCCACAAGATGGGCGAGGCGTCGCTCTTCGACGTCATCGAGGGCGCGATCGAGCTGGGCATCCCCTACCTGTCGGCGTACGCGTTCTCCACGGAGAACTGGAAGCGCTCGCCCGACGAGGTGCGCTTCCTGATGGGCTTCAACCGGGACGTGATCCGCCGCCGCCGCGACCAGCTCCACGCGATGGGCGTGCGGGTCCGCTGGGCCGGCCGCCCCGGCCGGCTGTGGAAGAGTGTCATCTCCGAGCTGTGCGACGCCGAGGAGATGACGAAGGACAACAGGACGATGACGCTGCAGTTCTGCGTCAACTACGGCGGCCGAGCCGAGATCGTGGACGCGGCGGTCAAGCTCGCCCGGGACGTCGCGTCCGGCCGGGTCAAGCCGGACAAGGTGTCGGAGAAGCTCTTCGCCCGCTATCTCGACGAGCCCGAGATCCCGGACGTGGACCTGTTTGTGCGCTCGTCCGGGGAGCAGCGCACGTCCAACTTCCTCATCTGGCAGGCCGCGTACGCCGAGATGGTCTTCCTCAACCAGCTCTGGCCCGACTTCGACCGCCGCGACCTCTGGCAGGCCTGCGAGGTCTACGCCAAGCGCGACCGGCGGTACGGCGGAGCCGTCCCCAACCAGGTCTCACCCTAGAGGCGGCCGGCCTGAGTTCTTCCCGCCGGCCGGGCGCCTTGGTCGCGCGGATGTGTCCTCCAGGCGAGGGACGGCACCACGCAGATTGGTTAACCTTCTTTCCAGTGCCGTGATCGGCAGGGTTTGGCTCGGAAGGAGCGGTGTCCAGGGTGGTGCATCGCAAAGCGGAAGAGGCCGTGGCGGATACGGCCGACATTCCCGGACCCGCGGAAAGTCCGAGCTTGTAAGGAGTTTTCGCGGGTGGCGCGATAGCGCGGCGAGCCGCCGTCCTGACGACGCGACGAGGCAAAGATTGCCAGGAGGGGCACTGATCTCTCGCGTACGGAGGTATCAGCATGCGCCGCCTGGCCGCTCTCGTCTCCTTACTCCTCCTCTCCCTCTTCCTTCCCACCCCCGCACAGGCCGCGGCGACCCCGTTGCAGGTCTACGGCGCCTGGCACTGCGGTGATGACGCCTGCATCTGGGGCAACGTCCGCAGCACGGCGGACTTCGACGCCAAGAACCACTGGCTGATCGACCGTGGCGACGGCCGCCCGTCGGTCAACCTCGTGGTGCTCAGCTTCGTCCACCCGGTCAAGCTGTTGCACAAGACCACCGATGCGCAGACGCTCGACGGCGTGCCGCGCGGCATGACCGCCGACATCGTGAACTACTTCGCCGGCCGCGGCATTCGGGTGATGCTCTCCATCGGCGGCATCACCTACACCACCGCGTGGAACTCCGCCCTGGCGGAGAACGCGGCGCAGTTCGGGCGCAACGCGGCCGAGGTCGCCCAGCGGCTCGGCGTCGGCATCGAGATCGACTACGAGGAGAACAGCAAGCCCGACCTGGTCGGTCTGCAGGCCTTCATCGACGCCTACCGCTCCGTCCTGCCGTACGATCCGAGCGGCGCGAACCCGGCCGCCCGGCTCACCATCGACCTCGCCGCAGGTGACCGCTGGCTCATCGACATCGGCAGGAAGGCCACCGCGGACTGGCTGCGCACCGACACCCCGGTCCTGGACTACGCCAACGCGATGGTGCCCGCCCGCCAGCCCAGCAGCTCCGACGCCATCGCCAACTGGCAGGAGCACATCGACGGCAAGCCCACCTACGCCCCGCCGATCCCGCCGCTGGCTCCGGCCAAGTTCACCGGCGCGTTCTACATCGCCGAAGGAAACAAGGTCCGCCCCGAATGCGCGGATTTCAACGCCTCGCTGCAGAAGTCCACGGGATCGTTCGTCCAGACGGCCGCGCCGAAGGGGGCCGGACTCACCCCCGGCATGCTCGGCTACATGTTCTGGGCCGCGGAACGCCCCTCCACCAAGGGCGTGACCACCACGCCTCCGAACTCCTGCGAAGGAGGAGTGGGCGGCGGCGCCACCGCGTACGCCGTCCCCATCCCGATGCCCGCCCTACGGCAGAGCTGACCGCATCCCGGGACCGGGCCACCGGTTCCGGGACCCGAGCGGCCTTCTAGGCGCGGCGGCGGGCCCGGTAGGCGGCGACGTGCATCCGGTTCCCGCACGTACGGCTGTCGCAGTAGACCCGCGAGCGGTTGCGCGACTCGTCCACGAACACGTGGGAGCAGTCGGGCGCGGCGCACGTGCGCAGCCGCTCGCGCTCGTCCTCGACCAGCACGTGGGCGAGCGCCACGCCGCAGTCGGCCGCCAGGTGCTCGGCCAGCGACGCCCCCGGGGCGAAGTAGTGGACGTGCAGCGAGAACCCGTCGTGCTCGGCCAGGCTCGGCGTGATGCGCGTACGGCCGAGCAGCGTGTTGAGCAGGGACACCGCGGTGTCCCGGTCGGGCGCGGTGAAGACCTCGTGGAAGGCGTCGCGCAGCTCCCGCACCTCGGACAGGTCGCGGGAGTCCAGGTCCTCCACGTCGCTGATCACGCGGCGCCCCACGAACGCGCGCAGGTCCTCGACGCTCCGCAGGCCCTCCTCGCCGCCCGCGGCGGGCGAGGTGTTGATCAGATCGACCACGGTGGCCAGCGAGTACACCATGTCATGGCTGAACGGCACGGCATCTCCCTACGTCGGCGGGGGCAGCGTACCCCGCGGAGCGGGCCGGGGGGCGGCCGAGCGGCGGATCGTCATGAACCGGTCAGCGGCTCCCGGCGGCGGCGGCGCACTCGGGGCAGGTGCCGAAGACCTCGACCGTGTGGGTGACCTCGGTGAAGCCGTACTCGGCTCCGATGGCCTCGGCCCAGCGCTCGACGTCGGGCCCGGCCACCTCGACGGTGCGCCCGCAGCGGCGGCACACGAGATGGTGGTGGTGGACGTCGCTCTCGCAGGCGCGATAGACCGACTCGCCCTCGTCGGTGCGCAGCATGTCCACCCGGCCGTCGTCCGAGAGCGACTGGAGCGCCCGGTAGACGGTGGTCAGACCGATCTTGGCGCCGTCCGCCCGCATCTTGGTGAAGATGTCCTGGGCGCTCCGGAACCCCTCGCTCTGCCGGAGGATCGCGTGAACGGCGTCGCTGCTCTTGCTCATGATGTCGACTCCCAGGTACGGCTTCGCCGTACGAATCTACCTATCGCCAGGGAGAGCACAAACCCGGCGAGCGCGATCAGCACGATCGCCGAGCCCGGGGGGACGTCGATGTAGAACGCGGAGGTCAGACCGCCGACGGTGGCGACCACGCCGAGCGCCGTGGCGAGGACCATGGTGCCCCGGAAGCTGCGCATGATCTGCTGGCTGGTCGCCACGGGGACGACCATCAGGGCGCTCACGAGGAGCAGGCCCACCACGCGCATGGCGATGACGACCGTGAGGGCGGCGGTCACCGCGAGCAGCAGGCTGAGGAAACGCACCGGGAGGCCACTCGCGCGCGCGACCTCCTCGTCCTGGCAGAGCACGAACAGCTCCCGCCCGAAGATCGCGACCACGCCGAGCACGGCCGCGGCCAGCCCGCCGATCACCCACACGTCCTGGGCGGCCACCGTGGAGATCGAGCCGAACAGGTAGGACGTCAGCGTGGAGTTGCTCTGCCCGGGCGACAGGTAGATGAGCAGCACGCCGCCCGCGATCCCGCCGTAGAACAGCAGGGCCAGGGCGACGTCGCCGCTGGTCCGGCCGCGTGCGCGCACCATCTCGATGGCGACGGCCCCGAGCGTGGCCACGACGACGGCGGTCAGCACGGGGGCGGTGCCGGTCAGGAAGCCCAGCGCGACGCCGGTGAGCGCGATGTGGCCGATGCCGTCGCCGAGCAGCGCCAGACGGCGCTGGACGATGAACGTGCCGACGACCGGGGCGGCCAGGCCGACGAACACGGCCGCGAGCAGTCCGAGGACCATGAAGTCGTACTGGAAGATCCCCATCATGCCTCTCCCGCCGCGCCGGCCTCGCCGGCCGAGGATCGTGACCCGATGACGTCCGGCCAGCCGTTCAGCGGGCCGCTGTGGGCGTGGGCGTGGGCGTGGGCATGGACGTGCCCGCCCGCGCCGACCCCCGCCTCGACGGCCGCCGGAGGCGCCCCGTCGTACGCGACGCGGCCGCCACGGAGGACGATCGCCCGGGTGATGAGCGGTTCGAGCGGGCCGAGCTCGTGCGCCACCAGGACCACCGTCTTGCCGCGCTCCCTCAGCCCGGCGAGGGTCGCCGCGAGGAGCCGCTGGCTGTCCGCGTCCACCCCGGCCGTGGGCTCGTCCATGACGAACGCGTCCGGCTCGCCGGCCAGCGCGCGGGCGATGAGCACCCGCTGCTGCTGGCCCCCCGAGAGGGCGTGCACCGGGTACGCGGCCCGGTCGGCGAGGCCGACGGCGTCGAGGGCGTCGGCCACGGCGCGCCGGTCGGCGGCGCCGGTGCGCCGGAAGCGGCCGCGCCGGGCGATGCGCCCGGAGGACACCACCTCGCGGACCGTGGCGGGCACCCCGCCGCCGATGGACAGGCGTTGCGGCACGTAGCCGATCCGCCGCCACTCCCGGAACTTCGCGGGCGGCGTGCCGTACAGCCGGACGGAGCCGCCGGACAGCGGGACCAGGCCGAGCAGGGCGCGGACGAGCGTGGACTTGCCGGAGCCGTTGGCGCCCAGGACGACGAGGAACTCCCCCTCGCCGACCGACAGGTCGACGCCCCGCAGGATGGGCCGGCCGTCGAGGGCGACCTCGCCGCCGGCCATCGTGAACGCGGCACTCACCGCAGGATCACCCTTCCGTGGTGGGGCATTCGAGCGCCTTCCTCAGGACGTCCAGGTTCAGCTTGGCCGCGGAGAGATAGTCCCCGCCGTCGGGCTCGCTCTCGAGCGGGTTGAGTACCGCGGTGGCGGCGCCGACCTCCTTGGCCAGGATCTCGGCCACCTTGGGGCTGACGAGCTCCTCGGTGAAAATGGTAGTCACATTCTTTCGCTTGGCGACATCGGCCACCTGGGCGAGGCGCGTGGGGGAGGGCTCGGCGTCGGGGTCGATGCCGCTGACCGAGATCTGCTCCAGGCCGTACCGGTCGGCCAGGTAGCCGAAGGCGGCGTGGCTGGTCACGATCGCCTTCTTGCCGCACGTGGCCAGGCCGGTCCGGTACGACTCGTCCACCTTGTTCAGCTCGGCGGCCGTGTCGGCGGCGCGCTGCCGGTACGCCGCGGCGTGGGCGGGGTCGGCCGCGGCCAGCCGCTCGCCCAGTTGGGTGGCGACGGCGGCGAACCGGCTCGGGTCGAGCCAGATGTGCGGGTCGTAGGAGACGTCGGCGTGCTCGTGCCCGTCGTGCTCGTCGTGTCCCTCGTCCTCCGCGGTCGCGGGGAGCGTGGACACGGCTCCCGCGGCGTCGAACGCCTTGCCGGAGGCGTGTCCCTGGACCGCCTCGTCCACGGCCGGCTGGACGCCCTTGATGTAGACGACGAGCGAGGAGTCCTGGATGTCGGCGACCTGGCGCGCGGTCAGTTCGAGGTCGTGCGGCTCGGTGCCCGGCTTGGTGAGGCCGGTGACGGATACGTCCGGCCCGCCCACCCGCTGCGAGATCCACTGGAGGGGATAGAAGGCGGCCATCACGGTGGGTTTGCTGTCGTCGGCGGCATTGCCGCCCGCACCGCACGCGGCGGTCGTGACGGCGGTGGCGGCCAGCAGGGCGCCGGTGAGGGTGAGGGAGCGCATACGGGACATCACGCCCTCAAGTATCCGGCAAAATGAAAACCGTTGTCAAAACCGGCAGAGTGTGACGGAGCGGTGCGGATGCGATCGCAGTATCCCGAACCCGAACAGACCCGTGTCAGAACAGCCCGAAGCGGGTGGCCGCCAGCAACACGAGAAAGGTGACCAGCGCGACCCGCAGCAGGCGCGCGCCCGGTCGCAGCGACGGCCACGACATGTACGCGAGCCACAACACGAACGCGAGCACGGGCAGCACGGCCAGGCCGCCGAGCCAGGAGTCCACCACGACGCCGGTCAGCATCAGGGCGACCATGACGATCGGGACCACCCAGCGCGGGAGCTGGAAGAGGAACACCAGGGCGGTCGCGCTCCTGGTCTCCACCGTCCGCCGCAGCCCGGTCGCGCCCGGCGTGAAGAACTGCTCGCCGGGCGGGAGCGGGCGTTTGCCTCCCTTGCGCGCCACCGATCCCGTGCCGGGGCGTCCGGAGCCGCGTCCCTGCCCGCGCGGGTCGCCGGCCGGCTTCCTGGCCAGGGGATGCGCCGGAACCCTCGGCCCGCCGGGCCCCTTGTCCTGCCCTGTGTCACCTGCCACGTGCCGAGCCTAGTCAGGTGGGGCGCATCGGCGCACCCGGTCACCCGCGGGGCCATGGCATGCTGGGCCGCATGCTCGCCCTGATCCGTTACTCCGTGCCCGCCGCGCGCACGGAGGACTTCGCCGCGCAGGCCCGTGACATCCTCGACCTGTTCGCCGCCCAGCCAGGTTATGTGCGCGGGCAGATCGGCAGGTCGGTGGACGAGCCGGACCTGTGGGCCCTGGTGAGCGAGTGGGAGGGCGCCGGTTTCTACCGCAGGGCGCTGGGCGCCGCCCGGATGGCCATGTACCCGCTGATGACTCTGATGATCAACGAGCCCAGCGCGTTCGAGCCGGTCGACGGCGCCCCGGCGGCGGGCGGGGGCGAGGAATGAGCGAGGGGGCCCGCGGGTCCCCTAAGCTTGGATGAGATCGAGCAGGTAGCGGGCGCGACTCCGCCCGAGCGCCGGCGAGACGCCGGCGCTGCCCAGCGCGTGCGCGCACGATCCCAACCCGACACCCAGCCGGATGGAGTTCTCACCTATGGCACGTCGCACCGACGTCATGGAAACGATCGTCAGCCTCTCCAAGCGCCGCGGGCTCGTGTACCCGTCGAGCGAGATCTACGGGGGTCTGCGCGCGTCCTGGGACTACGGACCGCTCGGTGTCGAGCTGAAGAACAACGTCAAGCGCGAGTGGTGGAAGGCCGTGGTGCAGGGCCGCGACGACGTCGTCGGCCTCGACTCCTGCGTCATCCTCGCTCCCGAGGTGTGGCAGGCCAGCGGCCACGTCGAGACCTTCACCGACCCGCTGACCGAGTGCCAGTCCTGCCACAAGCGTTACCGCGCCGACCACCTCCTCGAGGCGTACGAGGAGAAGCACGGCAAGGAGCCGGCGGGCGGCCTGGCCGACATCACCTGCCCCAACTGCGGCAACAAGGGCGCCTTCACCGAGCCCCGCCAGTTCAGCGGACTGCTGAAGACGTACCTCGGCGCCGTGGAGGACGAGTCCGGCCTGGCCTACCTCCGTCCGGAGACCGCGCAGGGCATCTTCATCAACTACCTGAACGTGCAGCAGTCGGCGCGCAGGAAGATCCCGTTCGGCATCGGCCAGGTCGGCAAGTCGTTCCGCAACGAGATCACGCCGGGCAACTTCATCTTCCGCACCCGCGAGTTCGAGCAGATGGAGATGGAGTTCTTCGTCAAGCCGGGCACCGACGAGGAGTGGCACCAGTACTGGATCGACGAGCGCCTGCGCTGGTACGTCGACCTCGGCATCAGCAAGGACAACCTCCGGCTCTACGAGCACCCGAAGGAGAAGTTGTCCCACTACTCCAAGCGCACGGTGGACATCGAGTACCGCTTCAACTTCACCGGCTCGGAGTGGGGTGAGCTGGAGGGCATCGCCAACCGCACCGACTTCGACCTCACCGCGCACGGCAAGGCGTCCGGCACCGACCTGTCGTTCTTCGAGCAGGAGTCCGGCGAGCGCTTCGTGCCGTACGTGATCGAGCCGGCGGCCGGTGTGGACCGGGCGACGCTGACCTTCATGCTCGACGCGTACACGGTGGACGAGGCCCCGAACGCCAAGGGCGTCATGGAGGAGCGGACCGTCATGCGCCTCGACCACCGGCTCGCCCCGGTCAAGGTCGCGGTGCTGCCGCTCTCGCGCAACGCCGACCTGTCGCCGAAGGCGCGCGACCTCGCCGCCCAGCTCCGCCGCCGCTGGAACGTCGACTTCGACGACGCGGGCGCGATCGGCCGCCGCTACCGCCGCCAGGACGAGATCGGCACCCCGTTCGCGATCACGGTGGACTTCGACACCCTGGAGGACAACGCGGTGACCATCCGCGAGCGCGACTCCATGGCGCAGCAGCGGATCTCCATCGACCAGGTCGAGTCCTACCTCCGTACGCACCTCAACGACTGAGGCCCGAGGCGCCACCGGCCGCCCCGGGGCGGCTCGGCGCAGGGACACGGAAAAGCACCCGCCGGATCATCCGGCGGGTGCTTTTCCATGTGCGCCCGGTCAGGAGCAGACGAGCCCCTTGGCCGGGACCTTCCCCTCCAGCAGGTAGGAGTTGACCGCGTTGTCGATGCACGGGTTGTTCTGCCCGTAGGCTCCGTGGCCCTCGCCCTTCAGCGTGAGCAGCACGGCGCTGCGGAGCTGGGCGGTCAGCGCCGGCGCCCACTGGTACGGCGTGGCCGGGTCGTGGGTCACGCCGACGACCACGATCGGGTTGGCCCCGGACGCGTCGATGTGCTTGTTGGTGGCCTCGCCGGGCACCGGCCACACGCTGCAGATGCCCGAACTGGCCGCGGTGATGGCGAAGATGGGCGAATCCGGCTTGAGGTCGCGGGCCACCTTCTCGGCCTCCTCGATGCTCGGCCGGGCGGTGGTGTCCGCGCACAGGATGGAGGGCAGCGACATCTGCAGCGTCGAGTACGACCCGTCAGGCTGCCGTCCGCCGTACTGGTCGGCGAGGGCCTGCAGGCCGCTCATGTCGTTCTTCGTGATGGCCTGGTGCAGCGCCTCGGTGAGCAGCGGCCAGGCCATCTGGCTGTACAGCGCCTGCGCGACGGCGGTCCTGGCCACGGTGGCGGTGACCGGGCGGCCGCCCGCCTCGGCGGGGTGCGCCTCCAGCCGGTCGATGAGCTTGAGCACGGCCGTGTTCGCCGCCGACGTGGTCTTGCCGAGCGGGCACCCCTTCGGCTGCTTCACGCAGGCGGCCAGGTAGTTCTCGTACGCCTTCTGGAAGCCCCTGATCTGGGTGCGGGCCGTTTCCATCATGCCGACGGAGGGATCGAGCGCGGAGTCGAGCACCATGCGGCCCGACTGCTTGGGGAACAGGGTCGCGTAGAGGGCGCCCAGGTGGGTGCCGTAGGAGAAGCCGAGGTAGTTCAGGTGCCGGTCGCCGAGCGCGGCGCGCATGGCCTCCAGGTCGCGGGCCGCGTTGAGGGTGCCGACGTACGGCAGGATGTGCCCGGCGTTCTGTTCGCACGCCTTGGCGAACCCCTTGAGCAGGTGGGTCTCCTCCGCGGTGTCGGCGCTCGGCTCGCTGGCGAGGTACCGCTCCAGCTCGGCGCTGTTCAGGCACCTGATCCCGCTGCTGCGGTCCACGCCGCGCGGGTCGAAGCTGACCAGGTCGTACCGCCTGTTGAGCGTGGAGAAGGCGCCCGCGGCGTCCAGCAGGGTGGAGACGCCGGAGCCGCCGGGCCCGCCGAAGTTGAAGACCAGCGAGCCGATGCGGTTGTTCCTGTCGCTGGCGGGGCGGCGGACGAGGGCGAGGCCGATGCTCTCGCCGCCCGGTTTCGCGTAGTCGAGCGGGACCTTCAACGTCGCGCACTGGAAGCCGGCCGAGGAGGGCACACCTTCGCACGCCCCCCAGCTCAGGGACTGCGGGGACGGGTCGAGGGTGGAGACTCCGTCCACCCGGGTGGGCGATATCTCGGTCCGGCCCGGGCCGCAGCCCGTCGCGGCGAGTGCCACGATCCCCGAGATGGCGATATGCCAGAACTTTGGTGACATGCGAACACCCTCCGCGACAGGTCGGCTTCGGAGGGTTGGGTCAATCCTAGGCGGCCGCGCCCCGGTGTTCCCGTTACCGGCCGGCCGTGTTCGGCGCCGTGTCCTCCATGAAAGCCGTACGCCGCCGGAAAGCGTAATGGTCTACACCAATTAACGCGAGATGAACGATCTCCAATGTCGGATGGAATTGGTTTATACCACTCTTTGATGATCCGAGAAAATCGTTCGTTTTTAATCTTGGATGGAGTGGATTAGACCTCCGTATGCCCCTCTACCTGGGTAAACACGATATCTCTCGACTGGTGATGTTTCGTCGGGTTGTTGGTCGGTACAGTGCGAATGCGGACGGACCCGTGTAATTGAAGTGGCCGAAGGAGCTCGCGTGCGCAAGTTTGTTTATGACTTCACCGAGGGCAACAAGGATCTCAAGGATCTGCTCGGTGGAAAGGGCGCCAATCTTGCGGAAATGACCAATCTCGGTCTTCCGGTCCCCCCGGGCTTCACGATCACCACCGAGGCCTGCCGGCACTACCTCGCCGAGGGTGACGTGCCCGGCGGTCTCGCCGCCGAGATCGCCGCCCACCTTGAGGCGCTGGAGACGACGATGGGCAAGCGCCTCGGCGACGCCGCCGATCCGCTGCTCGTCAGCGTCCGGTCGGGGGCCAAGTTCTCCATGCCCGGCATGATGGAGACCGTCCTGAACATCGGCCTCAACGACGCCTCGGTGCTCGGGCTGGCCAAGCAGGCGGGCAACGAGCGCTTCGCCTGGGACTCCTACCGCCGGCTGATCCAGATGTTCGGCAAGACCGTCCTCGGCATCGAGGGCGAGTTGTTCGAGGCCGCGCTCGACGAGCTGAAGGGCGACCGCCAGGACACCGACCTCGACGCGGCCGACCTTCAGCGTCTCGTCGAGACGTACAAGGGCATCGTCCGCGAGGAGAAGGGCCGCGAGTTCCCCTCCGACCCGCGTGAGCAGATGGAGCTGGCGATCAGGGCCGTCTTCGAGTCGTGGAACGCGCCGCGTGCCGTCCTCTACCGGCGGCAGGAGCGCATCCCCGCCGACCTCGGCACGGCCGTCAACGTCGTCGCCATGGTCTTCGGCAACATCGGCATGGACTCCGGCACCGGCGTCGCCTTCACCCGCGACCCCGGCTCCGGCCAGCAGGGCGTGTACGGCGACTACCTGCAGAACGCGCAGGGCGAGGACGTGGTGGCCGGCATCCGCAACACCGTGCCGCTGCAGGAGCTGGAGCGGATCGATCCCGCCTCCTACCGCGAGCTGCTCGACATCATGAGCACGCTGGAGAACCACTACCGCGACCTGTGCGACATCGAGTTCACGATCGAGCGCGGCAAGTTGTGGATGCTGCAGACCCGGGTCGGCAAGCGGACCGCGGGCGCGGCCTTCTGCATCGCCACCCAGCTCGTGGACGAGGGCCTGATCGACATGGACGAGGCCGTCACCCGCGTCTCCGGCGGCCAGCTCGCGCAGCTCATGTTCCCCCGCTTCTCCGCCGACAACGGCAACACGCGGCTGACCACGGGCATGAACGCCTCTCCCGGCGCCGCCGTCGGCAAGGCCGTCTTCACCTCGGCCAAGGCCGTCGAGCTGGCGGGCCGGGGCGAGGCCGTCATCCTCGTCCGGAGGGAGACCAACCCCGACGACCTCGCCGGCATGATCGCCGCCCAGGGTGTGCTCACGTCGCGCGGCGGCAAGACCTCGCACGCCGCGGTGGTCGCCCGGGGCATGGGCAAGACCTGCGTGTGCGGCGCGGAGGAGCTGGTCGTGGACACCCGCGCCGGCCGGTTCACCGCTCCGGGCGGGGTCGTCGTCGCCGAGGGCGACGTGATCTCGATCGACGGCAGCACGGGCGCCGTCTACCTCGGCGAGGTGCCGGTGGTGGCCTCGCCCGTCATGGAGTACTTCGAGGGCGGCCCGGTCGAGGACGAGCTGGTCGTCGCCGTGGACCGGATCATGCGGCACGCCGACTCCGTACGCCGCCTCGCCGTACGGGCGAACGCCGACACGCCGGAGGACGCCGCCCGGGCCCGCGCGTTCGGCGCCCAGGGCATCGGGCTGTGCCGTACCGAGCACATGTTCCTCGGCGACCGGCGCAAGCTGGTCGAGGACCTGATCCTCGCCTCCACCGACGAGGAGCGGCAGGCGGCCCTGGACGCGCTCGAACCGCTGCAGAAGGCCGACTTCGCCGGGATCTTCGCCGCGATGGACGGCCTGCCGGTCACCATCCGGCTCATCGACCCGCCGCTGCACGAGTTCCTGCCCGACTACACCGAACTGTCCGTCAAGGTGGCACTCGCCGGTGAC
Organism: Microtetraspora niveoalba; assembly: GCF_001570405.1. GTDB lineage: Bacteria > Actinomycetota > Actinomycetes > Streptosporangiales > Streptosporangiaceae > Microtetraspora > Microtetraspora niveoalba. Next base: position 122,615 of record NZ_BBYM01000019.1, on the reverse strand, counting down.
GCGGCCGACGACAAGGACCGCAGGCTGCTCGACGCCGTCAAGCGGCTGCACGAGCAGAACCCCATGCTCGGCCTGCGCGGCGTACGGCTCGGCCTGGTCATCCCCGGTCTGTTCGCGATGCAGGTGCGGGCGATCGCCGAGGCGGCCAAGGAGAGCGCGAACCCCCGGGCCGAGATCATGATCCCGCTGGTGGGCGCGGTGCAGGAGCTGGAGAGCGTACGCGAGGAGGCGCTGCGCATCCTCGCCGACGCGGGCGTGGACGCCATGATCGGCACGATGATCGAGGTGCCGCGCGCGGCGCTGACCGCCGGGCAGATCGCCGAGGCGGCGCAGTTCTTCTCCTTCGGCACCAACGACCTCACCCAGATGACGTGGGCCTTCTCCCGTGACGACGTGGAGAGCGCCTTCTTCGGCAAGTATCTCGACCTCGGCATCTTCGGCGTCTCGCCGTTCGAGTCGATCGACAGGGACGGCGTCGGCCGGCTGATGCGGATCGCGGTCGAGGAGGGGCGGCGCACCCGCCCCGACCTCAAGATCGGCATCTGCGGCGAACACGGAGGCGACCCGGCGTCGGTGCACTTCTGCCACGAGATCGGCCTCGACTACGTCTCGTGCTCGCCGTTCCGGGTCGCGGTGGCCCGTCTGGAGGCCGGACGCGCGGCGCTCGCCTCCGACGGCTCCGACACCCGCTGATCCGAGGCGTGCCCGGCCGGATCGGCCCGGCGCGGGAGACGGAGACGGAGACGGCCGGTGCGGCTCGCGCGAGCCGCACCGGCCGTTGTCTCCACGGACCGTCTCCCGGTGCGTCTTTCAGCCGGAGGGGACCGTCACGACCGCGTGATCAGCACGTCGTCGACGGCGGCCTCGACCAGGCTCGGCTCGGCCGCGTCGGCGGCGTCGATCACGATCCGTACGGTCTGACCGGCGTGGGAGGAGATGTCGGCGGCGGCCTTGGCCCAGGCGGCGGCCCGGACCTTCGGCGCGCCCGCCTGGCGCAGCACCGTGGTCGTGGTGGAGCCGACCACGCGCACCCGGAAGTAGTCCGCGCTCGACGCGTTGTCGAGGTGCGCGAGGTACCAGTTCAGGGACAGGGTGAGCTTCCCGGACGCGGGCAGCCTGATGGGCGGCGACTGGATCGTGGTCACCCCGTTGTCGATGTCCCAGGAGCCCGCCTCGGCCCCGGCGAACGGCCCGGTGACCAGGTCGTAGCGTCCGCTGGCCGGGGTGCCGAGCTGGGTGGCGACGCCGTTCGCGCTGGTGGCCTCCGGGCGGGCCCGCATCCACGTGCCGAAGGTGGCGGTGTCGGTGAGACCGGGGTTGGTCATCCAGCCGGTGAGCGTCTCGAAGTCGTCGGAGAAGACCGTGGCGCCGCCCGGCGGCGGGGTGGGCGTGGGCGTGGGCGTCGGGGTCGGGGTCGCCGAGGGCGACGGGCTCGGAGTGGCGCCGCCGAGCCCGCCGGTGTAGAGCAGCCGGTTCGGCGAGCCGGCCCCCGGGTTGGTCACCTTGCCCGAGGTCGCCTGGGAGACGATCGCCGTGGCCACCTGCGCGGGAGTCGCGCCGGGGGTGAGGCCGAGGATCAGCGCCGCCGTGCCGACGACGTGCGGGGTGGCCATCGACGTGCCGCTGATCGTGTTCGTCGCCGAGGGGCCCGTGTACCAGTCGGAGGTGATGGAGTCGCCGGGCGCGAAGACGTCCAGGCAGCTCCCGTAGTTGGACCACGACGGCCGTCCGTCGTTGCTCGCCGTCGCTCCCACGGTGACGGCCTCCGGGACCCGGGCCGGTGAGGAGGAGCAGGCATCCGTGCCGTCGTTGCCGGCGGCGACGCCGTAGGTGACGCCGGACGCGATGGAGCGGGCCACCGCGCTGTCGAGGGCGCTGCTCGTGCCGCCGCCGAGGCTCATGTTGGCCACCGCCGGCTTGACCGCGTTGGCCGTGACCCAGTCGACGCCCGCGATCACGCCGGAGACGGCGCCGTTGCCCGAGCAGTCGAGCACGCGGACGCCGACGAGCTTCACACCCTTGGCCACGCCGTACGCCGTGCCGCCGATGGTGCCGGCGACGTGGGTGCCGTGGCCGTGGCAGTCGGTCGCGTCGGTGTCGTTGTCGACGAAGTCGTACCCGCTCCTCGCTCGGCCGCCGAAGTCACTGTGCGTGGTCAGGATGCCGGTGTCGATGACGTACGCGGTGACGCCGGACGCGGTGGTCGGGTAGGTGTAGCTGGAGCTGAGGGGGAGCGCCTGCTGGTCGATGCGGTCCAGGCCCCAGGTGGGGTTGCGCTGGGTGTCGTTGGCCGTGACCCGCTGGTCCTGTTCGACGTAGTCGACGGAGCCGTCGGCGGCCAGCCGCTCGGCGTCCGCCTGGGTCATCTTGATGGCGAAGCCCATCATGACCTTGTTGAACACGTGGCGGATCTCGCCGCGGTGCCGGGAGGCGAGGTCGGTCGCGACGACCTTCGCGCCGCGCCGCCGGTTGGCGCCGGTGTTCTTCAGCACCACGATGTACTGGCCGGGGATGCCGTTGGGGGCGTCGGTGCCGCGGATCGTGTCAGAGGGGGCCGGTGGCCGGGCCGCGACAGCCGCGGCACCGGTACAGGTTCCGGCGAGCAGCGTGGCCGACGCCGCTCCCACGGCGGTCAGCCGCAGGAGCAGGGGGACGGTTCTCATCCTGGAGGCCTCCAGCGCTAGAGGGTTACTGATTGATTACTCAGAGTTACCTCAAGCTTGGCCTTCGGCAAGCTTTCGAAAGTCGCGATAGGGCGGAATATGGCGACATTGAGAGTCGGGAATCCAGGGTGATGTCACCTTCCGGACAGTGTGGATCCACGTCGCGCGCCCTGCTCCCTTCCGGTCGGAGCCGGGGCTCCCGTGCGCGGCCTCGCGATCCCCGGGGTCGCGGTGAACTGCGGGAACGGCGACGAGGCGGGGCGGGGCCGGCTCCGCGGCGCCGTTCGGGCGGGGCGGAAGCGCGGGTTCACCGGGTGGTTGACAGCGGCGGGTTCGCCGATGTGGCGGAGGGGTGGCGCGGACGCCGTGGCACGCCCGCGGCGGGTGCGACCGCGTACGGGCCGTGCCTGTTCGGCTTCGAGAGGCGGTTCTTTTGCGAACTAAGCGTGGCCGGCCGAAGGCGGGGATGAAATCGAGGTCCGGGTGCGCGTTATGCGGACGACCGGATCGAGAGAGAATGACGCTTACCGATGATATTCTGCGGTACGATTCAATAATCGCGGGTTTAGTCCGCGATCGGGTGTGGCGCAGGTCGCAGATCGGAATTGCGACTCGGAAACGCGCACCGGTGTCAGGCCACGAATCTCTCGCGGAGACGGGGGCGCATGTCCGAAAGTTCCGAGCCGACCGCGATACGCACGGTGGAACGCGCGCTCCGGTTGGCGCACATCGTCGCCACCTCGTCCAGCGGGCTCACTCTCACCGCCGCCGCACGCGAGGCGGAGCTCGCCCTGAGCACGACCGCCCGCCTGCTCAAGGCGCTGGAGCTGTCCGGCTTCGCCTGGCGGGACTCGTCCGGGCTCTACCATCCCGGTCCCCGGATGCTCCAGGCGGGCGCCATCGCGCTCGGGCACCTGCCGGTCTACAAGATCGCCGAGCCGCACCTGCGCGACCTGGCCGACTTCACCGGGGAGACGGCCTATCTCGCCGTCGCCGAGGGGGACAGTCACGCGCTCTACCTGCGGCAGGTCGAGAGCCCCCGCGCGATCCGGCACGCCACCTGGGCGGGCCGGGCCATCCCCACGGTCGGCACGGCCGTGGGCGCGGCGCTGAACGGGCGGCTGTCCGAGGGAGGGTACGCCGTGTCCCGGCGTACCGCGGTCGAGCCGGAGGCCGCGGCGGCCGCCGCCCCGGTCTACGACTCGACCGGCGGCGTCGTGGCTGCCCTGAGCATCATCGGGCCGTCGTTCCGGATCGGCGAGGAGGACCTGGTGTCCTACGCCAAGGCGGTCGCCGAGCACGCCCAGGCGCTGTCCGCCGAGCTCGGCTTCCCCGGATTCATCCGCTGACCTGCGGTTTCACCCACCGGCCGGCGAGGCCCGCCAGACGGCGGCGCCACGCCGGCACCGCGGCGCGAACGATGAGCGAGCGGGGCCGGATCGCCTCGACCGGCGGCACCACTCCGGTGCGCGACGGGGTGGTCAGAGCACCTTGGAGAGGAACGCCGCCGTCCGCGCGTGCCGCGGGTTGACCAGCACGTCGCGCGGGTGGCCCGACTCCACGACGACACCGCCGTCCATGAAGGCCACGGCGTCGCCGACCTCGCGGGCGAAGCCCATCTCGTGGGTCACGACGACCATGGTCATGCCGTCCGCGGCGAGCGAGCGCATGACGTCGAGCACCTCGCCGACGAGTTCGGGGTCGAGCGCGGAGGTCGGCTCGTCGAAGAGCATCAGCTTGGGCTTCATCGCCAGCGCCCGCGCGATCGCGACGCGCTGCTGCTGGCCTCCGGAGAGCTGGGCGGGGTACATGTCCCGCCGGTCGGCCAGCCCGACCTGGTCGAGGAGCTTCACGGCGCGCTCGCGCGCCGTCGCCCGGGTCTCCCTCCGTACCCGGACCGGCGCTTCCATGACATTCTCCAGAGCGGTCATATGCGGAAAGAGATTGAAACGCTGGAAGACCATTCCGATGTTCTTCCGCTGTTCCGCGACCGCGCGTTCCCCGAGTTCGTGCATTTTGCCGCCGCGGCGCGCGTAGCCGACGAGTTCGCCGTCCACGAACAGTTGTCCGGCGTCAATCTTCTCCAGATGATTGATGCATCGCAGGAAGGTGGATTTTCCTGATCCTGACGGCCCCACGACGCAGAGCACCTCGCGCGGGGCGACCTCGAGGTCGATGCCGCTCAGGACTTTCACTCGGCCGAACGACTTGTGCACCTGCACGGCCTTGACCATCGGCTGGGCCATCAACGGGTCCTTCCTGTGTTCCAGGGAGAGGGCGTCGCCGGGGGACCGGCGGTCAGGGGCGGCGTCCGGGCAGCCGGGCGGCCAACCGGCGCAGGGGTCCCCGTCGGCCGGGGGTGCCCGCGGACATGACGGCTCCTCGGGCGAAGTGCCGTTCCACGAAGAACTGGCCGACGCTGAGCACCGACGTGATCAGCAGGTACCACAGCGACGCGGTGATCAGCAGGGGAATGGTCTGGTAGTTGGCGGAGTAGATGAGCTGCGCGGAGTAGAGCAGCTCCGGGTAGGCCAGGACCGCCACCAGCGACGTGGTCTTGAGCATGCCGATGGCCTGGTTGCCGGTGGGCGGGACGATGACGCGCATGGCCTGCGGCAGCACGATCCTCCTGAGGGCCAGGCCGCGGGTCATGCCGAGCGCCTGCGCCGCCTCGCCCTGGCCACGGTCGACCGACAGGATGCCCGCCCTGGCGATCTCCGCCATGTACGCGGCCTCGTTCAGCCCGAGACCCAGGATCGCGGCCACGAACGGGCTGATCAGCGCGTTGGCGGAGAAGCTGGTGAACTCGGGGCCGAACGGCACGCCGAGGGACAGCCGGGGATACAGGGCGGAGATGAACCCCCAGAACAGGAGCTGCACGAAGACCGGCGTCCCGCGGAACAGCCAGATGTAGGCCCAGGCGACTCCGGAGAGCAGCGGGTTGCCCGACAGCCGCATGACGGCCAGCGCCAGCCCCAGCACGATGCCGATCAGCATCGAGATCACGGTGAGCTGGATGGTGCGGCCGAGCCCGGCGAGGATCCGGTCCGAGGTGAACCAGTCGAAGACGACGTCCCACTGGAACCGCTCGTTCGTGACGAACGTGTTGACCAGCATCGCGAGCAGCACGCAGACGACCGCGGCGGCGACCCAGCGGCCCGGCCGCCGGCGGCGTACGGTCGGCATCGACTCGACGGACGGGGTGTCTGTGACCTGGGTCATGTGCTGTACCTGCCGCATGGAGGGCCCCCGCCGATCACTGCTGGGGCTCGACGCCGTTGACCAGAGGCGCGTCGAGCTTGGTGTGTCCGATGCCCCACTTGTCGAGGATCTTCTGGTAGGCGCCGTTCTTCATGAGCGCGTCGAGAGCGGCCGTGAGCGGCTTGACCAGGCCGCTGCCCTTGGGCGCCGCGATGCCGTGCATCACCACGCCGTACTCGTCGCCGGTCAGCGCGAACTGGCCGCCCGACTGGGCGACCTGGTAGGCCGCGATGGGCGTGTCGGCGATGCTGACGTCGGCCCGGCCGCTGACCAGGGCCAGGTTCGCCGCCGCCTGGTCGGGATAGACCTGCAGCTCGATGCTCTTCTGGCCGGCGCTCTTGCACTTCGCTTCCTGCGCGGTCACGTCGTCCTGCTGGACGGTGCCCTTCTGGACGGCGACGCGGTGCCCGCACAGGTCGTCCAGTGTCTTGACCACGGCGCCGCCGGACTTCCCGAAGAACGATGACCCGCCCTTGTAGTAGTCGACGAAGTCGAGGATCTTGCGCCGTTCCTCGGTGTCGTTGAAGCCGGACATCCCGATGTCGAACTTGCCCGCGCTGAGGCCGGGGATGATGGCGTCGAACTGCGAGTTGACGATCGAGACCTTGAGGCCCATCACCTCGCCGAGGGCCTTGCCCAGGTCGGGGTCGAGGCCGACGACCGTCTGGCCGTCCGCGGCCATGAACTCCATCGGGGGGTAGCTGGCGTCGCTGGCGATCGTCACGGTGCCCTTGTCCCGGAACTCCTTGGGCACCAGCGCGGCGACGGCGGGGTCCTGCTCCTGGGCCGGGATCTCGTTCCCGGCGGCGCTCGCGGCCGGGCCGCCCGCGGCGGGGGACGTGACGTCGTCGGCGGCCGGGTCGCCGCCCGATCCGCAGCCGGCCAGCGCGACCGCGGAGACCAGGCTCGCCGCCATGAGCGCGGCGGTACGGGGCCGAAGGGGTTTGAGTCGCACGGTCATGGTTCTCCTCGTGGTGAGGGGTGCAGGCACGAGGTGGCGCGACGCACCACTTGGGGCGTGATACTGCCACCACGCCGAGGGGGTGTCTACCCCATAGCGGAACTAACAACTGTGCAGCGGTTGCCGTGATGTTCAGCAGTTATGTGCTGTCGCGACGGCTCTACCTCGCCTCATTGCTCGTATGTCGTGATTCTCCGGGCCGGGATCTCTTGCGGAGTGACTACCGTCTGGTGGCATACTCTGCTGCCTGACGGAAGGTTGTCGCCGTTTCCTCATCCGGACGGGACGGCACGATCACGAGGAGCCCGCATGGTCCTGGCAAACGACGCGATCTCGCCGCGGCGGACGTACGACGCGGTGATCGTCGGCGCCGGCGTCATCGGCGCGTCCGTCGCCCTCGCGCTCACGCGCGCCGGCTGGCGGACGCTCAACGTCGATCGCGAGGGCATGCCCGGCCACGGATCGACCAGCGCCTCGGCCGGGATCCTGCGGGTCCACGCCACGTCGCGGGACGCGGTCGTCCTCGCCGCCGAGGCGCTGCCGTACTGGGAGGGGTGGGCCGACTTCGTGCGGCTGCCGCCGGAAGAGCGGCTCGCCGAGTTCCATCGGTGCGGCTCGATCATCTTCGACGACGGCTCCGGGTACGGCGCCCGCGCGGAGGAGACGCTGGCCGGTCTCGGCGAGCCGCACGAGCGCTGGGACGCCGAGCGCCTCGCCGAGCACCTGCCCTACTTCGACCTGCACGCCTTCGGGCCGCCGCGCCTGCCGGACGACGAGGATTTCGGACGGGAGCCGGAGGGCGTCATCCCCGGGGCTCTGTACACGCCGTCGTCCGGATTCGTCGGCGACCCCGCGCTGGCCGCGCAGAACCTCATGGCCGCGGCGCGCCTCGAAGGCGCCGAATGCGCCCTTCGGGCCACGGTCGTCGAGATCCGCCGCGCGGGCGGCCGCGTGCTCGGGGTGACCCTGGCCGACGGGACGCGTGTCGACTGCCCGGTCGTCGTCAACGCGGCCGGCCCCCACTCCTCCCGGCTCAACCGGATGGCCGGAGTCGAGGAGGGCATGCGGGTCCGCACCCGGGCGATCCGGCAGGAGCTCCACCAGGTCACCGCGCCTCCCGAGATCGACTACCTGGCCCGGGGGCTGCACGTGGTCGACGGCGACCTCGGCATCAACTTCCGGCCCGAGCGGGGCAACGGGATCCTCGTCGGGGGCAACGGCGCCGCGTGCGACCCGACCGTCGAGGTCGCCGACCCCGACGCCCACGACCCCGCCGTCAGCCTGGACGTCTGGGACCGGCACGTGCTGCGGCTCGCCCAGCGCCTGCCCACCCTGCGCATCCCCTCGCGCCCCTCCGGGGTGGCCGGCCTGTACGACATCACCGACGACTGGGCGCCGATCTACGACCGCACGGACCTGGACGGCTTCTACGTCGCCATCGGGACCAGCGGAAACCAGTTCAAGACCGCGCCGCTCGTGGGCGAGTTGATGGCGACGCTCATCGACGCGGTCGAGTCCGGCCGCGACGTCGACGCGGAGCCGCTGGCCGTCACCGGGACGCACACCGGCCGCGAGATCCACCTGTCCGCCTACTCACGTCTGCGCAGCCCCGACCGCGGCCTCGTGACCACGGTCAACGGCTGACACGACCCCCAGGAAGGAGCCCGGCATGTCCGGTGCCGCGGAGGCGCTCACCCGCTTCTGGCCCGACGCGCGGCCCAGATCGTTCGTGGCGGGGGAATGGGCCGCCTCGGCCGACGCCGCGCCCTCGTACGACCCCTCGACGGGGGAGGTCCTCGCCGAGGCGCCCGTGGCGTCCGCGGCCGAGGTGGACGCCGCCGTCGAGGCGGCGCGCCTGGCCCAGCCCGCCTGGTCGGCCGCCGGTCTGGAGGCGCGCGCCGACGCGCTCGAAGGCGTGGCGGCCCGGCTGCGCGAGCACGGGGAGGCGCTCGCGCTCCTCGACTCCGCCGACAGCGGGAACCCGCTGCCCTCCACCCGCAGGGACGTCGCGCTCGCGCTGCGCTACCTCAAGCGGTGGCCGTCGTACGCCTTCGCGCTGGCCGGCCGGGCCACCACGCCGGCCGACGACGCGCTGTCGTACACGCTGCGCACGCCCTACGGAGTGGTCGGGAAGATCATCGCCTTCAACCACCCGACGCTGTTCGCGCTCGGGGGCATGATCTTCCCGCTGCTGGCCGGGAACACCGTGGTCGTCAAGGCGGCGCCGCAGACCCCGCTCGCCACGCTGGCGCTCGGCCGGATCCTGGAGGGGGTCCTCCCGCCGGGTGTGGTCAACATCGTGGCGGGCGGGGCCGGCGCCGGTGACGCGCTGGTGACGCACCCGGCGGTCAAGCGGATCGCCTTCACCGGCAGCCTGCCGTCCGCGCTCGCGATCCAGTCCCGCCTCGGCGCGCGCGGCCGGATCAAGCACCTCACCACCGAGCTCGGCGGCAAGAACGCCATGGTCGTCTTCCCCGACGTCGATCTCGACGCGGCCGTGGACGCCGCCGTGGCCGGGATGAGCCTCACGATCAGCCAGGGGCAGTCGTGCCAGTCCACGTCCCGGCTGCTGCTGCACGCGTCGATCCACGACGCGTTCGTGGCCCGGCTCGCGGAGCGGCTGCGGCGGATCCGGGTCGGGGTCGCGTACGACGAGTCCGCCGACATGGGCCCGCTCGTCTCCAGGGAGCACCTGGCGCGGGTCCGCGCGTACGTCGCCTCCGGTCACGAGGAGGGGGCCGCGCTGGTCACCGGCGGCGGCGTGCCGGACGGCGTGCCGGAGGGGGGCTACTACCTGGAGCCGACCCTCTTCGCCGGGGTGACCCCGCGGATGCGCATCGCCACCGAGGAGATCTTCGGCCCGGTGGTCGCCGCGATGGAGTGGTCCGACTACGACGAGATGGTCCGGCTCGCCAACGACGTCGATCTGGGGCTGAGCGCGGCGGTGTGGTGCCGCGACATCGACCTCGCCCTGCGCGCCGCGCACGACGTCGAGGCGGGCTACGTCTGGGTCAACGACGCCAATCGCCACTTCCTGGGCGCGCCCTTCGGCGGGGTGAAGAACAGCGGCGTCGGCCGGGAGGAGTGCCTCGACGAGCTGCTGAGCTACTACGAGACCAAGGCCGTCAACGTGCGCGTCCCCCGCCCCTCCGCCGTCGCGGGGGAGGGACGGCGATGAGCGCGCAGGACGGGCCGCCCCGCAGGCTGGTCGTCGGGATGTCCGGGGCGAGCGGGGCCGTCTACGGCATCCGCGCGCTCCAGGTGCTGGCCCGGCAGAACGTGGAGACCCACCTGGTCGTGTCCAAGGCGGCGGCGCTGACCATCGCCATGGAGACCCCGATGACCGTGCGCGAGGTGCGCGGGCTGGCCGACCACGCGCACGCGATCAACAACGTGGCCGCGCCGGTGTCCAGCGGCTCCTTCCAGAACATGGGGATGCTCATCGCGCCGTGCTCGGTGCGCACGCTCGCCGAGATCGCCACCGGCGTCACCACCACGCTGCTCACCCGCGCCGCCGACGTGGCGCTGAAGGAGCGCCGCCGCCTGGTCCTCCTGCTGCGGGAGACCCCGCTGACGCTCACCCACATCCGCAACATGGCGACGGTCACCGAGATGGGCGGCATCATCGCGCTGCCGACGCCGAGCTTCTACACGATGCCGTCCACCTTGGACGACATCGTCGACGAGACCGTCGGCCGCGTCCTCGACCTCTTCGGCATCGAGTCCGGGCTGGTCCACCGCTGGGAGGGCGCCCCACCTGACCGGGCCGCCGAATCAGGTTCCGGAGCCCGCGCCGAGGCCGCCGTGCCGACCCCGGCCCCGCCGTACTGACACGCCGTACTGACGAAAGGACTCACCATGAGCACGACCTTGCACATCTCGGCGCGGGGAGTCGACCTCGACATGCTCCGCCGGCCGTTCGAGGGGCCCGTCCAGGTCCGGCTGGCGGACGAGGTGCTGGCGCGGGTGGACCGCGGCCGCGAGGTGATCGACGCCGCCATCGCCCGCGGCGACACCATCTACGGCGTGAACACCGGCTTCGGCAAGCTGGCCGACCGCAGGATCTCGCCGGACGACCTGCTGGAGCTGCAGCGGCGGCTGATCGTGTCGCACATGACCGGCGTCGGCGAGCCGCTGCCCGACGACGTCGTGCGGGCGATGCTGCTGGTGAAGCTCGCCTGCCTCGTGCAGGGCCACTCCGGCGTGCGGAGGGACGTGGTGCTGGCGCTCCAGGCCCTGCTGAACGCCGACGTGCTGCCCGTCGTGCCGTCCCAGGGCTCGGTGGGCGCCTCCGGCGACCTCGCCCCGCTGTCGCACATGGCCGCCGTGCTCACCGGCCAGGGCCGGGTCCGCGTGCGCGGCGAGGAGACGGACGCCCTCAGCGGGCTGGAGATCGCCGGGGTGAGCCCCCTCGTGCTCGGCCCCAAGGAGGGCGTGGCCCTGATCAACGGGACCCAGGCGTCCACCGCCCTCGCGCTGCGCGCCCTCTTCGCCGCCGAGGCCGTGTTCAACGCCGGAGTCGCCGCCGGGGCGCTGAGCCTGGAGGCCGTCGCCGGCCGCCCCGCCGCGCTCGACCCGCGCATCCAGCGGATCCGGCGCCAGCACGGCCAGATCCGGGTGGCCGCCGCGCTCAGCCGGCTGGTCGAGGACAGCCCCATCCTCGCCGAGGAGTTCCCCGGCCGCCGCCTCCAGGATCCGTACTGCATGCGCTGCCAGCCCCAGGTGATGGGCGCCGCGTTCGATCTCCTGCAGTTCGCCGCGGACATCCTGCTCCGCGAGGCCAACTCGGTCTCGGACAACCCGCTGATCTTCCCCGACGAGGCCGAGATCCTGTCGGGCGGGAACTTCCACGGCCAGCCGGTCGCCTACGCCGCCGACATCATCGCGCTCGCGCTGTGCGAGGTCGGCTCCCTCTCCGAGCGCCGTACCGCGATGCTCAACGACACGGGCATGAGCGGGCTGCCGCCGTTCCTCGTCAAGGACGCCGGGCTCAACTGCGGGTACCAGCTCGCCCAGGTGACCTCCGCGGCGCTCGTCGCCGAGAACCGGGCGCTGGCCGCGCCGAACAGCGTGGACAGCATCCCGACCTCCGCCGGGCAGGAGGACCACGTCAGCATGGCGACGCACGCCTCCCGCCGCGTCCACCGGATGGCGGTCAACGCGGCGTACGTGGTCGCCGTCGAGCTCCTGTGCGCCGCCCAGGGGGTGGACCTGCGGGCCGAGGGCCGGACCGCGCCCGGGACCCGGCCCGTCTACGACCTCGTGCGCGCCGAGGCGCCCTATCTCGACGCGGACCGCGTGCTGGCCCCCGAGATGGAGGCGGTGCAGAGCCTGGTCCTCGGCGGGGCCTTCCTCCCGCACGGCGACGTCCGGTACGCCGAGACGGAGGAGGGCCGGTGAGCGCCGCGACCGCCCCGGCGGACCTGCGGAGCTTCCTGCGCGACCTGGCCGCCGCCGACCCGGACGCGCTCGTCACCGTCTCCGGCGAGGTCGATCCGGCGTACGAGCTGTCCGCCGTCGTCAAGGCGCTGGAGCCGCACGGCGCCCCCGCCGTCCGCTTCGAACGCGTGAAGGGCAGCCCGATGCCGGTGGTCGCCGGCCTCTACGGCACGCGGCGGCGCATCGCGCTCGCCCTCGGCGTGGACGCCGGCGCGGCCGTCGCCCACGTCCTCGACCGCGTGCGCCACCCCCTCCCGGTACGGCGCGCCGACCGGGCGCCGGTCCACGAGGTGGTGGAGCGGGGGGAGGAGGTGGACCTGTCCGCGCTGCCCTTCGGCGTCCACTCGCGGGACGACGCGGGCCGCTACATCACCTCCGGCGTCACCCTCGTGCGCGACGCGGCGACGGGGAAGCTCAACACCGGCATGTACCGGATGATGGTGCTCGACCGGAACCACATCACCGTCAACGCCGCGCCCGACCACGACCTGGGCCGGGCGATCCACGCCGCGGCCGAGGCGGGCCGTGACCTGCCCATCGCGATCGTCATCGGCCACCACCCGGCGTACGCCATCGCCTCCCAGCTCAAGCACGGCACCGACGTGGACTCCCACGAGGTGACCGGAGCGCTGCTCGGCCGCCCGCTCGACGTCGTCCCCGGCGTCGGCGTGGACCTGGAGGTGCCCGCGTACGCGGAGATCGTCCTCGAAGGCGTCATCCACACGCGCGACCTCGTGGGCGAGGGCCCGTTCGGCGAGTTCACCTACTACTACGGAGCGGCCCGGGCACCCCGCTGCACCATCACGGCGGTCACCCGGCGCGCGGACGCGATCTTCAACGACCTGCACCCCACCCACGCCGAACACCGCTGCCTGTGGCTGTTCCCCGGCAGGGAGGCGCGGCTGCTGGAGGCGGTCCGGGCCTCGGTCCCGACCGTGAGCGCGGTGCGCATCCCCTTCCACGGCGGGTCGCTCAGCGCGTACATCGCGCTGGAGAAGCGGCACGAGGCCGACGGACGGCAGGCGATCCTCGCCGCCTTCGCCCGCGACCACTTCCTCAAGCACGTCATCGCCGTCGACCCCGACGTGGACGTCTTCGACGACCGCGAGGTCCTGTGGGCGCTCAACGTGCGCTTCCAGGCCGACCGGGATCTCATCCGGCTCGACCACGCGAAGGGGATCAAGATGGACCCCAGCGCCACCCGGATCGGCTCCGCCGACCGGCCCGACGTCGTCACCGCGAAGCTCGGCTTCGACGCCACCCGGCCGGTGCGCGCGGCCTTCCCCGAGCGCGCCGACCTCCCGCCGCCCGGCTTCGACGCCGTCGACCTGGCCGAGTACGTGGACCCCGCGACGCTGGCCGGGATCCGCTCCTTCGCCCGGGTGACGACCGCCGCCGCGGAGTGACGGCGGGAGCCGCGACCGAGCTCCCCAGCTAGGAAAGGAACACCGCCATGGAAGGCGCCCGTCCCGTCCGCGCTCCGCGCGGCACCACGCTCACCGCAGGGTCCTGGCAGACCGAGGCCCCGCTGCGGATGCTGATGAACAACCTCGACCCGGAGGTGGCCGAGCGTCCCGACGACCTGGTCGTCTACGGAGGCACCGGCCGCGCCGCCCGCGACTGGCGGTCCTACGACGCGATGGTCCGCACGCTGACCACGCTCAAGGACGACGAGACGATGCTGGTGCAGTCCGGCAGGCCGGTCGCCGTGATGCGCACCCACGAGTGGGCGCCCCGCGTCCTGATCGCGAACTCCAACCTCGTCGGCGACTGGGCCACCTGGCCGGAGTTCCGCAGGCTGGAGCAGCTCGGGCTGACCATGTACGGCCAGATGACCGCCGGATCGTGGATCTACATCGGCACCCAGGGCATCCTCCAGGGGACGTACGAGACGTTCGCCGCGGTCGCCGCCAAGAGGTTCGGCGGCACCCTGGCGGGCACGCTCACCGTCACCGGCGGGTGCGGCGGGATGGGCGGCGCCCAGCCGCTGGCGGTGACCCTCAACGGAGGCGTCTGCCTCGTCGTGGACGTGGACGCCGGACGGCTGCACCGCCGGGTCGAGCACCGCTACCTCGACGAGGTCGCCGACTCCCTCGACGACGCCGTCGCCCGCTGCCTCGCGGCGCGCAAGGAGCGGCGCGCGCTGTCGGTCGGCCTCGCCGGTAACTGCGCGACCGTGCTGCCCGAACTGCTCCGCCGCGGCGTCGAGGTGGACGTGGTCACCGACCAGACGAGCGCGCACGACCCCCTCTCGTACCTGCCGGAGGGAGTGGACGTGGCGGAGTGGCGCGAGCGCGCCGCGGCCGCGCCGGAGGAGTTCACCGAGCAGGCTCGGGCGTCCATGGCCCGGCACGTCGAGGCGATGGTCGGATTCATGGACGCGGGCGCCGAGGTCTTCGACTACGGCAACTCCATCCGCGACGAGGCCCGCCTCGGCGGGTACGCCCGCGCCTTCGACTTCCCGGGGTTCGTGCCCGCCTACATCCGGCCGCTGTTCTGCGAGGGCAAGGGCCCGTTCCGGTGGGCCGCGCTCTCCGGCGACCCCCGCGACATCCACGCCACCGACCGGGCGGTGAAGGAGCTCTTCCCCGAGAACGAGCACCTCCACCGGTGGATCGACGCGGCCGGCGAGCGGGTCGCCTTCCAGGGCCTGCCGGCCCGCATCTGCTGGCTCGGGTACGGCGAGCGCGACCGGGCGGGCGAGCGGTTCAACGAGATGGTCGCCTCCGGCGAGCTGTCGGCCCCCGTCGTCATCGGCCGCGACCACCTCGACTGCGGCAGCGTGGCCTCGCCGTACCGGGAGACCGAGGCGATGGCGGACGGCTCCGACGCGATCGCGGACTGGCCGCTGCTCAACGCCCTGGTCAACACCGCGTCCGGCGCGAGCTGGGTGTCGATCCACCACGGCGGCGGCGTCGGCATCGGCCGCTCGATCCACGCCGGGCAGGTCACCGTCGCCGACGGCACCGACCTGGCCCGCGCCAAGATCGAGCGTGTGCTGACCAACGACCCGGGCATGGGCGTCGTCCGGCACGTCGACGCGGGCTACGACCTCGCCGACCGGGTCGCCGCCGAGCGCGGCGTGCGGATCCCGATGCGGGAGAGCTGACCCGATGACCTTCGACGCGCTGTGGGCGGCGATCGAGCCGGTCGGGCGGGACCCCCGCTCCGGCGGCTACCGGCGCTTCGCCTGGACCCGTGAGGACGCGACGCTGCGCGAGTGGTTCGCCGGAGAGGCGGCGGCGCGCGGCCTCTCCCTCACCCTCGACCGCGCCGGCAACCAGTGGGCCTGGTGGGGCGACCCCGACGCCGCCGCGTCGGCCGGACGGCCCGGCGTCGTCATGGGCTCGCACCTCGACTCGGTGCCGGACGGCGGCGCGTACGACGGGCCGCTGGGCGTCGTCTCTGCCTTCGCCGCGCTCGACGCGCTGCGTGCCCGGGGGTTCGTCCCGTCCCGGCCGGTCGGCGTGGTGAACTTCGCGGACGAGGAGGGCGCCCGGTTCGGGGTGGCCTGCGGCGGCTCGCGGATCATCACGGGCGCACTGGGCGCGGACCGCGCCCGTGGCCTGCGCGACGCCGGCGGGACGAGCCTCGCCGAGGCCATGGCGCGGGCGGGCCACGACCCGGCGCACCTCGGCCCCGACCCCGAGGCGCTGCGGCGGATCGGCGCGTTCGTGGAACTGCACGTCGAGCAGGGGCGCGCCCTCGCCGACGTCGGCCGCCCGGTCGCCGTCGGCTCGTCCATCTGGCCGCACGGCCGGTGGCGCCTGGACCTGATGGGAGAGGCGAACCACGCGGGCACCACCCGGTTGGAGGACCGGCGCGACCCGATGCTCGCGCTCGCGGCCGTCATCACCGCCGCCAGGGAGGCGGCGGCGGCCCGCGGCTGCGTGGCCACCGTCGGCAAGGTGCTGGTCGAGCCGAACGGCGTCAACGCCGTCCCGTCGGCCGTACGGGCCTGGCTGGACGCGCGCGGGCCGCACGAGCCGGACGTGCGGGCCGTGGCCGAGGCGGTCGCCGTCCGGGGAGGGACGGTCGCGGTCGAGGAGTCCTTCACCGCGGAGACGGCCTTCTCCGCGCCGCTGCGCGACCGCCTCGCGGCCCTGCTGGGGGACGCGCCCGTGCTCGGCACCGGCGCGGGCCACGACGCCGGGATCCTCGCCGCCGCCGGGATCCCCGCGGCGATGCTGTTCGTGCGCAACCCCACCGGCGTCTCGCACTCCCCGGCCGAGCACGCCGAGCGGGCCGACTGCCACGCCGGCGTGGACGCGCTCGCCCTGGCGATCGCGGACCTCGCCGGCCACGCCGGGGTGGTCCGGCAGGCCGCGCTCTCGGGAGAGACCCGATGAGCCGCGCCGCCGGTCCGGCGCGGTGGCACGCCGCCCACGCCCTGCTGCCCGGCGGTCCGGCCAGGGACGTGACCTTCACCGCCGAGGACGGCCGCCTCACCTCCGTCACGCCCGGCACCGAGCCCGGCGCGGCCGTCCGGCTGCCCGGCGTCGTGCTCCCCGGCCTCGCCGACGCGCACAGCCACGCGTTCCACCGCGCTCTGCGCGGCCGCACCCACGACGGCGGCGGCACCTTCTGGACGTGGCGCGAGCGCATGTACGCCGTGGCCCGGAGGCTCGACCCCGACCGCTACCTCGCCCTCGCCCGGGCGACGTACGCCGAGATGGCGCTCGCCGGGGTGACCTGCGTCGGGGAGTTCCACTACCTGCACCACACGCCGGACGGCACGCCGTACGACGATCCGAACGCGATGGCCGAGGCGCTGCGGCAGGCGGCCGACGACGCGGGGATCCGGCTGACCCTCCTGGACACCTGCTATCTCGCGGGCGGCCTCACCGGCTCGGGCCACGCGCCCCTCGACGGCGCCCAGCTCCGGTACGGCGACGGCGACGCGGAGCGCTGGGCCGCGCGGGTGGCGGAGCTCCGGCCCTCCGAGGGCATGCGCGCCGGGGTGGCGGCGCACTCGGTGCGCGCGGTGCCGCGCGCGGCGCTCGCGACGGTGGCGGCCGCGGCGGCGGGACGGCCGCTGCACGTCCACCTGTCGGAGCAGCCGGCGGAGAACGAGGCGTGCGCGGCCTTCTACGGCGTCACCCCAACCCGCCTGCTGGAGGAGGAGGGCGTGCTGGGACCGGCGACCAGCGTCGTACACGCCACGCACCTGACCGAACAGGACGTCGCCGTCCTCGGCCGCACGCGGACGACGGCGTGCTTCTGCCCGACGACCGAGCGGGACCTCGCGGACGGGATCGGCCCGGCCCGCGCCCTGTGGGACGCGGGAGCGCCGCTTTCCCTTGGCTCCGACCAGCACGCGGTCATCGACCTGCTCGAAGAGGCGCGCGCCCTGGAGACGCACGAGCGGCTGCGCAGCCTGCGGCGGGGACGCTTCCAGCCACGGGAGCTGCTGGCCGCGGCCACCGCGCACGGCAGCCTCGGCTGGCCGGACGCCGGGCGGCTGGAGCCGGGCGCCCGCGCCGACCTCGTCGCGGTCCGCCTCGACACCCCGCGCACGGCGGGCGTCGCGCCGGAGCAGGTGCTCCTCGCCGCCACCGCCGCCGACATCGACACCGTCGTCGTGGACGGCCGCACGGTCGTCACCGGCGGACGGCACGTCCTCGGCGACGTGGCCGCCCTGCTGGCCGCGGCGATCGACCCGCTGTGGGAGGACGCGTGACCACGACGCTGCTCACCGGAATCGCCGAGCTCGTCACCAACGACCCGTCCACCGGGGACGGCTCGCCCCTTGGCGTGCTCCACGACGCCGCGGTGGTCGTGGACGGAGCACACGTCGCCTGGATCGGCCCCGCCGCCGAGGCGCCCCCGGCCGACCGCCGGCGGGACCTCGGGGGCCGGGCGGTGATCCCCGGCTTCGTCGACTCCCACGCCCACCTCGTCTTCGCCGGGGACCGCGCCGCCGAGTTCGCCGCCCGCATGGAGGGCGTGCCGTACGACGGGGGCGGGATCGCCACCACGGTCGCCGCCACCCGCGCGGCGGACGAGGACGACCTGCGCACGCTGCTGCGCGCCCGGATCGCCGAGATGCGCGCCCAGGGGACCACCACCGTCGAGATCAAGAGCGGTTACGGCCTGACCGTCGCGGACGAGGAGCGCGCGCTGCGGCTGGCGCGCGAGGTCACCTGTGAGACGACCTTCCTCGGCGCGCACGTCGTGCCCCCGGGGGCCGACCGCGACGCGTACGTACGGCTCGTGACGGGGGAGATGCTCGCCGCCTGCGCCCCGCACGCCCGCTGGATCGACGTCTTCTGCGAGCCCGCCGGCGGGCACGCCTTCGACGGGGACGAGGCCCGCGAGGTGCTGGCGGCCGGGCGGGCGGCGGGTCTCGGGCTGCGCGTGCACGGCAACCAGCTCTCCGCCGGGCCGGGCGTGGCGCTCGCCGTCGAGATGGGCGCGGCGAGCGTCGACCACTGCACGCATCTCACCGGCGGTGACGTGGACGCCCTGGCCGGGGGCGGCACGGTGGCGACGCTGCTGCCCGGCGTGGAGTTCTCGACGCGCTCGCCCTACCCCGACGCGCGGCGGCTGCTCGACGCCGGGGTGACGGTCGCGCTCGCGACCGACTGCAATCCCGGCTCGTGCTTCACCTCGTCGATGCCCCTGGTCGTCGCCCTCGCGGTGCGCGAGATGCGGATGACCCCGGCCGAGGCCCTGTGGGCGGCGACCGCGGGCGGCGCGCGGGCGTTGCGCCGCGACGACGTCGGCGTCCTCGCCCCCGGCCGGCGGGCCGACCTCACGGTCCTGGACGCACCCGGCCACGTGCACCTCGCCTACCGGCCCGGGGTCCCGATCGCCCGGGCCCTCGACTGGACCGCCGGTCATTGAGAGTTTCGCGGGTGTTTGTCGTGAGATGAGGTCCGAAAGGGTACTGTCCTCCTTCCCCGACACGTCGGGGAAGGAGGACCGATGATCCGCTACGACGAGCATGATCAGGCGAGATGGGTGCCCGAACCTCCGGGCGATCCCGAACGCGGCGCCTTCGAGCGCGACCGCGCCCGGGTCATGCACAGCGCGTCCCTCCGGCGGCTCGCCGCCAAGACCCAGGTGGTCACGCCCGCCGACCACAGCATGCACAGCAACCGGACCCGGCTCACCCACTCTCTCGAATGCGCGCAGATCGGCAGGGAGATGGGCAAGCTCCTCGGCCGGGACCCCGACCTCGTCGAGACCGCCTGCCTCGCCCACGACCTCGGGCACCCGCCGTTCGGCCACAACGGCGAGGCCGCGCTGGACGAGGTGGCGGCCCCGTGCGGCGGCTTCCAGGGCAACGCGCAGAACCTGCGGCTGCTCACCCGCCTGGAGGCCAAGGTCCTCACCGAGGACGGCCGCAGCGCCGGGCTCAACCTCACCAGGGCCGCCCTCGACGCGGTCTGCAAGTACCCCTGGACGAGCGGCGCCTGCCGCGTCCCCGGCGTCCCCCACGCCCGCGACGGCGGGCCGTACTGCGTCTATCCCGAGGACGCGGCGATCTTCGCCTGGGTGAGGGAGGGGAGCCCCGACTACCGGGTCAGTTTCGAGGCGCAGATCATGGACTGGGCCGACGACGTCGCCTACTCCGTGCACGACCTGGAGGACGCGCTGCACTGCGGCCACGTCACCCCCGAGGCGCTGCGCGACCCCGAGGAGCGCCTGGAGGTCTGCCGCCTGACCCGGCGGTGGTACGCCCCCGACGCCGACCTCGCCGAGCTGGCCGAGACGTTCGCGCGGCTGGTCGCCGACCCGGTCTGGCCCGTCGGCTTCGCCGGGCCGTTCGTCGGCGGGCTCGACGACCTCGCCGCGCTCAAGCGCCTCACCAGCTCGCTCATCGGCCGCTTCTGCCGGTCCGCCCAGGACGCCACCCGCGAGGCGTACGCGTACCGGGCGGAACCCCCGGCCGGGCGGCACTCGGCGGACCTCGTCGTCCCCCGGACCACCCGCCTGGAGTGCGCACTGCTCAAGGGCGTCACCGCGCACTACGTGATGTCGCGCGAGGCGCACCACGCCGCCCAGGCGCGGCAGCGGGAGCTGATCGCCGAGCTGGCCGCGCTGATCTGGGCGGGCGCGCCCGCGACCCTCGAACCCGCGCTGCGCCCCGCCTTCGAGAACGCCGCCGACGACGCCGGGCGGCTGCGGGCCGTCGTCGACCAGATCGCGTCGCTGACCGACGTCTCCGCGGTCGCCTGGCGCCGCCGCCTCGCCTGACGGCGCCCGGCGGCCGGGCGAGGAATCCCGCCGCCTTTCCCGGGCACCTGGTACCCGTCCGGCGCGTTCCGGTCGACGCGGGCGCAACACGGGCGGATACTGCGCGAAAGCCGGGAGTGAGAGGTGCAGATGTCGACGTACGCGATAGTGGGGGCGGGCCTGGCGGGGGCGAAGGCGGCGCAGACGCTCCGTGAGGAGGGCTTCACCGGCGAGATCGTGCTGATCGGGGCCGAACAGGAGCGCCCCTACGAGCGGCCGCCGCTCTCCAAGGGCTACCTCCAGGGAAGCACCGAGGTGGCGAAGGTCTACGTGCACGAGCCCGGTTGGTACGCCGAGCACGACGTGCGGCTGCTGCTGGGCGTCGCCGCCACCGCGGTCGACCCCGAGGCGCACACGGTCCACCTCGACTCCGGCGAGCGGCAGCCGTACGACAAGCTGCTGATCGCGACCGGGGCGACGCCGCGCCCGCTGCCGGTGGACGGCGCGGACCTGGAGGGCGTCCACTACCTGCGCACGCTCGCCGACAGCCAGGCGCTGCGCGCCGCCTTCGCCCATCAGGGGAACGTCGTCGTGATCGGCGGCGGCTGGATCGGGCTGGAGACCGCGGCGGCGGCCCGCCAGGCGGGATGCGCGGTGACGATCGTCGAGCCCGAGCCGACGCCGCTGCACCGGACCTTCGGCCCGGCCGTCGGGGAGATCTTCGCCGAGCTCCACCGGCGGCACGGCGTGGAGGTGCTGCTCGGCGTCTCCGTCGCCCGGCTGGAGGGCGCGGGACACGTCCGTCACGTGATCACCTCGGACGGCCGCTCGCTGCCCGCCGACGACGTGGTCGTCGGCATCGGCGCCGCCCCGAACGTCGAGCTGGCCCGCGGCGCCGGGCTCGAGGTGGCCGACGGCATCGTCGTGGACGCATCGCTGCGCACCTCGCACCCCGACATCTACGCGGCGGGCGACGTGGCCGAGGCGATGAACCCCCTGCTCGGCCGGCCCATCCGGGTCGAGCACTGGGCCAACGCGCTGAACGGCGGCCCGGCGGCCGCCCGCGCCATGCTCGGCCGGGACGTCGTCTACGACCGGGTGCCGTACTTCTTCACCGACCAGTACGAGCTGGGGATGGAGTTCTCCGGCGACATCACCGGCCACGACCGGGTGGTCTACCGGGGGCCGGTGGAGAGCCTGGAGTTCGTCGCCTTCTGGCTGCGCGAGAACCGGGTGCTCGCCGGGATGAACGTCAACGTCTGGGACGTGACCGACGACATCCAGGCGCTCGTACGGGCGGGGCGGGCCGGGACCGCCGTCGACCCGGCCCGGCTCACCGACCCCGGTGTCCCGCTCGGCGACCTCCTGCCCGGTCCCGCCTAGCCGGGCGTGACGACGGTGGCCTCCTCGTCGGGCTCCTGCCTGACACTGGTGCGCGTCTTGCCGCCCTTGTCGGCGCCGCCGCCCTTCGCCGCGGGCGGTTGCTTCGAGGTGCACAGCCGGTCGCAGGAGGGGAGCCTGCCGACCCGCTTCCGCATCGCGAACACGGCCTTCTTCGGGGAGAGGGTCCGGTTGCCGTCGTACCAGGCGTCGAGGTAGTCCCAGGGCTCGATCATGCCGCGCCGGATCCACCAGTACTCCTGTGGGACCGGCCAGGAGATCGCGAAGTAGAGGTTGCTGGCCGTGTCGCGGGCGTTGCCGGAGTTGCCGAGGCTGCCGAGCCGCTGGCCCGCCTTCACCTTGGCGCCCGGCCGCACCTGCGGCTCGACCGAGTCGAGATGGCCGCCCAGGTAGAGCACGCCGTCCTCGCCGAGGACCGTGACGAACCTGCCCTCGCGGTCCTGGCCCCGGTCGGTGGACGGGACCCACCTGTTCTGCACGTTGACCTCGCGGACCACGCCGTCCACCGGCGAGACGAACGCGCAGCCCTTTCCGGCCCAGATCGTGCTCTTGGGCAGCACGAGGAGCTGCCGCGCGTACGACACGCGGCACCCCTTCACCGGGAACGCGTAGGTGTACTCCGACACCTTGGGCGGCGGGAGCCGTACGGGATCGGGGGCGGGGGGCGGGGCGACGGAGCGCATGTGGTCGCCGTCACCGACGACGGACCCTCCGGAGGTGGCGGCGACGGCGCCGTCCGGCGAGGTGGTGGGCGGTTCCTCGGTGCGGGGCACCGGCGGAAGCGTGCTCACCCCGGCCACCCCGGCCGGCGCCCCGCACGCGGCGGTCAGCCCGGCGACGGCCACGGCCGCGGCCGCCGCGGCGGCCAGTCTGCCCGATCGCATGATCTCCACCCGCTCGACGTTAGCGAGATCCGACCGTTCCTTTGTAACCGACGCGGATTTCGGTCACGACCCGTTACCTGGATTCGGTCCCGGGCAGGCCCCGCCCAAGGCGTCGGTTCCAGGGCCTAAACTCGCGAGCGTGGCAGGGCGTAGCGGTGCAGGGCGGATCAGCGACGAGGACATCGCGCTCGTGCGGGAGCGCTCGCCGATCGCCGACGTGGTGGGGGAGCACATCCAGCTCCGGAACGCCGGCGGCGGCAACCTGAAGGGGTTGTGCCCCTTCCATGACGAGAAGTCCCCGTCGTTCAACGTGACGCCGGCCCGGGGCTACTACTACTGCTTCGGCTGCGCCGAGGGCGGCGACGTCATCACGTTCGTCCGGAAGATCGAGAACCTCTCGTTCTCCGAGGCCGTCGAGCGTCTCGCGCAGCGCGCCGGGATCCAGCTCCGGTACGAGCAGGGCGGCTACGTCCCCGGGCGCGAGCAGGGCGAGCGGGTCAGGCTGATCGAGGCGCACCGCGCCGCCGCCGAGTTCTACGCGGAGCAGCTCGCCACGCCCGACGCGGCGCCCGGCCGGCGGTTCCTGTCCGAGCGCGGCTTCGAGCGGGTGGACGCCGAGCGGTTCGGCGTCGGGTACGCCCCGGCCGGGTGGGAGGCGCTGTCCCGGCACCTGATGGCCCGGGGGTTCACCTCCCAGGAGCTGATCAAGGGCGGGCTGTCCAGGGAGGGCCGCCGGGGGCCGATCGACCGGTTCAGGGGCCGGCTGGTCTGGCCGATCAGGGACATCACGGGCGACGTCATCGGCTTCGGCGCCCGCAAGCTGCTCGACTCCGACGACGGCCCGAAGTACCTCAACACCCCCGAGAGCCCGATCTACCACAAGAGCTCCGTGCTGTACGGCGTGGACCTGGCCAAGCGGGAGATCGCGCGCCGCTCCCAGGCGGTCATCGTCGAGGGCTACACGGATGTCATGGCCTGCCACCTGGCCGGGGTGCCCACGGCGGTGGCGACCTGCGGCACGTCCTTCGGCGAGGAGCACATCAAGGTCCTGCGGCGGCTGCTGCTCGACCAGGCCGAGTTCCGCGGCGAGGTGATCTTCACGTTCGACGGCGACTCCGCCGGGCAGAAGGCCGCCCTCCGGGCGTTCCAGGACGAGCAGAAGTTCGTCACCCAGACGTTCGTCGCCGTCCAGCCCGACGGGCTCGACCCGTGCGACCTGCGGGTGAAGCAGGGGGACGCCGCCGTCCGCGACCTCATCGCGAGCCGGGAGCCGCTGTTCGCCTTCGCCATCCGGAGCGTGATCTCCCGCTTCGACCTGACCACCAACGAGGGACGGCTCGGCGCCCTCGACGCGGTCGCCCCCGTGGTGGCCTCGATCAAGGACCCCGGGCTGCGCAAGACGTACGTCGTGGACCTGGACCGGTGGCTGGGCTTCATGGACGAGGGGTTCGTGATCCAGCGTGTCCAGCAGGCCATCGGCCAGGGCGGACAGGGCGGTCAGGGCGGCCAGCCGGGGCAGCACGGGCAGTCCGGACAACACGGCCACCCCGGCCACCCCGGGCAGCGCGGGCAGTCCGGTCAGTACGGTCAGTCCGGTCAGCGCGGGCAGTCCGGGCACGACCGGCAGGGGTTCCCTCCAGGCCGGGGCGGCCCGTACGGCAGGCAGCAGGGCCGTGGGTACGGCGGGCCGGACCAGGGCCGGCAGTACGGCGCACCCGGTCCCGAGCGGCAGCACGGCGGGCCCGGCCAGGGGCGCGAGCAGGCCGATCCGGTCGCCATGCTGGAGGCGGAGGCCCTGAAGCTCGCCGTCCAGCGGCCCGCCCTGCTCGGCCCCGAGTTCGACGCCCTCGGCGGTGAGGCGTTCATCCGGCCCGAGCACGCCGCGCTGTACGGGGTGATCGTGGCGGTGGGCGGCACCGCCTCGGGCGGCCCGGGCGGCCAGGAGTGGGTCGAACGCCTGCTCGGGGCGGCGGGCGACGAGCTGCGCCCGGCGCTCACCCGGTTCGCCGTCGAGGAGCCGCGCGTCGAGGCGGGCGGCGAGGAGCGGTACGCCGCGGCGGTGCTCGCCCGGCTGCTGGAGACGGCGGTGGGCCGGTCGGTCACGCAGATCAAGGCACGGCTCCAGCGGCTCAACCCCGTGGAGGAGCAGCAGGAGTACAACCGCCTCTTCGGCGAGCTGGTGGCGCTGGAACAGCAGCGGCGGGTGTTGCGCGAGCGCGCCGCCGGGGCATGAATTACTTTCCTTTCCGTTCCTGACAACCGGCAAACGCCTATTTTGATTGCGATCGGGTATTGACTTCTGCCTTACCTTGGGTGACAAAAATAGGCCTGCCGCTTTGTTGTGTTCATGCCGCAGACTGTGATGCGTGGGTGCATCGGTGCTACCAAGTGGGCCGCCATCGGTAGACCAGGTGGCGGACCTCGTCGCGAAGGGAAGGGAACGCGGCAGCGTCACGGTGGACGACGTGGCCGCCGCGCTCGACAGGTCCGAGCTTCCGTCCGACGCGCTTGAGCGTGTCGTGCGGATGCTCGCGGAGAACGGGGTCGAGGTCCTCGAGCCCCAGGGTGACGACGAGCCGAGCAGACCGGACGACGACGACGCCGGCCGGCGGGCTCCGACCAGCGATCTCGTCCGCATCTACCTGCGGGAGATCGGCCGTGTTCCATTGCTGACCGCCGAGGAGGAGGTGGAGCTCGCCAAGGCGATCGAGGCCGGCCTGTTCGCGGAGGACAAGCTGTGCGGCCAGGCCGTCCCGCTGGGCCGCCGTGAGCTCGAGGACCTGGTGTGGGAGGGCGTGCGCGCCAAGCAGCGGCTGATCGAGGCGAATCTGCGGCTCGTGGTCTCGATCGCCAAGCGTTATGTCGGCCGGGGAATGCTCTTTCTCGATCTTATCCAGGAGGGAAATCTCGGACTGATCCGCGCGGTCGAGAAATTCGATTACACCAAGGGATACAAGTTCTCGACCTATGCCACGTGGTGGATTCGTCAGGCGATCACCAGAGCGATCGCGGACCAGGCCCGGACGATCAGAATTCCCGTCCACATGGTCGAGACGATCAACAAACTCGTCCGGGTGCAGCGCCAGCTCCACCAGGACCTCGGCCGCGAGCCGGCCCCCGAGGAGATCGCCGCCGAGTTGGACCTGCCCATCGACCGCGTGGTGGAGATCCAGCGGATCGCGCAGGAGCCGGTGTCGCTCCAGTCGCCCATCGGCGAGGAGGACTCCGACCTCGGAGACTTCATCGAGGACGCGGACGCGGTGGTGCCGATCGAGGCCGCCGCGTTCATCATGTTGCAGGACCAGCTCGACGACATTCTCGCCACCCTGTCCGAGCGCGAGCAGCGGATCATCCAGCTCAGGTTCGGGCTGTCGGACGGCCACCCCCGCACGCTGGAGGAGGTCGGCCGCGAGTTCGGAGTGACCCGCGAGCGCATCCGGCAGATCGAGTCCAAGACGCTGGCCAAGCTGCGCCACCCGACCCGGGCCCAGATGCTCCGCGACTACCTCGAGTAGCTCCGCCATACGGGCCGTCCCGGCCTCCGGCAGGTGTCCGTACACACTCCGCGCAGGGTCCCGGCTCGCCGGGGCCCTGCGCGCTTCCAGTGGGAAGGCGGGGCCGACGGCCCGGTGTCCCGGGGCGGCGAGCGTTTCCCTCGCCGCGGCCGCGCACGCCCTGGTCCACGCCGGTGATCTCGCCGCGCGGTGCGCCGGGTTCGCGCGGTCGACGGCGGTGACCGGTTCCGATGCGTACGCTTTGCTCACGGCTCAGGTGACAGCCGGGTCGGTTGGGCAGATCTGGGCCGGCATATTCGGTGATTTCTGGCCTTTGTGGGATTAATCTGGACCGATGGACGGGCGTCCCGCTGTCGACGACGCCGCGCTCGGGCGGGCCGCCCTCGCGGTCCTCGACGCGAACTGGACCGGCGTCTCCACCGTGCCCGCCCCCGGCATCTATCCCCACCAGTGGAGCCTGGACTCGGCGTTCGTGGCGATCGGGCTCGCCCGGCACGACACGGCGCGGGCCGGGCAGGAACTGCTGTCGCTGCTCTCCGGCCAGTGGCGTACCGGGATGGTCCCGCACATCGTGTTCCACCACCCGAACGGGTACTTCCCCGGGCCGTCCATGTGGCGCTCGGAGGACGTGCCGGAGGCCCCGCGCGGCACGCCCACCTCCGGCCTCACCCAGCCGCCCCTGCACGCGTACGCCGCCTGGTGGGTCTGGAGGCACGCCGCCGACCGCGATCTCGCCACCCGGTTCGTACGGCGGGCCTGGCCGTCCCTCGTCGCCCAGCACGCCTATCTGGAGACCAGGGACGCCGGAGGCGCCGGGCTGGCCGCGATCGTCCACCCCTGGGAGTCCGGCATGGACGACAGCCCCGCCTGGGACGCGCCGCTCGCGGACCCGGAGGCGGACAGGCGCGGGGACGGCTACCACGACCGGTACTTCCGGCTCGCGGTGCGTTGCCGCGAGCACGGGTACGCGGCGTCCTACTACCGGGACGAGCACCCGTTCGCGGTCGAGGACCCGCTCTTCAACGGCGTCTGGCTGCTCTCATGCGACGCCATGGCGCGCCTCGCGTCCGAGGCCGTCGGCGCCGACCCCGCGCCCTTCCAGGAGGCCGCCGCGCGGATCAGGGCGGCGCTGCTCGACCGGCTGTGGGACGGCGCCTTCTACGCCCGGGACGTCCGCGCCGGGCGGCTCGTCCCGGTCTGCACCATCGGGGGTTTCGGTCCCCTGCTCGACCCGGGGCTGCCCCGGCACGTCGTCGAGACGCTCACCGCGCTCCTGGAGTCGACCAGGTTCATGGGGGCGGCCGGATATCCCGTCCCGAGCTGCGACATCAGGGCCCCGGAGTTCGAACGCGGCCAGTACTGGCGCGGCCCCTCGTGGATCAGCACGAACTGGCTGCTCGCCCGGGCGGCGGCCGTACACGGGCTGGACCGGCTGAGCGAGCTGCTCGTCGCGAGCACGTTGCGGCTGGTCCGGCAGGGCGGGTTCCGGGAGTGCTTCGACCCCTTCGACGGGACCGGGCACGGGTGCCGCGACTTCTCCTGGTCGGCCGCGCTCACCCTCGATCTGCTCGGGAGATAGCCTGCGGCTGTACCGATCGTCGTGTTCCCTGGCGGTGCCCCTTGGCTGGATCCTCGTTCTCCCGCGCGTTCTCCGGTCTCACCGGGGCCCTCTTCGGCGGTCGTCTGCCCTCCGAGGTCCGTACGGCCCTGGCGCTCGAACCGGGCGAGCGACTGCTGAGCCACGCGCGTACGGCCGACGCGGACGCGGGGGAGGCCGGGGGGTACGCGGTGGCGACCACGCTGGCCCTGCACCTGCCCGGCGGGCGCAGGCTGCCCTGGCATCTGGTGGACAAGGCGACGTGGGACGAGGACGGCCTCACCGTCGTGATGACGGACGGCGAGACCCACAAGGCGGCGCTTCCCGAGCCCGGCCTGCTGCCGGAGACGATCCGTGAGCGGGTCACCTCGACGATCGTGGCCAGCAGGCACGTCGCGCTCGACGCGCGCGGAGGCGTACGGCTGGTCGCGCGGCGCGTTCCCGGGACCGAACAGCCGCGGTGGGAGTTCGTCTTCGATCCCGGTCTCGATCCCGGCGACCCGGGACTGCGCGCACTCGCCGAGCAGGCGCTCGAAGAGGTGCGCCGCAGCCTCGGTGTCTGAGGCGCCGACGGCCGGGGAGTCCGGCGGCGCGACACGTGGCCGGTAGCGGGGGTCAGGTCGTCCCGGGGTCGGGCCAGCCGGCTCCGCTCGGCACCCGCTCAGCCGTCCACGGCTTGGCCTCGTGCCCCTGCTCGGGCTTGCGCATGAACGGGACCTTCCCGCCGAACTTGTCGCCCATCACGCCCTTGGCCTTGCCGGCGACACGGGCCGCCTGGGCGCCCACCAGGCCCGCCGCCTCCTGGATCGTCGGGCTGTCGGACACCCGCTGTGCCAGGCGCTTGATCTCCTCGTACCGCTCCCGCCCGGCCCGAGTGCCAAGGACGTAACCGATGGCCAGTCCGGCGGCGAACATCACCTTGTAGCGCATCTTCCACCTCCCCACTCAATGTCTCCGGCCTCCTACCCTGGGGGCCACGCTCTATCCAAGCGCAAGCGATGTGACACGAACCCCTCGGAGTGCGCTAATCTAGTTCCGCGCCGCAAGGAAAGCCGAAAGGCCGGAAGGCGGGGCAAGCACGATCCCGTGTAGCTCAATCGGCAGAGCAGCCGGCTGTTAACCGGCAGGTTATAGGTTCGAGTCCTATCGCGGGAGCCACCGGCTCCGAGGCCGGGTGACCGAGAGGTCACCCGGCCTCGTCGCGTTTCCGGGGTTTCCGGGTTTCCGGGGGTCGATCGACACGCCCGGACTGGTGTAGAACATAGTTCTGCGCACAGGGAGGCCGACATGCGGGTGCCGTCCGAGAACCACGACCTGGTGTTGTCCGAGAGCCGAGGCGCCGTGCGGATCCTGACGTTCAACCGGCCGGAGCGGTTGAACGCGTGGACCCCCGAGCTGGGACGGCGATATTTCGACCTCCTCGAAGAGGCCGACCGCGACCCGTCCGTCCGGGTCGTCGTGGTCACCGGCGCGGGAAAGGGATTCTGCTCCGGGGCCGACTTCCAGGCGCTCGCCGCGGTCCAGGGGGCCGGATCGCCGGGGGGCCGTGACGAAGATCACTCCGCTGGATCCCCGGGCCGGCGTACGCGAGACGGTGACGAGGATCACGCCGGCGAAGGCGGCGCCCCGGGAGACCGGACCGGCGGGATCGACGTCGTACTCGACCCCCGGCCCACCACCTTTCCCATCACCCTTCGCAAACCGGTCATCGCCGCGGTGAACGGCGCCTGCGCCGGGCTCGGCATGGTCTACGCCCTCGTCTGCGATCTCGTGTTCACCGCCGAGGACGCCAAGTGGACCACCGCGTTCTCCCGGCGCGGCCTCATCGCCGAGTACGGACTGGCCTGGATCCTGCCCAGGATCGCCGGGCAGGCGGCGGCCATGGACCTGCTCCTGTCCGGGCGCACGTTCACCGGCTCCGAGGCGTACGCGCTGCGTCTGGCGTGCCGTGCCGTACCGGGCGAGCGGCTGCTCGACGAGGCCCTCGCGTACGCGGAGGAGCTGGCGACGCACAGCTCGCCCGCGTCGATGGCGACCATCAAGCGGCAGGTGTGGGACGACTGGGAGCGGTCCCTCGACGAGTCGAGGGACCGGGCGGTCCGGCTGATGAGGGAGTCGTTCGGCCGGCCCGACTTCGCCGAGGGCGTGGCGAGCTTCCTGGAGCGCCGCCCGCCGGCCTTCCGGCCCCTGTGAGCACCTCGCGGCCGCGGTTCGCGGGCACCGGGCGGCGAAGCCGCCCGGTCGGCCGATCCGGCGGCTCCCGTCAGCGGAGGCGGCGGGCGCCCGCGGCGGGAGTCGCCTCCAGGAGGTCGGGAGCGGCCCAGCCGCGCGCCTCGTAGGCCCGCAGCACCTCGTCCCGGACGGACGGGAGGTGCTCCTCGGGGACGAGGGCGATGGCGGAGCCGCCGAAGCCGCCTCCGGTCATCCTGGCCCCCCGCGCGCGACCCCTGACCGCCGCCTCGACGGCCGTGTCCAGCTCGGGGCACGACACCTCGAACTGGTCGCGCAGGGACAGGTGCGAGGCGTTCAGGAGCGCGCCGATCTCGCGTACGGCGCCCGCGCGCAGCAGGCCGACGAGCGCCTCGACCCGGTGGTTCTCGGTGACCACGTGCTGGGTGCGCCGCCGCTCGTCGCCGCTCAGCCGGGCGAGCGCGCCGGCGAGGTCGGTGACGTCCCTGAGCGCGGGCACGCCGAGCCGCTTGGCGGCGTTCTCGCAGTCCTGGCGGCGCTTCGCGTACTGCCCGTCGGCCAGCTCGTGGTGGACCCGCGTGTTGATGATCAGGAGCCGCAGG
Organism: Microtetraspora niveoalba; assembly: GCF_001570405.1. Lineage (GTDB taxonomy): Bacteria > Actinomycetota > Actinomycetes > Streptosporangiales > Streptosporangiaceae > Microtetraspora > Microtetraspora niveoalba. Next base: position 91,921 of record NZ_BBYM01000019.1, on the reverse strand, counting down.
CCGTGCGCCGCCAGGTCGAGCGGCACGGCCCGGCTGCCCAGGGAGCGGCAGTCGAGGAACAGCGCGCGGCCTTCCTCGCCGAGCGCCGAGGCCGCCTGGTCCATGATCCCGCACGGCATGCCGACGAACGCGTTCTCGGCCCGCTGCGCGATCTTCGCCAGCTCGATCCTCGGCAGGGACAGGCCGTGCAGCTCGTCGAGGGCGATCGCGACGGCGACCTCGAGCGCGGCGCTGGAGGAGAGCCCGGCGCCTCTGGGAACGTCTCCGTCGACCAGGATGTCCGCGCCGCCGACCCGGTGGCCCGCGTCGCGCAACGCCCACACCACGCCCGCCGGGTAGCGCGCCCACCCGTGCGCCCGGTCGATGTCCTCGACCGTCTGCTCCTCTCCGGGGGCCTGGAGCGACGCGAGCCGTACGACGCCGTCCGGGCGGGGGCTGACGGCGGCGGTCACACCCCACGGGACGGCGAAGGGCAGAACGAGGCCGTCGTTGTAGTCCGTGTGCTCGCCGATCAGGTTGACCCGGCCCGGCGCGTGCCAGACGCCCGCGGGATCGTCGCCGTACGCCGCACGGAAAGCCTCAACAACCCTCATAATCCAACACTCCTCAACAAGCGGCCTTCACGTAGGTTAGCGACTTCCCGTCCCTGTGCCAGCCTTGACCATATGGAAGCAGCGGCAGTTCCGCGGACGCCGGCGGGCATCGCGGCGCGGATCCCCTCGCCGGTCGAGGAAGTGCGCGACGAGCGCCTCGGAGGGGTCCGGCTGCTGCTCAAACGCGACGACCTCATCCACCCCGAGATCCCCGGCAACAAGTGGCGCAAGCTCAAGTACAACCTCGCGCCCGGTCGTGTGCTCACATTCGGCGGGGCGTACTCGAACCACATCAGGGCCGTGGCGGCGGCGGGCGCGGCCTGCGGGTTCGAGACCATCGGCGTGATCCGCGGCGAGGAGCACCTGCCCCTCAACCCCTCCCTGGCGTACGCGGTGGAGCGGGGGATGCGCCTGGCCTATCTGGACCGGTCGGCGTACCGGCGCAAGCACACCCCCGAGGTGATCGACGCCCTGCGCGCCGAGTTCGGCGACTTCCGGCTCCTGCCCGAGGGCGGCAGCAACGCGGCCGCCGTGCGCGGATGCGCCGAGATCGCGCCGGAGCTGGACGCCCAGCTCGGCGGGCGCTACGACCTGGTCTGCTGCCCGGTCGGCACCGGAGGGACCCTCGCCGGTCTCGCCGCGGGGCTCCCGCCCGGGCGGCGGGCGATCGGCTTCTCCGCGCTGAAGGGCGGCGAGTTCCTGGACGACGAGGTCGCGCGGCTCCAGCGCGAGGCGCTCGGGCGGGTCACCGGCGACTGGCGGGTCGAGTGCGGTTTCCATTTCGGCGGCTACGCGCGTTCCACGCCCGAGCTCCGCGAGTTCGCGGACGGTTTCGCCGCGCGGCACGGACTCCGGCTCGACCTGGTCTACGTCGCCAAGATGATGTACGGGATCTTCACCCTGGCGCGGGAGCTCGCGCCCGGCACGGTCGTCGTCGCCGTGATCACCGGCTGAGCCGGTGGAGGGCCGTACCGCTCGCGGAGTGGGAGAGGTACGGTCGGCGACATGACTGAGCTGATCCACGGCGACCGGACCCACGAGGAATACTGCGCGGCGGTCGAGGACGGCGCGGCACGGCTGCGCGCCTTGGTGGCGGAGGCCGATCCGGCGGCGCCGGTGCCCACCTGTCCGGGATGGTCGATCGCCAAGCTGGTGAAACACGTCGGGATCACCCAGCGCTGGGCGGAGCACCTGGTGCGCACCCGTGCCCCGGAGCGGGTCGGGTCGCGCGACGTGCCGATGGACCGGCTGGGCGAGGGGGACGACCCGGCGGCGTGGCTCGCGGCCGGGACCGGACGGCTCCTCGCCACGCTGCGTGCGACCGCGCCCGAGACGCCGGTCTGGTCCTGGGGCGGCGACCACCACGCCCGCTTCTGGTCCCGGCGGATGCTGCACGAGCTGCTGGTCCACCTCGCCGACGTCGAGCTGGCGCTGGGCCGTGCGCCGGCGATCGACGCCGCGACCGCGATCGACGGCGTGGACGAGTTCCTCGGCAACCTCCCGTACGCCGACTGGGCGGCGGAGCGCACCGCGAAGCTGTGCGGCGACGGCGAGACGCTGCACCTGCACGCCACGGACGCCGACGGCGAGTGGATGATCATGCTCGGGCCCGACGGGTTCACATGGGCGCGCGGGCACGGCAAGGGCACGGTCGCGGTGCGGGGAACCGCGGGCGACCTGCTGCTCCTCGTGTACGGGCGGCTGCGGCCGGACGGCGGCCGGTTCGAGGTCTTCGGCGACGAGAGGCTGCTCGCCCGCTGGCTGGAGAACTCGGCGATCTGAGCGGCGCACGTCCCGCCGGGCGAGCCGGACGTCCGGTGCGCGGCCGGCGCCCGTGTCCGTCGTTCGGGATCGGTGGGGTGGCTCAGGCGCGGGGAGCGGCCAGCCAGTCGCGGGCGCGGTCGATGTCGCATCCGGACAGCCCGCTCCGGGGATCGACCTCGATCAGGAGGAAGTCGCCGACGTCCGGGTGGCCGGTCAGGTACTCCCAGTCGGCGGACGTGAGCTCGTCGTCGAACCACACGAAGGGCCGGCCCCGGACGTACTCGGCCACCGGGCCCGTCTTGAAGAGCGTGCCGTCCGCCGCGGGCGCCCCGGCGGTCACCTTGATCACGGGGAGCCGGGGCAGGCCGAGACGCGGGCCGATCTCCTCGTTCGCGTTCTCCTCCCACGTGGTGGCCCAGACCAGCTCCGCGCCGGTGTCCTCGGTCAGGCCGCGCAGTTCCGTGCCGTGCCGTCCGTTGAGCAGCACCTGGTACGTGTGACCGTCGACGACGCACTCGTGCCTGGCGAACCGGGAGGAGGGGCGGTGGAACGGGTTGAGCACCCCGTCCACGTCGAGCAGCACCAGGGGACGGGCCGATGTCGTCACGAGCTCCTCCAGAGCGGGCGGTACTGCCTGATCAGTACACGCTACTCAAACGACTCACTCTGGGGACATATGTCACCGCTGGGAGAATTGAGGCCAAGTGACGCGCGTCCGCGAGACGCGCCGAGAGCCGCCACAGGCCCGCGGTCGGGCCGGAACACCGCGGGACGTTTCCTGAGAGGTCCCCGGACCTTGGGATTCGTGGCCCCGGGATTCGCGCCCCGGGATTCGTGGCCCCGGGATTCGCGGCGGGCCTCGGCCGGTGAGGCCCGCCACGGCCGCGTTCCTCCAGGCTCAGCCCTTGCGCGGCTCTCCGCGATACGTGCCGAACGACCAGAGGTTGCCCTCCGGGTCGCGGACCGCGAAGTCGCGCGAGCCGTAGTCCGTGTCGTGCGGCTCCTGGATCACCTGCGCGCCCGCCGCCGTCGCCCGGGCGCAGAGCGTGTCCGGCTCGTCGGTGACGACGTACGCGCCGAAGGTGCCGGGCTCCAGCGCCCACTTGTCGTCCGGCGTGTCCCGGACCGAGCCCAGCATGAGGCCGCCGCCGAGCGGCCACGACAACTGGGCGTGATCGACCCGCTCGCCCTCGCCGTACACGGCGGTCTCCTCGAAGCCGAACGCGTCGACGAGGAAGCGGATCAGGCCGCGCGCGTCACGGGCGCGCAGCGTGGGCCAGACCTGGGGTGGTGGTGTGTTGTCCGTCATACCGCCAGTCTGCTGCCACCCCCGGCCCCGGGCTTGTACGTTTCGGAACTCCTCCGCCGGTCGCCGCCGGGCTCCGCGTCGGGAGAGTTCGGGGAAGCGGGCGTCGGGCACGGCCTCGGCGGGCCTGGTGCCGCGGTCACGCGGGCAGCGGGCCGTAGAGCAGGTAGACGAGGACCTGCGCCAGCAGGACGCAGACCGGAAGGGCGGGAACGCACCAACCGGCGACCCGTCGGGCGCGAGCCCACCGATCCCGGGCCAGCCCCAGGAACACCATCACGACCACCCAGACGAGCGGCGTGGCCAGCCAGCCGTATGCGGTCACGGATGCCCACGCGCTCACCGAAGCGCATTTCCCACTCTCGTACTCCGTATATGGGTCGAGCCCGCACTCCCTGAGCTCGATCAATCCGGTGACCAGGAACAACGCGAAGAATCCCAGGATCCACGACGCGAGGGCGACGGCGAACGCCCAGCCCATATGTATCCCCGGCGCCAAACGGCGCGATCGCGACGAAGCCCGCTCCACGGAAATCACGCTCAGAACCTAGAGCGCCCGCCCCGGTCGATCAATCGTCAGGCGGGTCGATCGGAGGCCGGGGGCGGGGAGCCGGCCGTGAGGTTCCCGGACTCCTCGGCGAGCCAGCGGCTCGGGGGACATCCGGCGAGCGCCCCGAACTCGCGGGCGAGATGGGCCTGGTCGTAGTAGCCGCAATCGGCCGCGAGGGCGGCGAGGGTGGGCGCGGCGCCCTCGTCGGCCAGGCGCCGCAGTGTGCGGCGAGCCCGGTCGAAGCGCACCACCCGGGCCGCCTCCTTCGGGCCCAGGCCGATCTCCTCGCGGAAGCGCCGTCCCAGGTATCGGGTGCTCCAGCCGATCTCGCGGGCCAGATCGGACACGCCGACCCCGCCCCGGGTGTCCAGCAGCCGCCGCCACGCCCACGCGACCTCCGCGGGCATGGCCGCCTCCGCGCCGCGCCGCGTTCCCGGCCCTCCGCCGAGCGGGCGGCGGCCGCCCGGACTCCCGGCCGAGGCCGGTCCCGTGCCGGAGGCCGAGCCGAGCAGCGACGTGAGCGCCGTGTCGAGCGCCCCGAAGCGCGCGGGCCATCCGGCCGCCTCCAGGAGCCGCTCGCGCAGCTCGTCCGCCGCGGAGCCGAGGACCTCCGCACCGTCGAGATCGGCGTCCGCCAGCTCCCCGGCGGGCAGGCCCAGCAGCGCCCTCGCGCCCAGCGGCGTGAGGGCGAGCTGGACGCCGGACTGGCGGCCGTCGTGAGTGATGACCGCCGGCGCGGTGTGCAGGCCGCCCACCAGGGTGTCGTACGTGCCCGGCGGGGTGTGCGGGTCGGGGTGCACGGCCACGACCAGCGGATCGTCAAGCGTGAGGATCATCGTGAGGTACGGCGAGGGGAGCCCCCGGTGCCGGCCCGGTGGGCCGCCCGCCTCGCGGTAGCCGATGTACGCGGTGACGAACCGCCGCAACGGCGGCGCGGGACGCTTCGTCACGAACTCGGCCGTCACGCCGCCGGTGTCCGGATCAGCCATCGTGTCCTCCTCCCCGCCCCAGTCTCGCCGATCGGGCCGCGCCCGCTCCAGCGGAAGCGGGCGCGGGCGCGGGTGGATCACCCGATCGGGGGCCGTTCCTCCCGTACGCCCGGGGAACGCCCGTACGGGATCCCCGGGCGTACGAGGCGTCCGGCCTCGTGGCTCAGACCACCGCCCCCGACCCCTGGCGCGAGGCCGAGGTGCGCTTCTTCACCGGCTGCGGCGGAGGCGCGGAGCTGCGCCGCTCGAACTCGACGGCGAGCGGGGCGGCGACGAACGCCGACGAGAGCGTGCCCACCACGACGCCGAGCAGCAACGCCACCGCGAAGTCGGTGAGCGAGTCCCCGCCGAGCAGCGCGAGCGCGGCCAGGATGAACAGCGCGCCGAGGCCGGTGTTCACCGTACGCGGCACGGTCTGGACGACGGCGGTCCCGGCGATCCGCGAGAAGGGGGTCTTGGGGGACGCACCCCACATCTCCCGCACCCGGTCGAAGACCACGACCTTGTCGTTCACGGAGTATCCGATGATCGTGAGCACCGAGGCCAGGAACACGCCGTCGATCGGCTTGCCCATCCAGGCGAACGCGCCGACCACGATCGACACGTCCACCGCCAGCGCGAGCACCGCGGCGGTGCCGAACGACCAGCGGAAACGGAACGCCAGGTACGCGAGCTGCGCGGCGAGGGCCACGCCGAGCGCGATGAGGGCGTTGCGCCGCAGCTCGTCGCCGAGGCTGGGCCCGACCAGCTCGTCACGCAGCTTGGTGACCTCGCCGGTCACGCTCGCCAGCGCCGACTCGATCTTCGCCGCCTCGTCCCCGGTGATCTGGCCGGTCCTGACGGTGATGCCGTCGTCCGACCGCTGGACGACCGCGTTCGGGAAGCCGGCGTCGGACACGGCCTGCCGGGCGGTGTCCACGTTCACCGGAGCCGACGTGGAGTAGTCGGCGATCCGGCCGCCGGTGAACTCCACCCCGAAGTCGAGCCCGCGGACGAACAGCCCGGTCAGCGCGAGGACGGTCACCGTGGCGCCGATGCCGAGCCACAGCCGGCTGCGCCGCATCAGGTCGGGGTTCTTCCTGGTCAGCCAGGTCCGGAGCGCGCCCACCGAGCCGAGCCCGGAAAGCCGGGGCCGCGAGTTGACCGCACGCCGCCCGACCGCCCACTGGGCGAGCACCCGAGTGATCAGCATCGCGGACACGAGCGACGCCAGTACACCGAGGGAGAGCGTCACGCCGAACCCGCGTACGGGGCCGGAGGCGAGGAAGAACAGCAGCCCGGCCGCCAGCAGGGTGGTGATGTTGGAGTCGGCGATCGCACTCCACGCGTGGTGGAATCCCTTCAGCAGCGCCGGGCGCAGCCCCTTGGCCGACGCCGCCGTGTACTCCTCCCGGGCACGTTCGAAGACCAGCACGTTGGCGTCCACGGCCATGCCGATGGCGAGCACGAACCCGGCGAGGCCGGGCAGGGTGAGCGTCGCGCCGACGGCGACCAGGGCCGCGTACGAGATCAGCGCGTAGCAGCCCAGCGCGATCGTGGCGAGGAACCCGACCAGCCGGTACGCGAGGGTGAGGAAGATCGCCGTGAGCAGCACACCGATGACCGCGGCCTTGGCGCTCGCCTCGATGGCGGCGGCACCGAGGGTCGGGCCGACCGTCCGCTGTTCGACGATCTCCACCGGCACCGGCAGGGCTCCGCCCTTGACCAGCATGGCGAGGTTCTGCGCCTCCTCGGTGGTGAAGGATCCGCTGATCTCGGTCTTGCCGCCGGTGATGCCGACGTTGCAGCGTACGGTGTCGTTCACCTGGGGCGAGGAGATGACCTCGTTGTCGAGGACGATGGCGATCCGCCGTTTGGGGTCGCCCGACGGCGCGCAGGCGGCGTCGCCGGTCAGCTTCTCCCAGGGGCGGTTGTCCCGGAAGTCGAGCGAGACGAACCATCCGCTGGCGCGTTCGGGATCGATCCCGGCCTTGGCGTCACTGACCGCCTCGCCGGTCAGCCCGGCCGGGCCGAGGAGCAGCTTGTTGCCGTCCTCGTCGGGCAGGATCAGCTCGTCCTTCTTCGGCTTGGTCGACTCCTCGGGATAGTCGAGCACCTGGTGGAAGGTGAGCTGCGCGGTCGTGCCGATGGTCTCGGCGGCCTTGCGCGGGTCGAGCACGCCGGGCAGCTCGACGATGATGCGGCGCTCGCCGGAACGGGCGAGCGTGGGTTCGGCGACGCCGAGCGCGTCCGTACGGCGGCGGAGCACCTCGAGCGTGCGGTCGGTGGCCTCGGCGTCGGCCTTGGTCGTGGGGGAGTCCCTGGTTTCGAAGACGAGCTGGGTGCCGCCGCGCAGGTCCAGACCGAGACGCGGCGACATGGTGAGGGCGAGGACGAGTGATGTCGCGATGACGGCGAGCGCCGCCAGCGCGCGTACCACAGGGGCACGCGACATGAGAGCCTCCACAGACGGAGTGGGATGACGCGCCGCGAAGGCGCGGGAAGGCATACCGGGATCGGGAGACGCCCTGCCGGGTTCCGCGTACGGCCGGCCGCGTGCGGCGGGCCGTGAACGGCGCATGACGAGCCGGCGTGACGGAGACCGGCGCTTCGGAGAGCGCGGGAGCCGGCGCGTCGGCGTTCACCGATCGAAGAGCTTCGCGCGGCAACGGCGCGCGAGGGCATACCGGGATCGAGAGCGGGTGGACGTCGCTCTCAGTCTGTGAAGGGTGGCGCGCGGCCGGGCGAGACGCCCGGCGCGGCGAGCGGATCGGCTCCGCCGTCCTGCGGCGCCGCGGCCGCGCCGCGCTCGGGCGGCGTCGTGGGGCGGCGCCGGTCGGCGAGCACCACCGTCTGGCCCGCGCCTGTGACGGCGCGGTTCGCTCCGATGACCGCCTTCTGCGGACGCCCGGAGAGGTCGTGCGAGACCGGATCGTGATCGCCCGGTCGAGGGGAGGGCAGGACGTGGTCGCCGCTCGCGGCCTCCCATTCGGAGGGGGCCGTGACAGCGGAGGCGGCGGCGTCCGGTGCCGCGGCCGCGAGAACGGAGGGCGCGGACGACGCCAGGACGGCGGTCTGGGGCAGCGCGCCCAGCACGCCCGCGGCCGGGACGCCGCTGACCAGGAGCGGGAAGATCAGGCAGATCAGCCATCTCGCGGGCACGGCGAGGAGCGACGAGCGACGGCGCACGGCTCCCCCTCCTCCCCGCGTAGATGTTCCGGTCAGCCTAGCCAGGTCTGGGAGCGGCCGAGATTCGCAACGCCGCCGCGCGGCCCTCCGGGGCTGTGGATCTACGTGCTCTCGCCCAGGCCTGTACGGAGTTCGGATCTTCTGGTGGGTTCGCGGCTTCGCGCCCGCACGAGGGTGCCGTCGAGCACGAATTAGGGGGAGCCGGCCTCCTGCGCTGCCCGCAGGGCGTGAGAAGGGTGGGCCTGGGGCGGGGCCTGGCAGGCGCCGGAGGCCCGGAAGGGGTCGGCGAGCTGGGCCGGTAGGCGGTGGGGTAGTCCGGTTTGGCGGCCATGCCGAGTTGTTCAGAGGTGAAGCGGCGGGTGGGGTCGTAGGAGAAGGTGCCGAGCAGGTGGTCCCAGACGAGGGTGAACAGGCCCGCTGACCTCGCCGTGGGGGCCGCCTGGCCGCGCTCAGGGCGTGGTGGAGGGCAGGGCGGCGAGCAGGTGGGAGGGGGGCAGGCCGAACATCTCCCGGGTGACGCGGGTCAGGTGGGAGCTGTCGGCGAAGCTGGCGCCGTGCGCGGCCTCGGTGAGGCCGGCGCCGCCCGCGCGCCCGGGCCGGCGCGGAGGGCGTGCCGGACGCGGGTGGGGATGATCGCGACCTGGACCGGCCGGCGGACCTGGTGGGGGTCGGTCAGCTCAGCGGGGCATCATGGGACCCTCACGGGCGCCGGCGGCGTGCGGGTGTCCGAGGAAAGGCGGTGGAATGGACGTCGAGGGGGAGAGCGGGCATCCTTCCGGCGGCGGTCGCGCCGAAGGGCCGCGAGCCGGGTCGTGTCGGAGGTGGTGATGAAGGTCGTCGTCCTGGCGGACACCCACGCGCCGCGCCGGTGGAAGGCGTGCCCTCCTCGGGTGGCGGAGGAGCTTCGCGACGCCGACGTGATCCTGCACGCCGGGGACGTGTGCGTGCCTTCGGTGATCGGCGAACTGGAGGCGTACGCCCCCGTCCACGTCGTCAAGGGCAACAACGACGTCCCCGAGTTGGTCGCTCCGGAGACCCTGGAGCTGGATCTGGGCGGCGTGCGGACCGGGATGATCCATGACAGCGGTCCGGCGCGCGGGCGGATCGGGAGGATGCGCCGCCGGTTCCCGGCGGCGCACCTGGTGGTCTTCGGCCACTCCCACATCCCGCTCGACGAGACGGATCAAGGGGTGCGCATCTTCAATCCGGGGTCGCCGACGGACCGCCGCCGCCAGCCGCACGGAACTCTGGGCGTTCTCCGGATCGACGGCGGCTCCCTCGTCGAGGCGAGGATCGTGCCCGTCACGTGAGCCTGAGGACCCCGCCGGTGGGGCGGCGGTCGGGGGTGAGCGCCGGGGATCGGCCAGGTGACAGGCCAGGTGACCGGCAGGGTGTGCGCCGGCCGAACCCGTCCCCCGCTCAGGCCAAGTCCGTCCCGCACGGCCGGTCCTCGTGTTGGACAGGCCCCCGTCCCGTTCGGCCTTCGTGGGGGACGGGCCGCCGTGTCAGGGTTCGTTGGGCATGTTCGTCCAGCCTTTCCGGTCGGCTCTGCCGTACCAGCCGGAGGCGGCGAGGGTGCCGCCGTCCACCGGGACGGTGTGGCCGGTGACGAAGCGCGCGTCGTCCGAGGCGAGGAACGCCACGACGGCCGCGTAGTCGTCGGGCTCGCCGAACCGGCCGAGCGGGATCCACGTGCGCAGCAGTTCCGGATCGCGCCCGCGCAGCATGGCGGCCGCCGGTGTCTGCTCCGTGTCGGCCAGGTCGGGCGCGATCGCGTTCACTCGGATGCCGTACTGGCCGACCTCGACGGCCAGGCTCTTCGTGAACGCCGACACGCCCGCGTTGTACGCCGAGTAGACGGCGTGCCCGGGGATGCCGCGGAACGCCTCGACGGTGGAGTTGTTGACCACCACGCCGGAACGCCGCTCGATCATCGCCGGAAGCAGGGCGTAGGTCATCTTGAACACGTGCAGGAGGTTCAGCTCGTACAGGCGCTGCCACTGCTCGGGCTTGCTGTGCAGGAAGGTCTTGGACGCCGGGCGGAAGTCCCCGACGTTGTTCACCAGTACGTCGACGCGGCCTCCGCCGACGTCGAGGGCGGTCACGGCGACCCGCTCCACGGTCTCGTCGTGCGCCGCGTCGCCGATCACGGTGACGCAGCGGCCGCCGGCTGCCTCGATCTCGGCCCCGGTACGTTCGGCGGCCGCCGCGTCGACGTCGTTGAGCACCACGAGGTCGCCGGCCGCGGCGAGGCGGCGGCTGATCGCGCCTCCGATCCCGAGCGCGCCGCCGGTCACCACGCATACGCGGGCGTGCGCCCCGGACCCGGCTCCGGCGGCGGGTGCCGACGCGTCGGTCATCGTTCTCCTCCTCGCTCCGCGTCGCCGCGCCACCGGCGTACGGGCCGTGTCTCGATCCATTCGATCCCGAGCTCGCGGCGGCGGAAACGCCAGCCGGCCTCGTCGTCCCGCAGGTAGGAGTCCGTGTAGCGCAGGTGCCACACCAGGTCGGACACCTCGCCGGAGGGCCGCTCCGACAGGTGGTGGGCGACGCAGGCGACGCTTCCCGTGGCCGTACGCGGATCGGGGCCGGCGTCGAAGACGTGCCCGGTCAGGGCGTGGAAGGTGACGGGAAAGGCGGCCAGCTTCGCCATGGTGCCCCGGATCTCGGCACGCCCGGTGTGGGCGCGCACCGGGCCGAGCTCGCGCGGCGCGTCCGGGAGGACGAGCACGCCGTCCTCGGTGAACAGGCGTGCCAGGCCGTCCAGGTCGCGGCGGTCGGTGTACAGCGCGTATCGGGACACCAGGTCGGCGAGCTCGACGCGGTCGCCGGTGCCGAGGGTCACGCGGGCACCAGCCCGAGCCGGTCGGCGCAGGCCGACAGCTCGTCCTTGGCCTGGGAGAGGTCCTGGGTCGGAGTGGCGGCGAGCACGACGCGGTCGGCGCCGAGCGCGGCGAGGGACTCGGCCCGCTCCGGCGTGATCCGGCCGACCAGGTGCCCGAGGCTGAGTTCCAGGGCGTCCGGGTCACGGCCGTTCTTCTCGGCCTCCTCGCGCATGACGCCCACGAGGCGGCGCAGGTCGTCGCCGGCCACGCCGAGGGGCTGGAGGCCGTCGCCGCGCCTGCCCGCCCTCCGGGCGGCGGCCACGCTGTGCCCGCCGATGTGGATCGGCACGCCGTCCGGGCGGACCGGCTTCGGGTAGCTCATCGCGCCGCGGAAGTCGAAGAACTCCCCGTGGTGCTCGACGCCCTCGGGCGAGGCGCCGGCCCAGAGCTTGCGCATCACGTCGATCTGCTCGTCGGCGCGCCGGCCGCGGGCCTCGAAGGGGGCGCCGCACGCCTCGATCTCCTCGCGCATCCAGCCCATGCCCACGCACAGGCGCAGCCGGCCGCCGGAGAGGGCGTCGATGGTGGCGAGGCGCTTGGCCAGCACGACGGGGTGGTGGTTGGGGAGCACCAGGACGCCGGTGGCGAGCCCGATCCTGCTGGTGCGGGCGGCCAGGAAGGCCAGCAGGTCCAGCGGGTCCGGGATGTCGCAGTCGTCGGCAAGCTCCATCTTCCCGGACCTGTCGTACGGGTAGACGCTGGAGTACCCGGTCATCACTACCGCGTGCTCGACGGCCACGATGGACTCGAATCCGCAGGCTTCGGCGTGCTGGGCGTATCCGCTGATCCACTCGGGGTCGGCGGTGGTGTTCGCGGCCACGGGGGCGATGACGGCGTACTTCATGTCGCTCACCATAAAACCTCCGATCATCACAAGAAGGGATCTTTCCCGCCTATCGGGACAGTGCCCGAGGGGCCGGCCGCCGGGGCTGATCGCCGGGGCTGATCACCGGGCCGCGTGAGGACGACCATGCCCAGCTGAGACGGCCGTGCCGAGCTGACCGTGCCGAGCTGACCGTGCCGAGCTGACCGTGCCGAGCCAGGACGGCCGCGTCGCACGAGGACGGCCGCGCCGGGGCGGGAGGTCGGTCGCGGCGTGATCAGGGAGCCGTCTCCGAGGTGAGCGGCCGGTAGTCCAGGGCGGCGCCCCGCCGTACGAACACGGGGTCGGCGGTGTGCCACGCCTCGTCGCGCAGCGGCCGCTTGACGACCTTGCTGGTGGCGGTGCGGGGCAGCTCGCCGGTGATCCGGACGTACCGGGGCACCCACTTGGTGCCGAGGTCCGGCTGGCGGCCGAGGAAGCCGGCGAAGCGTTCCGGGTCGAAGTCGTGGCCGTCCGCGAGCACGACCGCCGCCATCACCTGGTCGCCCACGACGGGGTCGGGCACGGCGTAGACGGCGACGTCGGCGAACGCCTCGAAGCGGGCGAGCAGCCGCTCCACGGGGGCGGCGGCGAAGTTCTCCCCGTCCACGCGGAGCCAGTCGCTGTTGCGGCCCGCGAAGTACCAGAAACCCTCGGCGTCGCGGTAGGCGAGGTCGCCCGACCACACCCAGCCGTTCCGGATCCGCGCCGCCGTGGCCTCGGGGTTCTTGTAGTAGCCCTCGAACGCGGCGGCGCCGACGGTGTTGACGATCTCGCCGATGGCCCGGTCGGCGTTGAGGAGGGCGCCGGACTCGTCGAACTCCGCGCGCGGGCACTCCCGCAGCGTCTCCGGATCGACGACGATCGTGCCCGCCTCCGACACTCCCAGCGAGCCGGCCGGGGTCCCGGGAACACGGTTCAGCCGCACCTCGCCCTCACTCGACCCGTACGAGTCGATGACGGTGCAGCCGAACCGGCGGGCGAACTCCTCGATGTCGCGGTCGGCGGCCTCGTTGCCGAACGCGATGCGCAGCGGGTTGTCCGCGTCGTCGGGCTTCTCGGGGACGGCGAGGACGTAGTTGAGCGGCTTGCCGACGTAGTTGAAGAAGGTCACGCCGTACTTGCGGACGTCGGGCAGGAACGCGGACGCGGAGAACCTGCGCCGCAGCGCCACGCAGCCGCCCGAGGCGACGGCGGGCGCGATGCCCGCCATGATGGCGTTCGAGTGGAACATCGGCATCACGACGTAGAACACGTCGTCCGGGCCGAGGCCCCGGCGCTGCCGCTGCTGGAGGGCGATCCGGCCGAGTCTGCCCTGGCTGCAGATCACCGCCTTGGGCGCCGACGTGGTCCCCGAGGTGAAGATCAGCGAGAAGTACGTCTCCGGCGTGACCTCGCCCTCGTCGAGGGCCGCGGGCGTGACGCCGGCGAGGGTCTTCGCGTACCCGCCGGAGTCGGTGATCAGCACACGATCGCCGCAGTTCAGCGTGAGCCCGTCGAGCAGGCCGTGCCGTCCGGTCTCGGTGACGAGGATCTGGCAGTCGGTGAAGTCGATGTCGCCGGCCAGCTCCGGGCCGCGGCGGGTCGGGTTGACCCCGATCACGGTCGCCCCGGCCAGGGCGGCGCCGAGCAGCCAGAACAGGTGCTCGGGAGTGTTCTCCAGGAACAGGCCGACGTGGAAGGGGCCGGGCCGCCGCAGGTCGCGGGCGAGCCCGGCGCGCAGCCGGGCCTCCGCGACGACCTCCCGCCAGGTCCAGCTCCGGTCCTCGAATCGCAGGCCGGGCCGGTCGTCCTCCGCGCGTGCCGCGACCAGCTCGGCGAAGGTGACCGGACGGCCGGGGCGGTCGTCGGCGAGCAGGGGGCGGCTGACGTCCTCTGGCACTGGTCTCTCCTCGCGGATCGTCGTGGCGCGTGCGGCCGAATCGACGGCCGAAACAGGCCGAATAAGCCGAACTAGTCGATTACCAGTCCATATGTGATCTCGGGTGGCCGGCGTCCCGCTCAGTGGGATGTGCGCTCAGTGGGCGAGGCGAGGCGAGGCGAGACGGGGCGGGCGCCCGGCGGCGCCCCGAGATCTCGCTTTCGGGTCTTTCAGCCGTGAGATCAGGGACGACCGGCCCTTCGTCCGCGCCCGCCGGACGGCGAAGGCTCGAAGGGGACCGTACGACGGCCCCGTTTCTCCTGGCTGAAAGCGAGGGTACTGGTGAGAGATCTGCGTGGAACGGCGGCGACGCTGGTCGGCGCCGTCGGTGTCGCCACCGTGACCGGCGGGGCGCTCATGACGGCGCGGGGTCTGCGGGGCAGGGGCCAGATCCGGGACGAGCTCACGCGGCAGAAGATCACATTTCCGGACGAGGGCCTGCCCGAGGAGCTCGGCTCGCACGCCGGCCGGCGGGTGGAGAACGGCACGCAGGCGCGCGCGTTCGCCGACATGATCGGTGGCAACGTGCTCCGCGCCACCGGAGGGCGCACCTACTCGGAGGTCAGCGCGCAACTGCACGCCGCCGGAGGCGAGGACGAGATGCTCGCCTCCCTGCGCGAGACCGCGTTCATGGGGGAGACGCTGCGCGCCTCGCTCATGAGCGCGTACCAGGCCTGGCAGGTCACCTCGATGGCCGTCGGCCTGGGGGTGGCGCTCATGGGCGCCGGAGCCGCCTTCGTCACCGCCGGCGCGCTGCTGGCCCCGCCCCGGCCATGAGCGAGCGGACCTTCGACGGGCGGACGGCGAGCCCGCGGCGGGCCCGTCCCCTGCGCCATGTGCGCCGTCTGCGGCGGCTCGCGCTCCCGCGCCTACGCCGTGACCGGCGACGCGCTGGCGGAGGAGCCGTGGTGTTCCTACCGGCCGGGCGGCTTCCCCTTCCAGGAGGAGCTCGCGAACCTGCTGTAGGAGCACGCCGGCGGAGCACCCGCGCCGTACGCCGGGGAGGATCCGCGCGTCGTCCATGGTGAAATGCCGGCGGACGCGATCTGAAACCGGGATGAATCGCAGCCCGGAACTCCCGGTTCAGCCGAGCCTCGGCGAGGGTCATCGTCTTCGGGCGATGGGGAATCCGTCGTTTTCCTGCGGGCCGAATCGATGGCTGTTAAGTCGATTACCAGCCGGTATGTGATCTTGTGGGTGCCGTGTCCCGCTCAGTGGGACATGAGGGAACTAATAATGATCTGTCCTGATTCTCTCGCTTCCTGTCCGCCCGTATGTGCGTTTTCGGGTGGCTTATTGGAGGAAGCGTATGAAGCCTCGCACCAAGACGCGGTTGCGTCCGGCCGTCGGACTCCTCGTCGTCGCGGCCCTGGCCGCGGCGTGCGCGTCGTCCCCGGGAGGAGGCAAGGACTCCGCCGCCGGCAGGAGCGCCGCGCCGACCCCGTCCACGTACCAGGTCGGAATGATCGGTGACGACTCCGGCGGCGAGCCGGTCAAGGGCGGCACGCTGACGTTCGGCGCCTACGCCGAGGCCGCCGTGCTCGACCCCGCGCAGACCATCGTGGCCGGCTCCACCGGCGGCCTGGAGATGGCCGCGATCTACGACGTGCTCATGCGCTGGGACACCACGAGCGGAGAGGTGCGGCCGCAGCTCGCCAAGGGGCTCGAACCGAGCGACGGCTACAAGACCTGGACCCTCACGCTGCGCGACGGCGTCAAGTTCAGCGACGGCACGGCCCTCGACGCCGAGGCCGTCAAGTGGAGCCTCGACCGGTACGTCGAGAAGGGCGCCGACGAGGCGCGGCTCTGGAAGGACAACGTCACCTCCATCACGACCCCGGACGACTCGACCGTGGTCTTCAAGCTGGCCAAGAAGTGGCCCACGTTCCCGTACATGCTGACCACGGGGCCGGGCATGATCGTCGCCAGGTCGTCGGACGAGGGCGGCGCGTTCAAGCCCGTCGGGGCCGGGGCGTTCACCTTCGGCAGCTACGCCGCGCACGAGGAGACCGTGCTCAACGCCCGCGAGGACTACTGGGACGGCCGGCCGAACCTGGACAAGATCCGGGTCATCTACATGACCGACCCGAACGCGCTGCTGGACAGCTTCACGTCGGGGGGCGCCCAGGCCGCCTTCTTCCGCGACCCGCAGCTCATCGACAAGGCACTGGCCGCCGGGTTCCCCGGGTACATGAACATGGTCGCGCTGGGCAACGTCGGCGTCATCAACGCCTCCGAGGGCCGCCCGGGAGCCGACCCCCGCGTACGCCAGGCCATGTTCCAGGCGATCAAGCCCGAGGTGATCTACCAGCGTGCCTACAACGGTGCGGGCGTGGCCGGCACCGAGGTCTTCCCGGGCTTCTCGCGCTGGCACACCGCCGCCACGTCCCTGCCGTACGACCCGGACAAGGCCAGGGAGCTGCTCAAGCAGGCGAAGGCCGACGGCTTCGACGGGAAGGTCACCTACCTCGGCCGCCAGGACCCCTCCGCCCGCGCCACCGCGCTCGCGATCAAGTCGATGCTGGAGAGCGTCGGCTTCCAGGTCGAGCTGGACCTGGTCCGCTCCGTCGCCGACCAGATCACCAAGGTGTCGGTGAACAAGGACTACGACGTCGCCGGGTGGGGCATCAGCTGGCGCGAGGCCGGACCGTACGGGCGGATGTTCGCGACCCTGCACAGCAAGGGCAACCTCAGCGTCGGCATGCACACCGGCCCCGAGATGGACGCGCTGATCGACGAGTTCCAGGTCGCCGAGACCGAGGACGAGCAGCGGGCGGTCATGGGCCGGATCCAGGAGCAGTGGAACAAGGACGTCCCCGCCCTCGTCTACGGGCCGACCCCCGAGTTCCTCACCTGGCAGAAGAGCGTCCACGGAGTCGAGGGCACCGTGAACAGCATGATCCTTCTCGATGACGCCTGGATCGCCTCGGCCGGCTGACCCGGCCGGCTCACCCGGCCGGCCGGCCGGGTCGGCTGACAGGGAGGCGACGCGCCCGGCGACCAGGCCCGCCCCGTGACACGCGGGCCGTCCCGCCGGGCGCGGCTCCCGGCATGAACCCCGCGCGTGCGCCATGTCCGCGCCCGGCCTGCGGCGCGTGTGCGTGACGTGCGTGCGGCGAGGAAAGACGAGGAAAGGAGTGCGGCCGGCATGGCATGGAGCGTGCTGAAACGGCTGGCCGAGATCGCGGCGGTCCTGTTCGTCGTCAGCGTGGGCACCTTCGCGCTGGTGGACCTGACCCCCGGCGACCCCGCGATCACCGTGCTCGGCGAGGGGCACACGGCCGAGGAATACGCGGCGCTGCGCGACGAGATGGGGCTGAACGACCCGTTCCTGGTCAGGTATGGAAGCTGGCTCGGGTCGGCGCTCCACGGCGACCTGGGCACCTCGCTCATCCCGCCCAACAGCGACGTGACCGAACGCATCGCCGCGGCCCTCCCGGTCAGCGCGGAGGTGGCCGTCCTCGGGCTCGCCATGGCCCTCGTCGTCTCGATCCCGCTGGCGATGTGGTCGGCCTACCACGCCGACGGCCGGGTGGACCGGATCGTCGGCGCGGGCACCTTCGGCATCCTCTCGGTGCCGAGCTTCCTCGCCGGCCTGCTGATCATCATGGTCTTCTCGAACCAGCTCGGCTGGTTCCCCAGGGCCGAGTGGGTGCGGCTCGGCGAGAGCCTGGGCGACAACCTCCACCACGCGTTCCTGCCCGCGCTGACGATCGCGCTGGCCGAGACCGCGATGTTCACCCGGATCCTGCGCGGCGACCTGATCACCACGCTGCAGGAGGACTTCATCCTCGCCGCCAGGGCCAAGGGGATGTCCCCGGTGCGCGTGCTGTTCAGCGACGCGCTGCGGCCCTCGTCCTTCTCCCTGATCACGCTGCTGGGCATCAGCCTCGGACGGCTGATCGGCAGCACGGTCATCGTGGAGTACCTGTTCGCCCTTCCCGGCATGGGCACGCTGATCATCGGGTCGGCGGACAAGGGCGACTTCCCCATGGTGCAGGGCGCCGTGCTGGTCGTCGCGCTCATCTACGTCCTGGCCAACGCGTTGATCGACCTGTCGTACGGCTATCTCGACCCACGAATCAGGCGGGCGCATGTCTGACATCGTTGAGCTTCCAGACCCGGCGGGGAGCGGCCCGCGCCCCGCCGGGGACGCGCGCCGGCCCGCGACCCGGCACCTCTCACTGCCGGGGCTCGGCCTCGCCGTCCCGGGCATCGCCCTGGCCGCCCTCGCGCCGGCCGTGCTCCCCGCCCCCGGCTGGGTGGTCTTCCTGGCGTTCGCCGCCGGCCTCGCCCTCGCGTACGCGGGACTCGCGCGGCTCGGCCGGGGCGTCTTCGGCGGCTCCTTCGACCTCATGTTCTGGCTCTGCCTGGCGTGGCTGGTCGTCGTGGTGCTGGCCGCGATCCTGGCGCCGGTCCTGCCCCTCGGCGAGTACCGCGACATCGCGAAGACGATCGACGCGCCCGCGATGGCGCCGCCCTCGCTGTTCTCCGAGCACCCCCTCGGGACCAACAACTTCGGGCTCGACCTGCTGGCGCGCATCATCCACGGCGCCCGCGCCTCGCTGCTGGTCTCGATCGGCGCGGTCGCCATCGGCATGGTGGTCGGCGGCGGGATCGGCATCCTGGCCGGATATTTCCGGCGGCTCACCGACACCGTCACCGGCGTGTTCACCAACTCGCTGCTCGCCGTCCCGCCGCTGATCCTGCTGATCGCGCTCGGCACCGTGCTGGAGCCGAACCTGCGCAACATCGCGATCGCCCTGTCGCTGCTCGCCCTGCCCAGCATGATCCGGATGGCCCGGGCGAGCACGCTGACCTTCGCCCAGCGGGAGTTCGTGCTCGCGGCCAAGGCGATGGGCGCCTCGCGGTGGCGGGTCATGGGCCGGGAGTTGCTGCCCAACGTGCTGCTGCCCCTCGCGTCGTACGGCATGGTCATCGTGTCGGTGCTGATCGTGGCCGAGGCGTCGCTGAGCTTCCTCGGCCTCGGCATCCAGCCGCCGGACCCGTCCTGGGGGAACATGATCGCCGAAGGCGAGGGCAACGCCTTCCAGGACTATCCGCACATCGTGCTCGTTCCCGGCGTCACGCTCTTCCTGACCGTCTTCGCGTTCAACCTGATCGGGGAGAAGGCGAGGAAGCGGTGGGATCCCCGTCAGGCGAAGCTCTAGGAGTGCCATGAGTCAGCGCCACCACACCTCGGGCCACCACACCTCGGGCCACCACACCTCGGGCCACCGCGCTCCGGACGCCGGACGGGCCCCGCTGCTGGTCGTCGACGACCTGCGCACCGAGATCCACACCCCGCGCGGGGACATGAAGGCGGTGGACGGCGTCTCCCTCACGCTCGACGCGGGGGAGACCCTCGGCATCGTCGGCGAGTCCGGATCGGGCAAGTCCGTGCTCGGCCGTACGATCATGGGCCTCTACACCACCGGCTCCACCATGACGGTCTCCGGCCGGGTGCTCGTGGACGGCGCCGACGTCCACGCCCTCACCGCCGCCGCGCGGCGCGAGTTGTGGGGGACCGGCGTCGGCATGGTCTTCCAGGACCCGATGACCGCGCTCAACCCGGTCAAGAAGATCGGCCTCCACCTGACCGAGAGCCTGCGCGGGCACGGCGGGCTCTCCCGGGCCGCCGCCCGCGCCCGCGCCGAGGAACTGCTGCGCCTGGTGGGCATCCCCGAGCCCGCGCGCCGGCTCGACCAGTACCCGCACGAGCTGTCCGGCGGGATGCGGCAGCGCGTGGTCATCGCCATGGCGCTCGCCAACTCCCCCAAGCTGCTCATCGCCGACGAGCCGACCACCGCGCTCGACGTGACCGTGCAGAAGCAGATCCTCGACCTGCTCGGGCGGCTCCAGGACGAGCTCGGCATGGCGATCATCCTGGTCAGCCACAACCTCCAGGTCGTCGCCGGGCGCGCCGACCGGGTCGCCGTGATGTACGCCGGACGGATCGTGGAGCTCGCCGCGGCGGACGCCCTGTTCGCCGCCCCGCGTCATCCGTACACGGAGGCGCTGCTGGCGTCGGTCCCGCGCCTGCACCACCCGCCGCACTCGCGGCTGGAGGCGATCGGCGGCGCGCCGCCGGACATGGTCGCGCCCCCGCCCGGGTGCCGCTTCGCGCCGCGCTGCCGGTACGCGCGGGAGGACTGCCGGCAGGCGTCACCGGTGCTCGGCCCAGAGCCCGGCCCGGGGGGCGGACCGGAGAACGGCCCAGGGAACGGCCGGGAGGCCGCGCGCGTGTCCGGCTCCGAGCCCGGCGGCGAGGGGGCCCGCGTTTTCGCCTGCCACCATCCCGTCCGTCCCGTCACCGCAGGAGGCTCCTGATGGCCGGCACCGGCACCGCCCACATGCGCTCCGGCCAGGACCGCGTCCTGGTCGTCGACGACCTCGTCGTACGGTTCCCGGCCGGGCGCGGGCAGACGGTGCACGCGGTCTCCGGGGTGAGCTTCGACCTGCTCGACGGCGAGACCCTGGGCATCCTGGGCGAGTCCGGGTGCGGCAAGTCCAGCGCCGGACGCGCCGTGATGCAGCTCCCGCCGCCCACGTCGGGCTCCGTGCTGCTGGACGGGACCGAGCTGACCGGACTGCCGCCGAGGGCGTTGCGCACCCGGCGCAGGAAGATGCAGATGATCCTGCAGGACCCGGTCTCCTCGCTGAACCCGCGCCGCAGGGTCAAGGACCTCGTCGCCGAGGGCCTGTCGATCTGGGGCACCCGGCCGAGCCGGGACCAGGTCGAGTCGATGATCGCGTCGGTCGGGCTCGACCCGGCCGTCGTGTGGGACCGGCGGCCGCACGAGTTGTCCGGCGGGCAGTGCCAGCGGATCTGCATCGCCCGCGCGCTCATGCTCGACCCCCGGGTGCTGATCTGCGACGAGCCCGTCTCCAGCCTCGACGTCTCCGTGCAGGCCCAGATCCTCAACCTGCTGGAGGAGACCAAGACGCGCTACGGCCTGAGCATGGTCTTCATCGCGCACGACCTCGCCGTGGTGAAGAACATCAGCGACCGGATCATGGTGATGTACCTCGGCAAGGTGTGCGAGGTCACGCCGTCGGCCGGGCTCGCCGCCTCGGCCCTGCATCCGTACACGCGGCTGCTGCTCGCCTCGGTGCCCGAGGCCGACCTCGGCGCGGGGACCGCCGACCGGCCCGCGCCCGGCGTCGCCGGGGACGGGACCGTCGAGCTGCCGTCGCCGCTGAACCCGCCCAGCGGGTGCCGGTTCCGCACCCGCTGTCCGCTGGCCACCGCGCGCTGCGCCGAGGAGGAGCCGCTGCTGCGCGAGGTCGGCGACGGCCACCACCTCGCCTGCCACAACGCGGGAATCTGACGACGGCGGAGGTTGATCAGGCGGCGTCGGCCGCGGCCTCCTCGGGGATGTCGCGGACGGTCACGCGGTCGCGGACCGGGTCGACCCCGACCACCTCGACGTAGATCAGCTCGCCGATCTCGATCTCGTTCCGGTTGAGGTCGGCGCGGAGCTCGGCGGACATCCGGCTGCAGTGGAGCATCACCGGGCGCTCGCGGCCGGGCACCTTCAGGAGGACGTAGCCGCCGGAGCGGCCGTTCTCCGGCTCGGCCTTGGTGACCTCGCCGTCCAGGCGCTCGCCGACCCGCGGCCCGCTCACCGTGTCCCGGCGCTCCGGGGAGGCGGACGGCCTGCCCGCGGGGCGGTGCCGCCCCGCCCCGACCGGCGCGAGCAGGATGTTGCGCCTCTCGGCGTCGATCCGGTCGACCATGACCTCCATCTCCGTGCCGACCCCGACGGCCGGCAGGTCGGCGAGGAAGTACGCGGGGACCCTCCCGTTCACGCCGTGCGCGACCCGCACGAAGGCGCCCACCCCGGGGACGACGTTGCACACCTGGCCGGTGAAGACCCGCCCGGGGGCGTAGTCCCTGGTCAGCGCGGGCCACGGGTTCTGCCTGCCGGCCAGCAGGGTGTAGCGCTGGCCGCCCTCGGCGTCGGTGGCGAAGGCGCCGCTGAGGCGCTCGCCGACCGAGAACCTGCGCCGCATGTCGGGGAGGATCCGCGCGTAGTCCACGTCCGTGGCGGCGAGCACGCCGAGCCGCCCGCCCTCGGTGGTCACGACGACCAGGTCCTCGGTCACGTTGAGCACGGTGGCCGGGGCCGGCACGGTGCCGCCGGTCGGCATCGGGACCAGCTTCATCTCGACGTTCGGCTCCCTGCGCAGCGCGAGGAGCTGGTTCCGCAGCTCCGTGCGCATCTTCGTGATGCTGCGCCAGTCGTCGTCGTAGCGGATGTACCGCAGGCCGCGGACGTTGCTGGGGATGTCGGCCTCGTCCTGCGTGAGGTAGACCATCTTCTTGTTGAGCATCCGGCACTGGCCGTACTCCAGCATCACGTTCGCGCACCGGGTGGAGAAGTCGACGAGGACGATCTCGGCCTCCTGCATGCCGCGCCAGATGCTCTCGTCGACCGTGCCCGCGCCGTAGATCGAGTCCGCCCGGACCGGCGTCAGGCCGATCTCGGTGATGATCTCGCTGTAGACGTCGCGGTAGAAGTCGTCGAAGTTGAAGGCCGGATCCCCGTGGCACGCCTTCACGCCGTACGGCATGGCGACGAAGACGTTCCCCTGGACCATTTCCCGGTCCCTCGTGAGCCCCTTCTCGTTCATGTGCTTTGCCCTCTTTCCTGGTTGCGGCCTCCTGACAGGCCCATACGCAGATGGTGGCTCCGGCGGGCTGAAATAGCAGCGGACGTGTCCTGAAAGCGGGATGAATCGCAGCTCGGGGCTCCCGGTCGATTTCACCGCCATTTCAGCGGATATTCCCGGCCTGTTTTACTGTGGGAATGTGGATCAGGTCCCATCGGTCGAAATCGCCGTACTCGGTGAGATCAACGTTCGCGTCGGCGGAGAGGTGGTCGCGCTCGCCGGCCGGCCCGCCGCCGTCCTGCTCCTCCTCGCCCTCGCGGGCCGCCCCGTTCCCCGCCGCGACCTCTGGGAGAGCCTCAAACAGGGCAAGGGCATCAAGGAGCAGACGGTCGAGAAGCACGCCAGCGATCTCAAGACGAAGTTCGGGGTGCCGGTCGAGTCGCTGAGAAGCGGCGGCCGGCTCTGCTACCGGCTCGATCCCGCCCGCTGCCGGGTGGACGCGATCCGGTTCGTGGAGGGCGTGCAAGGGCTCCGGGACACGGGGCCCGGGCGGATCGACGAACTGATGGGCCTGTGGCGGGCGGATCCGCGCGAGATCCACCCCGGCGTCGCCGCGCACTGGTGGCGCCCCCTCATCGAGGCGCGGGACACCCTCGTCCGGCACGTCCTCGCGATGGACCCGGCCGCGCGCGCGGCCCTCGACCGGCTGGGCGCCTTCACGGCCTGCTTCCCGCACGACCCGATCGTCGACCGGATCAGGCCGGGAGGCCGCAAGCGCCTGTTGATCGTGGACGACGACGTGGAGGTCGGCCGGGACATCCACAGGTTGCTCAGGCCGTACTACGACTGCACCCTGCTCACCGGGGAGGACGTGCTGGAGCAGTGGGAGCGGATGATCGACGACCCCCGGCTGCACACGTTCGACGGCGCGCTGATCGACCTCCACCTGACCGGCACCCTGAACGACCGGAGGGGGTACGTCATCGCCGCGCACCTGCGCGACTTCACCGACGTCCCGGCCGCGCTGGTCACCGCGAACGCGACCGACGTCAGCCACCGTCGCCAGCAGGCCACGATGGAGGAGTACCGCCTGGTCGACATCGTGCCCAAGACCAACCCGGCCTGGCACGAGGGCGTTCGCGAGGCCGCCAGGCTGCTGACGGACGAGGACGAGACCGCACGGCGCAAGCGCCTGGAGGTCTTCCTGGCGTCGGCGTGGCGGGAGGTCCGCAGGCGCCGGGAGAGCCTGCCGGACGGCAGTGTCGGGGCCGGGCGGCTGGCCGGGGCGGGGGCGAAGTACCAGGAGGCCGACCACGAGGTCCGCTACGGCGCCTTCGACGTCGCCGAGCGCCTCGTGAGACGGTTCCGGCACGAGTGGCGGATGCACCCCTGAGCCCGGCCGCCGCGCCGCCGCGCCCGGGACGCCGGGCGGGTCACGTCCCGGACGGGGGAGCGGCCGAGGCGGCGGACGGGGGAGCGGACGGGGGAGCGGTCAGCGGAAGCGTCACCCGCAGGTGGGCGCCGCCCAGGGCGGCGGACCTGCCCGCGATCTCCAGCCGCCCGCGGAAGGCGCGGAACCACGACCGGGCGGTGCGGAACCCGACTCCGCTGCCGCCGTGGGTGCTGAACCGGTCCCCGCGCGCCAGCCGCTCCTGGTCCTCCGCTGAGAGCCCGACGCCGGAGTCCTCGACATCGATCACGCACAGGTCCGGGGCGTCCGCCCGGACGGCGACCGTCACCCTGATCGTGCCGAACTCGCGCCCCGTCTCCCGTACGGCCAGCCGGGCGTTGTCGAACAGGTTGAAGAAGCACTCGCCGAGCAGCCAGGGGTTCGCGTGGACGAACATCCCGTCACCGCCGGTGAGCTCGCACCGGAGCATGCCCTCGCTGTCGCCCTGTGCCACGCTCAGCGGGTTCCTCAGGATCTCGGTCAGCCGGCACGGCCGCTCCGGGGCCGTCGCCCTGGCGTACAGCTCGTGGATGGACGGCAGCGAGTCGACCACGCTCAGCGCCTGCTCGGCGCGGCCGTCTTCCAGCGCGCTCCTGAGCACCGCGCGCCTGCCGTTCATCTTGTGCCCGATCATGCGGACGATCCGGTCCCCGACACCGGCGATGCGGCGCGCGGCGGTGTCACGGTAGTCCTCGTAGACGTCCCTCGCGGCGAGCACCGCCTGATCGCGCGGCACGTGGCCGGGCCGCCTCTCGGCGAGCAGCCTGCGGATCCCGTTCTGCGGGAGCCGGAGGCGCCCGCCCGGCGCCCTCTCGAACAGCCCCGCCCGTACGAGGGACTCGGCGGCGCCGGGCAGCTCCGACTCGGCGACGACCTCCGCCACCTCGGCCTCGGTGATCGACCTGAGGCCCTGGCACAGGTCGCCGAGCGTGAACTCGTCGTCGTCGAAGTCGGCCGCGGTCCACAGCAGGGCCATCGCGACGCGGTCGCCGGCGTGCGGGGCGAGCAGTTCCGCGGCCGCGGCGGTCCGCCACGCGTCGCGTTCGCGCAGCTCGTTGAGCAGGGCCAGGTCCAGCGTCATCGCGCGCGGCCGATCGTGCCGGGGCTCCGGCAGCGCCTCGTTCAGCAACCCGCGCAGGACGGCGGGGCTGCCGCCCGTCTCGTAGCGCACCGCGTCCACCGTCACGCCGTCCGCCGAGACGCCGAGCAGGTGGAGCAGCCAGGAGAGGTGGTGCCGCCGCGAGTGCCGGGCCGCCTCGCGCCAGTTCATGACCTGGTCGGGGGACAGGCGGGCGCAGACCGCGCGCAGCAGGTTGACCAGCCGCACCGGCGGCTCCACCCGCCGCCCGTCGAGCGGTGCGGCGAGCCGCAGGAGGAAGGCGGCGTCGAGCATGGCGACGCCGCGCGTCGACGCCCGGTCAGCGATCACGTGGTGCCCGCGTACGGACGGGGAGATCCACAGCAGCGGGCCGTCGTCGCACGGCGGCGGGCCGTGGGGGCGGCGCGGGTTCGAGACCCAGGTGGCCAGCCCGCGCCTGCCGAGGAAGGACAGGCACGGCAGGCGCGGGTTGTCCGGAAGGCTGATCCTGGTCATGACCCCGTGTCCGGCGTCGTCCAGCTCCAGCCAGGGGTGGTCGGTGCCGAGGAGCTCGTGCAGGGCGCCGAGCAGCGCGCCCGCGCTGTCCCGGTTCACGTCCCGCGCCGCGTCGCGCAGGGCGCCGAGCAGCGCCCACGCCGCCGCGTCGTCCTCCGCCGGACGCCAGACGGCGAACCCCGGAGGGCACGGCGCGGCCGGGTCGAAGTACCACGACATGATCGTTTCGAGGTCGTCCTCGTCGTACGGCCAGGCCTCCCTGAGCCGGGGCACCAGCCGCGGCTCCGTGTCCGCGTGACGGTGGAGGGGGCCGTCGCCGATGAGCGCCCGCGCCGTCTCGAACTCCCTGGCCTGGACGCACGCCTCGGACGACTCCATCCACGCCCGGACCGCGCGGTCCCGCTGGTCGAGGCCGGCGGCTCGCGCCGCGAGGGACCGGCGCAGCTCCCGCGTCGCCTCCTCCTCCAGCGCGCGCACGGTCGCGTCCAGCTCGCCGAGCATGGCCTCGGCGTCCCCGAGCCGCCGCCACGCCGCCTCGGTCAGGCCGCGCACGTCCGCCTCCAGCGGGACGCCCGCGCCCGCCGCCCTGCGCCTCAGCGCCGCGACGTCATGGTCGATCCGGACCGCCGCCGAGGCGCGGGCCCGGTCCAGCCGGTCGGCGATCTCCTTGGCGGCCGACGCGGCGAGCCGCGCCCTCTGGTGCAGCTCCTCCGCGGTCGCGAACTCGCCGCCCGCGATCAGGCGTCCGGCGCTCTCCTCGACGGTGAGCGGGTCGGCCAGGCCGCGAAGGAGCAACCCGGCCAGGTCGGGCCGGTCCTCGTCCCGCGTCAGGGCCGCGGCCAGGTCGGGATGGCGCCACAGGCCCGGCCAGTCCCGCACCACGTCGTCGATCACTGATGCTCCTCCTGCTCGGTGCCCGCGAACAGCCGGTCCAGGTCCACGAGGACCGCGGCCACGACCGGCCCGGCCGTGGGGTCGAGCCGATCAGCCTCAGCGGCCAGGTCCGCCCGCATCGCGTGGAAGCCGTCGGCGAGCGCGCGGGCGGCGTCGAGCAGCGCGGGCCGGTGGCGCAGCCGGTGCTCCTCGGCGGCGAGGCCGGTCAGACGCCGGACGGACGACACGACCTTCGCCAGCCGGCCCAGGTACTTGCCCCGGTACATGCCCATGAGCAGATCGGAACGTTGTGAGACCTCGCGCCACTTCTCGTCGACCAGCCCGCCCACCAGCTCCTCGGGGTCGTGCCCGCCGGGGAAGGAGGTCGCGACGAGGTTCCGCAGCCCGGCCACGTCCCGCCGGGCCGCCGCGTCGCCCAGCATGCCGAAGATCCCGCTGTCCTTGAACAGCGCGGCGTGCGTGCGCTTCGCGCCGTCGATGTCCACCGGCACCGGACGGGACTGCTCCAGCGCCAGGTCCACGGCCTCCCACGCCGCGACGAGCCCGTGCCGCCGGCGGCGCTCGCCCGCGATGGCGTTCAGCAGGTCGGCGGCCTCGGTGCCGAACGTCCGCGCGTGATAGTCCGCCGCCAGGTCGCCGAGCTTCGCCCACGGACCCGACACCGACGGGGCCAGCAGCTCCACGGCGTCGCGCCCGTCGGAGGAACCGCGGACCAGGGTCTCCGCGACCGCGACCGCGAGCAGGGCGGCCGGCTCGTCGTGGCCGAGCCCGGGGTCCAGGACCGCGTTGACCAGCGCCTCCGCGCTGTGTCCGGTGTCCCTGGCGGCGACCGCCACCGCGAGGGGCGGGCGCGGCCGCCACGTCTCGTCCCCGTCGGCGCAGCGCAGTACGGCCGCCTCCACGAACGCCCCGGAGCGCCACAGATCCGTGACCAGGCGGCGGCGCCACCGCCGCGGCGTCTCGGGAGGCGCGCCTTCGGTGTGCCGGCTCAGGCAGGCGGCGACGGC
>NZ_BBYM01000019.1:0-63838 GCF_001570405.1 Microtetraspora niveoalba | reverse complement strand
GGAGCCGCACCACGGCCGGCGACGCGAGGTCGTCGAGGGTCCGCAGGAGCGCCCACGGGTCTCCGCTCGCGGCCAGCTCGGCGGCGACGGCCGAGGCGACCGTCCCGGTCCCGGCCCCCTCTCCCGCCGCCGCGTCGATGATCCGGCGGGCCGCCGCCAGCACCTCCGGGTCGTACGCGGGGGCGGTCTCCGGGCCGCCGCCGGCGCGGGGGAGCGTGCCGGCCGCGGGGACGGGCGCGCCGGCCGCCGCCGCCACCTCGTCCGCGATCGCCGCCCCGGTCAGCCTGACGCTCAGCTCGGAACGCTGGAGATGCCGCCCGCCGAGCGCGCCGTGCCCGGCGTACGAGAGGTAGTTGAAGCTGCCGACGACCGCGTCGTCGTCCCAGACCAGCACCTTCGCGTGGATGCCGCCGACCCGCAGCCGCATCCGCCCCGGATACCGGTCGGCCAGGTCGCGCAGCAGCGCCGCCGCCGCGCCCCCCTGCGCGGCCGGCCTGCCGTACGACACGGTCACCTCGACCCCGCGCCGCAGGCACCTGTCCAGCGCTTCGGCCATGCGCCGGTCCAGCACCTCGTCGCCGACCTCGTGGGAGGAGATCACGAGGCGGCGCTCGGCCACCCGCAGCGCGCGCCACAGCAGCTCGCGGTGCTCGCCGTCCTCCACGATCATTGCCGAGGCGAGGGAACGCCCGGTGAGCCGCCGCCGCAGCCGGTCCGCGTGCTCCGCCCAGGCCAGCGCCCAGGCTCGTACGGCGCCGCGCGTCCGTTCTTCCGCGTCCTCTCCCGGAAGCGCGTCGGGCGGCGGCACGGGCGGCGGGAACGGGTCGGCCGCCACGGGCGCGACCCTGTCCTCGTCGTGCTGGTCGGCGGTGTCCGCGAACTGGTCGCGCTGCTGGAGCACCATCCGGCTGAGCGGCCCTTCGGGGACGGTCGTCCTGATCCAGCCGAGCAGGTCGCGCACGGCCTCGCCGGGCCCGCCGCCGGGCGCGGACAGCAGGAGGCCGATCTCGTGGTCGTCGCCGCGGGCGCTGAGCGCGTTCCAGCTCGTGACCAGCGCTCGGCGGTCGTCGCAGACGACGACCTTCGCGTGCGTGCGCGCCGACACCCTCGGCACCAGCGCGGGCGCGCGGCCCCGCTCCCGGGTCAGGCTGTCGATCGCCGACTCCACCTGGACGTCCAGCCGGGAGCGGTGCGCGATGCCCCAGACGAGGACGACCTGGACGCCGCGCTTCACGGCGCGGCGCAGCCGGGGCTCCACCGCCTGCAGCGCGGCGTATCTCACCCACGGAACGGCGATGACGATCTGGGTCCTGGCGTCGTCGACGAGATCGGCCAGGACCGCGGCGTGCTCGGACGCGCCGATCACGACCCGGTGCTCGACCTCCCTGTCGGCGCGGTGATCGAGCATGGCCGCGACACGCCGGGCGTCGTCGGCCAGCTCCAGGTGCTTGGCGCGGCGCTGGGCGGCGGGGACACGTTCGAGCCGGGCGACGTCGTCGGCGAGCGCGCCGATCGCCTCCTCGATCGGCGAGGCGTCGCTCGCCCGCTCGCTCGCGACCTCGCGGAGCTGCCTGCTCAGGCCGTCGTTGGGGTAATCCGCCACGATCCGGGTGAGGCGGGCCGAGGCGAGGCCCCGGCGCGCGGGCGGGAAGTGCCGGTCCACCACGGTGACGACCACCGCGCCGGTGTCCGGGTCGAGCTGGGGGCGTACGTCCAGCGCGTACCAGCGTCGCCGGGAGTCCGCCCCCTGGTCCTCCTGCAAGGGGCGGACGGAGAGGATGTGCCGGGGGCGGCCTCCGCCGCCCCTGGCCGTGGTGATCTCGGCCGACGTCTCGCCCTCGCCGCCCCTGTCGCCGTCGTCCCGGCGGCGCAGCCATGCGTCGACCGCGTGCAGCAACTCCGCGCGCGGCGCCGTGCCGAGCGTGATGTCGGTCCCGGCCTGGTTGACCGCGAACCGCGGCTGGCGTGGGGCGCGTGGGCCGGCGCTCGGCATCACGTGGCCGGTGAGCCGTTCGATCATCAGCTCGACCGTGTGCTCCTCCGACTCCGCGCTGGCCAGGTCGCGCAGGAGACCGCCGGCCAGCCGCCGCCTGACCCCCGCCGTCAGGTCGATCGAGCCGTTCGCGAAGTCGACCGTGAGGTAGCCGTACCGCCACAGGTCGTGGATCAGGTCGAGGGTCACCCTGCGGCCGAGGCCGAGCAGGGCGGCCACGTCGTCGATGCCGGCCGGCCCGCCGCCGTCGCGGTCGGACAGCGCGGCGATGACACGCAGGACGCTTTCCTCCATCGGCGACAGGCTGTCGCCGAAACCGGTGCGCACGCGGACACTCCCCACGTCGCACGGCACGTAGACGGTGACGGTCGGCCCGGAACGGTTGCTCATGCGCCGATCACCTCGCCCGCGGGGATGACGGAGCCGTAGATCCGGATCGCGCGGCAGAGCAGGCCCCAGAACTCCACCTCGGCCCCCGCCCCGGCGAAGTGGTCGAAGTCGCCCACCATGATCAGCAGCTTTCTCGCCCGGGACATCATCACGTTGATCAGGTTGGGTTCGGCCAGGTGCCCGAGGCTGCTCAGCACGCTCCCGTTCGGGTTGCGAACCGTGGAACGGACCAGCGAGACCACCACGATGTCCGCCTCGCGTCCCTGGAACGCGTGGACGGTGGACAGGTGGTCGCGCACGCCCGCGTACTGGCGCAGCTCGTCGACCTGCTGCCGGTACGGCGTGAGCACCGCGAGCGGCTCGCCGCTGTACCCGTCCCGGTACGCCGCCGGCGCCGGTCTGAGCCGCTTGACCAGCGCGTCCACCACCCTGGCCTCGCCGGGATTGCTCCAGCGCGGCACGTCCGCGCAGTCGGGGATGTCACCGGTGTCGAGCCAGACGAGCGACTCGCCCGCGAGCCGCTCCGGCCGCCGCAGCGCCAGCGGGCCGATGCCCTCGGCGGTGGACAGGCCGCCCCTCGGCAGGCCGTTCTCGTCCACGGGGCCGCCCGGCTTCGGGTAGAAGACCCGGCTGACCACCTCGGCGATCGGCTCCCGCATACGGAACTGGGTCGACAGCCTGCGCAGCGGCAGCCGCTCCTTGACCGCCGGGGCCGGGTCCGTCTCGTCCAGCTCCCCGAACAGGTTGCGGAAGGTGTCGAAGGCCCTGAGCAGGTTCTCCCGCTCCCGGTAGAGCTGGGCGATCTCCTCGTTGCGGTCGCCGTTGCAGTCGTTGAGGAAGGTCTCGAAGTCCTGGCGGCGGTGCGCGCCGAGCTGGCGGTGATCACCGATCAGGGTCCAGCCGGTGCCTCTGACCAGCGGCATCGCGAGCTCGGTCGGCCACGCCTTGGCCGCCTCCTCCACGATCACCCAGTCGAACCTGCCGCGCGTGCCGCCGCTGGTGACGGCCTCGGCGGTCGCGGTGGCGCAGGTGGCGAAGACGAGGTTCGCGGCCCGCCTGAGCCGGTCGCCCAGTTCGAGCTGCACGTTCTCCTCCCCGGAGGGGTCGAGCAGCCTGCTCCACCGTTCCAGCGCGTCGCGCAGCGCCTCGCTGCCGACGCCGTCCTCCAGCCTGCGCCGTACGCCGGCCCGGACCCGCGCGGCCTCCCGCTCGCCGAGCCGTTCCTCGGTCCACGACTCCATCGACGGGTCGGGCCTGGCGCCGCTCTGCGAGGTGATCCGCAGCGCGACGCCCGGCCAGTCCTCGCTCGGCGTGCCGTCGCCGTTCATGGCGCCGACCCGGCGCAGGATGCGTCGCGCCAGGTTGTCCAGGGCGTGGTTCGACTGGGCCGAGACGAGCACCCGGGCGGTGGGGTCGTCGGCGAGGTACGCCCGTACGGCCTCGGCCGCGACCGTCGTCTTGCCCGTCCCCGGCGGCCCCTGCACGGCGAAGAACGGCCGGTACGTCAGCATGGCGCGGACGATCTCCGGCGCGTCCTCCCCGCGCAGCTCGGCCCCCGCTCCGCGCCACCGGGACGCGATGTGCTTGACCGAGCCGGGGGAGCGGAGCTGGCGCAGCAGTCCCCGGGCGCCCACCAGCTCCGACCTGGCGGCGGTCTGGCGGCGCAGCGCGGTCATCGTCCCCCGGTCGCCGACCGGCCTGATCCATCCCCTGCGGGGCAGCCTCCCGCCGCCGCGGGCGGAGCGGCGGAGGGTGACCCGGTCCTCGCCGGCCCGGCGCTGAACGATCCACTCCGAGCGCGGGCCCGACCACGACGGCGCGCCCCTGTCGTCGTCGAGCACCTCGACCAGGGCGTCGCCCTCCTCGTCCTCCAGGTTGCCGAAGAAGTCGCCGAAGGCGGGCCGCAGCCGCGGGGAGTCGGCGAACTTGCGCAGCAGGGTCTCCCGGTCGATCAGCGCCTTGTCCCGGGGGCCGTCCCACTCGACGGTCAGCTCCGCGGCGCCCTCGACCCGGGTGAACGCGTACGTCCGGGCGCGCAGCTCGGCGCCCTGGTACTGCAGCATCCAGTCCAGCGCCCTGCCGTACTCCAGGTCCTGCTCCGACTCCTGCGCGGGGAGGTCGAGCTGGTCGAGCAGCGGCTGCCAGGACGGCCGGTCGCGCAGCTCCTCGTCCATGACCTCGTCCGCCACGTCGAAGGCGACCGTGTCGATCGCCGCGATCTCCGGCGCGTACGGCGACTGGGCGAGCAGGTCCTCCAGCCGTCGCCGTGCCGAGGAATGGTGGCGGCGGGCGACGTACTTGATCACGAGGGCCTCGGGGAGGGGCGGGCCCAGCCTGCCCCAGGTCCTGCGCTGGAAGCCCCGGCAGAACCAGGCGATGTTCTTGCCGAGCAGCACGTGCCGGCAGGCGGCGCGGTCGGCGGCGTCGCCGTGCTCGGTGAACGGCTCGGCGCCCCTGGGGGAGTGGAGCAGCACCGCGTTGCGCAGGTCGTCCACGATGAACTCGGCCAGCTCGTCCCGGCCGTGCGCGGTGCCCGCGGGCTGGGAGATGAAACCCCAGTGCAGGAGGGTGGCGTTCGACCGGTCCGGCATGTGCGTCACCAGATGCGGACGGGTCCGTTCGGTGCCGGACAGCGCGAGCCGGACCGCCTCGCCGTCCTGCCGCAGCCGGATCGCGACCTCGGCGGCGGTGGGCCGGTCGCGCGGACGCTCGGAGAGCATCGCCGTCAGCAGGTCGGCCAGCCGGGTGGGCACGCCGGGGGAGGACGCCAGCCGCCGCACCATCTCGGCCCGCGCGTCCTTGTGACGTTCTCGCACCTCCCCGGCGGAGAGGCCGGCCAGGGAGCCCTCTTCCAGCCATGACGGAGCGCAGAACCATTCGGCGACCGTCGCGGCGAGGCCGTACACGTCGGAGGTGGGGCTCTCGAAGAGCCGCTCCTCGTCGTCGGCGGGGAAGAGGAAGCGCACACGCTCGGGAGGGTGGTACGCGAGAGCGCGCGGGGACGGAGCGGAGCCGAGCAGGAGCCGGCGAAGCTCGGACCGGCCGGCGCCGGAGTCCAGGTTGTGCCGGAAGAGATTGCCGATCAGGGCGCTCATCTCGAACCGGGCGATCCACAGGCGGGGGGAGCGCTCGTCCGACAGATCGGCCTCGACCGTGGAGGGGGTGAGGTTGCGGTGCTGCACGCCGAGGTCGTGGAGCTCGGCGAGCGCGTCGGCGAGCCGCCCGAACTGGGTCAGCGCGAGCATGGGGTGCTCGCGCATGAAACCGGCCGCGCCGGGGTCGGCGAGCGTGTTCCCCGACCCGCGCGTGGCGATGAACGCCACTCCGCCGATCCGCGATCCCGCTCGCGCCGTCGCCTCCGGCGACTCGTAGCCGCCGCCCAGGATCTCCGGGAGGCCGTGCAGGCCGGAGGCGCCCAGCCGGAGCAGCACCTTGACCTCCTGCTCCCACAGCAGGCCGCCGATGTCGGCCAGCCCGGCGTACACGTGCAGGTCCACCCT
The DNA here is from genome assembly GCF_001570405.1 of Microtetraspora niveoalba. Taxonomy (GTDB): domain Bacteria; phylum Actinomycetota; class Actinomycetes; order Streptosporangiales; family Streptosporangiaceae; genus Microtetraspora; species Microtetraspora niveoalba. The sequence goes on along the minus strand of NZ_BBYM01000019.1, from coordinate 57,955 downwards.
CAGCCGGTCGCGGTCGACCAGGCGATAGCGGCGGAGCCGTCCCGGGATCAGCTCCTCGCCGCCCAGGGGACGCCCGGGAGGTCCCGCCTGAACGTAGGGGCCGTACGCGCAGGTCCGCTCGTCCGAGCAGAAGTACCGCACGAGGAGGTCGATCTCGTCGTCGTGCTCCGTGTTCTCCGCCCGCCTGTTCACCACATTTCGATTTTTAACCGCTAAAGTCCCGCTTGCCAGATATTCATGGGAAGCCACGTAAGGGTGCGCCGTTTTTCGTGATATGGCGTTTCCGTAACCTCATGCGGCGGGGCTCCGGCGTAATCGACGTTCGAGGCCCGGTGTCCGGATCGCCTGAAGGGCCGCCCGAAAGCGCGGACAGGCATGGCCTCCGCCAGGGTGCGCCACGGCCTGACCTCGTCGCCGACCGCGGCAGTTCGCCGGGCGCCTGGCCCGCCGCCGGCGCCGGGTGCCGGTGGTCGGTGGCCGAATTCCAGGCGGCCCACCTGGCTGCGACATTTCATCACGTATCTACCTCTTCCGGATTCTTTGTCAGATTATGTCGCTGACTGTCCGGAAGCTGTCAGGCGCTCAAAAGGGTGCTTTCTATGCGAGAACTATATATATCGCTGATACCGTTTCGCCGGTCATGATCATTCCAAGCTTTGTAGGGAGAAATACTCTTATGGCAGTGACCCGCAGCGGCGGTTCGTCATCGAGAATCCGTCCCGGCCTTCTGCCGCGCACCGCGGTGCTGACGATCGCGTTCGGACTGGTGTTCGCGCAGCTCGGTCAACCGGCGACCGCCGGCACCGGCGCTCACGGCGCCCGGACCATCGCCCCGGTCGAGGGCGACGACATCGGACCGGCTGCCGGGGTCGGCGCCGACGTCGTCGACGAGTCGGACGTCAGTGCGGCGGCCGCCTCGGATTGCCAGTGCGTCGCGTTCGTGCAGCGGTACTACGGCCTGACCGGACAGATGAGGAACGCCACCGACATGGGGGGCATCCTGAAGCAGAACGGGTTCAAGTATGTCGGGTACGGCATGGCGCCCAGGAAAGGCGACGTAGCCGTGTGGAAGGACACCTACTATCCGCGCTACGGACACATCGCCATCGTCGAGTCGGTGACCTGGGACTCGCCCGGGTGGATCGTCAAATTCCGCGGCTCCAACCAGGGCGGGTCACTCTTCACCCAGAAGAACTGCCGAAATGTCAGCATCAGAGGAAACATGGGCTACACGGCGGCGTACTACTACCGCCGCTAGTACTCCACTCGCACTCAGCGATCTTCAATGCGTCGCCGCTGGCAGTGGGATCGCCGCGCTTGGCTCTGGTGGCGTAGCCGCCACCGTGGACAACGCTGGATATGCGGCTCGTCTAGCGGGGGCCGGGTCAGCGGCGCGAACAGTCGACGAATCCCATTCGCCGAGATCGTGATCAGTCGGTGGCGGACTGAGACGAGTGGATGCGCCACGTCCGCCGGCCTGGTGTCACTGCGGTTTTACTCCTCGGCCCCGCCGGGATCGCTATACGCCCCATATACGCCCCGCATACGGACCTGCCGGAAGCTCGACCCGAGCGCTCCCGGCTTCGTCCCGGCTGAGGGACGAACGGGACTCGGCTCGATGTCCCCTCGGACGTTCCGAGCAGGGCCGCCTGCCTCGTCAGGCACACCTGATGAGGCACGGCCCCGCATCGGAGAAGCGCCGAACCCTCACCATGAGCAAGGAGACGAAGTGACCACACGCAGGACCGAAGCACCCAAGCCGTTCCGACGGCTCGCGGCGGCCGGCACCATGGCGGCCGCGTTCCTGGGGACGACCATGCTGGTCACCGGACCGGCTTCGGCGGAGCCGTACGGCACTCGCACCTGCAACAACGCTCCGCCGTTGGTCTCGTGCACGACGGGGTCGCTGGAGCCGCACAGCTCGGAGAAGTGGCTCGAGGTCAAGCTCAACCCCAGCGGCTCGGCGATCTGCCATGTCAGGTGGGACCTGTACGACGTCACGAACAACTGGACCCGCTCGGCAGGGGGCACGAAGTACCTGTCGACCAGCAGCACGACCTTCAAGGTCTACAGCCTCAATCCCAGTCACTACTACCGGCTCGAGGCCACGTCCAACAACTGCATGCTCTCGATCCGGCTGCGTAACTGGACCTGATCCCCGGGCGGATGCCGCCGGGGCGGGGAGGCGGCTCTCGCGCCGGTCCGGCCCCGTCCCGGCGCCCCGTCAGTCGGCGGTCATCCCGTCATGGCGCAGTGTGACCTTCGGAGGCGCGCGGAACGCCTCGGCGACGCGGGACGTCACGGGTGCCGCGGGACCGGGGTGGGATCGTTGAAGACGATGTGCGGCTGGTTGCGCGCCTGGTTGAGCGCCCACAGGCCCGCGACGTCGGCGACGGTGAACACGAGCACCACCAGGCAGGCCAGGACGAGGCGGCGCCTGCGCTCGCGGCGCCGCCACTCGCCCCGGACCCGCCGGTACGCGTCCGGGGGCCCGCCGCACCCCGTTGGCGAGCGTTTCGACGCCTGCACCCCTTGGCCGCCCAGGCCGATGGGCACCAGCGACGAGAAGCCGCTTTACACGACCATGAGCGTGCCCGCCGCCATGCCCGCGCCCCATCCGGCGAGCAGCGCCCGCCGGTGGAGCCGCCGGGTGAACAGACCGAGCGCGACGGCGGGGAAGATCTGCAGGATCCAGACGCCGCCGAGCAGTTGCAGATTGATGGCGTCCTGGTCGCGCAGCCCGAACACGAAGACGACCGCGCCGATCTTGGCGGTGAGCGAGACGGCCTGCGCGGTCCGCCTCTGGTGCTTCGGCGTGGCCGTCGGATGGAAGCACTCGACGTAGATGTCGCGCACGAACGTGGTCGCCACCGCGACCGACATGACCGCGGCCGGGACCAGCGCTCCCACGGTGAGCGCGCCGAAGACGAGGCCGGTCAGGGCGGCCGGCGTCAGCTCCTTCACGAGCAGCGGGACGGCGGCCTGCGCGCTGCCGGGCGGAGCCTGCACCCCGGCCGCCAAAGCGGCGACGCCGAGTAGGGCGAACATCGCCAGCACCGCCGTCCGGGCGGGCAGCGCCATGGCCGCGCGGCGCCTCTGGGTGCCGTGGTATCCCCACGATGCGCCGCATTTGGGCGAAATGCGGTTTTTCTTCTGATATCAGCTTGCCCGGGTGCCGGGGAGTGTCGTGTTCATGGCCACCGCGTACGCGCTGCGACGTGATCGTCCCCCTGAAGGGCACCGTGATCAGGGCGCCAAGGGTGATCGCGACAGGCGCGGTGGCGGCCGCCTGTAACAAACGATGAGCGTTTCCTGTGGTGCCGGCGTTGTGCGGTGCGGGCATGGCGGGAATACGCGCACATCGTGAAAGCGTCACGCGCCGTCCGAAACGCCGTAATGGGCGGCGCGCGTCGCGGGTAACACGGCTACCGACTCGCTGGAGAGTCCGAGCCGACCTTTCCGGCAATCCCGTGACGCTCAGTCCTGCCCTGATTTCAGGAGGATCATCCATGTCCAGAATCAGCTCCGGTGGCGTGAAGGCGACGCCCAGATCGATCCTCATATGGGCCGCCGTCGCGGTGGTGGGCGCGGTGGCCTGGGGTGTCCTCGCCCTGTCCCGGGGCGAGAGGATCTCGGCGATCTGGCTGGTGGCCGCCGCCGTCGGCTCGTACGCGATCGCCTACCGCTTCTACTCCCGCTTCATCGCCCGCCGCGTGCTCGGCGTGGACGACCGCCGGGCCACTCCGGCCGAACGGCTGGACAACGGCGTCGACTTCCACCCGACCGACCGCCGGGTGCTGCTCGGCCACCACTTCGCCGCCATCGCCGGGGCGGGGCCGCTCGTCGGACCGGTCCTCGCCGCGCAGATGGGCTACCTGCCCGGGACCATCTGGATCATCGCCGGGGTCATCCTGGCCGGCGCGGTCCAGGACATGGTGACCCTGTTCTTCTCGATGCGCCGCGACGGCAAGAGCCTCGGCCAGATGGTCCGGGAGGAGATGGGCCCGGTCGGCGGCGCCGCCGCGCTGCTCGCGGTCTTCTCCATCATGATCATCCTGCTCGGGGTGCTCGCCCTGGTGGTGGTGAACGCCCTCGCCGCCTCTCCCTGGGGGACGTTCTCCATCGCGATGACCATCCCCATCGCGCTCTTCATGGGCTTCTACCTGCGGGTTCTGCGTCCCGGCCGGGTCATGGAGACCACGGTGATCGGCGTGGCGCTGCTCCTGCTCGCCATCGCGGGCGGCGGCTGGATCGAGGGCTCGCCGCTGGCCGACGCGTTCACGCTCAGCCCGCGCACCCTCGTCATCTGCCTCGTGGTGTACGGGTTCTTCGCGTCGGTGCTCCCGGTCTGGCTGCTGCTCGCGCCCCGCGACTACCTGTCGACGTTCATGAAGGTCGGGACCATCGGGCTGCTGGCCGTCGGCGTGCTCGTCGCGGCGCCGCACCTGCGCAACGAGGCCGTCACGTCCTTCGCGCTCGACGGCGACGGGCCCGTCTTCGCCGGCTCCCTCTTCCCGTTCGTGTTCATCACCATCGCCTGCGGGGCGCTGTCGGGCTTCCACGCGCTCATCGCGTCCGGCACCACTCCCAAGATGATCCAGAAGGAGTCGCAGGTCCGGCTGATCGGATACGGCGCGATGCTCATGGAGTCGTTCGTCGCCGTCATGGCGCTCATCGCCGCGTCCGTGCTCGAACCCGGCCTCTACTACGCGATGAACGCGCCCGCCGGGCTGCTCGGCACCACCGCCGAGAGCGCGGCGGCCGCCGTGGGCGAGCTGGGCTTCGTCATCACCCCGGACGACCTGCGGGCCGCCGCCGCGGCGGTCCAGGAGCAGACGGTGATCGCACGCACCGGCGGCGCGCCCACACTCGCCGTCGGGATCTCGGAGATCCTGTCGGGGATCTTCGGCGGGTCGGGGTTCAAGGCGTTCTGGTACCACTTCGCGATCATGTTCGAGGCGCTGTTCATCCTGACCACCGTGGACGCGGGCACCCGCGTCGGCCGGTTCATGCTGCAGGACACGCTCGGCAACATCTGGAAGCCGATCGGGCGGGTGAGCTGGAAGCCCGGACTGTGGGGCACCAGCGCGCTGGTCGTGTTCGCCTGGGGCTACTTCCTCTACACCGGCGTCAGCGACCCGCTGGGCGGCATCAACCAGCTCTTCCCGCTGTTCGGCATCGCGAACCAGTTGCTCGCCGCCATCGCGCTGACCCTCTGCACCACGATCCTGATCAAGTCGGGCAGGCTCCGGTGGGCGTGGGTCACCGGCATCCCGCTGGCGTGGGACGCGGCGGTGACGCTGACCGCGAGCTGGCAGAAGGTCTTCGACGACGACCCCAAGATCGGCTTCTTCGCGCAGCGGGACCGGTACGCGGACGCGCTCGCGGCGGGCAAGGTGCTCGCCCCGGCGAAGAACCTCGACCAGATGCACACCGTCGTCGTGAACTCCACCGTGGACGGCGTGCTCGCGGCGATGTTCGCGGCGCTCGTCCTCCTGGTCATCGGCAACGCCGTGGTCGTGTGCCTGCGGGCCGTACGCTCCCGGGAGCCGCTGCCGACAGCGGAGGCGCCGTACGTCGAGTCCGCCATCGTCGTGCCGTCCGGGCTGTTCGCCTCCGCCGCCGAGCGCCGCGAGCCGGCGTACGCGGGAGCGGTCCCGGCCTCGGCCCCGGCGGGCAGGGACGGGAGCGGGTCGGGTTCTGCGGGCACGGCCGAGGGGCCGCGCGCGGGGGACCTCGACGGTGGCGAGGCGGAGACCGGCAGGGCGGGGACCGGCACGGCGGAGGCGCCGTGACGCCGCGATCCCTGCTGCGCTTCGTCCGGTGGTACGTCCGCGAGATCACCGGCGCGAGCGAGTACGAGCGGTACCTCGACCGGCATCGGGCCCACCCTCACATGCCGCTGCTCTCCCGTCGTGAGTACGAACGGCTGCGCACCGACCGGCGGAACGCGGCTCCCGGCGCGAGGTGCTGCTGAGCGGACCGTCAGCCCGGCCGGCGCCTGCGGTAGGCCCGTCCGGCGACGACGCCTGGCCGGGCTCGGCCGAGCGTCCCTTCGCCACGCTCGAACGCGCCCGGTCCGCGGCCCGCGAGGCGTCCGGGGACGTCGTCGTGCATCTCAGGGCGGGCACCCACGTGTTGTCCGCGCCGCTGGAGCTCACCGAGGCCGACTCCGGGGTGGTCTACCAGGTGTACGGCTACGGCACCTCCGATCAGGAGGAGGCCGTGGTGAGTGGCGGCCGCCGGGTCGGGGACTGGCGCGTGCGGGACGGCGTGTGGACCGCCGACGTCGGCGACCTCGACTTCCGCCAGCTCTACGTGGACGGCCGCCGGGCACTCCGCGCCGGCGTCCCGGGCCTGCCCGGCGACGCGACCAGAACCGTCACGGGTTACGTCACGGACAGCGTGGACCCGCGCGGGTGGTGGAGCCCGGGTGACGTCGAGTTCGTCTACCGGGGCGTCTACCCGTGGACCGAGGCCCGCTGCGGGGTGGCCGGCGTCTCGGCCGACGGCGACAGCACGGTCATCACCATGGCGCAGCCGGCGTTCACCTGGGCCGCCGAGCTGTACAACTCCACGTGGGACGGGCAGACGCACAGCGGGCTCGGGCTGCCCACGCGGATCGAGAACGACGCCTCCTTCCTCCGGGAACCGGGCACGTTCGTGCTGGACCGCTCGCGTCCCGGGCGGCACGTCCTGCGCTACCTGCCCCTCCCGGGCGAGGATCCCGAACGCGCCGAGGTGGTCGCGCCGGTTCTGGAGACGCTCGTCAGAGCCGTGGGGACGCGGAACATGTCGTTCCGGGGGCTGGTCTTCGCCGACGCCACCTGGTTGCGGCCCGGCCGTCCCGAGGGCTTCCTGCACTATCACGGCAGCGGCTACTACGAGGGCGGCGGCGTCGAGACGGCCGTCATCGGGGAGGGGGCCTCGGTGACGTACCCGACCGCGTCGGCGTCGATCCCGGCGTGCGTGACGTTGGAGGACGTGGCAGGGGTGGAGGTCGAGAACTGCAGGTTCACCCGGCTCGGGGCGTCCGGGCTCGGCGTGTCCCGCGGCGCCGGGGTCGCGGTCAGGGGCTGCGACCTCGACACCCTGTCGGGCGGCGGCGTCTCCGTGTCGGGCGGCCGGGACGTCGCGATCGAGGACACCTGGGTGCGTCATGTCGGGCTCGACTACAGCGGGTCCCCGGGCATCTCGGTGATGGGCACGCGGAGGTGCACGATCGCGCGGAACGAGATCGTGGACGTGCCCCACTGCGGCATCGTGCTCGGGACGGGAGAGGGGGCGCGGGTCCTGGGCAACCTCACCGTGGACACCATGGAGTGCTCGCCGACGGGGGCGGGATCTACCTGGCCGGAGCCCAGGGGACCTCGGCGGACGACGGTGCTCTGGTGCGGGGCAACGTCATCGAGGACACGCGCACGGCGTACAACTTCGGGCTCTACACCGACTACGGCGCCTCGTGGGTGATCCTGGAGGGCAACGTCGTGGCGCGGGCGGACAACACGGGCGTCCTGACGGTGGCGCCGCCGCTGGAGAACGTGGTCTACCGGGGGAACTTCTGGGACGCCGACCCGGTGGGGCACGACGACCCGCCCGCCGGGGTGACGTACGAGGGCAACGTGACCATCGGCGACGAACGGGAGCTGAACGCCGCCACCGCCGCCATCCGCTCCCGGGCCGGGCTCCTCCGCCCGCGGCCCGGGTCGCGTTCCGGCGGCGCGTGACCCGGCTTCGTCACGGGAAGCCGATGACCACCGTGTGACGGGCCGGTACGGAATGTCCGGCGACGACCGCCCGTCGCGAGCCCGGGCCGGGCGGTCGCGTCTCCGGTCACCACGGGGGTGTCCGGCCCGAGACCGCCCGCCGGGAGCACCGCCCGGGCGGTCGTCCCCGGTCACGGCGCGGGCGCGGCGAAGCGGTCGGTCGCGGCGACGAGGGCGTCCGCGACCCCGGAGTGGCGGGCGCCGTGCGCCGCGTCGTCCACGAGGACGAGCGTCGCGTCCGGCCAGGCGCGGGCGAGCCGCCAGGCGATGTCGGGCGGTCCGCTGATGTCGAGCCGGCCGTGGACCAGGACCCCCGGGATGCCGGCCAGGCGGTCCGCGTCCCGGAGGAGGGCGCCCTCCTCCAGCCACGCGGCGTTCGACCAGTAGTGCGTGACCAGGCGGGCGAAGAGCATCCGGAACGCCGGGTCCTCGTAGCGCGGGTCGGGCCGGTGGTCCCTCGCGGTGGCGACGTGGGTGTCCTCCCAGGCGCACCAGTCCCTGGCCGCCTTGTCGCGTACGGCGGGGTCGGGGTCGTGCAGCAGCCTGCTGTACGCCGCGGCGAGGTCGCCGTCGCGGTCGGCCTCGGGGACGCCGTCCCGGAAGCTCTCCCACTCCTCGGGGAAGACCCGGCCCATGGCACGGGTCACCCACTCGACCTCCCGGCGCGAGGTCGTCACGACGCTGAACAGGACCAGCTCCGAGACGCGTTCGGGGTGCGCCTCGGCGTACGCCAGCCCGAGCGTCGAGCCCCACGATCCGCCGAAGACCAGCCAGCGGTCGATCGTCAGGTGCGCGCGCAGCCGTTCGATGTCGGCCAGAAGATGCGCGGTCGTGTTGGTGGACAGGTCGGCGTCCGGGGCGTCGGCGCGCGGTGTGCTGCGCCCGCAGCCGCGCTGGTCGAACAGCACGATCCGGTACGCCTCCGGATCGAAGTAGCGCCGCCACCCCGGGGTGCAGCCGGACCCGGGCCCGCCGTGCAGCACGACGGCGGGCTTCCCCTCGGGGGTGCCGCAGGTCTCCCAGTGGACGAGGTGGCCGTCGCCCACGTCCAGCATGCCGCTCTCGTACGGCTCGATCTCGGGATAGAGGCCCATTCGACACCCTTTCCTCGGGAAAATTATGACAGCGCTGTTACGTTATCCCGTGTGGAGATCATGCCGGAACGCGTCGCCCTCGGGACGCTGCTGCGCCACGTGCTCGAACTGCTCGACGGCGATGTGGCCAAGCTGTACGACGAACTGGGCCTGCCCGACTACCGGCCCCGCTTCTCGCCGTACGTCCGGGCGCTGGTGGCGGACGGCCCGGCGTCGATCCGCGAGCTGGCCGGGAAGGTCGGGGTGACCCACTCGGCGGCCAGCCAGACCGTGGCGCAGATGGCGCGCTCCGGCCTGGTCACGCTCGCACCCGGCGCCGACGCCCGCCGGCGGATCGTCCGCCTCACCGACCGGGCCCGCGAGACGCTGCCGGTCATCGAGGCGGAGTGGGCCGCGAGCACGGCCGCCACCCGGGGGCTGGACGCCGAGCTGCCGATGCCCCTCGCCGACCTACTGGCCGAGACCGTACGGGCGCTGCGGCGCAAGCCGTTCCGCGAGCGCATCGCCGAGTCCGGCCTGGACCCGCGTCCGGAGATCGGCCCCGGCCCGCCGTCCCCTTAGGGCGGGTCGCCGTACGGCCGGGCGGCGTCGGCGCGGCGGGCGCGCGGACGAAGTCGAGCTTGGCGGGGGAGCCGGCGGTCGCGATCACGGTCGCTTCACGGCCCCCATCTGATCCGTACGGGGTCGGTCGACGGCGGGGCGGTCCCGCGGTCGGTCGTCGATGATGGGGGAGCGCGGGCCAGAGGAAGGGCGGTTCACCGATGATCACTGTCGAGGACGTGCGCCGGGTGGCGCTGACGCTGCCGCGTACCACCGAGCACCTGATCAGGGACCGGATCAAGTTCCGGGTGGGCCCGATCGTCTACCTGGCGTTCTCGCGGGACGAGACGACGATGGGGTTCGCCTTTCCCAAGGAGGAGCGCGCCGCGCTGATCGCGGCCGAGCCGGAGAAGTTCCACCTGCCGCGCCCGTCCGACCAGCGGTACAACTGGGTCGAGCTGACGACGGCCGCGATCGACGAGGACGAGATGCGGGAGATCGTCGTCGACGCGTGGCGCATGGTCGTGCCCAAGAGGGTGGCCGCCGCCCACCTCGACGGTCTCGCCGTACGGTCGCGCGTCTCGCCATGAGACGGTCGGCGCCGCTCGGCGGGCGGGTCCCGCCCCGCCTGATCTCGGCGCGGAGAGGCGGTCAGGGGGCCGTGACCGCAGGGACCTGCGGTTCGGCCAGCCGCAGCAGCTCGGTCGCGAGCCCGGCCAGGGTTTCCGGCACCAGTGAATAGCAGATGGTGGTGCCCTCGCGTCGCGTACGCACCAGCCCGGCCTCGCGCAGCACCTTGAGGTGCGCGGAGATCGTCGGCTGGCTCACCGCGAACTCGTCGGTGAAGTCGCACGCGCACGTGTCGGGCTCGATCGCGAGCCTGCGCACGATCCCGAGCCGAACCGGATGGGCCAGCGCCCGGAGCACCTCGATGTCCACGGTGGACAGGATATCGTCTCCGAGCTATATAGTCTTTAGTCTATATAGAGGGGGAGCGATATGGATCAGCTCGACGAGGCGTTCACACGGCTCGCGCCCACCGGCCCCGAGTTCCGCGGCGGCCTGTCCAACCACGGCCCGATGGTGGCCGAGGCCCTGGTACGGCTGGGCGCGGCGGACGCGATCCCCGGCTGGGTCTCCGGCTATCTGCCCCGGCTCGAAGACGGTCCCCGCGGCGGCGAGCGCATCGCCGACTGGCGGGCGGCGCTCGGACGGTGGCACCGGATCGGCGACTGGACCGACTACTTCACCGAGCGCCTGGCCGAGGCTCCCTGGCGCGAGGTCCTGGCCGAGTGGTGGCCTCGGCTCACCCCCGGCATGGCCGCCGGGGCCACGCACGGCGTGATCCGCACCGCGCAGGCCGTCAGGGCGCTGGCCGAGCGGGAGACCCCGCCCAGGCTCGCCGAGCTGGCCCGGGCCCTGGCGTACTGGTCGGCCGGATACGTCGAGCTGCCGGGCCGGCCCCTCACCGGCGGCGTGCGGACGCTCGAACAGGCCGTCGCCGTCCTGCCCATCCTGGAGCTGGCGCCGACCGGCCTCATCGTCGCGCACCTCGCGCACCTGCGGGACCTGCCGGAGTTCGCCGGAGTCGTGTCCTCGCTGCGGCCGCCCGGGGACGTCGCCGCCGACCTGACCGAGCTGACCCGGGTGTTCGCCCGGGTGTTCCTGACCCACGGCAGACACGCGCCGATCGACTTCATCCACGCGGTGACCGCGCCGGTGGCCGTGTCGTCGGTGCTGCACCACCTGCCGGTCGAGTTGTGGCGTCCCACCTACGACGCGCTCTGGCAGGTGGCCGCCGCCCTGTACAGCGGGTTCGCCTACCGGGGGACGGTCGAGCCGCTGCCGGACGACGCCCCCTCCGCGCCGGGCGAACTGGCCGGGCGGGCCGCCGAGACCGGCGACGCCCACGCCATCAAGCTGACCGAGGCGGCGCTGCGCCAGCACGCGCACACCGGCGACCCGGTCTTCCTCCACGCCGCCGCCCGGTCGGTGGAGCTCCTCAGCCGGTGAGGGCCGCCCGATCCGTCGTCCCCGCTCGTCGCGCGCGGGCTCGCTCAGCGCAGCGTCGGGACCGCGCCGCACTCGGCCCATCGCACACCGGTCCCGGGTAGCCCGGCCGCCCACGGATCCGCGACCTTCGCGAGCGCGCCCGCGTCCGGCGGCGTACGGCCCAGCCCGATGGCGAAGCACACCCGCCCCGCTCCCGGCTCGAACGGCCGGGGCCAGGCGTGGACGTCGCCCACTCCTGCCCGTTCCAGGGCGGTGAGCAGTGCGCGCATCCGGCCCCGGACCCGCCCCAGCGTCACGCCGAAATCCTCCCCGCGCACCGCTCGTACGGTCACGACCGCCCACGCGGCGTGCCGCCGATGGAGCGGCGGGGGCGACAGCAGGTCCGGCAGGGGGTCGCGACCGGCGTCCACCGCCGCCTCCGTGACCTCCCAGGCGTCGTACAGCTCCCGGGTCAGCAGGTCGCGCCATCCCGGGCCGACCTGCCCGCTGCACAGCCGGACCGGCGCCGTCGGCGTCATGATCCGTACCGCTGCGTCCACGTTCTCGTCCGCCGACGCCTCAGCCGCGAGCTGCGGCGTATCGCCCGGGAGTACGTCCGGCGATGTGTCGGCCGCGAGCCGCGGCGCTTCGCCCGGGAGTACGTCCGCCGATGTGTCGGCCGCGAGCTGCGGCGCTTCGCCCGGGAGTACGTCCGCCGATGTGTCGGCCGGGGGCCGTGGCGACTCGTTCGGGAGGTCGTCTGCCGTCTCGGCGACCGGGAGGTGCGGCGTCCCGCCCGGAGGCTCGTCCCGCGCCTCGCCCGGATGCCGGGCCGCGGTCCCGTACGGGCTCGCGGCGGAGGCGGAATCGGAGGAGTGGCTTTCCGGCCCGAGGTGGATCGGCCGCCGCCAGTCCCAGGCCGCCCACGTCCCGAAGAAGTGGCCGAGCAACCGGTCGTCGGGCACGTCCCGCGCCTCCCGCACCGTCCGGGCGGCCAGTACGGCCCAGGCCAGGCCGGGAAGCCCTCCGAACGGCGCCGAGTCGAGCCCGCGCGCCGCCGCCCACGCCTTCACCTGACGGGCCAGCCGGACGAACCGGGCAAAGCGCGCGGCGTCGCCGCGGACCGCCGCGAGCACGGCGTCCGCGTCGCTGATCGCGCTGAGCGCGACGGCCGCCGCCTCGCCCAGCTCGGCGCGACGGGACACCGCCTCGGCGGGATCCCGCTCTCCGGTGGCGACGATGACCAGATCCACGTCCAGGCCGGCGGTCCGCAGCCGCAGCCCGGGGACCCGGGCGCCGACGACCCGCCGTATCCCCGTCGTCTCCGGCAGGGCCGCCGCCACGCGGGCCCGGACGTCCGCGAGATCGACCGCGCCCGGCAGCGCCGCGACGAGGTCGAGGTCCGCGCCGGGCAGCGCGCACTCCAGCCGCCGCGACCCGGTGACGTGGACCACCCCGTCGGCCAGTGCCTCGCGCAGCCGCTCCACGACGCGTCGCACACCCTGGTCGTCGGGGACTCCACCGGCCAGTGCCTCGCGCAGCCGCTCAAGGACGCGTCCCGCCGCCGCGTCGTCCGGCGCGGCAGGCCCCTCGATCCCGTACGACTCCTCGCCGAGCCAGCGGACCTCGCCGCTCCCCAGCGCGACTGTCGCCCGGGGCCGCATGGGCTCGTCACCCCGGCGGGACAGCAGGACCAGCTCGCCGACGCGGGCCCGGCGCGCGCCCAGCCGCGCCTCCCAGCCGGTGACGAGCGCTTCCGGATCTCGCGCCCGTCCGAGGGTGAGATGCGGCGTGAAGTCCCGGGCACGGCCACGACAGCGGGGGAACGCGCGCTCCAGCGCGCCGCGCAACTCCGCCCACGGCTCCCGCCCGGCGGCCGCCGGATCCAGCCACACCGTGGACCCGTCACGATGGGCGAACGCACGCACCCCCTGGAGCAGCGCGGTGAACGGGGCGCTTGCGGCGGCCGCGGCCGACAGCAGAGGGGCCGCCTCCTCGAAGGAGGACTCGGGTACGAACCCGAACATCAGCGTGACATGCGGCGGCCACCTGCCGGCCTTGGGATCGTGCTCGCGCCGGATCTCCTGGATCGCGGGCCGGAGATCCTCCGGCGGGATCCACGCCACCGCCGTACGCGTTGTGGGCGCGGCGTCGAGTGTGCCCGGCCGTCCGGTCCCGTCCTCGCCGACGAGGAGTTCCACGGCGACGCCGTAATGGTCGGACACGAACAGGCCGTCCGGCGTCGCGGGGGAGTCGCCCCGCAGCTCGGCCGTGACGGCGTGCGGCCCGTGGCCGCCCAGCAGTACACGATCGAGCCGGGACGCGCGGCCGGACAGCGAGGAGACGGCCGCCAGCGGATTCGCGCGCGGATCGAAGGTCGGCGTCCGGTCGTCGCGCCCGTGTACCTCCGACCAGGCGTCGCGCAGGCCGAGCACCTCGGCGGGGGTGTTTCCGCCGTCGTTGAAGTCGCCCAGCAGGACGACGTCGCCCTCAACGCCGCGCAGCGCCTCGGCGAGCCGGGCCAGCTCGGTCTCGCGCCGGGCCGGGCCGTCCTCCGCGTGGTCACTGGTGAGATGGGTGGCCGCCACGACGACCGGCCCCGCGCCGCACTCCACCGTGACGGCGGCGACGGCCTTGTGCGGGCCCAGCGCGTGCCGGGCCGCCTCCCGCACCGGCAGGCGGCTGAGCAGGAGCAGGCCGGAGTCGTCGATGTCCCGGCCGTTCGGATCCGAGCCCAGCGTGTACGCGGAGCGCACCCACGGCGCCCGCAGCAGCAGGCCGAGCAGCCCGGCCTCGACCTCCTGGAGCGCGATGACGTCGGCGTCGGCCCGTTCCAGCTCCTCAATCAGCAGCGGCCTGCGCCGAGCCGTGTCGATCCGCCCGCTGTCGTAGCGGTCCCACAGCGTGTTCCACGTCAGCACGCGCAGCGCCGTACCGCGACCGGCAGCCAGGGGGGTTCCTCCGGCCGGCGGGGCGGGCGCCGGGCGCCACCCGGTCAGCGGGTCCCACGCGAACGGCGCGCACGCGGTGAAGGACGGCTCACGCAGCCTGCGCGGCTCGCGCACCCGGCCGGCCCGGGTCTCGTCCAGGCGGTCCACACCCGACGCGCGGTCCCAGACCGTCTCGCCGTCCGCCTCGACGAACATGATCCGATGCCAGGGGATGTCGCCTCCGGGGACGAAATCGGGCAGCGGCAGCCGCTTGGGCGCGGCGCCGCGCACGTTGATCCCCAGCACGAAACGCGCCGGATCGAAGCGCGGATCCCAGCGGACCCGGTGGTAGATCTCCTCGCTCGTTCGCATCGGCTCAGTCCGTACTCCCGAGAGTTCCGGCGGTGTCGTGGACGCGCCCGTCCGGCCCGGCGTACCAGGTGCGGTGCGCCTCCCACGGGAAGGGCGGATCGAAGCGCCGCGTCTGCGCCGCCAGCACCTCGGGTGGCACCCGGTCCGCCCGTACGGCGTTGCGCCGGGCGAGCTCCTCCCCGGTGACGAGCATGACCGCGTGCGTCGTCAGCGCGTCGCGGCGGCGGGCGACCGCGTGCACAAGACCGCGCTGCCGCCGGTTCAGGGAGGTGGCGTCCCAGACAATCGTGCCTCCATGGGACAGGAGGGTGTCGAGCCGGCGCAACCCCTCGGTGAGGATCTCGGGATTCGCCCGCTGGTCCGACCGCGATCCACGGGCCGCGCGCAGATCGTCGAGGGAGACGACGGCACCGGCGTCGGCGGCGTCCGCGATCTCCCCGGCGAGGGTGCTCTTCCCGCTGCCGGACGGCCCCACCATGACGACCAGCCGGGGAAACCGTCCCGACCGCCACCGCCAGCTCGACGCCACGGCTTCCTCAGGGGTGGCGATGCCGCCCCGCGCGTACGCGTCCCGGGCCTCGGCCCAGCAGCGGTCCGCCACGTCCGGGTCACAGCCGCCGAGCGCCGCCCGCAGGCCCTCGCCCAGCGGGCGCAACGGCTCCTCCCCGAGCAGTCCGGCGTCCTCGGCGTGGAGCTCCGACCAGGCGATCTGCTCCCGCGCCTCGGCGTGGCCGTCGTCCGGGCTCCCGGCGAGGGCGGCGGCGACCGCGTGCAGAACGCCCAGATCCGCCGCCTCCGCGAGCCGTACCAGACCGGGTCGGCGCCGCTCGTCCGGGAAGGGGTCGCGCAGGCGGGCGTGCAGGCCGACGAGGTCGGCGACCCGCCGGGCGAGCCCCATGCCGAGCGGGGCCACCAGCCGGGGCGCCAGCCACGCGCGCCGCGTACGGCCGAACAGCGCCGCCAGCACCCCTGCGAGCCGGGCGTCCCCCGTACGGCCGAGCACGTCGAGCCGGGCGGTGACCTCCGCGACCGCCGTCTCGGCGCGTTCGACGACGGCCGCGTCCCGCACGGCCGAGCGCACGAAGGACACGGCTGGGGATCGCGGTGCGGTCGCCGGCGGCGAGGTGCGGCCCGGATCGGCGGGGGGAAACGCCTCCGGACCCGGGGAGTCGGGGCCGTCGGGCTCCTGCCGGGCGGGCCCCGGCGTGAACGGGTCGTGCAGGGCGGCGGCGGTCATCCCCAGCGCCGTGAGGAGCGACGGCACGTCGGCGACGGACCCCGAACGGACCTCCCACAGGGCGGCGGCGGGCCCCAGCCCGTTGGCGACGACGGGCGCGAGCATCCAGTGCTCGCCCGTACGCACATGTGCGGGACGCACCCACTTGGCCACGCGGTGGGCGAACTCCTGCCGCCGGAACCCCTCGACGGTCCGCACCACGTATCCCTCGCACCGGGCGGTGTCGAGGCGCAGGGCCCGCAGCGCGCGCTCGTCGAAGACGCCGCGCCACAACACGGGAGGGACCGGGACGCCCAGCCGCCGGGCGAAGCGCACGGTCGGGTCCCAGGCCAGGCAGTGGTCGCCGTCCCAGACGGAGAAGGCGTAGAACCAGCTCTCCAGGTCCGGGTACTCGACCGAGTGCCTGGCGTAGAGGTTCTCCCCGCACACCCGCCACCCCGGAGGGATGGAACGGGCGATCCGGCCGTGCAGGGCCTTGACCCAGGCGCGTGACGGGTGGTGCGCGGAGTCCAGCGACCGGGCGTGCACTCCGTCGGCGTACATCGTGGTGTTCTCGCCGTCGAGCTTCTCGGTGACGACGACCTCCCGGCCCACCAGGCCGGAAAGCCCGCCCGCCCGCACGTCGTCCGCCGTCGCGCCCGGCGACCAGGGCAGGTGCGGGGTGCGAGGGTAGTGCACTCGCATGATCTCGCTCCCGCCGCCGACTCCCCGTGATCCCCGGTGACTGTACGAGAGCGGGAACACCCCAAGCCATCGAATAATCCGGGCCGCGAGTGGCCCGACGTCGACGCCCCGACCCGCCGAGCGGAGCGCGGCGAACAGACACTGCCGACAAACGTCGTGGCGCGGTCCCGGGATACGGTGCCGGGCATGACCGATAACCGCGTTCCTCCGCCTTTCGTCGGCGACGAGCGGACCATGCTGAACAACTGGCTCGACTGGCATCGCGGCACTCTCGCCGTCAAGTGCGCGGGCCTGTCCGAGGAGCAGCTCCGGGAGCGCTCCACGCCGCCGTCGAGCATGTCGCTGCTCGGCCTGGTCCGTCACATGGCCCATGTGGAGCGGGTCTGGTTCCGACGGATTCTCGCGGGTGAGGACGTCCCCTTGCTGTACGGCAAGGACGTCAACCGGGACGCCGACTTCGACGACCTGGAAAGCGCGTCGGCCGAGGAGGCGTTCGCCACGTGGCAGGCCGAGATCGAGCGGGCCCGCGCGGTGTCGGCGCGGGTGCCGCTCGACGCGGTGGGCAAGCGGCAGCGTCACGGCCAGGACTGCTCGCATCGGTGGATCCTCGTCCACATGATCGAGGAGTACGCCCGGCACAACGGTCACGCGGACCTGCTGCGCGAGCGCATCGACGGCGCGACCGGCGAGTGACCGCACCGCCTCGCGGGCCCGGGCCGACGGCCTGACCTGGAGCGGAGAACAGGGGAAGCCGGGCACGGACGGGGCCACATGAAGGCCGGCCCCTGAGCGGCCGGCCGCTATCCGGTGAGGCCGAGGCCGCCCGCGCGCAGTCCGGCCTGGAACCGGGAATCGGCCTCCAGCATGGCCATGAGCTCGGCGACCCGCCTCCGGTAGGTGCGCAACGAGAGGCCGAGACGCCGAGCCGCGGTCTCGTCGGTGTACCCCGCGCCGAGAGCCCGGAGGACGGCCCGGCTGTCGGCGTCGAGGTGCGGCGCGTCGCCGCGCAGATAGGCGGAAAGGTCGGTGGCGGTCTCCCAGGCGGCCCGGAACAGCGCGTACACGCCGTCGACCAGGACGGGCGAGGTGGTTACCGTGAACTCGCGGGGGCCCGGAGCGTCGCGCCCGGCGAGGATCATCACCCGCCGGTCGATGATGATCGTCTCGTGGGGAAGCGGCGCCGAGCTGATCCGCACCTGGGCGCCCTGTGCCGCGACCTGGTGAAGGTGCAGCCGCCCGGCCTCGTCGGCGAGGGCGGCCGGGGTGAGAAGCTTGCGGACCGTGAAGGCCGCCGTGCCGTTCTCACGGATCCGGTCGCCGACGGCCTGCCGCGCCTCGGGCTGGGACCACGTGTCGAGATCGCGAGCCGCGCACACGAACTCGCGCCGGACGCCGGAGAACAGGTGACCGGCCCGGGCGACGAGTTCCGCGTCGCCGCGGACGGTGATGACCTGATCGGCTGTCACCCGTTCATTATGTCGGCCTGTGGAGGTGTGGCAGCTTGCTGCCATCGCGTTGGCCCGCCTCCTCGTCCGCGCGAGGCTGACCGGCATGACGAGCGACACGAACTCAGACTCCGTGACCCCCGCCGCGCGTGCCGGCGAGTTCCTTCTCGGGGGAGACCTGCCGGTCCGGCGGCTCGGTTTCGGCGCCATGCGGCTCCCCGCCGGCACCTTCCAGGGGCCCGTACGCGACCCGGAGACGGGCATCGCGGTGCTGCGCCGGGCCGTCGAGCTCGGTGTGAACCACATCGACACGGCGTGGTTCTACCGGCGGGAGGGGGTGGTGGCCAACGAGCTGATCCGCGCGGCGCTCGCGCCGTACGCGGACGACCTGGTGATCGCGACGAAGGTCGGGCCGTTGCTCGGCTCCGACGGCATTCCGAGCGGCGAGGCCGGTCCGGCCCGGTTGCGTGGCCTGGTGGAGGACAACCTGCGCACTCTCGGCGTCGACCGGCTCGACCTCGTGTACCTGCGAGTGGGCGGCATGGGCGCCCCGGGCGGCGCGTCGGTCGCCGACCGGTTCGCGGCCCTCGCCGAGCTGCGCGCGGAGGGGCTGATCCGGCATCTGGGCGTCAGCAACGTCGACGCCGCACAGCTGGCCGAGGCGCGGGCGATCGCCCCTGTGGTGGCCGTGCAGAACAACTTCCACGTACACGACCGGGGTGACGTCGAACTCATGGCGCGGTGTGAGAAGGACGGGATCGCCTTCGTGCCCTTCTTCCCGCTCGGCGGCGGACACCGGCCGATCGACGCGACGGCGTTGGCGACGGTCACGGCCCGCCACGGGGCCACGACCGCGCAGGTCGCGCTCGCCTGGCTGCTGGCGAGCTCGCCCGCGCTGCTCGCCATCCCCGGCACGGGTTCCCTCGACCACCTGGAGGAGAACATGGCGGCGGGACGGATCCGGCTGACGGCCGACGACCTGGCCGTGCTCGGAGACTGAGCGGCCGGCCGCGCGGGGTCGTACACGAGGACGGGCGCGGGAACAGCATTTCATGATCGACATAAAGCCGGGATATGGCGCTTCCTCGCGCCCGGAATCCTGCCCCGCGCCCGGCCTGACCGCGTCAGATGTGCCCCGGTCACCTCTCTGACCAGCGGCGATCCGGCGGTCGTGCATAACGGACGTATGGCGCCATTGCCCCTGCGATCCGTACGAACTTGGTGAAGTTGCACATAGATTCGATCTCGCCTATAGGTTTAGGGCTTCGTCCTAATTCTGATAGGGGGAGAATTATGTGTACGACCGCCGCTAGCCTCCGGGCGGGCCGGTGAACATCTTCGACGAGCCCGGTCAGGCCGACGCGTGGGGCGGTCGGCGCGCGGACGAGCCCAAGGCCCGCAAGTCCGTGGGGACGAGCGTCGTGCGCCTGGTCGGAGCGGCGGGGATCGCGGGGCTGCTGGCCGCCGCTCTCGCGTTCCCGGCCGTCGGCGGCACGGGCGCGGCGATCCTCACCGCCTCGGACGGGCTGAACCTCAAGGCGGAGGACCTCAAGGAGCCTCCGCTGGCCGAGAAGACCACCGTTCTCGACGCCAGAGGCAAACCGATCGCCCAGTTCTACGAGGAGTACCGCGAGGTCATCCCGCTCAGCCAGGTGGCCGACGTGATGAAGACCGCGATCGTCGCCATCGAGGACTACCGGTTCTACGAGCACGGCGCGATCGACCTCGAAGGCACCGCGCGAGCCCTGGCGAAGAACATCTCCTCCGGCGGGGTGAGCCAGGGCGGCTCCAGCATCACGCAGCAGTACGTGAAGCAGGTCCTCCTCAACACGGCGGTCACCAAGGAGGACAAGAACGCGGCGCTCGCCCCGAGCTACGCCCGCAAGCTGAACGAGCTGCGCTACGCCATGGCGGTCGAGCAGAAGTACACCAAGGACCAGATCCTGGAGAAGTACCTCAACATCGCCTACTTCGGCGCGGGCGCCAACGGCGTGCAGGCCGCGGCCAAGCGGTTCTTCGGGGTCAACGCGTCCGAGCTGAGCCTCGCCCAGGCGGCGACCCTGGCGGGGGCGGTGCAGTTGCCGAACAGCACCGACCCCGAGGCGGGCAGGAAGTCCCAGCAGCGGCTCCTTCAGCGGCGCAACGTGGTGCTCGACCGGATGGCCGAGCTGAAGAAGATCACGCCGGAGGAGGCGAAGGCGGCCAAGGCCAAGAAGCTGGGCTACAAGGGGACGCCCCTGCCCGGCGGATGCGGCGCCAGCCCCTATCCGTACTTCTGCATGTACGTCCGGAACGAGATCCTCAACAATCCGCGCTTCGGCAAGACGGAGAAGGCCCGCACCCGGTTCCTCAACCGCGGCGGCCTGACCATCAAGACGACGATCGACCCGAAGATGCAGGCCGCGGCCGAGCGGGCGATCCGGAAGCGCGTGTACGCGTCGGACAACGCCGTCGCGTCCGAGGCGCTGATCCAGCCCGGCACCGGCATGATCAAGGCGATGGCGGCGAGCCGCAAGTACGGCAACAACGAGCGCAGGCACGAGATGTCGTACAACGTCGTGGCCGACGCCGCGCACGGCGGCGGCATCGGCTTCCAGGCGGGCTCCACCTTCAAGACCTTCACCCTGATCACCGCGCTCAAGAAGGGCATGAAGATCACCGACGGGTTCAACGTCGGCTCCGGATACCGCGCGCCCGGGTACGCCACCTTCAAGAACTGCAAGGGCGAGAACATCGGCGACCCGACGCACACCGTCACCAACGACGAGGGCGGCGGCGGCTTCAAGACCCTCCAGACGGGCACGTGGGGGTCGGTCAACACCTTCTTCATGACGCTGGAGCAGCGCGTCGGCCTGTGCGACACCGTGCAGACCGCCAAGTCGCTGGGCATCAAGCGCTCCGACGGCAACCCGCTGCAGGAGTACGAGACCTTCACTCTCGGCATCAACGAGATGGACCCGGTGACGGTCGCCAACGCGTACGCCGCGATCGCGGCGCGCGGGAAGTACTGCGCGCCGATGGCCATCACGCAGATCGTCGACCGGAACGGCAAGGTGACCGACTACCAGCCCCAGTGCCGCCAGGCGCTGGACGCCGAGGTCGCCGACGCCACGGCCGACATCCTGTCGGGGGTGTTCACCAAGGGCACCATGCGCTCAGTGGGCGGCATCGGGCGGCCCGCCGCCGGCAAGACCGGCACCACCGACGACCAGGCCACCGCGTGGTTCGCCGGGTTCACGCCGGACCTCGCCGGCGCGGTGAGCATCGGCGACCCGCGCGGCTCGACGGCCCACAAGCTGAACGGCGTGACCATCGGCGGCACGTACTACGGAGCGGTCTTCGGAGCCACCATCCCGGGCCCGATCTGGAAGGACACCATGATGAGCGCGTTGAAGGGCGTGAAGGCGACTCCCTTCGAGCCGATCAACTCGTCCCGGTTCGGCGGCTGTGGCAAGTACTGCGGCGGCGGTGGCGGCGGTGGCAACGGGGTCATCGGAGGCAACCGCGGCGACCGGTCCGGCCGGGACAACCCCATCACGGTGACACCGGGCGACCAGTGACCCCGCCGACCAGTGACACCGGCTGGCACCCCGTACACGCGGGCCCCGTCAGCGGGTGACACGGTGAACGGCGCCTCGTGATCTCGCGGTCCGGGTGAGACGACGCGAAGGGCGGGGAGGGCGATGCCCTCCCCGCCCTTCGCATGTCTCAGCCCTCGCTCCCGGCAGCCGATGCCACCAGCGGTTCGAGCAGAGGGTCGGGATCGAGGGGAGGAACGGTCAGACCCAGCACCTGCATGACGTGCCTCAATGCCCGGTCGCTGCGGACGACCATGTCGAAGACGTTGCTCCGCTCGTGCGCGGAGGCCATCGCGTCCAGGTTTCGGAGGAAGTGCGTCGCCGTCTTCTCGCGGTCGTCGAGCATCGCGGCGAGCACGTCGGCGACGGCCTCGGGGCGCTCGGTGAGTTGGGCGGCGTAACGCGCGTACCAGCTCTTGGTCGCTTCAGCGAGGAAGTTCTCCCACGCCAGACGCACCTCCCGGGTGTACGCGGTCTGTTGGTGCGCCGTGGCGGCCTCGGTTTCGAGCTGGTAAAGCGCTTTGCTCCGTTCCTGCTGGAGCATGCGGACCTCCTCGACGGCGTCGAACTCCGCGCGGCCGGACCAGATCGCCCTCACCTGTCCCTGATGAGCGATCCGCGCGAAGAGCCGGGTGAGCGCACTGTTGACCGCCGTCTCGGCGGCCCCGGGCTCGAATGGGGAGTGAGAGCGAGCCTCGGTCCGGATGAGGTCGCGGACCAGGCCGGCGACGTATTCCCACTCCGAAGGCTCGGGACGGCCCTGCCTTCTCCGCCCTGCCGGAGACCAGGTCAGTCGTACGTTCACCGCGAAGTCGTAGGCGTCGTCGCAGGCGGGCGTGGTGAAGGAGAGGGAAAGGTCGTCGGTGCCGCCGTTCAGGACGGGGCTCCGCCCGCTGTATTTGATGAGCCAGGGGAGTGACACGTTCGGCTCCTTTCCAGGCGGCCGGTGAGGTGAACTTCAAGTTCGGGGGAGATCAGGCCGAGTCGCCTCCAGTACCGGAGGTGGAAGGCGAGCACGTGGGAGACGGCGGGGCCGGCCGCGCTGAAGACGCGCTGGAGGACCTGGCGCGTCTCCGGATTCTCATCCCAGGCGGAGACCCAGTCGGCCAGCAGCGCCCAGGCCTCGGGCTCACGGTCGGATAGCGCGTCGTCGGCCACCCCCAAGGCGAGGGCATGCAACCACAGCGCCACGATGGAGTCATGCGCGTCGCTCCGGGAGGTGAGGTCGTGGATGCGGTGCCGCCCTTTCTGAGCGGCGAGCCAGATGAACGCGAGGCCGGCGGTGCGCCGACGGGAGCGGTCGTCGCTCTCCGCCGCCCATCGCTCCAGCCGCGACATGATCTTCACGGCGTTCTCCGGCTGACAGATGTGTGAGATCGATCTCGCGACGGCCATCTGAAGCTGTCGATCCTCCGAGCCCGCGACTTTCTCCATGGCGTCGAGCGCCTCGTCGATCCAGATCGCTCCGATCCAGGAGCCGTACGCGCGGGCGACGATCGAGCGGCAGGCCCGACTGCCTTTGGCCCATTGCCGCAGTCGCTCGTGTACGCGTGGGGTGATGTCCGGATCCTCCGCGGCGGTGTTCAACGTCCATGCCGCGAGATCGTGATGGGAGGGGCGTTTGCTGTCGCTCCATCTCTTCAGGAAGCGCTCGTCCACGACGGCGAAGTCGAATGTCGCGAGGAGTCCGATGGCGTACGCCGCTTTCATGCGTATCCGCCAGTCTTCGTCTTCGGAGAGGTCGCGCAGCCAATCGAGCAGCGGCTCGTGAATGGTGGGCTGCTCTTCCCAGACGGTCCGCAGCGTGATGCCGGCGTATCCGCGCCGCATCAGTCTGACGGTCCGCCCCTCGCCGCCGCGTCCGGGTTCGGCTGTTACTTTCGCCTTCTGCGCCCAGGTGCTGAACTCCTCCCATACGAGGGCTTCGCGCGGCCGCTCCGCCGTATTCTGCCGGGCCAGCTCCTGCTCGATGCACGTGGCCAGCAGCAGGGCACGCTTGACGACGACGACCGCGGGCAGCCCGTGCAACACGGCCGAGGAGATCAGGAAGCACCGAGCCCGACGCGGGGCGGCCTCGCGCAGCGACTCTCTCACCTCCTTGCGGAGTCGCTCCGGCATATCGGCGAGAGCCTCCTCGAGAGGCCTTCCCGCGGCGATGACGGTGGCCATCCGGTGTGCCAGCGACACGGCGGCGCGAGGGCGCGGGTGCGCTTGAAGCTCTTCCTGGACATGCTCGTGGACGCGCGCCTTGGCCACCTGCTCGTCGCAGTGGGATACGCCGCGGAGCCGGAGCCGGTACGCCATGTGCGCGCCGAAGACCTCCTCAAGCGGTGGAGGGGCATGGTCGATCAGGAGATCGTGTGAAGGCCATGCCGAAGGTGCCAAGACGATGATCCGGCACTGCCCGCGCCATGTACGGAGATGGCCGATGACCTGGTCGAGAGCGACGTTCTCCTCGATGTGCCGGGCATCCACGACATAACCGGCACCCGAGGGCTCGCCGCCGGGACGCAGGTCGAGGGGGTCGGAGCCGGACACGTACCAGAAGATCTGGGCAGGATCGCCGACATACCGGAGCATGGCGGCGATCGCCGTAGTGAACTGTCCCCCATGCGGGTGTCCGCCGAGCAGTAGAACAGGCTCGTCCCCGAGCCTGTCGAGCAGCAGTTCGAGTGATGCTGTCTTCACAGTGCAGGCCATCAGCTCGTCGGCGTGGTCGGCGTCCACCGGGACGAGAGGGAAGGCCGCCTTCCTGAGGCCGGTCTGGATGTACTGGTCACCGCTGACGACGTTGACCGTCCCGCCGTGGCTCGCATTGTGCGAGTCCCGGCCGACCCTGTCACGACCGGTGATCGAGCCCGCATAGAGCGCGTCCAGGTTGTCGACGGACGCTTTCGCCTGCGCCGCGTCTTCCGCCAGGAGTTCGCCGATGGACCTTCCGGCTTGCGGCCGCCCCTCGGCTTCCGGCTGCGGGTGCTCCTCGGACGTGGCGGGACTCGTCCCAGGCGTGGCGTCCGGATGCTCCGGCTCAGCCATGCCGGCTCCCCGGGAAGACGTTCACAGTGCCGTGGTCCGCCGCCTTGTAGGAGGATCCACCGATGTTGTCCCCGTGGACGATCATGGTTGCGCTCGGCGGCGCGGCGGGGGGACGCGGCGACGGAGTACTCGGTCGGACGTCCTCTCCCCGTGAGTCCCGGGGAACGTACAGCCACGCCGGCTGCCGGAACGTCTTCCCGGGAACTTCGGCGACCACCTCGGTGAATCGGGTCGGATGCACCCCTGTATATCCGGCGGCGACGACATCGTCGAAGACCCTCTGAGACACGATCGCCCCGAGCAGGGTGACGTCCGGCTCGCTACGCTCCATCACCTTCTTGATCGATCCCGAGTCCAGCAGCCGGAACGTGTCGTTCGTCGGCGTCCCTATCCGGTCCTGGCCGGGATTCCCGGCATCGGGCACCGGCCCGATGTGGATGGCCGCCCGCAAACGCAGCCGTAGGCTCCGGTCCAGAATCCGCAGCCGGCCGTCCTCTTCTTCGAGCACCCGCTGCATCTCGTCGAGCAGCGGATGGATGAGGAAGGGAACATGCTGGGGCCGTACGCCGAAGACGTAGCCGTCGCCGGTCGACTGGGGGAATCTTCGCTCCGTCCAGATCATCCCGAGGCCGCTTCGGTGGAAGGCCTCGCAGAGCAGGTCCGGAATCCGTTCGCTGAGACCGGGGAGGCGCGCGCTCGGATTGGCGGTGAATCTGACGGCGTCCACCGCGAAGATCCCCCGATACGGGGGGAGAGGCGTGCTTCGGTCGCGAGCCGCGACGGCGTGGTCGGTGAGCACTGGTTCCGCGTCTGTTTCCATGGACAGCACCATGAAGGCCGGTCCGGTCGCGCAATGTCCACGAATGGACAGAACGGCAGATCAGATGTCGCCACTCGGGGGCGCGGTCTCCTGAATCGTGCGCAACCTGGAAAGATCGTGGATCCTGATGCGCTGCCGAGATGTGCTGAGGACGCCTTCCGTGCGCAGAGTGGACAGCGTCGCCGCGACCGCCGCACGCGAGAGGCCGATGGCCTGCGCCAGCTCCGTCTGCGACAGTCTGAGATCTCGGCCGGACTCCCTCTCTTCCCGATCGGCGGTCATGCTCGCGAACCAAAGGAGGGCACGGCAGACCCGTTGTCCCGCCGGAAGGCCGACGAGTTCCGCGCGAGTGGCCTCGCCGTTTCGATAGCGGGTCAAAATGAGGCGGATAATGGTGTCGCGTATTCGATACTCGTTCGCGATCCGGAGGAATCGGACGGCCGGAATGCGATAAGTGACGCATTCTTCTCTCGCTACCACTGTGGCGGATCGTACGCCGTCGTCGAATACGGAGATCTCCCCGACGAGCTCACCGGAGCCGCGCAGGGCGAGAAGTACGTCCCTGCCGTCGGCGTCGGCGCGTGTCACCTTCACCTGGCCCCTGACGATGGCGATCACGTGGGTGCCCGGTTCGCCCTGCCGTAACAGCGCTTCACCGGGGTGGAAGACCTTGGGCGTGCCCGCCGTGAGCAACGCCCGCCATGCCTCCGGGGGGATCAGCGCGCGCAGCCCCCCTGCCTCCATGTTCACGCCTCATCAATATGTCGGTCAGGGCCGGTCGGCAAGCGTCGTAAGGAATGTGCGGCATTTCATATCATCATTTGTCGCGTCATATCCTGAGAAGAATGTCCGCGATTGTCGCGGCGATACTCAGCGCGACGCCGCCCAGTAAGAGCCAGAAGCCCCACCGGATGAGCCGGTACTTGCGGCCCACGATGACGCTGACGAGGAGGAGCTGCTCGGCCGTCTTCGTCAGGCCCGGCTCGCGTGAGCGCGTGAGCGCCTCCGCGATCTCCGCGGCGGTGCCGTATTTGACGACGTCGCCGAAGTACGCCAGGGAGCCGTCCCGCCGCGGTCGGCTGAGGCGGGGGTAGACAGCGCCCGCTAGCGCCGCAACCGAGGCGAGTGTCGCGGCCACTCCAAGCCACCACAACCACTCGACCATGTCGTTCAGAGTGAAGGGCGACCAGGTGCCCGCCAGCAGCCCGGCGCCTACCGCGCCGAGCCCGATCCCGGCGGTGGCGAGCAGCACCTGCGCTTTGGCGTCCGCCCGGTCGAGTTCCTCACGTGCCTCCTGCAGGAGTCGTTCTCCGTGTGCGCGGGCCGCGTCCGACTCGGCGTCGGGCCCGGAAGCGCGGCCTGGTAGGCGAGTCGGCCGAAAAGCGAATGAGCCCAGCAAACGTCGCAGCATTCTGGCCTCCGCGTCGGGGGTCGCGACGATCAAGCATTACCCGCGCGCGCCGTTCCCGCCAAGCCGCACGCCGCTGTTGTCCACCTCCTATCCGGATCTCGGAGCCGTCTCGTCGGGCTCAGGCGTCGGGTGGGGCCAGCAGGGACCGCACGCCGCCGGGGGCGAGCGCCGCGCCGTGCCCGGCCTCGACGGCGAAACGCTCCTCACCCAGTGCCGCGCGGACCCGCCGGGTGATCCGTTCGATGTCCATGTGCTCGGCGGGGGCGGGGGACAGGGAGCCGCAGGCCCGGATCGCGGCCGCCGCGCCCAGAACCCGGGCGGCGCGCTCGTGGTGTCCGGCGAGGGACAGCGCTCCGGCGATGCCGTCGACGGCGATGGTCAGGTCCCGCGAGGTGTCGAAGCCGGCCGCGAGCTGAAATGCCTCCAGGTGCAGGTCGAAGGCGGTCCGCGCGTCCGCGCGCTGTTCGGCGACGAAGCCCAGCTCGGTCAGCACGAGAGGCAGATAGGGAGGCACGGCCTGCCCGGCGTCCCTGCGCGGGGCACGATCGAGCAGATCACGCAGGTGCGTCTCGGCGAGGAGGAGCCGGCCCTCCTGACGCGCGGCGCACGCCAGCCCCAGCTTCGCGAAGATCTGGCCCGCCTGATGGCAGTGCTCGTCGGCCAGCCGCAGCGCACGCGCGCAGAGGTCGCCCGCCCCGGCGAAGTCGCCGCGCCGCAACGCGGTCCAGCCGAGCCAGGCCAGCCGCCCGCCGACCTCCGTCCACAGCTCCAGCTCCTCCGCCAGCCGAAGCCCGTCCCGGTGGAGCAGCTCGGCCCCGTCGAGGTCGCCGGTCATCTCGGCCAGCGCGCCGAGCCAGCCGGTGGCCTCCAGCCCGCCCCAGCGGTCGCCGAGCTCCTCGAACAGCGCCAGGCTCAGCTCGCCGTCGCGGCGCAACGCGTCGAGGTCGCCGCGTACGTGCGCGAGCTTGGCCCGGGTGGCGAGGGCGGCCGCCGTCCCCCACCGGTCGCCGCGTGACCGGAACACGGGCAGGGCCAGGTCCAGCAGCTCCCCGGCGACGGCGAGATCGCCCAGGTCGATCGCCGTGTACGCGAGGAACCACCGGGCCCGGGCCAGCCCGCCAGGATCGCCCGCGTTCTCGTACCGCAGCAGGGCCTCCCGGCGGCGGTCCTCCCGGCCGGCGGCCTCCCCCTGGATCAGCCCGATGCCCACGCTCCAGGCCAGCGCCTCGGCCTGCCGCGCCGAGGCCACGTCACCGTCCGCGGCGGCGACGGCCAGCGCCGCCGCGAAGGAACGCCGGGCCTCGGCCAGCCGGCCGCGCAGGAACCAGTACCAGGCCATCGCGTTGACGAGGCGCAACGCGTCGTCCGCGTCCCCGTCCCTGACGGCGGCGTTCAGCGCGGCCCGCAGGTTGGCCGCCTCCGCGTCGAGGCGGCGCAGCCAGCGCCGCTGGTCGGGTCCGTGCAGGTGCGGTACGGCCCGCTCGGCGAAAGCGATGTGGAAGCGGTGGTGCCGCCGCCTGATCCGGTCGAGCTCCTCCGCCTCCTGAAGCCGCTCGACGCAGTACGCCGCCACAGACTCCAGCAGCCGGTAACGGGGGCCGTCGGGTCCGTCCGCGATCATCACCAGCGACCGGTCGACCAGGCGTGCGAGCAGGTCGAGAACGTCCAGGCCGTCCTCGGCGCAGACGGCCTCGGCGGCTTCCAGGGTGCAGCCGTCGGCGTGTACGGCCAGCCGGCGCAGCACGACCCGCTCGGGATCCGTCAGCAGGTCCCAGCTCCACCCGATCATGGCGGCCAGGGTCTGCTGGCGGGGCGGGGCACCTCGATGTCCGGTGGCGAGCAGCCGGAAACGGTCGTCCAGGCGCTCCACCAGGCCGTGAACGCCCAGGGCGCGCACCCTCGTCGCGGCCAGTTCCAGCGCCAGCGGTATGCCGTCCAGCCGACGGCACAACATCGCGACCGCCGACGCGTTGGACGCGTCCAGGGCGAATCCCCGTGCCGAGGCGGAGGCGCGGGCCACGAACAACCGCACCGATCCGGCCCGCTCCAGCACCGCGATGTCGTCGGCGGCGTGGCCGGGCACCTCCAGCGGCGGAACACTCCAGACGACCTCGCCGGCGAGCCCGAGCGGCTCCTGTCCGGTCGCGAGGAGCCGCAGCCCCGGAGCCGCGCGCAGCAGCCGTTCCGCCAATGCCGAGGCCGGCTCGACGACATGCTCGCAGTTGTCGAGCACCAGCAGCAACCGGCGGGGACGGAGCGCGTCGGCCAGCCGCTCCACCGCGGTGACCGGCTCGGCCGGCTGCTCGGAGGCCGCGCCGTCCCGGACGTCCAGCACCCCCATGATCGTCTCGGCCAGCCGGGACAGCGCGTCCTGGTCGTCCGGTCTGTCCAGCGCGGCCAGTTCGACCCACCACACGCCGTCGGGGAACGCGTCCGGCGCGGGGGACTCCGGGGACGTGTCGGTGTCGTGCTCGAACAGACACCTGGCGGCCTCCAAGGCCAGCCGGGTCTTGCCCACCCCGCCGGGGCCGGTGAGCGTCACCAGCCGGTCCGTGCCCAGCCGCGCGCGGATCTCGGCGACCGCGTCCTCCCTGCCGATCAGGCCGGTGACCGGCGCCGGGAGGTTCGTCACCGGCCGTCTCGCCGGAGAGCCCGGTGCGGCCGCCGCCAGCGCCGGATCCTGCGTCAGGATCGCCTGATGGAGCGCGACCAGGTCGGCGCCGGGATCCAGCCCCAGCTCGTCGGCCAGCAGCGTGCGCAGGCTCTCGTAGCCGGCGAGCGCCTCGCTCTGCCGTCCGGAACGGTAGAGGGCGCGCATGTGTACGGCGCGCAGCCTCTCCCGCAGCGGATGCTCGGCCACCAGGTGAGCGAGCTCCCCGGCCAGCGGGGCGTGCTCGCCCAGCGCCAGCCGTACCTCCGCGAGGTCCTCGTGCGCGGTCAGCCGCAGTTCCGTCAGGTGGGCGGCGGCGGCCCGGACGAACGGCTCGTCCGCGAAGTCGGCGAACGCCGGGCCCCTCCACAGCGCGAGCGCGTCGGACAGCAGCGCCGCCCTGCTCCTCGGGTCGTCGGCCCGGCCCGCCTCGGCGAGCAGGGACCGGAAGTCGTCGGCATCGGCGTCGGCCTTCAGCAGGTAACCCGCGGGCTGGAGGGGGACCAGCTCGCGGCCGCCCGGCTCGGCGTCCTCCAGAACCCGGCGGAGCTGCGACACCTTGGCCGACAGCGCGCCGAGGGGGTTGCTCGGCGGGTCGTCGCCCCACAGGTCGTCGACCAGCCGGTCGGCCGGCACCGGCCGGCCCTCGTGCGCCAGAAGGTCGGCCAGCAGGGCGCGGACCTTGAGCCCGGGAACGGTGACGGTCTCACCGTCGGCCCGCCACACCGTCAATGGACCCAGCACCCCAAAACGCATGGGCGCCACGATAACGCGCCATTTCCCCGCGTCGGAGGATCTCCGTAAACCGATGCGAAAGAAGCCGTAAACGGCCTCCGGCATCGTTGGTCACGTCGGAAGAACGGACGAGAGGGGGACCGGAATGGACCAGCGGAGGCTACGGGTGGCGATCATCATCGGCAGCACCCGCAGGGGCCGGTTCGGACCCACCGTGGCCGGCTGGTTCGCCGCCAGGGCCCGCAGGCGCGGCGACCTGGACGTCGACCTGGTCGACCTGGCCCAGGCGGACCTGCCGCAGACCCTCACCGATCACGAGGAGCCCGTCCCGGCGCGGGTGCGGGCGCTGTCGCCGCGGCTGACGGCCGCCGACGCCTTCGCGGTGGTCACCCCCGAGTACAACCGGAGCTTCCCCGCTCCGCTCAAGACGGCGATCGACTGGTACCACGAGGAGTGGCAGGCCAAGCCGGTCACCTTCGTCGCGTACGGCAGGGACTCCGGTGGCCTGCACGCCGTCGACCAGCTCCGCCAGGTCTTCACCGAGGTGCACGCCGTGGCCATCCGCGACGTGATCACACTGCCTCGCTACTGGGACCTGTTCGCCGCCGACGGCACCTGGCCCAAGGCCACCGCGGAGTGCAACGCCGCGGCCACGACCGCGCTGGACCGCCTGGTCTGGTGGGCCGGCGCGCTGCGGGACGCGCGGGCCAGGCGCCCGTACAGCCCGTGAGGTCCCGAGGGACCTCGCCTCGGGCACAGCCAAATCCACGACCCGATCCACGACCCGATTTCACGACCCGATTCCACGATACGGAGAGCACCATGAGGAAGATCATCGCCTCGACCTACAGCACGCTCGACGGTTTCATCGACAACCCCCACCTGTGGGCCCTGCAGTACAACAACAACGAAGACGTCATGGCCTATTCGTTCGCCCTGGCCACCGGGTGCGACGCGCTGATGCTGGGCCGCGTCACCTACGAGGGCATGGCTCAGGCCTGGCCGAACATGGGCGGCAACCCCTACGCCGACCACGTCAACGCCATGACCAAGTACGTGGTGGCTTCCCAGCCGGTCGACACCGGCGCCTGGGACCCCACCGTCGTCATCCCCGGAGACGACCTGGCCGCGCAGGTCGCCAAAATCAAGGAGCAGGACGGAAAGGACATCCTGATCTGGGGGTGCGGCCGGCTCACGGACGCGCTGATGGAGCACGGCCTCCTGGACGAGTACCGGATCTGGGTCTACCCCGTCATCCGCGGCTCGGGGGAGCGCCTGTTCCGCGAGGGCACCGAGGCGACCCTGGAACTCGTGGACTCCAGGACGTTCGACTCCGGCGTCGCCGTCCTCACCTACCGGCCGGCGAGCGCGGGCGGGGGCACCGGCCCGGAGGCGCCTGTCTCCGGCTGATCGGACCGAGGGGGCCACGCCCCGCCCGGCACGCCATGGGCGCGACCGCGGCGGGGCGGTGGCCTGTGAGAACGGCACGGCTCCCCTCATTCCCCTCATGGCCCGGCGAGGGCCGAGGCCCCGAGGCGGGATTCGGTGGTGCATTGTGGTTCGCCGGGATCGATACGATCACCGCCATGATGCGCAAAATGATCATTTCGGCCGCGGTGGCCGGGGTCGCCGTGCTGGCGTTCCAGGCACCCGCGTCCGCTGCCGTTCCTCCTTCCTCCTCGACCGCCGCCAACACGTTGAGCCTGCGGGCCGGGCTCACCCTGGCCCTGCCGGGCACCTGGCGGGTTTACGGCGGCGGCGACCAGATCCGCGTGGTGACCGGCGCCTGCGCCAAGCCGAAGAGCCACTACTTCGAACCCAGGTGCCGCAGCTTCTGGGTGATGGGGGCGCAGGCCCTCAAGACCGGCGGCGAGGGCTTCCAGCCGTACAACCCGAACCAGGGGCCGTTCTATCCGGCGGTGGACGTCGCGCCGTGCGCGACCAACCCCTCGCTCGGCCAGGTCCTCGGCAAGGCGGCCGCGGTCGGCCACCGCGCCGTCGGGGCGGGGCACAGGGCCCACTACCGCGTCTGGACCGGCCGCTGCGTCCGTAACGACAACGGGGAGCAGAAGTCCACGTTCAGCCAGCGTGAGTGGTACCTGCCCAAGGAGCGGATCCTGGTGGTCGACCAGTGGAACACGCCGGGCCTGTCCACCGTCCTGAAGAACGCCACCTGGAGCTCACCGTCGCGCTGAGACCGCTCGCCCGGCGCGTGCCGGCCGCACTCCCGACCCGCACCCGACCGCACATCCCGCACCCGAACGCCCACCGCCGGGCGGCTCACCGGGGGCGAGGGGCGCCGCGGGTCCACTGGACTCCGGCCACGTTCCCCACGGCCATTCCAATGCCCCGCCTCATCGTGTCCCCCGTTTCCTGTCGTACGGCCGCGTGCGTCCGGAAGACGCGGCCGATGCCGGGGACCAGCATCGCAGCAGCGCGCGCGTTCGCCCAGCGAGGCACGCGGCCAGGGCCGACCATCGGACATCCGGCGCCCGGACGGCCGGCAGCGGCCACCGTGGCCGCCGGGCTCGCCGCGCCGGGCGATAGCGTGAGCACCTTCCGATCACGAGGAGGACGGGTTGAAGGGCGCTCTGCTGGTCGCGGGCACCACCTCGGACGCCGGTAAGAGCGTCGTCACCGCGGGGATCTGCCGGTGGCTGGCCAGGCGGGGCGTCCGGGTGGCGCCCTTCAAGGCGCAGAACATGTCCCTCAACTCGTTCGTCACCGCGGACGGCGCCGAGATCGGCCGGGCGCAGGCGGTCCAGGCGGCGGCGTGCGGCCTGGAGCCGACCGCCGACATGAACCCGATCCTCCTCAAACCGGGCAGCGACCGGCGCAGCCAGGTCGTCGTGCTCGGCCGCCCGATGGCCGACGTGGACGCGATGGAGTACGGCGCGCTCAAGGACCGGCTGCGCGCGGTCGCGGTCGAGTCGCTCGACCGGCTGCGCGCCCGCTACGACGTGGTGGTCTGCGAGGGGGCGGGCAGTCCGGCCGAGATCAACCTGCGCCGGGGCGACATCGCCAACATGGGCCTGGCCCAGGCGGCCCGGCTGCCCGTCATCGTCGTCGGGGACATCGACAGGGGCGGCGTCTTCGCGTCCATGTACGGCACGCTCGCCCTGCTCGACGCCGCCGACCAGGCGCTCGTCGCGGGGTTCGTCGTCAACAAGTTCCGGGGAGCCCGTGAGCTGCTCCAGCCCGGTCTCGACACGCTGCGCGACCTGACCGGCCGCGAGGTCTACGGCGTGCTCCCGTGGTTGAACGGTCTGTGGATGGACGTCGAGGACTCCCTCGCCCTGGACAACCGGCCGTCGCCGGTGGCGCCTGTCTCCGGGACGTCCGGCGGCATCCTCCGCGTGGCCGTCGTCAGGCTGCCCAGGATCTCCAACTTCACGGACGTGGACGCGCTGGCGAGCGAGCCGGGGGTGGTCGTCCGCTTCGTGACCTCGGCCGCCGAGCTGGAGGACGCGGACCTCGTGGTGCTGCCCGGCTCCCGCGCCACGGTCTCCGACCTCGCCTGGCTGCGCTCCGCCGGGCTGGCGCAGGCCGTACGGGAACGGGCGGCCAGGGGGAAGCCGGTGCTCGGAGTCTGCGGCGGCTACCAGATGCTGGCCCGGACGATCAGTGACGACGTCGAGTCGGGCGCCGGACTGGTGGAGGGCCTCGGCCTGCTGCCCGCGGCCGTCGAGTTCGCGGCGGACAAGACCCTCGCGCGCCCGGTGGGAGAGGCGTACGGCTGCCGCGTCTCCGCGTACGAGATCCACCACGGCAGGGTCACCGTGGACCCGCCCTCGGCGGCGTCCGCCGGGAACGGGGGACGGGCCGAGCCGTTCCTCGACGGTTGCCGCGTGGGCGCGGTGTGGGGGACGACCTGGCACGGCGCGCTGGAGAACGACGGGTTCCGGCGGGCCTTCCTGGCCGATGTGGCGGCGGTCGCGGGGCGCGATTTCATCCCCGCGCCGGACACGTCGTTCGCCGCACTGCGTGAGGCCCGGCTGGACGCCCTCGGCGATCTGGTCGAGCGGCACATGGACACCGGGGCGCTGGCCCGGCTGATCGAGGACGGCGCCCCCGAGGGCCTCCGGACGCTGCCTCCCGGCGCGTGACTCTCCGGCGCATGACCCCCGGCGCGTGACTCTCCTTCGCGTGACCCCCGACGCGTGACCCCCGACGGGTGACCCCCGGCGCGTGACCCCCGGGGCTTCCCGGCCGGGCGGCGCGGGGCCGAACTATGCTCGCGGCGTGACGGAAGACACTCTTCACACCCGGGCCGTCGACGCGTTCATCGCCGCGACCGAGACCCCCGACCCCGACCAGCGGACCACGCTGCTGAGCCGTGCGCTCGCCGCCGACGTCGTCTTCTGGGGGCCGCTGGGTCGCGCGGTCGGCCGCCAGGCCGTGGCGGACTTCATCACCGAGGTGGTGCAGGGCCACCCGTCGGGGCCCTGCCGCATGGTGCGGACCACGCGCGTGGACGCGCCGGGCGAGTGGGCCCGGTTCGGCTGGTGCTACGAGGACGCGGACGGTCGTGTCCTCCTGTCCGGCACGGACGTCGTCCACGTCACCCCCGCCGGGGACATCGACGAGATCGTGGTCTTCGCCGGCCCCCTGTGACCGGATCCCCGTGACCGGACCTCTGCGACCGGATCCCTGTGACCGGATCCCTGTGACCGGACCCCTGTGAGGGGCGCGCCACGCCTCGTCCGAAGGGGATGCCGGGCTCCCGCCCGCGGCCGCCGCAGACTGGGACGCGATCTCTGCGTTCCGTCGCAGCCGCCGCGCGGGGGAGGAATCCGATGGTCATGTCCAGGCGCCAGATGATGGCCGGGCTCGGCGCGCTGGCCGTGCCTCTCACACAGCCCCTCACCGAAGCCTCCGCACAACCCCTCGCACAACCCCTCGCGCGATCCCACCCGAGATCCGTCACGCCACCTTTCGCGTGGTCCTCCGCGCCGCCGGTGGCGGAGCCGCCGCCGTCCGGCGGGCCGGTGGCGCCGGCCGGCGTCACACCCGAGCGCCTGGCGCAGGACGAGGACTTCTGGCGAACCGTCGCGCGCCAGTTCCGCGTCAGCACGGACTTCGTCAACCTGGAGAACGGCTACTACGGGATCATGCCGGACCCGGTCCGCCGGGACTACCACCGCAACGTGGACTATCTGAACGAACGCAACTCCCACCTGCTCCGCACCGAGTACAAACCCCGGGCGGACGAGATCAGGGGACGCGTGGCCGCCGTGCTCGGCGCGGCCAGGGACGAGATCGCCTTCACGAGGGGCGGCACCGAGGCGCTGCAGAACCTGATCGCGGGCTACCGGCGGCTCCGGCCCGGCGACTCGGTCATGTACGCCGACCTCGACTACCACAGTGCCCAGTACGCGATGAACTGGCTCCCGGACCGGCGGGGCGTACAGGTGGAGCGCATGATCGTGCCGGAGCCGGCGACCCGCCAGGCGACGCTGGACGCCTACGAGCGGGCCCTGCGGGACCACCCGGATGTCAGGCTGCTGCTGCTCAGCCACATGAACAACCGGACCGGCCTCGTCCTGCCGGTACGCGAGATCGTCGCGATGGCCCGGGACAGGGGTGTGGACGTGATCGTGGACGCGGCCCACTCGTGGGGGCACCTCGACTTCACCATCGACGACCTCGGAGCCGACTTCGCCGCGTTCTCGCTGCACAAGTGGATGGGCGTGCCGCTGGGTTCGGGGTTCCTCTACATCCGCCGGGGCCGCCTCGACGACGTCGACCTCGCCTTCCACGACGAGACGTATCCGGCCGACGACATCCGCTCCCGCGTCCACTCCGGCACCCTGGACGTCGCCCCGGTGTTGTCGATCCCCGTCGCGCTGGACTTCCACCATGCGCTGGGCGCGCCGGTCAAGCAGGCGCGGCTGCGCTACCTGCGCGACCGCTGGGTCCACCAGGTGCGGGACATCCCGAACGTGGAGATCCTCACGCCGGAGGAGCCGCCCATGTACGGCACGATCACCGCGTTCCGGATCACCGGGCGGCTCTCGGAGGCCGACAACGTGGCGATCACGGACTATCTGTTCGAGCGGTACCGCGTCTTCACCGTCCGGCGCGGCGGGCCCGCCAGGGGCGACTGCGTCCGGGTCACCCCGGCGCTGTTCACCTCGGGCGACGACGTCGATCTCCTCGCCCGCGCCGTACGCGACGTGGCTCGGCGATTCTCTGTCTGAGCGGCCCGGTCGCGACGGCGATGGGCGGGTAAATTCTCGGGCTGCGCCGTTTCCGGCCCGCGTGGCGCGCCGAGAGGCCCGGGCACATCTCCCCGCGATGTGTGACAGGACTTCCCGGGGTGCCACGGCCATGCCGTCTCGCGACCCCGTCTGGGCGCGGCTGAGCCGGATGCTCGTCGTCGTCGCGGCGGCGATCGGGCTCTTCTCGGTGTACGCCGCCTCCTGCTGCACCCTCGACCAGGCGCATCACACTCACCACCACCACGTCGCCGCCGGTACGGCCTGCCCGGACGGCGGCACGTGCGGTGACACGTCGCACCACTCGGAGTGCTGCGACGAGACGGCGGGGCTGTGGACCCGGGCCGCGGACGGCCACGACCCGCTCCTGGCCACGGCCCCCGTGGTGGCGGTCATGCCGGACGCCCCGCGCCCCACGGCCCGCTCCGCGCCTCCGCCGTCGCCCCGCGTACCGTGCCGGGGCGACCGGGTCGCTCTCTGCGTGCTGCGCATATAGGCCCACCGTTCCGCGCGAGGAGTGTCGCGCGGGGAAGCGCAGGCGGAAATCATCCGGCGCCCCGGGAGGGGGCGCCGCGGACCTCTGGTGGGTTGGTCAGCAGTGAAATCTCTCGTCAGTTCCACGCTGCCCGCGTTCGACGGCGGCGTGCCGACGCGGCATCCGTACACGCAGTCGTACGCGCAGCCGTATGCGCAGTCGCACGTCCGGGTCGGCGACACCCCGGTCGTCTGGATCCCCGCGCGGGCTCCGGGACGGGGCTTCTGGGCGAAGCTGGAAGGCTTCAATCCGGGTGGCATCAAGGACCGCCCGGCGCTCAACATGGTGCGCTGCGCCCGGCGGCGCGGCGAGCTGGTCCCGGGCGGCACGATCGTCGAGTCGACCAGCGGCACGCTCGGGCTCGGTCTGGCGCTGGCCGGCATCGTCCACGGGCATCCGGTCACGCTCGTCGCCGACCCCGGCCTGGAGCCGCTCATGGCGCGGCTGCTCCGGGCGTACGGCGCCCGCCTGGAGATCGTGACCGAGCCGCACCCGACCGGCGGATGGCAGGAGGCGCGCAAGGAGCGGGTACGGCGGCTGCTGGACGAGCTGCCCGACGCCTACTGCCCGAACCAGTACGACAACCCCGACAACGTGGGGGCTTACAGCGCGCTGGCCGCCGAGCTGGTGGAGCGGCTGCCGCTGATCGACGTCCTCGTCTGCTCGGTGGGCACCGGAGGGCACAGCGCGGGCATCCTCCGGGCGCTGCGCCGTACCTTCCCCGACGTCTCGCTGGTCGGGGTGGACACGGTCGGCTCGACGATCTTCGGGCAGCCGGCGCGGTCGCGCCTGATGCGCGGGCTCGGCAGCAGCATCCATCCGCGGAACGTCGACTACGCGGCGTTCTCGGAGGTCCACTGGGTCAACCCGGCGGAGGCGGTGCACACCTGCCGCGCGCTCGCCGCCGGGCACTACGCGACCGGAGGGTGGAGCGCGGGCGCGGTCGCCCTGGTCGCCGACTGGGTGGCCAGGACCTCCCCGAAGGGCACCGCCATCGTGGCGGTCTTCCCCGACGGGCCGTGGCGGTACTGGAACACCGTGTTCGACGACGAGTACTGCGCCGCCAACGGCCTGCTCGGCGTCGTCCCGGCCGACCACCCGGACGAGATCTCCCACCCGGCCGAGCGGGAGGTCACCCGCTGGACGCGGTGCGCGACCGTCGTGGACCCGCTCGGGGCCGCCGTATGAGAGCGCGGTTCACGTCGTTCGGCCCCGCCGTGCGGCTCCTCATGGTGAACCAGTTCGGCATCAACCTCGGCTTCTACATGCTCGTGCCGTACCTCGCCGACCATCTGTCGGGGCGGCTCGGGCTGGCCGTCTGGCTGACCGGGCTGCTGCTCGGCCTGCGCAACCTGAGCCAGCAGGGCATGTTCCCGATCGGCGGCACCCTGTGCGACCGGTACGGCTACAAGCCGCTGATCATGGCGGGGTGCGGGCTGCGCACCGTGGGGTTCGCGCTGTTCGGGGTCTCGACGTCCGTGCCCGCGCTCGTGGCGGCCTCGGTGCTGACCGGCCTCGCCGGGGCGCTCTTCAACCCGGCGGTCCGCGCGTACATCGCGGTCGAGGCGGGGGAGCGGAAAGTCGAGGCGTTCGCCCTGTTCAACGTCTTCTACCAGGCGGGGATCCTGGCCGGGCCGCTGGTCGGCGTGCTGCTCGTCGCGGTCGACTTCCGGCTCGCCTGCCTGGCGGCGTCGGTCGTCTTCGCGGTGCTGACGCTGCTGCAGGCTCGCCGGCTCCCCGCACGCCGGGGGACGGCGCAGGGGACGGGCCGCCCGGTGCCGGCGGACTGGAAGGAAGTGCTCGCGAACCGGCCGTTCGTGGCCTTCTCGGCCGCGATGTTCGTGTCGTACGCGCTCTCCTACCAGGTCTATCTGGGGCTCCCGCTGGAGCTGGGGCGCGCGGGCGGGGGCCAGGCCGCGATCGCCGTGATGTACACGTTCACCGCGCTGCTCGCGGTGGCCGGGCAGGTCCGCCTGACCGCCTTCGCCTCGCGCAGGTGGCGGCCGGAGCAGGCCATCGCGCGCGGCCTCGCCGTTATGGGCGCCGCCTTCGTGCCCGTGCTGCTCGCGAGCCAGTTCGCCGCCCAGCCCGAACGCCTGCCGTACGGGCTGGGGGCGGCGCCGGCGATCGCGACCGCGATCCTGCTCACCGCCGCCGGGATGCTGATCTTCCCGTTCGAGATGGCGATGATCTCGTCGTTGGGGAGGGCGGAGCTGACCGGCACCTACTACGGGCTCTACAACGCCTTCTCCGGGGTCGGCATCCTGCTCGGCAACCTGGCCAGCGGGTGGGCGATGGACGTGGGGGCCGCCCACGGCGCCCCCGCCCTGCCGTGGCTGCTCCTGCTTGCCGCGGGGCTCGCCTCGGCGTTCGCCGTACGGGGGCTCGACCGGGCCGGGCGGCTGCGGCCCGCGGTGCCTCCCGACCGCCTGAGCCAGGAACCGGTGGGGTAGCGGACGGTGTCGGCGCGGGGCCGTCCACGGGCGGCCCCGCAGCCGTCGGCCGGGAGCCGCCGTGGCCGGGCGGCGGATCACCACACGATCAGATGACGGTTTCGGGGTGGCCGCGGTGATGTTCCCACTCCGGCGCGAGGATCGACATCACGACGTCGTCCACCCAGGCGCCGTCATAGAACAGGACGTCGCGGTGGACCCCCTCCGCGACGAAGCCGACCTTCTCGTAGGCGCGGCGGGCGCGGGGATTGAAGTCGAACACGCTCAGCGAGATCCGGTGCAGGCCCAGCCGCTCGAAACCGTGTCCGACCATCAGCCTGACCGCCTCGGTGCCGAGCCCGCGGTCCTGGCCGGCGGGGGTGAGGGCGATGCGGAAATTGCAACTGTGGTTGCCGGCGTCCCACTCGTTGAGCACCGCCTCACCCACGCAGGCGCCGCTCGCCCGGTCGACGACGGCGAGGTCCAGCCGGTCCGACTGCTCATGGCGGGTGCCGTACCACTCCCGCATCCGTCTCTCTGCCGCCTCGTCCCACGGCTCGGGATCGGCCGGACCGTGAACGCTGCCGGTCAACCGGCCCACCTCCGGGTCCTGGAGCAGCGCACGGAGGGCGGGCGCGTCCTCCTCCAGGAGGAACGGGCGCAGTGTCACTTTTTCACCGACAAGCGTGGGCTTGGCGGAGAAGTCGGTTCGTGAGTGATTGTTCACCGGGCGATTGTCGGGGCGAGGGGCCGTCACATCAAACGACTTTCCGAGCCGACGGCGCGGGCCCGGCCCCTCGATCATCCCGATCAGGCGGGGCGGCGGGCTCGGGCGCGCAGGGCGGGGTGGCGGCGAGGATCGACGACAACAGCCCCGGGAAGCGGTGTTCCAGGTCGTCCCGGCGCAGGCGGCTCGGCCGGGCCGTCCCGTCGATCCGGGTGGAGACCACCCCGCTGTGGCGAAGGATGTTGACATGGTGTGAGACCGTCGACACCTTCACCGGCAGGTCGAGCGCCGTGCAGGTGGACTCCTCCACCTGGTCGAGCAGCCGGACGATCCGCAGCCGTGTCGGATCGGCCAGCGCCTGCAACACCGTCGCCACGTCGATCTCGTCAAGATCCGGCTGCGCCATCCAGGTCTCCATCGCCACCCGTCCTTCCGACGACCCTCCTCTTACGATACTCGTCGTAAATAGAGTTACGATGAGCGTCGTAATAATCGATGCTCATCGGAAGAGGTGTCATGACCACAGCTCTGCGCGCGGAACCTCTCACCCGCTGGCGGCCGCACGCCGCCGTCCTCGCCTTCGGCGCGTTCGCGGTCGGCACCGACGGCTTCGTGATCGCCGGACTGCTGCCCTCCATCGCCGCGTCGCTGCACGTCAGCGTGGCGGCGGCAGGACAGCTCGTGACCGTGTTCTCGATCGCGTACGCCGTCCTCGCCCCTGTGCTCGCGGCCCTGACCGCCTCGTGGTCGCGGCGGGCGGTGCTGGTCACGGCGCTCGCGGTGTTCGCGGCCGGAAACGCGATCACCGCGCTCGCGCCCGGCTACGGCATGGTCCTGCTCTCCCGCGCGCTCGCCGCCGCCGGGGCCGCCCTGTTCACGGCGACGGCCAACGCGACGGCGGCCGCGCTGGCGGGCGAGCGCGAGCGCGGCCGTGCCATCGCGATCGTGATGCTCGGGGTGACGTCCTCGCTGGTGCTCGGCGCCCCGCTCGGCACGGTGATCGGCGGCCTGCTCGACTGGCGCGCCACGATGTGGCTGGTCACCGGGCTCGGCCTCCTCGCCGTTCCGGCCATCGCGCTGCGCCTGCCCGCCACGCAGGCGAACGGCGACGGTGACGGGACGGGCGACCTGCGCGCGTTCCTGGCCCCGCTGCGCGACCGGCGGATCATCATCCTGCTGGCCACCACGGTCGTGGCCTTCACCGGCATCTACATGCCCTACACCTACGTCAGCGAGATCTTCGCCCCGGCCGCCCCCGCCGCCTCCGGCGGCTCGGCGCTGGCCGTCCTCCTGCTGGTCTACGGCCTGTCGGGCACGGCGGGCAACCTCACGGCCGGCCAGCTCGCCGATCGGTACGGCCCCCGCCGCGTCATCGTGGCAGTCACGCTCGTCCTGACCGCCGCGTTCGCCCTCACCCCCCTGGGCCGCCACACGCTGCCCGCGGCCGTCGCGACCATCGTGGTCGTCGGGTTCCTCTCCTTCTCCGTCACCACGCCCCAGCAGCACCTGGTCATCACCCTCGCCGGTCCGGGGGCCGGGATGGTCACCTCGCTCTACCAGTCGGCGCTCTACCTGGCCGTGTCGTTGTCGGGCGGGCTGGGAGCCCTCGCGCTCGAAGGGGGCGCGGCTCGCCTGCCGTACCTGGCCGCCGCTCTGACGCTGGCGGCCGCGGCCCTCACCTTCGCCGGCGGGCGCGCGCGTCGATGACCCCCGGACGCCACGGCAGCTCAGTCGTGGCGCGGCGTCCCGGACACCTCGTGATCGGCGTGCGAGAGCGCCTCGGCGATGAGCGTGCGGACGTGCGCGTCGACCGCGCGGTAGAGCACACGGCGGCCGTCCCTGCGGGTGCGTACCAGCCCGGCCATGCGCAGCTTGGCGAGATGCTGGGAGACCGAGGGACGTGCCACGGCGAGCGCCCGCGACAACGACGAGACGTCGTACTCCCCGGAGGCGAGCAGCCACATCAGGCGCAGCCGGGTGGCGTCGCTGAGCATGCGGAACGCGTTCACCGCCGCCTCCACCCGGGCGCGGTCGGGTTGCTCCTGCGACATGGTCGCACCTGATTCGTTGTCGCGTGCGTACATGAATACATATACTCCGCCGGGAGAGCCATCCCACGCAAGTGAGGCACGCATGTCCGAGCGGCAGCATGGTCAGGACCACCCGCACAATCACCCGCACGGTCACGGTCATGGGCACGGGCAGAGGCACGGGCACGGGCACGGGCCGGGGCGCGGGGGGCCGGGCGCGGCGCGCGGCGGAGGGCTCGGGGCGTGGGCGGCCCGGATCCGCGGGGCCGCCGTGCCGCACAGCCACGACAGCGCCGACAAGACCGACGCGGCACTGGAGTCGAGCGGCCGCGGGATGCGGGCGCTGGCCGTCTCGTTCGCGGTGCTGGCCGCCACCGCCGCCGTCCAGGCGGTGATCGTGGCGTTCTCCGGCTCGGTGGCGCTGCTGGGGGACACCCTGCACAACGTCGCCGACGCCCTGACCGCGCTCCCGCTCGGGATCGCCTTCTGGCTGGGCCGGCGCGCGGCCACCCGGCGCTTCACGTACGGCTACGGCCGGGCCGAGGACCTGGCGGGTGTGCTGATCGTGCTGGTCATCGCCGTCTCCGCGGCGCTCGCGGGCTACGAGGCGATCCGGCGGCTGGCCGACCCGCAGGACATCCGGGCCGTGGGATGGGTGGCCGCCGCCGGGCTGGTCGGGTTCGCCGGGAACGAGTGGGTGGCCCGCTACCGCATCAGGGTCGGCAGGGAGATCGGCTCGGCCGCGCTGGTGGCGGACGGGCTGCACGCCAGGACCGACGGCTACACGTCGCTGGCCGTGCTGGCCGGGGCGGGCGGGGCCGCGATGGGCGTGCCGCTCGCCGACCCGGTCGTCGGCCTGCTCATCACGGCCGCGATCTGTTTCGTGCTCCGGGACGCGGCACGGCAGATCTGGCACCGACTCATGGACGCCGTCGATCCGGCCCTGGTCGAGGACGCCGAGCGTGTACTCGCCGAGGTCCCCGGCGTACGGCGGGCGGGCGCGGTGCGGCTGCGCTGGATCGGTCACGCGCTGCGCGCCGAGGTCGAGATCGTGCTCGACCCCGGCCTGACCCTGGTGGAGGCGCACGCGGTCGCGGTCGAGGCCGAGCACCGGCTCATCCACGGACTGCCCCGGTTGCGGGCCGCCACCGTCCACGCCGACCCGGACGGCCCCGACGGGGCAGAGCATCACGCCGTGCTGGTCGCCCACCGCTGAGGCACGTCCTTCGGATCAGCTCGGCGCGGGCCTCGCCAGGATGAGCGAGGTGGCGACCGAGAGGACCATCCAGCTCGCCGCGTACGCGAACCCGGCGGAGGGGGAGACGGCGGAGTAGAGGACGCCCACCACGGACGACGACAGGAAGTCGCCGATCAGGCGGACCCCGCCGAGCAGGCCGAAGCCGCTGCCCCTGAGCCGCTCGGGCAGCGTACGGGCGACCAGCGTGGCCTGCGCGGTCTCCGCCAGCCCGATGCCGCTCCCGGCCAGGACGAACGCCACCAGCAGCGGCGGCCACGTGTGCCACGGCAGGGCGAAACCCGCGTACGCGACGGCGTAGAGGGCGGCCCCGGTGGCGAAGACCACGCGGGGGCTCGCGCGGTCGATCCAGTGGCCTCCCGCGGCGGCCACGATCGCCGCGAACGCGTTGTGCGCGGCGTAGACGAGGATCGCGAGCGACGTCGCGTCCGCCACCGAGCGTCCGCCGGACACCAGGGCGTCGGTGGAGCGCAGGATGAGCAGCGTGGTGGTCACGTTCCCGAGCTCGAACAGCGCGATCGGCAGCAGGGGCCGCAGCAGCCCCGCCGCGCGCAGGCCGGCGAGGTCGTAGCGCGCCCGGCGCCGGATGG
This sequence comes from Microtetraspora niveoalba, assembly GCF_001570405.1. Taxonomy (GTDB): domain Bacteria; phylum Actinomycetota; class Actinomycetes; order Streptosporangiales; family Streptosporangiaceae; genus Microtetraspora; species Microtetraspora niveoalba. The sequence continues at coordinate 13,878 of NZ_BBYM01000019.1, read as the reverse complement.
GCGCGCGCAGCTTCACCGCCTCGCGCGCCGCGAACACGATGCAGACGGCGGCAAGCAGGCCGGGGAGCGCCGCCACCAGCATCGTGGGGCGGACGCCGATCCACGTGACCAGCGCCGCCGCCAGGAGCGGCCCGGCGACGGCGCCGAGGTTGTCGCCCGCCCGCTCCAGGCCGTACGCGCGGCCGTACGCGTGCGGCGGGGCCAGGGACGCGAGCAGGCTGTCCCTGGCCGGGCCGCGCAGGCCGCGCGAGAGCCAGGCGACGGCGCGCAGGGCCCCCGCCTGCCACACCGTCCCGGCCACGCCGATCGCCCCGGTCGCCAGCGCCGTCCCCAGGTAGCCGCCGCTCGCCAGCCGCCGCCGGGTCCGCTCGTCGTTCGCGAGCGGGCCGCCGACCAGGGACATCAGGCCGCTCAGGGCGTCGCTGATCCCTTCGATGATCCCCAGCGCGCCCGCCGACGAGTGCAGCACCGACGTGAGGAACGTCGGGAGGGTCGCCGTGGTGATCTCGTGTCCGGCGTCGGAGAAGAAGCTGGTCGCGCCGACGCTCGTCACGCCCCTGGTCAGCCACGGCCCGGGCGGCTCCTCCGGCGGGGACGCGCCGGGGCCCTCGATCGGATCCGCCACGCGCACCCCCTGCCGCCGGTCTCCGCGACCCTCAGGGTAACCGGCGCTCCGGCTCCGGCCGTGGACCGGGAGCGGCGAACCGTCCGCGCAGGTCAGCCGTACGATTGGGAGAGTGGCCGTCCCCTGGAGGGGGGCATGAGGTGCGTTTCGACATGATGGTGGAGACGCCGCGCGGGTCACGCAACAAGTACGAGATGGACATCGCCCGGCAGCGGATCCGCCTGGACCGGATGTTGTTCACCGCGACGGCCTACCCCTACGACTACGGCTTCCTGCCCGGCACGATCGCGGAGGACGGCGAGCCGCTGGACGCGCTCGTCCTCGGGGACCTGCCGACCTTCCCCGGCTGCGTGATCCGGGTGCGCCCGGTCGCCGTCTTCTGGATGCACGACGAGTTGGGGCCCGACGCGAAGGTGCTGTGCGTGCCGGCCGACGACTCCCGTTACGAGCGGGTCCGGAACAGGGACGACGTTCCCGGGCACATCCTGGACGAGATCGCCCATTTCTTCGACGTCTACAAGGACCTGGAGCCGGGCAAGAGCGTGGACACCTGGGGCTGGGAGTCCCGGGAGCGGGCCGAGGCCGTGGTCGTGGACGCCCAGGCCCGGGGCGTCAGAGCCTGACCGGGGCCGGCGTACGGCGAGGGCCGGGAGACGGGCCGCCGAGGCGGTGTCTCCCGGCCCCGCGTTCCGCGGGCCGCCCCGGTCACCGGGCGATGGGAGTACGGGTGAGGCGCTTGCGGAAGACCCAGTACGTCCAGGCCTGGTAACCGAGCACCACCGGCGTGAAGATCGCCGCCACCCACGTCATCACCGTCAGCGTGTACGGCGAGGAGGCGGCGTTCGTCACGGTCAGGCTGTACAGCGGCGAGGTGCTGGACGGCATCACATCGGGCCACAGGTCGAAGAAGAGCGTGGCCGTGGCGAGCACGATGGTGACCGCCGTCCCGGTGAACGCCCATCCCTCCCTGCCGCGGGCCGCCGCGACGACCCCGGCGAGCAGGGCCCCGGCGGCGAGCGCGGTGGTGACCCAGGCGAGCGGCTTGCCGTGCGCGAGCTGGGTGATCAGCAGGAACGCCGCGGCGACCACCACGACCACGGGGGACATCCGCAGGGCCAGGGCGCGGGCGCGGGCCCGCACGTCGCCGCCGGTCTTCAGGGACAGGAAGACCGCGCCGTGCAGCAGGAACAGGCCGAGCGTGACCAGCCCGCCGAGCAGCGCGTACGGGTTGAGCAGGGTGAGCAGGTTCCCGGTGAAGACGTGGCGCTCGTCGATCGGCACCCCGGCGACGATGTTGCCGAAGGCGACGCCCCACAGGAAGGCGGGGACGAGCGACCCCCAGAAGATGGCCCGGTCCCAGCCGCGCCGCCACCGGTCGGAGTCGTGCTTGGCGCGGAACTCGAACGCGACGCCGCGCACGATCAGCGCCAGCAGGATGAGCAGCAGCGGCAGGTAGAACCCGCTGAACAGGGTGGCGTACCACTCGGGGAAGGCGGCGAAGGTGGCGCCGCCGGCGACCAGCAGCCAGACCTCGTTGCCGTCCCAGACCGGGCCGATCGAGTTGATCATGATGCGGCGGTCGGTGTCGTCCTTGCCGAGCACCGGCAGCAGGACGCCAACGCCGAAGTCGAAGCCCTCCAGCACGAAGTAGCCGGTCCACAGCACCGCGATGAGGACGAACCAGACGGTGGTGAGTTCCATGACAGATCCCTTGGTAGGTCGCTCGACTGGCTCAGTAGGTCAGGGCGGGGACGGAGGGGTCGGCCGGCTCCTTGTCCGCCGTCAGGTCGGGCGGGCCCGCCTTGACGTGCCGCGCCATGAGCATCGCGGTGATCACGGCCAGCACCGCGTAGACCACGGTGAAGGCGGTCAGGGACAGCGCGACCGTGGTCACGTCCACGCCGGGGGAGACGCTCGCGGCCGTGCGCAGCACGCCGTACACCGTCCAGGGCTGGCGGCCCATCTCGGTGAAGATCCATCCGGCGGCGTTCGCGAGGAACGGCAGCGCCATCGCGGCGAGCGCGGCGCGGTAGAACCAGCGGCTGCCCGGCGTCCGCCCCTTCCTGGTCAGCCAGAGGCCGACCAGGGCGAGCAGGCTCGCCAGCGCGCCGAACCCGATCATCAGCCGGAAGGTCCAGTACGTCACCGGGACCGACGGCCGGTAGTCCCCGGGGCCGTACTTGGCGACGTACTCCTTCTGCAGGTCGTCGATGCCCTCGACGGTGCCGTTGGGGTCGCCGGTCGCCATGAAGGACAACACGTACGGCACGCGCAGGCTCCACAGCTCCTCGGTGCCGTCCGGGGTCCCGAGGGTGAACAGGGAGAAGGACGCGGGGGAGGACGTCTTGTACAGGGCCTCGGCGGCGGCCATCTTCATCGGCTGCTGCTCGGTCATGATGCGGCCCTGGATGTCGCCGGTGGCCGCGACGCCGATGCCCGACGCCAGCGAGACGGCGAGCCCGATCCGCATCGCCTTGCGGAACAGCGGGACCTCGCGGCCGCGGGCGAGATGCCAGGCGCTGACCCCGATCAGGAACCCGGCGGCGGTGATGAACGCGCCGAACAACACGTGCGGGAAGGTCACCAGCGTCGTCGAGTTGGTGAGCACGGCCCAGATGTCGGTCAGCTCGGCCCGGTTGGTCTCCGGGTTGATGCGATAGCCGACGGGATGCTGCATCCACGAGTTGGCGGCCAGGATGAAGTAGGCCGAGAGCGTCGTGCCGATCGCGGCCAGCCAGATCGTGGCGAGGTGCAGCCGCGGCGACAGCCGGTTCCAGCCGAAGATCCACAGTCCGAGGAAGGTCGACTCCAGGAAGAACGCCAGCAGGCCCTCCATCGCCAGCGGCGCACCGAACACGTCGCCCACGAAGCGGGAGTAGTCACTCCAGTTCATTCCGAACTGGAACTCCTGCACGATGCCGGTGACCACACCCATCGCGAAGTTGATCAAGAAGAGCTTCCCGAAGAACTTCGTCATCCGCAGGTAGGTCTCGTTGCCGCCGCGGTGCCACGCGGTCTGCATGGACGCGACCAGGATCGCCAGGCCGATCGTCAGGGGAACGAAGATGAAGTGGTAGACGGTGGTGATCCCGAACTGCCATCGCGACAGGTCCAGCACGTTCACGGGGGCTTCCTCCTAATTTCCCCCCACACGTTCTCGTGCCTGGCCCTTTGCCGGGCAGGGACCTTCGTCACGCATCCGAAGGTCCTACGTACGGGTCGAAGTGCCGCCCCCGTCCCCCTGACCGGCGTCCCCCTGACCGGCGTCCGCCCTCTGGCCGGGTCCGCTCGCGGCCTCCGCCCGGCCGGCGTCGCCCTGACCGGTGTCCGGTCGGTGGGTATCCGCCGTCCATTCGGAGCCGTCGGGGGTGTCCCGGACGGCCACGCCGCCGGAGGCCAGGGCGGCGCGCAGCGCGTCGGCGGTCTCGTAGCCTCCCCGCTCGCGCAACCGGGCACGCAGCTCCAGCAGCGGCGTGACCAGCGGGGCGAGCCGGTCGCGCGGCGCGCGCACGTCCGCGACGCGGCCGAACCGGGTGATCAGGCGGCGCAGGACCTCCCGCGCCTGGTCCACCCCGCCCTCGTCCTCCTCGGTGTCGGCGGACCACTTCACGATCTCCTCCTCCAGGGCCAGCAGGGCCCCGGCGGCCAGGCCCGCGTCCCCTTCGCCGAGCGCCGACTCGAACCGCCGCAGGCAGTCGCCGGTGACGTCCGCGAGCGTGGCCGGCACATCGGCCGTTCCGAAGCCCGGCACGTCGGCCGTTCCGGAGCCCGGCTCGTCGGCCGTTCCGAAGCCCGGAACACGCTCTGGCCCGTCGCCCCGGCCGGAACCGGGGAGGCGCACCCGGGCGCGGCCCGCTCCGTCCGCGCCGCCGGTCCCCGGGCGGGCCGCCGGCTCGGCGAGGCCGAGGACGCCGTCGGCCAGCCCGCGCAGGGTGTCCAGGGAGAGCGACGAGCCGGACGGCAGCACCGTCTGAGCTCCGCGCCGCCGCACGGTCAGCCCGCCCCGGCCCGACACCCGCACCTCGCCCGTGCCCAGGTCGAACACGACGGCGGTGTGCTCGTCGATCCCGAGCACCGCGGCCCCGGCCGGGAGCGCGGCCTCCATGCCGGACAACCGCCGTTCGCCCAGATAGCAGAAGCGGGTGTCGTGCGTCCCGCCCTCCGTGTTGTCGTAATGCGGGACGACGGCCACGCGCAGGCCCAGCTCCCCGAGCAGGTCGAGGCCGTCCCGCCAGTGCGGCTCGGCGCCCACCTTGTAGATCTCGTACACCGGAACGGTGGCCAGGCCCGCCGTGCAGGCGGCGGCGGAGGCGAGCACGGTCACGCCGGCCCGCGACCGCACCCGGGCGCGCAGCTCGGCGGCGGCCGTCGAGGCCGTCCACCGGTCCAGCGCGTACGTGGGGCTGCCGGGGCCGCAGAACACCCAGTCGGGCTCCGCGAGATGGACGCCCGCGCTCTCCACCTGGACCTCCAGGCCGACGCTCCGGGAGAAGTACCTCCGGGCCCGCGCGGTCACGTCGGGCGCGTTCTCCTGGAACGCGTACGGGGTGTCCAGCAGCACCGCCCACGGGTCCAGGCCGAGCCCGCGGGCCGCCGCCCGATGGACCTCCACCATGGTCGGGCTTGTCTCACCCGACCCCATGAGCACCAGAAGCCCCGGACGGACCGGCATCGCCCACCTCCTCGCGCGCTGGCCCCGCTCGGGCCGCCTGATCCCAGCCACGCACAAGAGACCCACCACGGCAATGCCGTTGGTGCCAATGAGATGCTTTTGCCCAGCAGCCGCAGTAGAGGCGGACGGGAGGGCTCGTGGGAGATCGGACCGCCACACTCGCGCCGGTGGGCGTGGAGATCCTCACGCTCCGCGCGTCGGCCCGGGGGACCTGGTCGTATCGCAGGCTCGTCACGCTCCCACGCGACGGCGAGAGCCCGGACGCCGCCGCCCGGCGCGCCTGCGGCGTCCACGCCGACGACCCGGGCACGGTCGTCCACTCCACGAGCTGGCGCTACCTGCCGGAGGGCCAGGTCGTCCTGACGTACGCGGTGTGCCCCGATCCCGAGCCGCACGCCCCGGCGGAGGAGCTGGCGGACCTGCGCCCGGCGCGGGGCGCGGCCCCGGCCCGTCCCGCTCCCGCCGCGCCGGCCGTCGGCCAGGTCGCGGCCCACGCCGTACGGCACCTGGCGTTCCTGAACGTCACCGATCCGGTCGTGCGGGAGGCGCTCGCCCGCACGCCGGAGATCGTCACGGCTCTCGCGGGGGTCTCCCCGTCGCTGGCCGGGGAGGCCGGCGACCTCGTCTGAGGCGCCCCGGTCCCCGTACGGCACAACACGTCCCGCCGCGCGCGCTCGCGGCGGGCGGCCTTCGTCAGGCGTCCCCGAACCGGTGGACCGTGGCGTCCGGCCCGCACCACCGGTCGAGCAGATCGGTGTCATGGCTGATCGCGAGCACCCCGGCGCCCGACTCCCGGCGGTACTCCTCCAGCCGGGCGACGAGATGGGCCTGGGTCGAGGCGTCGAGCATGGTGGTCATCTCGTCGCAGATCACGTAGCGCGGCCTGAGCGCGAGCGCGCGGGCGACGCAGGCCCGCTGGAGCTGCCCGTCGGACACCTCGTGCGGACGCCGGGTGAGCAGGTCCGGGGTGAGGCCCATCTCCTCGGCGAGCCGCTCGGCCCGGTCGAGCGGCAGCCGTGCCACGCGCAACGGCTCGGCGACGATGTCGAGCAGGGTGAAACGGGGATCGACGGCGAGCCGGGGCTGCTGGAAGACCAGCGCGACCTTCGTACGCAGGGCGGGCGCGGCGCGGTGCCGCCAGCGGCGGACCTCCTCGCCGTCCACGCTGACCGTCCCGGCGGCGGGCCGCAGCAGCAGGGCGAGGACCCGGGCCAGGCTCGACTTGCCGCATCCGCTCGGCCCGGCGAGCCCCGTCACCTCCCCGGGAGGTACGGCTATCGCCACCCGGTCGAGCACCCGGTGGCGGTCGTAGGCGACGGTCACGCCGTCAGCGCGCAGCATGGCGGTCCAGCTCCAGGGGATGGTCCAGGGGATGGTGGCAGGCCACCTCCTGCCCGTCGTGGCGGGAGGCGGGCGATCGGCCGGCGGGCGCCGAAACCGCGGGAGAGGCCCCCGGGCCGGCCGCAGGGTCCCCGGCCGCAGGGTCCCCGGCCGCGGGGTCCCCGGCTCCAGGGTTTCCGGCCGCAGCGTCCCCGGCAGCCGGGGGCTCCGGGAGCACGGCCGGCTCGGGAACGTTCTCGCAGGCGGCGGAGGCACGGTCGCAGCGCGGCAGGAACGCGCACCCGCCGGGCAGCCGGGTCAGCTCGGGCGGCCGGCCCGGGATGGCCGCGAACCGGCGGGACGGCAGCGCGTCCAGCAGGCCCGCCGCGTACGGATGGCGCGGCCCGGCGAAGAACGGGGCGGCCGGGGCGACCGACACGACGCGGCTCGCGTACATGACGGCGACGCGGTCGGCGACCAGCTCGGCGGCGCGCAGGTCGTGCGTGATGAGCAGCACCGCCCGGCCGTCGTCCGCGAGGCGGCGCAGCTCGGCCATGGTGGCGTCCACGAGCGGCCGGTCCAGGCCGCTGGTGGGCTCGTCGGCGAGGATCAGCCACGGGTCGCCGGCCAGGGCGAGCGCGTTGGCCACCCGCTGCGCCATGCCGCCGGACAACTCGTGCGGATAGCGGTCCAGGTCGGCGGGGCGCAGCCCGGCCCGCGCGGCCAGGTCGTCGGCGCTGGCCGGGTTGCCGAGCTCCCGCAGGGCCTCCTCCAACTGGGACCTGGCGGTCCGTACGGGGGTGAGGTGGGTAGCGGGGCTCTGCGGGACCAGCCCGATCCGGCGTCCGCGCACGGTGCGGGCCAGGACCTCCTCCGGGGCGGCGACCAGATCCACGGGATCGCCGTCCCCGGTCTCCAGCCACGCGGAGCCGGTGACCTCGGCGTTGCCGGGCAGCAGGCCGAGCAGGGCGTGCGCCATCACGGACTTGCCGCAGCCGGACTCGCCGACCAGGGCCAGGCACTCGCCCCGCCGCACCTCGAACCGTGCGTCGGTGACCGCGTGCACGGTCGCGGCGGGGAGGTGGAAGCGGACCGTGAGGCCGTCCACACGCAGGCGGGAGGTGGCGGTCATAGCTGGAGCTCCGATCGTCGCCGGGGATCGGTCCTGTCGCGCCAGCGCTGGGCGAGGGAGGAGATCGCCAGCGTCGGCAGGAGGATGAACAGGCCGGGGAAGAGCGAGGGCCACCAGTCGCCCGCGAGCAGCGACCGCGCCCCGTCGTTGATCATGTTGCCGAGCGAGGCGAGGTGGGGCGGCAGGCCCAGCCCGAGGAAGCTCAGCGCGGTCTCGTGCCAGACGGCGTGCGGGACCATGAGCACCGCGGCCAGCGCCACGTGCGGCGCGAGGTGGGGCAGGAAGTGCCGCGCCACGATCCTGGCCCGCCCGGAGCCCGCGGAGATCGCCGCGTCCACGAACGGCCGGGACCGCAGCGTGAGCACCTCGGAGCGGACGATCCGCGCGGCGGTCATCCAGTGGGTCAGCCCCACGGAGACGACCACCGCCGTCGCCCCGGGCGAGAACATCGCCACGATGAAGATGCCGAAGAGCAGGTGCGGCACCGAGTTGAAGCCGTCCACGACCCGCATCAGGACCCGGTCGGCCATCCCGCCGAGCGTTCCGGCGACCAGTCCCACGAGCGTGCCGACCGTCGCCGACACCGCCGCCGCCACCAGGCCGACCAGCAGCGACACGCGCAGGCCGTACACCACGCGGAGCAGCACGTCGCGGCCCATCTCGTCGGTGCCGAACGGGTGCGCGAGCCCCGGCGGGAGCGAAGCCGACTGCAGGTCCACCTGGCTCTGGTCGAGCCGGGCGACCAGCGGCACCAGCAGCACGGCCAGCCCGAGCACCGCCAGCGTCAACGTCGCCAGGCGGCGCGAACCGGCCCCGTCCCGTCGCCGGTCCCGTCGTCCCCGGTCCCGGCCGCGCGCCCAGGGGCGCGCCCGCGTGCCGGTGGTCATCAGCTCACCCCCAGGACCCGCACCCGCGGGTCGGCGAAGACGTACGCGGTGTCGGCGAGCAGGCTGCCGACGACCACCGCGAGGGTGGCGAGCAGCGTGAGCGCAGCGAGCAGCGGGAAGTCCGCGGACAGCGCCGCCTGCACGGACGTCGAGGCGACCCCCGGCCACGAGAAGACGGACTCGACCAGGATCGCGCCGGTCACCAGCTCGGGCACCCGCGCGCCGAGCAGCGTGATGAACGGCAGCAGCGCCGCGCGCAGCGCGTGCCGCAGGATCACCGTGCTCTCGCGCAGCCCGCGCGCCCGCGCCCCGACGACGAAGTCCTCACGCAGGGTGCCGATCAGCGACTCGCGCACGAACAGCACCAGCCAGGAGGACTGGGAGAACGCCAGCACGACCACCGGCAGGACCATGTGCCGCAGCAGGTCGCCCGGCTCGACGCCGGTCGCGGCGGGGTCGGTGAGCCCGCCCGAGGGCAACCAGCGCAGCTTCACCGCGAACACCCAGATCACCAGCAGGCCGGTCCAGAAGACCGGGGCCGCCTCGTTCGCGTACGCGGTGCCGGTGATGACGCGGTCCAGCCACGATCCGCGCCGCCAGGCCGCGAGCACGCCCGCGACCAGGCTCCCGGCCAGCATCAGCACGAGAGCGCAGCCGACCGCGAGCAGCGTCCAGCCGAGCCGGTCGCCGATCACCTCGGCGACCGGCCGGTGCAGGCTGCGGGAGTCGCCGAGGTCGCCGCGGACCAGGTTGCCCAGCCAGGTGAGGTACTGCTCGGCGAGCGGGCGGTCCAGGCCCCAGTTGGCCCGGATCCGCTCCGTGACCTCGGGGCTCGTCGTCAACGCCCGGTCGCCGAGATACTGCCGTACCGGGTCGAACGGCGACGCCTTGGCCAGCGCGAACATCCCCATCGTCACCGCGAGCAACAACGGGACGGCGAAGACCAGCCGCCATACGGCCATCCGGGCGAGCGCGCGGATCACGCCGCCGGCCTCCACTCGGCGAGGTTGCGGAACAGGCCGCCGGCGGCGTGCTCGTGTGCCTCGACGCTGGGGGCGATGCCCGTCCACGCGCCGCGCACGACGTACACGTGCTCAAGGAAGACCAGGTACGCCCAGGCCTCGTCCTCGCGGATGCGCCGCTGCACGGCGTCGTACGCCTGCTTGCGCGCGGCCGGGTCGGTCTCCTCGCGGCCCTTCTCCAGGAGCTCGTCCACCTCGGGCGACTTGTAGTGGCCCGGGTTGAAGAAGCCCTGGCCGGCGAAGCTCGAATGGAACGTCTCGAAGTTGGTGTAGTCCGGGTCGAACGGCGTGCCCATGCCCATCATCAGGGCGTCCTTGCTCATCCGCGGCTCGATGGCGTCCCAGTCCAGGCCGGTCGGCCTGATGTCGAGGCCGACCTTCTTCGCGTCGGAGGCCACCGCGAGGGCGAGCTCCTTGCGCAGCGAGTCGCCGGCGGGGTACATCAGCGTGAACCGCGCGGCCGTCCCCTTCTTCGCCCGCACGCCGTCGGCGCCCGCGACCCATCCGGCTTCCTCCAGCACCCGTACGGCCTGGGCCTGGTCGGCGGCGGGGGAGCCCTCGACGGCGGGGTTGTGCCAGGTCGTGTCCGGAGGGATCGGCCCGAACGCGGGACGGCCGGCCCCGGCGAGGATCGTCTTCACCATGGCCGCCCGGTCGACGGCGAGGTTGACCGCCTTGCGGATGGCGAGGTCGCCGGTGACCGGCTCGTTCATCGGGAACATCACGCCCCGGTAGTCGGCGCTCGGCACCCGGTGGACGGTCAGGCCGTCGGTGTTCTCGAACCGCGCGGCTGCCTTGGGCGGCAGCTCGACCGCGTCGAACTCCCCGGCCGCCATGCGGGTGGTCCGCACGTTGTCGTCGGAGGAGAACGCCAGCACCAGCTTCTTGATCGCCGGAGCGCCGCCCCAGTAGGACGGGTTCGCCTCCATCACGATCTTGTCGCCCGGCGTCCGGGACACGAACCGGTACGGTCCGCTGCCGACCGGCTTCGCCTCGAAACCGGAGCGTTCCAGGCTGCCGTCCGGCACGATGCCGAGCGTGGCCCGCTGCAGGATCGGCGCGTACGGGTACTTGAGGTGGAACACCACGGTCGCCGGGTCGGGGGCGTCGACGGACTCGATCGCGGCGTAGTCGCCGCGGATGCCCGAGTTGTTCTTCTCGTCGAGGACCGAGCGGTAGGTGTAGGCGACGTCCGCGCTGGTCAGCGGATTTCCATCGTGGAAGGTCACGCCGGTGCGCAGCGTGAAGGTGACGGTCTTGCCCTTGACCTCGGGCACGCCGGTGGCGAGGGCGGGGCGCAGGGTCAGGTCGGCGTTCCTGGTCACCAGGCCGTCGAACATCAGCGAACCGCCGTCGGCGGCGTAGCCCATGACGGGGTTCAGCGAGTCGGGCTCCGAGCCGAGCCCGGCGACGAACGTGTCCGTTCTCGCGGGGCGGTCCTGGGCGGGGGCGGCCGAGCAGGCGGCGGACAGTCCGACGGTCGCGGCGAGCGCGAGCCGGGTCAGGGCACTTCTCATGGGGCCGAAGGTAGAACGCCGCCCCATGTAATTGCAAGCTGACAGTAATTGCGAGGAGATTGCGACAACTCGGCGTGACGCCCCGCGGGCCGGGAGGTTCCTCCTGGGAGAACTCCTCGTGGCGTCGGCCGTCCGGCCCGCGGGGCGCTCCGGTTACTTACTGTCGCTCGCGATCCGCTTGAACAGCTCGCCGGCCTCCGGCTGCTTCCAGGAGAGGCGGTTGCGGTCGGGCGGGTACGGGCGGACCGGGACGGTCATGAACGTGGTGGCGCTCGGCTTCATCCCCGCCAGGCCGCGGGCGAGGGCGAGCATCTCCTCCAGGTTCAGGCCGGGCTCGGTCGTGATCGAGGCGCGCGCGGCCTTCAGGAAGTCCGGGAGTCGAAGGGTGGTGGGCAGGTCCGCGGCCTTCTTGATGATGGCGCGCATCAGCACCTGCTGGCGCTTGATCCGCATGATGTCGGACCCATCGCCCAGCGCGTAGCGGAGCCGGGCGTATCCCAGGGCCTGCTCGCCGTTGAGCATCTGGCGGCCGGCGGGCAGGCGCAGCTTCGCCTTGGGGTCGTCGACCGCCTTGGGCAGGGTGATCTCCACGCCTCCGAGGGCGTCGATCATGCCCTTGAACCCGGAGAAGTCGATCGCGATCGCGTAATCGACCGGGACTCCGGTCAGCGTCTCGATCGTCCTGCGGGCGCAGACGAGCCCGCCCTCGGCGTACGCCGAATTGATCATTCCGGTGTGGGCGGGGAGCACCTTGCGGTCGGCTCCACGGCACTCGGGGATCGGGACCATCGAGTCCCTGGGGATGCTCACCGCCTGGGCGCTCTTCCGGTCGGCGGCCAGGTGCACCAGGACCATGCTGTCGCTCCGCCCGCCGTCGGTCGTCATGTGCGGGCCGTACTCCGCGTTGGCCCCCTCCCGGGTGTCGGAGCCGATCAGCAGCAGGTTGAGCGGCCCGGCGGTCACGCTCGCGGTCCCGCCGCCCGCGCTCCGGGAGCCCCCGTCCGGCATCTTCACCACGTCGAAGGACCCGCTGAGCAGCACGGTCGGCACGGTCACGACGGCCGCGGTGAGCCCGGCCGCGAGCGCCAGCATCGCCCAGTTGCGCGTACGGCGGGGCCCGCCGGCCCGCGCGGTCCGGCTCCGGGCTGAGGGGTCGAGCAGGCGTCCGCGCTGACGGGCGAGCGAGGCCGGGGGCTCGTGCTCCAGCTCGCGCCCGAAGTCGCGGAGCAGCTTCAGATCGTCCATGTCACTCCTCCTCGTGCATCGGGTTTGTGTCGCCGAGCGCGGCGCGGACCTTCTTCCTGGCCCGGTTCAGACGGGAGCGCACGGTGCCGACCGGGATGTCCAGGGCCCGCGCGACCTCCTCGTACGACAGGTCGCCCCACGCGATCAGCAGCAGCACGTCGCGGTCGCGCGCGGGGAGCGCGGCCAGGGCGCGGGCGAGCGCCGGGCGGGCGGACCTCGCGGTGACCCCCGACGCCACACGATCGTCGGGGAAGTCGACCATTTCCTCGGCCGGACTGCGCAGCAGGGCGCGATATCGGGCGGACTCGGCACGCCGGTGCCGCGAGACGAGCTTGGTGACGATGCCGAAGAGCCACGGCCGGGCGTCCGCGTAGGCCGCGTCGTAGCGGTCCCGCCGGGCGAAGGCGATCAGGAACGTCTCGCCGACCAGATCCTCGGCGACCTCCGGGCCGAGCCGTCGGGAGACATATCTGTACAGCATGCTGGAATAGCGGTCGAAAAGAGCGGCGAACGCTTCTGGATCGGTCCGGGATTCGCCGATGAGGTCCGAGTCGCGGACCCGGTCCGCGGGGATCGCGGTCAACGGGCGCACCATGACACGTGGACGGCCTTTCGTGGGGGACAGGGAACATCCTGTCTCGCCACGAGCCCGCCTATGAGTTCACGCCGCGACCCGATACCGCTCCCGCACCACCGCCGTAGGGAACCGGCGCATAGAGGTCCGAAGCGGGAACTCCGGCACGTGCCCACCAGTACATGGAAGTTCAACGCACGGAGATCCGGCAGGCCGGGGGTCGTGGCCCGGGTCCCCGACGCGCCGAGTCCCAACGCCTGGAGGTCCGGCACGTGCCCCACCAGCGCAAAGAGGGCCGACTCGCGAAGGTCCGGGGCGTGGAATTCCGGCAGACCTACCAGTACATGGGGATCCGACACATGGAGGTCCGACCGTGGAGTCCCGGTGCGCGAAGGTCCGTCGCGCGGAGATCCGACGCGTCAAGTGCGGGCGCACGGAGCGTGGGCATGTGGAGGGCCAGTCCGTGGAGGTCCGGCGCACTGCCTGGGCGACCCCCGCACACACAGGCGGGTTCGGACCGTGGAGGCCGGGCACACACTGCCATACTCACCCCGCCCACGCACCGCCCAGGCCAACCCCGCCGCATGCACAGGCAGGTAGACCCGGACCGTGAAGGCCGGGCACACTGCCATACTCACCGCGCCCACGCACCGCCCAGGCCAACCCCGCCCCCGCACGGGCAGGTACGCCGGGACCGTGGAGGCCGGGCACACTGCCAGACCCCGCCACCGCATACACAGGCAGGTAGGCCCGGACCGGCGGTGACTGATCACCGTCTGGCCACCCACGGCCGGGACCGTTGCCGGGGATACGACAGCTTCGAATAACGGTGGAACCGCATCGACACCGTCCCGTCCCCCTGATCGATCACCTCCACCCGATCC
>NZ_BBYM01000018.1:231522-279117 GCF_001570405.1 Microtetraspora niveoalba | reverse complement strand
GCCGGCCCCCGCGCGCACCGCGCCGGAGGCACACGGGGGAGCGCCGCGCACGGGTCGCCCGTACGCGCGGGAGGGCCGCCCGGCGGCGCGGGCAGGGTGATCGGGCGGAGTGATCGGGCAGGGAGATCGGGCAGGGTGATCAGGCGGGGTGGTCTGACGGGGGCGCCGAGGCGCGCCCGCGGGCGGGGGGATCAGAAGGCACGCAGGGCCGACCGGCGCAGCTCCCACAGGTCCTCGTCCGAGGTGCAGACCCCGGCGGCGCCGTGGGCGAGCGCCCCCGCCACGTCCGCCGGGCTCTGGACGAATCCGGCCGCGAGGTAGGGCACCCCCAGCTCCTTGGCCTGCCGTTCCACGTAGGGCAGCACGACCGCCGGCATGAGCTGGACCAGGTCCGGGTGGGACCGGGCGATGGACTGGAAACTGCGCTGCAGGTTGGAGCGGTCGGTCACGAACACCTTCTGCATGGCGAGCAGGCCCAGGCCGGCCGCCCGCTCGACGATCGCCGCCCGGGTGGAGCAGACCCCGACCGCCCCGATGCCCTTGAGGTACGTCAGGGCGCCGGGGTCGTGGCCCAGGCCGGGGGTCGAGTCCATGTTGACGAACACGATCTTCCCGGCGGCGGCCGTGCGCCGGACCGTCGCCTCCAGGTCGCCGAGCGGGACCGAGGCGAGGATGCCGAGCGGGGTCGAGGTCGTGGTGAACCGGTCCGCCATCTCGGCACCGACGAGCGACGCCATCACCGGATGCTCCGCCAGTGCGGCAAGCAGCCGCCGATCCACGGGACGTTTGGGACGAGGGTTCACCGATCCACCTTATTCGTCAGCGCTGCTCGGACGGTCCGGCCCCGAAGCGGCTGGGCAGCCCCAGCTTCCCGGGGTTCATGATCCCGGCCGGGTCGAGAGCCTGCTTGACCGCCACCAGGGTGGCGAATCCGCTGCCCAGCGAGCGCTCCACGTACGGCGAGCGCAGCAGCCCGACCCCGTGGTGGTGGCTGATCGCCGCGCCGTGCCGGATCAGCACCTCGTTGGCGGCGTCCCAGGCGGCCCGGTACCACTCGCGGCGGCGGGGCCGCTCCACGTCGCCGCGCAGCGAGAAGTACAGGCAGGCTCCGTCGGTGTACGCGTGCGACTGGTGGGCGGACGCGCGCAGCGTCCCCGGCACCGCCTCGATCGCCGCGACCACGTCGTCGTAGATCGCCGCCAGCGACGACCACGGCGCGGCGATCTCACAGGTGTCGGCGACGAAGCCGGGGCCCTTGGCGAAACCGTCGCCGGACTTGCCGACGAGCATGCGCTCGTCCAGCCAGCGGGCGAGGACGGCGTCGCCGTCGAGCGTCACCGACGCCCGCTCCCGGCAGACCTCCTCGACCACGGCCATGGCGGCGTCCACCAGGACGGGGTCCCCCTCGTCGGCGATGAGCAGCAGGTTGGTGCCCGGCTCGCCGAAGTGGGTGCCGCTCTCGTGCGCGTCGTACAGGCGCAGCACGGCGGGGGTCGCCCCGCGCTGGAGGATCTCCCGGCAGGCGTCCAGCCCCGCCGCGAACGTCTCGAACCCGTACGCGAGACCGGCCGCGTACTCGGGCAGCCGGTGGGTGCGCAGCCGCAGCCGGGTGATCACGCCCAGGGTGCCCTCGGAGCCGATGAAGAGCTGGCGGAGGTCCGGGCCGACCGCCGCCCGGGGATAGGCGCCGTACGTGGCGGTGCTCCCGTCGGGGAGGACCACGTCCAGCCCGACGACCATGTCCTCGATCTTCCCGTACCGGGTGGAGAGCTGGCCGGCGCCGCGGCAGGCCGCCCAGCCGCCGACCGTGGAGATGGCGAAGGCGGACGGCCAGTGCCCGGTGGTGGCGCCGTGGACCTCCTGCAGCTCCTTCTCGAACAGGTCGCCGAACATGCCCGCCTGCACCTCGACGATCATCGACTCGGCGTCGAAGGAGACGATCCGGTTGAGCCGGCAGACGTCCAGCACGACCCCGCCGAACACCGGCAGGGCGGCGCCGAGGACGTTGCTGCGGCCGGCCGAGACCGTCAGCGGGATGCCGTGCGCGTGGCAGACGCGGACGACCGCGGCCACCTGCTCCTCGTCGGCCGCCTCGACGATCACGGCGTCCGGGGTGGCGGGGTCGCCGTCGGTCTCCCCGATGGACGTGCCCGCCCACCAGTCGCGGGTGCGCCGGATCACCTCGTCCCGGTCCGTGTGGACCGCGGCGGCGACCGCGCGCAACTCGGCGACGACCGCGTCGGGAACGGGGACCACGTCGCCCTGCAGGCTGGCCTTCCCCTTCCCCGGCGGGCAGTCCGCGGCCCAGCGCGGCGGGGTGGGCGCGCCCACGACGTAGTCGCCCCGGTTGAACGGGTGGGTGACGGTCTGCCTGCTGATCATGAAATTCCCTCCATCAGTACGGTCTTCTCGCGCTCGATGCCGGAGATGTAGTCGTCGACCTGCCGGGCGACCTCGTCGTCGGACAACCCGAGCTCCCTCTGGAGCAGCCGGCCCACCTCCGGGGCCGCCTCGACCGACAGGTCCCGGGCGAACACCCGCATCCGGGTGCGGCGGGACAGCACGTCGTCGACGTTCCGCGCCAGCTCGCACCGGGCCGCGTAGACCACCTCGGCCCGCAGGTGGGCGGCGCCCTCGACGACGGGCTCGGCGAGGGAGGGGTCCTCGTTGAAGAGGTCGGCGACGAAGCGGGCCTCGGTGCCGTACCGGCCGCCCAGGTGGGCGCCGAGCCCGCCGGTGGCCGAGGTGGCCTCCGCGTCGTACCCCGCGCCCCCGAGGAGGGGGAGGCGGACGGTGCGGCAGCGGGCCTGGCGGCCGAGCGCCTTCAGCGCCTCGTCCACCACGAGCTCGCCCATGTGGCGGCTGGTGGTGAGCTTGCCGCCGGTGACGGTGACCAGCCCGTACGCGTCGGTCGAGACGCGGTGGTCGCGGCTCATGTCGAGGGTGGCGCCCTCCTTGCCGTCCTTGCCGCCGACCAGGGGGCGCAGTCCGGCGATCGAGCCGACCACGTCGCCGGGGGTGAGGCCGGCGTCGAACGCGGTGTTGGCCCCGTCGAGCAGGTACCGCATCTCCGCGCCCGTGCACAGCACCTCGTCCAGGGAGCCGTCGTAGTCGGTGTCGGTCGTGCCGACGACCACCACGTCCCCCCAGCGGGTGCAGGTGGCGCGGCGCGCCCGTCCGGGGATGGGCACGGTGACGGTGCCGTCGATCGGCAGCCTGGTCCACGGCACCACGATGTGCACCCCCTTGGCGGGGCGGATCCGGGGCCGGTGGCCGGGGTCCGACATGGCGTCGAGCGTGTCCGACCAGACGCCGGTGGCGTTGATCACCACGCCCGCGCGCACGTCGATCTCACGGCCGTCCACCTCGACGGTCGCGCCGCGCACCCGGCCGCCCTCGCGGATGAGGGCGCGGCAGGCGGCGCCGTTGAGCACGGTCGCCCCGAAGTGCGCGGCGGTCCGCGCGATGGTCAGGGTGAGCCGGGCGTCGTCCGTGCGGCTGTCGTAGTAGAGCAGCCCGCCCTTGAGCCGGTCGGCGCGCAGCCGCGGCGCGCGGGCGAGGACCTCGGGGACGCTGAGCCGCTGGTGCAGCCTGCCGATGCGCCATCCCCCGGCGAGGTCGTAGGTCCAGAGCAGGCCCTCGAAGGCCGTGGCGATGCGCGCGTCGAAGACGCCGTCCTGCGAGAGCACGGGGAAGACGAACGGCAACCGCTGCACCAGGTGCGGCGCGTTGCGGCGGAAGCGCTGCCGCTCCAGCAGCGAGCGCCGGACCAGCGGCAGGTTGCCCTGTTCGATGTACCGCAGGCCGCCGTGGACCATCTTGGACGACTTGGAGGACGTGCCCGACGCGAAGTCGTCCCGCTCCACCAGCGCCACGGTGAGGCCGCGGGTGACGGCGTCCAGCGCGGTGTAGCAGCCGGTGACGCCGCCGCCGACGACGAGCACGTCGACGGGTCGCGACGCGAGCCGCTCGATCTGGCCCTGGCGGTCGAGCCTCAGCGCGGTTCGGCGGATGGCGCTCCTCGTCTCTGACCTCGCCTTGCGTTCGGGAAGCCGGATCACGACGGTGGTTCCTCCTGTGAGTCGGGTTCGGTGCCGCGCGGGCCGGGGCCGGCGGCGGCGATGTGGCGGGCCAGCAGGTCGCGCCACTCGGCGCGGGCCTCGCGGCGCTCGCCGTCGGAGATGGTGGGTTCGAAGACGGGGCCTGCGGGGAGCCCGGCGACGGCCGCGGAGACGGCGGGCCACAACCCGGCCCGCACGCCGCCAAGGTAGGCGGCCCCGCGGAGGCTGGCGGTCTCGTTGCCGAGGGCCCGCCGTACGGGCCGGCCGATCAGGTCCGCCTGACTGGACATCAGCACGTCGCTGGTGGCGAGCCCGCCGCCGCAGAACAGGTCGGTGACGGGGCGGCCCACGGCCTCCTCCACTCCGTCCAGCAGGTCGCAGACCGAGTGGGCGAAACCGTCGAGGACGGCACGGGCCAGCTCCGCCCGGGTGGTGGACAGGCTGAGCCCGGTGAGGACCCCCGTGGCCTCCGGCGACCAGACCGGGGTCCGCAGGCCCGCGAGCGCGGGCAGGAACCGCACCCGGGTCGGCCCGGTGTGCTCGCGGGCGAGCCGCGCCAGCGCGGCCGGAGACTCGAACAGCCCGATCTGCTCGCACAACCAGCGGGTCGCGGAGCCGGTCGTCGGGGCGTAGCCCTCCAGGCTGAACACGGACGTGCCGCGGGACCGCCAGCCGACCAGCGTGAGCACCCCGGGCACCTGCCGGACGTGGGCGGGCGGCCGGTCGCCGGCGACGGCGTCGACGAACGTGCCGGTCCCGTGGACGCACGTCGCCTGGCCGGCCCGGTGGGCGCCGAGCGCGATCATCGCCGCGTGCTGGTCGCCCATCACGGACAGGATGGGCAGCCGCGCGCCGAGGACCGAGGGGTCGGTGAAGCCGAAGTCGCCGTCCTCGTCGACGATCCGCGGCAGCAGGTCGGGCGGGCAGCCGAGGAACGTCACCCACGGCTCGTGCCAGTCCCCGGTCCGCAGGTCGTACGCGCCGGCCGCGACGGCGTTCGTGGCGGACATGACGTGGCGGGCGCCGCCGGTGAGCTTCCAGACCAGCCAGGTGTCCACCGATCCGAACGCGAGCCGCCCCTCGGCGTGGGCCCGCCGGGCGGCCTCGTTCCCGGCGGCCTCCTCCGCCGCCCACAGCAGCGGCGCCCGGGAGCCGACCGGGCGGCCGGTGTGCTCGACGAGGCGGGCGTCCCAGTCCGGCTCCCACTCCCGCAGGCGGGCGGCGTACCGGCGGTCCTGCCACACCACGGCCTGGCTCAGCGGCGCGCCGGTCACCGTGTCCCACAGCAGGACCGTGGCCCGCTGGGTGGAGATCGACACCCCGGTGATCTCCACGCCGTTCGCGGCCGCCCAGTCCAGCGCCTCACGGGACACCTGGACGGTGTTCAGCCAGATCTCCGTGCCGTCCTGCTCGACGCGCAGATGGTCGGGCGAGCGGACGGAGATGGGCAGGTACGCGGCCGGGGCGGCGCCACCGTCGTCGAGGACGACGGCGGCGCGGGTGCCCGTGGTGCCCTCATCGATGCTGAGTACGCCTCGCCGGCGTTCCCTGGTCATCCGCGAAGGTCCTTTCGTCGTGTCCGGGCGGACACCGTTCAGGCCGACACCGGCGTACGGGGCTGGAGGCGGATCGCCTCCTCTTCGAGGTTCACGGCGACGCGGGTCGGGTCCCACTTGATCGCCACGCAGGTCAGCAGGCCGACCAGGGGCACCACCGACAGGGCCATCAGGCTGCCGCCCACGCCGATGCCCGCCTGGAGCTGCGGGAACAGGTACAGGCCGGCGACCGATCCGAGGCTGCCGAGCATCCCGGTCACGCCGGTGCCCAGCGTGCGGATGTCGCTGCGGTACGACAGCGCCGCGATCGACTTGCCGTTCGGGCCCGGGCCCGCGGAGTGGCAGAAGATGAACACGACCGGCAGCAGCGCGGCGATCGCGACGGGCAGTTCCTTGAACGTCGCGCCCATGACCAGCAGGGCGACGAACACCATGGCGTACCCGGCCATCGAGCTGACCCGCAGGCCGAGCCGGCGGCCGGCGTACGCCGACAGGCAGCCGCCGACGATGCCGACCGCGTTGAACGCCATGGAGCCGAGGGTGGCCTTCTCGAACTCCTCGCCGAACAGCTCAAGGCTGATCACCGGCAGGTACCAGCCCACCGCGAAGTACTGCATGGCCTGGGTGAGGGAGATGACGGTCGACAACACGGTCCGGGGCAGGTAGGGGGCGCGGAAGAGCACGCCGGCGTCCCCCAGCCCGACCGGGCGGGCGGTCCCGCCGGCCTGTCCGGGCTCCCGTTCCCCCGCCTCCGCGGCGAAGCCGTACATGCGGCGCAGGTTGGCGGCGGCCTCGCTCAGCCGGCCCTTGGACGCGAGCCAGGTCGGGCTCTCCACCAGGAAGGCGAGCTGCAGGGCGAGCAGGGCGAGCGCGAAGACGGCGGAGGAGCCGACGGACCAGCGCCAGATGTCGGCGCCGACGTCGAACCGGTAGAAGGCGAGCGTGAGCAGGAGGTTCACGGTCGTGGCCGTGTACCAGACGCCCTGCCAGAAGTTGAGCCTGCCCTTGAGGGAGGCGGGGGTGTACTCGGCGAGCAGCGCCATCGCGACGGCGAAGTCCATGCCGTACGCGATGCCGACCAGGCCCCGGCCGGCGAAGACCGTCTGGAAGTCGGAACCAGCCGCGGTCAGCAGCGCGCCGACCGCGAAGACGACCTTCGTGATCAGCAGCGGCCTGACCCGGCCGACGCGCGCGGCGAGCCAGCCGCCGAAGGGGTTGGAGACGATCGCGATAGCCGGGGCCATGGCGGTGAGCACGCCGACCTCGGTGGGGGAGAGGTCCAGTTGCTTGACCATGGGGGACAGGCCGGCACCCAGCGCCGCGTTGGAGTAGGCGTCCAGGAACAGTCCCGCCAGGGCGAGGAACCAGATCCAGTTCGCCCTGCCGCTCAGGCGCTTGAGGGTGTCGATGAGGCCGGCCGCGTCTCCCGCGTCGCGGATGACCGCCGTTCTCGTGTTCGCAGGGCCGTCGTTCATGCCCAGCCGCCTTTCAGGGGGGTTGAGTCCCTAGCCAGCGGTCCGGGAACGACAAAAAGCACAGACGAAGACCACTGACAGGGATGTCTTCGTCTGTGCCTGTCGGTTGACGGGACGTTATTCCCAGGCCGTGCGATATGTCAAGCACCCAAAGTTGGCGTGACATTTCAGGACATTCACCCTAAAGTGCCCCGGCATGGCCTATGTCGTGCAAGCCGTCTGGACCGCGCGCGACGGCGAGGAGAACGCCGTCGCCGACATCATCCGGACCATCACCCCGCTGTCCCGCCGGGAGCCGGGCAACCTCGTCTACGAGGCCCACGTCTCCGCCGACGACCCCCGGCGGTTCATGATCTACGAACGGTACGTCGACGCCGCCGCCTTCGAGGCACACCGGGCCTCCGAGCACTTCCAGAAGTACGTCGTCGGCGACGGCCTCGCCCGTCTCGCCTCCCGGGAGGTCGCCGCCTACGAGCCCCTCGACCCCTGATCCGCCCCCGCCGCCGCGCGGGGTGAGGGCCCGCGCCGGGAGTGCCGGCGGGCGGTCACCTCGTCCAGACCGGCTCGCCGTCGACCAGGGTCACGTCGACCCGCGTCTCGCTGATCTCCTCGCGCACGGTCTCGTCGAGACGGCGGTCCAGGACCACCACGTCCGCGCGGAGGCCCGGTTCCAGCCGGCCCGCCTCGTGCTCGCGGCGCAGCGCGTACGCCGAGCCCGCCGTGGCGGCCCGCAGCGCGGAGCGCAGGCTGATCGCCTCGTCCGGGGCGAACAGCGGCGCGTCCGGTTCGCCGGGGTGGCTCCGGTTGACCGCGACGTGGATCCAGTCCATCGGGTCGGGCGTGCTCACCGGCCAGTCGCTGCCGAAGGCGAGGCGGACGTCCGCGTCCTCCAGCGTGCGGAAGCGGTACTGCAGCGCGGCCAGGTCGCCGGGCAGGTACGGGATCGTCATGTCGAGCATCTGCGCGTCGGCCTGGGCCCAGTACGGCTGGACGTTCGCGATGACGCCGAGCGCGGCCATGCGCGCCACGCTGCGGTCGTCCGCGATCTGCAGGTGCGCGAGCTGGTGCCGCCGGTCGCGCGGGCCGTTGGCGCGGTGCGCCGCCTCCACCAGGTCGAGACACTCGCTGACCGCGCGGTCCCCGATCGCGTGGAAGTGGAGGTCGAACCCCGCGGCGTCCATCTCCGGCACCGCCCGGGCCAGACCGGCGGGGTCGAAGAAGGTCAGGCCGGTGCCCGCGCCGGCGACGCCGACGTACGGGCGCGACAGCGCGGCCGTGTGGGTCTCGCACACCCCGTCGTACATGATCTTGATCGCGGTGCAGGAGAACCGGGAGTCCGGCGGGCAGCCCCGACGCTGCTCGACCAGCTCGGCGAGGGTGCTCTCCGAGGCGTCGCGCGGCCACCACAGGGCGCCGGTCACCCGCGCGCGCAGGCTGCCGTCGGCGGCGGCGCGGCGGTAGACGTCGTAGATGTCGGTGGTGGGGACGAACGGCCCGACGATGGCGTCCTGCCACGACGTCACCCCGTAGGAGAACATCCGCCGCTGCGCCTCCAGCAGGCCGCGCCGCAGGTCCTCCGGGCCGACCGGCGGGACCAGGTCGGAGACGAGCTGCATTGCCGACTCGTGGAGCAGCCCGGTCGGCGCGCCGTCGGCGTCCCGGTCCACGCGGCCGCCGGGCGGCGGGTCGCGGAGCAGCTCAGGCGCCACCCGGTCGAGCGCCGCCGTGCTGACCCAGGCGCTGTGGCCGTCCCGGTTGGCCAGGTACGCGGGACGCCCGCCGCAGACGGCGTCGAGCTCCTCACGGGTCGGAGGACGCTCGGAGAAATGGGGCAGCGCCCAGCCCCGGCCGAGGATCCACTCCTCGCCGGGATGGGCGCGCGCGTAGTCGGCGACCGCCCGCAGCACCTCGTCCCGGCTCTCGCAGCCGGTGAGGTCGCACCGCAGGAGCTCGACTCCGGACTCGGGCACGTGGACGTGGGAGTCGGCGAAGGCGGGCAGGACGGACCGCCCCTCCGCGTCCAGCGTGTCCGTCCCGGCCGGGACCGCGGGGACCCCGGCGTCGTCCGGGACGACCTCGGCGATCAGGCCGTCCGCGACCCGGATCGACCACGACACGTCCTCCCGCCCGGCCAGCGGCAGGTGGGCATTGCGGATCAACAGGTTTCCCGCCATCGGGACGCACATCTCGCTTTCTGCGGGGATGGGGAACGGGGGATGGGAACGAGGGAAGGGGTCAGCGGACGCCGGACAGGGCGCCGACGGTCTCCTTGGAGCCGCCGGCGCGCCGCAACACGAGCGCCACCGCCGCCAGCGCGGCCAGGGTGAGCAGCAGCATCACCGCCGACATCGCCGCGAGCTCGGGGCGCAGCCCCGCCCGCACCGCGCTGAAGACGTAGACGGGCCAGGACGTCGAGCCGGAGACCTGCACGAACGCGGAGATGATCGTGTTGTCGAGGCTCAGCGTGAACGCCATCAGCGCGCCGGCCAGCACGGACGGCAGCAGCAGCGGCAGGGTGACCGACCGGAAGCGGCGCAGCGGCGGCGTGTACAGGTCGGCCGCCGCCTCCTCCAGAGAGGAGTCCATCCCCTGCATCCGGGCGCGGACGAGGAAGGTCACCACAGCCGTCGCGAACAACGAGTGGGCGACCACGAGCCGGACCCATCCGCTGTTGAAGAGCGTGAGGTTCTGGTCCACGCCGAGGGAGACGAACCACGGGAGCAGCGCCACACCGGAGACGATCTCCGGCGTCACCAGCACCAGCGCGAGCAGCGTGGTGACCAGCCGCCCGATCCGCCCTCCCGGATGGCGGGCCAGCGCGTACCCGCACAGGGTGCCGAGCACCACGGCGATCACCGCCGCGCCCGCCGCGGCCCGCACCGACACGGACACGGCGGACAGGATGTCGTCGTTGGACAGCGCCGCGGAGTAGGCGTCGAGCCCGAACCCCTCCCAGGAGGCCAGCAGCCGCCCGCTGTTGAAGGAGTAGACGACGATGACGGCGATCGGCGTGAAGAGGAACGCGATCACGAGAAGGCCCCACACGCCCAGGAGCCGGTCCACGATCGGCCGCGATCTCATGCGGCGCTCCCTTCCGCGATCCCGGCGAGCTCGCGGCGCCGCCGGTGGGTGAGCAACCAGGTGCAGACGGCGCCGGCCGCCGCCGTGGCGAGGATCGTCAGGGCGATGACGACGATCAGCACCACGGCCATCGCCGAGCCGAGCGCCCAGTTCTGCGCCTGCTGGAACTGGCTGGCGACGAGCTGGCCGACCATGTTGCCGCGCGCGCCGCCGAGGACCGCCGCGGTGACGTAGTCGCCCATGAGCGGGATGAACACGAGGAGCAGCCCGGCCGCGATGCCCGGCCGGGCGAGCGGCAGCGTGACCTGCAGCGCCGTACGCCACCGGTTGGCGCCCAGGTCGTTGCTCGCCTCGCGCAACGATCCGTCGATCCGGTCCAGGGCGACGTAGAGCGGGAGGATCATCATGGGCAGGTAGTTGTAGACGACGCCGAGCAGCACGGCGCCCCGGGTGAAGAGCATCGAGAACGGCGCGTCGATCAGCCCGAGGCTCTGCATGGCCCGGGAGGCGAAGCCCTCGGGCGACAGGACGACCTGCCAGCCGATCGTGCGGATCAGGAAGTTCGTCCAGAACGGCACGAGCACGAGGGCCAGCACGACGAAGCGCCGGTGCGGCCGCACCTTGACCGCCAGCCAGTACGCGAACGGCAGGCCGATCGCCAGGCAGAGCGCGGTGCCGGTCACGCCGATGCGCAGGGTCCCGGAGAAGCTCGTCAGGAACGTGTCGCCGAGCGCCTCCCGGTAGCGGTCCAGCGTCAGCACGTCGTTGGCGTGGGTCTGGTACAGCCCCGGCTTGCGGCCGAGGGAGTACCAGAACACCAGCCCGACCGGGGCCACGAAGAACAG
The DNA here is from genome assembly GCF_001570405.1 of Microtetraspora niveoalba. Lineage (GTDB taxonomy): Bacteria > Actinomycetota > Actinomycetes > Streptosporangiales > Streptosporangiaceae > Microtetraspora > Microtetraspora niveoalba. Next base: position 268,099 of record NZ_BBYM01000018.1, on the reverse strand, counting down.
GGCGAGCCATGCCAGGGCGGGCGTGGCGAGCAGCCCCGGCGGGACGGCTCGCCGCGCCGCGCGCGGGACGCGGCGGTCGGAGGTCATGCGCCGGCCTTGGCCTTCATCTTGTTGACGATGGCCATCCGCCGCTCCTGGCCCTCGTTGATGACCCCGGTGTACATCGTGGCGACCTGCTCGGCGGACGGGAAGATCATGTCGATCAGCCCGAGCTTGAGCTTGCGCGCCTCCTCCTCGCTGCCGGTGACGCCGCTGCCGTAGCCGACGAAGTCCACCTGCTTGATCGCGACGGCCGGGTCGAGCACGTAATTGATGAGCTCGTGCGCGGCGTCGGCGTTGGCGCTGCCCTTCACGATCGCCCAGTTGTCCATCCAGAGGTTGGTCTTGGGGCCGGGCAGCACCCACTTCCAGCGGTCCTGCTCGCTGCTCGCGAGGATGCCGCGCCGGGCGTCGCCGTTCCAGCAGTGCATGAGGACGTGCGTGCCCTGCGGGATCGCGCTGCTGCCGGGCGAGGAGTCGAAGGCGGCGATGTGCGGGGCGAGCGTGTCGACGAGGAACGTCTCGATCTGGTCGAGCTGGGCCTTGTCGGTGGTGCTCTGGTGCCACCCCCTGGCGAAACACAGCATGGCGCAGATCTCGCCCGGGTCGTCGACCAGCGAGGTCTTGCCGCTGGCCTCCTTCTGGGCGGCGTCGAAGAAGTCGTCCCAGGTCTTCAGGTCGCGCTTGACGACCCCGGTGTCGTAGACGAAGCCGGTGGTCCCCCAGTACTTCGTCACCGTGTACTTGTTGCCCTCGTCCCACTCCTGGTTCTGGAAGGCCTTGTCCAGGTTGGCGAGGTTGGGCAGCTTGCCGTGGTCCAGCTCCTGCAGCAGCCCGTTCGCGGCCATCTGCGGGACGAAGACCCCGGTCGGGATGACGATGTCGTAGCCGCTCGTCCCCTTGGCCGCCGCGAGCTTCGCGATCATCTCCTCGTTGGAGCTGTAGGAGTCGACGATCACCTTGGGGCCGTGCTTGGCGGTGAACTCCGCCAGCACCTTCGGGTCGTCGTACGCGCTCCAGGAGTACGCGCGGAGCTGGGCGGCCGCGCCGGAGCCGCCGGAGCCCGAGGACCCGCCGCAGGCCGCGAGCAGGGGCGCCCCGGCGGCGGCCGCGAGCCCGGCGAGGAACGTGCGGCGGGGCAGGCCGGCCACGCGTGCCGCGGGCGCGAGAAGGCGGGGTGTGTGGTCGTGGTGGTTCACTTGGCGCTTCCAATCGGGGCTCGGGGAGTGACTTCAGCGGGGAAGACGTGGACGTCGGAGGGGGCCCAGGAGCACCACACGCGGGCGCCCTCGGCGAGACGGCCCGCCTGGCGGCGCGGCACGCGGGCCAGCAGCTCGTGACCGGCGTCGGCGTGCACGACGTACTGCAGGACGTCGCCGAGCAGGGAGACCGCGGCGACGGCGCCGGGCAGGGCGTTGGCCGAGCCGTCGGGCCCGGCCGGCGCCGCCTCGGCCACGGTGACGGCCTCGGGCCGTACGGCGACGCGCACCGCGGCGGCTCCGGAGCCGTGGATCGTGACCGGCTCGGCGGGAAGGACCGTTCCACCGTCGATCTCGATCGCGCGGCCCGCGTCGGCGACGGTGCCGTCGAAGAAGTTCTGCTGGCCGATGAAGCCGGCGACGAACGCGGTGGCCGGCCGCTCGTAGACCGTGTAGGGGTCGGCGATCTGCTCGATCCGGCCGTCCAGCATCACCGCGACCCGGTCGCTCATCGACAGGGCCTCCTCCTGGTCGTGGGTGACGAAGACGAACGTCGTGCCGAGACGGCTCTGCAGGAGCTTGAGCTCGACCTGCATGTCCTCGCGGAGCTTGCGGTCGAGCGCGGCGAGCGGCTCGTCGAGGAGCAGCACGCCGGGCCGGTTGACCAGGGCGCGGGCGAGGGCGACGCGCTGCTGCTGGCCGCCGGAGAGCCGGTTCGGCTTGCGGTCGGCGAAGCGCGTCATCTGCACCATGTCGAGCGCCTCGGCCACGCGCGACCGGATCTCCGCCCGGTCGATCCCGCGCCGCTGGCGCAGCCCGTACGCGATGTTCGCCGCGACGGTCATGTGCGGGAAGAGCGCGTAGGACTGGAACACGGTGTTGACGTCGCGCTTGTGCGGCGGCAGGTGCTGCACGGCGGCGCCCGAGATGAGGACCTCGCCGCTGTCGGGCTGCTCGAAGCCGGCGAGCATGCGCAGGGTCGTCGTCTTGCCGCACCCGGACGGGCCGAGCAGGGAGAGGAACTCCCCGGGGTTCACCGAGAGGTCGAGGTCCTTGACGACGGTGACGCCGCCGAAGGACTTGCTGACCGAGCGGAGCTCGACGGAGCCTTTCCCGTCGCCGGCGTCCGCCCGCCGGCCGGACGCCACGGCGTTCCGGGTGGGGGAGCTGCTCATACGACCTCCTTGGAGGAATCGGCCTGGATGTCCGCGAGGGCGCGCAGCGCCCGCTCGACGATCCGCTCGGGGGGAAGGACGAACTCGACGGTGAGCCCGGGTTCGTCGTCCGCGAGCGGTTCGAGCGCGGCGTACTGCGCGGTGACCAGGGAGACCGGCATGAAATGCCCCTCGCGCCCGCCGACCCTGGCGGCGGCGACGTCGGGGGGACCGGCCAGGTGGAGGAACCAGACCGACGGGCCGTGCTCGCGCAGGATGTCGCGGTAGGTCCGCTTGAGCGCCGAGCAGGACACGACGCCTCCGGCCGGGCCGCGCGCGGCGAGCCAGTCGCCGACCGCGTGGAGCCAGGGCCCGCGGTCGGCGTCGTCGAGCGGCTCGCCCGCGCTCATCTTGGCGACGTTGCCCTCGCTGTGGAACGCGTCGGCGTCGGCGTAGTCGGCTCCGAGCGTGTCGGCGAGGGCGTGTCCCACGGTCGTCTTGCCGGCGCCTGTCACGCCCATGACGACAACCAAAGGTGCTACAAAAAGTGAAGAACTCACGCGATCAGGTCCCCGATGAGATGATGTCTGAGCATCTTGAAGTAAAAGTATGATCCAAGGCAAGACATCAGAGAAAAAAGCATACTTATGAGAGGCGGACGCATGCCCGGCGTGCCGGACAGACAGCAGCCGAGCGACCGCTCCGGAGGGCTGCACGATCGTGTGCTCGACCAGCTCGGCCTGGCGATCGTCTCCGGAGAGACCCCCGAAGGAGAGGTGCTGCGGATCGAGCGGCTCGAGGAGGACCTCGGGGTGTCGCGCACGGTCATGCGCGAGGCCGTACGCGTGCTCGAGTCGATGCAGTTGGTCGCGAGCAGGCGGCGCATCGGCGTCACCGTGCTGCCGCGTTCGCAGTGGAACCTCTTCGACCCGCGGATCATCCGCTGGCGGCTGGCCGGCCCCGACCGCATGGCCCAGCTCGAATCCCTGAGCCAGCTCCGCTGCGGCATCGAGCCGGTCGCCGCGTCACTGGCGGCGACCCGCTGCACCCCCGAGCAGTGCGGCACGCTCACCGCCGCGGTGATCGGCATGTCCGTGACCGCGAAGCGCGGTGACCTGGACGCCTACCTGGAGCACGACATCACCTTCCACCGCACGATCCTGGAGGCGTCCGGCAACGAGATGTTCTCCGGCCTGGCCCAGGTCGTGGCGGAGGTCCTGGCCGGCCGCACCCACCACAACCTGATGCCCGCCGAGCCCGAGACCGCCGCGATCCGGCTGCACGGCGACGTGGCCGAGGCCGTCCAGCTCGGGCACACCCGCGAGGCCGAGACCGCGATGCGCGCGATCGTGCTGGAGTCGATCGAGGCCATGTCGCTGAACACGGGCATCGGGATCGGCTAGACCCGTGACCTGCGCGGCCGCCGCGCCGCCGGTGCGTCCGGCCCCGTGCGGGGAGGAGGGCGCGCGGCTCCTGTTCCTGCGGGTGCCCGACGGGATGGACCCGGAGTGGGCCGACCGGGCGCGCGAGGCCGCCCGCGACGGCGCCGCTCCGGTGGACCGGGTGCAGCTCGCGACGTTCACCGAGGGCCGCTGCGTGCAGATCACGCACCACGGGTCCTTCGCCGACGAGCACCTGTCGCTGGGCAAGATGGGGGCGTTCATGGACGAGCACGGCCTCGTGCCGAACGGGCTCCACCACGAGATCTACCTGTCCGGCGTCGACCCCACCGCCGACCCGTCCACGCTGCGCACCGTCCTGCGCCAGCCGGTCCGCCCCGCCTGACGTCGCCGCCCTCCCCGCGTCCGGACCACGGTTTCGCGGGGAGGGCGTCCGAGCCTCTGTCAGGGGCGGAACGCCCTGAGGGCGACGTCGACGAGCGCGTCGGCGTACTCGTCGGTCAGCGGGCCGGAGCGGAGCAGCCACCGCTGGTAGAGCGGGGCGTAGAGCACCTCGAGCACCAGGTCGAGGTCGGCGTCGGCCGCGAGCTGGCCCGCCCGCTGGGCGCTGCGCAGCCGCGCCTTCTTGGCCTCGTCCACCGGGCCCGCCAGCCGCTCCCGGTACTGCGCGGCGAGGCCGGGATCGTTGCTGATCTCCGTGTTGAGGGCGCGGACCGGCGCCTCGAACTCCGGGTCGGCGAACTCGGCCACCGTCGCGCGCATGACCAGCTTGAGATCGGCCTCGATGTCGCCCGTGTCGGGCAGGGCGATCGCCTCCTCGTCGGCGCCTCCGCTGAGCGCCAGGAACGAGTCGAAGATCACCGCGCCCTTCGACGGCCACCACCGGTAGATCGTCTGCTTTCCCACGCCCGCCCGGGCCGCGATGGCCTCGACCGAGAGCTTCGCGTACCCGACCTCGCCGATCAGCTCGCGGGCGGCGTCGAGGATCGCCCGCCGCGATCGTTCGCTGCGACGGGCGGGATCGGGCTTCCTGGCCTGTGGCATGGGCTCAGCCTAGCATCCATGCGAGACGGACCGTTCCGTCTTGGTGATGTGAAGGGTGCCGGGCACCCCGGACGATGATCCCCCATCGGCGTACGGGGCCGGGCGCGCCCCCTCCGAATCGCCCCGATGCCTCCTTGGAGCGGGGCTACCGGAGGGGCCGCAGGCGTGACACGATCACTTCCGTCCGGGTACGCCACCGTGGCGCCTCGAGACAGGAGGTTTCACCATGTCCGCGTCTGTCCCCCCGACCGAGCGCTCGTCCGCCGCACCGGCCACCCTGTACGGCGGCGCGAGCGGGCGGCGGGTCACCGTCCGCGACATCGCCGCCGCCAAGCAGCGGGGCGAGAAGTGGCCGATGCTCACCGCCTACGACGCCCTCACCGCGCGGGTCTTCGACGAGGCCGGCATCCCCGTGCTGCTCGTCGGCGACACCGCCGCGAACGTCGTCTACGGCCACGACACCACGGTCCCCGTCACCGTGGACGACCTGCTCCCGCTCGCCGCGGCCGTCGTCCGCGGCACCACGAGGGCCATGGTCGTCGCCGACCTGCCGTTCGGCTCCTACCAGGCCGGGGCGCCGCAGGCGCTCGCCGCGGCGGCCCGCTTCATGAAGGAGGCCGGAGCGCACGCGATCAAGCTGGAGGGCGGCCGGCGGATCGTCCCGCAGATCGAGGCCCTGGTCGCCGCCGGCGTCCCCGTGATGGGGCACCTCGGCCTCACCCCGCAGTCGGTGAACGTCCTCGGCGGCTACCGGGTGCAGGGGCGGGGCGACGCCGGCGACGCGCTCATGGACGACGCCAGGGCGCTGGAGGCGGCCGGCGCGTTCGCGGTCGTGCTGGAGTGCGTGCCCGAGGACCTCGCCGCCCGTGTCACCGCGTCCCTGTCGATCCCGACCGTCGGCATCGGCGGCGGCAACCGCACCGACGCCCAGGTGCTGGTCTGGCAGGACATGGCGGGCCTCACCCCGCACACCGCCAGGTTCGTCAAGAAGTACGCCGACCTCGCGACCGTGCTCGGCGATGCCGCGCGCGCGTACGCGGACGAGGTCGTGAGCGGCGCCTTCCCCACCCCCGAGTACTCCTACCGCTGACCCCGCCCCCCGCCCGGCCTCCCGCCGGGCGGGGGCTCGCGAGACGTCGCCCCCGCGCGTACGCGGAGGGCATACGGTCGGCGCGGGTGGATCTCACCGGATTGTCGGCGGGCCGCCCTATTGTCGCGATCATGACGAACGCCTGGGATGAGGTCCGCGCCGCGATCGACGCGGAGGACGCCGCCGCCGTGGCGGCGCTGGTGGCCGGCTTCGACGAGGAGCGGCGCCGGGAGGTCGCCCGCGAGCTGCCCGGACACCTGCCGGTCGCGCGGGAGGCCGGGCGGCGCAGGGACGAGGAACGGGAACGGGAGTGGCGGGCCCGGTGGCTGGAGCTCGACCGGCGGGCGGAGCGCAGCGGCCGGTCCGTCCACTGGTTCCCCGAGGTGCACGGCCTGTACGCCACGCGGGTGGACAGCCTCTGGATGGAGCCGATGCGCGTCGCGGGGGCGGGCACCATCGCCGGCGCCGCCGCCGTGGTCACCTGGCTCAACAAGCGCGACCTCACCCGCTTCTGGGAGCCCGACGAGATCGACGACACCGCGCCGATCCTCCAGGTCGTGGCGGCCAGGCCCGCCGCCTGGCAGCGGGACCTCGCGGTGCGGATGGCGCTGCGGCTGCGGGCGGCGCGCCGCCCGGAGCCCGACCGGCGGGTGCGGCTGACGCTGGAACTGCTGCGCCGCACGGGGGCGGAGCCGCCCGAGCACGACCCGCTCACGCTCGCCTGGATCGCGGCCTCCACGCCGGGAGAGCTGGCCGGCGACCCTCTGCTGGACGCGATGACGCCGAGGCTGTTCGAGGCCGAGGGGGTGGGCAGGCTCCTGCGCGCCGACCGGGAGTGGCCCGCCGCCCTGGCCGGGCTCGCCGACTCCGGGCGGATCCGGCGCGCGGCCCTGCTCGACGGGTGCCGCGCCCGGTTCCTGCGCGGAGGCGAGGCCGTCGACCAGCGTTTCTTCGTCCGCCTGTACGAGCTGCTCGACCCGGCCCCCGACGAGGTCGCCCCGCACACCGGCGACTACCTGGCGCTGCTCGCCTCCGCCCCGGCGAACGTGGCCGGCCTCGCGCTCAAGCAGGTCAGGCGGGCCGGCCCCGTCCCGCCCGAGCGGGCCGGGGAAGCCGTCGAGGGGCTGCTGTTCCGCGGCGAGGGCAGGCTGGTGCGGGCCGGGCTGGCCTGGCTCGACCGGCTCCTGAAGGATCCCGCGGGCGACCTGGACGCCTACGCGCCCGCGCTGGCCGCGGCGCTGGTGTGCGAGTCGGGCGACGCGCGGGACCGCGCGGTGAAGCTGGCGGTCAAGCACGCGCCGCGGTTCGGCCCGCCGGGCGCCGAGACGATCAGGGAGGTCGTCGCCCTGCTGCCCGCCGGCCAGGGGGCGGAGCTGGCCGAGGTCTTCGGCGGCGAGCCCGCGCCCCAACCCGAACCCGCACCCGAATGCGCGCGGTTCGTTCCCGTGCCGCTGCCCGACGTCCCGCCGCCCGCGCCGATGCCGCCGCGGGTGGAGGCCCCGGAGACGCTGGTCCGGCTCTCGCTCCAGCTCTCGGAGTTCGACTGGATGAGCTCCGAGAGGTGGCTGGACGGGTTCGTCCGGCTGGCGGCCGGATGCCCGGACGGCCCGGAGCGGGCCCGGCTGGCCGCGGCGCTCGCCCCGCTCGCCGCGCGCTGCCCGGACAGGCGGTTCCGCTGGAGGCCGTGGTGGGGCACCGGCGACTGGGCCGCGGCGATGGCGAGGGAACTCGCCGAACCGGGAGCGGAGCGCCGCGCCCACCCGGAGGGCCGCCTCACCGTGGCCGAGCGCGTGCCGGGGATGACGCACGCCGGCCTCGGGAAGCTCATGCCGCTCTTCCGGTACGCCGAGGTGTACGAGGCGCTGGTGGAGGGGACGCTGCCGCCGTACCTGCTGGGCACGCCGACCCGCGCGAACGGGCTGCTCGACGCCGAGACGCTGGTGGAGCGGCTGGAGGGATACGAGCGCGACGGCGTCGCGGCGCTGCCGCTGGACCTGCGGCAGGCGCTGCTGCGGCTGGGCCGTACGGTCACGGACGAGGTCGCCGAACGCGCGGCGCGCCTGAACGGGGAGGCCGGGCGCACGGTCGCCCGCTGGCTCACCGACCGGCCGGAGGAGCCGCGCGTTGTGCTGACCTGGGGGACGTATGAGGGGGACACCCGCATCACCTCCGAATTCGTGTCGGGTCCGGAGTACCGCGAGGTGCTCGGCGATCTGCTCGTCCCCCGGATGCACGACGAGTCGTGCGGGCGGCTGCTCGCCGTGCTGGCCGGGCACCGGGAGCTGGCCGCCGCCCGGTCCGCCTACACGTTGCGGACGTACTGGCCGCTGAACAAGCCGTCGGCGGAGGACCTCCGGCTGCTGGTGAGCGCGGACGGCCCGGCGGGGCCCGGCCTGTGCCTGCTGCTGGCCCAGTTCCTGCTGGAAGGGCCGGACGGCGAAGCCGTGCTCCCGCTGCTGCACCTGGCCGCCGCCGGCGACCTGCCCGGAGAGGAGCTCGGCAGGCGGCTGGCCGACCTGCTCGCACGCGACGGGGACGGTCCCGGCGAGGTCGTCGCGGCGCTGCGGGCGGCGGCCGAGCGGGGCGCGCACCGAGAGGTGTGGCAGGTGATGCGCGGTCTGCTGCCCGCCTGCCTGCCGGGGCCGGACGGGCGAGCCACGACGACGCACACGCGGCTGATGCGGTTCGCCGCGGACGCCGCGGAGTGGGCCGGCGCGCGCGGCGAGCTGGCCGTGGTCGCGCGGATCGCCGCCCGCACCCGGGGGAGCGAGCTGGTACGGCAGGCACGACGCCTGCACGACCTGCTGACCGCGGAGGCACCGACGAAAGTAGGGGGCCGGTCGTAACGATCGTCCGATGCGCGTGACCGGCCGCGATCCCTACCGTCGTCAGGGTCGGTCCCTGAGGCGGATCGGGGATCCGCCAGTGCCCTGCCGGGGTCGAGGCCCGATGGCGCAAGATCCCCTTCTCCGCCAAGGTTGGGGGGCTTCCTGAAGATTCGGAGTGCTCGGACATGTCACACGCGATCCTCGACCTGCTCCAGCAGGTGATGACCTCGCCCTGGCTCTACCTGGCGCTGTTCGCGCTGGCGGTGCTCGACGGGTTCTTCCCCGTCGTCCCGGCCGAGACGGGTGTGATCACCGCCGGGGTGTTCGCCGCGAGCGGCGAGACGAACCTGGCGGCGGTGATGCTGGTCGCGGCGCTCGGCGCCTTCGCCGGCGACCACATCTCCTACCTGATCGGCCGCAAGGCGGGCGGCAGGCTGCGCGAGCGCAAGGCGTTCGTGTGGGCGCGCGGGGCCCTGGCCGAGCGCGGCGGGCTGGTGCTCGTGGTCGCCCGTTACATCCCGGGCGGGCGCACGGCCACGACCCTCACCATGGGCGCGATCCGTTACCCGCTGCGCTCGTTCAGCCTCTTCGACGCGATCGCCGCGTGCTCGTGGGCGGTCTACTCGGGCCTGATCGGTTTCTTCGGCGGCATGGCCTTCGAGAACGACCCGATCAAGGGGCTGCTGCTCGGCCTCGGCATCGCGCTCACCATCACCGGTGTGGTCGAGGGCGTGCGTTTCGTCAGGAAGCGGCGGGTGGCGCGGGTGACGCCGGAGACCCCGGAGACGCCCGAGCGTGTCCCCGCGGACACCTCCGTCTGACCCCACCGTCTGACCACACCGTCTGACCCCCTGTGCCCCTCCGGCGGCCGCCGCGCGGAAGGGGCCCGCCCGGGCCTCGTTCGACGCCTCGGGCGGGCCGTCCGGCGGGCGGGGGACACCGCCCGGGATCAGTCGAGGTCCCTGACCGCCCGCCAGGCCGCGTCGATGGCCGCGTCCGCGTACGCGCGGGGCAGCGCGTCCGTGTTGGCGAACGCCAGGTTCCCGTACGGCTGACGGGCCGTCTCGCTGGGCAGCGGCCCGTCCGGGAAGAAGGTCGCCCACGGCCTGCCGTACTCCAGGGCGTAGCCGTGCGCCCAGCGGTTGACCGTGATCGCCCTGATGTCGCGTGCCGGGTCGAAGCCGCCCTGACCGAGGCTGCGCAGCAGCAGTTCCCTGGTGGTGCGCTCGATCTGCTCGAACGGCGTCCTGATCAGCTCGACCCGCCCCTTCACCGCGCCCACGCGCGGGTCCGGGCCGGACGTCGAGCAGGACCGGTTGAGGTGCAGCACGATCGGATCGTCGGGGGAGCGCGGGTGGCGGTAGCCGCCCATGCTGACCGGGAAGTCCAGCGACGCGCCCAGCCAGTACGCGCCGGGGTAGCGGACACTCTGGATGCCGAGCCGCTCGAACGCCTTCCAGTCGCGCAGCACCACGTTGGTGTAGAGCAGCGGCAGCCGCACCGCCTCCTTCAGCGCGAGGCGCTGGTCCTCGGGCAGGTCCGGCACCAGGTAGGGGATCATCTGGTGCTGGCAGGCGAGGATCACCTTGCCGCCGGCGACCGAGCGGAGCCTGCCGCCCTGGACGTAGGAGACCTCGCCGTCGCCCGTGACCCGGACGACCGGGCTGGACAGGCGCAGCCGCACCTTCGCGCCCTTCAGGTCGAGCCGGTCGTAGCGGACCCTCGCCGGGACCAGGTCCTCCATCGTGTGCCCGGGGACCGAGCCGGGGATCAGCGCGCGGACGAGCGCCCTGGCCACCCCGGCGTTGCCGTCGGGGAAGTGGTAGATGTACTCGTCCTCGGCGTCCCAGAACCGCGCCTCGGTCGGCGCCATGAGCGGGTGCGCCTTGGGCACGAGCTTGAGCCCGCCGAAGCCGGGGTAGCCGTCCGCCCACGCGTCCAGCGCGCCGACCGCCTCCGCGTCGTAGCCCCAGTTGCCGCTCGGCACGTTCCGCAGGTACCTGATCACGTCGGGGTGCGCCTTGACGACCGTGCGCAGGTAACCGGCGTAGGTCAGTTCGGCCAGCCGGAGCTTCTTCTCCTCGTCGGAGAGCCCCTTCAGCCAGTCGTGGGAGTCGATCCCGGCCAGGTCCTTCAGCGCCTCCTTGTGCAGCGGCGCCTTGGCCAGGCCGTCCTTGCCGAGGGCCAGGTGGTCGCGGCCGAAGGTCTCCTTGTCGAAGAACGTCGCCCGGCCCAGGCCCTTGTACGTCTCCTCGTGGAAGTAGCGTTCGAACCGCTTCAGCTCGATGCCGAGGTCCTTCAGGAGGCCCTTCGCCTGCCGGGAGAAGGTGGAGGGGCTGTCCAGCGACTGCGAGCCGCCGTAGCCGATCAGCCTCCGGCCGCGCACCTCGAACTCGTTGCGTACGGCGTGGCCGCCGAAGTCGTCGCCCACCTCCAGCAGCAGGATCCGGGCGCCCGCGTGCTTCTGGCGGTAGAAGAACGCCGAGGCGAGGCCGCTGATGCCGGCGCCGACCACCACCAGGTCGTAGCGCTCTCCGGTCGGGTCGGGCTCGCCCATGTCGAACGTGCCGTCGCGCAGCGCGTGCGGCACCTTCAGCATCGCGTCGGTCTGGCCGCGAAGCCCCTTCCTCGCCGGGGGGTACGGCGCGGCGGCCGCGGCCGCGGCCGGGGTTCCGGCGGCGGCGGCGGCCGGGCCGGTCGCGGCGCCGGCCGTCAGCCCGGCCGCGGCGGTGAAGACGACGCCGTTGAGGAAGTCCCGGCGGTTGATGGCCCGATCCATGCCAAGTTCGCGATCGGAGAACACGGCAACTCCTTGATCGTGGGGGGATTGGCGTGGAGTCAAGCACGCCGCCGATATGCCGACAAGAACGGGTATGTAAAAGAAAAGCGGGGGGCGAATACACGCTGTCAGTTTCACCAGTTGACCGCACAAATCCGAAATCCGGAATTTCATATTTCGGGGGGCCGGTGGCCCCGGCCCGCCGGCTCTCCGGAGCCCGTGCCGGCCCCCCACGGCGCGGAGGGGCGTTCGGCCGGCAGCCCGCCCCGGGCCCCGCGCTCGGGGAGTCCTTCCACCGGAGAAGGGGGCGCCGCGACGCCGGATCTCGTCCGCGGCGCCGTTTTGGCGAAAAGCACAACGGACCGGGGCGGATTCGTCGGGGAGGCCGAAGAAGGCGGGACGAACGCGCGCCTAGTGTTCGGTCATGTCTCGCCTCTCCCTCAGCGACATATACCGAATCACGGTCCCGGGAGATCCCCGGCTGCGCCCTGACGGGAGCGCCGTGGCCTACACGGTCACCACCGCCGACCGGGACTCCGACGAGAACCGGTCCGAGATCTGGCTCGCCGCTCCCGGCGCCGGGCCGCGACGCCTGACGGGCGGCCCGCACGACTCCTCCCCGCGCTGGTCGCCCGACGGGCGTTCGCTCGCCTTCCTCCGCCCCGTGGACGGGAGGCCGCAGCTCCACCTCCTCCCCATGGACGGCGGCGAGCCCCGCGTCCTCACCGCCGCGCCCCTCGGCGCGGGCCCTGCCGTCTGGTCGCCCGACGGCCGCTCGATCGCGTACAGCGGGCCGTGCGGCGACCTCGACCCGCACGCCCCGGTCGTGGCCGACCGCCTGGACCACAAGGCCGACGGAACGGGCCTGCTCCGCGGCCTGACCATGCAGGTCTTCGTGCTGCGGGTCGAGACGGCGCAGGCAGGGACGGGAGAGGTCCGGCAGGTCACCTCGGGCGACTTCCACGCGGGCGAGCCGTCCTGGTCGCACGACGGCGGCCGGCTCCTCTTCACCGCGGACATGGAGGCCGACCGCGACCTGGTCGCCGGCGGCGCCGTCTACTCCGTGGACGCCTCCGGCGGCGAACCGGAGCGGCTCACCGGCGCGGAGGTGCTCTGCGCGGGCGTGTGGTGGCCGGGCGAGCGGCCGCTGGTCGTCGGGTACGCGGGCGATCCGGTGGGCCACGCCCGCCTGTTCGAACTGGGCGCGGACGGGCTCGCGGAGGTCAAGACCGGGCTCGACCGCAACATCATGATGGGCGCACCCGGCTATCCCGGGGCGGTGCCCCAGATGGCGGGGGACGACCTGCTCTTCTGCGCCCGCGACGGCGGCTTCACCCACCTCTACCGCGCCCCCGGCGAGAAGATCGTCGGCGGGGACCTGACGATCTCGGGCGTCAGCGCGGCGGGGCGCAGGATCGCCTACGTCGCGGCGACGCCGTACAGCGTGGGGGACGTCTACATCGCGGACCTGCCCGCGACCGGCGACGAGACCCCGCCGGCCGTCACGCGGCTCACCGATCACGCGCTCCCCGACGTCGAGCTGTTCGTACCGCGCGCCCGCACATTCACCGCTCCCGACGGGACGCCGGTGGAGGGCTTCGTCCTGCGGGACGAGACGCTCACCGGGCCGGGACCGCTGCTGCTCGACGCGCACGGCGGCCCGCACAACGCGTGGGCGCCGGTGTTCGACGGCGTGCACCTCTACCACCAGGTGCTCGCCGCGCGCGGCTGGACCGTGCTGACCGTCAACCCGCGCGGCAGCGACGGGTACGGCGAGGCGTTCTACACGGCCCTGACCGGAGCCTGGGGCATCGCCGACACCGGCGACTTCCTCAACCCGATCGACGAGCTGGTCGACGAGGGGATCGCCGACCCCGAACGGCTCGCGGTGACCGGCTACAGCTACGGCGGGTACGTCTCCTGCTGGCTGCCCACCAGGACCGGCCGGTTCAAGGCGGCGATCCCCGGCGGATGCGTCAGCGACCTCCTCAGCCTGGCCGGCACCTCCGACGCGGGCCACCTGCTCAAGGTGTACGAGTGCCGCGGCGACCTCTCGGCGCAGTCCCCCATGACGCACGTCGCCCGGGTGACCACGCCGACGCTGCTCCTCCACGGGGAGGACGACGACCGCTGTCCCGTCGGCCAGGCCGAGCAGTGGTTCGCCGCCCTGCGCGAACAGGGCGTGCCGGTACGGCTGGTCCGCTACCCGGGCGGCTCCCACCTGTTCATCCTCAACGGCCGCCCGTCCCACCGGTTCGACTACAACGAAAGGATCGTCGCGTGGCTACAGCAGTGGATCCCGGTCGATGGCACACCCGTCTCGCCGAGCTGACCGCCCGGTTCGAGGTGCCGGGGGCCAACCTGGCCTTCCTGCACGAGGGCGAGGTGCACGAGTTCGCCGCCGGTGTGCTCAACACGGCCACCGGCGTGGAGACGACCACCGACTCCCTCTTCCAGATCGGCTCCGTCACCAAGGTGTGGACGGCCACCCAGATCATGATGCTCGCCGAGCGGGGCGAGCTGACCCTCGACACCCCGGTCGTCGAGGTGCTGCCGGAGTTCCGGGTCGCCGATCCCGAGGTGAGCAAGTCCGTCACGATCCGGCACCTGCTCACGCACACGTCCGGCATCGACGGCGACCTGTTCCTCGACACGGGCCGGGGCGACGACTGCGTGGAGAAGTACGTGCGGGCCTGCGCGGACCTCGCGCAGAACCACCCCCTCGGCGCCACCCAGTCGTACTGCAACTCCGGCTTCATCGTCGCCGGACGGGTGGTCGAGCGCCTCACCGGCAAGGTGTGGGACGCGGCGCTGCGCGAGCAGATCATCGAGCCGCTCGGCCTGACCCACACCTGGACCCTGCCGGAGGACGTCCTGCGCTTCCGCGGCGCGATGGGCCACATGGGCGGCGAGCCCGCCCCCGCGTGGGGCCTGATGCGCTCCTGCGGGCCGGCCGGACTGATCTGCGCCCGCCCGGCCGACGTCGTCGCCTTCGCCCGCGCCCACCTGGGTGACGGGCTCCTCGCCGACCCGCGGGTGATGTGGGAGCCCCAGGTGGACATCCCCAACCCGCACACCCTCGGCAAGCAGTGGGGCATCGGCTGGATCCTGGACGAGTGGCAGGGCCGCCGGGTCGTCTTCCACGGCGGCAACACCATCGGCCAGGCCGCCATGCTCTGGATGGTCCCCGACGCCGAGACCGCCGTGTGCCTGCTGGCCAACGGCGGCCACACCGCCGCCTTCCAGCACGCCCTCGCCACCGAGCTGTTCGACGAGCTGCTCGGCCTGGCCGTGCCGCCCGTGCTCGGCCCTCCCGCCGAGCCGTACGAGACCGACGTCGAGCGGTACGCCGGCGTGTACGAGCGGGCGGGCGTCCGGTTCACGCTGTCGGTGCGCGACGGCCGGCTCTCGCTGTACGGCGAGACGACCGGCGCCCTCGCCGACATGCAGCCGCCGATGGAGTTCGACCTCGTCCCGGTGGACGACACCACCTTCGTCGGCCGTCCGGACGACGATCCGCAGTGGATGTCGGCGGTCTTCTACGAGCTCGCCGACGGCTCGCCGTACGTTCACCTCGGCGTGCGCGCCACGCCCAAGACCGCCTGAGGAGCCGGAATGCGTGAGGACCTGCGAGAGCGTTTCGAGGAGGCGGCGGCGCGGCACGGCGTGCCGGGCGCCGCGCTGGCGGTGTGGACGGGCGGCGAGCTCGTCGAGGTCGCCACCGGGGTGGTGAACAGGAACACCGGCGTGGAGACGACGACGGACAGCGTGTTCCAGGTCGGCTCCACCACCAAGGTCTGGACCGCGGCCCTGGTCATGCAGCTCGTCGAGGAGGGGCTGGTCGAGCTGGACCGGCCGGTCCGCGACCACCTGCCCGGGTTCGCCGTCGCCGACGGCGCGGAGAAGGCCATCACCGTACGGCACCTGCTCACCCACACGGGCGGGTTCGACGGCGACCTGTTCGAGGACACCGGGCGCGGGGACGACTGCCTGGACGCGTTCGTCGACTACCTGCGCGGCGCGGGTCACGTCCACGAGCCGGGCGCGCTCTTCTCCTACTGCAACGCCGGCTACTGCGTCCTCGGGGCGCTGGTCGCGCGGGTGCGCGGCACCACCTGGGAGGAGGCGATGCGCGAGCGCCTTCTCAAGCCGCTCGGCGCCACGCACTGGGCGCTGCTGCCCGAGGAGGCCGTCCTGTTCCGGGCCTCGGCCGGGCACGTCGGCCCCGAGGGCGCCGTGTATCCCTCGTGGCAGATGCCGCGGTCCAACGCCCCGGCGGGCTCCACCCTGTGCCTGGCCCCGCGCGAGCTGGTCCGCTTCGGCCGGATGTTCCTCGCCGGAGGCGTGGCCGAGGACGGCACCCGGCTGCTGTCGGAGGAGTCGGTCGCCGCGATGCGGACCGCGCAGGTGGAGGTGCCCGGAGTCGGCGGGCTGCTCGCCGGCCGCTGGGGGCTCGGGTTCGAGCTGTTCGACTGGGGCGGCGAGGTCTTCGGGCACGACGGCGGCACCGTCGGGCAGAGCACGTTCTGGCGGGTCGTGCCCGGCGCGGACTTCGCCGTCGCGATGAGCGGGAACGGCCCCGGCTACCTGGGACTGCTCACCGACGTGGCCCTGCCGCTGATCCGGGAGGCCACCGGGCTTCCCGTCCCCGACATGCCCGTCCCGCCCGCGTCGCCGCGGTCCGTGGACGTCGCCCCCTACCCCGGCAGGTACGACGGCCCCGCGATGTCGTACGAGGTGGCCGGGGCGGACGGCGGCCTGGACATCACCGTGATCCCCGGCGAGTTCATGGCGCGGGTGGGCGGCGAACGGATCACCACCCGCTACGTCCACTACGACGGCCACACCTTCATCGCGACCGAGCCGGAGGAGGGCGTGCACCCGACCGTCACCTTCGTCGTCGAGGACGGCCGGGCCGCCTACATCCACAACAGCCGGGCGCTGCGCCGTGTGTGACCCCGTCCGGGAGGCGTTCGACCGGATCGATCACCTTCGTGAATGAAGTCGCTTTATGTTCACTATCGTGAGCGGATGAGTGAACGGCCACGTGCCAGCGTGCGGCGCATCCTGGAGGATCTGGGCAGCACCGTGCTGGACGTGGCCGCCTCCGCGGGCGACCTCCTCGACGCCGAGGTCACCGGCGTCCACATCTACGACCCGCTGGACGAGCCGCACCTGCCCGCCGGGAGCATCGTGCTCGCCGTCGGGGTCGACCGCGCCGAGCAGATCTGCGCCCTGCTCGACGCGGCGGGCCCGGCGGCGGGCGTCGTCGTCAAGCAGCCGGTGGACGTCGACGGGCGCGTCCACGCGAAGGTGCGCGAGACCGGCGTGACGGTGCTGGGGCTCACCCGGGCCGCCTCGTGGGCGCAGGTCGCCGCCCTGCTGCGCGCACTGCTGGCCGAGGGCGACCTCGCCGAACCGGGGGAGGGCGCCCCGCCCGACGACCTGTTCGCGCTGGCCAACGCCGTGTGCGCCTTGCTGGACGCGCCGGTCACCATCGAGGACCGCTCATCGCGGGTCCTGGCCTACTCCGGGCGGCAGGACGAGGCCGACGCGGGCCGGATCGCGACCGTGCTCGGACGGCAGGTGCCGGAGCGCTACCGGCGGATGCTGGAGGAGCGCGGGGTCTTCCGGCAGCTCTACCAGAGCCGGGAGCCCATCCACATCGAGCTGGAAGAGTACGACGGCATCAACCGGGCCGCGGTGGCCGTGCGTTCGGGGGACGAGATCCTCGGCTCCATCTGGGCCGCGGTGCGCGAGCCGCTGAGCGGCCCGCGCCGGCAGGCGCTCGCCGACGCCGCCAAGATCGTCGCGTTGCAGATGCTGCGCCAGCGCGCCGGGGCCGACACCCGGCGACGGCTCCGCGCCGACCTGCTGTCCACCGTGCTGGCCGGCGGCGGGGACGCCGCCGAGGCCGCGGGCCGGCTCGGCGTCGCCAGCGAACGCCTGTGCGTGCTCGCCGCCCAGCTCAGCGGACGGTCCGACCCCGACGCGGCCCGCCTGGAGAGCGACCGGCAGCGGTTCTGCGACGCGCTCGCCCTGCACGTCGGCGCCATCCACCCCAAGGCCGCCGCCGCGCTGGTCGGCTCGGTCGCGTACGCCGTCCTGCCGATGCACGCCGCCGGCGACGAGGAGGCCAGGGCCGTACGGGTCGCGGAGAGCTTCCTCGCGCGGGTCGGGCCGCGGCACGCCGCCAACATCGGCGTGGGGCGCATGGCGCGCAACCTGGCCGAGGTGGCGATGTCCCGGGCGGACGCCGACCGGGCGCTGCGGGTGCTGCGCGCCCGCGACGCGTCGGGAGCGGTCGCCTGCTACACCGGCGTCCACTTCGAGTCGCTGCTGCTCCAGCTCTCGGACCTGGCCCAGGCCGAGGAGCAGACGCCCACCGGGCCCTACGAGCGGCTCCTGGCGTACGACGCCGAGCACGGCAGCGAGCTGGTCTCCACCCTGCGGGCGTACCTGGACGCCTTCGGCGACGTGAACGCCGCCTCGGCCCGGGTCCACGTCCACCCCAACACCTTCCGCTACCGACTGAAGCGGCTGGTCCGGATCAGCGGCCTGGACCTGGCCGACCCCGAGGCGCGGCTGGCCGTGATGCTCCAGATGCGGATCTTCGGGCGCTAGCACGAGAGATCACCGGGTTTTCGTCCGCGGCGACGAAGCAGGATGCTCCGGAAGGGGCGAATGTGGGGCATCACCCCCAGCTTCCTGGAGCCAGGATGAGATACACACGAGCGGCGGCCGTGTTGGGCGCCGTCAGCCTGTTCACGGCCGCGTGCGGCGGCGGCGCCGACACCGGATCCGGCCGGCCCGCCGACGGCGGCACCTTCACCTTCGCGATCGGCGCCGACCCGGGCGTGCTCGACCCGGCCATGGCCGTGCTCTCCGTGACCAACACGGTGTTGTCGTTCGCCTACGACACGCTCGTCCACTACGGGACCGACGGGAAGATCGTCTCCGGCCTGGCCGAGAAGTGGGACGTCACGCCCGACGCGGTCACCTTCACCCTCCGCAAGGACGTCACCTGCTCCGACGGGTCCCCGCTCACCCCCTCCGACGTGGCCGAGAGCGTCAACCACATCGCCGACCCCGCCACCAAGTCGCCGCTCAACGGCGTGTTCGTCCCCGCCGGCATGAAGGCCGAGGCGGACGACGCGGCGGGAACGGTGACCCTCTCCACGCCCAAGCCGTTCAGCTTCATCCTGGAGAGCGCCCCGGTGTTGTTCGTGGTCTGCGGCAAGGGGGCCGAGGACCGCTCGCTGCTCGCGCGCGGCACCTCGGGTTCGGGGCCGTACACGCTCACCGAGGCCGTGCCCGGCGACCACTACACCTTCCAGGTGCGCGAGGACTACGTCTGGGGACCCGGCGGCGCCACCACGAAGGAGTCCGGCCAGCCCGCCAAGATCGTGCTGAAGGTCGTGCCGAACGAGCAGACCGCGGCCAACCTGCTGATCTCCGGCGGCATCAACGGCGCGGTCATCTACGGCGCGGACCGCGCGCGGCTCGAGGCGACTCCGGGCATCGGCAAGACGGTCATCTCGGGGGGCAACGGGCAGTTCTTCTACCACCAGGGCGAGGACCGGCCCGCCAGGGACCCGGCGGTGCGCAGGGCGCTCACCCAGGCGCTCAACCTCAAGGAGCTCGCCGGGGTCGCGTCGAGCGGAACCGGCCGCCCCGCCACCGGGCTGGTGATGGACCCGCGCCCCTGCCCCGGCGACAGCGTCACCGGTCACGTCCCGGCCTTCGACGAGGCCGCCGCGTCCGCCGCGCTGGACGCGGCCGGGTGGAAGCCCGGCCCGGACGGCGTACGGGTCAAGGACGGGCGCCCGCTGACCCTGCGCCTGCTCTACGCCACCACCAAGGGCGCGGGCGTGCAGGCCGCGGCGGAGTACCTCGCGGCGGCGTGGAAGAAGGCGGGCGTCGACGTCACGCTGAACGGCGTCATCGACACCAAGCTGTCGGAGTCGCTCAACGTCACCCAGGACTGGGACGTCGTCTGGCTGCCGATCGGCGTCACCCTGCCCTCGCAGCTCGAAGGGTTCCTGTCCGGCCCGGCCGCGCCGAAGGGCGCGAACTTCGCCCATCTGGCGAACACCCGCTACGAGAAGCTCGTGACCGAGGCGATGGGCAAGCCGGGCGAGGAGGGCTGCAAGCTCTGGCTGGAGTCGGAGTCCGCGGTGTTCGAGGCCGCCGACCTGGTGCCGGTCGTGGAGAACACCGTGCTGGTCGCCACCAAGAACGCCACGTTCGACGTGGTGGCGGGCTCGGCCAGGCCGACCTCGATCCGGTTGACCGAGGCGGGCTGAATGACGGGGTCTCCGCGCCCGCCCGCCCCGCGGGCACCGGGGCGGGCACTCGGCCGGGTACGCGGCGGGTTCGTGCTGCGGCGGGTGGTCCGGTTCGCGGTGTCGCTGGCCGTGCTGCTCGTCGCGTCCTTCGCGATGATCCACCTGATCCCGGGCGATCCCGTACGGGCCTCGCTCGGGCCGGCCGCGCCGGTCGAACTGGTCGCCGCCAGGCGCGAGGCGCTCGGGCTGGACGAGCCGATCCTGTCCCAGCTCCTGTCCTACATGCGCGGCGTGTTCCGCGGGGACTTCGGCACGTCGTTCCTCAGCGGGGAGCCGGTCGGGGAGATCATCGCCTCCCGGCTCCCCAACACCCTCGGGCTGGCGCTGCTCGCGACCGTCGTGGCGCTGCTCGTGGCCGTGCCGCTCGGCATGTGGGCCGCGATCCGCACCGAGAACGGCCGGAACAGGGGCACCGAGGCGGCCTTCACCTCGGCGACCGGCACGGCCGTCGCCGTGCCGGAGTTCCTCTACTCGATCGCCCTGGTCGCCGTGTTCGCGATCGGGCTGGGCTGGTTCCCTCCCGCGGGCCAGGCGGGCCCCGTGTCCTACGTCCTGCCGATCCTGTCCCTGGCCATCTCGCCGACGGCGATGATCGCCCGCATCTCCCGCGCGGAGACCCTGCGCGAACTCGGCACGGACTACGTCCGGCTGGCCCGCGCCAAGCGGCTGCCCGCTCCCCGGCTGTACTTCCGGCACGTCCTGCCCAACACGCTCACCGCGACGCTGACCGTGGGCGGGCTGCTGCTGTCCGCGCTGATCGCGGGCAGTGTGCTCGTCGAGTACGTCTTCGCCTGGCCGGGCCTGGGACTGCGGATCGTGGAGTCCATCACCCAGAAGGACTATCCGGTCGCCCAGGGCGTGATCCTCGTCTACGGCGCGATCGTGCTGGTGGTGAACCTGCTCGTCGACCTGCTGCTCGGCGTGCTCGACCCCACCTCCGAGCTGAAGGAGACCTGATGCGCCGCCTGCTGCGGACCCCCGCCGGGCTCGCCGGGACCGTGCTGGTCACGGCCATGGTGGTGCTGGCGGTCGCCGGGCCGCCGATCTGGGGCGCCGAGGCCGAACGCATCGACTCCGCGTCCATCCTCCAGGGAGCCACGGCCGCGCACCCGCTCGGCACCGACAACCTCGGCCGCGACATCCTCGCCCGCGTGCTGGTCGCCGGACGGCTCTCGCTCACTCTCGCCCTGCTCGCCACGCTCGTCGGAGCGACGGCCGGCGTCCTCCTCGGCGCGCTTCCCTCGGTGCTGCCCCGCCGCGGCGCGCGCCTGGTCACCGGTTCGGTCAACGCGCTGGTCGCCTTCCCCGGCCTGCTGCTCGCGATGTTCACCGCGGTGATCGCGGGACTCGGCGCGCGCGGCGCCGTGATCGGCATCGGCACGGCCGTCGCCCCCGGCTTCGCCCGGCTCACCCAGACGCTCGCGGCCTCCGTCGCCGGAGCCGACTACGTGTCGGCCGCCCGCATGCTCGGCGTCTCCCGGTGGCGCGTCATGACGCGGCACGTCCTGCCCAACATCGCCGAGCCGCTGATCCTCAACTTCACCCAGGCGCTCGGCGGAGCGCTCCTCGCCCTCGCCGGGATGTCCTTCCTCGGCCTCGGCGTGCAACCGCCGTCGTTCGACTGGGGGCGGCTGCTCTTCGACGGCTTCGGACGGATCTACGCCACCCCGGCCGTCGCCCTCGGCCCCGCGGCCGCGATCGCGCTCGCCGGCATCGGCTTCAACCTGCTCGGCGACGCGCTGGCGCACGCCGCGGCCCGCCGTACGGCCCCGCCGGGGACGGACGCCGAGCCCGGCGCCCCGCGGCCCGTCGCGCTCGGCGAGCCCGACCCGGACGCGGTCCTGGAGGTGCGCGACCTGACGGTCGCCTTCCCCGGCGGGGTGACGCCGGTGCGCGGCCTGTCGCTCACCATCGCCCCCGGCGAGATCGTCGGCCTGGTGGGCGAGTCCGGCAGCGGCAAGAGCCTGACCGCCGCCGCGATCGGCGGGCTGGTGCCGTACCCCGGGGAGGTGAGGGCGGGCCGGCTGCGGCTGTGCGGGGCCGACGTGCGCGAGCTGCCGGAGGCGGAGCGCCGCCGGCTGCTCGGCACGTCGCTCGCCATGGTCTTCCAGAACCCGATGGCCGCGCTCAACCCGGCGTTGAAGGTCGGCGGGCAGCTCGCCGAGGTGGCGGTCGTCCACCAGGGCGCGAGCCGCGCCGAGGCCGCCGCCCGCGCCGTCGACCGGCTCGACCACGTACGCGTCCCCGAGCCCGCCACACGCGCGCGGCAACACCCGCACGAGCTGTCCGGCGGCATGCGGCAGCGCGCCGTCATCGCGATGGGCCTGATGGGCGCGCCCCGCCTGATCGTCGCCGACGAGCCGACCACGGCGCTCGACGTCACCGTGCAGCGGGAGATCCTCCGGCTGCTGCGCGAGGTGACCGCGGAGACCGGCGCGGCCACCCTGTTCATCTCCCACGACATCGCCGTCGTCGGCGAGCTGTGCCATCGCGTCGTGGTGATGTACGCGGGCCGCGTGGTCGAGGAGCTGCCGGTCGGGGAGCTGGCCTCCGGCGCCGCCCACCCCTACACGCGGGCACTGGTCGCCTCGCTGCCCGACATGGAGACCGACAGGTCGCTGCCGCTGGCGAGCATCCCCGGCCGCCAGCCCCCGCCCGCGGAGGTGCCGGACGGTTGCGCCTTCGCCGCCCGCTGCGAGCTGGCGACCGCCCGCTGCGCCGCCGAGCGCCCACCCCTGATCCCGTACGGCACGGCGCGCCGCGTCGCCTGCTGGGAGGTCTGAGTGATCATCAAGAACCTGACCGTGCGGTTCGGCGCGTTCACCGCCGTGGACGACGTCACGCTGGAGATCCCCGACGGCGCCATCGTCGGCCTGGTGGGCGAGTCGGGGTCGGGCAAGTCCACGCTCGCCCGGGCCGTGAGCGGGCTGGTGCCGTACAGCGGGGCGGTCGAGGGCGTGGACCGGCGCGGAGTGCAGATGGTCTTCCAGGACCCGCTCACCTCGCTCGACCCGCGCATGACCGTCGGCGCGTCGGTGGCCGAGGGACTCCGCCTGCCGCGGGCCGCCCGCCAGGCGGAGGTGGAGCGGCTGCTGTCGCTGGTGTCGCTGCCGGTCTCGCTCGCCGGGCGCTACTCGCGGGAGCTGTCCGGGGGCCAGCGGCAGCGGGTGGCGATCGCCCGCGCGCTCGGCGCGCGGCCCACGCTGCTGGTCGCCGACGAGATCACCTCCGCCCTGGACGTCTCCGTCCAGGGCGCGGTGCTCAACCTGATCCGCGCGCTGCGCGAGGAGTTCGGGTTGACGATGCTGTTCATCTCGCACAACCTGGCCGTGGTCCGGTACGTCTCCGACGTGGTGGCGGTGATGCACCGGGGCAGGCTGGTCGAGACGGGTCCGGCGGAGCGGGTGGTGGCCGCTCCCGCCCACGACTACACCCGCTCCCTCCTCGAGGCGGTGCCCCGCCTCGGCCGGGGCCGGCCGGCCCCGGAGGTCACCTCGTGATCCACTCCGTGGAGGTGGTGACCTCGTCCAGGATCTCGGGGACGGGGTCGACCCCGATACCGGGACCGGCGGGGACGTCGAGGTGGCCGTCGCGCAGCTCGAACGGCGGGGTGATGTCGGTCGCGAAGTAGCGGCGCGAGGCCGACGTGTCGCCCGGCAGGGTGAAGCCGGGCAGCGCGGCCAGCGCGACGTTCGCGGCCCGGCCGACGCCCGTCTCCAGCATCCCGCCGCACCACAGGGCGACGCCGTGCGCGCGGGCCAGGTCGTGGACGCGGCGCGCCTCCAGATAGCCGCCGATCCGGCCCGGCTTGACGTTGATGATCGAGCACGCGCCGAGCGTGATGGCCGCCGCCGCGTGCTCGGCCGACTCGATCGACTCGTCCAGGCAGATCGGGGTGGAGATCCGGCGGGCGAGCGCCGCGTGCTGGACGATGTCGTCGTTCGCCAGGGGCTGCTCGATGAGCAGCAGGCCGAAGGCGTCCAGCCCGGCCAGGCGGGGCGCGTCGGCCAGCGTGTACGCGGCGTTCGCGTCGACCTGGAGCAGCAGGTCGGGGCCGAACCGCTCGCGCACGGCGCGGACCGGCTCGAGGTCCCAGCCGGGTTCGATCTTCAGCTTGATCCGGACGTATCCCTCGGCCACGTAGCCCTCGACGGCGTCGAGCAGCTCGGGGACCGAGTCCATGATGCCGACCGACACCCCGCACGGGACACGCTCCCGGGTGGCGCCGAGGTACGAGCCGAGGGACTCGCGGCGGGCGCGGAGCTGGGCGTCCAGGATCGCCGTCTCCAGCGCCGCCTTCGCCATCCGGTGCCCCTTGAACCGCGCCAGCGCCCGGCCCGCCGCCTGGGCGTCCGCGTGGGCGGGCAGCGCCGGGACGAGGAACCGGCGCATCGCCTCGGCGGCGCCGTCCGTGTACTCGGGGGAGTAGAGCGGCCGGTTCATGGCCACGCACTCGCCCCAGCCCTCGGCCTCGGGTGTGACGACCCGCACGAGCAGCACGTCGCGCGCCGTCTCCGTGCCGAACGAGGTGCGGAACGGCGCGACCAGCGGCAGCGCGATCCGCCGCAGCTCGATTCCAGTGATCTTCATGGTGGTGTGCGGCCCGGTCGCCGCGCCCCCCTTCCGGTCGGAGCGCCGCCGCGCTCAGGCGGTGCGCTGCACGATATAGCAGGATTTGCGGTGAAAACCGGTGACGCGGGCCCCCTCGCGCATCAGCCCGCCGAGCACCTCGCGTACGGCGTGCCGCCACGCCTTCGCCACGCCGGGGTCGGTGCTGCGCAGGCTCTCGATGTCGCCCGGCACCGCCACGAGCACCGTCTCCGCGTCGGTCCGGCCGGGCACCGGCCGCCCGTCCACGTCGGCCAGCCCGGTCGCCGCGTCCCGCGGCACCGGCGGCTCGTACGGCTCCCGCCGTACGGCGGCCAGCACGCGCCGCTCGGTCAGCCGCCAGACGGCGAGCACCCGGTCCGACTCGTCCCCGGCGTTGATCGCGTCCTCCATGGCGCCGTAGAAGGACGGCAGGTATTCCTCCGGCCGGGCGCCGAGCTTGGCGAGGTTGAAGTGGGCGTTGCGGCGCACCAGCGGGTCGTAGGTCCAGGTGATGCGCTCCAGGCCGCGGTCGAGCGCCCAGGCGCGCTGGTGCAGCTTGAGCGCGAACCCGATGCCCCGGCCGGCCAGCGCGCCGGTGACGTGGGAGTGCAGCACCCGCCCGGCGGGGGCCGCGAGGAAGCCGACCGACGCGCCGGCCAGGCGGCCGTCCTCGTAGACCCCGGCCACGTAGTTGCCCGCGTGCGACAGCGCCCGCATCAGCTCGACGGTGATGGGCGCCCCGGCCGGCTCGGGACGCCAGATCTCGTCGAAGAGCCGGAAGACGTCCTCGAACTCCTCGATGCGACGGAGCTCGCGCGGCGCGCCGGTCATCCGCGTACCGCCCGCGCCGCTGCGCCGTGCGGCGCGCGCGGGCCCGAGGGCCCGGCCGCCGCACTCGCCCGCGCGTCGGACATGGAGCGGTGGAGAAGACCAACGGACACGCGTACCAGCCCTCCGGTCGAAGTTCACCGCAACGGTACGAGAAGGGCGGGCCGGGGAGTTCGTCGGTTTTCCCGAAGAGCGCCGGGCCGTTCGTCCGTCCGGCCAAGGGACCGGACGGACGAACGCCGTCCGGGCGGGACGCGGAGGCGGCCCACCCGGACGGTGACGGACCCCGGTCAGCCGTTCGCCGCCTCCAGCGCGGCCGCTCCGCCGACGACCGGCAGCGTGACCGTGCTCTTCGTCGTGTCGAGGTGCAGGGTCGTGCCGGGGGCCGGCCGGACCGTGTACTCGTAGTCGCTCGACAGCAGCACGACGCCGATGCGGTGCCCCGCCGCGAACACGTAGTCGTGCGGCTGCAGGTCGACGTCGATCCGGTACGGCGTGCCCGGCTTGACCGGCTCGGTACGCGAGACCGACTTACGGTTCTGCGGGTCCGTCCAGCCCCGGGTGACGATCTTCGCCTTGCCGTTCTGGTCGTAGTCGACGAGCAGCGCCGTGACGTTGGCGGCCGGCCGTCCGAAGGACATCCGCAGCGACACCCGCGGCGTGCCGCTGAGCCGGACCGCGCCGGTGAGCGCCCCCGACTTGTACGCCAGCCGGTTGGGAGACGTCGCGGCGTCGGCGAGGGCCTGCGCGCGCTTCGTCGCGTCGTCGACGATCGTCTCGGTCACCGGCTTGCCCTGCCGGGTGCGGTCGAGGGTCAGCGCCCCGGCGGCGCCGTCCACGCCGGGCGCCAGGTTGAGCTCGGTGTCCGCCGCGGACGGCTCGGGCCACTCGGGGTACTGCACGAGGGTCCTGTCCTCGCGCTGGACCAGCGCCCGCGGGTCGTTCTCGACGCCGTTCTGCTGACCCCACAGATAGCGGGTGAACCAGCGGTTGAGCACGTCGACGCTGGGGGAGCCGCCGTGTCCGCCCTGGTGCAGGTAGATCTTGTGCGGCACACCGCGCGCCTTCAGCGCCTCGTACCACTGCGCGGCGTGCTTGGTCTTGACGTTCCAGTCGTTGAGGCCGTGCGCGACCAGCACCGCGGCGTGGACGTCGCTCACGTCGTTCATGTAGTTGCGCTCGTCCCAGAAGGCGTTGTAGTCGCCGGTGACCCGGTCCTGCGCCTCGGCGAGATCCTCGATGACGTCACGGCAGATCTGCCGGTCCGCGCGGGTGTAGACGTACTCCGCGAGCACGTCGGCGTCCTCGCCCTGGTAGCCGCCGGGGGCGACCACGGCGCCGTTCGCACGGTAGTAGTCGTACCAGTTCGAGATCGCCGAGATCGGGACGATGGCCTCCAGCCCCTCGACGCCGGTGCTCGCGACCGCGTTGGGCAGGGTGCCGTTGTACGACGTGCCGATCATGCCGACCTTGCCGGTCGTCCACGTCGCGGCGACCTCCCTGCCGGACGCGTCGTACGCCTTGGCACGGCCGTTCAGCCAGTCGACCACGGACTTCGCGCCGATCGTCTCGTTGCGCCCGCCGGTGGTCGGGCAGCCGTCGGACTTGCCGCTGCCCAGCGACTCGGCGTGGACCACCGCGAAGCCGCGGGGAAGCCAGTTGGCCTCGTGGCTGGTGCTGATGGCGGGCTGCGGGCCGGTGCCGGCCGCGGCGTCCGCCGTCTCGGCCGCCTCCGCCGCTCCGGCGGCGGTCAGCCGCTCGTCGGCCGCCGGATCCTTCACCGGTCCGCCGCGGTTCAGCCAGCCCTTGCCCGGACGGCGCGCCTCGTGCAGCTCGTGGTCGACGTCGTGGTTGGCGACCGCGTTGCCGCCCGCGTAGTAGGGGCTGGCCTCGTACACGACGGGCGACCTGAGGCCGGCCGTCTCCGTCTCCCGCAACCGGGTGACCTCGGCGTGCACCCGGTCGTTGCGCCCGTCGCCGTCGCTGTCGATCGGGGTCTCGACCCAGACCTCCTCGCGGATCCAGTCGTTGCGGTTGGACGAGAACACCGGCTGGGCCATGCCGTTCTGGAAGACCGGGCCCACGGGGGTGTCGGCGCCGGCCGGGGCCGGGCCCGCCGCGACCCCGGCGAGGGTCATGGCGGCGGCGAGACCCAGCGCGGCGGCGCCGCGGCGGGCGGTGCCGTGATGTGCCGGGCCGTGATGTGCTGATCCGTGACTGGGGAGCGGGGCCGGCGCGGCACGGCGGCGCGACAAAGACATCTCAGACCTTCCCGAGCAATCAGGGCGATGGGGCCGGGGGCGGCCCCAGGGGGTTAAACGGACCGTAAAGGCGGTCCGTATCCGATGTCTTCGGACGGCCGTTCTGTCTCGGTCGCGGGCTTTCCGACAAATGTCGAGCCGCCGGCCCCCGAGCGACGACTGCGGGCCCGGGCGGAGCCCGGTTTCCCCGGCGGTGCGGAGACGGTGGCGAACCGGGTCGGCGGACGGTGACGCCGGGGCCCGAGTGCGACGACTGCGGGCCCGAAGGGACGGCTCAGCCGGACGTCGGCGCGGCGCCGTGCCGGGCGGCCCAGGCGGCGTAGTGCGGACGGTCGGCGATGGCCTCGCGGTGCGCCCGCGCCGCGAACCCGGCCAGTTCCCCGGCCCGCCGGGCCAGCGGCCCGTCCAGCCGCCAGGCCACCAGGTGCCGCAGCCACAGCGGCGTGCCGGCGAGCGGGCGCACCACGATCCCGGGTGCGTCCTGCACCGTGGCCTGGCAGGGGGAGACCGCGTGGCCCCCGGCGACCAACTGCCTGATCATCGCCTGCTCGGTCATGCTGTGCGGGACGCGGGGGGTGAAGCCCGCCCTCTGGCAGGCGGCGTAGACGCATTCGGGCCAGCCGACCCCGTCCGGCGGCGAGATCACCCAGTCGTCCCCCGCGAGGTCGGCCAGATCGACCTCCTCCCGCCCGGCCAGCGGGTGCGTGCTGCTCATCAGCACGAAGACCGGCTCGGTGGCGACCAGGCGCATGCCCACCGAGGGTGGCGCGGGCAGTTCGCTGCCCGGATAGTCGACGAGGGTGGCCGCGTCCAGGCGGCGGGAGGCCAGCAGGTCGAGCAGCAGCCGGGGCGAATATTCGGTGTGCACGGTGACGGACAGGCCGGGCACCTCGAAGAGCCGGGCGACCAGGCCGGACAGCACGGGCGTCACGTACCCGCCGATGCGGGCGAGATCGGACCGGCCGTCGTGCGGGCCGGTGCCCGCGACCAGCTCGTCCACGGCCAGCAGGATGGACCTGGCGCGGGTGAGCACGAACTGGCCGAAGGGCGTCGGGGTGACGCCGAGGCGGCCCCGCCGGAAGATCTGGCCGCCGAGCGCGGTCTCGACCCGCTGGAGCTGGGCGGTGAGCGCGGGCTGCGACACGCCGACGGCGGTGGCCGCCCGGCTGACGCTCCCGGCGTCCGCGACGGCGCAGATCACACGGAGGTGGCGAAGCTCTACCTGCACTCAGGCCACTCCTTTCACCCCTATAACGCCAGCACTATAGCCCTTCAGGATTTGCGTGACTTTTCCGCTTCTCGCATCGTTGTCGGGACATCCCCGCGACCGGAGGACCCTTCATGCCCGTGACCCACCGCCACTCCGGATACGTCCTCACGGACCACCGGATCGCCGTCCCGCTCGACCACGCCGACCCCGGCGGCCCGGCGATCGAGGTGTTCGCCCGCGAGGTGGTCGCGGCGGACCGGGCGGCGGCGGACCTGCCCTGGCTGGTCTACCTGGAGGGCGGCCCGGGGTGCCGCGCCCCGCGCGGCCTCCCCGGCTGGCTGGAGCGGGCGTGCCGGGAGTACCGGGTGGTGCTGCTCGACCAGCGCGGCACGGGACTGAGCACGCCGGCGACGCGGCAGACCCTGGCCGGGCTGGACGACCCGGCGGGCTACCTGCGCCACTTCCGCGCCGACAACATCGTCCGGGACGCCGAGCTGCTCCGCGCGCGCCTGGCGGGCGACCGGCCGTGGAGCGTGCTCGGCCAGAGCTTCGGCGGGTTCTGCGCGCTCACCTACCTGTCGCTGGCGCCGGAGGGGCTGCGCGAGGTGATGATCGCCGGGGGCCTGCCGTCGCTGACCGCCTCCCCGTACGAGGTCTACCTGGCGGCCTACCCTCGGGTGCTCGCCCACAACGAGCGGTTCTTCGCGCGCTATCCGGGGGACCAGGCGGTCGCCGACCGGGTGGTGGACCACCTGCGGGACCACGACGTGCGGCTGCCCGGCGGCGACCGGCTCACCCCGCGCCGCTTCCAGACGCTCGGGATCACCTTCGGGCAGCAGCGCCGGTTCGACCTCCTCCACCACCTGCTGGAGGACGCGTTCACCGCCGGCGGCGAGTTGTCGGACGCGTTCCTGCGCCAGGTGGACGCCGTGGTGTCGTTCGCCGAGCACCCGCTGTACGCGGTGCTGCACGAGGCGATCTACTGCCAGGGCGAGGCGTCGGCGTGGGCGGCGCAGCGGGCGCTCGGCGAGTTCCCCGAGTTCGACCCGGACCGCGGCGGGCCGGTCCGGTTCACCGGCGAGATGATCTACCCCTGGCTGTTCGAGGAGGATCCGGCGCTCGCGCCGCTGCGGTCGTGCGCCGAGGGCCTCGCCGCGTACGCGGGCTGGCCGAGCCTGTACGACCCGGACCGGCTGGCCCGCAACACGGTGCCCGTCGCGGCGGCGATCTACCACGACGACATGTACGTCGAGCGCGAGCACTCGCTGCGCACGGCCGGGGCGGTGGGCGGCCTGACGTACTGGATCACCAACGAGTACGCGCACGACGGCCTCGGCCAGGGGGCCGCGGCCCTGGACCGTCTGATCGGCATGGTCCGCCGCTGAGCCGTACGGCATTCCAGGACGGGGACTTCCGGGGCGGGGGCCATCCGGAACGGGGGACTTTCCGGGACGGGGGGCCTTCTCCGGACGGCGGCGGGGACACCGGACTCCGCAGGTCAGCGGGGGAGACGAGCCGCGGATCGCGCACGGCGTGACAGATCACGCCTGCGTGGCGAAGTACAGGCATAAATCCCGGGTTATCCCCACATGGGATGTGCCCTCCGAGCGGCGGACCCCCGATAGTGCAGGCACACCCCCGATTTCGCTCTGGAGGTCCCCTCCCCATGCGTGCACGAAGGCCGCTCACGGCCTTGGCGGCCCTCTCCGCGGCCGCCGCCCTGATCACCGTCCCGCCCGCGCACGCCGCCGACGCCGGCAGTGCCACCGTCGTCCCCATCCAGGTCACCGGCGATCCCGCCAAGCGGTTCAACCTGATCATCATGGGCGACGGCTACACCGAGAACGAGCTGTCCGCGTTCGCGGCCGACACCGACCAGCAGCTCAACGTGATGTGGTCCATCGAGCCGTACAAGTCGTACCGGAACTACTTCAACGTCTACCGCGTGGACATCGTGTCCGGCGAGTCCGGCATCGGCTGCGACCCCGACCTGGCCTCCGGCAAGAAGAACACCCCGCTGAGCATGGCCTTCTGGGGCGGCTGCAACGCCTCCAGCGTGCAGCGGCTCATCACCATGAGCAACACCGCGGCCAACAAGTACGCCAACATGGTGGCCGGGACGAGCAGCGCCAACCGGCAGATCCTCGCCCTCGCCAACAGCGGGACGTACGGCGGGGCGGGCGGCGCGTACGCCACCTCCTCCGGCCACAACTCGATGTCCGCCCTCATCGCCCCGCACGAGATCGGCCACTCGCTCGGCGGCCTGCAGGACGAGTACACCTACTACACCCGGGGCGTCGAAGGCGGCGCGTACACCGGCGGCGAGCCGGGCTCGGCGCACCACAGCCTGCTGACCGAGCAGCAGATGAAGGACCAGCGGAAGAAGTGGTGGCGCTGGCTCGACGAGCCGAGCGAGGCCGGCGGCACCATCAGCAGGCACGAGGGCGGCCTCTACTACAGCAGCGGGGTCTGGCGCCCGAGCGAGCACTCGATCATGCGGACGCTGGGCTACTACTACGACCAGGTCGGCCGCGAGGTCATGACCCAGCGGATCGCCGCCAAGACCAGCCTGATCCAGGACAGCACGCCCACCGCGGCCGCGGTCGGCGCCGACCGCGTGCTCTGGGTGGAGCCGCTGCACCCCAACAGCCACGCCCTGACCACCACCTGGAGCGTGGACGGCGCCGACGTTCCCGGCGACTCGACCGCGCTCGACCTGCGCGCCCTGAAGTTGTCGCCCGGCACCCACACGGTGAAGGCGACCGTGACCGACCCGACCGAGTTCGTCCGCGACCCCGCCATCCGGGCCGGCGCGCTCAGCGCGACCCGCACCTGGACGGTGGACACCGCCGTGACCACCACGCCCGCCCAGGTCGCTCCCGGGCTGCGCTCGTCCACCCCCACCGGCCGCGCCGTGGCCCGCGACGAGGTCGTGTACGTCGAGACCACCCACCCCGACGACGCCGTGCCGTCCGTCACCTGGACCCTGGACGGCGCGACGCTCCGCGAGACAGGCGCCGGCCTGGACCTGTCCACGCTCGACCTCGCCCCCGGGAACCACACGCTGACCGCCTCCGCCGGAGCCGACACGCGCACCTGGACCGTGGACAACACCCTGCCCACCACCGCGTACGAGCTGTCCGAGCCGCTGGTGAAGTCGGGCGAGAACTACGTGTTCAACGGCCCGTTCACCATGCGGCTCACCGGCGGCGACGACCAGGACGGGTACGTGGTGCGCGAGTCCCGGGTGGACGGCGACGGCTGGTTCAACTACTTCGGCTGGCCCACCTCCGCCGACGAGCCGTGGCTCTTCACCGAGAAGGGCACGGTCATCGACCACCTCACCTACGGCAGGCTGCCGCGCGGCAGGCACACCGTCGAGTACCGGTCGATCGACCCCAGCGGCAACCCCGGGACGCCGAAGAGCTTCACCGTGACCACCCTCGCCGCGCCCCCGGAGTGCACCACCACGATCACCGGCACGCGGAACGGGTCGTTGTCCCTGCGGTCCGGCGTCACCTGCCTGGACGGCGCGCGGATCAACGGCGGGGTGACCGTCGGCTCCGGCGCCTCCCTGGTGGTGAAGGGTGGCACGATCAGCGGGGCGCTGAGCGCGAACGGCGCCGCCGAGGTGCACCTGCTCAAGGCGACCGTGAACGGCTCGGTCGCGATCCAGGGCACCACCGGCCGGCTCGTCGTCGCGGGCGCCGACCTGCGGGGCTCGGCCGCCCTGACCGGCAACACCACGACCGACGCCCTGGTCGTCACCGGCACATCCGTGCGCGGGGCGCTCGCCTGCACCGGCAACACCCCGGCGCCCTCCGACGCGGGCGTGCCGAACGGCGTCACCGGGTCGGGCCAGTGCGCCGAGCTCGTCGGCGACCCGCGGGCCAAGGGCAAGGACGCGCCGTACGAGGCGGTGCGCGGCGCCGCCGCGGCGTACGAGCACACGCACGAGTGACGGGTGGCGCCCGGCCGGGGACGACCGTTCCCCGGCCGGGTGTCCCATCTCCCACCCGCGGGCATCACCGCCCTCGCGCCGGGGTACCCGACAAGCATTATGAAATGGGGCAAACGGGACGACATGCTCGTCCACGAAGAGGAGCCGTTCAACGCCGAGCCGCCCACGGGCGCCCTGGCGGGGCGGTTCCTCACGCCGCTTGACGCCTTCTACAGCCGCAACCACGGTCCCGTCCCGCGGATCGACGCCGCCGCCTGGCGGCTGGAGGTGGACGGGCTGGTCGAACGGCGGCTGCGGCTCTCACTGGAGGAACTGCGCTCCCGCTTCCCCGAGCGCGAGGTGGTCGCGACCCTGCAGTGCGCGGGCAACCGCCGCGCCGAGCTGATCGAGGTCCGTGACATCCCGGGGGAGGACCCGTGGCGGTCCGGCGCCGTCTCCACCGCCCGCTGGACCGGGGTGAGCCTCGCCGACGTGCTCGCCGGGGCGGGCCTGCGCCCGGGGGCGGCGCACGTCTCCTTCACGGCCCCCGACGTGGCGCGGGAGGCGGACCCGCCCCAGCCGTACGGCGGCTCCATCCCCGCGGCGAAGGCCGTCGCGGGGGAGGTGCTGCTGGCGTGGGCGATGAACGGCCACCCCCTGCCCGCCGTCCACGGCGCGCCGTTGCGGGTGGTGGTGCCGGGCTGGATCGGCGCCCGCAGCGTGAAATGGCTCGAACGCGTCACCGCCCGGGCCGACCCCTCGGGCAACTACTTCCAGGCCGTCGCGTACCGCATGTCGCCTCCCGGCGCCGACCCGTCCCGATCCGGCCCGGGGACCGGCATCCCCCTCGGGCCGGTCGCTCTCACCTGCGACATCCTGAGCCCGGAGGACGGCTCCCGCGTGCCCCCGGGGCCGACCGAGATCACCGGGTACGCCTTCGCGGGCGGCGGCCACGGCGTCGCGCGCGTGGACGTCTCATCGGACGCGGGGCGTACCTGGAGCCAGGCGGAGCTGGACGCCCCGGCGCACCCCTGGGCCTGGCGGCTCTGGCGCGCCGTCGTCGTCCTCTCCGAGGGGGAGGCGGACGTCCTCGCCCGCGCCTGGGACACGGCGGGCGCCACGCACCCCGAGACGCCGGCCGCGCTGTGGAACCCCAAGGGCTACGGCAACACCTCCTGGGGGCGCCTCCACCTCACCTGCCGCCGCTGACTCCGCCCGGGCGACGGGCGTGACGGTGCCGGCCGTACGGTGCCGCACCTCGACCCGGCCCGCGTCGGCGGCGCCGTCCGCGACCGGCTCGCACTCCCGACGTCGATCGGGAACCGGCGTCACTCCGCTGTGTGCGCGAGGACGGCGGCGGCCAGCTCCTCGTGTGCCTCCGGCGGCAGTGTGTGCCCCATGCCCGCGACGATCGTCAGCCGCGCCCTCGGGATCCGCTCGGCGATGATCGCGCCGTGGCCCGGTTTGACCGGCTCGTGGCTGCCCTCGATGACCAGGGTGGGCGCCTTCACCTGGTGCAGCACGCCCACCGGCTCGAAGTCGGGCCTGGCCATGGCGGCCAGCCGGTGGTTGGCCACCGCTGACAGGTCGCGGGCCCGGTCGTAGATCCGCTCCTGCAGCCGGCGGGCCGCGTCCTCGTCGAAGGGCAGCCCGGTGCCGTGCAGCACGCGCTGCTCGGCGATCATGCCGTCGATCTGCGCGCGCCGGTCCTGCGGCGGCGGGGCGGCCATCAGCGCGCGGTAGAAGGCCACGAACTCCGGCGCCGGCTCGGGCAGGCTCCCCTCGGGCTGCGGCTGCCCCGTCAGGGCCCGCACGAGCACCTGGCCCTCGCCGCCGCCGAGCGGCGACGAGGCGACGACGGTCAGCGAGCGCACCCGCTCCGGCCGCTCCACGGCGACGAACTGGCCGAGCAGCCCACCCGCCGAGTGGCCGACCAGGTGCGCGCTCTCCAGTCCGTGGGCGTCCATCACACGGTAGACGTCGTTCTTGATGTCGTCCCACGTGTACGGCTCCGCCGCGAAGTCGACGGTGCCCGACATGCCGGTGTCGCGGTGGTCGTACCGGATCACCCGGCGGCCTCCCGCGGTCAGGCGGCCGACGAGCTCGTCCGGCCACAGGATGCCCTGCGACATCGACCCCATGATCAGCAGGATCGGCGCGTCCGTCTCGGCGCCGAACTCTTCACTCCAGATGGTCACGTTTTGCATGTCTCACAGCATGTCGTCGTCGGCTACGGGCGCCTTCTGTAGAACTACCAGCCGCGCCAGTTCCGTACGGGAGCCGATGCCCAGCTTCGGATAGATCTTGTACAGGTGGTACTCGACCGTGCGCGGGCTCAGGAAGAGCCGGGCGGCGATCTGCTTGCTCGACAACCCGTCGGCGACCAGGCCCGCGATGCGCAGCTCCTGCGGGGTCAGCGCGTCGAGCACGGCCACGGGCGGAGCCTGCCCGCTCTCGCCCGCCGCCCGCAACTCGTCCTGCGCGCGCCGTGCCCATGGCCGGGCGCCCGCCTGCTCGAACGTCTCCCACGCCATCCGCAGATGCGCCCGCGCCTCGCCCGGCCGCTGCGTCCGGCGCAGGCGCTCCCCCAGCAGCAGGGCCGTCCTGGCCGCGTCGAACGGGTTGGTGTGCAGCCGCAGCGCCTCGCCGAAGGCCTCCTCGGACAAGTCGACCAGGCCCCGGCAGCGGGCCAGCAGCGCGCGCGACTCGGACGTCGCGGCGTGCGCCGACCACCGCTCGTACGCCCGCAGCGCCGCCCGGGCGCCCGCCTCGTCGCCCACGCCCACGGCCGCCTCGACGCGGTCCGGCGCCATCCGCCACACCACGGTCGGGTGCCCGGCGCCCGGTCCCGCCGCGGCGATGGCCGTGAAACGGTCGTGCGCCGACCCGTAGCGGCCCAGGCACAGGTCGAGCATGGCCAGCGCGTACGCCGCGACGCCCGCGCGCAACCCCACCCGGTGCGGGATGGCGATGGCCAGCGCCTCGCGGGCCTGCCGCTCACAGGGCTCCTCCTCGCCCCGCAGCGCCGCCAGCACCGCGAGGTTGGCCAGGTGCGCGGCCACCGTGTTCTCGTACCCGGCCTCCCGCGCCAGCGCCAGGCCTTCCTCGGAGACGGCCTGGCTGCGCGCCAGCCTCCCGGCGATGCGCTCGGCGGTCGCCACGAACTCCAGCACGACGGGCAGTTGCCCGGTCATCCCCGACACCCTGGCCACCCGCCCGGCCCGCTCGGCCATCTCGGCGGCCAGATCCGACTCGCCCAGAGCGCTGGCCGCGGCCGTCGCCCACAGGTACCCCGCCGCATCCTCCAGATCGTCGGAGCGCGCCAGTGCCCGCCGCAACAGACCCGGCCCGGCGGCGTCGCCGTCCAGGGTCAGGCCGATCCCGGCCACCGTGTCCCGCAAGAACCCCTCGGGGTGTGCCGCCGCCCGTCGGCCGAGCTCGGCGATGGCCGCCGTGTCGCCGACGTACGAGGCGGCCTCCACGGCATCGGCCAGCATGTCCAGGCTGTCGCCCGCCGCCAGGATCCGCACGGCCTCGGCGGCGTTGCCCGAGTTCAGCTCGAACCGGCCCCGGAGCTGGGCGATCTCCATGGCGAGCACGGCGTCCCCGTCGGCCCGTTCGCGCGCCTCGGCCAGCAGCGACTCCGCCTGTCCCGGGCGGCCGCCGAGCCAGGCGGCGACGGCGGCGTCCTTCAGGCGGACGGCACGGGCGCGCGGCTCGGGGGTCAACTCGGCGGCCCTGGCCAGGGCGGTGGCGGCGGCGCCGTACCCGCCGCGGTCGCGCGCCCGCTCCGCGGCGGCCACCAGCGCGGCGGCGACCTGCTCGTCCTGCCCCAGGGCGGCTCCGGCCAGGTGCCAGGCGCGGCGG
>NZ_BBYM01000018.1:0-231114 GCF_001570405.1 Microtetraspora niveoalba | reverse complement strand
GTCATCCGCGGTCAGCTCCGCGAGTACGGCGTGCACGCGGCGGACGTCGGCGGGGGCGGCCGCCTCGTGCACCGCGGATCTGATGAGCGGATGACCGAAACGCACGCTGGTGCCCGACACGTCGGCCAGCCCGGCCTCCTCCAGCTCGGCCAGCGCCACCCGCCCGGCCCCGGCCTCCGTCCCGGGCCCGGATGAGGCCGGTCGGGCCGTGTTCGCGCCAGGCCCCGCCGGTCGCTCGGCGAACAACCGCTCGGCGGCGCGCAGGACCAGGTCGAGGTCGGCCTCCACGGCGGCGACCAGGGCGACCAGCCGAGCGGAGGCGGACAACCCGCTCACCCGATCACCGAAGAGCCGGGCGCCGACGGGCAGCGGGTCGGGCAGCGGTTCGCGCCCGGCGAGCTGCGCGGGCGTCAGGCGGGCGGCGATCTCACCGAGAGCGAGCGGGTTCGCGCCGGTCAGCGTGACGAGCTCCCGCTTCACCTGGGCGGGCAGCACGCCGTGGCGGGATTCCAGCAGCTCGGCCGCGGCGGACTCGGCCAGGCCGCGCACGTCCACCGTCAGCGGCACACCCTTGACGGGAGCCTCCCCGCGTACGGCGAACACCATCGCGATCCGTTCCGCCCCCAACCGTCTGGCGGCGAACACCAGCGCGTCGGCCGAGGCCCGGTCCACCCATTGGAAGTCGTCGACCACGCAGATCAGCCCGTCCGGCGCCGCCGCCTCGGCCAGCAGCGAGAGCACACCGGCTCCCACCAGGAACCGATCGCCGGCGCCGCCCGCGGCAAGCCCCAGGGCCGCGCGGACGGCGTCGCGCTGCGGTTCGGGCAGCGCGTCGAGCGAACCGGCCACCGGCCGCAACGCTTGGTGCAGCGCCGCGAACGCGAGGTCGGACTCGGACTCGACGCCGGTGGCCCGCAACACCCGCATCGCACCACCGCGCTCGGCCGCCGCGTCGAGCAAGGCGCTCTTGCCCGCTCCCGCCTCGCCCCGCAACACCACCGCGCCGCCGAAACCGCCGCGAGCCCGCGCGATCACCTCGTCGAGTGCGCTGATTTCCGCGGATCTGCCGTAAAGCACAGGCACCTACTGTAGGAGGCCCCAGCCCGGACCCCGCCGCCCCCGACCGGCGTACGGCCCCGGCCCGGCCGGCCGTGTCAGCCGCGCCACCCGCTCCGGCCGCCGGACGGAGACCAGGAGGCGACGTCGCCCTGCCACATCGACGTGTTCTTTGTAGATCGTGCTCACGGCGCGAGCAGCCCCTCCACGAACGCGAACAGGCGGGCGGTGTCGTCCAGGCCGCCCAGCACGATGATCTTCATTCTGGCCCTCTCCTCGTCGTAGGCCGTCTCGATCCGCAGGGGCTGGGCGCCCGGCCCGGTGTTGGCGGCGGAGGTCAGGAGGGTGGCCACGCGGTGGGCCGTCTCGCGGCTGATCGCGTCGATCTCCACGATGCTCGACACCTCGACGTGCCGCTGCCGCCCGGCCGTCTCGCGTGCGGGCGCGGACACCGGCCGGCCGGTGAACGCTTCCAGGTCCTCGTGCGCGATCCGGTACTGCTTGCCGATGCGGACGGCGGGGAGCCGCCCGTCCCGGACGTAGTTGCGGACGGTGCGGACGTGCAACCCCAGGCGCTCGGCCACTTGTTCCACGGAATAGAGACGATCGTTCACGAAAACTACCCTATCTTCCTGTATCAAGAGAGGCGACAGGGTACTTTGCGGAAAACGCCTTGGCAGGGCAGGGGCGTCGGAGTCTTTCGCGGGGCGGTCAGCCGTTGAGGGCGGCCCGCAGGGCGGCGGCGTAGGCGCGGGGGTGGGTGGTGTTGCCGTTGTGCCCGCCCGGGAACTCGCGCAGCGGCGTGCCGCGCAGGTCGGCCAGGACGGCAGCGCACCTGCGGTCGAAGACGGCGGGCGGAGTGGCGCCGCCCGCGACCGGGACGATGCGGGTGGGCGTGTCCTTCAGCGCGGAGATGTCGAGGGTGTCGTGGACGACCGCGGTGAAGTCGTGCTCGATGAAGAAGTCGAAGTTGCTCACCCGTTGCGGCGTCATCGGCTGCGGGGTGAGGCCGGGTTCGGCGTCGGGGTTGGCGGGGTCGATCCCGAGGACGCCCGCGATCATCGCCAACGCCGGCCCGAGACCGTCGCGCCGGTAGACGTGCTGGATCTCCTCCAGTTCCCGCTCGTGGTGGGCGCGCTCCTCGGGGGGGAGCAGTCGCGGGCTGACCGGTTCGTGGGCGACGAGCGTACGGATCCGCTCCGGGTGCCGGACGGCCAGGTGGAAGCCGATGGAGGCGCCGATGCTGCAGCCGAGCATGAACGCGGGCCGGTCGGTGAGCTCGGCCAGCAGGCGGTGCGCGTCGTCGGCGTGCTGGGCCAGCGTCACCCCTTGGGCGGGGCCGTCGAGGATGCTGCGTGAGAGGCCGCGCCGGTCGTAGGTCACCACCCTGTAGTCGTCGGCGAGCCGGTCGACCAGGTCGGCGCTGCGTCCGGCGTCGCCCTCGCCGCTCTGCGAGATGAGCAGCGTCGGGCCGGCGCCGCGGACCTCGTAGTAGAGCGTCGCGCCGGGTACGCGGAGCGTGCCGGTCGTCTTGGCGGCGTTCATGGCCGTTCCTTTCGGGGTGGGCTCGGTGCGGTCTGATCGTGATCGACGATAACGCATCAAATCTGATGCATCAAGTTTGATGTATCTGGAGTGATGTAAATTGAGGGGGTGAACGGAGTCGAGTTGTTCCTGCTGGGGCGGACCCTGATGAAGATCGGAGAGGAGGCCCTGCCCACCGAGGGCATCGGGCAGCACTCCACCAGTGTCCGGACGGTCCTGATCGTGGCCAGCGACGTGCGTGCCCGCCCCGGCAGCGCGGTCGGCGAGATCGCCACCCGGACCGGCCTCCCGCAAAGCGCCGTGTCCGGGGCCGTCGCCCGGCTCCGCGAGGCGGGCGCCGTCGTCACCGAACCCGACCCCCGCGACCGCCGGCGGCTTCTCATCCGGCCGGCGACCGAGACCTCCGCCCGTGTGGTGGAGGTCAGGTCGACGCCGATCGACTCCGCGCTGGCGGCCGCCGTGGGCGGCGACGATCCGGAACGCGTCGCCCGGATCGTGGCGCTCCTCGAGGAGCTCGCGCGCCACCTGCCTCCGGAGGCGCTCACCCGCCTGCGCGACTGAGGTCGCCGGCGCCGCGGACAGCGGCTCGTCCGGGAGATCAGCTGTAGTCGCGGAGCGTGATGTTCTCGGCGGCCTTGCGGGCCATGACAGCCGCCATGTTCTTCCCCGGCAGGTACGGCATGACCTTGTAGTAGCGGTTGAGGACCGAGGCCAGCAGCCGGCTGCCCGGCACCATGAGCTTGGCCACGCCGTCACCCATCTTCTGGCAGCCGGTCGCGTACTCGCGCATCTCCCGCTCGTAGCGGGCGAACGCGATCCGGTGGTCCCCGTCGGCGGCGGCCAGCTCTCCGGCCAGGACGTACGCGCCGACCAGGGCGAGCCCGGAGCCCATGCCCGACAGGGAGGACGGGCAGTAGGCGGCGTCGCCGACCAGGGCCACACGGCCGCGGCTCCAGGCGTCCATGCGCACCTGGGCGACCGAGTCGAAGTAGAAGTCGGGCGCGTACCGCATGTCGCGCAGCAGCCGGTCGGACTGCCAGCCGTTGCCGGTGAACCGCTCGGCCAGCACGGCCTGCTGACGCGTCACGTCGCGGCGGTCCAGGCCGAGCTCGGGGGAGCCGAAGTAGAAGACGGCCTTGGCCTCGGTGTTGTGGCGGGCGCTGTACATCGCCACGAGCTTGCCCGCGGTCCGGTAGGCGTGGCCGGTGTGGTCCAGGCCGAGGTGGTTGGCGGTGGTGAAGATCGCGCAGTAGACGCCGAGGTGCTTGACGAACCGCTCTTCGGGCCCGAACGTGAGGCGGCGGGTGGTGGAGTGCAGCCCGTCGGCCCCGATGACCAGGTCGAACCGGCGCGGCGCGCCGCGTTCGAAGGTGACGGTCACGCCGTCGGCGTCCTCGGTGAGCGAGGCGACGGAGTCGCCGAAGACGTACTCGGTGTGTTCCTTGGTGGCGTCGTACAGGATCCGGGCCAGGTCGCCCCGGAGGATCTCGACGTCTCCGGAGAACAGGTCGGCGGGCAGCTTGGCCTGCGGCCTGCCCGCGCCGTCGACGTACGACATGGAGCCCATGCCGGTCCTGGCGCGCTCGATGTCGTCCAGTACGCCCATGCGGCGCAGCACGGACAGGTGCGCCCGGCCGCGGAAGTCGACGGCGTAGCCGCCGTCACGCAGGGCGGGGGCGCGCTCGACGATCGTGGGGGTGAAACCGTGGCGGTGGAGCCAGTAGGCGAGGGCGGGGCCGGCGACGGAGGCGCCGGAGATCAGCACGTTGACGTTCGTCATGGCGCAGAGCGTGTCCGGGAGGGCTCACCGCGGGCTCACCGCCCGCTCACCGCCTCCACGAGGATGTCGGGCAGGCCGAGCAGGCGCAGGTCGTCGGGGGTGGACAGGCCCAGCGCGGCCGCCGCCTCCGCGGCCTGCCGGTACCGCTCCCGGGCCGCGGCGTGGTCGGCGCGCGCCTCGGCGACACGGCCGAGCCCGGCCAGCGTGCGCACCCGGTGGCCGACGGACCTGACCCAGTGCGGGTCGAGGCGTTCCAGCGCCTCGCCGTACAGCCGCTCGGCCTCGGCCAGGTCCGCCCGCGACAGGGCGATGTCGCCGAGACCGCGCAGGGCCGCGGCCAGATAGGTGGAGCCGCTGGCGCGGCGGGCGAGGCCGGCGGCCTTCTCGTAGGCGTCGCGGGCCGCCGCCGGGTCCTCGGCGGCCAGCAGGTCGCCCCGGTTGACCAGCAGGTCGGCGCTCTCCTCCAGCGCGCCGAGCCGCTCGGTGAGCGTCAGCGCCTCGTCGGTCAGCGCGATCGCCGTCGCCCGGTCGCCGCGCGCGCCCGCCAGGCCGGCGA
Organism: Microtetraspora niveoalba; assembly: GCF_001570405.1. GTDB lineage: Bacteria > Actinomycetota > Actinomycetes > Streptosporangiales > Streptosporangiaceae > Microtetraspora > Microtetraspora niveoalba. Next base: position 226,177 of record NZ_BBYM01000018.1, on the reverse strand, counting down.
GCGTGTCCAGGGCCAGCGCGGTGCCCCACCGCTCGCCGAGGGCGCGGAAATCCCGGAGGGCCGTGCCGAAGTCGCGCTCGGCCCGCGCGGTGTCCCCCTCCCCGAGCGGTCCGAACCCCGACACGTACCGGGCGACCGCCCGCAGCCACGGCTCCGGGCAGCCGAGCTGGGACGAGACGAGCGCGAACGCGTCATGCGGGTCGCCCTCACCCGCGGCGCGCAGCACCCACAGCAGCAACACGACCGGGTGGCGGCCCGCCCGGGTGCCCGGCCAGGCGTCGGCCAGCGCCTTCTCCGCCGCCGCGCGGTGCCGCCGCCACACCGGCCGTCCGGCGGCCGCGCAGGCCGCCAGCAGGACGCACGCCGCGTACTCCTCGCCGAGGCCCGGCGGCGGCACGTCGCCCATCGCCTCCAGCAACGCGATCGCCCGCGGCGCGGCCGAGCCGGCCACGCCCCGGATCCACAGGTACGTCAGGGACGAGGCGAGCAGCTCCAGGGCCGTCTCCACCTCGGGCGCGTCGACCGCCCAGCGCACGGCCGCCTGGAGGTTGCCGTGCTCGGCCGCGAGACCTTCCAGCCACTCCAACTGCTCCGCCCGCCGCAGATGGGGGTCCGCGGCCCGCACCAGCTCCAGGACGTGCCGGGCGTGGGCGCGCCGCACCGGCTCGCGCTCACCCGCCGCGTCCAGCCGTTCGGCGCCGTACGCGCGGATGGTCTCCAGCATCCGGTACCGGCCGCCCGCGACCTCCAGCAGCGACTTGTCGACCAGCGACTCCAGTGTCCGTCCGTCGGCGCCGCACACCCGCGCGACGGAGTCCGCGGTCGCGCCCCCGGCGAAGACCGTGAACCGCCGCGCGGCCCGCCGCTCGGGCTCCGACAACAGGTCCCAGCTCCACGCGACCACCGCGCGCAGCGTGCGATGCCGTTCCTCGGGCGTACGGGTGCCGCGGGCGGCGACCTCCAGCCGGTCGTCCAGCCGCCCGGCGAGGTCGTCGATGTCCAGCGTGCGCAGCCGCGCCGCGGCGAGCTCGACGGCCAGCGGCAGGTTGTCCAGGGCCGTGCAGATCCGGCGTACGAGCCGGGGGTCGGGGGCGTACCCTCGCCGCACGGCATCGGCTCGTTCGGTGAAGAGCCGCGCGGCCGCGTCGTCGCCGAGGGGCCGCACCTGCCAGAGCGCCTCGCCGATGATGCCGAGCGGCTCACGGCTGGTGGCCAGGATCCGCAGCCGCGGGCAGGCCGCCAGCAGCCGCGCGGCCAGCGCGGCGACCTCCTCGACGAGGTGCTCGCAGTTGTCCAGCACGAGCAGGATCCCCCGGTCGGCCAGCGCCGTGATGAGGCGGTCGACCGGGCCCGGCGACCCGCCCCCGATGTGGAGCCCGTTCTCACGCAGGCCGAGTGCGCCCAGCAGCGTCCGCGCCAGGCCGTCGCCGTCACCCGACGCCGCCAGCTCCACGAAGCACACGTCGCCGGCCTCGCCCCGGGCCACCTCGACCGACAGCCGGGTCTTGCCGACGCCGCCGGGGCCGACCAGTGTGACCAGCCGGGCCACCCGCAGCAGCTCGGCGACCTCGGCCATGTCCTCGGCGCGGCCGACGAAGGTCGTCAGCGGGGCGGGCGGCGCGGCGGGCGACGGCGAGGAGTCGGCGCTCAGCAGCTCCCGGTGGAGCGCGACCAGGTCGGCCGACGGATCGGCGCCCAGTTCCTCGGCCAGGCGCCGCCTGGTCTCCTCGAACACGACCAGCGCCTCCGCCTGCCCGCCCTCGGCGGACAGCGCCCGCATCAGCAGTCCAGCCGTCCGTTCCCGCAGGGGATGACGGCCGACCAGCTCGCGCAGCTCGGCCACGGCCGCACGATGCTCGCCGAGCCGCAGCTCGGCCTCGATCCGGTCCTCGAGCGCCGTCAGCCGGCGCTCCTCCAGCCGTACGGCGGCGGGCCGGGCGATCTCGCTCTCGGCGAGGCCGGCCAGCGCCGATCCCCGCCACAGCCCCAGCGCCTCGCGCAGCAGCGCGACCGCCCGCGGGGCGTCGCCGTCACCCAGCGCGGCCCGGCCTTCCCGGGCCAGCCGCTCGAACCGGCCGGCGTCCACGTCGTCGTGATCGACCATGATCCGGTAGCCCGTCCCGGCCCTCTCGATCGGGGCCGCCGCGCCCAGGGCGGCGCGCAGCCGGGACACCTGGGACTGCACCGCGTGCGCCGACAGTGCCCCGCCGGGGTCGATCTCCTCGGCCAGCCGGCCGGCCGGCACGACCTCGCCCGGACGGACCAGCAGCAGCGCCAGCAGCGCGCGGCGGGACGGTCCGCCCAGCGCGACCTCGGCCCCGTCCGCGTGCCAGGCCCGCGTCTCTCCCAGGATCCCGAACCGCATGCCGGTGATTATCCACCGGCCCCGATCATCACCGCGCGGTATCCGCTCACTATGATCTACACCGTAAAGGCGCCGAGCACGGGGCCGATCCGGGCGACCGCGGGCCGGTCGGCGGGGCATACCCTCGACGTACGGGCCCGACGCGCGGGGGGAGGTGCGCCGATGCCCCGCAGTCATCACTTCCACCTCGACATGGGAGAGCACTCCGTCACGGTGCGCACCGGCCAGGTGCGGGGAGAGATAGAGCTGCTGGTCGACGGCAAGGTGGTCGGCTACCAGCGCCCGCACACCCGGCGGTACGGAGCGGCGCGGGAGTTCGCCGCGGAGCTGCCCGGCGAGCCGCCTCAGCCGTTCCGCGTCATCCTCGGCGGTCCCGGCGACACCGGGGAGGAGCCCGGGTGCGTGCTTGAGATCGGCGGGCGGCGCCTCCCCATGCCGTCCGTGCCCGCCGAGCACCCGGAGCGGCCCCCCGGAGCGGTCATGTGGGCGTACCTCCGGCGGCGGATCGGCCGGCTCCTGCGCCGCCTGCCGGCGCGGCGCGCCCGCTCGCGGTGACACCGGCGGGCGCCTCCCCGGCGATCGGCCACCTGCCGGGAAGGCGCCGTGGCGGTGGGTGTAGGCAGGAGATATGCGCCTGCGGCCGTCGTTCGCGCTCCGGCGTCGCCCCTGGCGCGCCAGTGACGCGCTGCCGGCGTTCCCGCTCGCCCTGATCGGGGCCATCGCGGTGGTCGACGTGATCACCCCGAACGGCGTGCCGCTCGGCCCGCTGCTGATCGTGGCGCCCGCGATCACCGCCTCGTTCGCGGGCACCCTGGTCACCGGGCTGATCGGGGCCGTCGCGGTGGCGTGCCTGCTCGCCATCGGCCTGAGCCAGGGGGAGGCCTTCCTGGGCTCGATGTACTACCAGTCGCAGCTCATCTCGCTCGTGGTGGTCTCGGTCATCGTGACGGTGTTCCGATGTCTGCGGGAGCGGCACTCTCGTGAGCTGGCCCAGGTGCGCACGGTGTCGGAGGCGGCGCAGCGGGTGCTGCTCAGGCCGCTGCCGCGGCGGCTCGGCCCGCTGCGGGTGGCGTCGGTGTACCTGGCGGCGGAGGCGGAGGCGCAGATCGGCGGCGACCTCTACGCGGCCGTACGCAACACGTCCTGCACCCGGCTGATCGTCGGCGACGTGATGGGCAGAGGCCTGACCGCGATCAGCGACGCGGCCCTGCTGCTCGGCGCGTTCCGGGAGGCCGCCTCTCGTCAGGCCACCCTGCCCGACCTGATGGCCTATCTGGACCGCAGCGTCTGCTGGGACCTGGCCGCGCCCACGGAATCGGAGAAAGTGGGGGAGTGCTTCATCACCGCCGCGATCGTCGACATCCCCGACGCCGTGCCGCGGATGCGGATGGTCACCTGCGGGCATCCGCCCCCGCTGCTGCTGCGGCGCGGGGAGGTCACCCCGCTGCACGCCCGGAGGCCGGCCCCGCCGCTGGGCCTGGGCGAGCTGACCGCCGTGGAGTACCTCGTGGACACCTTACTCGTCCGCCACCTGCGCGCCGGCCTGCTCGCCCACGTCGGCGGGCACCTGGCCGACGACGCGGCCATGGTCGCCATCCAGCGCGCCCCCACCCACGAGGGGTGAGTCTCGCGTCCACGTCGTCGGAGGGGGCCCGGGGTTTCCCTCGCCGCGGATTGCTGATGGAGTGGACAGCGTGAGCAGGGGTCACAGGGCGGTCCCCCACACGGCCGACATCGCGCTGGAGGCGTGGGCGGACAGCCGGGAGGAGTGCCTGGCCGAGGCGGTACGGGCGCTGGTGGAGACCTTCGCCGACGTCGGCGAGGCGGTGCCGGACGACAGCGTCGTGGTCACCATGGCCGACGAGACGGACGAGGAACTTCTCGTCACGCTGCTCGACGAGGTGGTCTACCAGGTCGAGGTGCCCGGCCGGGTGGCGGTGGACGTGTCCGTCGACGAGCGGACGGGCGCCACCAAGGGGCAGGTCGAGGCGAGGCTGGCGACCGTCCCGGCGGCGTCGGTCGAGCAGGTCGGCGCGCTGCCCAAGGCGGTCGCGCTGCACGGGCTGCGTTTCGGGCGCGAGGCCGGGACGTGGCACGCCCACATCGTGGTCGACGTCTGACGCGCCGTACGGGGAGTCGCACGGCCTGGCCTTCGGCTCCCCGGACAGGCCGGTTCGTCGGGCGCTCCGGCTGTCGGTCGGGACCGGGAGCGCGTCAGCCCTTGACCACGCCGACCGGCCGCAGCTTGGCCACCTTGCGGGCGAGACCGGCCCGATCGCACGCCTCGACCACCGCGTCCACGTCCTTGTACGCCTCGGGGGTCTCCTCGGTCAGGCCGCGCGACGACGCGCCGCGCACCGCCACCCCCGACGCCCGCAGCTCGGCCCGCAACCGGGCCGCCGTGGTGGTCCTGACCGCCTGGTGGCGGCTCAGCCGGCGGCCCGCCCCGTGGCAGGCCGAGGCGAACGCGGGTCCGTCGGGCACGCCGGCCAGGACATGGGAGCCGGCGCCCATCGAGCCCGGCACCAGCACCGGCTGGCCGACCGCCCGCAGGTCGGCGGGCAGGTCCTCGTGGCCGGGCGGCAGCGCCAGGGTCGCGCCCTTGCGGTGCACGCACAGGCGGCGGCCCCGGTGGGTCTCCAGCTTGGCCAGGTTGTGGGACACGTCGTACAGCAGGGTCAGGCCGTCGTCGCCGAGGGCGTGGCCGAAGGCGCGCCGGGCCGCCTGCCCGAGAAGCTGCCGGTTGGCCCGCCCGTAGTTCGCGGCGGCCGCCATCGCGGCGAGGTACGCGCGGCCCTCGGGGGAGTCGACGGGCGCGCAGGCGAGCTGCCGGTCCGGCACGGTGATGCCGTAGCGCGTCATCGCCGCCTCCATCCTCCGCACGAAGTCCGTGCAGATCTGGTGGCCGAGTCCGCGCGAGCCGGTGTGGATCATGACGCAGACCCGGCCCGGCCACAGGCCGTACGCTTCGGCGATCCGCTCGTCGTAGACCTCGGCGACCGCCTCCACCTCCAGGAAGTGGTTTCCCGAGCCGAGGCTGCCGACCTGCTCCAGCCCGCGCTCGCGAGCCCGGGCGCCGACCGCGTCCGGATCGGCGTCGGCGACGGCCCCGTGGTCCTCGCAGCGGTCCAGGTCCCGCGGCTCGCCGTGGCCCCGCTCCACGGCGTACCGGGCCCCGCCCGCCAGCAGCTCCTCGAGCTCGGCGGGACGGCGCAGCCGCCACACCGCGCCCTGGGCCATTCCCCGGGGGACCGCGGCGCTCAGCGCGTCCATCAGCGCGGCCAGGCGGGGGCGCAGCCGGTCCACGTGCAGGTCGGCCAGCAGCAGCCGCACCCCGCAGGAGATGTCGAACCCCACCCCGCCGGGGGAGACCACGCCGCCGTGCGCGACGTCCGTGGCCGCCACCCCGCCGATCGGGAACCCGTACCCCCAGTGCACGTCGGGCATGGCGTACGCCGCCTCGACGATGCCCGGCAGCGTGGCCACCGCGGCCACCTGCGCCAGGGACCGGTCCGCCGACGGGTCGGGCAGCAGCGCCCGGGTGGCGAAGACGACCCCGGGCACGCGCATCGCGCCCTGTCGTTCGATCCGCCACCGGTAGGGCGTCTCCTCGACCAGATCCAGAGCCATCGTGGTCACGCCGACGTCCCCTACCCCGCGCCGCCCGCCGAATCGGTGACGGTGTTGCTCTGGTGATAAAGCGGACAGATGTGCTAAATGTTATCAAGCTGGTATAAACGAGACTTGTGGTGGGAAATCGTCGAGTTGCGGAAGGGGAGCGCATGTCGCGGCTGTGCATCACGGCGAAGCCTGACGGAAGCCGTACGGTCGTCCGCCCGCGGGGCGACATCGACATGGCGACCGCGGGAGCGCTCCGCGACAGCCTCGACCTCGTCATCCGCCGTTCGCCGGTGCCGCACGTCGAGCTCGACATGAGCGACGCGCCGTTCATGGACTGCGCGGGACTGCGCGTGCTCCTCCCCATGAAGCGGCGGGCCGAGCGGAGGGGCGGCAGCCTCACGCTGGTCAACGTGCCGTCCCAGATCGACCGGCTCCTGTCCGCGGTCGGCCTCGACCACCGCCTGGAGGCGAACGGACGGCGGCGCGTCCCGGTCCCGCGCCCCTCCTCGTCGTAGGAGGTCACCCCGTCCGGCGCGCGCGGCGGGGCCGCTTCAGGCGTCGTGCCGGGCGGCGGCGACCGCCTCCGCGTACGCCGCGGCGAGCCGTTCGGTGGCCGTGGGCCGGCCGGTCTCGGGGCGCGGCACGCCGAGGTGCCGCTCACGCAGCTCCGCCATGAAGTCCTGCCACAGCTCGGGGCCGCCCGCCTCAAGGAGTTCGGCGCGTACGCGCAGCTCCGGGGTGGTGGGGCGGTGGCGGAGGCCCCACGCGCCGAGGTGCGCCATGACCGGGACGAGCTGGATGGCGGCCTCGGTGAGGCTGTAGGCGGCGCGCCGGCCGCGCCCCGCGTCGTCCCGGGTGAGGAGCCCCGCCTCGACCAGCGTCCGCAGCCGGTCGGCCAGGATGTTGGAGGCGATCCCCTCCTCCGACCGGGACTGCAACTGCCGGAAGTGGCGGCGGTCGCCGAACATCACGTCCCGCAACACCAGCAGCGTCCAGCGATCGCCCAGCACCTCGATCGCGGCATTGATGGGACAGCCGGAACGCGGCCCGTCGGTCATGTCACCCCCACACAGACTGCTTGCAGTTTAGTATCACTCCTCGGAACGCCCCGGCCGCTCGCGCGGTGCGAGCGGTCGCGAGACCGAGGAGCGAGAGCCGTGTCGAGGAACAAGCAGACCGTCGAGACCTACCTCGACGGCTTCCGCAAGAACGACCACGCGCAGATCCTGTCCTGCCTCACGGACGACATCGAGTGGACCGTCTTCGGCGCGTTCCACCTCAAGGGCAAGCAGGCGTACGACGAGGCCATCGACGGGCCCGGCTTCGTCGGACCGCCCCGGCTCGAAGTGGTGCGCATGGTCGAGCAGGACGACGTGGTCATGGCGGAGCTCACCGGTTCCGCGACGCGCGACACGGGCGAGGTCATGCGCATGTCCATGGCCGAGGTGTTCGTCATGCGGGACGGAAAGATCGCCCAGCGCCGGGCCTGGGTGATCGAACTGAAGGAGAACGACCACCGCTGAGCCGCCGCGCACGCCGCACGGCGCCTTTCAGCGCGGGCGGCGGATCATCGCCCAGGTGCGCGGGCCGTTCCCGGGCAGATCGACCTCGGCGGTTACCTCGAAGCCCAGCCGCCGGTAGAGGCGCACGTTCGCCTCGGTGGACGTCTCCAGGAACGCCGCGACCCCGGCCTCGTCGGCGGCGTCGAGCCCGGGCTCGATCACGGCCCGGCCCAGCCCCTGCCCCTGATGGCCGGGGTCGACGCCCACGGTGCCGAGGAACCACACGGGCTCGGCCGGGCGGTGCGGGGCCATGGCGGCCTCCGCCGACTCGGAGAACGGCGCCCGGTCCCCGCTCAGCTCGGCGAAGGCCGGCGCGAGCTCCGCGAACACCTCGCCGACGCCCGTGTCGTCGGGGGTGGTCCAGACGGACACCGCCTCACAGTCCGGCGTGACCCAGACCCGGCCGTGCGGCAGCCCGATACGGGCGACGAACAGCTCCTGGAACCTGGCCACCCGGCCGAGATGGTCGTCGGCCGCGACCGTGTGCCGCGTCCACGGGTAGTCGGCGAAGGCGCGGGTGAGCGTGCGTACGGCCGGCTCGATGTCGGCCTGGTCGGCGAGGCGGACGGGGGAGGACATGCAACTCCAAAACAGGAAATATGCGGATGCCTAGTCTAGGTGGTTCGCGTGATCTTCATGACTTGTCTTCCGCCGACCGGAGACACCGCGTCGACGCGGTGCCGTCCACGGCCGTCGTCCGCTTCGCACAGGAAACGAGACTTTCCATGAACGACCAGATGTTCCTCGACCATGTCGCCGACCGCCTCGCCGCCCTGCCCGCCGTCCAGGCCGTCACCCTCGGCGGCTCCCGCGCCCAGGGCACCCACACGCCGGAGAGCGACTGGGACTTCGCCCTCTACTACCGGGGCGGTTTCGACCCGGCCGACCTGCGGGCCGTGGGCTGGGAGGGCGAGGTCTCCGAGATCGGCGGCTGGGGCGGCGGCGTCTTCAACGGCGGCGCCTGGCTCCGCATCGACGGCCGCGGCGTCGACGTGCACTATCGCGACCTCGACGTCGTCGAGCACGAGCTCGCCGAGGCGGAGCAGGGCCGTTTCCGCTGGGAGCCCCTGATGTTCCACCTCGCGGGCATCCCCAGCTATCTGGTGGTCGCCGAGCTGGCCGTCAACCGGGTCCTGCGCGGCACGCTGCCCCGGCCCGGCTACCCCGAGCGGCTGCGGGCGGCCGCCCCGCGGGCGTGGCGCGACCGGGCGGCGATGACCCTCCAGTACGCCAGGGCCGCGTACGCCGTACGCGGCCAGCTCGCCGAGGTCGCGGGCGCCCTCGCCACGGCGGCGATGTGCTCGGCCCACGCGGTCGTCGCGGCGCGGGGCGAGTGGGTCACCAACGAGAAGCGGCTCCTGAGCCTGGCCGGCCTGCGCGGGATCGACACGATCATGGCCGGGCTGCGGCCGGATCCCGAGGCGCTGACGCGGGCGGTCGACGACGCGGAGGCGCTGTTCGAGGCTCCGTGGTTCGAGGCTACGTACTTCGAGGCTCCGTGGCGGCCCGGCCCCGGCGGGGAGCGGCGGGGTTGAGTCAGCGCGCCGGTTCCTGCGGGGCGGCGCAGCCGTCCAGGAGGGGGCCGAGTTCGCGGGTCACGGTCGTGAGGGCGCGCACGTCCCGTTCGGACCTCGCGATGAGGATCGCCCCCTCCAGCGCGCTGATCATGAGCGTCGCCAGCGAGCCCGCCCTCTCGCGCGGCACGCCCATGTCCCGCAGCGCCTCGGCGACCGGGCGGCTCCATCGGGCGAACGCGTCGGCGGCCGCCGTCCTCGTCGACTCGGCGGCCTCCGCGCAGTCCACCGTGGCGGCGGCCACCGGGCAGCCTCCGGCGAACCCGGCCGCCCGGAACTCGTCGATCCACTGCTGCGCCATGGCGGAGAACAGGCCGCTCGGTGACGGCTCGGGCATGGCCGCGAGAAAGCGCGCCACGCGGTCCGCGGCGTAGCGGCCGGCCCACGCCACCGCCTCGTTGACGAGCTGCTCCTTGCCTCCGGGGAAGTAGTGCTGGAGCGATCCCCGTGGCGCTCCCGCGTGCGCGGCGACGTCGCGCATCCCCGCCGCGGCGACACCGCCGCGCCGGATGAGCTGGGCCGCGCTGAAGACCATCCGCTCGCGCGGCCCCCGCTCGGAAACCGTCATCCCGACCTCCCGTCCGACCCGCCGACGTGGAACGCGCCCGCCCCTGCCGTACAGCGCGGGCGAACCCTCTATGACGATTGTCATACACCCGTCTACTATGACGACTGTCATAGTCCGCGGCCGGTGATCCGCGGTCCCGGGCCCTCACGGAGGCGAGGAGGCGGTTCGCGGTGGACGTGGGTTTCATCGGCCTCGGTGTCATGGGACTGCCGATGGCGCTCAACCTCGCCCGGTCCGGAACGGCGACCGTGGTCTGGAACCGCACCACGGCCAGGAGCGAACCGCTGCGCGCGGCCGGCGCGGCCGTGGCGGACGGTCCGCGCGAGGTCTTCGATCGGGCCCGCGTCGTGATCCTCATGCTGGCCGACGGCGCCGCCGTCGACTCCGTCCTCGGCCGCGGCACGCCGCGGTTCGCGGCGAACGTCGCGGGGCGCACGATCGTCCACATGGGGACGACGTCACCCGGCTACTCCCGCGGCCTGGAAGCCGACGTCCGCGCGGCGGGCGGCCGCTACGTCGAGGCCCCGGTCTCGGGCTCGCGGGAGCCCGCGGAGGCGGGCCGGCTCGTGGCGATGCTGGCCGGGGAACGCGCGGCCGTGGAGGAGGTGCGCCCGCTGCTCCGGCCGATGTGCCACGAGTCGTTCGTCTGCGGACCGGTCCCGAACGCGCTCGTCATGAAGCTCTCGGTGAACCTGTTCCTGATCACCCTAATCACCGGCCTCACCGAGGCGTACCACTTCGCCGACCGGTACGGGCTGGACCGGCGGCAGTTCCTCGACGTGCTCGACGCCGGTCCGATGGCGAGCGGCGTGTCCCGGATGAAGGCCCCCAAGCTGATGGACGGCGACTTCGCCGTGCAGGCGGCGGCCCTGGACGTGCTGAAGAACAACCGCCTGATCGCCGAGGCGGCGCGCGAGCGCGACCTGGCCTCGCCGTTGCTGGACGTCTGCCACGCCCTCTACGCCGAGACCGTGGCCCTGGGGCACGGCGGCTCCGACATGGTGGCGGTGCTGCGGGCCATCGAGGCCAGGACCGACGCCGCCGCCCGCCCCTGACCCTTGGCGGTCGCCGTGCAGGATCACGGCTCAGGCAGCTTCTGACACTCCAGCTGCACTTCGTGGTCTGCCAGACCTCATGGCCAACAGGACCTTAGTGCGGCAGGGCATGAGACGGCGCCGATAATCCATCGCCAAGGTCGGTGCCGGTTACCTATGTTGCAGCCCATGGCGAACATCCACATCACGGGTCGGTGCGACTGCGGTGCGACGGCCGGCCCACTGGGCACATGCGTGGACTATTACCACGGGATCCTGGCCGAGGAGCAGTCCGATCCGCAGATGTACAGATGGCACGCGCCCGTGGTCTTGACGTATCTCCTGCAGCATCCTTCCCTTGCTCATGAGAAATACCTCGACAACCAGTTTCGCCAGCTGCAGCTCTACGTGGATCAGGGCCTCGACGCACTGCTCCGCCTGGCGGCTCATCAGGTGGCACGGAACAACCACCGAGCACGGCTGGGCTACGACATGGCACCGTTGGCGGCATACGCACCGCTCCCGCAGGGGGAACCCCCCAGCCACTTCCGCGCTTCGTTCAGCGGGTTGCCGTTCAGGGACGACAGCTTCGTGTCCGACGGACATCTGGCATACGGGGACCGCATCAAAGCCATCGCCGAAGCGACGGTGGAGTCCTGGAGATCCGCCCAGACCTGATGCTGGAGGGCCGGCGTGAGGATGTCCGCGCCGACTGCTGCGGTCGAGGGTGAGGTGCATCCCGCGGGTGCGGAAAGCCGGGCGACGGCCGGAGCGGGAGCGGAGTCGCGCGATGATCAAGGGATTCATGCGTTAGCCGGTTGAATCCGACATAGCGGGTACTCTGGGTGCGCTCGCGGGTTCCAGGCGCCGCCCGGTGCGGGCGACCGCGCACTCGATGACCGCACCCGGCGTCGGCCGCCTCCACGGGCCCCGGTCCGGACGGCCAGAGCGACGCCGGACGGTCCCGCTCCGCACACCGCCCGCCGCCGAAGCGCGCCGCGGGGCCGCCGTGTACCGGTCGGCGGCGGGCCGGACCCGGACCGCGGGTCGCCCGACGCGGGGCCGGGGACGCGGGACCTGGACCGGGGGATGCCGTCCCCGGCCCGAAGATCTACGATCGACCCGCGCCCGCAGGGAGGCGGACCGGCGCCGCCGGCGAATCCCGGACGGTGGACCGGCGCCGGCAGGCACGGCGGGCCGGCGGCCGCCAGACGAACTCCAGACGAACGAAGAGAGCATGAGCGTCACCCACTCGGAAAGACCGCGACGGCTGACCCCGCCCGACCCCGCCGTCCTGTCGGCCGTGGAGGCCGCGGCCCCGGGGATCACGCGTACGCGGGCGAGCGACCGGCTGGGCATGGCCCACGACGCCTCGCACTACCTGCTGACCCCGCAGGCGGTCCTGGTCCCCGAGAGCGCCGAGCAGGTCGCGGCGCTGATGCGGACCGGCCTGCCGCTCACCTTCCGTTCCGGCGGCACCAGTCTGAGCGGGCAGGGCGTCAGCGAGCACCTGCTCGTGGACACCCGCCGCCACTTCCGCGGCATCGAGGTGCTGGACGGCGGCGAGCGGGTGCGGGTGCAGCCCGGCGCGGTGCTGCGCCAGGTCAACGCCCGGCTCGCCGCGTACGGCCGCAAGCTGGGGCCGGACCCGGCCAGCGAGTCGGCCTGCACGATCGGCGGGGTCGTCGCCAACAACTCCAGCGGCATGACCTGCGGCACCCACGCCAACACCTACCGGACCCTGGAGTCGATGGTCCTCGTGCTGCCGAGCGGCACGGTGATCGACACCGCCGCCCCCGACGCGGACGCCCGACTGCGCGCCCTGGAGCCGGAGCTGGCGGAGGGCCTGGAACGGCTGCGCGACCGCGTCCGCGGCAACCCCGAGTCGGCGCGCCGCGTCAAGGCCCAGTTCTCCCTGAAGAACACCATGGGGTACGGGCTCAACAGCTTCCTCGACCACGACACCCCGGCGGAGATCCTCGCCCACCTGGTCGTCGGCAGCGAGGGAACCCTCGGTTTCGTGGCCGAGGCGGTCTTCCGCACCGTGCCCGCCCACCGCATCGCCGCGACCGGCCTGCTCGTCTTCCCGACGCTGCGCGGGGCGATGGCGGCCATGCCCGAGATCGTCGCGGCCCGTCCCGCCGCCGTCGAGCTGCTGGACGCCGAGTCCCTGCGGGTCGCCCAGACCGACCCGAAGGCCGACCACGTCCTGCGTACGCTCGCGGTCGAGGCGCACGCGGCGCTGCTGGTGGAGTGGCAGGAATCGGACCCGGAGCCGCTCGCCGCGCGGGAACGGGACGCCGAGCGGATCTTCGCCGAGCTGGAGCTGGCCGCCCCGGCCCGCCTCAGCAGGGACACGGGGGGCCGGGCGGCGCTGTGGCACATCCGCAAGGGCCTGTACGCCTCCGTCGCCGGAGCCCGTCCCAGCGGCACCACCGCCCTGCTCGAGGACGTCGCCGTGCCCGTGCCCGCCCTGGCCGACCTCTGCGACGACCTGACGGGGCTGTTCGCCCGGTACAGCTACGAGCGCAGCGTCGTCTTCGGCCACGCCAAGGACGGCAACCTGCACTTCATGCTCAACGAGCACTTCGGCACCGACCTGGGGCGGTACGCCGACTTCACCGAGGACATGGTCCAGGCCGTCCTCGACAGGGGCGGCACCCTGAAGGCCGAGCACGGCACCGGCCGGGTCATGGCCCCGTACGTCCGCCGCCAGTACGGCGAGGAGCTGTACGAGGTGATGCGCGAGGTCAAGCGCCTGTGCGACCCGGCCGGGGTGCTCAACCCGGGCGTGCTCCTCACCGACGACCCGCGCGCGCACCTGCGCGACCTCAAGCCCGTCGCCACGGTGGAGCCCGAGGTCGACCGGTGCGTGGAGTGCGGCTACTGCGAGCCCGTCTGCCCGAGCCGGGACCTCACCACGACCCCGCGCCAGCGCATCGTGCTGCGCCGCGAACTGGCCGCCGCCCACGCCGCCGGCGACCACGCGCTCGCGCGGACGCTGGAGGAGGAGTACGGCTACGACGCCGTGGACACCTGCGCCGTGGACGGCATGTGCGCCACGGCCTGCCCGGTGTTCATCAACACCGGCGACCTGACCAAGCGGCTGCGCGCCGAGCGCCACGGACGCGCGGCGCGGGCGGGCTGGACGGCCGCCGCCAAGCACTGGGACGGCGTCACCCGGGCCATGAACCTGGCCATGGACGCGGCGGCGGCGGCCCCGCCCGGGCTCGCCGAAGGCGCCAGCCGGGCGGCCCGCGCGGTCGCCGGGCCCGACGCCGTCCCCCAGTGGAGCCGCGACCTGCCGCGCGGCGGCACGCCCCGGCGCGCCGCCCCCGCCGAGTCGCCGGACGCGGTCTACGTCCCGTCCTGCCTGAACACCCTGTTCGCCCCCGCCGAGGGCGGTCCGGGCGTCATGGCCTCGCTGCCGCGGCTCGCCGAGCGGGCGGGCCTGCGGCTGCGTGTCCCCGAGCAGGTGGCGAACCTCTGCTGCGGCACCCCGTGGTCGTCCAAGGGGTTCACCGGCGGGTACGAGGCGATGCGCCGCCGGGTGCGGGAGACGCTCGTGGCGGCCACCGACGGCGGCCGGATCCCGGTCGTCAGCGACGCCGCCTCCTGCACGGAGGGGTTCGAGCGGCTCGCCGCCGCCGTCCAGCCCGAGGTGCGGGTGCTCGACGCGGTGGCCTTCGTGGCCGAGCACGTCCTGCCGCGGCTGCCCGAGGGGCGCCGGATCCCGTCGCTCGCCCTGCACCCCACGTGCTCCTCGACCCGCCTCGGCCTGGACGCCGCGATCACGCGGATCGCCGAGGCGGTGGCCGAGCGGGTCGTCGTGCCCGAGGGCTGGCAGTGCTGCGCCTTCGCGGGCGACCGCGGCCTGCTGCATCCGGAGCTGACCGCCTCCGCCACCCGCGCGGAGGCGGAGTCGGTGGCGCGCGGCGGCTTCGCCGCGCACGCGTCGGTCAACCGGACCTGCGAGATCGGCCTGACCCGCGCCACCGGCGAGACCTACCACCACCTCCTCGAACTGCTGGACCGGGTCACCGCGTGACGGCGCCCCGCCCCGTCCCCGGGCCTCTTCCGGGGGCGGGGGCGGGTCAGCCGACGTCCGGTGAGTCCGGCGGGATCGCCAGGATCTCGGGGGAGTCGGTGAGGCTGAGCTTCCTGCGTACCCGCTCGTAGAACGTGGTGAGGCCGAGCCGGACGACGTGCGCGGCGGCGGGCCGGGGCTGGATGCCGATGCACTCTCCGGGGCCGACGTGCCCGGCGACGTTGCCGTCGACCTCGACGGCGAGCCGGCCGCTGGCCGGGAGCACGGCCAGCTCGACGGTGTCGCGCAGGGACAACACCACGCCGCGGTTGTGCGCGGAATGCGGGGAGGCGGGGGTCACCAGCAGGGCCTCGATCTCGGGGTTCACGATCGGGCCCCCGGCGGAGAAGCTGTACGCGGTCGACCCGGTCGTGGTGGCGACGATGACGGCGTCTCCCGCGTAGCCGATGAACGGCCGGCCGTCGACGCGCACCGCGACGACGGCGGTCTTGTTGCCGGGGACCCGCACCACCGCGACGTCGTTGAATGCGGTGACGAGGCGGGAGTCCAGGACGGCGTCGACGGCCACCCGGGGCTCGATGGTGAATCGATGGGCGTCGATGGCCGAGAGCGCTCCGGCCAGGTCGGGCACGTCGACCTCGGCCAGGAACCCGAGCTTGCCCACGTTCACGCCGAGGACCGGGGCACACTGCCGGTCGGCCAGCCGCATGGCCCTGAGCATGGTGCCGTCCCCGCCGAGGCTGACGACGAGTTCCGAACGCGGGCCGAGCTGCTCGGCGGGCACCGGGATCACCGCGCCGCCGAGCCGTCGTACCTCGTCATCGATGCCGAGGACCAGGGCGTCCCTGCGGGCGGCCCATTCCAGGATCGCGGTGACCGCTTCGGCGCAGTCGCGCCGGGGGTGCAGGACCAGGCCGACAGAGCGCACGGCGAGCCTCCGTGGTGAAGCCGAGGACCCGGGCACCGCTCCGCGTCGTGGGAGTTCGGAGTCGTGAGAGGGCTCAGCTCGTCCGCTGTCTCCCGCGCGGGCGGCACGGCGCGCCGTACCCGCCGTCGCGGAGAAGTGTCCTGTTTGTCGTCGTATGGGAAGTCTAGTGGCCCGCCCTCGATCGCCCCTGGCCGCCGGGCCTCCTTCCGGGGCCGAGGGGGTGGCGTGGCGATGAGTGCCGTAGGCGAAGGAATTGACAGCGCACGATCATCCTTCACTATTCTGTACATATGAACAGCTCTTCAGATGAGCGCTTGGGGGACTCCCGTTGATCGGCCGCCCGATGCCCGCCCACGTACGGGCCGCCTACCGCGCCGAGATGCGCGCCGCCCGCTCCGCCATCGACGCCCCGGCCCGGTGGCGGCACCTGGAGCGGGCGCACATCCTGTCCCAGCCCTGGCCCTGGCCGCACACCCGCAACCACATCGCCATGTTCGCCCTGGCCGTCGCCCAGCGGGACCGGCGCGAGGCGCTCGGCCAGGTGGTGCGCATCATCGTCGCCGCGCCCGGCTCCGCGCTCGGCCGCTATCCGGAGGGCAACACCGGCCGCGCCGGTGTCGCCCTCACCGAGCCGATGCCGATGCCCGCCGACCTGGCCGAGCTGCTGCGAGCCGCCTGAACGCGGCGACGAGGCGGGCAGGCCCCACCGAGAGGCCTGCCCGCCTGCTCTGCCGCGATGCGTTCACGTGGGGGGCGGCCGGTTCTCCATCGCACCGCCCACCCCTGCTTGGCCGCGACACACCCGGCGCCGCGTCCGGCCGACCCGGCGGCTCCCGTCAGGCCGGGAGCGAGCGGTCGATCTTGTGCACCACCGTGTCGTCGGGGCCGATCGGCCGGCCGTCTGCCGAGCGGACCTCCAGCGGCCGCAGCGGGCGCCCGGTGCCGCGTTCGACGAGCTCCGAATGCGGCTCGCCCGAGGTGAAGAAGTGGGCCTCGCCCCACTGCCGCAACGCCACGATGACGTTGAAGAGATCGCGCCCCTTGGGGGTCAGGACGTACTCGTTGTAGGCGCTGCCGTCGGACGCGGGGACGACGTCGAGGACCCCGCCGTCGACGAGCGCGCGCAGGCGCGCCGCGAGGATGTTCTTGGCCACGCCGAGGCTGCGCTGGAACTCCCCGAAACGGCGGCTGCCGTCGAACGCGTCCCGGACGATCAGCAGGGACCACCAGTCGCCGATCGCGTCCACCGATCGGGCCACCGGGCAGTCGCTGTCGTCGAAGCGTGTGCGCCTGACCATCGCGTCCTCCCTCACACAGGCCGGTTGCAACATGCTACCAATACGCCCTATGGTCCAAGGAAGTAGCAAGTTGCAACCATTTGGAGGACGTACGTGACGTGCCCGGCCGAGACGACGGAAAGGGCGGCCGCGACGGAGGCCCCGGGGAGTGGGCCGCCCGAGTCCACGCCGTCGCGCCGCACCACACTGCTGTTCGCCGCCGCCTGCGGGACGGCGGTCGCGAACGTCTACTTCGCCCACCCCCTCCTGGTCACGCTGGGCCGTACCTTCGCGATCGGGGAGGGGGCGGTCGGCGCGGTCGTCACCCTCACGCAGATCGGCTACGGGCTCGGGCTGTTCCTCCTCGTCCCGCTCGGCGACCTGGTCGACCGGCGGCGGCTCGTGGTGACGCAGTCGCTCCTGCTCGCGGCCGCGCTGGTCGCCGTCGGCACCGCCGCGGCGGCGCCCGTCCTGCTCGCCGCCGCGGCCGCGGTGGGGTTCCTCGCCGTCGTGACCCAGACCCTGGTGGCCTTCGCCGCCTCCCTGGCCCCGGCGGAACGTCGCGGGCGGGTCGTCGGGCAGGTGACCGGTGGCGTGGTCGTCGGCATCCTGCTCGCCCGCACGGTCTCCGGCACCTTGGCCGACCTCGCCGGATGGCGGTCGGTCTACCTCGCGTCCGCGGCCGTCACGCTCGTGATCGGCCTGGCCCTGCGCCGCGCCCTGCCGAGCCAGGCCGCGCCCGCCGCTCGCATGACCTACGGCCGGCTGCTGCGCTCGACGCTCGCCCTGTTCGCCCGGGAGCCCGTGTTCCGGGTCCGCGCCGTGCTCGCCCTGCTCGTCTTCGCCGCGTTCAGCACCCTGTGGAGCAGCGTCGCGCTGCCGCTGAGCGCGCCCCCGCTGTCGCTCTCGCACACCGCCATCGGCGCCTTCGGGCTCGTCGGCGCGGCCGGCGCCCTCGCCGCCGCCCCGGCCGGGCGCCTGCACGACCGCGGCCTCGGCGGGCGCACCACCGGCGTCGCGCTGGCACTGCTCGCCGCGTCGTGGCTGCCTCTCGCGTTCGTCCCCCGGTCGCTCTGGGCGCTGGTCGCCGGCGCGCTCGTCCTCGATCTCGCCGTGCAGGCGGTGCACGTCACCAGCCAGAGCATGATCTACGCGCTCCGGCCCGACGCGGGCGGCCGGCTCATCGGCGGCTACATGGTCTTCTACTCGATCGGCAGCGCCGCCGGGGCCGTCGCCTCCACCGCCCTGTACGCCGCCCGCGGCTGGGGAGCCGTGTGCGTCCTCGGCGCCGCGATCAGCTCGGTCGCGCTCGTCCTGTGGGCGGTCACCCGGCGCGACGCGGGGGCCGTCCCGTGACCGGCGGCGGCCCGCAGAGGCGTCACGACGCGCCGGCCGGCGACGGGGAGGCCGCTGCGAGAGCGACGCGATAAGTGGTACAGTCGCGTACCAATTGGTACTCGGCTGTTCCGCTTCTTCCCGGTTCGCCTTGCGGCGAATCGCCTACCTTTGCCCTGCTCCGCAGGGAGTGCGATTCCTCCTCCACCTGAAGGCGGAGGTTTCCTCGGAGGTTTCCGATGACCGACACGAACCAGCCCCTTCGTTCCGACGCCAGGCGGAACCGGGACGCCGTGCTGGCGACGGCGATGCGCGTGCTCAGCCGACGGCCCGACGCGAGCATCCAGGAGATCGCCGACGCGTCCGGTGTCGGCCGGACCACCGTGTACCGGCACTTCCCCGCGCGCGAGGACCTCGTGCGCGCGCTCTTCGCGGTGGTCGTCGAGGAACAGCGGGCGATCGTCTCCTCGGCCGTCGCCGAGGGCGGCACGGTCGCCGCGGTCCTCCGCCGGCTCGGGCCCGGGATCGTCGCGGTCGGCGAGCGCTACCGCTTCCTCGACGCGCACCGCGGCCTCGTCGTCGAGGACCCCCTGAAGGACCCCGCGCCGGACGAGCCGCTGCTCGCCTGGCTCACGGCCGCGCACGAGCACGGCCGGATCCGGCCCGGCCTGCCGCCGGACTGGGCGTACGCGATGATCCGCGCGCTGGCTCTCGGCGCGAACGAGGAGGTCGTCGCCGGACGCAGAAGCCCGGAGGAGGCGGGCCGCCTTCTCGGCGAGACCCTGGTGCGGGCCTTCGCCGCGTAGCCCCGTCCGTTCCGTTCGTCGACAGGTTGGGAGTGAAAGGCATGAGATCTCGTCGCGACGCGCACCCCGGCGACCGCGGGCGCGAACCGTCACGCGGCACGTCGCAGCGGACCGCCGCGGGACGCCGGATCGGGGGTCCGGCGTGGACGTGACCGAACTGCTCGCCACGCAGCGGGTCGTCGAGGGCCTCGACCTCTCCGAGACGGCGCTCACCGACGTGCTGGCCGCGGAGCCGTACGTCTTCAGGGACTGCGACCTGTCGCGGGCCGATCTGAGCGAGGCCGACCTGGTAGGTCACGTCTTCGAACGCTGCGTCCTCGAACAGACCGACTTCCGGGGCGCGGACCTCGAAGGCGCCCGCTTCACCGGCGGCGGGGGCGCCAGGACCGCCTTCGTCCGCGCGGAGCTGACGGACGCGGCGTTCAGCGGCGTCGATCTGTCGGGCGCCCGGTTCGGCGGCGCGTTGCTGACCGACGTGAGCTTCACCGGATGCCGGATGATCGGCGCCGCGCTGAACGGGGCCCGGGGGACGTCCTTCCGCGTCTCCCGCTCCAACCTCACCCTGGCCGACCTGTCCGGGTGCTCGTTCCGCAAGCAGGAGCTCGACGGCGTCCGGCTGGACGAGGCCAACCTGGCCGCCTGCGACTTCACGGAAGCCGTGTTCCAGGACTGCCGCCTCACCCGGGCGCGGCTCGTCGACACGACGTTCACCCGGGCCGACCTGCGCGGCGCCGATCTGGGCGAGCTCGACGACGGCCGGCTGCGCGCGCTCACCGGCGCCGTCATCAGCTCCGCCCAGGCCGCCGCGATCCTCGGGGCCCGCGGCCTGACCGTGCTCTGACCCGCTCCCGCGAACGGTCGTACCCGGGGCGGCCCGGACGGGTGGGCGAAGCGCCCGGCTGATGAGGGGGAGTTCAACGGAGCGTGGCTCGCCTGAACAGGGAGTATGCCGAAATAGATATCGATAGCGGCGGCCAGGCGGTTCTTCGGCGTCCCGGCGTCCAAGCTCACCCTGCCGCAGGCCGCGACGCTGGCCGGAGCCGTGCAGGATCCCAACGCGACCGACCCCAACCTGGGCGCCAAGCAGCGCGAGCGGCTGCTGAAGCGGCGCGACGTGGTGCTGGACCGGATGGCCGAGCTGGGCCGGATCACCCGGGCCGAGGCGGCGAAGGCGAAGGCCGCCAAGCTCGGATACAAGGGCACGCCGCTGCCGGGCGGCTGCGAGACAAGCGTCTATCCGTACTTCTGCCTGTATATCCGGAACGAGATCCTGAACAGTACCGACTTCGGCGCGACGCCCGAGGCGCGTCGCGAGCTGCTCAACCGCGGCGGCCTGACGATCAGGACCACGATCGACCCCGCATGCAGGCGGCGGCGGACCGGGCGGTCAGGAAGTGGGTCCACGCGTCCGACGACCCGGTCGCGGCCGAAGCCCTCGTCCAGCCCGGCACCGGAGCGATCAGGGCGATGGCGGCCAGCCGGAGCTTCGGCCGGAACGAGGCGAAGCGCGAGATCTCCTACAACGTCGTCGCGGACGTCGCGCACGGGGGCGGGGCCGGCTTCCAGGCCGGCTCGACCTTCAAGACCTTCACCCTCGTCACCGCGCTGCGCCAGGGCATGAGGCTGGACGACGGCTTCACCGCCGGCGCCGGTTACCGCGCCCCCGACTACGCGGCGTTCAAGAACTGCAAGGGCGAGAACGTCGGCGACCCGACCCACACCGTCCGCGGCGTCACCGTCGGCGGCCGATACTACGGCGCGGTCCTCGGCGCCACGATCCCGGGCCCGATCTGGAAGGACACGATGCTGGGCGCGCTGAAGGGCGTGCCGCCGACACCGTTCACCCCCATCGACACGGCCCGGTTCGGCGGTTGCGAGCAGAGCTGCCGGCCTACGCCGCCCTCCGCCGGAGAGCGCCGAGATCCCGGAGAGCGCCGAGATCCCGGAGAGCGCCGAGATCCCGGAGAGCGCCGAGAGCCCGGAGAGCCCGATGAGCCCGGACTCGCGGGCGGCACGGGAGACACCGGAGACGCCGCAGGCGCCGGGTGATCGGCGCCGGGTTGAACGGGGCGGCGCGGCGGGGCAGGCCGTGCCGCCCCGTCCCGTTCCGTCCGGTCGCGGGGGCGCAGGCGCAGGCAGGACGGGGTGGCAATTCATTCCATTTTTATCCCCTTGTATGAGGGCTATGGTTTCGCCAACTCACGGATTCATCTGTACGGATATTTCATAATCCGGCCTAAATTCATTCCTGTGGAGGTGGCATTCCTGTGCCTGCTGGCCTTCTGAGGACCGCCGGGGCGCTCGTGCTCGCCCTGGCGGTCATGCCGACGGTTCCGGCCGCCGCGGCGGATCCCCCGTCGGTGGTGATCGACTCCTCCGAGACCGCCCCCGGCGTCGTACGGCTCGCCGGGCGCTTCACCGGCGCGTACGACGTGAACGTGGTGGTGAACGGCGAGCGGATCGAGCGCGCCAGGGTGAGCGACCCGGACGCCGACGACACCGGGACGTGGACCTACGACCTGGACACGAGCGACATCGACGGCGAGATCGAGGTCTACGCCAAGGCCACGGTGGCGGAGACGCGGTACGGCACCTGGTCGGAGCCGCTGCGGCTCAAGGTCGACAACCCGCGGGCCAGGGCGCCGAAGGTGTCGATCGCCGAGCCCGCCGACGGAGCGCGGCTCACCCGGCCGACGCTCGTACGGGTGAACGTCGCCGGATCGGACGTCCGCTCGGTGCGGATCAGGGTCAACGGCGGCTCGTGGCTGCGCGCCTCCGGCGCGAAGGGGCGGTACGTCGCGCTGGTGAACCCGGCGAAGTACGGCGACGTGATGGCGAGCCTGGAGGCCGAGGCGGTCGACGCGCGCGGCCACGTCTCCCTGTCGGCCAGCACGTACGTGGCGCTCGGCTCCGCGAAGAAGGAGCGCCCGGTGCCGCACCGGCAGGACCGGGCGATGTGGATCTGGGAGAAGGCCTCCTACAACCTGGTGCTCAACCCCGGCTCCCGCCGCCTGCTGGAGACCGTCCTCGCGCCCGGCTCGACGATGTACCTGGGCGTGGACACGTACGCGGGGCGCGACATGATCGAGGACGCGCGCCCGGAGCTGCGCGACCTCGTGGCCTGGGCGCACCGCCGGGGCATGAAGGTGCACGCCACGGTGGCCGGCGGGACGCGCCCGCCCTACCTGGGGGCGCTCGCCGGCTATCGCGACCGCGCCGTCGGGGAGATGGAACGGGTCCTCGACTACAACTTCTCGTCGGCGCCGGACGAGCGCTTCGACGGGATCAACGTCGACATCGAGCCGTACATCCTGCCGTGGTTCAACAGTGCCAAGCCGGACGTGCAGGTCCAGTGGCTGGACACCCTGCGGGCGATGATCGCCCGCAGGGACGCGTCCGGACAGCCGCTGCTGTTCGGCCCCGCCGTGCCGCGCTGGCTGGACACCTCCGCCTGCTGCACGGACGTCGCCTACGGCGGGACCACCCGCACGATGGCCGAGCACATCCAGGACATGGCGGACTACGTCGCGATCATGGACTATCGCGACCAGGCGGACGGCGGCGCCGGCATCATCGCGCAGGCGGCCGGTGAGATCGCCTACGCCGAGCGCATCGGCAAGCCGATGTCCGTGGTGGTCGGGGTGGAGACGCTCGACATCGCCACCAGCGGCGACCCGTCCAGCATCACCTTCCGCGAGGAGGGCAGGGACACGATGGAGGCCGAGCTGGCGAAGGTCTACCAGGCCTTCTCCGGCAGCCCGGCCTTCGCCGGGGTGGCGCTGCACCACTACGACTCCTACCGGGAACTGCCCACGATCTGGGGTCCGTCCGGAAAGTCGCCCGAGCCGCCCGCCGACTCGGGGCCGCCCACCGGGGTCGGCTCGCCGCCGAAGGCGGTCGCGTTCGACCACGCCACCGTCGATCTGACCTACGGCAGGGCGCACGACGACACCGAGGTCGGCTTCTACGAGGTGCACCGATCGACGGATCCGGCGTTCACCCCCGGGCCGGACACCCTCGCGGGCCGGGCGCGCGGCCTGACCCACACCGACGCCGGGCTGCTGCCCGGCACCGCGTACACGTACCGGATCGTGCCGGTGGACGTGGCCGGGCACCGCGGTCCCGCGTCCGACCCGGTCACGGTGACCACCGGGACCACGGACCTGCGTCCGATGGTGGTGGAGTCGATGGCCGTCACGGTGGAGGGCGGCGTCGCGCGGGCGCGGCTGCGCGTCGTGGACAAGGAGAGCGGGGAGCCGGTGGCCGCGACCGTGCGCGGCCGGTTCACCTTCTCGGCCGGCCGCTACGTGACGGTGACGGCGAACGCGGACGGCTGGGCCACCGTGACCTCGGAGGCGCTGAAGCAGCCGACGGGCGAGGTCGGGTTCGCCGGCCACCGCCTGACCGCTCCCGGCCACTACTGGGCCGCCGCGTACGACAGAGACCGGGACGTCACCGCCCGCTGGTGACGCCCGGAGCGGCATGAGTGCGGCGGCGACCCCCTCGCGGGGCGCCGCCGCCGGGCGATCGCGATCACACCCGGATCCGGGCAGGCCGCCGGTGACCCGTCACCGGCCGCCTCCGCCCGTCGATGACGCCTGCCCGCGAAGGGCCCGGCGCGCCGCGCGCGGAAGGGCCGCCTCCCGCCGGAGGCGGCCCTTCGTGCCCCCGAAATGGCGTGAATTCATTCCTTTTAACGGCGAAATAGGGAGTGAATTTAGGGTTGACATTACCGACATATGACCAGAAGAATCCCGTCATGGAGCCACCCGATGGAATGAATTCCCTCCCAAGGGGACGGCGATTCCGCACCCTGGCCGCCCGCCTGCGGCAGGAGATCGTGCAGGGTCGCTGGCCGGTCGGCGGCAGGCTGCCGACCGAGGCCGAGCTGGCGCAGACCTACTCGGTCGGGGTCAACACCGTCCGGCGCGCGGTCGACCTCCTGGTCGAGGAGGGACTCGTCCGGCGGCGGCAGGGGTCGGGCACGTTCGTGACCTCCTCCGCCACCACCGGAGCCAGGCCGCGGCTCATCGGAGCGCTCGTCCCGTCGAACACCTACTACTTCCCCCAGATCGTCCAGGGCATCGAGCGGGCGGCCACCGCCGCCGGAGTCCAGCTCGTGCTCGCCTGCTCCAACTACGATCCCGGCGTCGAGCTCGCGCAGATCCAGCAGCTCGTCGACGTCGGAGTCGCGGGCCTGCTGCTGGTGCCCAACCTGCACCTCGCCGCCGACCCCGCCGCCCACCTGGCCCGCCTCGCCGAGCTGCCGGTGCCGTACGTGCTGGTGGAGCGGAGGCCGGAGGCCCCCCGCCCGGCCGACCCGACCTCCTACGTCTGCACCGACGTGCACGGCGGCGGCTACGCGGCGGTCCTGCACCTCAACGGGCTCGGCCGCAGCCGGATCGGCTACCTCGGCCGGATCGGCACCGCCACCTCCGAGCAGGTCTTCGCGGGATACCGCCAGGCCGTCGCCGACCTGGGGCTGCCGGAGATCCCGGAGGCCGTGGCGCGGCAGCCCGTCTGGACCGGGCCCGACATGCTCGCGTACGCCAACGCCTGCGTGACGGAGAAGGTCCGCGCGGTGGTGTGCCTCGGAGACCGCGAGGCGACCGCGCTCCTGCCCTACCTGCGCCGGGTCGGCCTGACCGTCCCCGACGACATCGCGGTCGTCGCCTACGACGACGAGGTCGCCGACCTGTCCGAGGTGCCGCTCACCGCGGTGTCGCCGCCCAAGGCGGAGGTCGGCCGCATGGCGACCGAGGTCCTGCTCCGCAGGATCGAGCTCGGCTCCGCCGCCCCCGTCTGCCGTGTCGTGCTGCAGCCCCGCCTGGCCGTGCGCGCCTCCTGCGGCGCCGCCGCCGGCGGCCTCGTCGAGGTCCGCGTCCCCCGGTGACGCCGGCCGTCATCCTCACCCCCTTTCCCCCCTTCCGCTGGAGGTCCCCAATGAGAGCGCGCAAGCTCGCCGCCGCCGCGGCGGCCGTCCTCACCGTGGCAGTCACCGCGTCATGTGGCGGCGCGGCCGACGACTCGGGAGCGGTCACCCTGCGACTCGGTTTCTACGCCGCCGCCGGTGACGCGGCCGACACGACCATGCGGGAGCTCGTCAAGGAGTTCACGGCCGCCAACCCGTCGATCAAGGTGCAGCTCGAGGTCGCGCCGTACGTCAAGTTCTTCGAGAAGCTGCGCACCCAGATCGCGGGCGGGCAGGCGCCGCAGGTGTGGCTGTCCGACGGCGTGCTCGTGCAGGAGTTCGCCGCCCGCGGCGCCCTCGCCGACCTGAGCGACCGGGTCAAGACCGTGAACGCCGACGACTACTCCGGCATCGAGCTGAACCGGGACGCCAAGGGCCGGATCTACGGCTTCCCGCAGGGCGCCCAGACGCCGGTGCTCTTCTACAACAAGAAGCTCTTCGCCGACGCCAAGGTGGACGCGCCGACCGCCGACTGGACCTACGACGACCTGGCCGCCGCCGCCAAGAAGCTCACCAAGGACACGAACGGCGACGGCAAACCCGACACGTACGGCTTCCGCGCCTACTCGCCGGGCTTCACCGAGAGCTGGTGGCCCATCATCAAGGCGTTCGGCGGCGACATCGTCACCGACGAGAACCGCAAGGTGGTGATCGACAGCCCGCAGTCGAAGGCCGCGCTCGACTGGATGCTCGGCGCCATGGGCAAGGACGGGTTCGCCCCCGACTACGCGTACACCCAGGGCCTCGGCAAGGGCGTCGTCCACACGCTGTTCGCCACCAGCCGGGTCGCGATGTCGTACGGGATCTACGCCCGCACCCTGCCCGCGGTGAGCGCGGGCGTCGACTTCGGGGTGGCGCC
Source organism: Microtetraspora niveoalba (assembly GCF_001570405.1). Lineage (GTDB taxonomy): Bacteria > Actinomycetota > Actinomycetes > Streptosporangiales > Streptosporangiaceae > Microtetraspora > Microtetraspora niveoalba. The sequence goes on along the minus strand of NZ_BBYM01000018.1, from coordinate 200,229 downwards.
GATGCCGAAGGGCCCGGCCGGGCGCGGCAACGTCGCGATCGTGAACTCGTGGGTGGTCAGCAAGGCGGCCTCGGCGGCGCAGGCCGACGCGGCGTGGAAGTGGATCACCTTCTTCTCCGGCGAGGGCCCGCAGAGCAAGTGGGCCGAGCTGGGAGAGGCGATCCCGATCAACAAGAAGGCCGCCTCCGCCGCCCTGCCCGCCGACCGCCGCGAGGCGTTCCTCGACTCGCTCGACGCGGCCACCGACCTCGGCGCCAACGCCGTGTGGTCGGAGTACACCGAGGCCCTCGCCAAGCGGGTCGACGAGGGACTGTCGGGCACCTCGCCCGTCGACACCGCGCTCGCGACCGGGCAGAAGGAGGCCCAGGAGGTCATCGACCGCTTCTACGCGGGACAGACGCAGTGACGGTACTCACGCGCAGAGCGGGGAAGGCGGCCGCCGAACAGCGGCCGCCCGCCCCGAAACGGCACTCGGGGGAGCGGATCTGGGCGTTCGCCTTCGCCTCGCCGTACCTGCTCCACCTGGTCGCGCTGGCCGCCTGGCCGCTGCTGGCCTCGCTGTTCTTCAGCATGACCGACTACGACCTGGTCTCCGAGCCGAGGTTCGTCGGGTTCGGCAACTTCACCCGGATGTTCGGCGACGATGTCTTCTGGCGGACGCTCGGCAACACCGCGTACTTCGCCGTGCTGTTCGTGCCGACGCAGACGGCCCTGGCCCTGGGCCTGGCGATCGCGCTCAACCAGCGGCTGCGCGGCATGGCCCTGTTCCGGGCCGCCTACTTCGTCCCGGTCGTCTCCTCATGGGTGGTCGTCGCGTACGTCGCCGACGCCGTCTTCAACCCGCAGACCGGCCTCGCCAACCAGGTGCTCGATTTCTTCGGGCTGCCCGCCGAGAACTGGCTGCAGGACCCGGCGCTGGTCATCCCCACACTCGCGGCGGTCGCGGTGTGGAAGGGCGTCGGCTACATGATGGTGCTCTTCCTCGCCGGCCTGCAGGCCATCCCGGAGGAGCGCTACGAGGCGGCGAAGATCGACGGCGCGTCCGCGTGGAACCGGTTCCGGTACATCACCCTGCCCGGCATCTCCGGCACCACGTTCCTGGTCCTCGTGCTCACCTCGATCGAGACGCTGCAGTCGTTCGAGCAGGTCTTCGTGATGACCGACGGCGGTCCGCACGGGGCGAGCGAGCTGACCGTGCTCCACCTCTACCGGCAGGGTTTCCAGTTCTTCCAGATGGGCTACGCCTCGGCCATCGCGTGGGTGCTGTTCGTGCTGGTGCTCGCGCTCACCCTGGTGCAGTTCCGGCTCCAGCGCAGATGGGTGCACTATGCGTAAGACCCTCTCCTACGTCCTGGTCACGGCGGGCGCGCTGGTCATGCTGGTGCCGTTCGTGGCCGCGCTCAGCAACTCGCTCAAGAGCTTCGCGCAGTACATCCAGGTGCCGCCGACGTGGATCCCCGACCCGGTCCAGTGGGACAACTACGCGGAGGTGTGGCGGCGCACCCCGTTCGGGCTCTACCTGACCAACAGCATCGTGATCGCGGTGCTCGCCGTGGTCGGCAACGTGCTCACCAGCGCCATGGTCGGGCACGCGCTGGCCAGGATGCGGCTGCCCGGCAAGCAGGCGCTGCTCACCATGGCCCTCGGCACGATGATGCTGCCGACGGTCATCACGATCGTGCCGAACTTCCTGCTGTTCCGCTCGCTGGGCTGGCTGGACACCCTGGCGCCGCTCATCGTGCCGTACTGGCTGGCCACGCCCATCGGGATCTTCCTGATGCGGCAGACCTTCCTCGGCATCCCCAAGGACTTCGAGGAGGCCGCGAGCCTCGACGGCGCCAACCCCTGGCAGGTGTTCTGGCGGATCCACCTCCCGCTGGCCAAACCCGCCCTGGCCACGCTCGCGGTCTTCACGTTCACCACGTCGTGGAAGGCCGTGCTCGAACCCACCATCTATCTCACCTCGCCCGAGAACTACACGCTGCCCGTCGGCGTGCTGAGCCTGAAGGGCCAGTTCGTCGGGAACGACCAGCTCGTCACGGCCGCGGCGATGATGAGCCTGCTGCCGATGCTGGTCGTGTTCGTCCTGGCCCAGCGCTATTTCGTCCGCGGAACCATGTCCGCGGGACTCAAGGGCTGAAAGCGCCCCCATCCGAACCGGAAAGGAAATCGTGACAACATCATCCGGGCTGCGCCTGGGCGTCATCGGCGCGGGCACCATCGCGGAGTTCCACGTGGCCGCCGCCCGCCGCGTCGCCGGGCAGGCGAAGGTCGTCGCGGTGTGCGACGTGCGGGCCGAGGCGGCGGAGAAGCTCGCCGCCGAGGCCGGGGCCCGCGTCTTCACCGACCACCGGGCGATGATCGACGCGGGCGGCCTCGACGCGGTCGTGATCACCGTCCCGCACGCCCTGCACGCCCCGATCACCCTCGACGCGGCGGCGGCCGGGCTGCACGTCCTCGTCGAGAAGCCGGTCGCCACCACGCGCGAGGACGCCCTCCGCATGATCGACGCCTGCCGCGCCGCCGGCGTCGTGTTCGCGGTCGGGCACGTGCTGCGCTTCGTCCCGACGCTGCGCGCCGCGGCCGCCTATCTGGCCTCCGGCGAGCTGGGCGGCGTCGTGGTGGCCTCGGAGCGGCGCACCGCCGACTACGCCGACCCGTCGCGCCCCCGCTGGTTCCTCGACGCCGGCATGGCCGGAGGCGGCATCGTCCTCAACGTCGGCACCCACAGCATCGACAAGCTCCAGATGCTCGTCGGCTCGCCGATCGTCGAGGTCACCGCCCACACCTCCGCGCCCGCGGCCGGATCGGTCGAGACGGAGGCGGTCGCCCTGGCGCGGCACGCCGACGGCACGCGGTCGACGATCTCCGTCACCGGCACCGGCCTGCCGTTCACGGACGAGGCCGAGATCGTGTGCGGAGAGGGCGCGGTACGGATCAGCCGCGGCGAGGGCGTCTGGTCCTTCCGCCGAGGAGTCGCCACCCAGGTGGCCGCGCCCGAGCCGGGCGAGATGGCCGCGGCCTTCGCCGCGCAGCTCGCCGACTTCGCGCGGGCCTGCGCGGAGAAGGGCACGCCCGAGGTCACCCCCGAGTACGCGCTGTCGGTCCTGGACGTCGCCCTCGCCATGTACGAGTCATCCCGTCAGGGCTCCGCCATCACAGTGAAGGGACAGATGTGAACCCCCTCGCGTTCAGCACGCTCGGCATGCCCGGCGCCCCCGCCGGGGACGTCATCGCGACCGCCTCCCGGTACGGCTGCGCCGGCGTGGAGCTGCGCTGCGCCGACGGCGAGATCATCTCGCCGGACACGCCCCCCGGAGAGCTGCGCGAGATCGCGCGCGTCTTCGCCGCCGCCGGAGTCGAGATCGTCGCCGTCTGCTCCTACACCAGGATCGCGCGGCCCGACGGCGACCCGGTGGCCGAGGTGCTGCGCCACGTGGAGATCGCCGAAGCGCTCGGCTCGCCGTACGTGCGGGTCTTCGGCGGCGTCGAAGGGCAGGCCGACCCGGCCGCCGCCGCGACTCGGAGGCTCGCGGAGGTGGCCGAGCGGCTCCCGGACAACGGCGTCGACGTGCTGCTGGAGACCCACGACGTCTTCCTCACCGGCGCGGCGATCGCCGGGGTCCTGGCCGGGGTCGGCTCGCCGCGCGTCGGAGCGCTGTGGGACGTGGTCAACCCGTGGCGGGCGGGGGAGCCGGCGGACGCCACCGCGGACGCGCTCGCGCCGTACCTGAGGCACGTGCAGATCAAGGACGCGGCGTCGCCCACCGACCTGGCGCCGGTGCTGCCCGGGAAGGGCGCGGTGGGCGTGCCCGGCGTGCTCGCCGAGCTGGACCGGATCGCATACTCCGGCTATCTCGCGCTCGAATGGGAGCGCGCGTGGTACCCCGACGCGCCACCCGTCGGCGAGGCGCTCGCCGCCTTCCGCGAGGTGCTCGGGCGATGATCCCGCAGGTCGCCTCGTTCACCCCCGGCGAGGGACTGTTCCCGCTGGACCGGCGCGCGCGGGTGACCGGCCCGCACGCCGCCACCGCGCGTGACCTGCTCGGGCTGGCCCCGGACGGCGACGGCCCCGGGGAGATCGTCCTCCGCCTCGTGGACGACCCGTCTCTCGGGGACGAGGGGTACACGCTCGCCGTCACCCCGGAAGGGGCCACGATCGCCGCGGCCGGGGCCGCCGGGCTGCGCTGGGGCGTCCAGACGCTCCGCCAGCTCCGCGGGCCCGGCGGGGTGCCCTGCTGCGCGGTGCGCGACGTGCCCAGGTACGCCTGGCGCGGCGTCATGATCGACGTCGCGCGCTGGTGGCGGCCGGTCTCCTTCCTGCGCGCGTACGTGGACCTGCTGGCGCTGCACAAGTTCAACGTGCTGCACCTGCACCTGACAGACGACCAGGGCTGGCGGTTCGAGGTGCGCGCCCACCCGCGGCTCACCGCGGTCGGGGCGCAGCGCGCCGAGTCCCCGGCGGGCCACGCGCGGGACGGCAGGTTCGACGGGACCCCGCACGGCGGCTTCTACACCCAGCGGGAGCTGCGCGACCTCGTCGCCTACGCGGCGGCCCGCGGCGTGACCGTGGTCCCCGAGATCGAGTTCCCTGGGCACTCCCAGGCGGCGATCGCCGCCTGCCCGTGGCTCGGCCACCCGGCCGCCGAGCCCGTCCGGGTCCGCACCTCGTGGGGCATCTCCACGCACGTGCTCAACGTGAGCGACCGCGCCGCCGGGTTCGCCCGCGACGTGCTCGACGAGTTGTGCGAGGTGTTCCCGTCCCGGTTCGTCCACATCGGGGGCGACGAGGTACGCGGCGACGAGTGGGCCACCAGCCCCGAGGCCGCGCGGCGGGTGGCGAGCGCCGGGCTCTCCGGCCCGGCCGCGCTGCTCGGCTGGTGGGGGCGGCTCCTCGCCGACCACCTGCGCGGGCTCGGCCGCCGCGCCGTGGCCTGGGACGACATGCTCGACCACGACCCGCCGGAGGACATGGCGATCATGGCGTGGCGGGGCGTGGACCGCGTCGAGGCCGTCCTGCGGGCGGGACACGACGTGGTCGCGGCGCCGCACACGCACACCTACCTCGACTACGCCGAGTCGGACGGCCCCGGCGAGCCGGTCAGCATCGCCGGGCCGCTCCCGCTGGAGACCGTCTACGGGTACGACGCGGGGGACCGAGTCCTCGGCATGCAGGCCCAGCTCTGGGGCGAGTACCTCCCCACGAGGGAACGTTTCGACTACAACGCCTTCCCCCGGCTCTGCGCCGTCGCCGAGGCCGCCTGGTCCTCCGGCCGCGATCTCGGGGACTTCACCCGGCGGCTGACCGCCCACCTGCCGCTCCTCGACGGGCTGGGCGTGGGCTACCGGCGGCCACACCACGAAGGAGCGCCACATGTTCACCTCTGAGCGGGAGCTCGACGACCGGCTGGCCACCCCGTCGGCCGCGCTGGTCGCCGACGCCGGCCGGCTCGACGGCGACCTCGTCGTCCTCGGCGCCGGCGGCAAGATGGGGCCGAGCCTGGTCCGGCTGGCCCGGCGCGCCCTGGACGCCGCCGGACGCGGCTCCACCCGCGTGTACGCGGTCTCGCGCTGGTCCGACGACGACGCCGCGCGGGCGCTGACGGACGAGGGCGTCGACGTGGTGCGCCACGACTTGATGGACGGCGACGACCTCGCCGCGCTGCCCGACGCGGCCAACGTCGTCTTCATGGTCGGCGCCAAGTTCGGCACGTCGGCCGCGCCGTACCAGGCGTGGGCGGTCAACGCGGCGCTGCCCGCGGCGGTCGCGCGGCGCTACCGCGACTCGGCGATCGCCGCCTTCTCCACCGGCAACGTGTACCCGCTGGTGGACCTCGCCTCCGGCGGCAGCGCGGAGGAGGACCCGCCGGGGCCGGTCGGCGAGTACGCGATGAGCTGCCTCGGCAGGGAACGCGTCTTCGAGCACGCCGCCGCCGCGTACGGCACCCGGGTCGCGATCCTGCGGCTCAACTACGCGGTGGACCTGCGCTACGGCGTGATCGCCGACATCGCCGCGGCGGTGGCGGCGGGCGAGCCGGTCGACGTCACCACCGGGCACGTCAACGTCGTGTGGCAGGGGTACGCGAACGAGGTCGCGCTGCGCTCCCTGCTGCACGCGCGCGCCCCGGAGGCGTTCACGCTCAACCTGACCGGCCCCGAGACGGCGTCGGTGCGGCGGACCGCCGGCAGGATCGCCGCCGCCCTCGGCGTCGAGGCGGCCTTCACCGGCCGGGAGAGCGGCACGGCGCTGCTGAACGACGCCTCCCGCTGCCACGGCCTGTTCGGCTACCCGGACGTGCCGCTGGACACGCTGATCGCCTGGCAGGCCGAGTGGTTGTCGCGCGGGCTGCCGCTGTCCGGGAAGCCGACCAAGTTCGCGGTGCGCGACGGGAGGTTCTGAGATGCCGCTCGACGTGCTCACGGAAGGGACGGTCATCCCGTCCCGCCCGCTCGACCTGCTCGCGGAGGGCACGGTCATCCCCGCCCACCCGCTCGCGCTGACCGCCGGCCGCACGCTGGACGAGCGCCGGCAGCGGGCGCTCACCCGCTACTACCTCGCCTCGGGGGCGGGCGGCGTCGCCGTCGCCGTACACACGACCCAGTTCGAGATCCGCGAGGCGGGGCTGCTCCGGCCGGTGCTGGAGATCACCGCCGACGTGGTCGCGAAGGAGGCGGGCCGCCCCTTCACCCTGGTCGCCGGCGCGTGCGGCGACACCGCGCAGGCGGTCGCCGAGGCGGAGCTCGCGGCCTCGCTGGGCTACCACGCCGTGCTGCTGTCGCCGAAGCTGCCCGGCGCCGGCGAGCCGGAGCTGCTGGAGCGGGCCAGGGCCGTCGGCGAGGTGCTGCCCGTCATCGGCTTCTACCTCCAGGAGGCGGTGGGCGGCCGCAGGCTGAGCCCGTCCTTCTGGCGCTCGCTCGCCGAGCAGGAGTCCGTCGTCGCGATCAAGATGGCGCCGTTCGACCGCTACCGCACGCTCGACGTGGTCAAGGCCGTCGCCGAGTCCGGGCGGGGCGGCGACATCGCGCTCTACACCGGCAACGACGACAACATCCTGGCCGACCTGCTCACGCCGTTCGGGGGCCGCTCCGTCGTCGGCGGGCTGCTCGGCCAGTGGGCGGTGTGGACCCGCGCGGCCGTGCTCATGTTCGAGGAGGTACGGCGCGCCCGGGCCGGGGACGACGAGGTCCTGCGCTCCCTGCTCGGCCGCGCCGCCGACCTCACCGACGCCAACGGCGCCGTCTTCGACGTGGCGGGCGGCTTCCACGGCTGCATCGCCGGGGTCCACGAGGTGCTGCGCGGGCAGGGCCTCCTGGCCGGCACGTGGTGCCTCGACCCCGCTGAGGGGCTGTCTCCGGGGCAGGCCGAGGAGATCGCCCGGGTCCGCGCCGCCTACCCGTGGCTGGTGGACGACGACTTCGTCGCCGCCCACCTGGACGACTGGCTGCGCTGACCGCCGGGGACCGCGCCGTACGTCCGGCCCGGGACGGGACCGTCGTCCCGGCCCCGGGCCGGTGGCGGGAATGAGCGCTCACGGCTCGCGGCGCAGCGGCGAGAAGAGGATCGGCACCCAGCTCACCGCGAGGATCAGCGCGCCCAGCCACATCGGCGCCCGCACCCCCCACAGCTCCCCGAGCACTCCGGCGAGCAGCCCGCCGAGTCCGAGCGCGCCCATCAGGAGCAGGCGCATCGTCGCCGTCATCCGGCCGAGCATGTCGTCGGGCGTGACCCGCTGCCTCAGGCTGACGAGCAGCACGTTGTTGATCCCGACCCTGAACATCAGCGCGAACCACGCCGCGGTCGCCGCCCACAACAACGGCCCGCGGTCGAGGAACGGGACCACGAACGCCGGCGGCGAGGTGACCAGAGCGACCACCCACACGGCCCGACCGGTGCCGAGGCGACGGCCGATCAGGTGCGCGGTGGACGACCCCGCGAGCACGCCGAGGCCACCGGCCGCCAGGTAGGCCCCGACCACCCACTCGGGCAGCCCGAGCAGATCCACGATGAGTACGGGCAGCAGGACCGAGCAGAGCGGGAACGCCAGGTTGGCCATCGAGCCCTGCACCAGGGCCGCGGTGAGCACGGGACTGCCGAACACGAAGCGCACGCCGGCCGAGATCTGCCGCGCGACGGGCGGGCGCGGCGTGCCGGGCGCCGCCTGGACCGGCTCCCGGACGCGGCGCAGCCAGGCGACCGACCACAGGTAGCTGAGCGCGTCGAGCAGGATGGCCGCAGGCGCTCCCGCCGCCTGCACCAGCACACCCGCCAGGCCGCGCCCCGCGACGTCCATGCCCGCGTTCGTGCCGACGAGCAGCGAGTTGGCCGACGTCAGCCGGTCCCGCCCGACGATGCCCGGCACGAGGCTGAGCGAGGCCACGTCGAACAGCAGCGTTCCCGCGCCGACCAGCACGGCCACCAGATAGAGCTGCGCCATGGACAACCATCCCGCCCACCAGGCGACCGGCACGGACAACAGGACGAGCGCCCGTGCCAGGTCGGTGGCCAGCATCACGGGACGCCGCCTGACCCGGTCCACCCAGGCGCCGGCTGGCAGTCCGAGGACCAGCACCGTGAGCGTGCTCAGCGCGCTCAGCAGGCCGACCTCGGCGGGGCCCGCGCTCAGCGCGGTGACCGCGAGCAGGGGCAGCGCCACGTAGCTGATCTGGCTGCCCGCCTGGCTGATCGCGCCCGCGACGTAGAGGTTGCGGAAGCCGGGAAGCCGCAGCAGGGGAGTCTCCGCCTGGGTTGCCGTCATGCCGCAACGATGCTGATATGTCCCCCGGAAGGGCCATCGATTAAGTGGGGCGCGAATCCATGACGCTGGAGCTGACGTTCACCACCCGCGACATCGCCAACCTCCGCTTCGCCGTCTCCCCGCTGGGCGAGGTCGTCGCGAGCGTCCGCGTCGTGAAGAACCCCTCGGCCCACCCGCTTCTCCGGCCCTGGGCGGAGCAGGTGCGGCGGCGCCTGGCCGACGTGGACTGGCGCCTCCTGTCGGACCTCGTGCCGGTCCCCACGATCTCGATCGCCGGCTTCACCTGCACCCCGCCCGCCACCTCCATCCCCGACCTGGAACTGGAGCTGGCCACGATGCGGGCCGCGGCGGACCGGGTCCGCACCGATCTGGAGGTCGCCGCGCCCCCTCGCACCAAGCGCGTCGAGGCCCTCTACGCCGACCCCGCCAAGGGCCTGGAACGCCTGGCGCGGGAGGTGGAGGACTACTGGGCGGCGGCCATGGCCCCGTACTGGCCCAGGATCAGGTCCCTGCTCGAAGGGGAGATCCTCTACCGCGCCAAGCTCCTGGCCGAGGGCGGCGCGCAGCGCATGCTGACCGACCTCGACCAGAGCGTGACCTGGCACGACGGCACGCTGCGCATGGAGCACCGCTACGTGTCGGGGACCCGTTCACTGCGCGGTCTCGGGCTGTTGCTCGTGCCCTGCGTGTTCGCCTGGCCGCGGGTCTTCTCCGTCACGACCCCGCCGTACCAGCCCACGGTCCGCTACCCGCCGCGCGGCATCGGCACGCTCTGGGAGCGCCGCGGGCTGGACCCGCCGCGGGCGTTGGCCGCCGTGCTCGGCAGGACGCGGGCACGCCTGCTGGCCGAGCTGGACCAGCCCGCCTCGACACGCGACCTGGCCCTGCGCGTCGGGCTCTCCGAGCCCGGCGTCAACCAGCACCTCACCGCGTTGCGCGACGCCGGTTTGTGCACCGCGCACCGCACCGGGCGCTACATCCTCTACGCCCGTACGGCGACGGCCGAGGCCCTGCTGGCGGGCGGTGGTGCCGGCGAGACGCCCGTGTCCGGGGCGGGCGGCACTCCGCCCGCCGGCTGAACCCGCCCCGGAGACGCCGACCCGCCGGCCCGGCCCCGAACCGCTCCCGGTCAGACGCTCCAGTGCGCCGAGGTGAGGGCGCGCACCGCGTCCTCGTCCACCTCGACGCCGAGGCCCGGACCCGTCGGCACCAGAGCGGTGCCGTCGACCACCTTCACCGTGCTCCCCCCGACGTACGCCGAGTGGACGAACTGCCGCCCGTTCAGATCGACGGGGGTGTCCACGCCGAACGCGGCGAACAGGTGCAGCGAGGCGGCGAACCCGAGATCGGTGTCGGTCAGCCCCGACCCCATGATGCGCAGCCCAGCGTCCTCGGCGAGCTGGCACAACCGGCGCGAGAGCGTGAGCCCGCCCGACCGCTGCACCTTGGCGATGGCGATGTCCACCGCGTCGAGCTTCACGAACGTGGCCAGGTCGGACGGGTGGCGCAGGCTCTCGTCCAGCGCCACCGGCAGCGGGCTGCGGTCGCGCAGCCTGCGCAACCCGGTGATGTCGTTGGCGGGCAGCGGCTGCTCGAACGCCGACACGTCGAACTCGGCGAGCCTGCGCGCCATGCGCAGGGCGCCGTCCACGGTGTAGGCCTGGTTCGCGTCCACCCAGATGGGCGCGTCCGGCGCCGCCTCGCGGACCGCCGCCACGACTGAGACGTCCGTCGCCTCGTCGTGCAGGCCCACCTTCACCTTGTACGCGTGGTAGCCCTCGGCCCGCCCCTCCTCGACCGCCTGCCGTACCTCGTCGGGGGTCTGCCCGGCCACGATCCAGCCGAGCCTGATCCGGTCGAGGCGGCGCTGGCCCCAGAGCACGCCGAGGGGGACCCCGAGGGCGCGGCCGAGCAGGTCGTGCAGGGCGATGTCGAGCGCCGACTTGGCGATGGGGGAGCCGATCGTCAGTCCCCGGTTGATCACCTTCTCGTAGGCCGCGCAGGCGCCGTCCAGATCCCACGCCGGACGCCCGATCAGCGCCGGAGCCAGATAGCGGTGGATCGTCGTCGAGATCGACTCCACCGTCTCGTACGTCCAGGAGGGCGTCGGGGTCGCCTCGCCCCATCCGGTCAGGCCCCCGGCCGTCACCTTGACGAGGACCCGCTCCGCGGGCTTCCCCGCCGTGGTGACGCTCCCTCCGGAAATGCTGAACGACCTGATGGAGGGCAATTCCACGACGAACGTCTCGACCCGCTCGACGACCAGCGACTCCATGTTTCTCCCGTCGGATGAATTCATTCTTATTTCTTCGCCTTATTGTCCCGAATCTAGCATGTTGGAAATAATTCGCGAATTAGCGGAATGAATTCATCCGATTCATCCGATTCATCCGCGTCGAGCCGGGGCGAGCCGCGTTGAGTCGCGTCGATTCGAGTCGATCACCTCATGCAACCGCCCGGAACGCCCGCCTACAACCGGATTTCCCTCCGGACGAAGTGGCCGTCGAGCTTGATCGTTAGGATGTGCGGGTGCGGACCGTTCATGATCTCCGGCGGCGATGGCTGGACGAGGTGCGACATGTGGTGACCAGGCCCGGCATGTATGCCGGGAGCGGGCGCGAGATGGGGACCGCCGCCGGCACGCTCCTCCAGAACCTCTGCTTCCTCGACGAGCGTGACCAGGAGTGGGAGGACGTCAGAGAGGACCTGTCCCGGTACGGCAAGTTGGGCGTGTACGGACCGTTCGCCGCTCTCTTCGGGGACGAGAACCGCTGCGTGGACGAGGTCGCGTCCGTCTACGCCGAGCGATTCCACCGGCTCGGCTATCTGGCGGTCGATCGGACACTGGACGCGCGGGAGTGGCGCGAGCTGATCGGCGGGGTGCGGGACCGGTTCGACGGGCGGGACGTGCGGCCCGGCGAGGTCGAGGAGGCCTACGGGACGCCGAGCCTGGTCGTCGGAAAACGGGTGCTGTGCTACGCCTCGGCGGACTCGGCCGGGTGGGTGTTCTTCGACTGCTTCTCCGAGACCCCCTCCGCGTACGTTCCCGGAGAAGGGCGTTACGCGTCTACGGTCGGCGACGATCCCCTGGTGCGCGACGTCCGTGTCCCCGCCGACGACTTCGAGAGCGGCCTCGTCCTCACCCTTTACGGCAAGGTGCTCAGGTGGGGGCCGGGCTGGTGGATCCACCACCCGCCCGCCGACGCGTCGCCGGAGACCCGGGCGATCGCCGCGCAGCTACGTGGTGTGGAGGCGGCGGATCCCTCTCGCTCGCTCCGGACCCGTCCCTCGTAGGGCCCGCCGGGAGGCTCGATCACGCGTCACCGCCACCCGCGTCCCGGATCCGACCGGACGCGGAACCACGGGTTGTCGCGGTCGGATCCCCTTCGTCTGGAGTGGCCGCGCGCGGCCGCCGGTCAGGCGCGCTTGGGATAGGCCGACTTGAGCTTGGCCACGGCCTTCCTCGCCAGCTTGAGGGTGTCGTTCCAGTGGCTCTTGCCGTCGGCGTCGAGTCCCTCGATGACGGCGACCGCCGAGCGATAGCGGACCACCACATAGCCGACGTGCAGGAGCACGTTGTCCGCGCCGTTGTACGGCGGCCTCTCGGTGCGTATCTCGAAACCGTGCGCGACGTCGCCCAGCGCGCCCGGCGAGCGTCTGGTGATCTTCAGCATGTCGCGGGTGTCGCCCGCGCCGTCGCACGCGGCGGCGACCCGCTGGGCCGCGGCGGTCATCCGCTTGAGTGCGGCGGAGCCACCCGTATAAACCCGCTCGGTTCCGGACAGCGGACCGAGGATCAGCACTCCCTGCCCCGGCGAGTCGAACGCGGCGTCGAACTTCCTGGCCGCGGACAGGCAGGCGTGGTCGTCCACGTCGAGGCCGGCGAGTTCGACGGGCTCACGTGTCTCGCGGAGCACCCCCCAGCCTTTGCCCAGGTCCTTGCTGGTCAGCAGGGTCTTCTTGAGCTCCGACCGGGTCAGCGGCCGGTCGGCCGGGGCGCCGGACGCGGCGCCCGCGGGAATGGCGACCGCGAGGGCCGCGCCGACCGCCAGCGCGGTGACAAGGATCTTCTTCGTGTGCCTCATGGGGAGACCTCCTCGGCCGGCAATCGGCGGTGAAGCAGGAAGACCGGCCGGTGGCGGTTGGCATCCCCCTCGTTGCGAGAAGGAAGATGCCACGCGGGCTTCCTGTCGATCAGTGGCGACAAGGGCCAACCGTAGTGATCACACGATGTCCTGATCAATCGTCAATCCGCACTGTTTGCTCGACTTTCCTCCGCTGCGTGCGGTGCACGCCCGGCTGGGTCCGGCCAGCCTGGCGCTGTACGACGTCTCCACGCTGCACTTCGAGACCGATGCCGGGGCGGTGTCGGGGTACGCCTGACACCACACGGCCGCAACCGACGCCAACCGGGCGAGTGATAGTCGCTGGGGATGATCTGGTGGATCCTGCTCGGCGACTATCACTCTGGGCTCGTCATGGGTGTCGGGGCAGGGCCATCGGGGCGAAGCCGAGATCGGCCAGCGCGGCCGCGCCGCGCTCGGCGTGGTCGCCGCCGGCGAGCACCAGAGTCCGCGCCGACTGATATCGGCAGCCGGCGGCGTCGAACGCATCTGCCGTGGCGAGCAACCGCTCCTGGTCGTTGTCGAGCAGCGCCTGGGCCCGCTCCACAAGGGCACCGGCGACCGGGTTGCCGGCCACGACGGTCCGAGCCTTGGACACATGGTCGCCGGCATCGGAGCTCCCGGCGAGCACGGCGGCTTCGGCGCGCAGCGCCACGTACCAGTGAAGCCAGATCCAGGTGACCCATTGCCACACCTCGCCGGGCTCGGGGGCCAGCCGCTCCAGCGCCTCCGGTGCCTGCCCGCGGTGGAGCAGAAGCATCGCGTCGAAGATCGCCCCGTAGCCGTAGGTATTCCCCGGTGAGGGGTCGAGCTGATTCAGGACGGCGCTCCATTCGCGGCGGGCATCCTGGTCGTCGCGTAGGCCGTGGATCGTCGCCACCGCGGCCGCCGGCGGACCGAGGACGGACCCGGCGGGGCTGCCCACCCGCTGCCAGGCGTCGAGGAACCGGACGCTGCCGGTGAGCACCTCCTCGACGTTGCCCGCCAGCGCGTCGGCCACAAGCAGCCAGCCCGCGGCACGGTGGCCGACTTCCACCAGCAAGGGGTGATCCGCGAGCTGCCGTGCCCACCGGCGGGCACCCGGAAGGTCGCCGGTGCCGAGGCTGGCCTCGGTGGTCTCGCCAAGCGCCTCGATCAGCTCGTGTGTACCTTCCGGGGTATCCGGTGTGGACGAGAGCAGCGTGATCCGGCGCCGGGCCGTGCCGGCGGCGGCGAACGTTTCACCGGCCCAGCTCTGGGCGCAGGTGAGCGTGTCGAGCGCGGCGGACTCGGCGAGCGGGTCACCCGTGCGGTGAGCGAGTTCGACCGCCCGCTCGGCGCGTGCGATCGTCACCCGGACCGCGTTGTCGTCCAGGCCCTGCGCGGCACCGATCTCGGTGAGCGCCCGCCCGGCCTCGGCCACTGCCACCGCGGCCTGGGCGGCCGGGTCGTCGCCGGCCAGCTCCCGCGCCTGGGTGATGAGCACGATCGCCTCTTCCTGCGGCAGCTTCCCTACGAACTTGCCGGAGAACCGGTAGGCGTTGGCGGCGGCGGTCGCCAGGTCGGCGGCGGCGCCGGCGGTGTCGCCGGAGCCGCGGGCGGCATCCGCGGCCGCGCGGCGGAGGCGGTACATGTCATCACCATGCATCCGGCAGCCGGCCACGGCCGCGGCATGCCGGAGCATCGACGCGCTGGCGGCGGGGTCGTTCGCGAGCGCGGCGGCCTGCTCATAGCGCCCCTGGGACTCGCCGATCAGGTTACGGGTGAAGGTCAGCTCCGCCAGGCGCCGGGCAAGATCGTACGCGTCCGCGCGCTGTTCCGGCCGGTCGGCAGCCCACGCCAGCGCCGCACGCAGATCGTCCGCCACGGCGTCGAACCGGGCCCGCCAGCCCTCCCGTGCCACCGCCAGCTCGGCCGCCTTGGACAGGCACCAGCGAACGTGGCGGGATCGAGCGTCGACCAGCTCACCGGCCTCGGCGAGCCGCTCCACCCCGTACTGGCGGATGGTCTCCAGCGCCCGGTACTCCGTCCCACCCGGGGACGCCGTCACCACCAGCAGGCTCTGCTCTGCCAGCCGGGCCAGGCCGTCGGCGACCAGGCCTTCCTCGTTCCCGGCCACCTCCGCCGCCGCCGCGGCGGTGAACGGCGCCACGAACACCGCCACCCGGCGCAGCAGCGCCCGGTCGGCCGGCTCCAGCAAAGCGTGGCTCCAGTCCAGCGCCCCCCGTACCGAACGGTGCCGCTCATCGGCACGGGAGCCGCCGGTCAGCATCCGCAGCGGGTGGGACAGGGCGGCGGTGATCCCGTCCAGCCCGAGCGTGGAACACCGGACGGCGGCCAGCTCGATCGCCAGCGCCATCCCGTCCAGCCGCTCACAGATGGCGGCGATCTGGTCGCGCAGTGCGGGATCCAGCGACCGGCCCACCGCCGCCGCCCGCTCCATGAACAACGCGACCGCGTCCGACTCACCATCAACGGGCAGCGACAGCGGCGGGACCGGATACACCCGTTCGAACGGCACCATCAGCCGTGCCCGGCTGGTCGCCAGCACCGTCACTCGCGGGCACGTCGCCAGCACTCGCTCGAGAAGCAGCGCCACCCCGTCCACCACGTGCTCGCAGTTGTCCAGCACCAGCAGCGCATGACGGTCGGCCAGCGCGGCGACCACGGACTCGGTCATGTCACGGCCCGGCTGCTCACCGAGGCCGAGCGACCCGGCGACCGCGGTGGCGACCAGGTCCGGATCGGTGACGGGGACCAGGTCGACGAACCACACGCCGTCGAAGTACGCGCCGGCCGCTTCCGCGGCCACCGCCAACGCCAGCCGGGTCTTGCCCACTCCGCCGGGACCGACCGCGGTCACCTGACGGTGCGCCTTGATCATCTCGGTCAGCTCGGCCCGCTCGTCCACCCGGCCGACGAACGAGGTCAGCGGGGCCGGCAGAACCGGTGCCGGATGCGACGGAGCGGCGCCGGCCGACGTGGGCGCGCGCTGGGCGAGCGCCCGCCGATCCGGCACCTCCAGCTTGCGCAGCAGGGAGGAGACGTGACTCTCCACGGTACGCACCGAGATACACAGCCGTGCCGCGATCTCGGCGTTGCTGAGATGGGCCCCGATCAGTTCCAGCACCTCGGCTTCCCGAGGCGAGATCTCCACTTCTGTCACCACTGCCCCAGTTTGCCGCATCCCCCTCAGCACCTCATCCGCGATGGCCACCGTGCGATCCGTGCGCGATCCGTGCCGTCGATCCGTGGCCGGGTTCCGTGGACAGGTTCCGTACTCACCACGGATGCGGACCCCCTGAGCCGGAAGCGAAGCTGTGAACACGCGAACAGCGAGTCGATGCGACCACGACCAACAGGAGCGACCATGACCGGCTCTTCCACCCAGGGAATCAAGACCGTGCTGCACCCCGTGTCCGACCTGGCCAAGGCCAAGGCGGTGTACGCGGCCCTGCTCGGCATCCCGCCGCAGACCGACTCCCCCTACTACGTCGGCTTCGACGCCGAGGGCCAGCACATCGGACTGGTGCCGGACGGTGGACCGCAGGGCATGACCTCGCCAGTGGCCTACTGGCACGTGCACGACATCGAGGCGAAGCTGGCCGAGGTGACCGCCGCCGGGGCCACCGTGAAGGAGGCCGCGCACGAGGTCGGCGGCGGCCGTCTGGTGGCCACCGTCACCGACCCCGACGGCAACGTCCTCGGGCTGATCCAGGACCGGTGAGCGCCGGCCCGCCCCTGCTCTACCCGCCGCGCGGCCGCGGCCGGCAAGACAACGAACCCACCTCGATCAAAGGACCTGCCATGACCTCCTTCGAATCCGTCATCCTGGAAGCTCCCGACCCCGCGGCCGCAGACGCCTTCTACGAAGCCTTCGGTCTGGGCCCGTACGTGAACGTACGCGCCTCGGACGCGCCGACGACCGGCTTCCGGGGGTTCGCGCTGTCGCTCGTGGTGTCCCAGCCGGGCAACGTCGACGCCCTCATCGGAGCCGCCCTCGACGCCGGCGCCACGACGCTGAAGCCGGCCACGAAGGGGTTCTGGGGCTACGGCGGCGTCGTCCGCGCCCCGGACGGGACGATCTGCAAGATCGCGACCTCGAACAAGAAGGACACCGGCCCTGCCGTCCGGCACATCGAGCAGGTCGCGCTCCTGTTGGGAGTGGTGGACGTCAAGGCGAGCAAGCGGTTCTACGTCGATCGCGGCCTGGCCGTGGCCAAGAGCTTCGGCGGCAAGTATGTCGAGTTCGCGACCCCGTCGTCGACCGTCACATTGGCGCTCTACCCGCGCCGCGCGCTCGCCAAGGACACCGGCGTCTCCCAGGAGGGCAGCGGATCACACCGGATCGTGATCGGCGGCGATGCCGGGCCCTTCACCGACCCCGACGGATTCGTGTGGGAGGCCGCATCCGTCTGAGGCACGCGGCGAGACGACCTCGGCAGCATCATCACGGCAGGTACAGGCCGGTGGGGCCGAGGTCATCCAGGAAGCCAACGGCGTGCACGGCCGGGCGCCCCCGGCGCATCGGGGCGTCGTCCTCCACGTCGTCGACGACGATGCTGCCCGTGTGCAGCAGCTCGACCAGCGCGGTTAGCGCAGCCGTACGGCGTTCGCGACTGCGCTGCTCGCGATCCTGCGGCAACTCGACGAGCCGGCGCTGGTTTCGCCCCTCCCCGCACCGCATCCAGGCTTGACGCGAGGAGAGCGAACTGCCCGGCCGCGAGCTGATGCGCGACTGCAGCTGAGCCGGCTGGTCTGACGCCTCGGCCGGGCACGCCGCCTGACCGAGGATCCACGGTCCGGTGGCACCGGCCCCGAACAGAGGACCACGAGGTCCCTTCTCAAGACTCCGAAAATCAAGATCCTCAAGGAGGAAATCTGCCATGAGCAGCACCGAAAGCAGCACCTACCAGGGATTCACGGCCGAGGAGCGGGCCGCGATGAAGGAGCACGCCCAAGAGCAGAAGAATGCGGCGCGCCGCACCTCACGTGCGGACAAGGCGGCGCAGGACCAGCGGGACGTACTCGCGAAGATTGCCCAGATGCAGGAATCGGACCGGATCATGGCCGAGCGCGTCCATGCCGTCATCACTGCCAGCGCCCCGACCCTCGCGCCGAAGCTCTGGTACGGGATGCCCGCCTACGCGCTGGACGGCAAAATCGTCTGCCACTTCCAGAGCGCGGCGAAGTTCAAAACACGCTACGCGACGCTCGGGTTCAGCGACCAGGCGAACCTGGACGACGGCACGATGTGGGCTGCCGGTTTCGCCCTGACCGAAGTGACGCCCGAGGTGGAGGCGCGGATCAGTGCGCTGGTGAAGCAGGCGGTGGGCTGAGGCGTGCCCAGCGGCTAGCCGGGATAGTGCCCGCTCGCCCCACGACTTCGTTTCCGGATCCTCTCGGCCTGCTCGCCGATCACCTCGCCGTGTGTTCCAGGTTCGTGCCGCATGTTCCAGGTTCGTGAGAAAACCCTTCATCGGATCGGGGGCGATCCCGCTGTAGTCCGCTGACAACGGTTGTGGTTGTGGCCCGCTGGCAGTGGTCCGGTGGCCGGGGACACGACCCCGCGCTCTCTCCACCGTAAGACCTGTTTCATCGCCATAGTTCAGGGCTTTTCTTGGCAGGGGGTGTCGTGGGGGAGGGTCGTTCATTCGGCGGGAGTCGCGATCCCGGGTGACCCGAATTGAGGGCGAGAGCAAAAGGGATAAATAGCACCACATCACCAGCAACCCCCTGTGGAAAACTCGCCGATCGCCCGGCCCCGGGATGCAATAATTCGTGCAGGAGTTCGGATAAATGAGTGGAGGGGGTGAACATGAAGCAGTCATTCGGGTCGTTCGAGTTCTCGACCGAAAAGCCGTCACGCCGCCCGGTCGGAGGGCCGTGTGACGAGGCGTGGTGGGATCACGTGGCCACGCTGGGAGTCGCTCAGGCTGATCGCGCTTCGGACGGAACGTCGGCGCTCGCTCTCGATGACGCGCTCGACAGCTTCTTCACTCCCGCCCCCGGCGGTTTCCCCGGCCTCTCCGCAATCGTCCCCGGCGTCCCGGCCGATTCCACCTACGCTTCCGCTTCCACGCCTTCCGCGCGTTCCTCTGATTCCGCCGACGCTTCCGATTCCGCCCATGGCTCCTGTTCCGCTTCTGCCTCCGACTCAACGGACGGCGGTTTCGGTTCAACCGTTGGCTTGGGGTCCGTCTGCGCCTGTGATTCCACCGAGGTTGCCGGTTCTGGTTGTGCCTCCGATTCAACGGATGGCTGCCATTCCGTGGATGTCTTTGGTCGTGTTGTCGAGGAGGGCCGCGTTCCTGGCCGGGGCGGGGGCTTGCCTGGCTCGGGTGAGGACAGGTCCCGCGCGGCTGGTTCCGGGGACGATATGGCCCGCCGCGCCGGCAGCGCCGCGGGATGCGGTGGTCCGGGAGGTGGCAGTGCGGCAGGAAGTTGGAGCGGTTGCCGGTGGTGGGTGAGCGGTTCGCCCGGGGGAGCTTGTCGGAGGGGCAGGTGACGGCGATCTGCGCGGCTACCGGCCGGTTGACCGATGAGCAGGCGAGGCTGGCCGAGCCGATTTTGGTGTCGCTGGCGGATCGGGCGACTCCTGCTGAGGTGGCTCGTGCTGGTCGTTATCTGCATGCGGTGCTGAATCCCGATGGCGGCGAGGATGAGGCGGACGCGGATTATCGGCGGCGGTTTTTGTTGGTCAGGGAGAGTTCCTCGGGTGGGCTTGAGGGGGAGTTCCGTCTTCCGCGTGAGGCGGGGGCGCGGTTGCGGGCGTTGCTGGATGCGTATGCCAAGCCCAGGGCTGTGGGGGATGATCGGCCGCTTCGGGTGCGTAACGCGGACCCGACGACATGCCGCCGTCGCCCGAACGCCCCTCGGACACGCCACCGCCATCAAGCACGTCACGGTCGGCGGAACCGCTGCCGAACACGCCATCACCGGCCGCAGCAGCGCCAGGCGCATCAGCGTCAGCGGAGCCGCTGCCGAACACGCCGCCACCGGCCGCAGCAGCGCCGGGTACCTCACCGTCAGCCGCGCCAGAGTCGGGCGTGCGGTGCTTCGCCGCGCCCGAAGGAGGCGAAGCACCCCTCAAAGCATCAGCAGACGCGGACTCGCTGACAGACCAGCCTCCAGCCGATGAACCGCCGGTGGCGTGGGCGCTGCCCGCGGGGCTGCTGTCCGGCCGCAGACTCCCCGGACTGCTGCTGGCCACCGGCCAGTTCCTCCCGGTCCCCGACATCCACCGCCTGGCCCACACCTCCACCCTGGCCCGTCTCGTCATGAACGCCGACAGCCAGATCCTGGACATGGGCCGCAAAGTCCGCCGCGCTACCCCAGCACAACGCCGAGCCATCCTCGCCCGCTACACCACATGCGTCGTCGACGACTGCCCCTGCCCGCCCACCTGTGCCAGAGCGACCACATCGACAACTGGAGCGACGGCGGCAGCACCGACCTGGACAAACTCGCACCCACCTGCCAGTTCCACAACCGCGACCGCTACCGGCACCCAGAGCGCTACCGCCTCTACCGCGCCGGAAAGGACCGCTGGGCCTTCGCCTACCTCGGCCCACGCCCGACCAGGCACAACTGATCATGGGGACACTCGCCCTGGAGGCTCCAGGGAGAGTGCCTCAACGTAACGGCCGCTGGTGGGTCAACGGCCCTTTCGGGGGCGGCAAGACGCAGACCGCGTTCGGGCTCCGCCGACGGCTGCCGGGCAGCGTCGTATGCGACCGGCCGCGCGGCCTTCGAACGTCGGCGCCGTCCCTGTTCACATGCTCGGCCGCGGGTGTAGCGTCCACGGGCGAGTCAAGATCATGAGGGGTACTGCTCTTGGAACCGGGCGGCGGGGGGGGCGGACATGTCTCACGGCGAGCGTGTCCGCAGATACAGAGCTGTCTCGAGCGCGCTGGCCTCGCGCAGCGATCGGGAGCTCGCCGAGTCGCTGGAGCGGGCGCGGGTCCTGGGCTCGGGCATCGGCGGCACCTCGGCGCTGTTGGACGTCGCCGGTGTGCCGGTCTTCACGAAGCGGGTGCCGCTGACCGACGTGGAGCGCCGCGCGGACAACGTGATGTCGACGGCGAACCTGTTCGGGCTCCCCGCGTTCTGCCAGTACGGGGTCGGGTCGCCCGGCTTCGGCGCCTGGCGCGAGCTGGCGGCCGACGCCATGACGACCGGCTGGGTGCTGGCCGGGCGCAGCGCGGCCTTCCCGTTGCTGTACCACTGGCGGGTGCTGCCCGGGGCACCGCCGCCGTCCGAGGAGCACGCCGACGTCGAGGCGGCCGTGCGGTACTGGGGCGGGTCGTCGGCGGTGCGGGAACGCCTGAGCGCGCTCGCGCGGGCCTCGGCCGGACTCGTGCTCTTCCAGGAGTTCATCCCGTACAGGATCGGCGACTGGCTCGCTTCGCGGCTCGCCGCCGGTCCGGACGCCACCTCCGCGGCGTGCGCGATGGTCGAGTCGTGCCTGCTGGCCGATGTGGCGTTCATGAACGACCAGGGGCTGATGCACTTCGACGCGCACTTCGGAAACATCCTCACCGACGGCCGACGCCTGTACATCGCCGACTTCGGGCTGGCGACCTCCCCTCGGTTCGACCTGTCCGCGCGGGAGGCCGGCTTCCTCGACCGCAACCGGACCCACGACGTCGGGTACGCGCTGATGGTTCTGGTCAACTGGCTCGTCACCGACGTCTGCGGGGTGGCGGTGCCGCGGGATGGCGGGCCGGTGGAGCGCAACGAGTACATCCGCGCGTGCGCGGACGGCGCCGACCCCGCCGGTGTTCCGCCGGCCGTCGCCTCCGTGATCCGCCGGTACGCGCCCGTGGCGGCGGCCATGAACGACTTCTACTGGGACCTGTTCGGGGTCAGCCGGGCGACGCCGTACCCGGGCGAGAAGATCGAACGCGCCCTGGGCGCCCTGGGCTCACGCTCCTGGACGGTCGGCGGCCCGCACGAGGGCGAGATCGGCTTCCGGTGAGCCGCGCGCGCACCTATCCGGGCGGGCGCGGCATCGGATCGTCCGTGTTCCCCGCCGGTGACACGCCGCTCACGGCCGCGGCGCATGCGGACCCGATTACCGGGGGGGGAGTTCCGGAGTGTGTCTCGTTCGGTATGTGGCATGACCGAGTGGACAACTTGTACAGCCTGAACAGCACGGTGGCCGACAAACATGGCAGATCGAATAGCGAATTCGCGGCTTCTTGCGCAGCTCCTCCACATGCGTTCACATATGGCGAAGTCACCGGTGCCGCCGGAGGACATCGAGCCATTGGAGGAGAGCGTGAGCATCGAGCAGACCCTCACTGACCAGGAGCGTCTGGCCGAACTCGACCTCGACGAGCTGAAGCAGCTCGTGGGCCTGGTTTCGTACGACGACTCCACCGACCCCTTCCCGGTCACCGGATGGGACGCCGTCGAATGGGTGGTCGGCAACGCCACGCAGTCGGCGCACTTCTTCCAGTCCGCGTTCGGTATGGAACTGGTGGCCTACTCGGGCCCGGTGACCGGCAACCGCGACCACCACGCGTACGTGCTCAGGAGCGGCGCCGTCCGCTTCGTCGTCAAGGGCGGCGTCGCCCTGGACAGCCCGCTGCACGACCACCACCGCGCGCACGGTGACGGCATCATCGACATCGCCCTCGAAGTGCCCGACGTGGACCGCTGTGTCGAGCACGCCCGTGCCCAGGGCGCGCGGGTGGTCGAGGAGCCGCACGACGTCACCGACGAGCACGGCACCATCCGCGTCGCCGCCATCGCCACGTACGGCGAGACCCGGCACAGCCTGGTGGACCGCTCACGCTACGACGGTCCGTACCGGCCCGGCTATGTGGCGCGGTCGTCGAGCTTCGTGAAGCGTGCTGGGGCGCCCAAGCGCCTCTTCCAGGCGCTCGACCACGTCGTGGGCAACGTCGAGCTGGGCCGCATGGACGAGTGGGTGGACTTCTACCGGCGCGTCATGGGCTTCACCAACATGGCCGAGTTCGTCGGCGACGACATCGCGACCGAGTACTCGGCCCTGATGTCGAAGGTGGTGGCCAACGGCAACCACCGGGTGAAGTTCCCGCTGAACGAGCCGGCCGTCGCCAGGAAGAAGAGCCAGATCGACGAGTACCTGGAGTTCTACCAGGGGCCGGGCGCCCAGCACCTCGCCCTGGCCACCAACGACATCCTGCGTACGGTGGACTGCCTGCGGGACGAGGGGATCGAGTTCCTCGACACGCCGGACTCGTACTACGAGGACCCGGAGCTGCGGGCCCGGATCGGCGAGGTCCGCGTCCCGGTCGAGGAGCTGCAGAAGCGCGGCATCCTCGTGGACCGCGACGAGGACGGCTACCTCCTGCAGATCTTCACCAAGCCGATCGGTGACCGGCCCACGGTCTTCTTCGAGTTCATCGAGCGGCACGGCTCGCTCGGCTTCGGCAAGGGCAACTTCAAGGCGCTCTTCGAGGCGCTGGAGCGCGAGCAGGACCGGCGGGGCAACCTCTAGGAATCTCTGACCGGGGTGCCCGCCGCCGGCGGCGGGCCGATCACCACCGAGCCTCGACGAAGCAGGAACAGGACATGAAGCATCTGCTCACCCGGTTCGAGAACAGCGCACCGGAGATCGTTTTCGAGTGGCGGGATCCCGAGTCCCCGGCCAGGGGCTGGGTGGTGATCAACTCGTTGAGGGGAGGCGCCGCGGGCGGCGGCACCCGCATGCGCCCCGGGCTCGACCGCGACGAGGTCGTGTCGCTGGCCAAGACGATGGAGATCAAGTTCACCGTCTCCGGGCCGCGGATCGGCGGGGCGAAGTCCGGCATCGACTTCGACCCGCGCGACCCTCGCAAGAACGACGTGCTGCGCCGCTGGTACCGGGCGGTCACCCCGCTGCTGAAGACGTACTACGGCACGGGCGGCGACCTCAACGTGGACGAGGTGCGCGAGGTCGTGCCCATCACCGAGAGCCACGGCCTGTGGCACCCGCAGGAGGGTGTGGTCAGGGGGCACTTCGACGCCTCCGACCGGGACCTCGTGCGGCGGGTCGGGCGGCTGCGCCTGGGCGTGGCCAAGCCCGTGGAGGACCGGCGCTACACGCCCGACCCCGCCGGCCGGCACACGGTCGCGGACCTGATCACCGGCTGGGGCGTGGCCGAGTCGGTGCGGCACTACTACGCCGTCTACGGCGGCGACATCGCGGGCAAGCGCGTCATCGTGCAGGGGTGGGGCAACGTCGGCTCCGCGGCCGCCTACTACGCGGCCCAGGCCGGCGCGCGGGTGGTCGGCGTGATCGACCGGAACGGCGGGCTCCTCAACCCGGCCGGGTACGGCCTCGAGGAGGTGCGCGAGCTCTTCCTCGCCAAGGACGGCAACACGCTCCGCGCTCCCGGCATGATCCCGTACGACGCGATCGACGACGCCGTCTGGGACACCGGCGCGGAGGTCTTCCTGCCCTGCGCGGCGTCGCGCCTGGTCACCCGCGAGCAGGTGGACCGCATGGCGGCGCGCGGCCTGGAGGTGATCGCGTGCGGCGCCAACGTGCCGTTCGCCGACCCCGAGATCTTCTACGGCCCGACGTACGAGCACGCCGACAAGAGCGTCGCGGTCGTGCCCGACTTCATCGCCAACTCCGGCATGGCGCGTACCTTCGCCCTCCTGATGCGGGAAGGGGTCGAGGTCTCCGACGAGGCGATCTTCGAGGACGTCTCGGCCACCATCGAGTCGGCGATCAGGGACTGCCACGCGCGCTCCCAGGCGCCCACAGGGGTGGCGAGCGCCGCGTTCGAGATCGCCCTCGAACAGCTCATGTGACCGGCCGCGCCCCGCGGGCCCGGCCGTCGCGGCCGGACAGCCCCCGCGCCGCGACGGGAGACGCCCGCGGGGCCGGAGCCGGGCGACGTCCCCGGCCCTGCGCCTGAGTGATCCCGTTCTTGTGGAGCGTGCCGTACGAAGGAAGAATCGTAGGGAGTGCTCTGTTGGAGAGCCCCGTCGCGAGTGGAGGGCCACCGTGCCGGAGGGACCGGAAAGCGGGCAGCCGCCCGAGATCA
The DNA here is from genome assembly GCF_001570405.1 of Microtetraspora niveoalba. Classification (GTDB taxonomy): domain Bacteria; phylum Actinomycetota; class Actinomycetes; order Streptosporangiales; family Streptosporangiaceae; genus Microtetraspora; species Microtetraspora niveoalba. Next base: position 175,344 of record NZ_BBYM01000018.1, on the reverse strand, counting down.
CGCGCGAGCCGGCGCATGACGCGCACGAGTACACCGTGGAGCGCGTCAGGGACGTGACGCGCGAGGGGAAGATCGTGCTGGAGAGCGGCACCAAGGGAGTGGACACGGCCTTCCGTCAGCTCTTCCCCACGACCTATGACCTCGTGTTCGACCACCCCGAGGCCAAGGAGACCGCCGAGGACGAGTGACCCCGCCCCGCGCCGGGAGGCCCGGGGCGGCCGCCTCGTCGCCGCGCGCGGCGCGTAACCGATGTGACTTCTGGGGCTTGCGAGCTGGTTTTTACTCGATGCGGAATTCGGGGCGGAAACAGGCTCCCTTGACCGGCGGGATTTCCCTTCCCCGTTCCGGTGTGCGCGCATGATCGCAGGTCGCACCGCTTGCCACCCTCCGTGTCAACGCCGGGTCGCACCGCTTGCCACCCTCCGTGTCCACGCCGGAGAGGGCGCACATTACGGGCAAGCAGTGGCGTATGTCATGGTCAAGGTAAAATTCTATCTGTCCTATTTATTACTGCTTGTCGGATTGTGTACCTTATGGGCACTGTCGCGGTACAAGCCGACGACGTTGTCGTTACCTGTGTGACCGTGCGTCACCGGCGGGAACCCTCCCGCCGGACGTCGCGCGGCCGCCGAATCCGCCGCATGCGGAACCGGGGAGCCACCTCCCGGGGTGAATCGGCACGCCAGCCCGAGCTGCGTGTCGTAGGGCACTTCCCAGCCCGAACCCGTCAGCTGACCCGGTAGGCGGTGTGGAAGGAAGGAGCCACCCCTTCATGCCCAAGCATCGACCTGCCCCTCGTCCGAAGCCCCCTGGCCGGACCCGTCAGAGCGCCCGACGCGCTCTCGCCTGACACGCGCTCGCGGAGGCGCCGCCGGATGACCGGCACCGGCCCGGTCTCCGGGCCCCCTCGCCTCTGACGCCCGTTCTTCAGGCCCGCACTCGCGGCCCGTTCCCGAGGCTCGTACGCCGGGCCGGCCCTCCGGCCGGCTCACAGGGCCCACCCGGACGCCCGATCTCCCCGGTCACCCCCGGATCGGCGCCGTTCCCGGTACGGCCTCGGGCCGCGAGAGGCGGGCACGGCACGACTCCGTGCCCCGCACACCGTTCGATCCCACTCCCCAGGCAGTTCCCCTCAATGCCCCCGTAGGAGAAAACGCATGTCCCTCAGCCGTACCCTTCGCATCGCGTCCGCGACCGGGCTGCTGGCCGCCGTGTCCGCTACGGCCGGCCTGGTCGTGTCCGGCCCGGCGCACGCCACTCCGGACGGTCCCGCCCCGATCGCCCAGGCTCCCGAGGAGAAGGCCGCACCGCTCATCTACGGTGAGGACGTCTCCGGTCACGAGCCCGACCACGACTGGAACGCCAGCCCCGCCCGGTTCGGCTTCGTCAAGGCCACCGAGGGCGTGACCTTCACCGACGCCTCCTTCGCCCGGCACTGGCGGCAGTTGGGCGAGAAGGGCATCGTCCGCGGCGCCTACCACTTCGCCCGCACCTACAACGACCCGATCGCCGAGGCCGATCACTTCCTCAAGGTCGTGAACTCCCAGCCCAGCAAGGCCGGGGACCTGCTGGTGCTCGACCTGGAGACCAGCGACGGCAACTCCGTCTCCCACGTCAACAAGTGGGCCAAGACCTGGCTCGCGTACGTGAAGAAGAAGACCGGCGCCACGCCGATGATCTACACCGGGTGGAACTTCGCCAACACCTACGGCGGCGGGATGTCCGAATATCCGCTGTGGGTGGCCCACTACAGCAAGGCCAAGGGCGCGGTCACCCCGCCCGCCGACTGGAAGAGCTGGGCGATCCACCAGTACACCGAGGACCCGATCGACGAGAACGTGTCCGCGCTGACCGTCGACCAGCTCCGCGCTCTGGGGCGTCCCGCCGCCAAGGCGTAGCCGCCCCCGCGCCCGCGCCCACCGCCTCCCCGTACGGGTGAGGCGGTGGGCGTTCGCGTTTTCCGGGCAGAGGGGAGCGACGCCGCCTCTTGTCCGGCGCGCGCCGATCGGATAGAAATGCGCTCACTCCGAGTAGGAAAGTTTCCGACCTACTCGGACCGGGATGCGAGGGTGAGCGTGAGCGGCGACTACCTGGCCGGGCCGCAGGGCCTGCTCCGGTCGATCAACGAGCGGGCGGTGCTCGACGTGATCGACCGCGAGGGGCCGCTGGGCCGGCCGGAGATCACCAGGGCGACGGGCCTGTCCAAGACCACCGTCGCCCAGGCGCTGCGCGAGCTCGTCGCGCGGGAGGTGGTTGAGGAGGCGGGCGCCGACACCACCCGCAGGGGTCCCGCCGCGACCCTGTACCGCGTCGCCCCCCGGTGCGCGTTCGGGCTCGGCGTCGACATCGGCCACCTGCGGATCCGCGCCGTCGTCGTCGACGCGGCCGGCGAGGTGCTCGCCAGGGCCGAGACCGGCACGCCCCAGAGGCACGCCGCCGACGTGGCGGACGCGGTGACCACGCTCGCCGCCCAGTGCGCCGAACAGGCCGGAACCGGCCTGACCGCTGTCGGCCAGGCCGTCATCGGCGTTCCCGCCGTCGTCGGGCGCGACGGCCGCACCATCAGACGCGCGTACGGACTCCCGGAGGGAGGCGCGGGGCTGGTCGAGGCGATCGAGCGCGACCTGCGCACGCCCTTGCTCCTGGAGAACGACGTCAACCTCGCCGCCGTCGCCGAGCAGCGGTTCGGCGCGTGCGCGGACGTCGCCGACTTCGTGCTGCTCGGTCTCGGCGTCGGCCTCGGCGCCGGGGTCGTGCTCGGCGGCCGGCTGCACCGGGGCTACGCCGGAGGAGCGGGCGAGGTCGGCTTCCTGCCCCACCCCGCGACCGAGCTCGGCACCGAGGTGCTCGGCGCCCGCCGCATCGCCGAGCAGGCCAGGGAGGCGGGCATCGCGGACCGGCCGTCCCCGCGCGAGCTCTTCGAGCGCGCCAGGGGCGGCGACGAGAGGGCGCTCGCGGTCGTCGACGCCACCGCCCGCAGGATCGCGCACGTGGCGGCCTCCATCGCCCTGGTGATCGAGCCGGAGCTGTTCGTGCTCGGCGGCGCGGCCGGGGCGAGCGCCGACCTGCTGCTCGACCGCGTCCGCCACCACCTCGCCGAGGACGCCGCGCCCCTCCCGATCAGGGTCATCGCGAGCGGTGTGACCGGCGACGCCGTCCTGCGCGGCGCGGCCTGGCTCGCCCGCCACCACGCGCGGGAGCGCGCCTTCGCCGCCGCCACGGGCCCGGCCGCGGGCACAGGTACGGGCACGGATGAAGGCGCGGATGAAGACGCGGCCCGGGCACACGACACCGATCCCGCCGGGCGACCGCGCGGCCCCAGAAGAGAGGACCCCACGTGAACCTCGCACAGCGGCTCGGCGCCCGGCCGGAGGACCGGCTCCTGATCGTCAACGCCGACGACTACGGCATGTGCCGGGCGGCCAACACGGGCATCACGTCCCTGCTCGCCGCCGGCGCCATCAGCTCGGCGACGGTCATGACGCCGTGCCCCTGGGCCCCGGACGCGATCCGCACGACGGCCGCCGGCGGCTACGACGTGGGCGTGCACCTGACCTTCACCAGCGAGTGGGAGGGGTACCGGTGGGGGCCGGTGACCCGCGACCGCGCCGTGTCCTCGCTGGTGGACGAGGCCGGCTACTTCCCGGCCGACTGCCGCGCCGTCGAGGAACGGGCCGACCCGGACGAGGTCCACGCCGAGATCGACGCCCAGATCCGCCGGGCCGTCGCCCTCGGCCTGGACCCCTCGCACGCCGACAACCACATGGGCAGCCTGTACGGCCTGGCCACCGGCCGGGACTTCCTCGACGTCGTCTTCACGGCGTGCGCCGAGCACGGCCTGCCGTTCCGGCTGCCCAGGACCCTGGACGGCATGGGCCTGCCCGAGGAGCTGGAGCCGATCGCGGCGGCGCGGGCGGAGGCGGCGGACGCGGCGGGCGTGGTGATCCTCGACCGGCTCTGGACGCTGCCCTTCGAGCTGGCCGAGGGCGAGACGTACGAGACCGTCAGAAAGGACATGATCGGGCTGATCCGGGCGCTGCGCCCCGGCGTGACGGAGATCTACATCCACCCGTTCGAGGAGACCGGCGAGCTGCGGCGGATCATGCCGCACCACGCGAAACGCGCCATGGAGCTGCGGCTCTTCACCGACCCGAAGGTGCGCCGCGCCATCGCCGACGAAGGCGTCCGCCTCATCGGCTGGTCCGACCTGCGCGCCCTGCAGAGGGCGCGATGACCGGGCGCGGCCGGGTGCTGGCCTACGGGGCCGGCAACCTGTCGGTCAACCTGCTCGCGCAGGCGTTCGCAACGTTCGCGACCTTCTACTACGTGGACCACCTCGGCGTCGACCCGGCGCTCATCGGCGTCGCCATGGTCATCCACGGCATCGTGAACGCGCTGCTCAACCCGCTGGCGGGACACGTCTCGGACCGGACGCGCACCCGCTGGGGCAGGCGGGTGCCCTACATCGCGATCGGCATGACGCCGCTGGCCGCGGCCTTCACCATGATCTGGATCCCGCTGGTCGACGGCGGGACCGCCAGGTTCTGGTACTTCCTGATCGCGGTCCTCGTCTACGACGTGCTGTTCGTCGTCGTGGTCCTGAACTACGTGGCGCTGTTCCCCGAGATGTTCACCACCATCGCCGAGCGGGCCGCCGCCGCGTCGTGGCGGCAGATGTTCGCCATCGTCGGCATGATCGTCGGGGTCGCCGCCGCGCCCGCGCTGTACGGCACCATCGGGTGGGCCGCCATGGGCGTCTCGTTCGGCGTCGTCTCGCTGGCCTTCTTCGCGCTGTCGCTGCGCGGATCGGTCGAGCGAGCCCAGGCCGAGCGGGCGAGCTTCGGGTTCCTCGCCGCGGTCCGCTACACGCTCGCCAACCGCGCGTTCGTCACGTACGTCGCGGGCAGCTTCCTGCTGCAGCTCACCTTCGCCCTGCTCCAGGCGGGCATCCCGTTCTTCACCAAGTACGCCCTGGGCGAGCCCGACTCCGCCAACACCGTGATCCTGGGCGCGGTGTTCGTCACCGCGATCCCTCTGGTGTACGTGTGGAGCCGGGTCACCACCCGGATCGGCCCGCGCCGCGCCGTCCTCGCCGCGATCGTCGTGTACGGCGTCGCCCTCGTGCCGTTCCTCTTCGCCGGGAGCCTCGCCGTCGCGGCCGTGGCCGGGGCGGCGGTCGGCGTGGGCATCGCCGGCATGCTGGTCCTGCTGGAGATCCTGCTCGCCGAGGTGATCGACGACGACGAGCGCAGGACGGGCGCCCGCCGCGAGGGCATGTACTTCGGGATGAACGGGTTCATCGTCCGCTGGGCGGTGTCCCTCCAGGCGGTGATCATCAGCGTCGTGCTGGCCAGGTCCGGCTACCAGGCGGGCGCGGCGGCCCAGCCGGGCTCGGTCGTGACGGGCGTCCGGCTGATGCTCGGGGGCGTGCCCCTGGCCGTGCTGGCGCTGGCGTTCGGCTGTTTCCTGCTCTATCCCCTGAGGGCCGTCGTCCGGTCGGGCGGCGCGACCGGCCCCGTGCCGCTCCCCGCCCCTCCGGCCCCCGCGGCCGGAGACGGGCCCTCCTGAGCCCGCCCCTCAGTTCGTACGGGTGTTGGGCAGGTGGTCGCCGAGATAGCCGATGTAGATCTTGCCCGTCGCGCCGCCGGAGTCGTCGTGGAAGTACATGCGCGGCGCCGGATAGCCGACGGGCCGCAGCTTCACGTGCGCCTCCATGAGCAGCCTGCCGCTCGGATCGACCTCCACCGGCACGGAGAAGGTGCGGGGCTCGCTGAACTTCGCGCGGTTGGCCACCGACTGGGACTCGCGCATCGAGAGCATGCCGGTCGGGATGGTGAGCCTGCCGGGGGAGCCGTTGGCGCACCAGTCGTAGAAGCCCCCGGCGAACCGGCCGGAGGACCTGGCCCCGGCGAAGTCGTCGAGCGCGCGGAGCGCGTCCCACGCCTTGCCCGCCCAGGAACGGCACAGCGCCGGATGGTGCAGGTCCAGCCGCGTGGCCGCGGCGTCGGTGTCGCCGACGACGACGTGGGTGAGCCGCTGCCGGGCCTCGATCAGCGTCTCCATCAGGCTGGCCGGCTCGAAGAGGTCGTCGTCCTCCACGGCGACGCCGTACACGGGGCGGCCGGTCTCGGCGAGCCTGCGCTCCAGGACGCGGACCCGCTCGGACAACCGCCGCGTCACGGCGACGGCGTCCGCGTACTCCTCGGAGAGGCGATCGTGCTCGTCGCGCAGCGCCTCCAGTTCGCCGGCGAGCCGATCGGCGTCGTCCTCGGCCTCACTGAGGAGCTCGTCGCTGCCGCGCCGTTCCGTCACGAGCTCGCGCAGGCCGAGGACGTGCGCGGCGAGGGTGCCGATCTGGCGCGACAGCTCTCCCGAATCGCCGCCCGAGCCGCCGGAGCCCCCTGAGCCGCCCGGGGCCGCGGCGGTCCCGGAGGCGACGGCGAGAGACAGCGCCGCCTCCAGCTCCGTCCGCATCTCCCCGACCACCGCCTCGGCCACCGTCCGCGCCAGCTCGGCGGCATCGAGGGCCGGCGCCGCCACCGCCGTCGCCGTGGCCGTCGTCGCGCCGGTCTCGGCTGCCTCCCGGGGACGGCGCACGGCGTCGTCGGCGTCGTCGGCGTTCGTGTCGTCCCGTCCGGCGGGCGGCGCGGGTTTCACGGTCTTGGCCATCATCCGGCGGCGCAGTTCCTCCGAGCCCGCGTCGCCGACGCGGACGGTGGCGGCGGCCTCCGCGATCTCGCGCGTCTCGGAGCGGCCGGCCAGCACCCGGTTGACCACCCGCAGCGTCTTCTGCACCTCGTCCGGCAGCGTCCGCCGGGCCGTCTCGCCGATGATCCCGTCGATCGCCCTGTCGAGGGCGCGGTCGCCCTCGTTGCGGATCAGCCCCCCGCTCAACGGGCGGTGCCGGTACGGATAACGCTCCTCGGCCGGGTCGAACGGCGCGAGATAGGTCCGTACGCCGCCGCCGAAGACGCCGAGGCCGTCGCCCATGGCCCGATTGAACCCGTCCTGGGCGCGCATGTCGGCGAGCAGCCCCACGACGGCGACCCCGGCGGTCGCCTCGGCCAGGTAGCGGGCCCGCGCGCGGGCGGCCGCGGGGTCCCTCGCCTCGACCGAGACCACGACGACGGGCACCCGCCGGGCGCGCTCGGTCAGGGTGTGCGCGAACCGCCGGACCTCGTTCTCGTCGACGACGACCGGGCTGTCCTCCAGATGCACCGCGCCGTCGGTGATCCTCGCGGTCCGCAGGTAGACCGGGACGAATCCTGGGGCGTTCGCGGTGACCGGAGCGCCGGCGCCGTGCTGGTCGACGGTCACCACGACCCAGCCCGTCATGCCCGGCACCGACTCGGTGTACGTGACCCTCGTCCGCAGCAGGCCGCCGTCGCACGGCTCGTCGAGCGTGTACCGCCCGCAGTCGCCGCGCCGTTCCACGTTCAGGCGGACGCCGTCCGCCTCGTGCTCCGTCGCGGTCCACGAGGCGTCGAGAGCGGGAAGCCCCTTGCCCGCCAGCCACTCCGAAAGGGAACGGCGCAGCCGGATCGAGATCGGACGACTCGCGTCGCGTAAAAGGGCCTGGTAGAGCCGGGTCACGTTCGATGGCATAGCGAAGATCACGCTCACATATCGTCTGATGTGCGCCATGCGGTACGGCGGGGGATTCTTCCGGACCGTACGGGACGCGGGGGGAGTGGCGGGGGCCTCCGGCGGAGCCCGGGCGGGCGGCGTTCCGCGAGGGAGGAGACGTGCGTGCCATGAGGAACCGCAGCATAACCGGAGATGCTGAAACATATTCGGGCGAAGGCGTGCCGCACCCCTCCACCGGCGCTGCCGGTCGAGGCGTTTCCCCGGGCACGGCCGGTGCCGGCGGTTTGCGCGGGTAACGCCCGGGTAATGGACGGGCCCCATAAGAGCAGGTGACAGGAGTTCCCTGCCAGACGAAAGGGGCCGCCGGTGAGCTCTCCCCGCAACCAGCCCGCCACGATGCCGTCGGACGTCGACTCCAGGCTCTCGCTCTTCGACCGCTTCGCCACCGGAGCCTCCAGGTTCGTCTCCCGGGGCTGGTTCTTCGCCATGTGCGTGCTGCTGGTGCTGGTGTGGATGCCCTCGTACTTCGCCATCGGCGACCAGGACACCTGGCAGCTCATCATCAACACCGTCACCACGATCGTCACGTTCCTGCTGGTGGCGTTGCTGCAGAACACCCAGACCCGCGCGGACGACGCGATCCAGCACAAGCTGAACGCCGTCGCCGACGCTCTCGGCGACCTGATGACGCACGTCGCGCGGGACCGGGCGGGAGCCTCACTGGACGACGACGTACGCGAACTGCGCGCGGCGGTGGGGCTGGAGGACAAGGAGAGCGCCTGACCGCCGGGCGTCGCTTCCGTGAGCGCCTGACCGCCGGCGCGGCTCCCGTGAGCGTCTTGATCTCCGGGAGTGGCGCCGGCGAGCACCTCCATGCACACCCTTCGAAAACTTTCGGCGACTTTTCGCCTGTCGGACCAGATCACCACCGCTTAATCGGTTAATCGGCCGCTGAAAGTTTTGAAACAAGCTTGATACGTTTCGCGGGCTCGTCCAGCCTGAGGGCCAGGTGAGATCTCCGCCAGCCGCGGCCCGGCGCGGGCGACCGGCGCCGGGAGCCGCGGGAACGCGCGTTCGTCCCCATGTCCCCGATCGGTGTTCCAGTGGAGGAACAGGCATGATCGAAAGCGACATCCCCCTCGCCGGCAGGCGCCGCAGACGCCGCTCAGGCGTCCGGAGCTCGCTCCTCGCCGGCGTCGCCGTCGTCCTCGGCGCGGGCTTCCTCGTGGTCCTGTCACCCGCGGCGGACGCCGCGAGCACCCTCGGCGCGGCGGCCGCCGAGAAGGGCCGCTACTTCGGCGCCGCCGTCGCCGCGAACCACCTCGGCGAGTCCGCGTACGCCACGGTCCTGGACCGCGAGTTCAACGCAGTCACGCCCGAGAACGAGATGAAGTGGGACACCGTCGAGTCCTCGCGCGGCTCGTTCAACTTCGGCCCGGCCGACCGGATCGTCGACCACGCCCGGAGCAGGGGCATGAAGGTGCGCGGCCACACCCTCGTCTGGCACTCCCAGCTCCCCGGCTGGGTGAGCGGCCTCTCCTCCGCCGCCGACGTGCGCGGCGCGATGAACACCCACATCAACAGCGTGATGGCCCACTACGAGGGCAAGATCTACGCCTGGGACGTGGTGAACGAGGCGTACGAGGACGGCGGCAGCGGCGCCCGGCGCAACTCCGTCTTCCAGCAGAGGATCGGCAGCGGCTACATCGAGGAGGCGTTCCGGACCGCGCGGGCGGCCGACCCGAACGCCAAGCTCTGCTACAACGACTACAACACCGACGACATGAACGCCGCGAAGACGCAGGCGGTGTACAACATGGTCCGCGACTTCAGGTCCCGCGGCGTGCCGATCGACTGCGTCGGCTTCCAGTCGCACTTCAACGCCCAGTCGCCGGTGCCGTCCAACTATCAGCAGAACCTCCAGCGGTTCGCCGACCTCGGGGTGGACGTGCAGATCACCGAGCTGGACATCGAGGGTTCCGGCACGGCGCAGGCGAACGCCTACCGCTCGGTCGTGCAGGCGTGCCTGGCCGTGTCCCGCTGCACCGGCATCACCGTGTGGGGCATCCCGGACAAGTACTCCTGGCGCAGCGGCGGGACCCCGCTGCTCTTCGACGACAACTACAACAAGAAGCCGGCGTACGACGCGGTTCTCGCGGCGCTCGGAGGGGCCGGCGGCGGTCCTTCGCCGTCCCCCGGCGGCGACTGTCGGAGCGGGTACGTCGGGCTGACCTTCGACGACGGCCCGAACCCGGGCAACACCGCCAACCTGCTCAACGCGCTCAGGTCGAACGGCCTGCGGGCGACCATGTTCAACACCGGGCAGAACGCGCAGGCCAACCCGTCCCTGGTGAAGGCCCAGCAGGACGCCGGCATGTGGATCGGCAACCACAGCTACACGCATCCGCACCTGGTCACCATGGCGCAGTCCCAGATCCTCTCGGAGCTGCAGCGGACGCAGCAGGCCGTCCAGCAGGCGACCGGAGCCGCGCCGAAGTTGTTCCGCCCGCCGTACGGGGAGACCAACGCGACGCTCAGGTCGGTCGAGCAGCAGCTCGGGCTCACCGAGATCATCTGGGACGTCGACTCGCAGGACTGGAACGGCGCGAGCACGGCGCAGATCGTGCAGGCCGCCGGCACGCTGCAGAACGGCCAGATCATCCTCATGCACGACGCCTACGCGACCACGCTCGCCGCGATCCCGCAGATCGCCGCGAACCTGAGGAGCCGCGGCCTGTGTTCCGGCATGATCTCGCCGTCCACCGGCCGGGCCGTCGCCCCGGACGGCGGAGGCACCGGCCCGAGCGCGTCCCCGAGCACCCCGCCCGGCGGCGGTGGCTGCACGGCCGTGATCTCGCAGGGCCAGCAGTGGAGCGACCGCTTCAACCTCTCCGTCACGGTCTCCGGCACGAACGCGTGGATCGTCACGGTGACGGTGCGGAGCCCGCAGAAGATCATCGCCACCTGGAACGGCAACCCGACCTGGGACTCCAGCGGCAACGTGATGACGATGCGGCCGAACGGCAACGGCAACACCTTCGGCTTCACGATCATGCACCACGGCGACTGGACCTGGCCGTCCGTCTCCTGCCGGGCCGGCTGACGCCCAGGCGGCGTACGGAAGGCCGGTCACGGGATCGGCACGGTGCGGCGCGGCGGCCCCGGCGGTCGTCGCGCCGCATCACCGATGGGAGCACGCGCCCCGTGGGGGTCAGAGCGTGACGAGCATCTTGCCGATGTTCTCGCCCCTCAGCATGCCGAGGAAGGCGTCGGGCGCGTTGCGCAGGCCCCGCACGACCGTCTGGCGCTCGCGCAGCCGCCCGTCGCGCAGCCAGCCGCCGACCTCGTTGACCAGGTCGGGCATGCGGCGCGCGCTGTCGCCGACGATGAAGCCCTTCAGCGTCAGGCGCTTCGTGACGATCTTGAACATGTTGTGCGGTCCGGGCGGCGGCTCCGGCGCGTTGTACTGCGACACCGCGCCGCAGCAGGCCACCCGCCCGTGCTCGTTGAGGACCTCGATGGCCGCCTCCAGGTGGTCGCCGCCGACGTTGTCGAAGTAGACGTCGACGCCGTCCGGGGCCGCCACCCCGAGCTGCTCCGCGACCGGCCCGTCCTTGTAGTTGAAGGCCGCGTCGAACCCCAGCTCCTCCGTCAGGTAGCGGACCTTCTCCGCCGACCCGGCGCTGCCGATGACGCGGGGTGAGCCGCGCAGCCGGGCCATCTGCCCGACCAGGGAGCCGACCGCACCGGCCGCCGCGGAGACGAAGACGGTGTCGCGCGGGGTGAAGGCCGCCACGTCGAACAGCCCGACGTACGCGGTGAGCCCGACCATGCCGAGGACGCCCAGATACGAGCCGAGCGGCGCGACGTCCGGATCGACCACGCGGGCCGAGCCCGCGTCCACCAGGGCGTACTCGCGCCAGCCCAGGGAGTGGACCACCTTCTGCCCGGGCCGGAACCGGCCGGAGCCGTCCGCGACGACCTCGCCTACGGCCCCGCCCTCCAGCGCCCTGCCCACCTCGAACGGCGGGACGTAGGACCGGCCGGCGTTCATCCGGCCGCGCATGTACGGATCGACGCTCATCACCTCGTTGCGAACGAGGAGCTGCCCGGGGCCGGGACGCTTGATCGGGACCTCGGCGATCTCGAAGTTCTCCGGGGTCGGCCACCCCCGGGGCCGGGACGCGAGGCGCACTTCGAGCCCGCGCTCGGGCGGCGACTGCTGTGGCTGGTTCACGCTGACCGTCCATTCGTGCTGCCGGCTGACGCGCACCGGACGGCGGCCTGCGGGCCGGGGCCGTTCGCCTGGACGGCGCCGGCGCCCGCCCGCCGGAGCCCGGCGTCGCGGGGGAGCCGTCGCTCCACCCTGACTCCTGTTCCTCGGGCCCGCCCCGGCAAACCCGGGAGCGCGAACACGGGCCTGCGAACACGGGCCTGCGAACACGGGCCTGCGAACACCGCCTGCGAACACGGGCCTGCGAACACCGCCTGCGAACGCCCGGCGGCACGCGTGGGCCCCGTGAACGCGCCGCCCCGATTCCTGACTTGGGGCGCGCCCCTTGCGTTGTTCCCCGGACCTATCTATGCTCCGCCATTTAGTAGGACGTCCTAGTAATTTGGCGCTCGGTAGGAGTGTGTCCATGCATGTGCCGGTTCACCCCACGCGGTTCGTGACGGCGGCGGCCCTGTTCGACGGCCATGACGCGGCGATCAACATCATGCGGAGGATCCTGCAGTCCCAGGGCGCCGAGGTGATCCACCTGGGGCACAACCGGTCGGTCGAGGAGGTCGTCACCGCCGCCGTCCAGGAGGACGTCCAGGGCGTGGCGATCAGCTCCTACCAGGGCGGGCACGTCGAGTACTTCACGTACCTGGTGGACCTGCTGCGCGAGCGCGGCGCGGGCCACGTCAAGGTGTTCGGCGGAGGCGGCGGCGTGATCGTGCGCGAGGAGATCGAGCTGCTGCACGCGCGCGGCGTGGCCGGCGTCTTCTCGCCCGAGGACGGCCAGCGGCTGGGCCTGGCGGGGATGATCAACACGCTCGTCGCGGCGTGCGACGTCGATCTCGCCGCCGGCGACCCGCCCGACGTCGCCACGGTGACGACGGGGGACCACGGCGCGCTCGCGCGCGCGATCACCGTCGTCGAGGCCGGGCGCGCCGGCTCCGGCTGGCTCGGGGAGCTGCGCGCCGCCGCGTCCGCCCGAGAGATCCCCGTGCTCGGCATCACCGGCACCGGCGGATCGGGCAAGTCCTCGCTGACCGACGAACTGCTGCGCCGGATCAGGATCGACTACGAGGACAAGCTGCGGGTCGCGGTGATCGCCGTCGATCCCACCCGCAGGCGGGGCGGGGGAGCGCTCCTCGGCGACCGCATCCGGATGAACAGCCTGGCGGGGGGCTCCGTCTACTTCCGTTCCCTGGCCACCCGGGGTGCGCAGGAGGTGCCCGAGCACCTGGGAGACGTGATCACCGCCTGCCGGGCGGCCGGGCACGACCTGGTGATCGTGGAGACCCCCGGCATCGGCCAGGGCGACGCCGCGATCGTGCCGTACTCCGACGTGTCGCTGTACGTGATGACGCCGGAGTTCGGGGCCGCGTCGCAGCTCGAGAAGATCGACATGCTCGACTTCGCCGACGTGGTGGCGATCAACAAGTACGAGCGGCGCGGCGCGGAGGACGCGCTGCGCGACGTGCGCCGCCAGATGGTGCGCAACCGCGAGGCGTTCGGCGTCCCCCCGGAGGAGATGCCGGTGTTCGGCACGATCGCCTCCCGGTTCAACGACGAGGGGGTGACCGCGCTCTACCAGCGGCTGCGCGGCCTGCTCGGCGAGAAGGGTCTGCCCGCCTCGTCCGGGCTGCTCCCCGAGGTGCGGGGCAGCGTCTCGCGGGTCACCGAGGGCATCGTCCCGCCGTCCCGCGCCCGCTATCTGGCCGAGATCGCCGACACCGTCCGCGGGTACCACGCCCGCACCGACGCGCAGGCGGAGGCCGTGCGCCGCCATCAGGCGCTCGTCACCGCGCGCGAGGCGGTGGCGGCCGACGGCGCGGACACCGCCGACCTGGACCGGCTCGCCGCCCGTGCCGCGACCGCGGTCGACGACGGGAGCCGCGAGCTCCTCGACGGGTGGGCCGCGACGCGGGAGGCGTACGAGGCCGACGAACTCGTGGTGAAGGTCCGCGACCGGGAACTGCGCACGCCGCTGTGGCGGGAGACGTTGTCGGGCAGCCGCGTCCGGCGGGTGGCGCTGCCCCGGTACCGCGACCACGGCGACCTGCTGCGGTTCCTGCGTTCGGAGAACCTGCCGGGACGCTTCCCGTTCACAGCCGGGGTGTTCCCGTTCAAGCGCGACGACGAGGACCCGACCCGGATGTTCGCGGGGGAGGGCGACGCGTTCCGCACCAACCGGCGGTTCAAGCTCCTCTCGGAGGGGCAGCCCGCGACGCGGCTGTCCACCGCGTTCGACTCGGTCACGCTGTACGGCCACGACCCCGCCGAGCGTCCTGACATCTACGGAAAAGTCGGGACGTCGGGGGTGTCGATCGCGACGCTGGACGACATGAAGGCGCTCTACGACGGCTTCGACCTGTCCGCGCCGGACACCTCCGTCTCCATGACCATCAACGGCCCGGCCCCCACCATCCTCGCCTTCTTCCTCAACGCGGCCGTCGACCAGGCGCTCGGCCGGTTCCGCGACGCGCACGGCCGCGAGCCCTCCGCCGAGGAGGCGGCCGACCTGCGGGCCCGCACGCTGGCCACCGTACGGGGAACCGTGCAGGCCGACATCCTGAAGGAGGACCAGGGGCAGAACACCTGCATCTTCTCCACCGAGTTCTCCCTGCGGATGATGGCCGACATCCAGGAGTGGTTCATCGCCAACCGGGTGCGCAACTTCTACTCGGTGTCGATCTCGGGCTACCACATCGCCGAAGCCGGGGCCAACCCCATCACCCAGCTCGCCTTCACCCTCGCCAACGGCTTCACGTACGTCGAGGCGTACCTGGCGCGCGGCATGAGCGTCGACGACTTCGCCCCGCACCTGTCGTTCTTCTTCTCCAACGGGATGGACCCCGAGTACGCCGTGCTCGGCCGGGTCGCCCGCCGCATCTGGGCGGTCGCGATGCGCGAGCGGTACGGCGCGGGCGAGCGTGCGCAGAAGCTCAAGTACCACATCCAGACCTCGGGCCGTTCCCTGCACGCCCAGGAGATGGACTTCAACGACATCCGCACCACCCTGCAGGCGCTCATCGCGATCTACGACAACTGCAACAGCCTGCACACCAACGCCTACGACGAGGCCGTCACCACCCCCTCGCCCGAGTCCGTACGGCGGGCCATGGCGATCCAGCTCATCATCAACCGCGAGTGGGGCGTGGCCGTCAACGAGAACCCCAACCAGGGGGCGTTCCTCATCGAGGAGCTGACCGACCTGGTCGAGGAGGCGGTGCTGCGCGAGTTCGAGCGCATCTCCGACCGCGGCGGCGTCCTCGGCGCGATGGAGACCGGCTACCAGCGCGGCAGGATCCAGGACGAGTCGATGCTGTACGAGACCCGCAAGCACGACGGCTCGCTGCCCATCATCGGCGTGAACACCTTCAGGAACCCGGACGGCGCGGCCGACGAGCACCGGGAGCTGGAGCTGGCCCGCGGGACCGAGGAGGAGAAGCGGGCCCAGCTCGCCCGGCTGCGCGCCTTCCACGACGCCCACGCCGAGGAGGCGCCCGCGGCGCTCGCCCGGCTGCGGGAGGCCGCCATGTCGCGGGACAACGCCTTCGACGCCCTCATGGACGCCGCCCGCGTCTGCTCCCTCGGCCAGATCACCTCCGCCCTCTTCGAGATCGGAGGCCAGTACCGCCGCAACGTGTGACCGCGCCTCACGGGGCGGCGCCGTGGACGTCGGCGCGGCCCCACCGGCCGGGTACGCCGGAGACGGCGATGTCGCCGAGCGGACGTGGGAGGCGCGGCGCGGACGTCAGCCGCTCGCCGTCCGGTTCCATGTCGAGCAGCACGCGGACCAGCATGAGCGGGGTCCCGGCCGACCATGCCTGGGGGGAGCACGCCGTCGGGTACCGCACCGGGCACCCCGTGGCGTCCCGCGGATAGCCGGCGAAGGCCTCGGGGAGGCGGTGGTCGAAATAGGGGGCGGCCTGGAGCATGGCCAGGGCGATCCGGCCCGCCTCCTCGTGGTGGCCGTACCGCGCGAGCCCGGCGGCGATCAGCGCGTTGTCGTGCGGCCACACGGTGCCCACGTGATAGCCGATCGGGTTGTACGCGCCCTGGCCGGCGGCGAGGGTCCGCACCCCCCACCCGGAGAAGAGGCGGTCGCCGAGCAGGTGGCGGGCCACCGACGACGCGCGCTCCTCGGTCACGATCCCGCTGAACAGCAGGTGCCCGATGTTGGACGTCAGGGTCGGGACGGGGCGGTTGCCGCCGTCGAGCGCGAGCGCGTACCAGCCATCGTCGGGCAGCCAGTAGTCGCGGTCGAAGCGCTCCTTCAACCGCCCGGCCTCGGCCTCCAGGCGGTCGGCGAGGCCGGGGTCATCCCAGAACGCGCGGGCCAGCCGGGCCGCCCGCAGCCTGGCGTCGTACGCGTATCCCTGCAGCTCGCAGGTCGCGCGGGGCAGGCGGGCCAGGCGTCCGTCGGGATGCACGACGGAGTCCCAGGAGTCCTTCCAGCACTGGTTGGCCAGCCCGGAGCCCGGATTGCGGGTCCGGTAGTCGATGTAGCCGTCCCCGTCGCTGTCCGCGTAGTCGGCGATCCAGCCGAGCGCGGCGCGGGCGGCGGGTTCCAGGAGCCGTACGAAGCCGGCGTCGCCGCTCCAGCGCTCGTACTCGTCCAGGACGATCAGGAACAGCGTGGTGGTGTCGGCGGCGCCGTAGTAAGGGGACTGCGGGCGCAGGCCGCGGTGGGTCAGCTCGCCGTGGCGCAGCTCGTGCGGGATCTTCCCCGGGTCGGCGTCCCGGAAGTCGTCGCTGTCGGTCGCCTGCAGGTGCGCCAGGGCGAGCAGCGTGGTGCGGGCCAGCTCGGGGCAGTACGGGAGCGCCTGCAGGCTGGTGATCAGCGCGTCCCTGCCGAAGAGCGCCATGAACCAGGGGAGCCCGGCGGCCGGGAGCGAGCCGTGCACCGGCTCGCGGGGATAGAACCGCAGCGCGGCCAGGTCCAGCAGGCTCTGCCGGTAGATGTGCCGCAGGTCGTCCCACGACGCGGTGAGCCGGGGAGCGGCGGCGAGCCACTCGTCCAGTTCGGCCGCCATGTTCGGGCTCCCGCGCCGCTGCTTGAGCGGATGCCGTACCGTCCCGGTGCTCACGGTGACGTCGATCTCGGCCCGCCAGCTCTCCTGCGGGGCGAGGGTGACGGTGAAGCTGAGCATCCCCTCGCTGAACCGGGCCGACTTCGCGGAGATCGTGGTGGCGCGCCGGAACCCCTCGTGCTCGTACCGCAGGGTCGCGCGCCCGGCGCCGACCGCGGTCGTGGGGGTGGCGGCCTTGGGCAGGCCGTCCTTGACCTCGAAGATGTCGGCGAAGTCGGCGCCGAACAGCAGGGAGATCTCCAGGTGGGCCGCTCCGCCGGCGACGTTCGTGACCACGAGCTCCTCGCGCATCCCCGCGCCGACGAAGCGATGCCGCCGGATCGAGACCGAGGAGTCGCTGTACGGGGTGCCGGTCGGCCGGTACAGGAAGAACGCCACCTCGTCGTAGGCGATCCGGTGGTGGGACAGCTCGGCGAGGCGGCGGCCGTTGAGGCGCAGCTCCCACCGCGACAGGTGACGCGTGTCGCGGAAGAACAGACCGGTGACCTGCTCCCGCGTCTGGATGACGTCGCCGAGGTCGTCGCAGACGAGGAACGTGCTTCCGTCGAGGACGCTGATCATGACGTGCTTCCCGTGATGCGCTCGGGCGGATGGGCGGTCAGCGGCCGGATCGCGGCGGGTGGGCCGGATGGCCGGCGGCGTCGCCCTCCAGGGGACGGGCGAGGCCGGGGTGGGGCTCGTGACGGCGGAGCCAGTGCCGGGTGGCGCGGGTGGCGCGTTCGATGATGTCGGCCGTCTGCGCGAAGTCGACCGGCAGCACCTCGACCGGGCACAGCGGCGGCAGCACGTGCATCCGGGTGCGGGACGCGTTGTACCTGATGGAGGCGCTGATCCGCTGCTCGCTGAGCAGGTTGTACCCGTGCAGGGCCATGGCGATCGCGGTGGAGGGCGGAGCCGGGAGATGGCAGGAGAAGCCGGGCGCGAGCAGGTACACCTCGTCGGCGCCCGCGTCCACCGCGTGGTCCAGCGTGGTCTTGTCGGCGACGCCGCCGTCCATGAGCACCCGCCCCTCGGCGGTGACGGTGGGATAGAGGCCGGGGATGGCGGTGCTGGCGAGCAGGGCCCGCAGGGCCGGTCCGCGGGTGAGGACGACCGCGTGCCCGCTGCGCACCTCTGCGGTCAGGACCGACAGCGGGACGCGTGTCTCCTCCAGGCGCTCGACGGGGAGGATGCGCTCCAGGAACCGGCCCAGCGAGTGATTGTCGAACAGGTAGTTGCGGTGGCCGAACAGCGCCTCGGTGATCGTGAGCGGGTTGAGCGGGAAGGTGTAGTTCAACGCGCCGAGCGCCCGCAGGGCGCCGCGCAGCGGGTGGAAGGGCAGGTCGAGCGCCAGCGAGCGCAGCGTCTCGGCCGCGCTGAGCGGGTAGACGTCGTGACCGCTCACCGACAACCACAGGCCCGCGAGATCCTCCACGCCCGCGGCGTCGGGCCGGGCCGCGTAGTAGGCCCCGTTCAGGGCGCCGACGGACGCGCCGACCACCATGTCCGCGACGATCCCCTCGGCGGTGAGCGCGCGCAGCATGCCGACCTGGACGGCTCCGAGGCTGCCGCCTCCCCACAGGATGAACGCGGTCGTCATGCGTCTTCCCCTCCCCCCGTGCGGGCCGGCGCGGGCGCCGTCAGCGTCCCGGGTCGATGGCGTCGCGCTTGCGGTCGAGGTGCTCGGTGCCGGGCACCCGCGGGTAGCGCAGGTCGAAGGCGGGACGCTCCGACCTGATCGGCGGGAGGCTGACGAAGTTGTGCCGCGGCGGCGGGCACGACGTGGCCCACTCCAGGCTGTTGCCGAACCCCCACGGGTCGTCCACCTCGACCCGCCTGCCGTGCCGGGCCGTATGCCAGACGTTGTAGAGGAACGGCAGCGTCGACAGGCCGAGGAGGAAGGCGCCCACGGTGGAGACGACGTTCAGGTCGGTGAAGCCGTCCACGGGGGAGTAGTCGGCGTAGCGGCGCGGGAAGCCGATCACGCCGAGCCAGTGCTGGACGAGGAACGTCATGTGGAAGCCGACGAACAGCGTCCAGAAGTGGATCTTCCCGAGGCGCTCGTCGAGCATCTTGCCGGTGATCTTCGGCCACCAGAAGTAGAAGCCGGCGAACATCGCGAAGACCACGGTGCCGAAGACCACGTAGTGGAAGTGGGCCACCACGAAGTAGGTGTCGGTGACGTGGAAGTCCAGCGGCGGGGAGGCGAGGATGACGCCGGTCAGGCCGCCCAGGAGGAAGGTCACCAGGAAGCCGACGGAGAACAGCATCGGCGTCTCGAAGGTCAGGTGGCCCCGCCACATGGTGCCGGTCCAGTTGAAGAACTTGATGCCCGTCGGGATGGCGATCAGGAAGCTGAGCATCGAGAAGAACGGCAGCAACACCTGGCCGGTGGCGAACATGTGGTGCGCCCAGACGGTCATGGACAGCCCCATGATCGCCATGGTGGCGCCGACCATGCCGACGTAGCCGAACAGCGGCTTGCGGCTGAAGACCGGGATGACCTCGGTGATGATCCCGAAGAACGGCAGCGCGATCACGTAGACCTCGGGATGGCCGAAGAACCAGAACAGGTGCTGCCACATGATGGGACCGCCGGTCTCGGGGTGGAAGACGCGGCTGCCGGCCTTGCGGTCGATCTCCAGGACGACGAGGGCGGCGGCGAGCACGGGGAACGCGAGGATCACCAGGAGCGAGGTGAACATGACGTTCCACGTGAATATCGGCATCCGGAACATGGTCATGCCGGGGGCGCGCAGTCCGACGATCGTGGCGATGAAATTGACCGAGCCGAGGATGGTGCCGAGCCCGGACGTGGTCAGCCCCATCAGCCACATGTCGGCGCCGAGCGAGGGGCTGTACTGGGCGAGGGACAGCGGGGCGTACCCGGTCCATCCGTACGCGGCGGCGCCCTGGTTGGCGCCGAAACCGGCCAGCACGATGATGCCGCCGAACAGGAACAGCCAGTAGCTGATCGCGTTGAGGCGGGGGAACGCCACGTCGTGCGCGCCGATCTGGAGCGGCATGATCGCGTTGGCGAAGCCGGCGAACAGCGGCGTGGCGAACAGCAGCAGCATGATCGTGCCGTGGATCGTGAACAGCTCGTTGTAGACCTGGTTGCTCACGAACTGCAGACCGGGGGCGGCCAGCTCCGCCCGGATGATCATCGCCATCAGCCCGCCGGCGAGGAAGAACGCGAACGAGGTGACGAAATAGAGGTTGCCGATCACCTTGTGGTCGGTGGTGGTGAGCCAGGAGACGACGCGAGCGCCCGTCCGTGTGGCCGCCGTGGGCGTGGGGCGTTTCGCGTGAGTGGTCATGGCGTCTCCTGTCCCCCCTTGAGGAGCCTTCCTGCCCTCATGTACCCCTCTGCGAATTCTGATCCCGCTTCGCGAGCGAGCCCGCGAGCAGGATGCTCCCGTAGAGCATCAGCCCGATGCCCGACGCCTCCGGGACGACCCATATCCCGGTCCGGATCTCCTCCCCGAAGATCGTGATGCCGTACAGCACGCTCGCCACCGGGTCGCTGATGGTGAGCGCCGGCTGGGCGGCGATGAGGGTCCCGCTCCGGAGCGCGGCCTGCAGCAGGACGAAGGCGCACAGTCCGGTGGCGACCATCGCGTACGGCTGCCACGAGGTGGGCAGGGCGGACGCGTCCCGCTGGAAGAGCGTGGTGGTCTGCTTCATGAACGTCGCGGTGAAGGCGAAGCCGATGCCGGAGGCGGCTCCGAGCGCCGCCGCGCGCGCCGCGGAGACGAGGAACCGTGCCGCGACGACCAGCGCGACGAGCACGGCGACCGTCGTCACGCCGGCCGCCAGCTGGGCGGCGGCCCCGGCGGCCACGCCCTTCCCGCGCGGCGCGGCGGTGGTGAGGAACAGCGCGAGCCCCACTGTCAGCAGGCCCGTGGCCAGCCACGCCCGCCGGTCGAGGCCGCTCCTCGACACCACCGAGATCAGGACCATGGTGAAGGGCAGCTCGGTGACGAGGAGCGGCTGCACCAGGGCGAGCTGCCCGTTGGACAGGGCCGCCGCCTGGAGGACGAACCCGGCGATGAGCGCGCCGACGCCGGCCAGCCAGGCCGGGCGGTGGAGCAGGTCCCAGAACAGGCGCAGGCCCCCGCGCTCCGCCTCGTCCCCGGCGGCCCGCCGCTGCAGGACGGACGCCGCCGCGTTCGCGGCCGCCGCGAGCAGAGCGCAGACGACGGCGATCACGGGCCCTCCGCGCCGGCCCGCCCGCCCTGCCCGGAGTCCGCCTTGGACAGGAACGGAGATCTGCCGAGGATGACGATCCCCACGACCAGCGCGACCAGGCCGGCGACGCCGCCGGCCAGCGACCGGGGGTCGACGTGCAACCGCTCATCGAAGATCGTGACTCCCAGCACGATGCCGATGACCGGCTCGGCCGCCGTCGTGGCGGGCAGCGAGATCCGCAGCGGCGCGGCGTCGAACGCGCTCTGGTTCAGCAGGATGCCGATCACCGCCACGAGGGGGAGCGCGTACGGGGGCCAGGTGGTGGCGAGCGCGTGCGCCCCCCGCTCGAGCGTGAGCAGCGAGCCGCGGGTCAGCGCGTCCTGGAGCCCGTACAGCGTTCCGGCGGCGGCCGCCAGCAGCATCGCCCGCGTTTTCAGGCCGGTGCGCAGGGCCACCAGGACCATCCCGGTCGCGACCACGAGCACGGCCATCACCGAGATCCACGCCATCGAGAGGGGGTGCGGCACCTCGCCTCCATGCGGTCGCGCCGACGCCAGGAAGACCGCCACCCCGCCGCTGACCAGCACCGCCCCGAGCCACTCGCCGCGCCCCAGACGCTCCTGGTAGACGAGAGCCGCGACCGCGAGCGCGAAGATGAGGTTGGTCGCCAGCAGCGGCTCGACCTGGGCCACACCGGCCCGGCGCAGCGCCAGCGCGCCGAGCACCTGCCCGCCCGCCATGGCGCCGATGCCGAAGAGCCACAGCGGCTTGCGCATGAGGTGCAGCAGCAGGCTCACGTGCAGGATCTCGCCGAGCGGCTCGGCGTACGCGGCGTGCTGCTGGGCCACGAATCCCACCCCGAGAAGGGCCGCCGACATGAGGCCGAGCAGCACCGTGAGGATCATCCGGCGGCCGCGTCGTCAGCGGCGTCTTCCCCGTGCGGGGGCGGTCGTTCGCCCCAGCAGCAGCGGGGACGCCGCGGCGGCTCCCGCGGCGAGCAGCGAGGCGGCGGTGAGCGCCGTGCGGTGCCGCGACAACCACGTCTCGACGCTCTTCGCGTGCGACCGCGCGTCGAACCGGCCGTGCGCGCCGAAGTCGTGGCCGTCCTTGCCGTCCGCGGGCTCCCACAGGTTGGCCGGGCCCTCCGGGTCGTACGGCATGTCGGTCTGCTGGGAGGAGTAGCCGGTCCTGGCCAGGTAGCGGTCGATCAGGGCGGGCGCGATCTTGTCGGCCAGCAGGGTCGCGGCGGTCGAGCCGCCCACCCAGAACTCCTTGCGCCGTGGGTGGTCGGCGGCGAAGACCACGGCCCGGGCGGCCACCTCCGGCTGGTAGATGGGCGGGACCGGCTGCGGCCGGTGCGGCAGCCGGGACAGCACCCAGTCGAACTGCGGCGTGTTCAGGCCGGGCAACTGCACCATCGTCACGCGTACGGCGCTGCGCCGGTGCATCAGTTCGCAGCGCAGCGACTCGGTGAACCCCTTGATCGCGTGCTTCGCGCCGCAGTACGCCGACTGCAGCGGGATGGCCCGGTAGGCGAGGGCCGACCCCACCTGCACGATCGTGCCGTGGTTGCGCGGCAGCATCCGGTCGAGGGCGGCCTTCGTGCCGAAGGCGTACCCCAGGTAGGTGACCTCGGTGACCCGGCGGAACTCGTCCGGGGACACCTGGTTGAACGGGGCGAAGATCCCCGCGAAGGCGGCGTTCACCCACACGTCGATGGGGCCGAACTCCTCCTCGACCCGGCGTGCGGCGTCGTCCACCTCGCGGTGGTCGGCCACGTCGACGGGGACCACCAGGGCCTTCCCGCCGGCCGCCTCGATCTCCTCGGCGGCGGCGGCGAGGCCCGCCTCCCCGCGCGCGAGCAGCGCCACCGAGTCACCGCGGGCGCCGAACTCCCGGGCGGCCGCCCGGCCCACGCCCGCGCTCGCCCCCGTGACCACGATCACCCGCGACCTTCTCCGCTTCATGTGCGTCACCCCCTGGTCACGGCCGCTACCCCTTGCGGGCCGCCCCACACCGGCGGGCCCGCGCCCGGCGCGGTCTCCCGGACGGCGGAGGCCGCCCCGGCCATCCCCAGCCATGAGTGGATATTCCGGTCCTTTGCCGGTCCGCCGATATATGCGGACTTCGTCGCCATGCGCCCGCGGGTATCGGCCTGCGTACGGGCCGCGGGCCGGCCGCTCCGGGGGCGTGAAGTCGTGTAGTCGTGAAGGAGTCGCGTGATGGCGAGGACGACATCCGATCTGATCGTGGAGCGGCTGCTGGAGTGGGGGATCGACGCCTGCTTCGGCATCTGCGGGGACGCGGTCAACGGCTTCTTCGAGGCGCTGCGCCGCCACCCCGAGATGAGGTTCGTCCACGTGCGGCACGAGGAGTACGCCGCGATGGCGGCGGTCGGATACGCCAAGTTCACCGGCCGCCCGGCCGCCTGCGTGGCCACGTCCGGCCCCGGGGCGCTCCACCTCATGAACGGCCTGTACGACGGCAAGATCGACGGAGCGCCGGCCGGACGAGGATGACGTCCGCCGCGCCGCCGCCGTCCTCGACGCCTGCGACAGGGTCGCCGTACTGGCCGGGGCCGGAGCGCGGTTCGGCGCGGGCGAGGTGCTGGAACGGGTCGCCGAGAGGCTGGGCGCGCCGATCGCGAAGGCCGGGCTGGGCAAGGACGCCGTCCCCGACGACAGCCCGTACTGCACCGGCGGGATCGGGTTCATCGGCACCCGGGCGTCCCACTGGGCGATGGAGAACTGCGACGGCTTCCTCATCGTCGGGAGCAGCACGCCGTTCTACGACTTCTGGCCCGCGCCCGGGCAGGCGCGGGCGGTGCAGATCGACGTGGCCGGGGACCGGATCGGCGATCCAGCGGGACCTCAGCACGCCGCCGCCGTCCGGCGGAGCAGGGGTTCGGCGGCGGAGCGCAGTTCGTCGCTGAACGGAGTGGGCCGCAGTGTGGCCGGGTCCAGATTGACGTTGACGCGATAGCCCTCCGCGTGCGTCACCGCGCGGTCGGCCGAGAGCACGCGGAAGCCGTAGACGCCGCTGGTGCGGCCCATGCGTTCCATCCAGAAGTGCACCAGCGGCTCGCCCGCCCCCGCGATGGGCACGTGGTAGGTCACCTTGAACTCGCGCACCGCCAGGAACACGTCCGTGAACGCCGACCGGGCCGGGTCGGGCGCCCAGCCGAGGCGCTGCCAGTACGCGCCGATCGCCCGCTCGACCAGCAGGGCGTACCGGGAGTTGTGCAACAGGCCCATGGCGTCGAGATCGTCGAAATGCACCTGGACCGGCTCGTGCACGCCGTCTTCAGTCATGATCAATCCTCCGGGAGAAGCGTCGGGTCGGGGCAGAGGGCACGCAGGCGCTGCAGCACGGCGCGGCGGGCGTGGACGAGGGAGTCCGGGCCGCCGTGCAGCCGGGAGTGGACGACCACCATCTCGCCGAGCGCGTCGATCTCGTACGCGAGCTGGGCCGCGTCCACGCTCTCGGCCAGCTCACCCTGCGCCACGGCCTGCGCCACCTGCCGCCGGATGAACTCCTGCCACTCACGCATGGCGCGCGCGACGCGATCGTGCACCGGGCCGGGACGATCGTCGAACTCGGCCTGGACGGCGAAGAAGAAGCACCCGCCGGGGAGCACGCCCTCGCCGTAGAACCCCAGCCGCGCCTCGTGCAGCGCGAACAGCCGCCGCACCCCGGCCGGGGCCGCCATGGCGGGCGCGATCACCCGCTCGGCCCACTGGCGGGCGGCCCAGTCCACGGCGTCGAGCTGCAGTTGCTCTTTGTCACGCCAATGTGCGAAAAATCCGGACTTGCTGGTGCCGGTCGCCGCCGCCAGCCGCCCCAGGGAGAGTCCGTCCAGCCCTTCGACGGAGGCCAGGCCCACCGCCTGTTCGAGGATCGCCTCGCGGCTGCGCAACCCGCGCAGTCGCCGGCCGTCGTGCGTCATGAGCACAAACTACATTAACGACCGATCGTTTGTATATCTGGCCCCGAGCGCCGCGGCCCTGTTCATCCCGGCGGTCTTCCTGCTCAACGGGCCGTGGCGGCGCGAGGCCGCGCGCGCGATCGGAGAGGACGCCCCGGTCGCGGTGGCCGAGGCCGACTGACGCTCCGTCCGGCCCCGGCTCACCGCCGAGCGATCGCGGCGGCGGGGGAGAGCGGGACACACTTGCCCGGGCGCCTGCGAAAGGGGGCGCCATGGGGGTCGGGATCACCGGTGCGCCCGCGGTCTCCGCGGACGGACCCCTCTGGGGCCTGGTCCGCCGGACGCCGTCCAGTGCCTAGGCGGGGCCGCTTCATTACCGTTCGTAACGGTTTGATATCGTTTCGGTGAGGCCGTCGGCAGGCGGACCCTGCGACAGTCCCCCCGGACCGGCTCTGTAAGGGGATGACATGACGATGCCCGAGTTTCCGACGCCTATCCCGCCCGTCATCGAGGCGTGGATCCGCCAGTTGCTCGGGCTGACCGGCGCCAGGCCGCTCGCCAGCGCCCTGCCGTTCCCCGACGGCCGCGTCTCGTACGCGCCGCAGCCGCCCCAGGAGCAGCCGCAGCGATCCGACCCCTGAAGGAGACGCGCCTCCGGCCGTGCTCGCCCCCGGCGGCCCCGCCGCCGCGCCCGGACCCGTCCGACTCGCTCCCTCGGGGTGCGGCTTGCCGGGCCGCGCGCGGATCGGCCGGCCCCGCGGCCACGGGTCCTCCTGGGCGCGCGCGGTCAAGGGCGGCCCGGCGCGGGGAGCACCGCGAGCCTGGTCGTAATCTGCGGGCATGAAAGACACCGGGGCACTGACGCCCGCCGAAGCCTTTGAGACGCTGCTCGCCGGCAACGAACGGTTCGTCAACGGACATCCGCAGCATCCGAACCAGAACGCCGTCCGCCGCGCCGAGACGGCGCCCCTCCAGAATCCGTTCGCCGTGCTCTTCGGCTGTTCGGACTCCCGCCTGGCCGCCGAGATCATCTTTGATCGGGGTCTCGGGGACCTGTTCGTCGTCCGTACGGCGGGCCACGTGCTGGGGCCGGAGGTGCTGGGCAGCATCGAGTACGGCGTGAGCGTGCTGGGCTGCCCGCTGGTCGTCGTCCTCGGCCACGACTCGTGCGGCGCGGTCGCCGCGACGCGCGCGGCGCTTGAGGAGGGCCCGGCCCCCGGAGGGTACGTGCGCGACATCGTCGAGCGGGTGACCCCGAGCGTGCTCGCGGCCCGTGCCGCCGGGCTCAGCAGGCCCGACGACATCGTGGACGAGCACATCCGGAACACCGTCGACCTGCTGACCGACCGGTCCCGCGTCCTCGCCGAGGGTGTCGCGGCCGGACGGGTGGCCGTGGTGGGGCTGTCGTACCGGCTGGCCGAGGGCAGCGCACGGCTGGTCGCGGACCGCGGCCTCGGCGTCCCGGCCGCCGCGGCCGGCGCCGCGCAGGAGCCGGTGCGGGCCGCGGGAGGCGACTGACCGGCGGCTCCTCCCCCGCCGGCTCCGGGCCTTCGTACGGCGGAGGGAGGAGGTCAACGGAAGCCCGTGACTCGATGACGAGTTGCCATGCGCGAGGCCGGACACCGCACTCCGGAGATCACCGCCGTCAGGATGAGCCGCGAAGGCCGGCCCCTGAGCGGCGGCGTGGATGCATGTGGAGGAGCGGGGATGTCCGCAAGCCGTCGCGGCGTGGTGGTTTCCGGAGTGGCGAGCCTGGTGGCGGCCGTCGTGACCGTGCTGCCGGCGGAGGCGGGCACCTGCAACAGCTCGACCCCGTGTTCCACCACGGTCACCTTCACGGTGACCGCCCCCAACGGGCTGACGATCAGCGTGCCCGACGGGCCGGTCAGCGTCGGGAGCGGGGTCCCCGGAGGCCAGATCAGCGGCCACCTCGGTGCGGTCGAGGTGTCGGACCAGCGGGCCGCGCTCACGGCGACCTGGACCGCGTCGGTGATCGCGGCGGCGGGGTTCAAGACGGGCGGCGGCACCGCCGCGGAGACCGTTCCCACCACCGCGGTGCTGTACTGGTCGGGCGCGGCCACCTCGACCACCGGCCTCGGCACCTTCGTCCCCGGCCAGGCCGACGCCGCCGCGGCGCAGTCGCTGGACGTCTCGCGCACCGCGTTCAGCAAGACCACCGGTTCGGGCGTCAACACGGCCATCTGGAACCCGACCGTCGTCGTGAACGTGCCCGCCGCCGCGGTCGCGGGCGTGTACACGGGGACGATCAACCACTCCGTGGCCTGACCCGCCCCCGGCCGCGCCGGGCCCCGGGCCGCCTCTCCCGGCCGGTGAGCCGACGGACCGCGGGGCATCGGCGGCGTGGTGACGCCCGCCGGGATCGGCCGAACGCACCGGGCGGCCTCGCGCTCCTACGACGCCGGCGTCCGTTCCTCGGAGCGCGGCCCGCGGCCGTCGGGCCTCCCGGAAAGTCATAGAGCCGGCGCCTGTATCCTTGTTGCATCTTTCTTGTATCTATGTTGCGAGGGCGCGGGCGATGGCGGACACCGGGCACGAGGCGGGGCGCGCCCCGCTCGCGGCGGCGGAGCGGGCCTACGAGTTCACCAAAGAGCTGATCGTCAGCGGGCGGCTCTCCGGCGGTGAGCTGATCAGCGAGGGAGAGATCGCCGAACGGGTCGGCGTCAGCCGGACGCCGGTGCGTGAGGCGTTCCTGCGGCTCCAGGCCGAGGAACTGCTCCGGCTCTTCCCGAAGCGCGGAGCCGTCGTGGTGCCCCTCGCGCCCGGCGAGGGCGAGGACGTCCTGGAGGTGCGCGAGGCGCTGGAATGCCTGGCGATGCGCCGCCTCCTCCGGCTGGACGACGTGGCGCTCGGCCGGGTGGTCGAGCGGCTGCGGGAGATCGTTCGAGGGCAGACCGGCCCGGCCCAGCGCGTGGACACTCCGGCGTTCGCGCGCGCGGACCAGGCCTTCCACCTCGCGATCGTCGCCGCGTCGGGCAACGTCCTGGCCGAACGGTTCTACGCCTCTTTGGGCGACCGCCAGCTCAGGATGGCCGCGCAGGCCCTGCACCCGCGCCCCGAACGGCTGGCCGTGCTGGTGAACGAGCACGGCGCGCTGGTGGACGCCATCGCCGACCGTGACGTCGCGCGGTTCGAGGAGACGCTGCGCGCCCACCTCGACGCCACCCACCGCGCGTTCGAGGCGGCGCGGCGGCCATAGGGGACGAAGGCACATGGACAGGGTGACCGACGACCGGACGGACACCGCGACCGGCGGCGAGGCGAGGACGGGAGCGAGGCGGACCGCCGGGGACGATCGAAGCGGGAGCGCCGGTTCTGGGCGCGCACGGTCCGTGCGGCGTTGGTGGCTCGCGGCGGCGGCGATGTTCGGCTGCGGGTGGGGCGGCAACCAGTTCACCCCGCTGCTCCTGATGTACCGGCACACCGGCGGCTACTCGGAGGTGACCGTCGACGCCTTCCTCGCGGCGTACGTCGTGGGGCTGGTCCCGGGGCTGCTGGTGGCGGGTCCGCTGTCGGACCGCCACGGGCGCAAACCCTGGATGCTGGCCGGGACGGCGTTGTCGGCGCTGGCCAGCGCCGTCCTGGCGGTGGGGGTGGCCGGTGAGGCGTTCATCTACGCCGGGCGGCTGCTGGCCGGGGTCGGCGTCGGCATCGCGATGGCGGTCGGCACGAGCTGGATGAAGGAGCTGTCGCAGGGCCCGTTCGACCCGGAGGCGGACGCGGGGACGGGGGCCAGGCGCGCCTCGTTGTCGCTGACGGCGGGCTTCGGGCTCGGCGCGGGGGTGGCGGGCGTGCTGGCGCAGTGGGGGCCGTGGCCGATGGTGACGCCGTACGCGGCGCACATAGCGGTCGCCCTGCCCGCGCTGGCCGGCCTGGCGCGGGTCCCCGAGACGCGGCCGCGCGCATGCCGGGCGGAGGGGCGGGCAGAAGGGCGGATCGGGGCCCGGGCGGGGGGCCGCCGGAGCCTGCGCTCCGATCTGAGGGTGCCCTCCGCCGGGCACCGCCGGTTCCTGTGGGTGGTGGTGCCGATGGCGCCGTGGGTGTTCGGCGCGGCCGGCATCGCGTACGCGGTGACGCCGCAGCTCGTGGCCGACCGGGTGGGGCACTGGGGGCTGGCGTACGCCACGCTGCTGACCGTGCTCACGCTCGGCGCCGGAGTCCTGGTCCAGCCGCTGGCCAAGCGGCTGGGCGGCCGCTCCACCGCCTGGCCCGTCCTCACGGCGATGGCCCTCATGACGGCCGGCATGGCGGTGAGCGCCTCGAACGCCGCCGTGCGCTCGCCGTGGCTGGGCGCCGCGGGCGGGGTGCTGCTCGGCGCGGCGTACGGCATCGCCCTCGTCTCCGGCCTGCTGGAGGTCCAGCGCATCGCCACCGCCGAGGACCTGGCCGGGCTGACCGGCGTCTACTACGCCATCACCTACACCGGTTTCCTCGTGCCGGCGGCGCTGGCGGCGCTGTCCGCCGTGACCCCCTACACGGTGATGCTCGCGGTCGTCGCCCTCCTGGCGTCGGGCTGCCTCGCGGTGATCGCCGTGGGCCTGCGGCGCCACGGCTCCGCCGCGGAACCGGTCTGCGATCCGGTCTGACACGGCGTGCCCGGCCCTTTGCGGCCCTTCACCATGGTGTGGACATTCCGTGCACGCCTAGTGACGTTTGCGGTGTATTGGTGCTGAGTCTCCCGTTCTGCGGCAAGAGGTTGTCCTAAGGGTCATGCCGCGGCCCAAGGGGGTGATGAGGGTGCGCTCATGGCGCCGATGCTCCATCAGGACCCGCCTGACCGTGGTGGCGTGCGTCGTCATGACGCTGCTGTGCGCGATCGGAGCCGTGCTCGCCCTGCTGGCCGTACGCGGGCGGGAGCTGGAGTACCAGAAGGCCGCCATGGTGGCCTGGGCGATGGGCGTCGTCGAGCAGACCGTGATCGACGGCCCGCCCGCCACCCTGCCGGACGGCCCGGGCAAGGCGGCCCAGCTCTTCGACCCCCGGGGGACGCTGGTGGCGTCGTCCAAGAACATCGCGAGCAGGACGCCGATGGCGACGTTCACCCCCGAGTCCGCGACGTACCGGATCAAGGAACTGTGCGACCTGCGCGCCTTCCCCGGGCGGTGCATGCTCGTCATCGACGTCCCCATCCATCTGGCGAACGGGACCTGGCGGCTGTACGCCGCCGCCCCGCCTCCGCCGTGGTACGGCGTCCCGCTGCTGCCGGTCCTGCTGCTCGGCGGCACGCTCCTGGTGCTGGTGGTCACCGCGTTCGGCACGTACTGGACCGTGAGCAAGACCCTCGAACCCGTGCGCGCGATCGGCGCCAAGCTCGCCTGTATCACCGCCAGCGACCTCGGACACCGGATCCCGCTGCCGAAGTACCGGGACGAGCTGCGGGACCTGGCCGAGATCGCCAACCGGACCCTGGAACGGGCCCAATGCGCGGTCGAGCAGCAGCTCCGCTTCGCCTCCGACGCCTCCCACGACCTGCGCAGCCCCCTCACCGCGATGCGCACCCGCATCGAGGAGGCGCTCATGTACCCCGAGGAGACCGACTGGCAGAGCATGTCGACCGCGCTGCTGGACAGCGTGGAGCGACTCCAGGCCCTGGTCACCGACCTGCTGCAGATCTCCCGCCTGGACGCCGGCGTGTCCGGCGGGCACACCCGCGTCGACCTGACCGAACTGGTCGCCTCCGAGCTGGACCGGCGGCCCCGCCGCGTTTCGGTGCACCGCGACCTCGCCCCCCGCGTGGTGATCAACGCAGACCCGATCGGCCTGGCCCGCCTTCTGACCAACCTCCTGGACAACGCCGAACGTCACGCCGAGAGCGGGATCACCGTCGCGGTGCGCTGCGACTCCCATACGGCGGTGCTGGAGGTGTGCGACGACGGCGAGGGCGTGCCGCCCGAACAGCGGGAGGTCGTGTTCGAGCGGTTCGTCCGCCTGGCCGCGTCCCGGCACAGGGACCCCGGCGGCACGGGACTGGGCCTGGCGATCGCGCGGCAGATCGCCGAGCGCCACGGCGGCACCCTCACCATCGAGGACAGTCGCCGCGGCGCCCGCTTCGTCCTGCGCGTCCCCCGCCACGTACCCGTGCCGGAGCACGCCCTCGCCGGCGAGGACCGCGGCCCCCGCCAGGCCGCGGAGCGCTCCGCCGACCGCGGCGGGCCGTCCCGGTCAGCAGGGTGAGGAGGGCCGGGCGTCACCGCTCCGCCGGGCCCTCCTCCGGGCGGTCCGCTCTGGCCGCGAGCGCGGCCAGCGCCCGCTCGACGATCTGCCCGAGCGGGCGCGCGAACCCCACGGTGAGTCCGGGCTCGTCCTCCGCGAGCGGTTCGAGCGCGGCGTACTGCGAGGCCACCAGGGAGGCCGGCATGAAGTGCCCCTCCCGTCCGCCGACCCGGGCGGCGGCGAGCTCCGGCGGCCCGGCCAGGTGGAGGAACCACGCCCTCGGACCTCGCTCGCGCAGGATGTCCCGGTACGACCGCTTGAGGGCCGAGCAGGCGACCACGCCCCCTGCCGGGCCGCGCGCGGCGAGCCAGTCGCCGACCGCGCGCAGCCACGGCACGCGGTCGGCGTCGTCGAGCGGCACGCCCGCGCGCATCTTGGCCAGGTTGCCCTCGTCGTGGAACGCGTCGGCGTCGGCGTGGTCGGCGCCGAGCGCCTCGGCGAGGGCGCGCGCCACCGTCGACTTGCCCGAGCCCGACACGCCCATGACCACGACCAGGGGTGTTCCGAACCGTCCCGAAGCCACGCGACCCCCGATCCCGGCCCTGCGCTGAAAGTGAGACTCGCGGCGACAGCATACTTCGGGCGATACGGGTCACCCGGGGCCGCGCAGCCGGCCCCGGCGTCGTCAGGACGGCCCGAGGGTCGCCGTGACCATGGTCCGGAACCGCCTCACCATGCCCCGCACGTCGGGGGTCGCGAGGGTGAACCAGCCCATCAGCAGCGCCATGGCCATGTCGGACAGCTCGTGGACCAGAGGCTCCGGCGCGGCGAACCCGCCCTCGCTCAGCAGCCTGCCCATCATGCGGCTCGTGTGGTAGAACACCCGCGCCCGCAGCGCGGCCAGGACGCGCTCGACCTCGTGGTCGGCGCCCTCCTCCAGCATCACGAACATGACCAGCCGGTGGAAGTCGGGGTACCGCTCGACCAGTGAGATGAGCGCCTCGAAGTAGGCGTCGATCCGGTCCGCCGCCGGGCCGTCCAGGCGGTCGACCTCCGCGAGCGTGTCCCGGACGCGGCCAGCGCCGCGTTCGAGGACGGCGGTGAGGAGACCGGCCTTGCTCCCGAAGTGGTGGTAAAGCGACCCGGTCGGATAACCGGACCGCTCGCACAGCGCGGCGATCGACACGCCGTGGTACCCCCGGGCGCCCATGAGCCGCTCGCAGGCGTCCATGAGCGCGTCCCGCGCGGACGGAGTCCGTGCCGACCCGTCTCGCGTCGTTCCGTCCAGGGTGTGTCCCGCGCCGGTCGCGGGGCCGTCATGGGCCATCGTCCTCCTCAGGCAGGCGCGGACGCGTGCCGGCGGAGGGCCCGCCGGCCGGTCCGGGGCGACCCGGATCAGCCATGGCGACCGCCTCCCTCTCCGGCTTCACGGAGGATCACCTCGATGTGAACGATCGATCTGGAGTGAACGCGCCACGGCGTACCGCGTCAATGCCGCGAAGCGCGTGAAACGCCTGCGATTCCCCTCGACCGGCCTCGATCGGCTCGGCGGCGACCCGCCCGCGCCCGGGCCCCCGCGCGGCCGTGGCGCGTTCGGCGTGCGGTTCGAGCCGAAGTGGCGGCGGCCGTCCAGGCGGTGTTTTCGCCTGGAGGCGGGCATCCCCCCGAAGGCATCGGGGGGTATACCTGACTGCGCGGCGGCGGAAGGTGCTGCATGATCTTCCTTGTGAAGATGATGGCGATAACGGGTGGTCTGCTGATCGCCGCGACGTTTGTGACCGGGTGCGGCTTGCAGAACTTCGGGCGGGCGGCCAACCATGAGACGCTCGGCTACGAGGTGAAGGACAAGGTGGCCCGGGTGGTCCTGGTGGGCCACGCGGGTGACATCGAGATCGGCGAGGCGGACGCCGACGTCGTCGAGGTGGAGGAGACCCTCCGCTGGTCGTCCCGCAAGCCCGTCGCCGAGCACAAGGTGGAGGGCGATGCCCTTGTGCTGACCTACGAGTGCCCGCACGCCATGGACAACTGCTCGGTCGGCTACGTGGTCACGGTGCCCAAGGGCCTGCGGGTGGAGGTGGAAACCGGGTCGGGTGACGTCCGCCTGAAGGCGCTGAGCGGTCCGATCAAGGCCAAGGTGGGCTCCGGCGACCTGGACGGCGACGGGATGACGGGTTCGGAGCTCAGGCTCGAGGCCGGTTCGGGCGACGCGACGCTGAAGTACGCCTCCGCTCCCGACAACGTCGACGTGGTGGCCGGCTCCGGGGACGCGAAGATCATGCTTCCCGACGGGCCGTACAACGTGAACGCCGATACGAACTCGGGCGATACGACGGTCTCGGTGGCGACCGATCCTAAATCGCCGCACAAGGTCGTGATCCGCACCGGTTCCGGCGACGTCAGCCTTCTCCCCGCGTAAACTCCACCGCCGTCCGGCGCGATTCTTCCCCGCCTTTCTCCGGGAATGGCGGGGTTTCGTCATGTACGGGCGTATGCGAATGATCATGTCTCCGCCGGATCGGCCCTGGCGGCCGTTTCTCTTCCCGCGCCGCGGATGATCGCCTCGACGTGAACGATCGATCTAGAGTGAACGCTCCACGGTGGACCGTGTCAATGCCGCGAAGCGCGTAAAACGTCATGGCGATTTCCCTCAACCGGCTCGGTGGCGGGTTCGCGCCGCTCACCGGCCTGCCCTCTCTTGACCGAAAACCCTTCGGTTCGTGAGGGCTTCGTCCGTAAAACATTTAACTTTTCACGTTTATTGACACGTTTGTCAGATTCGAGTCAAACTTCGCTCGTCTCGTTCACCCCCCAGTGACGCATCTCCCCCAAACGCGTCACGAACAGAAGGAGCGTCGTGTGAAACGCATTGCCGCGTTCGCGCTCGTCACCACGGCCGCGGGACTACTCGTCGGCCTGTCTCCGACCACGGCGGCGGGCGCCAGTCCCGCCGCCGACCCGGCCCAGGCCGCCCGCGGCGCCGACCGCCTGGTCGACGCCAAGCCGCCCGCCCTGTACGCCTCGGCGAAGGACGCCTTCCAGCGCGACAAGGTCGTCGAGGGGCAGGGCGGCCTCAACTACGTCTCCTACACCCGCACCTACAGCGGTCTGCCGGTGTACGGGGGAGACTTCGTCGTGGTCACCGACGCCAAGGGCGGCGTGCTGAGCACGTCCGTCGCCCAGGAGAAGGTGCTCAACGTCGGCATCACCCCGAAGATCTCCGCCGAGAAGGCCGCCGAGGTCGCCCGCGCGCAGGTGACCGAGGCCACCGGCACCTCGACCCCCCGCCTGACCGTGATCGCCGAGGGCACGGGCCGGCTGGCGTACGAGGTCGTCGCGGAAGGGACGAACAACGGCCGCGAGAGCAAGATGCACGTCTTCGTCGACGCGTTGACCGGCGAGGTCGTGGAGAAGTCCGACGAGGTCGTCGACGGCCAGGGCAACAGCTACTACAACGGCAACCCGGTCACGATCGGCACCAAGGCGCCGAACCCGCCGACGACGACCACGTACTCGATGGAGGACCCGGGCCGGTCCGGCATCCGCTGCGGCGGCCAGAACGGCACGACGTACACCAAGAGCAGCGACTCCTGGGGCAGCGGCTCCGGCACCGACCTGGAGACCGCCTGCGTCGACGCGCTCTTCGCCGTCGGCAAGGAATGGGACATGCTGCGCGACTGGCTGGACCGCAACGGCATCAACGGCACCGGCGGCGGCTTCCCCGCCCGGGTGGGTCTCAACGACGTCAACGCGTACTGGAACGGCAGCTACACCAACTTCGGCCACTCCCAGGACAACAAGCGCCAGGCCACGCCGATCGACGTCGTGGCCCACGAGTTCGGCCACGCGATCTTCCAGACCACCCCCGGCGGCTCCACCGGCAGCAACGAGAAGGGCATACTCAACGAGTCCACCGGCGACATCTTCGGCGCCCTGACCGAGCACTACGCCAACGAGCCCGCCGGCCTCGACACCCCGGACTACACGGTGGGCGAGGGGGTCAACCTCGTCGGCAGCGGCCCGATCAGGTACATGCACAAGCCGTCCCTCATCTCCGGCAACCCCGACTGCTACTCGTCGTCCGTGCCTCCCATGGAGGTCCACGCCGGCGCGGGCATCCAGAACCACTGGTTCTACCTGCTGGCCGAGGGCTCGAACCCGACCAACGGCAACCCGGTCAGCCCGACCTGCAACAGCTCCACCGTCACGGGGATCGGCATCCAGAAGGCCGGCAAGGTCTTCATGGGCGCGCTGAACCGCAAGACCTCCACCTGGACGCACTCGCTGGTCCGCAAGGCGTCCCTCGAGGCCGCGATCCAGCTCTTCCCCGGATCCTGCGCCGAGTACAACGCGACCAAGGCGGCGTGGAACGCGGTGAACGTGCCGGCGGCCGCCAATGAGCCCACCACCTGCAACACCAGCGGGAACGACTTCTCCGTGACGCTCAACCCCGCCTCGGCGACGGTCCAGGCGGGCCAGCAGGCGACCGCCACGGTCGCGACGCAGACCACGTCGGGCACGGCGCAGGGGGTCACCCTCTCCGCCTCCG
This sequence comes from Microtetraspora niveoalba, assembly GCF_001570405.1. Lineage (GTDB taxonomy): Bacteria > Actinomycetota > Actinomycetes > Streptosporangiales > Streptosporangiaceae > Microtetraspora > Microtetraspora niveoalba. The sequence continues at coordinate 139,636 of NZ_BBYM01000018.1, read as the reverse complement.
GCCTGCCGACCGGCGCGACCGCCTCGTTCAACCCGTCGTCGGTGACCTCGGGCAGCTCGTCGACCATGACGGTCTCGACGTCGGCGTCCACCCCGTCCGGCGCCTACCCGATCACCGTGACCGGCGCCGGCGGCTCGGCCACCCACACCGCCACCTTCACCCTGACCGTGGGCAGCGGCGGCGGTACCTGTAGCGGCAAGCAGCACACCGCCACCGGCACGCTCAGCTCGGGAAGCAACGCGTACCAGCCCGGCACGTCCGGCTTCCAGGTCACGACGTCCGGCACGCACACGGCCTGCCTGGACGGCCCGAACGGCACCGACTTCGACCTGTACCTGCAGAAGCGGAACAGCCTCGGCCTCTGGTCGACCGTGGCCAGCGGCACCTCGGCCGGCCCGGACGAGACCCTCACCTACAACGGCACCTCCGGCTACTACCGCTACCGCGTCTACGCGTACAGCGGCAGCGGCTCGTACACCCTGGGCTACGACGCTCCGTGATCCGGAGGTCGTGACTCTCGCGACACCCTCCAGCGGGCCCCGGCGGCACTGACGCCGGGGCCCGCCCCGCTGTCCGGGGTGCCGCGATCTGGACGGGCTCCGGCGGGCGGGTCCCGGAGAGGACCTTCACGCCGCGCTCAGCGGGTCAGATCTCCCCGACCACCCCGCATTCGTCCTTCTCCAGGGCCGGTGCGTGGTCGTCGTACGCGTCCGAGGTGGCGACGGCATCCATCCGGCCGACGTAGTCGGGGCGCAGGAATCCGTCGGGGGAATGGCACTCCGTCCCGGCCGACCACATGTCGACGCTGTCGCCGTCCCAGTGTCGCAGTGGGCCGTCCGGTTCGTTCCGCCAGTACTCGTGCCGGGCCTTGACGAAGGCCATCACCCGGGTCACCGGACCGTCCGCCCCTTTGGGGCGTACCGGATACACCGCCCGGAACGTGTAGTTCACCCACAGCTCCGGCCTGCCCTGGTCGTCCTTGCCCGCTTCGGCGGACATCCCGGACTTCACCTTGATCACGTCGCCGACGAGATCCACCGAGCCGGGCGCGAAGCTGGTCACCCAGCCGCGGGTGTCCTTGTCCCGGTCCTTGCTGTCCAGGTGCTTCAGGAAGTGCTTGCGCTGCCGGCGATCGAGCAGTGCGGTGAACGCCTCCGGCGCGCCGCCGAGCAATGTCTGCCGGTCGAGGTGGGCGGCGACCAGCAATCGCTTGCTGGTCCGGTACGCGTCCTCGACGTCGGAGGCCGGAAACCTCCCCACAGGAGCGGCCTCGGGGATCACGATGCCGTCGGCCCCGTCGGCGTAGCTTTCCGACGGCGACCCCTGGAAGGGCCGGCTGGGGTCGATCACCGCGGGGTCCGCCAGCACGTCCCGGACCGCGGGGTCCGTCAGCGCGTCCCGCACCGCCGCGCACCCGGAGAGCGCCGTCACGGCCAGACAGCCCGCTAAGAAGCCTCGTAGTACACCATGTTCAGACATGCCAGGAATTATTCAGGTTCGCGGCGTCATGGTGATCGGCCGTGCGTGGGCGTCCGCGGCCCGCCGGCTTCGGCGGCTTCGGTGGGTTCGTCAGCGGCGGAAAACGTTGTCGCGCAGCGCCATGACGTGGATCGTCCCACCGGCCCAGAGCCCGAACAGCCAGACGGCGGCCACGACGGACCAGCGCCAGTCGGCGGTCGGTACTCCGGCGAGCGTGGCGCGGAAGGTGAGCACGAGCGCCCACACGGCGCAGTGGACGGCCGCCGCGATCGCCTGCGCCCGGCTGCGCAGCCGGTACGCGGCGTGGGCCAGCAGGAACGGCACGGCCACGCCGAACGTCAGGAACGCCAGGGAGGCCCAGGCCAGGCTCAGCAGCAGCCGCCCGCCTCGCGGATCGCCGTGCTCTGGGTGGGCGGATCGACGGGGAGGCGCGGCAGACATGATCGGGATCATAGAGTGCGGGGCCCGACGCCCCGAGCCCGCCCCGGAGGCGCCGCCGTGGGCGAAGCCGGTCCAGCCGGGGCTTCGCCCACCGGGGCCGGTGCCGGTCCTGGTCCCGCTCTATGCCGGCATGTCGCGGGCCGGGCACCCCGAGCGCGGCGGTCCGCCTCAGGCCCCGGCAGTCCGCTCAGACCGCCCGCTTCAGACCGCCCGCTTCAGACCGCCCGCTTCAGACCGCCCGCTTCAGACCGCCCGCCTCAGGCCGCCCGGTCGTGGAACGCGAGCGAGGCGAACGCCTCGAGCTGGTCCAGGTAGTGGTCGAGTGACTCGTGCCGGACCGTCAGGTTGATCCGGGTTCCCCCCGCCTCCTCGGCGGTCCGGATCAGCTCGCCGACCTCGTCCGGCCGGCCGATGGGGTCGAGCCGCGTCCCGGGCGTGAAGAGGACGTCGAACCCCGGCGGGGCCTCGACCGAGTCGAGCATCTCCCGCATCCGGCGCGGCGACGGTCCCCGGAACGCCTGCGGCGCCGGGGCCCAGCCGTCGCCCAGCGTGACGGCGCGGCGCAGCGCGCGGGCGCTGTGGCCGCCGATCCACAACGGCACCCGGGCCTGCGCGGCGTGCGGCTCGATCACCATGTCCGTGAACGAGTAGTACGGCCCGTCGTACGACGCGACACGGGTGGACAGGGCGGCGCGCAGCGCGCGCAGGGCGTCGTCGGAGCGCGGGCCCCGGTCGTCGAAGGGCTTGCCCAGCAGGTCGAACTCCTCGCGCAGGTTCCCCACGCCGAGCCCGAGGACCAGACGGCCCCCGCTGAGATGGTCGAGGGTGCCGTACCGCTTGGCCAGTTCGAGCGGGTGGTGGAAGGGCAGGACCAGCACGTACGGCAGGAAGCGCAGCCGCTCGGTGCGCGCCGCGAGGAACGAGAACGTGGCGAGCGGGTCGTAGAAGCGCTCGCCGCGGGCGATGCCGCGCGGCACGGCCACGTGCTCGCCACAGGTCATGAAGTCGAACCCGAGCCGGTCGGCCGCCTCGGCGACCCGCACCAGCTCGGCGACCCCGGCGTGCCGCTCCCACTCGGGGCGGTCTCCGGCGAGGGCGACGACGGGAGAGCTGATGCCGACCTTCACGAGCCCGCCTTCCCGGACGAGACGCGCCGCTGGAGCAGGATGAGGGGGTCGTGCTCGTCCCGCCGCCCCGACGGGCCGTCGCCCTCCTTGGGCACGAACCGGCCGACCTCCGAGCGGGTCCACTCCCGGACCGCCCATCGCTCCGAGATGGCCCAGCGGCCGTCCCGGTACGTCATGTGGTCGACGAAGCGCACCCCGCTGGTGAAGTTCGCGCGCACGTCGTCGGCGGGCTCGCCCCAGTGCACGGAGGTGCCGTACGTCTCCGCGACCGCCTCGTCGCCGTGCAGCTCGACGAGGTGGTTTCCCAGGATGTGCATGGTGCCGCCGCGCCGGGCCCGGAGCTTGGGCTCGACCCAGGCGAGGTAGTCGTCCACGGACCCCTCGAAGCCGGTGTGGTGGTCGATCGCGTCCGGATGATACGCCGAGCGGACGAGGTCGAAGTCGAGGCGGTCGACGCCCCGGCAGTAGCGCAGGACGACCTCGTGGATCTCCCGGCGGTCCGACCACTCCGAACGTGTCACGGTCACCTCCGTGCGCGGCGGGCGCTCCCGGAGCCCGGCCTCCGCCGCGGTGGGGCGGCGCGGGCCCGGAGAGCTTCTTCCACGCGGAGGCTAGGCGGCCGGGCCGTACCCGCGCGCGCCGCCGTCCCGGTCACCGGAACCGCGCGTCGACCTCCTCGCCGGTCAGCCCGAAGTCCGACAGCGTGTACCGGTGCGCCGGTCGGCGCGGGCCCGAGCGGCTCTCGTCGTGCAGCCGCCCCATCGCCGCCCGCGCCCCGTCCGCGAGCGGCAGTCCGAAGTGGGTGTAGATCGCGTCGACCGTGCCGAGGGGGTCGCGCACGAAGTCGTCGTAGTGGACGTCGAAGAACCGCGCAGGGTCGTGCCGCGCGCGTTCGGCGCGGAAACGTTCGAGGCCGCGGCTCCACAGGGCGAGCTGGTCCCGCCCGATCACCGGCCCGGTGAACGCCTCCGACCAGCCCGCGCTCGCGTGCGCGGCGAGGCTGCACATGGACGCCATCGCCGTACGCGGGGAGCGGTGGGTCTGGATGACGAGCGCGTCCGGATACACCGCGAGGAGCGCGTCGAGGGCGAACAGGTGGCTGGGGTTCTTCAGCACCCAGCGCCGGCCGGTGTCGTGCAGCCCGATGAGCTGGAGGTTGCGCCGGTGCCGCCGGTAGGCCGGCGTCCAGTCCTGCGCGTCCAGCCAGGCCGAGTACGCCGGGACGTGGGCGAGGCACTCGAACGAGACCGACCGCATCGACTGGCGCAGCAGTTGCCAGCACTCCTCGACCGTGTCGGCCGACATGTAGTGGACGCCCATGAACTCGGGGTTCGCGACGTGGTGCCGCTCGTAGCCGGCCTGGATGGACCGGAAGACGGGGTCGTCCGCCCACGTCTCGCGCGCCGGGCGCGGCCGGGGCGCCTCGGCCAGCCACAGTTCGAGGCCCTGGTGCGCGGGGTCGGCGGTGAGCAGCCGGTGCAGCGCCGTGGTCCCGGTCCTGGGCAGGCCGGTGACGAAGATCGGCCGTTCGACGGGCACGTCCGCGTGCTCCGGGTGCCGCCGCCACGCCTCCTCCGACAGCAGCCGGGCGACCAGCGCGCCGCGCAGGAGCGCCCGCTGCGCCCTGGCGCCCGCCGGGGTGAGCGCCGCCTCCTCGGTGTAGGAGTCGAGCAACACTGCGAGGCCGTCGAGGTAGGCGTCCTCGCCGAAGTCGTCCAGGCCGGTGATCTTGCGGGCCGAGGCGTGCAGGTCCTCGACCGTGCCGACGCCGTCGCGTCTCGTCGTCATCGGGAGCCCTCCGGGGTCAGTGGTGCCACTCGCCGCAGTTGACGTCGAGGCACTGCCCGGTGACGGCCCGGGCGAGGGGGGACAGCAGGAACACCGCCGCGTCGGCCACCTCGTCGGGTTCCGGCAGGCGGAGCAGGTCGGTCGTGGCGGCGGTCTCGTCGTACACCTGCCGCGCGGTGACGCCGCGCTCGCGGGCGAGAAACTCGAAGTACCACTTCAGGTTGTCCGCCCAGATGTATCCGGGCGCGATGGAGTTGACCCGCACGCCCTGCGGCCCCAGCTCGGTCGCGAGGCTCTGCGCGAGGGAGAGCAGGGCGGTCTTCGCCATCTTGTACGCGCCGAACGTGCGCCGCGAGTGCCGCAGCACCGCCGAGTTGACCATCACGACGGAGCCGCCGCCCTCGGCGAGCGCGGGCGTGAGGATCCGGGTCAGCCGCAGCGCGGCGAGCACGTTCGTCTCGAAGCCCGCGCGCACCGCGTCCAGGTCCACTGTCGCGAGGTCGGCCAGGGGCGGGATCGCGAAGGCGTTGTTGACCAGGCCGTCCACCCGGCCGTACGCCTCCATCGCGGCGTCGGCCAGCCGCCCGCAGGACGCCTCGTCGGTGATGTCCGTCGGCACCGGGAGGGCGCGGCGGCCGAGCGCGGCGACCTCCGCGGCCACCTCGGACAGCCGCGACCCGGTGCGCGCCGCCAGCACCACGTCCGCCCCGGCCCCCGCGCACCGCAGGGCCAGCGCGCGGCCCAGGCCCGGCCCGACGCCGGAGACGACGACGGCCTTGCCCTCCAGCGGCAGCGGGTGGCCCGCCTCCTCGCGCGGCATCAGCCGAGCATCCGCTTGGCGACGGCGACCTGCCGCGCGGCGATGCGGTCCGCCCACTCGCGGGGGCTCACCCGCTGCCGGTCGTGGTGGGGCAGCCGCCGCGGCAGCTCGTCGAACGGCATGACCTCCACCTCGGGGCCGTCCTCCGGTTTGAGCTCGCGGGCGAGCCGTTGCCAGCGGATCTGCAGGTAGCCGCGCCGGTGGCCGGTGCGCTCGATCCAGTTGGCCAGGCCGGGGTCGCGCTCGCTGACCACGTAGCGGATCATGCCGTCGGGGTCGACCCGCGCCTGGTCGGAGGTGAGGCTCGTCTGGTGGTTGATGTAGTCGAGCGAGACGTACCACATGGTGCCGAGCTGGAACCCCTGGTACGGCGCGTCCGCGCGGGCGGCGGCGGGCACGGTGATCACCATGACCTGGTCGTCGTCGAGGTCGTAGTGGCCGACCGACGAGTACTGCGTGGCCAGGCCGCCGGGGGTGGGGCGCGGCTCCGTCATCGTGTTGACCGGCAGCGAGAGGTAGTGCCACTCGGGGAAGGCGAGGAACGTGCGCAGCCGCGAGAGCAGGATCCGCCCGGCGATGTCGTAGCGCCTGGCCGCCTTCTCCGCGGACGGGGGCGGGGGAGCCGAGCCGAGCGTGTCGGCGCGGTGGACGCGGATCTCGCCGGGCCGCTCGTTCTCCCAGTCGCCGAAGACCTCGCGTACGACGAGCATCGCCGAGCCGGGCCCGAGGGTGAAGCGGTTGGGCCCGGCCCCCTGCCCCGCCGGGCCGAACCGCAGCTCGTACGTCCCGTCCGGGGCGATCTCGATGGCGCGGTCGTCGAAGGCCGCGAGGCTGTCGGGCGACCGGGCGGGCGAGTAGTCGCCGTTGAGCACCTGGAAGCTGAGGTCGGCGGTGGTGCCGCGGCGGCCGGTGACGACGTACTCCGCGTCGTCCCGGATGTACGCGTGGAAGTAGAGGGTGTCCGGGTTGTCGAGGCCGAGCTTGGCGTGCGGCCCGGTGGAGGCGATGAAGAACGGGAAGTCGCGCTCGTAGGCCCACGCCAGGTGCAGCGAGGCCTTGATGCTCCCGGCGAGGTAGTCGAGGCCCTCGGCCAGGTCCTGTTCGGTGCGCGCGTGGGGCGCCGAACGGATGATCTGCTCGGCCTCGGCGATCGCCTGGGCGAATGACTGCGTGGCCACCGAACCCCCTCGGACCGCGGTACGGGATTCGTACCAAGCGATTGGTTGAGGATGAGAGTAGAACTCGTTCTAAGAGATGGTCAATGGCCCGGCGGCTGGCGGCGCCCACCTGTTCGCGCCGAACCGCAGGCTCGGCAGGTCGTCGAAGGAGACGGAGAACTCGTACGTCCGCTCGTGGCCGGTGCGGCTGACCCGCCACCGGCCGTCCGGGCAGCGCCGGTAAACGTCGGTGTAGTAGGCGGAGCCGTAGATCAGCAGGCGGTACTCGGTGGCGACGACGGTGTCCTGGAGGCACCAGCTCCCCGTGGCGCGGTCGCCGTCCACCTCGATCTCGGGGTGGCCGGCGAGGTGCGCCGTGATCATGCCGGGGCCCAGGTTGGCGCGCATGTAGCCGACGATGGCGTCCCGCCCCTCCAGGCGCAGCGGGTCGCGGAGCAGGGGTGTGTCGTACTCCGCCACGGCGTCCTCGGTGAAGACGTCGGCGAAGTCGTCCCAGAGCTTGAGGTCCAGGCAGCGCAGGTATCGGTACTTCACCTGGCGGATCTCTTCCAGCGTGATCGGATCCATGTGCGCCAGCATCCTCGACCGCTCCGCCCTTGGCAAGAACTTGTTCTATTTCGGTGCCCGGTGGGACCGGGTCTCCCGGGACGTCCGGCGGGCTTCCTAGGATGGGGGGCATGGGCGCGTCCCCGGTGACGCTGTTTCTCTGCGGCGACGTCATGCTCGGCCGCGGGGTGGACCAGATCCTGCCGCACCCCGGCGACCCCCGGCTGCGCGAGACGTACGTCGCCGACGCCCGCACGTACGTCGAACTGGCCGAGGCGGCGAACGGGCCGATCCCCGGCCCGGTCGGCTTCGCCTGGCCCTGGGGCGACGCCCTCGCACTGCTGGAGGAGGCCGCGCCCGCCGCGCGGCTGCTGAACCTGGAGACGAGCGTCACGCGGAGCGGCGACTTCGCCCCCGGCAAGGCCGTCCACTACCGGATGAACCCCGCCAACCTCCCCTGCCTGGCCGCGGCCAGGCCGGACGCGTGCGCGCTCGCCAACAACCACGTCCTGGACTTCGGCCGCGCCGGGCTCGCCGAGACCCTGGACGCGCTCTCCACCGCCGGGCTCACCGCCGCGGGGGCGGGACGGGACGCGGACGAGGCGCGCGCGCCGGCGGCCGTGCCGCTGCCGGGCGGCGGGCGGGTGTTGTTCTTCTCGTTCGGCACCCCCTCCAGCGGCGTGCCGGCGGACTGGGCGGCGACGGCGAACCGGTCCGGCGTCGACTTCGTGGACGACCTCTCGGAGGACGTCGCGGCCGGGATCGCCGAGCGGGTGCGCCGCGTGAAGCGGCCGGGGGACGTCGTCGTCGCGTCCATCCACTGGGGCTCCAACTGGGGGTACCGGGTCTTCGGGACGCAGGTCCGGTTCGCGCACGCGCTCGTGGACGGCGGCGTGGACCTCGTGCACGGCCACTCCTCGCACCACCCGCGCCCGATCGAGCTGCACCGGGGCAGGCTGGTGCTGTACGGCTGCGGCGACCTGATCGACGACTACGAGGGCATCACCGGATACGAGGAGTTCCGCGACGACCTGCGGCTGCTGTACTTCGCCACGCTCGACCCGGGGTCGGGACGGGCGATGGCGCTGCGCATCGCGCCGCTGCGGGCCCGGCAGATGCGGCTGTGCCGCGCCGAGCCCGACGACGCCGAGTGGATGCGCGGGACCCTCGACCGGGTCAGCCGCGGGTTCGGGGTGCGGGTGGAGCGCGAGCCGGACGGCATGCTCGCGGCGCGGGAGGCGTGAGCGTGCCCGGGTCGCCGGAGACCCTCGCCGAGGTACTGCGCGCCGAGGGCGTACGCGACGAGCGCCTGCTCGCCGCGGTGCGCGAGACGCCGCGCGCCGGGTTCGTCCCGGCCGAGGCGGCGCCGGAGGCGTACGACGACGTGCCGCTGCCGATCGGGCACGGCCAGGTGACGACCCAGCCCTCGCTGTCGGCGCGGATGATCGAGGGGCTGGGCCTGTCCGGCGGCGAGCACGTGCTGGAGGTGGGCACCGGCCTCGGCTTCCAGACCGCGCTGCTCGCGCGCCTCGCCGGTGACGTCGTGACCGTCGAGCTGCGGCCCGACCTCTCCGAGCGGGCCCGGCGCAACCTCGCCCGGCACGGCGTGGGCAACGTCGAGCTGTTCACGGGCGACGGCACCCGCGGCGTGCCCGAACGCGCGCCGTACGACGCGGTGCTCGTGTCGGCCGCCTATCCGCAGGTCCCCGCGCCGCTGGCCGAGCAGCTCCGGGCCGGCGGACGCCTGGTGCAGCCGATCGGCACGGGCGGGCTGGAGGAGGTCGTGCTGTTCGAGCGCGTCGCCTTCGGGCTGGAGCGCCGCCGGGTCCTGACCCTGGCCAGGTTCGTCCGCCTCCACGGCCGGTACGGCTACCCGCTCTGACGCCCGGCGGGACCGGTTCAGAGTAGGCGCACGCGACGGTGGGACGACAGGACCGTCGGGCTTTTCGATGCTGAGGACCGTATAGCCTCACGGCTCTTGGGGATGTGCCTCCTGATCGTCAGCATTCCTGGACACATGCATGCCAACGACCCAGGAGACATCAATGGGGACAGGCAATTCGCGACGCGTGCGGTCGGCCCTGGCCGCCTGCGCGCTGAGCGGGACGTTACTCGCCGGCGCCGCGCTCGGCCCCGGAACCGCGTACGCGACCGGATCCGCCGCCTCCGCGGCGTCGGCCCCGTCCGGGCAGGGGGAGACCACACTGCGGGTCAAGATGTCGGGGTCGGGCATTGACACCCTGAACCCGTTCCTCGCCTTCTTCGACGGCGCCTACGACGTCTTCGCCGCGATCTACCCGACGCTCAACTCCCTCGACGAGCAGGGCCGGCCGGGGCCGTACCTGGCCGAGTCGTGGACGCAGTCCGACGACAAGCTGACCTGGACCTTCACGATCCGGGACGGCCTGAAGTGGAGCGACGGCACGCCGCTCACGGCCGAGGACGCCGCCTGGACCCTCGACCTGATCATGAAGGACCCGGTCGCGGGCACCGCCAACGGCTCCCTCGTCAGCAACTTCGCGTCGGTCACCGCGCCCGACGCGACGACCCTTGTCATCAAGACCAAGGAGCCCCAGGCCAACGTCACCTACGTGAGCGTCCCGCGCAGCGGCATCCCGATCGTGCCCAAGCACGTCTGGGAACCCCTGGCCGGGAAGCTCAAGGACGTCAAGAACGACACCTTCCCGCTCGTCGGCTACGGCCCGTGGACGCTCACGGACCACAAGCCCGAGCAGTACGCGAAGTTCGACGCCAACAAGGACTTCGTCCTCGGCAGGCCCGGCTTCGACCACATGGTCCAGCAGAGCTTCAAGTCGGTGGACGCCGCGGTCGCCGCGCTGCGCAGCGGCCAGCTCGACTACATCAACGGCGTGAACCCGACCCAGTTCAAGGCGCTGCAGGCGGACAAGAGCCTGCTGACCATCCAGGAGGTCGGCAACGGCTGGACCGGTCTGGAGATCAATCACAACGCCCGCACCCGCACCGGCAAGAAGATCGGCACCGGCCACCCGGCGCTGGGCGACCCGGTGGTGCGCCACGCGATCGCGCTCGCCACCGACAGGAAGACCCTTGTCGACAAGGTGCGCGACGGCATGGCCGTGGTCGGCGCCGGCTACCTGCCCCCGGCCTGGCCGCAGTGGAGCTGGAAGCCGGCCGCCGGCGAGGAGACACCGTTCGACCTCGACCAGGCGAACAAGATCCTCGACGACGCCGGCTACACCAAGGGCGGCGACGGCGTACGCGTCGACCCCAAGAGCGGCAAGCCGCTGGAGCTGCGCCTCGGCATCCACGCCGACGACACGGACGACGCGGGCATCTCCAACTACCTCAAGGGCTGGCTGGAGACGATCGGCATCAAGCTCAAGATCCAGACCCTGAGCATGAGCGCGCTCAACAGCGACCTGGCCAAGGGCGACTGGGACCTGCTGATGGACGGCTGGACCACGGGCCCCGACCCGACCTTCCTGCTCGGCATCCAGACCTGCGCCGCGCTGCCCAAGGACGACGGAACCGCGGGCAACACCGACTCCTTCTTCTGCGACGAGAAGTACGACGAGCTGTTCAACAAGCAGCGCACCACGTTCGACCAGGACGAGCGGGCCAGGATCGTCGGCGAGATGCAGAGCATCCTCTACAAGGCCGACGTCAACCAGATGCACTTCAACGCCAACACCCTCGACGTGGTCCGTACCGACACCGTGACCGGCATGATCATCGGACAGCCGGACGCGCAGGGCATGTACCCGGCGCAGAGCTACTCGTTCTGGGGTTACCTCAAGGCCGCGCCGGCGACCGCCAAGGTGACCGCGGCCAAGGAGGAGAGCGGCGGCGGCGCGCTGTGGATCGGCGGCCTCGTCCTGCTCGTCATCGTCGTCGGCGGCGGGATCGCGCTCAAGCGCCGCTCGACCGCGGACGACCGTGAGTAGCCTCGCCGCCGCGGGCCCCGCCAAGGCCAAGGGGCAGGGGGCCGCGCGCTCCGGCTTCCTGCCCTACCTGGCAGGGAAGCTGGGCGCCGCCCTGGTGAGCTTCCTCGTCACCCTGGTCATCGGGTTCGTGATCTTCAGCCTGATGCCGGCCGACCCCGTCCGCACCCTGACCAGGGGCCGCCCCACGAGCGAGGCGCAGCTCACCCAGATCCGGCTCCAGCTCGGCCTGGACGACCCGATCTGGCGGCGGTTCCTCACCTTCGTCGGCGACACGCTCAGGGGCGAGCTGGGCTACTCCTGGCAGTTCCAGCAGTCCGTCTCGTCGCTGGTCGCCGACCGGCTCTGGCCGACCCTCCTGCTCATGGGCTCCGCCGCCGCCCTGTCGATCGCCCTGGGCCTGTGGCTCGGCATCCGCAGCGGATGGCGGCACGGCAGCCTCTTCGACCGGATCGCCTCCGGCGCGTCGATCACGCTGTGGTCGGTGCCCACGTTCTGGCTCGGCATGATCCTCCTGGTCGCCTTCAGCGTGGGCGTCGGCCCGATCCCGAGCCTGCTGCCCGCCGGCGGCATGAGCGACCCCTCGCTGCCGCAGGAAGGCTGGGCGCACATCGTCGACGTGGCCAAGCACCTGGTGCTGCCCTGCCTGACCATGGTCCTGGTGGTCTTCGCCCAGTACGTCACGGTCATGCGCTCCTCGATCATCGACGAGATGGGCAGCCCGTACCTGCTGACCGCGCGGGCCAAGGGCCTCACCGACGACGCCGTACGGCGCCGCCACGCGGTGCCGAACGCGCTGCTGCCCTCGGTCACGATGATCTTCATGCATCTCGGCATCCTGGTCAGCGGCGCGATCACGGTCGAGGCCGTCTACTCCTGGCCCGGGCTCGGCTACCTGACGTACGAGGCGCTCAGGATCCCCGACCTGCCCCTGCTCCAGGGCACCTTCATCGTCTTCAGCGCGAGTGTGATCATCATGAACCTCCTGGCGGACGTGGTCTACCGCTTCCTCGACCCGAGAGTGCGGGCCCAGTGAGACGACCCCACCGCATCCCCCGCGGGAGCGGCCGATGAGCGCCGCCACGCACACCCCCGCCGCGCTCGACGTCCCGCGCCACCACGCGTTCGGCCGGTTCTGCCGCGCGTACGCGAAACGGCCGGCCGGCCTGGCCGGGCTCGGGCTGCTCGTCGCCTTCGGCGTGCTCGCCCTGGCCGCGCCGCTGTTCATCGGCGACGACCAGCTCAACGTCATCAAGGTGGACGGCCCGCAGTTGTCGCCACCCGTCGACGGCTACCCGCTCGGCACCGACCAGGCGGGCCGCTCGGTCCTGCTCCTGGTCATCTGGGGCGCCCGCGAGTCGCTCAGCATCGGCCTCATCGCCACCGCGCTCACGGTCGTCCTGGGCAGCGCCGTCGGCCTGCTCGCCGGGCACTACCAGGGCTGGGTCGGCAAGGTCCTGATGCACGTGACCGACTGGTTCATCGCGCTGCCCAGCCTGCCGCTGGCCATCTCGCTGTCGGCGGTGCTCGGCCAGGGCGCGGCGTCGATCACGATCGCCATCGCCGTCACCTCCTGGACCGCGACCGCCCGGCTCGTCCGCGCCCAGACGCTCGCCGTCGAGGCGCGGCCGTTCATCGAACGGGCCAAGGTGCTGGGCGCCGGCAACACCCAGATCATGATCCGGCACGTGCTGCCCAACGTCATGCCGCTGATCCTCGTCTCCAGCACCCTCACCGTCGCGTCGGCGATCCTGTCGGAGGCCACCCTGACCTTCCTCGGGCTCGGCGACCCGACCGGCGTGACCTGGGGATCCATGCTCCAGGCGGCGCTGATGGGGGGCGCGGTGACGGCCGGCGCCTGGTGGTACCTGATGCCGCCCGGCATCGCGATCCTCGTCGTCGTGCTCGGCTTCACGCTCGTCGGCCGCGCCGTCGAGCACGTGCTCAACCCGCGGATGGTGACCCGATGACGGCCACGGACGACACCCGGTCCCCGGCCCCCTCCGGCGAGGGCGCGCCCCGGGAGGAAGCGCCCCCCGCCGCACCCATGCTCGACGTACGCGACCTGCGGGTGAGCTACCGGAACGGCGAGCGGACCGTGCCCGCCGTGCGAGGCGTCAGCTTCACCCTCGACCGGGGCCAGACCCTCGGCGTCGCCGGCGAGTCGGGCTCCGGCAAGTCCACGATGGCGCTCAGCCTGCTGCGGCTGCTGCCGTCCACCGCGAAGGTGACCGGCCAGGTGCTGTTCCAGGGCGAGGACCTGCTCACCGCGAAGTGGGCGCGGCTGCGGGCGGTGCGCTGGTCGGCCGCCTCGGTCGTGTTCCAGGGCGCCATGAGCGCGCTCAACCCGGTGCGCACCATCGGCGAGCAGATCTGCGAGCCCATCCTGCTGCACGACAAGGTCGGCCAGAAGGCCGCCCGCGCCCGCGCGGCCGAGCTGCTGGACGCGGTCGGCGTGCCGTCCCGGCGGCTCGGCTCCTACCCGCACGAGTTCTCCGGCGGACAGCGCCAGCGCATCATGATCGCGATGGCGCTGGCCTGCCGGCCCGATCTGATCATCGCCGACGAGCCGACCACCGCGCTCGACGTCATGGTCCAGGCGCAGGTGCTGAACCTGCTCGGCGACCTGGTGCGCGAGTCGGGCATCGGCGTCATCATGATCAGCCACGACCTGGCGGTGTTGTCGCACATGTGCGAGCGGCTCGCCGTCATGTACGCCGGCCGCGTCGCCGAGATCGGCCCGTCCCGGGGGCTCATCGACGAGCCGCGCCACCCGTACACGCGGGCGCTCGGCCGGGCGTTCCCCACCATCGGCGACCCCGCCTCCCGGCTCGCGCCCGCCGGGCTGCCCGGCGACCCGCCCACGCCGGCGGAGCTGGCCCGGCTCGACGAGGGGAGAGGCTGCGCGTTCGAGCCGCGCTGCTCCCGGGCCGTCGCCGCCTGCCGTACCGACACCGTGGAGCTGCGGCCGAGCGGCCCGGGACGCGAGGCCGCGTGCCTGCTCGCGCAGGAAGGGAGCGAGCCGTGAAGACCGTGCTCGAAGTCCGCGACCTCACCGTCACCTATCCGGCACGCCGGGGCGCCGCGCCCGCCCGCGCCGTGGACGGCGTCAACCTCCAGGTGCGGCAGGGCGAGATCGTCGCGCTCGTGGGGGAGTCGGGATGCGGCAAGTCCACCCTGGCCAGGGCCCTGGTCGGGCTGGTCAGGCCGACCGGCGGCCAGGTGGTCGGCGACGGGGAGCCCCTCGGCTACTCCGCCGCCGCGCTGAAGGCGTACCGCCGCCACACCCAGCTCGTGCTGCAGGACCCGGGCGGCGCGCTCAACCCCCGGCAGAGCGTCTTCGACGCCGTCGCCGAGGGCCCCCGGCTGCACGGCCTGACCGACCGGCTCGGCGAGCGGGTGCACACCGCCCTGGCCAAGGCCGGGCTGCGCCCGCCCGAGCAGTTCGCGGGCCGCTTCCCGCACGAGATGTCCGGAGGGCAGCAGCAGCGCGTCGTCATCGCCGGGGCGCTCGCCCTCGAACCGAAGGTGATCGTCGCCGACGAGCCGGTGGCCTCGCTCGACGCCTCGGTCAGGGGCGAGATCCTCAAGCTGATCCTGGAGCTGCGCGACTCGCTCGGCCTGTCCGCGCTGGTCGTCAGCCACGACCTCGGCCTGGCCTGGAACATCGCCGACCGGGTGGCCGTCATGTATCTCGGCAGGATCGTCGAGACCGGCACGGTCGAGGAGGTGCTGTTACGGCCCCGGCACCCGTACACTCGGGCGCTGCTGTCGGTGCTGCCGGACTCCGGCGAGCCGCCCGTGCTGCTCACCGGCGAGCCGCCGGACCCGACCTCCGTTCCGGGCGGCTGCCGCTTCCACCCCCGATGCCCCCTGCGGGCGGCCGAGCCGGATCCGCGCTGCGACGGCCTCGACCTGCCCGTCCTGACCGGCGACCCGTCCGCGTCCGCGCTCGCCGCCTGCCACCTCGTCCAGTGAAGGAGAAAACCGCGTGACCGACTTCCTCCACCCGCCAGCCCTGAAGCCCGGCGCCCGGGTCGCCGTCATCGCCGCGAGCAGCCCGCCCAACCAGGCCAACCTCGACCGCGGCCTCGCCGCCATGGAGCAGGTCGGACTCAAGCCCGAGGTGTTCGCCTCCACGCGCGCCGGCGGCACCGAGTACGACTACCTCGCGGGCGGCGACGCCCTGCGGGCCGCCGACCTGACCAGGGCGCTCGGCGACCCCGCCTTCGACGCGGTCTTCTGCGCCGGTGGCGGGTACGGCATGCAGCGCACCCTCGAACTGGTCGACTGGACCGCGATCGACCCGGCCCGGCCGAAGGTCGTCGTCGGCTACTCCGACGTGACCGCGCTGTTGGAGGCGATCGCGGTCAAGCTCGGCTGGGTGTCGCTGTTCGGCCCCATGGTCGCCTGCGACGGCTTCTACCAGGGCCCGGGGGAGTACGACTTCGACGAGCTGATGAAGCTGCTGTTCCACCCGGAGTCGGTGACCGAGCTGGTCTTCCCCGACGCCAGGACGGTCGTGCCCGGCGTCGCCGAGGGCCACACCCTGGGCGGCACCGCCACCCTGCTGGCCGCCTCGCTCGGCACCGACACCTCGCTGCCCGCGCGCGGGGCGATCCTCTTCCTGGAGGACGTGGACGAGGAGCTGTTCCGGATGGACCGCTACATCACGCAGCTCCGCCGGGCCACCTACAGCGACGGCGTGGCCGGCATCGTGCTCGGCACGTTCACCAACTGCGGCGAGCCGCGCGACGTCGACCGGATGCTCGCGGAGCGGCTGGGCGACCTCGGCGTGCCCGTGCTCGCCGGGGCGAACATCGGGCACGGGATCTCGATGCAGACCTACCCCATCGGCGTACGGGCGCGGCTCGACACCGAGGCGGGCGCGCTGCGCTTCCTGGAGCCGGTCCTCACGTCCTGACGTCCCGGGCACGCGGGCGGCGCGCGCGACGCCGCCCGCGCCGGATCAGGTGAGCGCGATCAGGTCCAGGTAGTCGTCGCTCCACAGGTCCTCGTCGGCGTCCGGCAGCAGCAGGACGCGCTGGGGACGCAGCGCCCGGACGGCGCCCTCGTCGTGGGTCACCATCACGATCGCGCCCGGATAGGTGCCGACCGCCGCCAGCACCTCGTCACGGGAGGCCGGGTCGAGGTTGTTGGTCGGCTCGTCCAGCAGCAGCACGTTCGCGCCGGAGTGGACCAGGGCCGCCAGGGCGAGGCGGGTCTTCTCGCCGCCGGACAGGACCCCAGCCGGTTTGTCCCCGTCGTCCCCGCTGAACAGGAACGCCCCGAGCACCCGGCGTACCTCGCCGTCGCTCAGATGCGGCGCGGCCGCCGCCAGGTTCTCCCGCACCGTACGCGCCGGATCGAGGGTGTCGTGCTCCTGCGCGAAATAGCCGAGGCGCAGCCCGTGGCCGCGCACCACCCGCCCGTCGTCGGGCGTCTCGTGCCCGGCGAGGATCCGCAGGAGCGTGGTCTTGCCCGCGCCGTTGAGCCCGAGGACCACCATGCGCGCCCCCCGGTCCACGGCCAGGTCCACGCCGCCGAGGACCGGCCGCCCGCCGTACGCCTTGGTCAGGCTGATCGCGCCGAGCGGCGTCCTGCCACACGGGGCGGGCTCGGGCAGCCGGATGCGCGCCGTCCTCTCCGCGTGCCGCACCGGCTCCAGCGCGGCCAGCATCCGGTCGGCGCGGCGCGTCATGTTCTTCGCCGCCGTGGCCGTCGCCACGTTCGCCCGCATCTTGTCCGCCTGCGCGCGCAGGGAGGCGGCCTTGCGCTCGGCGTTCGCCCGCTCGCGGGTGCGGCGGCGCTCGTCGGCGTCCCGCTGCGCGAGGTGGACGTCCCAGCCGGTGTTGTACACGTCGATCGCGGCCCGGTGCGGGTCGAGGTGGAAGACCCGGTTGACGACGTCGGCCAGCAGGCCGGTGTCGTGGCTGATCATCATCAGCCCGCCCCGGTGTTCGAGCAGGAAGGAACGCAGCCAGGCGACCGAGTCGGCGTCCAGGTGGTTGGTCGGCTCGTCGAGCAGCAGCGTCCCGTGGCCGGCGAACAGGATCCGGGCCAGCTCCACCCGCCGCCGCTGGCCGCCGGAGAGGGTGCCGATCGGCCGTTCCGTCACCCCCGCGGGCAGGCCGAGGCCGGCCGCGACCCGGGCCGCCTCGGCCTCGGCCGCGTACCCGCCTCCGGCCTGGAACTCGGCCTCCGCCCGGGAGTAGGCGTTCATCGCCCGCTCCTGGGCGGCCGGGCTCGCCGCCTCGGCCATCGCGGTCTCGGCGGCCCGCAGGGCGCGTACGGCCCGGTCGAGGCCGCGGGCGGACAGGATGCGGTCGGCGACCGTGGACGAGGGGTCGGCCGCGCGCGGGTCCTGCGGCAGGTAGCCCACCGTGCCGGTGCGGACGACGGTCCCCGCGGCCGGCCGCGCCTGCCCGGCCAGGGTGTTCATCAGGGTGGTCTTGCCCGCGCCGTTGCGGCCGACCAGGCCGACGCGGTCGCCGGGGGCGATGTGGAAGGAGATGTCGGACAGCAGGAGACGGGCGCCGACACGTAGGTCGACACCGCGAACGGTGATCATGGGATGACGCTCCGGAACGGCTCAAGGACACACGGGTGGCGTGGAAGCGGGTCCTCGAGCTAAGAGGTGCGGGGCGTCGACATGCCGTACAGGGTAGCCGCCCCCCGCCGGCCGCCGCACGGCATTAAACGGGCGCCGCACCGCGTCAACGGGGGATCGCATCGGTGGGGGCGGACACGGCGCCGATCGGGCCGGCGCCGCATCCACCGGGAGCCGCGCGTCCCCAGGAGGAACGGCGCGGCGCTCGGCCGCCGGGTGGGCCGTGTCCCGTGTCCCGGGGTCAGGGACGGTCGCGGGTCAGGCGCCCGTCGCTCATCGTGAGGACGGTGTCCACCATGCCGAGCGTGGCCAGGTCGTGGGTGACCATCACGGTCGCCAGCGAGTTGTCCTTGGTCAGCTTGGCGAGCAGGGAGACGACCTGCTCGCCGCGCCGGTGGTCGAGCGCGCTGGTCGGCTCGTCCACGAGCAGCACCTCGGGCTCGTTCATCAGCGCGCGGGCGATGTTGACCCGCTGCCGCTCGCCGCCGGAGAGCTGGTGCGGACGTTTGTGCTCCTTGTCCGCCAGGTCCACGGCCACGAGCAGCTCGCGGGCGCGTACGGCGGCCTCGCCGACCGGGCGGCCGGAGATGTGCGCCATGACGAGGAGCTGTTCGAGGGCGGTGAGCGAGGCGATCAGGTTGGACTGCTGGAACACGATCCCGATGTGGTCGCGGCGGACCCGCGTCCTGGCGGCCTGGCCGGCCCCGGACACGTCGTGCCCGGCCACCGACACCTGTCCGGAGGCGGGGGTGATGAGCGTGGCGGCGACCGCGAGCAGGCTGGACTTGCCCGATCCGGACGGGCCCACCACGGCGGTGAACTCTCCCGGGGCGACGGTGAGGTCCACGTGGTCGAGCGCGGTCAGGGTCCGGTCGCCGTCGGGGTAGGTGAGGACGACGTCGTCGAGTCGGAGGGTCACCGGGAGGCTCCAAGGGCGGTCAGCGGGTCGACGGAAGTGATCTTGCGGATGGCCAGCGCGGCGCCCGCGGCGCCGAGCAGGATCATCACGGCGACGGGGACGGCGGTGGTCGCGAAGGAGAGGACGAACGGCACGGCGTCCTCGGCGAGCGCGCCCGCGCCCGCTCCGAGCGCGCCGCCGACCCCCGCGCCGAGCAGCAGCACCACGACGGCCTGGGCGAGCGCGTCGCGCAGCAGGTAACCCGTGCTCGCGCCGAGGGCCTTCAGGACGGCGACGTCGCCGCGCCGCTGGATCGTCCACACGGTGAAGAACGCGCCGATGACCAGCGCGGAGATCGCGAACAGGAACCCCCGCATGAGCTGGAGCGAGCCGTTCTCGGAGGAGAAGGAGCCGATGGCGGCGGGCGCGTCGGAGAGCGGCACGGTGACGGTGCCCGACCGGCGGTCGGCGGCGGCGAGGGCGGCGTCGCCCGCGCCGCGCAGGGCGAGCACGGTGGCGACCGTGTCCGCGTCGCCCTGCCGGGCGATCCACTGCCAGTCGCCGATGCTCATCCATGCGACGGGGGTGTGGCTGTAGGAGGCGGCCGGGCCGACGCCCGCGACGGTGAGGTCACGGCCGAAGATCCGCACCTTGGCTCCGGTGGTCAGGCCGCTGTCCTCGGCCAGCGCGGCCGAGAGCACGATCCGGCCGGTGTCCACGGCGCCGGCGGACCCGCCGCCCGCCGCGCGGGCCAGATCGCCGCCGGGTTCGACCCCGAACAGCGCGGCCGCCGTGCTCCTGGAACCGCTCGTGCTCCTGGAACCGCTCGTGCTCTCCGCCTCGCTCGTGCTTGCGGTGTCGCCCGCGCTGGTGGCCGCGCCCGCGCTCTCGGGGCCGCCGGCGGTCGTGGCGGCGTCCGCCGTCTCGGGACCCTCGGTGCCGTCGTCCGCGTCCGGACCGGAGGTGATCCGGCCCATGGTGACGCCGAGCGGCTCGACGGAGGAGATCCCCTTCACCTCCTTCCACTCCCGCCAGGTCCGCTCGCTGATCCGGCTGTCGGAGAAGGAGGGCTTGGCGGCCGCGCCGTCCGGGCCCTCGGCGGCGGAGAAGACGATGTGGTCGCTCGGCAGGCCGCTGACCGCGGAGATGTTCTCCCGGGCGAGACCGGCGGTCAGCCCGGAGAGCATGGTCACCAGCAGCGTGATGAGCAGGACGACCGCCCCCATGAGGGCGAATCGTCCTTTCGCGAAACGTAGGTCCCTGAGCGCCACGAACACAGCGCGTCCCCCGTCGGTCGTCGAGTGGATCGGTCGTGATCCAGCATCCGGCGGCCGCTGTTTCCCGCGCTTCGTCCGGACGGTCCGGCCTCGGCCTTCCTTCGATCCGGGGAGGAATCCACCTTTCGGACGATGGCGCGCCGAGCGTCGCTCGGGCCGGTCGCTCAGGCGGGACGCGGGTCTCGTTGATCAGCGTGCGACGGAATCAGGAGAGACCGGCTCCGACGAGGCTGCCGATGCCGAAGGTGGCCGCGGCGGCGAGGCCGCCCAATGCGAGTTGGCGCAGCGCGCCCCGCCACCAGGGGCGGGCCGTCAGCCGGGCGACGACCGCGCCGGCTCCGAGCAGGCCGAGCATGCTGATCACCCCGGCCACGGCGAGCCCGGTCGCGCCGAGCATGAACGGCAGCACCGGGATCACCGCGCCCAGGGCGAACGCCGTGAACGAGGAGAGCGCGGCGACGTAGGGCGAGGGCAGGTCGTCCGGGTCGACGCCCAGCTCCTCGCGGACGTGCACGCGCCAGGCCAGTTCGGGCCGGGCGGTGAGCTGCCGGGCGACCCGCTCGGCCGTGTCCGTGTCCAGTCCCCGCGTCTCGTACAGCGCGACGAGCTCCGCCAGCTCGCCCTCGGGGTCGCGCTCCAGCTCGGCCTTCTCGATGTCGATCTCCGCCCGCATCAGCTCGGCCTGCGAGGCGACCGAGGTGTACTCGCCCGCGGCCATGGAGCACGCGCCCGCCGCCAGCCCGGCCAGGCCGGTCACGACCACGATCGTGTTCGGGGCGCCGCCGCCCACCACACCGCTGATGAGGGCGAAATTGGAGACCAGCCCGTCCATCGCGCCGAACACGGCCGGCCGCAGCCAGCCTCCGGTCACGTCGCGATGGTGCCGGTGCTTCTCGACGGGGGGCAGGGCCACGTCCACGCTCATATGCATCCTTTCCGCCTGCCGTGACCAGCGAGGACAGGTCGGGAAATCGGGGGGTTCGCACGGTCTTGTTTTACGACACTATGTCGTGAAACAGTGTTCCGCAAGGCATCGGGGGCTCGATCGGGGTCGTTTCGGATCACTCAGGGAGGCACCGTGCCCCGCAACCGCTCACCGCTCATCCGGCTCGGGACGGCGCTCGCCGTCCCCTTCGCGCTCGCGGTTCCCGCCGCGCTCGCCATACTCGCCGTCCCGCCGCCCGGCGCGGCCGCCGCCGTCCCGGACGGGCCGGAGCTGACCGCGAGCCGCAGCGCCGACCTCACGTCCGGCGCCGAGATCACGGTCACCGGATCGGGGTTCACGCCGAAGACCATCCTGTTCGTCGCCCTCTGCGACACCGCGCAACCTCCGGGGAAGGCGTGCGACACGGGGAACTTCGCCCGGGTCACCACCGACGCCGACGGCGGGCTGGAGACCACGATGACGCCGGAGGCCGTCTTCGGCTCCACCGACTGCACCGCGACAACCTGCGCTCTCATGACGAACGACCCCGCCAACCCCCGGGACACCGCCAACTTCGCGCGGCTGGCCGTCACGTTCGCCGCACCCGCCACGCCGGCGCCGGGTTCGGCCCCGCCCGCCACACCCGCGCAGGGCCCGGCGGCGTCCGCCGTCCCCTCCGCCGGGGCGGCCGCGCCGGACGAGGCCGGCGGTCTCTCCGCGGGCCTCGTCGCGGTCATCGCCGTCGTCCTCCTCGTGCTCGGGGTGGCCGCGCTCCTCGCCGTACGACGCCGCGCCAGGCGGCACTCCTGACCCGTCGGCGCCCGGCCCGTTTCTCGGGCCCGTTTCCTCGGCCCGTCTCCCCGGCCCGCGGGCCGGGGAAACGGGGGCGGGCGAGATCCCGGGGCGCCCGCACACGACGCCGGCGGGCGGGCGGTCATCCCCGCTTCCCTCCGCCGGCCGGGCGCAGCCGGGGCGTGCCCAGCCTGCTGATCCGCATCCGCGCGGGATCCAGCGGGCTCACGCCCGCGCGCTGCCCGACGATCATCTTGGGATAGACCGGAGGGAACATCACCGCGTCCTCGGCCAGCGTGGCGTTCACCTCGCGGAGCAGCCGGTCGCGCTCGTCCTGGTCGGCGGTCGTCCACACCCGGTCGAGCGCGGTGTCCACGGCCCGGTTCTCGTACCCGCAGGCCAGGACGCTCCGGGACTGGGCGGGAGAGAGGGCGAGATAGTTCGCGTCACCGCTGGTGAAGCCGCTGGAGAAGCGGTTCATGATCATCTGGTACGCGCCGGAGATCCAGCGCTGCGCCCAGGGGCCGCCCTGGAGGACCTCCAGCTTCACGGAGATGCCCGCCCGCGCCCACCCCTGGGCCAGGATCTGCGCGATGTCCTCCATGACCTGCCCGGCGCTGACCGTCAGGGTGAAGGCGGGGTCCGCGACGCCGCGCAGGAGTTCGCGGGCCCGCGCCGGGTCCGGCCTGGCGGGAAAGACCCGCAGGTCCGGGTCGTATCCCCGTTCGGCCGGGCCGATGGGCCCCTGGCCGAGGGCGGCGGCGCCGCCGAACACCTTGTCGTTCACCCCCTGGCGGTCGGCCGCGTAGGCCACCGCGCGGCGGAAGTCCACGTCGTCGAACGGCGGGTCCCCCGCCTTGACGTAGGTGAGGATGTCGATCGGCGCGTCCACCCGGTGGACGGTCACCTCGGGCCGGTCCGCGAGCAGCGGCAGGGCCGCGACGGGCAGCTCGACGGCGAGGTCGACGGTGCCCGCGCGCAGGCTCACCGCCCGGGTCGAGCCGTCCGGGATGATCTGGAACTCCATCCGCGCGTACGCCGGGGGTGGGCCGTGATATCCCGGGTGGGCCGTCATGCCGTAGCCCAGCCCGGCCGAGACCCGCTCCAGCCGGTACGGCCCGGTGCCCATCATGGTGTCCTTGCGGTCGGCGAAGGCGCGATGCGTGATCGGCAGGTTGGTCAGGTGCGACCGGAGCAGGCCGTACGGGCGCTTGAGCCTGATCTCGACCGTGTACGGGTCGACCGCGCGGGCGCCGGAGTAGTAGCCGAGGAAGTAGACGACCCACTCGCTGCCGCCGGCGAACGCGGCGACGTGGTCGAGCGAGGCCGCCACGTGCTCGGCGGTGAAGGCGTCGCCGTTGTGGAACGTCACGCCGCGCTTGAGCGGTACGGTCCAGGTGAGCCCGTCGGCGGAGACGGCCGGCTCGTCCGCGGCGAGTAGCGGCACCGACCGCAGCCGCTCGTCGTAGTCGTACAGCGTCTCCATCACCGGCTCGGCGATCCAGCGGGTGACCTCGCTGCCGGAGTCGAGCGGGTTGAGGTTGCCGGGGCCGGCGGCGACGCCGATCCTGAGCGTCTCGCCGCCGCCCGCCCGGGAGCCGGTCGAGCAGGCGGCGAGCAGCGGCACGGCCGGAAGCAGCCCGAGGAACCGACGCCGGGACCAGGAAAGGGAAGGGGTCATCGTTTCTCCACGTGGGTCGCGCCGCGTCCGCCGAGAGTGTCGGACAGGGCGTCGCCGATCAGGTTGAAGCCGAGGATCCCGGCGAGCATGACCGCGCCGGGCAGGACGGAGTACCACCAGACGCCCGCGGGCAGATAGCCGGTGCCGCCGCCGGTCAGGTTGCCGAGCGTGGCCTGCGGGAGCTGCACGCCCAGCCCCAGGAAGCCCAGCCCGCCCTCGGCGAAGACGGCCAGCGCCATCGCGAGGAACGCCTGGACGACCACGGCGGGCGCGATGTTCGGCAGCACCTCGCCGAAGAGGATCCGCATCCGGGGCACGCCCACCACCCGCAGCGCGGCCACGTACTCCTGGCCGGTCTCCGCCATGGTTTCGGCGCGCGCCACCCGCGCGAAGTAGGGGACGAACGCCGCTCCGAGCAGCAGCACGACCTTGGCCGTCATGGTGACCGGGATCGGCCCCAGGTGCGCGGTCTCCGTGCCGCTGAGCCCGATGACGAACATCGCCAGCACGAACATCGGCAGCGCCTGGACGATCTCCAGCACCCGCATGATCAGGTCGTCGAGGAACCGGCCGCCGTGATGGCCCGCGAGAACGCCGAGCGGCAGGGCGGCCAGCAGGCCCAGCGCCACGGCGGCCAGGCTCACCGTCAGCGACACCCGGGTGCCCGCCGCCGTACGGGCGAGCAGGTCGCGGCCGAGCTGGTCGGTGCCGAACGGGTGCGCGGCGCTCGGGGCGGCGAGCACGTCCGGCCCGGCGGCGTTCGGATCGCCCGCCAGCAGCGGCCCGAGCACCGCGAGCAGGCAGAACAGCGCCGCGCAGGCGGCGCCGAACCAGGTCAGGCCGTCGCGCGGGAGGAACCGGGCACGGCGGCGGGCACGGCCGGGGGCTCGGTGAGGGGCGGGGAGCGCGGCGCTCATCGGGCCCGCCCCCCGTTCAGCACCGTCTCCCGTACGCGCGGGTCGATCGCGAGCTGGGCGAGGTCCACCAGCAGGTTGGTGAGGAGGTAGAGGACGGCCACGGCCAGGCAGCAGCCCGCGGCGACCGGATAGTCCTGGCGGCGGAAGGAGTCGACCATCAACTGGCCGAGGCCCGGCACGCCGAACACGTTCTCCACCAGGATCGCGCCGCTGACCAGCATGCCGAGCATCAGCCCCATGACGGTCACCAGGGGGATCGCGGCGTTGCGCAGCGCCACCCTGGCCAGCAGCCTGTGGCGCGGCATGCCCATCGCCGCGGCGAACGCGACGTAGTCGCGGTCGAGCACCTCGAGGACCGACCCGCGGAACGTGCGGGCCACGACGGCGAACGCCGGCAGGCCGAGCACGAACGCGGGCAGGACCAGGCCGCGGACGTGCAGGACCGCGTCCTCCGACAGGGGGACGAACCCGCCGGCCGGCAGCACCCCGGTGACGTAGACGCCGAAGACCAGCACGCACACGAGGCCCAGCCAGAAGCTCGGCACCGAGAGCGCGACCACGCTCGTGACGCGTACGAGGCCGTCGAGGGGGGAGCCGTGCCGGAGCGCGGCGAGCGCTCCCGCGACGACGCCGAGCGCCATCCAGACCGCTCCGGCGACCAGGCCCAGCTCCAGGGAGACGGGCAGCCGCTGGGCGAGGAGCTCCACGACCGGCTGGCCGGAGAACACGGACGCCCCGAGGTCCCCGCCGGCGAGCTGCCGCAGGTAGCGGACGTACTGCGCGGGAATGGACGCGTCGAGGCCGAGCCGCGCGGCGACTGCGGCCCTGCCCTCCTCGCTGTAGCTGAATCCGAGCAGGGTGTAGAGCGGGCTGCCCGGCGACAACCGGAGGAGGACGAACACCAGCGAGATCACCGCGAGGACGGTGGCCACCAGTGAGATCAGACGCCGGAGGAGATACGAGACGATGGCGAACCACCTCTCTCAGTGTTCCGCTGTCCGGAATGCTGGATACGTGCCCGGAATGGTAGGCCGCGGTTTCCGCCCCGTGAAGGGTTTTTATGACAGATCGTCATCATCCGAACGATGGATTGCCGTCCGGAGTGTCGCGTGCGTCGGGCCGGTGCTTGCGGGCGTGCGCCGCCGTTCATGACGATGTGTCGTAAAAGTCTTGACCCTCATCGGCGTTGCTGACACTCTGTCGTTAAAAGGCATCCCGACGCAATGGAGTCCTGGCATGACTGCAACCGAGACCTTCGCCGAGCGGCTCAAGAAGGCGACCTGGCGCGACCACGAGGAGGCGGAGCAGACCGCGTTCCTTGAGGCGCTGATGGCCGGGCGCGTCTCCCGGGAGGGGTACGCCGAGATGGTGGCCCAGCACTACTTCGCCTACGTGGCGCTCGAGGAGGCGGGGCGGGCCCTCGCCGGCGACCCGGTGGCCGGTCCGTTCGTGACGCCGGAGCTGGAGCGGGTGCCCGCCTTGGAAGCCGACCTGGAGGAGCTGTACGGGGAGAACTGGCGCGACGAGATCACCCCGTCCAAGCCCACGTTGACCTACGTCGCCCGGATCAACCAGATCGCCGAGTGGCCGGGCGGGTTCATCGCCCACCACTACACCCGCTATCTCGGCGACCTCTCCGGCGGCCAGGTGATCCGCAAGGTCGCCGAGCGCGCGTACCGGTTCGGCGACGCGGCGGGCGCGCGGTTCTACCTCTTTTCCGGCATCCCGGACCTCAAGGCGTTCAAGGCCGCCTACCGCGACCGGCTCGACGCGCTCGCCCCGGACGAGGTCGAGGCCAGGCGGATCGTCTCCGAGACCGTGCTCGCCTACCAGCTCAACACCGAGGTCATCGTCGAGATCGGCAAGCGGCTGCCCGAGTACCTGGTGGCATGAGTTTCCCCTTGCCGGCCCGCCCGCTGCGGGCCGCGCGCCTGCTCGGCCCCGATCCGGAGCGGCCGCCGTCCCCCGGCCCCTCGGCCGCCGAGATCATCGAGATCGCCGCGGCCGCCGGTGTGCGGGGGCGCGGCGGCGCCGGTTTCCCGCTGGCCGTCAAGCTGCGCTCGGTCGCCGCGGCCGCGGAGCCCGTCCGGTACGTGATCGCCAACGGCGAGGAGGGCGAGCCCGCCTCCGCCAAGGACCGCTTCCTGCTGCGCGAGCGTCCCGGCCTCGTCCTGCGCGGCCTGACCCTGGCCGCGCGGGCCGTCGGGGCCGCCCGCGCGTACGTGTACGTCAGCGACGCCCGCGCCGCCCACCGCCTCGACGAGGCCCGCGACGGTGACACCGTCGAGATCGTGCGGGCGCCCGCCGCGTACGTGGCGGGGGAGGAGACGGCGGTCGTGCGCGCGGTCGGCGGCGGACCCGCGCTGCCCGCCGCGAAGCCGCCCCGCCCCTGGCAGGCGGGGCTGCGTGGCGCGCCCACCCTGGTCAGCAACGCTGAGACGCTCGCCCAGCTCGCGCTCGCGGTGCGGCTCGGGCCGGACGCCTACCGGGCGTACGGCACGCCCGAGTCGCCGGGCACCTTCCTGGCGACGCTGTCCGGCGCGGGCACGCCCGCCGCCCTCTACGAGGTCCCGTACGGCGTGCCGCTGCGCGAGCTCGTCACCGCCCACCGGGGGACCGCCGACGGCGTGACGGGCGTGCTCGCCGGCGGCTTCGCGGGCGGGCTGCTGCCTCCCGCGGCCCTCGGCCTGCCGCTCACCCACGCCGCGTTCGCCGAGGCCGGCGGCACACTGGGCTGCGGCGCGTTCGTCCTGCTGGCCGGGGACTGCCCGGTCGGCGCGGCCGCCGACGTCGCGGCCTTCTTCGACCGGGAGAACGCCCGGCAGTGCGGGTCGTGCGTCAAAGGCACGGCCGGTGTGGCCGACGTGCTCGCCCGGCTGGCCGCCGGCGCCGCCACGCCGGGCGACGTGGAGCAGCTCGAACGGTGGGGGGAGGCGCTGGCAGGGCGGGGCGACTGCGCCACGCCCGACGCCGTGTCGGTCCTGGTCGGGTCGCTCTTCCGGCACCACCGCGACACCGTCCGCGCGCACGTCGAGGGGGCGTGCGCGCGGTGTGCCGGCTTCCCTGTCACCGCGGACACGAGGTTCCGCGTCTCTCTGGAGGAACGATGAAGGTCGTGATCGACGCCGCCGCGTGCGACGGCAAGGGTTACTGCAAGCGCTTCGCCCCCGAGGTGTTCGCGCTGGACGAGTGGGGCTACGGCAGGGTCCTGGTGGACGAGGTCACGCCGGAGGCCGAGGCCAACACCCGCGCGGCCGTCGAAGCGTGCCCGCTGCAGGCGATCAGGACGGTGTGACGGGAGCCGCGGGACCGGCATGACGAAGGCCGCCCTCCTTCGGGGGGCGGCCGTTCGGGGTTCCGCGCGGTCAGGAGACGCCGAACTCCTCGCCCAGCTCGACCGTGATCGCCGCGTTGCCGCGGAAGGCGTGGTTGCCCTCCTCCACCAGCGGCTCGATGTCGTGCGCGGCGACGGGCACCGCGTTCATCCGGGCGTGGTAGTCGGAGATGAAGGCGCGGTTGTCCTCGATCTCGGTGAAGTCGTAGAACGCCAGGCCGGCCCCGTCGCTCAGCCCGTACGTCGTGCGGAGCAGCTTGGCCAGCGTCGCCCCGCCGTGCAGATAGCCGGCGTAGCGGATCCACTGATGGGGGACCAGGCCGAGCGGCCATTCCTCGCGGACCCGGCGCAGCCGCGCCACGTACGCGTCGGTGGCCGGGGAGGTGCGCAGGGAGTCCCGCCAGCCGGGGCCGTTGAAGTGCGCGAGGTCGCGTTCGATGGCCTCCGTCCGGTTGAGCTGGGGCAGGTGGAGCGAGCCGACGGCCGGGTCCTCGCGCAGGGCGCCCGTGGTGCGCTCCAGCTCCGAGTACACGGCGTGGAACCGGACCAGCCAGGCGACGTAGGCGTCCTTGGGCAGCCTGCCCTGGAACAGGGCGAGCATGTACGGGGTGTTCTCGGCGGCCCGGTGGGCCTCGGACGTGCCGTGATAGAGCAGCTTGGACAGCGGCTCGCGTTCCTGGGCGGTGTTGGTGTCCACGCCTGGTCCTCCGTTTTATGACGACGTGCCATAAAGATAACGACAAACTGTCGTTAAAACAATGGGCCGCGCACGTGTCGCCGATGGCCCCGCGCGCGCCGGTCCGGCCTCAGCGCGGGGGCGTGACAGCCGGGGCCGCTCACCGACGGTGGAGCGGCGGCGGGAGGAAGGTGCCGAGCCGGCAGTGGGCCGTCACCGGGCCGGCCCGGGAACCTGAGGTCCCCGGCGGGACGGACCGGCCGGATCGCTGACGCCATGCCCCCTGCGTGCGAAAATGCGGACATGCCTAGGATTTCCGCCCCGAACCTTCGCGAGCACCGTGCGCAGACCGTGAACCGGATCATCGACGCGGTGGCCACGCTCTCCAAGGACCGAGGCATCGACGCGATCTCCATGACCGACGTCGCCGCGGAGGCGGGCGTCGCGCGCACCGTCCTCTACAACTACTTCCCGGACAAGGCCGCGCTGCTGCTCGAGTTCAGCCGGCGGGTGACCGACTACTTCGTGGACCGGTTCGACCAGGACCTGCCCGAGGACGCCTCCGCCCACGCGCGGCTGGAGTCCTTCATCCGGCTCCAGTTGAGGGGCCTTCTCGCGCACCCCCACCCGGGTGCCGCCGAGATCACCGCCGCGCTGGGCCCCGACGCGTACCAGGCGCTCGCGGGCCACGTCGCGCCGATGCACAAGATCCTGTGTGAGATCCTCGCCCGGGGCATGGAGTCGGGGGAGTTCCGCCGGCTCGACACGGACGCCGCCGCCCGCAGCATCCTGGCCGTCATCGGCGCGGAGCGCATCCCCCTCGTCGGCGGCGAGGTCGCGCTGGCGGACGCCGAGGAGAGCGTCATCGCGTTCGTCGGCGGAGCCGTGGCCGCGCCCGCGAAGTGACGCCTCCGCCCGCCTCCGGCACCGCACCTGCGGACAGCGGACAGCGGACATGGGGGCAGGGGCTCCGGGCAGGACACCGCCTCTGAAGACGGACCGCTCTGGTGTTCGGTGACTCCGAAGACGGGCCCCTGTGGGACCGACGCGGACGCCCTGGTGGGACGTGGCTCTGAAGACGGATTACTCCGGGCCTGACGTGGCCCTCCGGGGCGGGCACGGCGCGGGCCGATCCTCGTACCGAGGCACCGCACTGCGAGGATGGCGGATGTGTCCCCCGACGAGCCGGCATCGCCCCCGGTACGAGCCCTCCAGTGCGCGAGCGACGCCTCCGTCCCGGATCGGGGGAGCGGCGACCGCCGCCCGAAACGCGCGCGTGATGCCCGTGTCGCGGACCGCGCGGGCGGCAGACCCTCGGAACCCGCGAGCGGCGGCCGAGCCGCCGGCGCGGCACGTGACGGGGCGGCCGTGGACCGGATCTCCGACGACGAGCGGCTGACCGGGCTCGCCCTCGCGGCCCGCGCGGGGGCGCCCGCGGACGTCGAGGCGTTCACCCGCGCCGTCTATCCCGACGTGCTGCGGTTCCTCGTCCACCTGACCGACGCCCAGTCGGCGGAGGACCTCACCCAGGAGACGTTCGTGCGGGTCCTCGGCAGCCTGCCCGGATTCGCCGGACGGGCCTCCGCCCGTACGTGGTTGCGCGCCATCGCCCGCCGGGTCGTCGTCGACCGGATCCGCTCGGCCGCCGCCCGCCCCGTGATCGCCGACGTGCCCGACTGGCGCACGGCCGCGGAACGGTCCCGGTCGAGCGGACTGCCCGCCCCGGAGGACGCGGTGGCGCTGGCCGCGCTCCTCGCCGAGGTGCCGCGCGACCGCCGCGACGCCTTCGTGCTCACGCAGATCATGGGCCTGCCGTACGCCGAGGCGGCGGAGCTGATGGGGTGCCCGGTCGGCACGGTGCGCTCCCGGGTGGCGCGGGCCCGCGGCCAGCTCGCCACGTCGCTGCTCGACGCCGAACGGGCCGCCTGACCGGGGAGCCTGACCGGGGCGAAAGGCCGTCCGGGGCGGCGGGACGCCGGGCCGCACCGGCCCGGCGTCCTCGGTTCCGGATGCGCCGCCGACGCGGCGAACCCGGGACGATCACCACTCCACGGGCAGGGCCTCCAGGCCGTACACGATCGCGATCTTCCTGAACTCCACCTCTTCGGCCGGCACGGCGAGACGCAGCCCGGGGAACCGGCGCAGCAGCGCCGGGTAGGCGATGCGCATCTCCATCCGCGCCAGCGGGGCGCCCACGCAGCGGTGGATGCCGTGCCCGAAGGCGAGGTGCGACGACGCGTCGCGGTCCGGGACGACGGTCTCCGCGTCCGGGCCGAGCTGCGGGTCGCGGTTGGCGGCGGCCAGCGAGCAGAGGACCATCTGGCCCTTCGCGATCGGCTGCCCGGCCAGGACGAGGTCCTCGCGGGCGAAGCGCGGGAAGGCGACCTGCACCACGGTCATGTAGCGCAGCAGCTCCTCCACCACCCGGCCGACCTGCTCCTCGTCGCCGTCCCGTACGAGCGCGAGGTGCTCGGGGTGCTGCAGCAGCCACAGGGTGCCCAGCGCGAGCATGCTCGTGCTGGTGTCGTGGCCGCCGGTCAGCAGCCCGTCGGCGAGGCTGGCCAGCTCCTCGTCGCTGATCTCGTCGCCGTGCTCGCGGAGCAGCATCCCGAGCAGGCCGTCACCGGGGTTCTCCCGCTCGCGCGCCACGAGCTTGCGCAGGTAGGCCATCGAGTCGTTGATCGCCTGCAACGACGCCTCGGGGCCGCCGGAGAAGTCGAACCGGCCGGTGCTCAGGCGCAGGAAGTCGGCCTGCTCCTCGTACGGCACGCCCAGCAGCTCGCACACCACGAGCGAGGGGATGGGCAGGGCGAAGGACTGGACCAGGTCGGCCGGGCTGCCCGCCTGCTCCATCGCGTCCAGCCGCCCGGCCACGATGGCCTCGATCCGCGGCTCCAGCCTGCGCAGCCGCCGTACGGTGAACTCCGGGGTCAGGAAGCGGCGCAGCCGGGTGTGCTCCGGCGGGTCGCGGAAGCCGAGCCCGCCCGGGTCGTCCTGCTGGGAACCGGCGGCGATGACGTTCCCGAAGTCGTTGCTGAACCTGTTGTGGTCGCCGAGTACGGCGCGCACGTCCTCATATCTGGTGACCAGCCACACGGTGGAGCCGTCCGGCATGGGCAGCGGGTGAACCGGATGCTCGGCCCTGATCCGGGCGAGCTCGGGCACCGGGTCCATCCCCTCCCGCATGAACTGCACGAGGGGAAATTCCGTCTCTGACATCTGTTCCTCATAGTTTCGCCCGGTGCCGGTGCGCGGGGGTGCGCGCCGGCGCCGGGGTCCGTCCAAGGGCGGGTGGGCGCCGTGCCGACCGCCGCCGGCGATCGTCCCCGCGGGATGCCGACGCCCTTCGCCTCCGACACCCGGCCGCTCCCTCGCGCGGCCGGTCACAGAAACGCCGGCGATGAGAGCCCCCACAAGACTTGTCGTTCCAGCGGGCCGCGAAGTTCCCGACGGAGTGGATTTCTTCCGGCATCGGGCGATATTTCCTGTTATCGAGCGCCGCCGCCGCCCGTCGCGGGCCTCACGTCGCCTCGTGGACGACACGACCTCCGACGGCGACGAGGCCGGCCGTTACGTCGGGGACGGCCTCCACCGGGATCGCGAAGAGGTCGTGGGACAGCACCGTGAAGTCCGCCAGCTTGCCCGGAGTGATCGAGCCCCGGTCGTGCTCGCAGAAGTTCGCGTACGCGGAGCCCAACGTGTACGCGCGGATCGCGGTCGCGAGGTCCAGGGTCTCCTCCGGCATCCAGGCGGGCCCGCCCGCCAGCCCGCGCCGGGTGACGGCCGTGTAGATGCCCACCATCGGGTCCATCTCGGCCACGTTCCAGTCACTGGAGAACGCGAGGACCGCGCCCGCCTCGTGCAGCGACCGCATCGGCCACGCCTTCGGCCACCGGTGCGGACCCACCGCCTCCGCCCAGTCGTGCCCGGGGCCGGCGATGTCCGGGGAGCAGTGCCGCGGCTGCATGCACGCGACCACGCCCAGCTCGGCGAAGCGCCGCACGTCGGCCGGGTCGAGGCACTCGACGTGCACCACCTGGTGGCGGGCGTCGCGCGGGCCGTTGACCCGCCGCGCGTGCTCCACCGCGTCCAGCACGGTGCGGATGCCCCGGTCGCCGGTCGCGTGGACGAAGGCCTGGAAACCGGCCGCGTCCAGCCCGGCCAGCAGGTCGGCGAACTCCTCCGGCGGATAGAACGTGTCGCCCCGGTGGTCGCCGTGCCCGCAGTACGGCTCGAGGAGCGCGGCGGTGCGCGGCTCCACGACGTCGTCGATGTAGAGCTTGAGGGGCCCCGCCCGCAACCACTCGTCGTCGTACCGCGCGGCGGCCCGCGTGAACTCGGCGAGGTCGGCGACGCCCGTCCCCCTCGGGTGGAACAGCGCGGCGATCAGCCGGGACCGCAGCCGCCCCTCGGCCCTGGCCCGCGCGAACAGCTCCAGGTCGTCCACCGAGTTCTGCGGCTCGACGATCGTCGTGATGCCGTACGCGGTGGCCATGTCGAGGCTGCCGAGCAGCCGGGCGTACTGCCGCTCCGGGCTCGCCCACGGCACGCCGAGCGCGGCGAGCGCCCGATGGCCGTCCCGGGACAATCCCCGTACGGCGAACTCGGTGACGAAGCCGGTGGGGGTCCCCCGTCCGTCCACCCGCGCCACGCCGAACGGCAGCTCGGTGTGGTCGCGGTCGACGCCGAGGCGGCGCAGGGCGGCCGTGTTCGCCCACATGGTGTGCACGTCGTAGCTGAAGACGATCGCGGGCACGTCACCGGTGAGGGCGTCGAGGTCCTCGGCCCGGGGTGTGCCCGGGAGCGCCGAATAGTCGAAGCCCTCGCACTCGATCCACGCCGCGTCCGGGTGCGCGGCCCGCCAGGCGGCGATCCTGCGGCCGATCTCGGCCGTGTCGGCGGCCCCGGCGAGCTGTACGCAGGCGTCGTCGGAGCCGAGCCGCACATGGTTGTGCGCGTCCACGAACCCGGGCAGCACGAGGCGGCCCCCGGCGTCGATCGTCTCGGCCGCGTCGGGGGCGTCGGCGTCGGCGCCCACCCACACGATGCGTCCGTCGCGGACGGCCATCGCCTCCGCTTCCGGGAGTGCGTCGTCCACGGTGTGGATCCGGGCGTTCCGCACGGTCAGGTCGGCGGTCATCGTAATCCGTCCTCCTCGACGGGGTCTCACAATCGGTCACTCCTCGCCGGGGACCGCCCGGCGGGCGGTCCCCGGCCGGTCAGTCCTCTGGGGCGGTGACCACCCAGTGGGTCGCGCGGCGCGGCCGCAGGTAGAAGACGTAGTACGCGGTGAACACGACGACCACGCCGCCCGCGACCAGCAGGTCACGCGCGCTCTGCTCGAACAGCGCGTAGCCGAGGGCGGCGATCACGACGAGCGGCGGCAGCGGCCACAGCGGCATCCGCCACGCCCGCTCCCCGCGGTGCGCCGCCGTACGGGAGCGGAGGGCGGCCGCGGCGAGCAGCAGCGAGACGACCGTCACGATCACCGAGGTGAGGCCGAGCAACTGCTCGATGTCGAGCAGCGCCGCCATCGCGACGCCGGGCAGGCCGATGACGAGCGTCGCGATGTACGGGGAGCCCCAGCGCGGGTGGATCCGGGTCAGCAGCGCGGAGACGGGAGCCGGCCAGGCGCGGTCGCGGGCCGAGGCGAACACGACCCGGCCGTTCTGCAGCACCATCACCAGGACGGCGTTGAGGATCGCGATCGCGATGCCCAGGTTGACGGCGGTGGCGACGCCGTCGCCGCCCCACGCCCGCACGTGGTCGGAGAAGGAGCCGTTGACCAGGTCGTCGAGCGAGCCGACGCCGAGCACGGTCGCGGCGACCGGCACGACGATGACGACGGCGGCCAGGCCGAGCGACCAGAACACGGTGCGGGCGATGTTGCGGCGCGGGTCCTTGATCTCCTCCGAGAGGTAGGTGGCCGTGCCGAAGCCGTTGACGACGAACATCGCCACGGTGAGCCCGGCCATCAGAGCGGTGATCCCGAACGGCGACACCCCGCCGTTCCCGTCGGGCAGCACCGGCGACACGAGGACGTCCGCGCCGCGCTGGGTGTGCGCGAGGCCGAGCACGGCGACCACACCCGCCGCGACGACCTCGACGGCCAGGAAGATGCCGGTGACCAGGGCGTTCGACCGGACGTCGAGCATCGCGAAGGCCGTGGCGGCCAGCATCACGACCGCGCCGGCCGCCGCCCGGTCCACGGAGAACAGGTCGCCCAGGTAGTCGGCGGTGCCCAGCGCGATGATCGGCGGGATCACGACCAGCAGCGAGATGGACAGGCCGAAGGTGAGCCAGCCGCAGAAGCGGCCGAGCATCGCCGTCACCATGGCGTACTCGCCGCCCGAGCTGGGCTTGAGCGTGCCCAGCTCGGCGTAGCAGCAGCCGACGGCGGCGGACACGGCCACCCCGGCGAGCAGGGTGAGCACCGCGCCGCTGCCCTGCCCGGCGAGCACCTCCGGAACGATGATGAAGAGCGAGGACGCGGGCGTGATGCACGACAGGGTGAGCAGCACCGCGCCGAAGACGCCGAGAACTCGGGACAGGGACGGTGCCGGGGGAGCGGCCGCGGACGCCGTTTGCGGCTGGGTCATCGTGGCTCCTCGAAACGGTCTTTGAACGCCGTTCAAAGCGATTGAATGGCATTCAAAATGCACTGCCGTACAGTGGTCCGTCAAGGACCCGTCAACGAGCGTTATCGCAAGGTGAGAAATGGCACGGGAGCGTCGCCGGCTGGACCGCCCGAGGGAACAGATGCTGGAGGCGGCGATGGCCGCCATCACGGAGCACGGCCTGGCCGAGCTCACGATGGCGGGGCTGGCCCGGCGCCTCGGCACCAGCGGGGGCCACATCCTGTACTACTTCGGCAGCAAGGACCAGGTGCTCGTGGAGACCCTGCGCTGGAGCGAGGAACGGCTCGCGCCCCGGAGGGCCGAGCTCGTCGCCGGGAGCGCACCGGCGGGGGAGCGCCTCGCCGGGTACGTCGACCTCTACCTCCCGACGGGAGCGGCCGATCCGCGCTGGCTGCTCTGGGTCGACGTGTGGAGCCGCACCATCGCCGTCCCCGAGCTGCGCGAGGCCCAGGCCGAGCTGGACCGGGGCTGGCACGAGGACCTGGTACGTCTCGTGGACGACGGCGTGCGCGCGGGCGAGTTCGCGCCCACCGACGCCGAGGCGTTCTCGGTCCGGCTGCGCGCGATGCTCGACGGCTTCAGCACCCAGATCGTCATCGGCGTGCCCGGCGTGGACCGCGACGTCCTGGCCGACCACGCCAAGGACCACGCCCGCCGGACGCTCGCCCCGGCCCTCCTCTGAGCGTCGAAGCCCGGTCACCGATCAAATGAGTCGAATCTCCTTTCGTGCCCGTGCAGACTTGGCGGCGACGTAAAGGAGAGCAACCATGCCGAACCGGGTCGCCCCGAACCTGCTCTCGTGGGCCACCGACATCGAACCGGGCACGATCGAGCAGGCCGCTCGCGCCGCCCGGCTCCCGTTCGTCCCCGGCCACGTCGCGCTGATGCCGGACGCGCACGTCGGCCTCGGCGCCACGGTCGGCTCCGTCATCCCGACCCAGGGGGCGATCATCCCCTCCGCCGTCGGCGTCGACATCGGCTGCGGCATGGTCGCGACCGAGACCACGCTGACCGCCTCCGACCTGCCCGACAGCCTGGACGCGCTGATGCCGCTCGTCGAGCGCCGCATCCCGGCGGGCGTCGGCAAGGGCCACGACGACCCGGCGATCGACGACGCGCTCGACGGGATCGGCCACCCGCACACCGAGCTCACGACCAAGCAGCGGAGCACCACGGCCCGCCAGTTCGGCACCCTCGGCTCGGGCAACCACTTCGTGGAGGTGTGCCTCGACGAGCGCGACCGCGTCTGGACGGTGCTGCACTCCGGCTCGCGCGGGATCGGCAACCAGCTCGCGACCCGGCACATCGCCGAGGCCAAGAAGCTGATGGCGCGCTACTTCATCACGCTGGAGGACCCGGACCTGGCCTACCTCGTCCAGGGCACTCCGGAGTTCACCGCCTACATCCGCGACATGCTCTGGGCCCAGCGGTACGCCATGGCCTCGCGCGGCCGGATGGACGCGGTGCTCTCCGACGCGCTGTTCTCCGTCGCCGGCAAGGGCGAGCGCGTGCGGACGATCAACTGTCACCACAATTTCACGGAGCAGGAGCGTCACCGCGACAAGGACATGTGGATCACCCGGAAGGGCGCCATCAAGGCGGACGCCGGCGACCACGGCGTGATCCCCGGTTCGATGGGCACCCGCTCGTACATCGTGCGCGGGCTCGGCAACCCGTCGTCGTACAACTCCTGCTCGCACGGCGCGGGCCGCCGCATGTCCCGGGCCGAGGCGCGGCGCCGGCTCTCGGCGGAGTCGCTCGCCGAGGCGATGGCGGGACGCACCTGGAACGCGGACCGGGCGACGGCGCTGATCGATGAGCACCCCGAGGCGTACAAGTCGATCGACCAGGTCATGGAGGACCAGCGCGACCTCGTCGAGGTCGAGCACACCCTGCGGCAGGTCTTCAACTACAAGGGATAGCGCCGCCGGGGGATGCCGTGTCCGGTTCCCCCGGCCGCGTCGTCGACGGGTGACTCCCGGCGCGCGGCACGCCGGCTCGGCGCCGCCGGGCCACGGCGGCGGTGTCAGCGCGCCCGCGCGCCGAAGCGGGTGAGGAAGCCGGTGAACGCCTCGACGACGTGGTCGAGCATCCTGCGCCCGGCCTCCACCGTGGCGGGGGCGACGGGGTCGGTGGCGCCGTTGATCGCGGCGATCCAGCCGTGCTCGGCGACGAAGCCGCCCTCGATCTCCAGCGGCGTACGCGTTCCGGGGGGCGGGTCGTCGGGGGAGGCGGGGGCGGGCGGCGTCCCGAGGGCGAGGAGGAGGGCGGCCTCGAACGCGCCGGCGTGGCCGGGGACGTGGTGGATGCCCGCCTCCCGGGCCAGCTCGACCAGCCGCTCGCCGCCGAGCGTCCAGTACGACGCGGCCGCGACGGTGATCTCGTGGTCGAGCACGGCGTCCCGGGCGGCCTGGCGGATGATGTCGTCGTTCCCGCCGTGCCCGTTGAAGACGACGACCCTGCGGAACCCGGTGCGCGCCGCGCAGGCGACCAGGTCGCCGAGCACCGCGAGCAGGGTGCCGCTGCTCAGCGAGAGCGTCCCGGGGAAGGGCAGGTGGTGGTGGGAGGAGCCGTAGGCGAGCACGGGCGCGACCAGCGCCGGCGGCGCGGTCACGCCCGCGGCGGCCCGTAGCGCCACCCGCTCGCTCACGACGGCGTCGGTGCCGACCGGCAGCCGGGCTCCGTGCTGCTCGGTCGCGCCGACGGGGATGACCAGGGTCGCCTCGGCGGCCAGCCGGCCCAGCTCCGCGCTGGTGAGTTCGCCCAGGACGTGGGATCGCATTCTCGCTCCTGTGTGCGTGCGTGGCCGGACGCGGGGCCGAGGATCGCGGCCGGGGGACGGCCGGATGGGCGCGCCCCGCGTTCTCCCGGCCATATTACGAGCTATTTACGAGCACGCAAGGGGCGGGATGTCGTCACGGATCGTGGCAGGCCGTGGCGCCGAGCGGGACGGGGGCCGGGCGAAGTGCCGCGACCGGTCCCGCTTACGAACTATTTTGTTCACGTGCCCGAAACGCAGCCCATGAGCAGGGATCCCCGGCCGTTGACGAGAACGCGCCTCGGGATCGTCGTCCCCGTCGCCAGCGAGAGCGTGTTCGAGGCGGCGCTGGCCCGCCTGGAGGGCGTCGAGGCCCGGTGGGTGCGCTACGAGGACGAGGGCGGGATCGAGCCGTCGGTCCGCGAGGCGCTCCAGGACGTGGACGCCGTGTTCTTCGCCGGGCCGATGCCGCTCGACCGGTGCCGCGACATGCTGCCCGAGGGAGTGCCCGTGGCGGTCGCCCGCCAGGGGCCCATCGACCTGGCGCTCGCCCTGCTCAGGGCGCGCGAGCAGGGCCTCGCGCTGGCGCCGGCGAGCGTCGACACGTTCGACGAGCCGGTCGTCGAGGAGCTCGCCCGAGAGCTGGGCCTCCCGGTCAGGGCGATGCGCGCGCTGCCGTACGCGCCGGGGCAGGACGTCGAGGAGATCGTCGCGTTCCACCTGGAGATGCGGCGGCGGCACCGGACCCACTACGCCGTGACCGGGCGCAGCCGGGTCTACACGCGGCTGCTGGAGAGCATGGACGTGCCGGTCCTGCGGTCGGTGCCGGTGGTCGCCTCGATCCGGTCGGCGATGAACGAGGTGGTGCTGCGGGCGGTCTCGGCCCGGCACTCCAACCTGCGCTTCGCCGCCGCCGTCTACCGCCTGCTGGAGGACTCCGGCCTGTACGAGGCGGGCGTCGAGCGGGTGAACACGCTGCGCATGTTCTTCGACGCCCCTGAGTTCGCCGAGGCGTGGGTCGAGGGCAGGGGCGACCAGTCCGTGCTGGTGTTCGCGCACAAGGGGCTCCTGGAGGAGATCACCGCGTCGTGGACGACCGTGCCGCTGATCGAGGAGGTCCGGGCCCGGCTCGGGGTGCGGATGGCGGCCGGCTTCGGGGTGGGGGAGTCCGCCAGGGACTCGGTGCGGCACGCGGAGATGGCGGTGCGGCGGGCCATGGCCGAGGGCGGCGACACCGGCTACCTGATGAGCGAGGACGGCCTGATCATCGGCCCGATGGGGGCGGCGGCCACGCCGCTGCGCTACGCGTTCAAGGCCGACGACCGCACCGACGACGGCGGCCTGCGCGAACTGGCCGGGCGGACCGGCCTCGGGGTCTCGACGTTGTCGCGGCTCGGCGACCTGGAGCGGCGGCTGGACGGCGCCGCGGCGAGCGCGGAGGAGATCGGGCAGGCGCTGCGGGTGTCGGTGCCGAGCGGGCGCCGGATCATCCGCGTCCTGCGCGAGCACGGCCTCGCCCTGCCGGCCGGGATGTCGCAGCCCAGCAAGCGCGGCCGGCCCAAGAGCCTCTACCGGCTGGCCATCAACACCCACCTGAGGGGCTCGGGCCACACCGCCTGACCGCGCGCCGCCGGCCCGGCGACATCCCACCGGCCCGGGAGCGTT
Source organism: Microtetraspora niveoalba (assembly GCF_001570405.1). GTDB lineage: Bacteria > Actinomycetota > Actinomycetes > Streptosporangiales > Streptosporangiaceae > Microtetraspora > Microtetraspora niveoalba. The sequence goes on along the minus strand of NZ_BBYM01000018.1, from coordinate 100,163 downwards.
CGACCGCTGCGGTGGGGCTCGCCGGGCGGTCTCGTGTCGCTCGCGCGTTCATCGGCGCGCCTTCCGGCGCCCCCCGGGAAACCGCGCCGGAAGCCCCGGGCGGCCCCGCGGTGAGGTCTTGACGGACCCCTCGGGCGTCTGCACACTTGTGGCCATTAAACGAACCATTTCCGAACATGGCCGTAATTCATCGCGGCTTCCGGGGGCAGCACGGAGAAGGGAGCAGAGCGTGGGGCCGATCAAGCGCCGGCGCCTCCTCACAGGAGGCGCCCTCGTACTCGTCACCGCCGTGGTCAGCGCGTGCGGCGTCTTCGGCGGCACGACCGGCGAGCCCGCGTCCTCCGGTTCCGGCCCGGTCTCGCTGGAGTTCTGGACGATCAACCTCAAAGAGGGCTACACGCCCTACATCGAGGGGGCGATCCGCCGCTACGAGCAGGAGCACGCCGGCACCACGATCACATGGGTGGACATCCCGGACTTCGAGCAGACCCAGAGCAAGCTGCTCGCCGCGATCAGCGGCGGCGCGACGCCCGACGTCGTCAACATGACGCCGTTCATCCTGCCGAAGTTCGCCGCGACCGGCACGGTCTACTCCCTCGACGAGCTGGCCCCCGACGTCCCGTCCATCGCCGCCGAGTACGCCCCGGGGCTGTGGGACGCGGGCGTCATCGGCGGCAAGGCGTACGCGATCCCGTTCTACGGCAGCGTCTCGGCGCTCATCTACAACGCCGACCTCTTCCGCGAGGCCGGGCTCGACCCGGACAAGCCGCCCGCCGACTGGGACGAGGTCTTCGCCGCGGCCGAGAAGATCCACGAAAAGACCGGGGCGTCGGGGTTCGTGCAGACCCTCGACGACTTCGACGACGCGGGCAACCCGTCCGACATCCTGGCCGGCCAGGCCGGCGTCCCGCTGCTGTCCGACGACGGGAAGAAGGCCGCCTTCGCCACCCCCGACGCGGTACGCCACCTGGAGCGGTACGCCGAAGGGGTCAAGAAGGGCTGGATCGACCGCACGTCCGTCAACGGCGGCGTCATGGACGGCGCCAAGGTCCTCGCCCAGGGCAAGACCGGCATGGTCTTCCTCGGCCCGTGGATCCTGCGCTGGCTCCAGGACAACACGGACGCCGAGACCTTCAAGAAGTTCAAGGTCGCCGTGCACCCGAAGGGCGCGGGCGGCGCCGCCAACGGCTTCCTCCAGCAGTTCGCCGTCCCCAAGGCGAGCAAGCACCCCAAGGAGGCCCTCGACTTCGCCCGCTATTTCAGCTCGACCGTCCTCGAGCTGGCGAAGCAGGCCCCGGTGCTGCCCGGGCTCGCCTCCGTCGCCGACGACCCCTACTTCCAGTCGTCCCCCGAGATCAAGGTGCTCGTCGACCAGGACGTGAAGTTCTACTGGCCGAAGCACCCCGCCGTGGCCGAGCTGTTCGCCGCGCTGCGCACCCAGTTCCAGGCGGCGCTGCTCGGCGACAAGACGGCCGAGGCGGCGCTCAAGGACGCCGCGGGTGAGTGGGACCGGATCCTCCCGGTGGGCCAGTGAGCGGAACGGCACTCCGGACCCGCCCCGGCCGCGCGGCGCGGCCGCCCCGGGCGTGGCGCGCGGTCAGGGACTCACGCTGGGGATGGCTCCTCGCCGTCCCCGCCGTGGGGCTGATCGGCGGGTTCGTCCTCTACCCCGCCCTGAACACCCTGCTCTTCAGCTTCACCGACTTCAACGGCCTGACCCCCGCCTCCTTCGTGGGGACGCGTCAGTACGAGGCGCTCGCGACCGACGCCGTCTTCCACCGGACCCTGCTGAACTCCGCGCTCATCACGGTGACGGTGACCGTCCTGCTGGTCTGCCTGCCGCTGCCGGTGGCGTACTGGATCCACCGGGGCATCCCGTTCCGGCGCTTCTTCCGGACCGTGCTCTACCTGCCGGTGGTCGTGCCGATCATCGTCTCGTCGGTGGCCTGGAAGTGGATGCTGGACGACAACGGGCTGGTCAACCACGTCCTGGTGTCGCTCGGCATCACACGCGAGCCGGTCTCGTGGCTCTCCGACCCCGGCTGGGCGATCTGGTCGGTGGCCGGGGTCATCGTCTGGCGGGCCTTCGGCATCTACCTGCTGATCTATCTGGCCGGGCTGGCGACGCTGCCGGGCGAGCACTTCGAGGCCGCCGCCATCGACGGGGCCGGGCACGTGCGGACCTTCGCGAACATCGTCGTGCCGCAACTGCGCGGCTCGATCGTGCTCAGCTCCGTCATCGCCTTCGTCGCGGCCATGCGCACCTTCGACGAGATCTACGTCCTGACGGGAGGCGGCCCGGTGAACGCCAGCAAGAACACCGCCTACTACATCTGGGAGTCGGCCTTCTCGTTCTTCAAGTTCGGGTACGGCAGCGCGATGGCCGTGGTACTGCTCGCGCTCGTCCTCGGCCTGGTCCTGCTCGGCCTGCGGCTCGCCAGGGTGGCGCGATGAGCACGACGGGCTTGCCGGGCGCGATGAGCACGACGGGCGTTCCGGATACGGCGGGCGCGACGAGCGGGGCGGGCGGCGGCGTCCCGGCGGCGGCGAGGCGGCGGAGGCCGGCGCGCAGGCCGGGCCGTGCCGGGGCCGGGAGGGCCTTCGGCCCGGTCTCCCGCACGGTGGTCGTCGCCGTACTCGCGGTCGCGTCGGTGGTCGCGGTCGGACCGCTCCTGTGGCTGGTCTCCACGTCGTTCAAGAGCCGCGGCGACGTCTTCTCCGTGCCGCCCGAGCTGATCCCGACCCAGCCCACCCTCGACAACTACGCGTACGTGTGGGGGCAGGCCGACGTCCAGCGGTACTTCGCCAACAGCCTCATCGTGTCCGTCGGCACGGTGCTGCTCAACGTCGCGGCGGCGGCCCTGCTCGGGTTCGCCCTGGGCAGGTTCCGCTTCAGGGGCCGGCGCCTGCTTTTCCTGCTGGGGCTCAGCACGATGGTGATCCCGTTCCCCGCGATCATGCTGCCGCTGTTCATCGCGACCAAGGAGATGGGCCTCACCGACAACCTCCTCGGGATCATCATCCCGACCGCCGCGATGAACCTGTGGCTGTCGGTGTACATCCTGCGCGAGGCGTTCGGCGGGCTGCCCGACGAGCTGGAGGAGGCCGCCGTCATCGACGGCTGCTCGCCGGCCCGGCTGCTCTTCCGCGTGATGCTGCCCCTGGTCAAGGCGCCGCTCGCCACGTCGGCGATCCTCGTCTTCACGCTGACGTGGAGCGACTTCCTGTGGCCGCTGGTCATCATGCGCGACCACGGCCGGTTCACCATCTCGGTCGGGCTGCAGTACTTCATGTCCACGCTGACGTCCAACTGGCACCACATCGCCGCCATCGCGGTGATCGCCTCCCTGCCCGTCGTGGTGATCTTCCTCGTGTTGCAGCGCTTCTTCTTCAGCGACGTCCTCGCCGGTTCGACCAAGGGATGAGTGCCATGAGAGTCACGCGGCTGGAGGCCGTGCCCGTCTCGGTGCCGCTGCGCGAGCCGTTCACCTCCGCGCTCGGCGTCCAGGCCACCTCCGACTACGGCGTCGTCGTCGCCGAGGCCGACGACGGCACGACCGGGCTCGGCGAGATCTCCCTCATCTGGCACGGCAACGGCGCCGCCCTGTGCGGCCTCGTCAACCGGCTGCTCGCGCCCGTCGTCGTCGGGACCGACCCGTTCGCGCTGACCCGCTTCCACGAGGCGGCGTCGCGGGTGCTCGCGTTCGGCCGGCACTCACTCGCCGCCGTCGCGGCGGTCGAGACCGCGCTGCTCGACCTCGCCGGCAAGGCGTCCGGCCGGCCCGTGTACGACCTGCTCGGCGGGCTCGCCCGCGACCGGGTGCCGCTGTCGATGTCGCTGCCGATCGCCCCGGTGGACGAGGTGCTGGATCGGGCCCGCCGCCTGACCGGCGAGGGCTTCACCACGCTCAAGGCCAAGGGCGGCGGCGACCACGACCGGCTCGTCGAGGTCGTCGCCGCGCTGCGCGCGGAGTTCGGCCCGCGCCTCGGCATCCGGGTGGACCTCAACATGGCGTGCACACTCGCCAAGGACGCGCTCCGGCTCATCCGGCGGCTGGAGCCGTACGACGTGCTGTCTGTCGAGCAACCGCTGCCCGCGGCCGACGTCGAGGGCATGGCCGAGCTGTGCGCCCGCTCCACGGTCCCGATCATGGCCGACGAGAGCGTGTGGTCGCCCGGCGACGCCTGGCGGGTGCTGCGCGCCCGCGCCGCCGACATCGTCAACGTGTACGTCCCCGAGGCGGGCGGGCCGGTCGGCGCGCGGCGGATCGCCGACCTGTGCGCGACGGCCGGGGCCGGCGTGGCGATCGGCAGCATGCCGGAGCTGGGCATCGGCACCGCCGCCGCGGCCCACGTGGCCTTCAGCTCGCCCCGGCTCGACCAGCCCAGCGACGTGGCCGGGCACCTCTACCACGCCGACGACGTCGTCCGCACCGGCCTGACGATCGAGGACGGATTCCTGCTCCCGCCCCCGGGGCCCGGCCTCGGCGTCGAGCTGGACCCCGACAGGCTCGCCGCGTACCGGATCCCCGCCCCCGACGGCGGCGACCCGTACGCGACGCTCCGGACGACCCGCGCGTCCTGACAGGTTTCCGCGCGCGGAGACGCCCGCGGCCGGGGTTTCCACGACCGGGAGCCCCCGCCGCCGGAAGCTCGGCGCCCTGAGAGAAGCGAGGATCTTTGCGGTATCTCGACTGCAACACCTTCATCGGCCGCCCGGCCGGGCACCGGCCGTACATCACCCGGGCGGTGACGGCGGCGGACCTGGTCGCGGAGATGGACCGGGTGGGGGTCCACGAGGCGGCCGTCTACCACGTGCTCGCCCACGAGTACGCCCCGGAGGCGGGCAACGAGCTGCTCCTGCGCGAGCTGGCCGGCGCGGCGGGCGGCGTGCGGGAGCGGCTGCGCCCGGTGGGGGTGGTGCTGCCGCCGCACACCGGCGAGGCGGCCGAGCCGGAGCCGCTGGTCGCCGGGCTGCTCGCGTCCGGGGTGCGCATGGCGCGGATCTTCCCGTCGTCCGACATGGCCGGGCACCGGTTCTCGCTCGCGCCCTGGTGCTCCGGCGAGCTGCTCGCGGCGCTCGAACGTGTGCGGATGCCGCTCGCGGTCGACTTCACCCTGTTCCGGCGGGGCGAGCCGCCGTGGCGGGAGATCCACGACCTGGTGGAGTGCCACCCGGACCTGCCGGTGATCCTGATGGACGTCCAGGGACGGAACAACCGGACCCTCTACCCCCTGCTCAAGCGGTTCGCCAACCTGCACGTGCAGTCGGCCGGGTTCAACGTGCACCACGGGCTCGAGGACCTGTGCGAACGCTTCGGGGCGCACCGGGTGGTGTTCGGCTCGGGCTACCCGCTGCGGTCGATGGGCGGGGCGCTGCTCCAGCTCGACCGCGCGGGCCTGCCCGCGGCCGACCGCGAGCTGATCGCCTCGGGCACCCTGACCCGGCTGCTCGCGGACGTACGGACCGGGACGGCGGCGGGCGCGGACGCGGACGCCGGCGTGGAGACGAAGGAGGCGGCCGCGCATGCGCGCTGACGCGGTGACCTCGGCGGCCGGCACGGTGGACGGGGCCGCGACGAACGGAACGGGGGATGCCCGGGTGGACCACATGACGGCCGGCATGACGGGCGGCGTGACGGGCGGCGTGACGGACGGAGCGGTGGCCGAGCGCGCGAGCGGGAAGGCCGGGCCCACGGACTGGCCGCTGGTCGTGGACGCGCACTGCCATCTCGGGGCGTTCCGGAACTTCCACATCCCGGCCAACGACATCGACGGCATGGTCCGCGTCATGGACCTCCTGGGGGTGGACGTCGCCGTCGTGGCCGCCCACGCCGGGATCTACGCCGACTACCGCTTCGGCAACGACCAGGTGAAGGCCGCCGCCGCCCGGCACCCGGGCCGGGTGCTCGGCTACTGCTGCATCAACCCCAACTACGCCGCCGAGGTGCGGGACGAGCTGGAGCGCTGCTTCGCCGACCCGGCCTTCCGCGGGATCAAGCTGCACCCGGAGCTGCACGGCGACTATCCCCTCGACGGGCCCGCGTACCGGCCGGTGTGGGAGTACGCCGCGGAGCACCGCGTTCCGGTCCTCTCGCACAGCTACTTCGCGGGCGACCCGCTGGGCGTGTTCGCCGCCCTGGCCGACGAGTACCCCACCATCCCCCTGCTGCTCGGGCACGCCGGGCTGGACTACGGCCTCGACCGGGTCGTGGACGTGGTCGCCGACCGCCCGAACATCCACCTCGACCTCACCGGCCCGCTCTCCTGGGACGGCGTGGTCGAGTTCCTGGTCCGCGAGCTCGGCCCGGAACGGATGGTCTTCGGGAGCGACATGCCGTTCATGAACGCCGCGTTGCAGCTCGGCGGATGCGTGTACGCGCGGGTGGACGGCGCGGCCAAGGAGCGCATCCTCGGCGTCAACGCCGCCGCGTTGTTCGGGCTGGACGCGCCCGCGCGGCGGACCGGAGCGCCCGCGTGAACGGCATGGACGGAGCGAGCGGGACGGAGGCCGCGCAGGACATGGACGCGATGGACAGGGCCGCGAGTGACAGCACCGCGAGTGACAGCACCGCGAAGGAGAGGGGCGCGGACGAGACGGGGGGCAGGAGCGGGCCGAAGCGGCTGGCCGGGCGCGCGGCGCTGGTGACCGGCGCGGCGCGCGGCATCGGGAAGGCCGTCGCGGCGCGGCTCGCCGCCGAGGGCGCGCGCGTGACGGCCTGCGACGTCCAGGGAGACCTGCTCGCCGCGGCCGTCGCCGAGATCGGGGCGTACGGCGAGATCGAGGGCCGGGTCGTGGACGTCGCCGACCACGCGGCCGTCGCGGAGCTGCTCGCCGCGCACGGCGGGCCGTACGACGTGCTGGTGAACAACGCGGCGATCGCGCCGCGCATCGCGCTCGACGAACTGCGGCCGGACGACCTGCGCGAGGTGCTGCGCGTCAACGTGGAGGCGGCCGTGTTCCTGAGCAGGGAGGCCGGGCGGGCGATGCGCGCCGCCGGGCGCGGCTCCATCGTCAATGTGGCCTCGGTGAACGCGCTGCGCGGCCAGCCGGACATGCTGCATTACAACGCGTCGAAGGCGGCGCTGGTCTCGGCCACCCAGACCCTCGCCGTCGAGTACGCCGGGGACGGCGTGCGGGTCAACGCGGTCTGCCCCGGATCGACCTGGACCGAGATCTGGGAGGAGGGCGGCTGGGGCGAGGAGGACCGCGCGCGCTTCACCGGCCGGATCCCGCTGCGCAGGTTCGCCAGGCCCGACGAGATCGCGGCCGTGGTGGCGTTCCTCGCCGGGAACGACGCCTCCTACGTCACCGGCCACGCGCTGGTCGTCGACGGCGGCCTGACCGTGGGCATGTAGGGGAGTCCGCCCATGCCCAGCCCGCCTGCGCCCGCGCCGCCGCCCGGCCCACTGCCCGGCCCGCCCGCTCCGGCGCCCGGCCCGGGGTCCGCTCCGCCGCCGCCCGGCCCGCCCGCTCCGCCTCCGTCCACGTCCGGCTCATCCGCGTCCGCCTCTCCCGTGCCGGGCCGGGGGCCGGAGACCTCGATCTTCTGCGGCCCGCTCGACCTCGCCGGGGAAGGCGTCGACGCGGTGCTGCGGAACGTGCGCGAGCGCGCGGGCGTCGAGCGGATCGCGCCCGCCGTCGCCTACCACGCCGCCCGCGACCTGCTCCCGCACAACCCCCTGCGCAGGGTGGCGACCGGAGGAGCGGGCGTGTGCTTCGCGCCCGAGTGGGACCGGTACCCCGCCGCGCTGCGCCCGGTCCGCAGCGCGTTCGCCATGGGCCGCGACCTGCTCGGCGAGCTGTGCGGGCGGGCCGGCGCGTACGGCGCCGCCGTGGACGCCTGGATCGTCTACCTGCACGACGACCGCGAGGACTCGGCGCGGCCGGGAGCGGTGCGCAACCTGTTCGGGGACGTCTACCCGCACGTCCTGTGCGCGTCCGACCCCGACGTCCGCGCGTACGCGGTGGCGCTGACCGAGGACGTCTGCCGCTACCCGGTCGGCACCGTGCTCGCGGAGGCGCCGCACTGGCTGCCGTTCGACCACGGGTACGGCCACGAGCGCCGTTCCGTGCCGCTGGACCCGACCGCGGCCCTGCTGCTCGGGCTGTGCTTCTGCGCGCACTGCCGCGACGCGGCCTCCGGACGCGGCGCCGACGTGCCCGGCCTGACGGCCGCGGCGAAGGCGCACGTCGAGGCGTGCCTGACCGGAGGCCCGCCCCCCGCCGCGACGGCCGACGCCGTACGGCGGGCCGGGCTGCGGCGCTACCTCGACGCGCGCCGCGAGCGGGTGACCACCCTCGTCGCCCGCCTCGCCACGACCGCCGCGGCCGCCGGCGCCGGGTTCCGGCTGCTCGACCTGTCCGCCGGGATGCTCGGGTGGGCGGACGGCCGCCCCACGGGCCCGCCCGGCGTGGCCACGACGGGCGAGCTGGGCGTCGACCCGGCCGCCGTCGCCGCCACCTGCCCCATCACCCTCACCCCGTACGCGCGCGACCCGGCGCGGGTGCGGGACGAGATCGCCGCCTACCGCGCCGAGGCGGGGCCAGCAGCCCGGCTCGGGATCGCGCTGCGCCCCATGAGCCCCGACTGCGACTCCGCCGAGAACCTCGCCCACAAGCTCGGCGTCGCCCGCGAACTCCACGTCGACCGCGTGGATTTCTACCACTACGGCCTGAGCCCCCTCTCGGCTCTGGACCGCGTCCGAGAAGCACGCGCCATCGCCTCTTGCCGAAAGCAGCACGCCGAGGAGGAACCTGGATGCAGCAAGGCCGACGAATCCTCGTGGCAGGGCTGATCGCGACCGTGGTCGGCGCGGGCGCGTTCACCGTGCCCGCGCGGGCGGACCGGGCGGCGAGCCCGCCCCCGCCGCTCGGAGGCGAACAGACCTGGCCCACCCTGAGCCAGCCGTACATCGACGGAGTGCGCGAGGCCCTGCGCTCGGGCACCGACCTGTGGGGCGAGCACCTCATCTCCACGCCCGAGGGCCCCACCTTCGAGAACATCAAGGACTACCTGGTGCCGATCGCCACCGGCGGCGTCGCGACCGGCGAGCCGGACACCGGGGCCAACGGCATCTCCGACACCGGCTACCACTACCTGCCGCTCACCCTGCCCAAGGGGGACACGGCGGACACCCAGTCGCCGCCGGAGCCGAGTGACAACCACTACGCCCTGCACGCGGCCGACGGCAGCGGGATCACCGCCGACTGGCACACCCCCTGCGACGCCGCGCCGTGGACCAAGGACTACTCCGAGGCGTTCAACGCCCGCTGCGGGAACTTCTGGCAGGCGCGGTTCTTCGTCGGCCCCGACGGGAGCGAGCGCTACGGCGGTGACCTCGGACGGCTCTCCGGGCAGCGGTTGCTCGACGGCTACCTCCCGGTCCTGCGCACGGACTACCGCGACGCCGCCGGCGTGAGGTACACGCAGGAGTCGTTCGCGGCGCGCGTGCCCGAGACCGCGTCGCTGGTCAGCCTGGTCAAGATCACCGCGACCGGCGCGGGGAACGCCCGCTCGGCCAGACTCCGCGTCCACATCAGGGATCCGAAGAACCCCGCCCTGTCCCTGGACGGGCGCAAGGTCGCCGCCGACGGCCGCGTCTACCTCCTCGCCGACGGGCGGCCCACGCTCTCCGGCGCCGACCTCACCTACGACCTCGACCTGGCCGAGGGCCCGCGCACCGTCACCCTCGCCGTGATCAACAACCCGGCGGAGGTGCGCGGCAACGGCGCCTCCGTCCTCGCCCCCGGCCGGTACAGCGGCGCCCGCGACGAGGTGGCGCGCTACTGGAAGAAGAAGCTGTCGGGCGGCGCGACCGTCTCCATCCCCGAGCGGTACGCCACCGACGCCCTGCGCAACCTGCTCGTCCAGAACCTCACGATGGGCTGGCGCTACAGCATCGGCAACTTCTACGAGCAGCAGTACGTGCCGGAGATGGTCGACACCGTCTCCGCGCTCGGCGAGTTCGGCTTCACCGAGGACTACCGCCGCGACCTGCAGACGCTGCTCGACCTGACCAAGGAGGGCGGCCCCGCCTACCCGGTGATGTACCGGAACTGGGAGCAGGGCGCCAAGCTCCTCGCCGCCGCCCGCTACTACCGGCTGACCGGCGACGCGGAGTTCGTCCGGCACAACCTCGGCAAGCTGCGCGGCTACCTCGACGACTACGTCGGGCAGGCCGCCGCCGACCCCAACGGCATCCTGGAGAAGCAGCGCTGCTGCGAGGACAACTGGAACGCCGGCTACTGGACCCACGCCCAGCTCGTCTCCTGGTGGGGCTGGCGCGACATGGTCGAGGTCTTCCGCGCCATCGGCCGCCAGGACCTCGTGGACGCCTACGCCGGGCCGTACGAGGCCTTCACCGGCAAGCTGCGGGCGGCGGTCGACGCGTCCAAGACGGAGCTGCCCGACGGGTCGCTGTTCGTGCCGCGCGAGCTGTTCTCCGGCGACCAGCCGTACGAGACGATCACGCAGACCCGGGACTCCAGCTATTGGAACCTGCTCGCGTACTACGGCTTCGCCTCCGGGTTCTTCACCGACGACGAGAACGCCAAGCTGCTGAAGTACGTCCACACCCACGGCGGCACGTTCCTCGGGATGATCCGGTTCAACTACACCGGCCAGGCCATCGGCGACTGCAGGCCCGACGGGCTCGCCGGGTACGAGGGGACCGGCGTCGACCAGGTGTACGGCTACCAGTACAACCGGTTCCTCGCGGCGACCGACCAGCCCGACCGGCAGGTGCTCTCGTTCTACGGCCAGCTCGCCCACGGGTTCTCCCGAGACACGTTCAGCGTGGGAGAGGGCGCCAACATCGACCCGTGCCCCGGCAAGTTCTACCGCGGCACCTGGCTCTCGCCGCTGAGCGCCAACAACGCCGGGTACCTCAAGAGCCTGCGGGAGATCCTCGTCCACGAGGTGGGCGACGAGCACGGGAAGCCGACCGGCCTGCGGCTCGCCTCCGCCACACCGCGCGGGTGGCTCGCCGACGGCAAGAGCGTCGCCGTCGCCGACCTGCCCACCGTGTACGGCCCGCTCGCGTACACGCTGACCTCGCGGCTGGCGAGCGGCGTCGTCAAGGCCGAGGTGCGGCTGCCCTCCCGTCTCGGAGACGCGTCGGCGACGCTGCGGCTGCGTGTGCCCGCCGGGCACACGCTGGCCGGGGCCGAGGCGGGCGGCCGGACGCTCCCGGTGACCGGTGACACGATCGACCTCACCGGCCTGCGCGGGCACGTCACCGTGACGGCGCGGTTCACGCGCTGACCAGGCCTGCCGGGGCGGATCATCCGGCGATGGCGCGCCGCCCCGGCAGCAGGCGGGCGGGGGCCGCGGAATGGGCGCCGCGGCCCCGCCCGCCACCTCCCTCACACGATCCGGAAGCGCCCCCTCATCCCATCGATCCGGCACCGGCATCCGCGACACATCCATCCCCGCACCGCGGCGACAGACGGCGAAGGCAGGCCAGCATGCTCCTTGTCCAGGCTCTCCCCGGCGGAGCCCCCGCTCCCGACGGCTCCGCGTCCGGCCGCTGGGCGCTGCGCGACGAGGGCGGCGACCGGTCCCTGCCCCGGGACTTCACCCTCGCCGGCGCGCTGTCGGGCGACCTCGCCCACTTCCGCCGTGCCCTGGGCCCGGCCTCCGGGCGGTCGTCCGGCACGACGGCGGGGGTGGCGGACGGCGCGGCGGGCGCCGCCGCCCCGGGGCCGAGCACTGTCCTCGCCGCGCCCGCCGACCACGGGACCGAGATCTGGGCGGCCGGGGTCACCTACCGGCGGTCGCGCGAGGCCAGGACCGAGGAGAGCCGCGACCCCGACATCTACGAGCGGGTCTACGACGCCCGCAGGCCCGAGTTGTTCTTCAAGTCCCTGGGCTGGCGGGCGCGCGGCCACGGCCAGGCGATCGCCGTACGGCCCGACTCGGACTGGAACGTCCCCGAGCCCGAGCTGGCGGTGGTCGTCTGCGCGAGCGGAGAGATCGCCGGTTACACGATCTGCGACGACGTCAGCTCACGGTCGATCGAGGGGGAGAACCCGCTCTACCTTCCGCAGGCCAAGATGTACCTCGGCGCGACGGCCCTCGGTCCCGGCATCCGCCCGGCCTGGGAGGTGCCCGACCCTTACGGCCTCGGCATCCGGATGCGCGTCTTCCGCGGTCCGGCCGGGTCATCCGGTGCCCCCCTCTGGGAGGGCGCCGCCTCCACCGGCGAGCTGCACCGGCGGATCGACGACCTGGTGGAGCACCTCTTCCGCGCCGACCGGTATCCGCACGGCGTGATCCTGGCCACCGGCACCTGCCTCGTGCCGGACGGCGACTTCACCCTGCTCTCCGGAGACGAGGTGCGGATCGAGATCGAGGGGATCGGCGAGCTCGCCAACCCGGTCCGGACGATCGGCGAGATCACCGTCTGAGCCGCCGTACGGCGAGGCCGCGCGTCGTTCTCGACGAGCCCGGTGGGGCGGCGAGCGGAGCGCGCGGGGACGCGGGAGCGTCCCCGCGCGGCCGGGCACGCCTGCCGGGACGACTCGGACAAAGTGGATGAAGCGGTGGTCGAACGATTACCCCGCGACCGGCGACCCGATCAGGTGGCCGGGGAAGGACCTCCCTGCCGGGTGCGCCGGGCGATCGGGGAGGCGATGGCAGGGTGAGAGCGGACGATCCGGGGGAATCCCGTACGCCGGGAACTGCGGGAATGGGACGGCGCGAACTGCTGCGCGTCCCGGCGGCCCTGGCCGGCGGGCTGGCGCTGACGGCCTGCGGGCCGACGACGCTGCGACTGGTGGAGACCCACGATGCGCCGCCGGACCCCGCGCCGTCCGGCTCGGCCAAGCCTCCGGCGTCCGAGGCGCAGGTGCCGGTCACCCCGCCGGAGGACCTGATGCGTGAGCACGGCGTGCTCAAGCGCATCCTGCTCGTCTACCGCGAGGGCATCCGGCGCATCGACCGCGGCGAGCCCGTCCCGGCGCGGGAGCTGAACGCGGGCGCGCGGATCATCCGCACCTTCATCGAGCAGTACCACGAGGAGCTGGAGGAGAAGTACGTCTTCCCCGCGCTGACCAGGGCGGGGAAGCTCACCGACACCGTCTCCGTCCTGGACCTGCAGCACAAGCGCGGACGGGTGCTCACCGCCCGCATCCTGAAGGCCACCGGCGGGTCGCCGGCGGCCGCGAGCCCCGGGACGCGCGGCCGCCGCGACCTCGTCGCCGACATGAGCGCGTTCATCCGCATGTACGAGCCGCACGAGGCGCGCGAGGACACGGTCGTCTTCCCCGCCTTTCGCGACGTGGTGCCGCCCGCGCGGTTCACCGAGCTGGGGGAGATCTTCGAGGACGAGGAGCACCGCCGGTTCGGCGCGCGCGGGTTCGAGGGAGTGGTGGACCAGGTCGCCGACATCGAGAAGGCCCTCGGCATCTACGACCTGTCCCAGTTCACCCCGCGCGTGTGACCGCCCGCCGCGACGCGCTTACGCGGTCCCGGACGGGGGACACCCGGCCGGGGAGGCGGGTCAGGCGAGCCGCCGCAGGGCGGTCTTGAGCACGTTGCCGGTCGCGCATGTTCTCGATCTCCGCCGGATAGGCGTTGAACCCGCCCACGATGAACATGTCCTTGAGCCGGTCGGTCACGCGGACGTTGCCGGCCTCGTCCATGGTCCCGATGTCCCCCATGTGCAGCCGGCCGCCGGCGTCGATCGCCCGCGCCGTCTGCTCCGGGTCTTCGGCTTCTCGCGATGCCCGGGCGGCTGTCCCGGCCGGGTGTGCGGGATGCCCCCGACGCCTCGTCTCTGGGGCGTCTCGACGTCAGGCGCAGGCCGACAGCGCCCGATACCTCCCGGAGTGGAAGACGAGCGGTTCGCCGCCCCGCCGCTCGAACCGCTCGACCTCGCCGACGAAGATGCGGTGGTCGCCGCCGTCGTGCGCGGTCAGCGTACGGCACAGGAAGAAGGCCACCGTCCCGGCCAGTACGGGAAGGCCGCAGGCGGAGAGACAGGTCTCCACCCCGGCGAACTTGTCCGGACCGGGCGTCGCGAACCGCCGGGACAGCCCGTCCTGGTCGGCCGCCAGGACGTTGACCGCGAACCGGCCCGCCCGGCGGAAGACCGGCTCGCTGGGCGCCCGGAGGGACAGGCACCACAACACCAGCGGCGGGTCGAGCGAGACCGAGGTGAAGGAGTTGACCGTGACCCCGGCCCGTTCCCCGTCCCAGGTGGCCGTGGTGACCACCGCCACCCCGGTCGCGAACTGCCCGAGGGCGTCACGCAGCGACCTCATGGCCCGCCCTCACCGGCCGAGGCTCGCCAGGTAGGCCCCGGCCCGGTCGGGGTCCATGAACCAGGCGGCGAAGTCCCGCGGGTCGTCGAACCCGTTGACGAAGCGGGAGGCCACCTCCGGCAGCTCGCCCGCCGCGCCCAGCAGATCGAGCACGTGCGGCGGCGGAGGCGCGAGCAGGGCGTTCGTCCACGCCGTGGCATGCGAGGCGTCCGCCCAGTAGCGCTCGAAGGTCCGCTCCATCCACTCCGCGTCGTACGGCCGCGCTCCCCGGTCGAGGATCGACTCCAGATAGGAGGCGGCGCATTTGGCGGCGTTGTTCGACCCCTGTCCCGTGATCGGGTCGTTGAGCACGACCACGTCGGCCACCCCGAGGACCGAGGCGCCCGACGGCAGCGTGGCCACCGGCCTGCGCACGGTCGGGCTGAACCTGCCGGTCAGGACGCCCAGCTCGTCGGTGAGCTCGACCGCGGCGCAGCGCTCGGCCTCCCACGGCAGGAAGGTCTCCAGGATCCACCGGCTCCTCGCCAGGTGCTCCTCGGGAGTCCGCACGTCGGCCCAGCAGTCCATCGGGCCGCCCGGCACACCCTCGAAGACCATGATCTCGCACGGCCCGGTGACGGTCAGCGCGGGGAACACGAAGTACTCGCCCACACCGGGCACGAGGTTGAAGCACACGGCGGGGTACTCGGGCCGGGGCGCGAGCCCGTTGACGTACGTGAGGGCGAGCGCCCGCTGCGGGGTGTCGTACGGCGAGCGTCTCGGGTCCCGCCGGAACAGCGAGGCGACGGCCCCCTTGCCCGCCGCGACCAGGACCAGGTCGTACCGCGCGGCGTAGGTCTCCAGGTCGGCGGGCGTCGCCTCGTGGAAGACGAGCTTGCCGCCCAGCCGCTCGACCTCGGCCAGCCACGCGGGCATCTTGATCCGCTGGTCCACCGAGCGGGCCGGGGCGCGCAGCCGTGACGCCCAGTCGATCGCCCGGCCGCCGTCCGGCGCGGGAACCGTGAACCCGATCCCCTCGATGGGCGGGCAGGCGTCGCCCCAGAAGTCGAGGCCGAGGGCGCGCTCGTGGGTGAGGGCCGTGCCGAACATGGCCTGGCTCGACATCACCCGGCCGCCGGCGATGTCCTCCGGTGTGCGGTTGGAGACCACCGTGACGTCGTAGCCGTGCCGCAGCAGGCCGAGCGCGAGGTGCAGGCCGGACTGCCCGGCCCCGACGATCATGATGTCGCGCATGGGACTTCTCCTTTCTCGTTCGATGACCCCGGCGGGTCCATAAATACGGGGCTGCTGAGAAAGTACGGTCGGTGACCGTGCGCTGACCATCCGCTGAGCGCGGATCCTGTCCCCTGGGCGCGGACATCGGCCGCGCGAGTACGGGATTGTCCCTGGACGGGCGGCCCCCGGTCGGTCAGCATGACCACGTCAACGCGACGTGAGGCCGGGAGCGCCGATGGCCGGAAGGGTCCTGCTCGGAAACCACGCCGTCTTCGCCAGTGACGATCTCGACGAGGTCCGCGAGCTGGTGGGGCGGGTGTTCTGCCCGCATCGGCTGGACCTGTCCGGCGGCCCCGCGCCGCTGCTCGCCCGGTTCAACTCGGCCGGGTTCGGGTCCGTACGGGTGAGCTACCTGGACTACGCGGCCGACGTCCACATCGAGCCGGGAGAGCTGGAGTCCTTCTACCTCGTGCAGATCCCTCTGGCCGGGAGCAGCCTGATCAGGTGCGGGACCCGGGAGATCGTGTCCACGCCCCGGCTGGCCTCGCTGCCCTCGCCGACGGAGTACCTGGACATGCGCTGGGCGGCCGGGTGCCCCCAACTGATCGTGAAGTTCGACCGGTCCGCGGTGGAACGGGCGCTGGAGCAGATGCTCGGCGCGCCGCTCGACCGGCCGCTCGTCTTCGACCCCGGCCTGGACATGACGACGGGCCCCGCGCGGGCCTGGTGCGCGATGGCGGACCTGCTCGTCGGCGAGGCCGAGCACGGCGACGGGCTGACGGGCCAGCCGCTGGCCGTCGCGCACCTGGAGAACGCGCTGCTCGCCTCGCTGCTCACGATGCAGCCGTCCAACTATTCGGCCCGGTTCGCGGCCCCGGCGCCCCCGGCGCTGCCCAAAGTGGTGCGGCGGGCCATGGAGTTCATGCACGAGCACGCCGGCCGGCCGCTCAGCACGGACGACGTCGCGCGGGCGGTCGCGGTCAGCAGCCGCTCTCTCCAGGAAGGGTTTCGCCGGCACCTCGGCCTGAGCCCGATGGCCCACCTCAGGGACGTCCGTCTGGCGCGGGTCCACGACGAGCTCGTGGCGGGCGACCCGGCCCGGTGCACCGTCACCACCGTGGCCGCCCGATGGGGTTTCCTCCACCAGGGCCGCTTCGCCGCGGCCTACCGGGCCCGGTACGGCCAGGCCCCCTCGGCCACCCTCCGCGGCCGGTGAGGCACGCGGGAGCGCCGGGACGCTGAAAAGAGCTTATTGCCGGATATTTGCGGCTATGCAGGTGGAAGTCTGGCGAATGCGGACATTTACCGGTCGTGGCCACCAGGATCCAGCACGAGGGCCCCGAGCCCGTGTACCGGCAGCTCGCGGGCATCCTTCGCGACGAGATCCTGAGCGGCCGGATCGAACCGGACCGCCCGCTCCCCACCGAGGCGGACCTGCGGCAACGGTACGGCGTGCCGCCCGAGGACGTGCGCCGGGCGATCCAGGAGCTCAGTGACGAGGGCCTCGTCTACATCCTCCCCGGTGAGGGGGCCTACGTGTCCTCCCGTGCCGAGGAGACCGGCGGCGGCTGAGGCCGGGCCGTATCCCCGCGTCCGCCCGCCGCTTCGCCGGGGCGCCGTCACCCCAGGCCGCCTCGCGGAATGCTCCACTGTCAGGCGGTTCGCCGGTCATGGGTTTTGCGCTTGGCGGTGATGTCCGCCGCGATGAGCAGCCCGAAAGGGATGATCGCGGAAACGAAACCGCTCATTCCGACCAGGCTCACGCCCAGCGCTCCCCAGCCGAGGATCGCCCAGCCGACATACCCGGGAACGTGTTGTCCCTGCCGTCCTGCCCGTGCCACCAGTAGCCCCAGCAGCACCAGCAGCACGACGAATCCACCGGGCAGGGCCCAGAAAATCGCCTTCGACTCACCGTCCGCGGCACCGGTGCGAAGGTCCCCGGCGAGCCAGCTGGACCAAGGGGCGGAGGGGGCGAACACGGCGATGTGCGCCACGGCGATGAAGATCATGCTTCGGCCGGCCCAGATGGTGAGCCGACTCGGGGACGCGGACGCGGCAGGTGAGGAAGCCGCGGATGTTGTGTTCATGATTGACAGCCTTTCTCGGCCGTGGTCCTGTGTGCTCCCCTGCGAGGGGGATGCCGTTCCCTCTCCTCGGGGAGCGGCGACAGGTGCGAAGGCCGGAGCACTACGGACGACCGGTGGCATCGCCGATATCGCGTTGGATATTTTTGAATGGTGCGAATGTCGCCGACTTCGGAGCGGTGACCTTCGGAGAGGGGGGACGCATTTGGCACGGCATGCCAACGCCGTCATCTCGGCTTGGTCGCCCACAATATGACGTTCGTGCCGAAGAACTTCTTGCTCCACCCGATGTCCCGGAAACCGAGTCCACTCAGAATGCGGGCGATATGGTGCGGTGACGTGAAGGCGAGCATGCTGGATTCGAGATAGGTGTAAGACGATCGGTCGCGAGCCAGGACCCGCCCCAGCAGCGGGACGAATACGCGGACTCCCCACTCCACGACCGGCTTCAGCAGGCCGCTCGGGGGACACGTTTCGAGGATCACGATCCGGCCGCCGGGCTTGAGAACTCGGTACTGTTCGCGGAGCACTCCGTCGAGGTCGTCGACGTTCCTGAGGAGATAACCCTCGGTGATCCCGTCGAAGGACTCGTTCTCGAACGGCAGGCAGGCCGCATCCGCCTGCCGCCATCGAACCGCGTCCGCCCCGGGCTTGGCCTTGGCGCGACTCAGCATCTCCTGCGAGAAGTCGACGCCCGTCACGGTGGCGGCAGGGTACCTCCGTGCCGCCTCCAAGGCGATCACACCTGTCCCTGTGGCCAGGTCCAGGAGTCGTCCGCCCGCGGCCGGTGCGACACGTGCGGCGACCTCGCGGCACCATTGTTCATGACGGCCGAGCGTCATGACGAAATTCATCCGATCGTAGTACCCGGCGATCTTTTCGAAGATCCCGTGTACTTCGGAGCCTTTTCCGTGAGGCGTGCGGTCATTCGTCACCTCTGAGACCTCCTCCACCAGGAATGCTCACTGAATTCGTGGACGTGCCACGGGCGGGAGGTGTGCGCGGTCTTCGGCAGCCTCATGCGAGCGCTTTCTCGGCCATCATGGCCATCAGCGTCATCTGGTCCAGATGAGGTGTGGTGGTGGGGTCGAGTTCCCGGTAGCGGCGGTGCAGGTTGACCACGATCCGCTCGGCGTCCAGCCAGGTCCCGTACTCATCCAGGTCCACCGTCCTGATCGCCTCGGGGAAAGAGAGGCCGCGGGCGTGAGCTGCGTCCGCCTGCTCGACCACGTGGGTGAGGTAGCCGCGCACCGCGCGGATCCCGTCGGGGTCGGTGACCGGGCCGTGACCGGGGACGATCGTGTGGGCGCCGGTTGCGATCATCCTGTCGCAGGCGTCGATCCAGTTGGCGATCGGACCGCTCCACACGATCGGGGTGCAGCCGATGAACAACAGGTCGCCCGCGAAGAGCACACCCGCGTCCGGCACATGCACGACCGTGTCGGCGCTGGTGTGGGCGGGGCCGAGGTTCATCAGGCGCATCTCGCGGCCTCCGATGTTCAGGGTGAGGTCCCTGTCGAAGGTCATGCTGGGCAGCCGCAGGCGGATGCCGCTGAAGTCGAAGGCGTCGAAGCGTTCCCGGAAGTAGGAGGTCGCCGGGCCGATGTCCATGACTTGGGTGGCGGTCAGCATCTCGGGGGGCATCTCATGCCGCATCTCCGCGCAGGTGGCCTCGGCGGAGATGATCCTGATGTGCTCGCCCAGCAGCTGGTTGCCGTGCGTGTGGTCGCCGTTGGAGTGCGTGATGGCGGCGTGGGTGAGCGGGTGCCGATCGGTGATCTCGCGCATGGCGTCGAGCATCTCGGCGGTCAGCGGCAGGTCGAACAGGGTGTCCACCAGGAGGGAGGCGCCGTCGCCCGTGACCAGTCCGGCGTTGCTCAGGCCGTACCCGCCGTCGGGCAGGAGCCAGGCCCGTACGCCTGCGCCGACCTCGTGCAGCCCGCGGGTGTAGGGCAGCCTGGAGGGGGCGCTGTTGACGCGCGGGCGGGGCGGGCGCCGGTCGGGGTTGTGCCGGGGCGTCAGCGGGTACGGACGCGCGGACGCGCGGACGGTCTGACGGGTACGGCCCAGTCCCTCGACGGTCAGTTCGACGACGTCGCCGTCCCGCAACCAGCCGGGGAACGCGGTCGGGTCGGTCATGGACAGGTGCTCGATGAGGCAGCAGCCGGGCACGGTGCCGGAGCCGAACACGTCACCGGGCAGCAGGTCCACGCCGCGCGAGGCATAGGAGATGACCTCTCCGAAGCTCCAGTCCATGGTGTCGGTACAGCCTGAGCCGATGGTTTCACCGTTGACAGCGGCCTCGGCCCGAAGGGCGAGCTTGCCGTCGCGGCGGTAGGGCTCCAGCTCGTCCGGAGTGACCAGGAACGGGCCGAACGTGGTCGCACCGTCCTTGCCCTTGGCCTGGCCGATCGCCAGCGGCGTCTCGCGCAGTTGCAGGTCCCGTGCCGACCAGTCGTTGTAGATCGTGTAGCCGATGATGTGTTCCTCGGCCTGTTCCGGCGTGAGGTCCCGGCCGCCCGGGCCGATGACCGCGGCGATCTCCAGTTCGAAGTCGAACCAGGCGCTGCCCGGCGAGATCGTCACATCGTCGTACGGGCCGGCGATCGTCGAGGGGCAGGCGAAGTAGAAGGCCGGGATCTGGTACCAGGCGTCCTTGAGCTCGCGCGGCTGCCCTGCGGCCTGCTGGCAGTTGCGCATGTGATCGAGGAAGCACAGGCAGTCGCGGATCGAGGGCGGCCGCGGAATCGGCGGGCGCAGCCTCGCCTCGCCCAGGGGAACCGTCTCCGCGGACGACGCCGACGCCGCCTCTCCCGTCGCACGCAGCTCCTCCGCGCCGCGGCCGATGAGATCGAGCAAGCTCACGCCGGGGGCGACGGGATGGATCAGGTCCTCTCCGATCACTCCGACGCGGTCGCCGGTGTCCGTCGCGTAGGTCACCCAACGCATGGAGAGCCTCCTTGTGGTTCTATGTTGGATGACACAGGCTATAGCGGCCAACATTTGCTCTGTCATTCGGCATGCCTGGTTTGATGGTTCGCATGGCCACGCGACGTATCCAGAGGACCGAGGAGAGCCGCCGACTGCTGGTGACGGCCGCCGCCGAGCTCTTCGCCGAGAAGGGATACCAGCGGACGAGCTTCATCGACATCGCCGACAAGGCGGGCATCAGCCGCGGCTCCATCCCCTGGCACTTCGGCAACAAGCTGGGCCTGCTGGAAGCCGTGATCGACGACCAAATCGATGTCGTCCTGACCGCGTCCACCCTGCCCGCGGGGGAACGCTCCAGTGATCCGCTGGACGAGGTCATGGGCTTCATGCGCCGGCCTGTCACGCGATTGTTCATCACCCTGCTCGCCGAGGCGGTGGAGGTCGGCTCGCCGATCCGCGAGCACTATGCGCGGCTCCATGCGGCGCTCCGGGAGTCGGTACTGGCCCGGATATCGGAGGCGACGCTGCCTGCGGGAACCGCCCCGGAGGCGTTCGCGGTGGTGCTGGTGGGGGCGCTCATCGGTGTCCACGCCCAGTGGCGGGTCTCCCCCGAGGCGGTGGACCTGGACGCCGTCCACGCCACGCTCCGTGTCCTGCTGCCGGCGGGCCTCAAGTAGACCCGACGCCGTCGCCGCCTTCCCGGCTCGCGGCACCGTCCGATGCCTGCCGACCGTGGGAGGTCGCAAGCACGGAGCGGCGAACAGGCGCACCTGAATCTCCCGTTCGCCGGGCCGAACGAGGGTGCTGTACGGCTATCGCGCCCGTAGTCCGTTCAGCGCCAGATCGACGCAGTCTTCGAGGAACGACTCGTCGAGGTCGTTCGGTGTGAGGAGCAGTCGCAGGTAGATCTGGCCGTAGAGGAGCTCGGCGCAGCGGTAGGGGTCGGCCTCGGCCGCGATCTGCCCCTGGTCCTGGGCCAGCTTGATGCGCGCCATCACCGGCTCGCTCGACGGGGCGATGAGCCGCTCCCACAGGCGGGCGGCGACCTCCTTGTCGTGCTGCGCTTCCCCGATCAGGGCGGCGACCAGGGGGGCCGAGTCGCCCACCACCTCGATCCAGGTGTCCTTCACCATGCCGACCAGGTCGGCACGTACGTCGTCGCTCGGCGCCGAGCGGGGGCGCATCAAGGGAGTGTCTCGCAGTCGCTGCACGTAGGCGTCGAGGACGACCGCGCTCTTGGAAGGCCACCACCGGTAGATGGTCCGCCTGCCCACGCCCGCGCGGGCGGCGATGCCGTCGATGCTGACCTTGGACAAGCCTTCCTCCTGCGCCAGCTGGAGGGCGGCTCGCAGGATCGCGTTGGTCGACTGGGGGTTGCGTCGCGCCGGATCCGGTTCCTTACGCATGCGCGCAGCTTACACGGCACGAGGAGCCGAGTCGGTTCGTATTGACAGGAGCTGCGCGCCGTCGTTAACGTCCAGAATTCCGGGGAGCCGAGCCGACTCGGCTCCCCAGGACTCGAGGAGGATTTTCATGCGGATCGTCAGAGCCGTCGTCGTGCTCGCGGCGCTGTCCATGCTCGCCACCGGCTGGTGGGCGCGGCTGGATCCGGCGGGCTTCGCCGCATGGGCGAACTGGCCGAATCACGTGCACTTCCTGCACGATGCGGGTGTCTTCCAGATCGGCATCGGACTGATGATGCTGCTGGCGCTCTGGTGGCGTGATGTCATCACCCTCGTGCTGGCCGGCTTCATCTTCACCAACACGTTCCACGCCCTCAACCATGCTCTCGACCTGGAGATGGGCGGTAAAGCGTCCGACCCATGGGTGCTGTCGGCGGTGTCCGCGCTCGCGGTGCCGGGGCTGGTGATGCGGCTCCGTTCGGTGCGGGCACGCCGTATGAAGGTGGCGGCATGAGGGTGCTTCTGGCCGGGGCCACCGGCACGATAGGAAGCGCGCTGGTTCCGCTGTTGCTGGCCGCCGGTCATGAGGTGCTCGGCCTGACCAGGTCCGATCGCGGGGCCGGTCGTCTGGCGGCGGCCGGTGCCGAGCCGGTGCGCGTCGGCATCATGGACGCGGGCGAGCTGCTGGCCGCGCTCGACGGGCGCGAAGCCGACGCGGTGATCCACCAGGCCACCTCGATCACCGGCATGCCGATGTTCCATCGCAGCCTCTATGCCACCGACGCGCTGCGCGATCAGGGAACGGCGAACCTGCTGCGCGCCGCCGCGCTCGTCGGCGCCCGACATTTCGTCACCCAGTCGTTCTACCTGGGGTACGGCTACCGCGACCATGGCACGGAACCGGTGACGGAGGACCGGCCGTTCGCGACGCTGACCGGACATCGAGGGATGGACGTGCATATGCGCTCCCTGCGTGCCAACGAGGAGCAGGTCCTGGGCACGCCGGGCGTCGACGGCGTCGCCCTGCGCTACGGCATGTTCTACGGCCCGGAGCCCATGACACGGCAACTGGCCGACAAGACCAGACGCGGGCTGCTGCCCGTGCCCCGCCCTTCGGGGGTCACCTCGCCCATCCACATCCACGACGCCGCGACCGCCGCGGTGGCGGCGCTGGAGCGCGGTCGTCCCGGCCAGGCCTACAACATCTGCGACGACGAGCCGGTCGAGTTCGCCGACTACCTCAGCGTGCTGGCCGCCTCCGTCGGCGCCGCGCCGCCGAGGGCCGTGCCGGCCTGGGTGCTGTCGGCTGTGCCGTACATGAAAGCGTTCATGGTCGACAGCCGCATCCGCCTGAGCAACGCCAAGGCCAAGCGCGAGCTGGGCTGGCAACCGGTCTACCCGTCGATTCACGAAGGGTTCGGGACACTGTGAGCGGTCAGGGCGGTGACGGGGACCGCGTCGGGGTTCGCAGCGCGGCCCCGGAGCTCAGCCGCCCGGCCTGCCCCCCGGCGACCACGTCGATCGCGACCCGGTAGAAGCTGGAGAGCGAGCCGTCGCCGCCTTCCCGGCTCGCGGCACTGTCCGATGCCTGCCGACCGTGGGAGGTCGCGCCCCCTGTCGGGCGCCCGTCGCACACGTCCTAGGCTGGGGGACATGGGCATCGAGCCTGGCACCTACGACATCGGCCCCGAGGCCGGGCGGCTCCTCATCAAGACGACCCGGGCGGGCCTGGGCGCGAAGGCCGGTCACGACCTCACCCTTGAGCCCGCGCGCTGGCGGGGGCGGGCCGTCGTGGCCGACCCGGCGGGTTCGTCGGTCACCGTGGAGGTCGACGTCGCGTCGATCGAGGTGAAGGAGGGCTCCGGCGGCATCAAGCCGCTGAGCGACTCCGACCGCGCGGACATCGTGCGGAACCTCCGCGAGAAGGTCCTGAACGCGCGCGAGCACCCGACGATCACGTTCCGGTCGTCGCGTGTGGACGGCACCCTGGAGTCGTTCCACGTGGAGGGCGACCTCACCATCGCCGGCGCCACCCACACCGTCACCATCGACGGCCGGGCGGCCGGCGACCGCGTGCGCGGATCGACGACGGTGGTGCAGAGCCGGTGGGGCATCCGGCCCTACTCCGCTCTCTTCGGCGCGCTGAAACTCAGCGACGAGGTGGGCGTGGAGTTCGACATCGCCCTCACCACCCGCGCCTGAGCGGTTCGCGCCTCTCACATCGCGGTGACGAGGATCCCGTCGTCGTCGCTGAACAACTCGGCGCCGGGGCGGAACACGACACCGCCGAAGGTGACGGGAACGTCCCGGTCTCCCGTGCCGTTCTTGGCGCTCTTGCGCGGATTGGAGCCGAGGGCCTTGACGCCGAGGTCCAGCTCGCGCAGTGCCGCCACGTCACGGACCGCGCCGTTGATCACCACTCCCGCCCAGCCGCGGGCGACCGCGATGCCCGCGATCATGTCGCCCATCAGCGCGGCGTGCAGCGACCCGCCTCCGTCGACGACGAGGACGCGCCCCTCGCCGGGTTCCGACACGACGGCCTTGAGCAGCGCGTTGTCCTCGTGGCAGCGCACCGTGGCGATCGTGCCGTGGAACGCGCGGCGCCCGCCGTACTGGCGGAGCTGGAGGTCGCAGGAGTCCAGCTCCGCGCCGCGCTCGTCGTACAGGTCCGCCGTGACGATGTCCATGGATGCCTCTCCTGTCCGGCGGGGGCCACCCGGCTCGACGCCGGAGCGCCGGCCCTGCGGCCGGCGTCCCTGGCACGGGTCGGGCGAACCTCCGTCGTGGCCGTCTCGTCCCCGTTTACGGGGCAGGTTCGAACCGTGCCACAAAGCGGCGGTGTGTGTCGAAGCGGCCTTCGCCCGCGGGAGGGTCAGCGGGCGGACCACCTGGGGTCGCGGCCCAGGTAGCGCAGCAGCACGGCCACGTCGTCGTCCCCGTCCCGCGTTTCCAGCGCCGGGCCGTACGCGCCGTAGGCCCGGAGCGGCTCGACGATGCGCTCGGCGACGTCCATCAGGACCCGCGCGAGCCCCGGAGTGAGCGGAGAGGGCTGCCCCGTGGCGGCGGCGATGTCCCACGCGTGCACCGCGGCGTCGAGAGCGCAGGCTCCCGCGCCGACCGCGGCGGGCAGCTTGCCGGGCGGCACCGGGACCGACACGTTCTCGGCGTCCGCGGCGACCGTCGCCCAGGCGTCGGCCGCGGCCTTCATCGCCTCCTCGGCCACGCCCCGGGCGTCCGCGGCGAGGGTGCCCGACGGCGCGAACGGATCCTCCGTAGGCCCCGGGCCGCCGGTGATGAACGCGGCGAAGGCGGTCTGGTCGCCGGCGGCGTGCTGGAGCACCTGGGTGACGTTCCAGGACGAGCAGGGGGTCGGCAGCGCCCAGTCCCCGTCCGCCACGCCCCGGACGACGGTCCGCAGCGCCTCGTGCGCCTCGTCCAGTACGGCCCAGCTCGTCGTGTTCGCGGTCATGTGGTTCTCCTCATTCTCGGACGCGGTTCGGGGGAGGGGCCCGCGCGGGCGGGGCCACGGAGCGCGGGGAAGATCGGACGCGGGCACCGCCTCGCCTCGCCGTACGGGAGGCCGGACCGGAGTCCGGCGGCGGTTTCCGTGTCTCCGACACTAGACCGCCATTAGGAGGGTTCCGTTCCTAATGAGCCGTGGGAACGCCGGGGATACGATCGCGCGGCCGCGGCCCGAGCCGGGGGCCGCGAGGTCAGGGCAGGCGGCCGTGCGGGCCCGAGGCGTATGGGGCGGTGTCCCGCCTCCCGGACCGGAGGCCGGAGCACCGCACGCACCCGGTAGCAGGACTCGAACCGCCCGGATCGCACTCCGTACCGGCAGGGAGCGTTGCCCGCGAGCCCGATCCGGCTTACGTTCGACTGGCGGTGACCCGATCCGTCATCCGGCCACGACCCTGGGGGGCAGGGGAAGCCATGACGCACGTCGCAAGGGGGACGGCCGGCCCGGCAGAGGCCGGGAGCGACCGGCGGGCGGAGCGGATCCTCGACGCGGTTCGTCCGTCACCGCCGCGCTTCCTTTTCACGCCGGAGCGGGAATCCGGACACGGGGACGCCGGGCCACGAGGCCCCGGCCCGCTGCCCCGGGCTCACATCCGGGCACATCGCCGGTAACGGTTCCACACCTCAAGGAGATTCGATGAGCACTTCCGGCATCGTCGGTCCCGTCGACATGATGGACCCCGGCCTGCTGAGCGACCCGTTCCGGGGCTACTCGCGCATCAGGGAGCAGGCGCCGATCACGCGCGCCGTCTTCGCCGGAGCGAGCACCCCGATCTGGCTGGTCACCCGGTACGACGACGTCAAGACGGTGCTGGGCGACCACCGGTTCGTGAACAACCCGGCGAACGTGCCGGGGACGGACGCCCACAACATCCGCGAGGAGCTCATCGAGGCCCGCGGGGTGCCGCGCGAGTACGCCAAATACGTGCTCGACAGCGTTCTCGACGCCGAC
Source organism: Microtetraspora niveoalba (assembly GCF_001570405.1). Taxonomy (GTDB): domain Bacteria; phylum Actinomycetota; class Actinomycetes; order Streptosporangiales; family Streptosporangiaceae; genus Microtetraspora; species Microtetraspora niveoalba. The sequence goes on along the minus strand of NZ_BBYM01000018.1, from coordinate 73,790 downwards.
GGCGCCGACCACATCCGGTTGCGCAGGCTGGTCTCCCGGGCATTCACCGCGCGCCGCGTCGCCGAGTTGCGCCCCCGCGTGGAGCGGATCACCGAGGACCTCCTCGACCGGCTCCCCGGCCTCGCCGAGGACGGCGTCGCCGACCTCATCGAGGGGTTCGCCTACCCGCTGCCGATCACGGTGATCTGCGAGCTGGTCGGCATCCCGGAGGAGGATCGCCCCCAGTGGCGCGACTGGGGCAGGGCTCTGGTCTCCCTCCGGCCGGGGGCGTTGAACGAGCCGCTGTCCCGGATGGTCGAGCATATCCACGACCTGTTCGAGCGCCGCCGCGCCCGGCCGGGTGACGATCTGCTCACCGGCCTGATCCGGGCCCACGACGAGGACGGCGACCGGCTCAGCGACACCGAGATGGTCACCATGGTGCTGACCCTGGTCCTCGCCGGGCACGAGACCACGGCCCACCTGATCGGCAACGGCACCGCGGCCCTGCTCACCCACCCCGACCAGCTCGCGGCGCTGCGCGCCGACCCCGCGCTGGCGCCCCGCGCCGTCCACGAGCTGATGCGCTGGTGCGGTCCGGTGCAGGCGACCCGGATCCGGTACGCCGCCGAGGACGTGGAGTTCGGAGAGACCCTCGTGCGGCGCGGCGAGCCCGTGATGGCCGTGCTCGTCTCGGCCAACTACGACCCACGCCGGTTCGACGACCCGGACCGGCTCGACATCACCCGCGAGCCCGACGGACGCCGCGAGGTCCACGTCGGGTTCGGGCACGGGATGCACTACTGCCTGGGAGCGGCGCTGGCCCGCCAGGAGGGCGAGGTCGCCTTCCAGGCGCTGACCCGCCGCTTCCCCGGCCTCCGGCTGGCCGTGCCGCCCGAGGACCTCGAACGCCAGCTCCTGCCCGCCTCCTGGCGGCTGGCCCGGCTCCCCGTCCGCCTGGGCGGTTGACAGCCGCCACGCGTACGGCGGGGGCGTCGCCGCCCCGGGCGCCGGCGGCGGTAGGCCGGACACGCCCGCGGCCCGTCCGGTCGGTGCGCACCGACCGGATGGGCCGCCGTACGGTTCCGCGGCGTCGCCGGCCCTGCAGACGGCCGGGCGGCTCAGCCGCCTGTCACAGGATCCGCGGGTTCAGATCCACGTTCAGGGCGACGACCAGGACCAGGACCAGGACAGGGTCGAGGCGTACACCCATTCGCCGGGGCGGCCATCCGATCCGGTCCGCGTGACCCCGGGCACCGGAACGCAGTCGAACTGCGGGCACGGCGTGGTGAAACACTGCTTGGGCGCGGGGACGCAGACGGTGCCCGGAGGGCACAGCGCCGCGGCGCACGGCGACCCCGGCGCGCACGCCGTCGACGTCGCGGTCGTCGACGACGACGTGGAAGCGTCGGCCGCCCAGGACGGCGCGGACAGTCCGGCGACGACGGCCGCCGCCAGCACGAATCTGCGAAGCATTTATCCCCCGAACACTCTGGAGCCCCCCGGCGATCATGCTCGCACAAGGGGAGAGGCAGGCCGGCTCGCCGCGCGGGGGCTCCGCTCCGAATCCGTTCCGGCGGAGGCGTCGCCTCGGCGACCCGTACGGGCCGCACCCCCCGGGACCGGGCGCGCCCGGCGTCGTCACCCGGTGAAGGGAGCCAGCGTCGTCCGCAGGTCCGCGGGCCCGCCGTACACGACCCCGGTCATGCCGAGCGCGGTGGCGGCCGCGACGTTCTCCGGCCGGTCGTCGACGAACAGGCAGCGTTCCGGAGCCGCGCCCGCGCGCTCGGCGGCGATCTCGTAGATCCGCCGGTCCGGCTTCGCGACCCCGACCCGGGCGGGGCCGCCGCCTTGGAGAGGTAGGGCCCCGCCCGCAATCCTGGCCGATCATGGCTGTTCCCGGAGACGACCGGAACCGACTCTCGGCACACCCGTACACCGGGGAGGTCAGAGGAAGGACGCGGGCGGTCCTTCGGGGTGCGGTCGCAGCGCCATCGCGGACAGGGCGGTGACGATCGTGGCGGAGACCGCGTGCGCCGTCTGCTTGACCAGCGCGGCGACCTCTCCCGAGACGGAGGACGGCGCGGGGCACGCCACGCTCACCGCCATGCGGACGCCGCCGTCGCCGTCGAACACCGGGGCGGCCGCGCACACGACGCCCTCGGCGAACTCCTCGCGCGCGTACGCGACGCCGTGGCGGCGCACCACGCGCAACTCCCGGTCGAGGGCGGCGTGCGCGACGATCGTGCGCCGCGTCATGCGGTCCAGCGTGCCGCGCTCGCGGAAGGACGCGTTGAGCGCGTGGTCGAACGCGAGCAGCACCTTGCCGCCGGCCGTGCAGTGCAGCGGGGCGCGGTCGACCTCGTCCGACGGCGAGCTCACCCGGCCGTGCCCGTACACGCGCTCGACGTAGGCGACCTCCAGCCCCCGGGGGACGGCCAGGTTGACCGTCTGCCGCGTCCGCTCGTACAGGCGGACGAGGTGCGGGAGGACGAGCGGACGCGTGCCGGGGATCATCCTCGGCCCCGGACCGGCCAGGCTGACCAGCCGGTCGCCGATGGCGTAGTCGATGCCGATCCGCTGCGTGAGCCCCTTGGCGCACAGGACCCCGAGCAGGCGGTACGCCGTCGTCTTCGGCAGGCCGGTCCGCCTGGACAGCTCGGCGAGGCTCACCGGTTGCACGGCCGCGCTGAGCGAGGTGAGGATCGATATCGCCTTCTCCAGACTGCTCGGCTTCTCGAGCGGGCCCCCGTTCTCCAGGGGGCTCGATCTCTCCAGGGGACGGGGGGTGCCCGGTGTGCCCGGCGGTTGCGCCGCGGGGAGCGGTCGGGGCAGGGACGACGCCTGATGGGTGATGGTTCGCGGCATTCTGTCGGTGTGCACCTTACGAGCGATGTGAGAGCAAGCTCCGGCTGGGGATTCGCAAGACCATGATTACCCACGGCGATGAATCGCCACACTGCGTGTCAAAGATGTTATGGATCCGGGCGGCGCGCCGTGGACCCGCACGTCGGAGCCGGTACGGCAGCCGGGGCGGATCGTGGCGCGTTCCATTCTCCGGAACGGCACCTTCCCCCGGCCGGTAACCGATCAATAGCGTCCTGTGCGTCGGAGCTTCCTTGAGGGGGACGGACGATGACGGTGGAGAGCGACCGGGCGACGGTCCGGCGGACGGCCGCGGAGCCGGCCGGCGACACGTTCCAGGAGGCGGCCGGGGACGCGGGCCGCGAGACGGCAGGGGGGAGCGCCGCCGAGACCGACCACCGGATCAGAACGCTCGTCGACCGGCGGCTCGCCGCGTTCCTCGACGAGCACGCCGCGCCCGTGGCCGATCCCGAGGTGACGACGGCCTACCGGCTGCTGCGCGGCTTCATCCTCGGCGGAGGCAAGCGGGTGCGGCCGCTCCTGTGCTACTGGGGATGGCGGGGAGCCGGGGGCGCGGACTGCGACCAGATCATCTCCGCCGGGGCCGCCCTCGAACTGTGCCACGCCGGCCTGCTCATCCACGACGACATCATGGACAGCAGCGACCTGCGCCGGGGCCGCCCGACCATGCACCGCAGCCTCGCCGGGCTGCACCCGGGGCTGGCCGCCCGCTCGTTCGGGCAGGCGGCGGCGATCCTGCTCGGCACGCTCACCCTCGCCTGGTCCGACGAACTGCTGTCCGGCAGCGGCGTCGAGCCGTCCCGGCTGAAGCGGGCGCGGACCCTCTTCGACCGGCTCCGCACCGAGGTGATCGCCGGGCAGTACCTCGACATCCTCGCCCAGGTGCGCGACCTGCCGACCGTGGAGCAGGCGCTCACCGTCGTGCGCTACAAGACGGCCAAGTACACCGTGGAGCGCCCCCTCCAGATCGGCGGGGCGCTGGCCGGGGCGGCCCCGTCCCTGCTCGATCTCTACTCCGGGTTCGGCGTCCCGCTGGGAGAGGCGTTCCAGCTCCGCGACGACGTGCTCGGCATGTTCGGCGACCCGGCCGAGACGGGGAAGCCCGTGCTCGACGACCTCAGGGAGGGCAAGCACACCATCCTCATCGCGCACGCGCTCCAGCACGCGTCGCCCGCCGAGGCCGCCCACCTGCGGACCTGGCACGGCAACCCGGAGCTGACCGAGGAGCAGGCCGCGGGAGTACGCCAGATCGTGATCGGCACCGGGGCGCTGGCGCGCGTGGAGGCCATGATCGACGAACGCGCCCGCGAGGCGCTCCAGGTCCTGCGCACCGCCCCGATCGACCCCGAGGCCAGGGACGGGCTCGGCCTGCTCGCCGACGGCCTCATCCACCGCACCCGCTGACCCCGGGGCCGTCACCCGGCCCGTCCGAGCCCGGCGCGCCCACAGCGCATGGGCGGCGGCGCCGTGTCCACGCCTCGGCCCCCGAAGACCGCAGTCGTACCAGCCGCGGAGACCCTGACCGCGCGGCGGGAGGCCCCATGCCTTCCGCCGCGCGTTCCGCGGGCACGCCCAGGAAACCCACAGAGAGGTGGTTCACGTCATGACCGAAACCGTTCCCGCCAACGAGCAGCCGCAGCTCAGCCTCGGCACCGCGGCCGCGCGGAACCTGGCGACGACGACCAAGTCCGTGCCGCAGATGCAGGAGATCACCTCGCGGCACCTGCTCCGGATCCTCCCGTGGGTGCAGGTCGCGGGCGGCGTCTACCGGGTGAACCGGCGGCTCAGCTACGCCCTCGGGGACGGCCGGATCACGTTCGTCTCCACCGGGGCGGACGTCCGCGTCATCCCGGCCGAGCTGTGCGAGCTGCCCACGCTGCGCCGCTTCGACGACGGCGACGTGCTCGAGGCCCTCGCCGGACGGTTCACCCAGCGGGAGTTCGAGCCGGGCGAGGTGATCGTCGGCGCGGGCGCACCCGCGGACCGGGTCGTGCTCATCGCGCACGGCAAGGTGAACCGGCTCATCCCCGGCGCGTACGGGACCGAGACGGTGGGCGACGTCCTGGCCGACGGCGACCACTTCGGCGACCGGGCCCTGACCGACGAGACGGCCGTGTGGGACTTCACGGCCAAGGCCATCACCCCCTGCACCGCGCTGATCCTGTCACGTGGAGCGTTCCAGGAGGTCGCGTCCCAGTCGCCCGTCCTCCAGGAGTACCTCGACAGCAGGGAGCCCGACGGGAACCGGGCCGTCAACGCCCACGGCGAGGCGGAGATCGAGCTGGCGGCGGGGCATGTGGGGGAGGTGGCGCTGCCGGGGACGTTCGTGGACTACGAGGCCGAGCCGCGTGAGTACGAGCTGAGCGTGGCGCAGACGATCCTGCGGGTCCACACGCGGGTGGCGGATCTGTACAACGAGCCGATGAACCAGACCGAGCAGCAGTTGCGGCTCACGGTCGAGGCGTTGCGGGAGCGGCAGGAGCACGAGCTGGTCAACAACCGCGAGTTCGGCCTGCTGCACAACGCGGACCTGGGACAGCGGATCCACACGCGCAGCGGCCCGCCCACCCCCGACGACATGGACGCGCTGCTCGCCAAGGTGTGGAAGGAACCCGGCTACATCCTGGCGCACCCCCGCGCCATCGCCGCGTTCGCCCGCGAGTGCAACAGCCGCGGTCTCTACCCGCAGAGCGCCGAGCTGCACGGCAACCGCGTCCCGGCCTGGCGCGGGGTGCCGATCCTGCCGTGCAACAAGATCCCGGTCAGCGACCGCGGCGTGAGCTCGATCATCGCCATGCGGACCGGCGAGGCGAACCAGGGCGTCATCGGCCTGCACCGCACCGGGCTGCCGGACGAGTACCAGCCCGGCGTGTCGGTCCGGTTCATGGGGATCAGCGACAAGGCGATCATCTCGTACCTGGTCACCGTCTACTACTCGGCGGCGGTCCTGGTCCCGGACGCGCTCGGCGTCCTCGAGAGCGTCGAGATCGGCTAGCGGCCGGCGACGAGGCAGATGATGAAGCAACCCTTCGAGCTTCCCGACTTCTACGTGCCGTACCCGGCCCGGCTCAACCCGCACCTGGAGGGCGCGCGCACGCACACCAGGCAGTGGGCGCGGGACATGGGCATGCTCGACCCCGCGCTCGGCGTCTGGGACGAGCGGCTCCTCGACGCCATGGACTACGGCCTGATGTGCGCCTACATCCACCCCGACGCGCCCGCCGACGAGCTGGACCTCATCACCGACTGGTACGTCTGGGTGTTCTTCTTCGACGACCACTTCCTCGAGGTGTACAAGCGGAGCCGGGACACGGCCGGCGCCAAGGAGTACCTCGACCGGCTCCCGGCCTTCATGCCCGCCCATGACGGGGCGGCCACGCCCGAGGCGACCAACCCCGTCGAACGCGGCCTCGCCGACCTGTGGGCCCGTACGGTGCCGGGCATGTCGCGGGACTGGCGGCTCAGGTTCATCGAGAGCACCGCGAACCTGCTGAACGAGTCGCTGTGGGAGCTGTCCAACATCGACGCGGGCCGGGTCGCCAACCCGATGGAGTACATCGAGATGCGGCGCAGGGTCGGCGGCGCCCCCTGGTCGGCGAACCTGGTCGAGCACGCGGTGGGCGCCGAGATCCCTGCCCGCGTCGCCGGCACCCGCCCGATGCACGTGCTCAGGGACACCTTCGCCGACGCGGTCCACCTGAGGAACGACATCTTCTCCTACCAGCGCGAGGTCGAGGAGGAGGGCGAGCTGAGCAACGGGATCCTCGTCTTCGAGCGGTTCCTCGGCTACGGGACCCAGGAGGCCGCCGACGCCGTCAACGACCTGCTGACCTCCCGGCTGCACCAGTTCGAGAACACGGCGCTCACCGAGCTGCCCCCGCTGTTCGAGGAGCACGCGCTCGACCCGGCGGAGCGGCTCGCCGTCCTCGCGTACGTGAAGGGGCTGCAGGACTGGCAGTCCGGCGGGCACGAGTGGCACATGCGCTCCAGCCGCTACATGAACGGCGCGTCGCAGGAGGCGGCCCCGGACCCGTCGCCAGGCTCGCCCCCGGAGCCGGGCGGGTGGGCGCCCGGCGGGCCCACCGGCCTCGGCACCGCCTCCACACGGATCCGGATCGCCGCCGGGCTGCGCGGACCGGGCGGCGTCAGGAGCTTCACCCGCACCCGCTACCAGCGGGTGGAGCCGCTGCCCAGGGACGGGATCGCCCTGCCGTACCCGGTGCGGCTCAACCCGCACCTGGACGCGGCGCGAACGGAGAGCCTCGCCTGGGCGGGGCGCATGGGGTTCTACGACCCGATACCGGGCGTGGCCGGCCCCGCGCTGTGGACGCGGCGGCAGAACGAGGGCTTCGACTTCGCCCTGTGCTCGGCCAGGATCGATCCGGAGGTCTCCGCGCACGAGTTGACGCTCTCGGCGGAGTGGCTCACCTGGGGGACGTACGGCGACGACTACTTCCCCGTGGTCTTCGGCCCCACCGGCGACATGGCGGGCGCCCGGGTGTTCAACGAGCGGCTGTCCGCGTTCATGCCGCTGGACCTGGGCGTCACCCCGCCGCCGGCGAACCCGGTGGAGCGCAGTCTGGGCGACCTGTGGGCCCGTACGGCGGCCGGCATGACCATGGAGGCCCGGCACGCGTTCCGGACGGGGGTGGAGAGCATGACGGAGAGCTGGCTGTGGGAGCTGGCCAACCACATGCAGAACCGGGTCCCCGACCCCGTCGACTACATGGAGATGCGGCGCCGGACCTTCGGTTCGGACCTCACCCGGGCGTTGTCCCGCCCGGTCAACGATCTGCGGGTGCCCCCCGAGATCTACGGCAGCCGCACGATGCTGGGGCTGGAGAACGCGACCGCCGACGTCGGCTGCTTGATCAACGACGTCTACTCGTACCAGAAGGAGGTCCAGTACGAGGGCGAGCTGCACAACTGCGTCCTCGTCGTGCAGGACTTCTTCCGCTGCGACGCGCGCCGGGCCCTCGGCGTCGTCACCGATCTGATCGCGTCACGGCTGCGCCAGTTCCAGCACCTCGTCGCCACCGAGCTGCCCGTGCTGTTCGACGACTACGGCCTGGACGAGGGGGCGCGCGCCGCGCTCACCGCGTATGTCGCGGGACTGGAGGACTGGATGGCCGCGATCCAGCTCTGGCACGAGCGGACCCGGCGCTACGTGGAGTCCGAGCTGAGGTATCCGGTGCCGAGAGGAGCGGTGCCGAACGGTCCGACGGGCCTCGGCACCGCCGCCGCCCGGCTGCTGACGTCGTCCGCCGCGACCCGGGGATCTGTGATGTGCCGATGAGCGCGACCGACGCCGGGGAGCCCCGGCTGAGCCTCGGGACCGCCGCCGCGCGGAACCTGGCGACGACGACCAAGTCCGCGCCGCAGACGCGGGAGACGTCGCCCCGGCACCTGCTGCGGGCGCTGCCGTGGGTGCCGGTGAAAGGCGGCGCCTATCGGGTGAACCGGCGCCGCACCCACCGGCCCCCCGCGGGCCGCGTCACGGTCACCTCGGCGGACGGGCGGGCGAGGGTCCTTCCGGCGAGCCTGGCGGAACTGCCCCCGCTGCGCGGGTTCGCGGACCTGCCGGTCCTGGACGCGCTGGCCGACCGCTTCGTCCAGCGGGAGCTGTCGCCCGGCCAGGTCCTGGTCTCGGCGGGAGACGCCGTGGAGCACGTGATCCTCGTGGCGTACGGGAGGGTCGAGGTCACCGCGGCCGGGGAGCACGGGCGGTCCCGGACGCTCGGCGCGCTGGCCGACGGCGACCACCTCGGCGCGCAGGCCCTGACCGGCACGGCGATGACGTGGGGGTTCACGGCGACGGCGGGCACCGAGTGCACGGTGCTGCGCCTTCCCGTCGAGGCGCTGCGGGACGTGCTCGACCGGTCGGGGCCGCTCCGGGAGCACATGTCGCGGTTCGCCGCGGCCTCCCGCGTCCGGCAGAACAGGCACGGCGAGGCGGAGATCGAGCTGGCGGCGGGGCATGTGGGGGAGGTGGCGCTGCCGGGGACGTTCGTGGACTACGAGGCCGAGCCGCGTGAGTACGAGCTGAGCGTGGCGCAGACGATCCTGCGGGTCCACACGCGGGTGGCGGATCTGTACAACGAGCCGATGAACCAGACCGAGCAGCAGTTGCGGCTCACGGTCGAGGCGTTGCGGGAGCGGCAGGAGCACGAGCTGGTCAACAACCGCGAGTTCGGCCTGCTGCACAACGCGGACCTGGGGCAGCGGATCCACACCCGCGGCGGCCCGCCCACCCCCGACGACCTCGACGAGCTCCTGTGCCGGCGGCGGAAGACGCACTGTTTCGTGGCCCACCCCCGGGCGATCGCCGCGTTCGCGGTGGAGTGCAACAAGAGGGGGTTGTATCCGGACTCCGCCCGGTTCGGGGAGTCCACGGTCACGGCCTGGCGCGGCGTGCCGATCCTGCCGTGCGACAAGATCCCCGTCAGCCGCCGGGGAGTCAGCTCGATCATCGTCATGCGGGTGGGGGAGGAGGACCAGGGGGTGATCGGGCTGCACCGCACCGGCCTGCCGGACGAGTACGAGCCCGGCGTGTCGGTCAGGCGCACCGGCATCGACGACAAGGCGATCGCCTCCTATCTCGTCACCGCCTACTACTCGGCGGCCGTCCTGGTCCCGGACGCGCTCGGCGTCCTCGACGGCGTCCAGATCGGCTGACAGCGTCGGCGGTGTGCTCGATCGTCGGCAAACCGGGCGACATCCGGTGTTCCGGAGGGCATTCTGACGTGGCGGCGTCGGCGCGAAGCGCCGGCGCACCACAGGCCGACCGCGACTCCGAGGCTGGGACCGCCATGGCGAGATCGTTCATCGAATACCGGGAACGCGGGTTCTGGTCCGTCGACGCGTATGTCCAGATCTGGCTTCACCTGATGTGGCTGGAGGCCGGCGCCTACCCCGAGGCGCCGGGCTGGCTGGCCGAGGCCCGCGACTACTGGCGTCTGCAGGCCACCGACGACGCGTACGGAGCATGGAGGGGCGCCAGGCTGGACGAGTACGTCGGAGACGATCCGGACCGGATGGCGGTGGTGCTGAACCTTGTCGAACGCGTGAACAGGCGCGTGTCGTCCTTCGGGCCGGCCGTTCCCGACGAGGTTCTCGCGCCCTGTGGGTACGCCGGGTCGAGCGGGCTCATCAACAGCAGCGCGATAGCGATGTGCGGTGACGCGGTCGCCGGGCTGCTGAAGGGCGAAATCGGCTGGGATGCCGCCGGCTCCCCTGTCCTGGGGAATCTCGGCTGGGGCTGACGGCACGGTCGGAGGCTGAGTGACCCATATGGAGAACGGCGGCCGGCGCGGCGCCCGTTCGTCCTCAGGCGCACCTCGCCTCGGCCAGAATTCGGCGGACGCCGGACCTCTGGCCGTCGCTGTACGGCGGTTTCGACGCCGGGTTCCTGGTCGCCGTCGCCAGGAAGGTCGACATGGCCGACCGCGTTTCCAGATATCGGCTGAACACGGATCCCGGCGTCATGGTCGCGCTCATGGACGCGCTCGGCCGGAACGCCGAGGCGGCCCAGGATTTCTTCGTCGGCGATCCCACCGCGTTGCGGCATTACCTGACGGAACGCAGGATGGCCGACGGCGGCGCCGCGCTGGGCGGAGCGCTGGAAGCCGCCACGCTCACCTTCCGCGACCACGAGGGTTCGTCGCGGAATCCCTCGCGCGGTTACCTCTCCGCGAAACTCGCGTCGGAGTTCGTCCATCTGCAGGCCGAGCGGATTCATGGCGGAAAGCCGTCCGGGTCATTCGTACGGCCTGCCAGCACCGGGCGCATCCTGGCCGGATACATCAGCGACGTGGACGATGCCGCCCATATCCGCGACACGAGCGCGCCAGGGGTCGCGGACGGCGACCTCCCCGTCGTGCCCGGACGGGAGCCGTGGAGCCCCGTGTTCCGCTCGTCAGAGCTGCTGTCGGTGATGGAGGAGGCCTTCACGGATCCCGCCGCGTTCGTGCCCGTTCTGATCGCCCAGACGGCGTTCACCGGCCGGACTCTCGATCACGGTGCCACCGAGATCGCCGCCGGGCGCGGGCGGAACGCGCTGTCCGTCAACGCGGTGACGGCCGCGGCGGGGGCGGGTCTGATCGGGGTGGATCTCCCCCTCAGTATGGATACGCAGTTCAACAGCGCGTTCTCTCGGCGCCGATCGTGAAACCGGTTGCCTTCCGCGGGCGGAGCCGATGCGCCCGTCGGAGGGCGCATCCGCCGAAAGTCCGTGCGAAAGTCCGTCGAACCCGCAGAGAGGTGGCCACCGTCGTCGCCCGGTGCGCGGGAAGACCCGGACCCGTCAGGGGGTGGGCGGGGTGAACAGTTGCTCGGCGCCCTGCGGGTGCGCCCGGATGTGCGCGACGAGCACGTCGCGCCCCTGGAGCACGTGCTCGCTCATCAGCCGCGCCGCTCGGGCACCCTCGCCGGACGCGACGGCGTCACGGATGAGCCGATGGAACAGGTGCGACCGTTCCAGTTCGCTCCGGTCGAACTGCCGGAACGCCTGGAACACGAGGGGGACCTCGACCGTACGGGCGAGCAACTGGCCGAGCTGGTCGTGCCGGGCGGCGTCGATGATCGCGCCGTGTACGCGCCGGTTCGCCTCGCTCAGAGCCCGCACCCGTTCGAGCGTGCCGCGGGCGGAGGGTTCGATCGCGGCGGCGAAGAGGGCGATGCCCTCGTCGATACGGGCGAGATCCTCGTCGGTGGCCCGGCTCGCGGCCAGCTCCGCTGCGAACGACTCCAGGAGCGCGCGCAGGGCGTAGATGTCCGCCACCTCCTCAACGGAGACGGAACGGACGACCGCGCCCCGGTTGGGCTCGCTGTGCACGAGCCCCTCGGCCTCCAACATGCGCAGCGACTCGCGCACCGGCGTGCGGGACAGCTCGAACTCCTCGGCGATACGCTGCTCGATCAGCCGCCGGCCGGGCGGGTAGCGGCCCTCGACGATGGCCTGGCGGATCTGCTCGTAGGCCGCGCGCGTGTTGCCCCTGACCTCGGTCACTCTGTCCCTCGCTGAGCTGTGATCCTGCCGGTCCCGGTTCTCGGAGGATTGTACGCAATCATCCCCGTCGGGGGGTGTGGCTCCGCGACCCGCCGCGGTCCGGACCGCTCGTGGGAACGGCCCGGACCGCCCTCCGGATCCCGTCCGGAGGCAACGGGGTCAGCCGCCGATGCCGCTGACGCCGCTCAGTTCGTTGGGGGCCTTCGGCAGCGTCGCCGTGCCCAGCTTCCGCCTCGACGCGATGTCGACGGCGTGCAGCTCCCTCGTCGCCGGGTCGGTCACGTACGCCGTGCCGCCTCGTACGAAGAGGGCCGGGCGGGGCTGCTGCCACTCCAGCGGCTCCCGCCACTCGGCCATGATCTCCACGCGGTCCACGACCTTCCCCCTCTCGGGGTCGATCACGTGCAGCCGGCCGTCGGTCCCCAGCACGAGGCCCTCGCCGTTCGGACCCCGCCCGAGAGACCGGAAGGTGTAGCTGGTGCCGAGGTCCACCAGCCGCATCGAACCGGACTCCGTGTCGATGAGCGAGACCCGCTCCGGGCGTTCGAGCTCGGCGTCGGGGTCCGTCTTGTAGTCGCCGAGGACGATCGCCGACGCGTCCGACCCGGCCTGGTTGCCGATCCGCCCGTACGGGTCGGGGCTGCTGATCTTGCGGATCGTCCCGTTCCTGTAGAGCAGGACGCCGTCCTCGCATCCGAGCACGACGGCCTCGCCCTTCGCGGCGGCTTCACCGTGGACGCCCGGACACTTCTCGCTGCGGGCGACCTCCTTGCGGGCCCGGTCGAGGACCTGGACGCCGACCCGCTTCTCCTCGGTGCCGAGCGTGGTCACGAGCTCGCCGTTCGCCAGCTCGATCGCCACGCCGTGGTGCGGCGCGGCGGAGGTGTACGTCTCGCCCCCGGGCAGGCCGCCGGCGAGGTCCTTCGGATCGAACACGGTCACCACCCCGGTCCCGTCGGAGAAGAGCACGGTCTTCCCGGCGTGCCGTACGACGTGGCCGGGCTTCGCCCCCGGGAACTCGTCGTCCTTCAGCGCCGGGGCGGCCGCGTCCAGGACCCGGAACCCGGTCGAGGTGGAGACCAGCACGTGCCGGTCGTCGCCGGCCGGGTTGACCCGGTTGAAGCCGGGGAGCGGGATGTCCGCGGCTACCCGGAGGCTGTTCCCGTCGATGACGTACAGCCCGCCGTCGTAGGTGGTGACGAGGGGGTCCGTCACCGGGGCCGTCGACCGCGCCGATGCGTCGGGCGCCGGCGGCGAGGCGGTGTCGATGGTGCCGGCGGTGTCGGCGGCGCGCGCCGCCCCGGCGGATGTCTCCGGCTGTCGCGTCGCGCAGGCTGCGAGGGCGAGTCCCGCGACGAGCAGGGCGGGGATCGCCGTGAGTCGGGTACGCGGCCAGGTGTTCATTTCGTGGTGTGCCTTTCTCTGGTTCCGATTCCGGTGTTCCGGCGGGTCAGCGTCCGGTGAGGCCGCCGACCATGGCCTCCGCGTTGGAGCGCATCATCGCCACGTAGGTGGCGCCGCCCTCACGCCGCTCGCTCAGGGATTCCGTGAACAGGGGGATGACCCGGACCTCCAGCCCGGCCTCAGTGGCCAGGACCCGGGCCAGCCGATCGGGCTGGGAGGAGTCGGCGAATATCGCCCGCACGCCCGCCGCGCGCACGGTGTCGGCGAGCGTCTTCAGGTCCGCCGCGCTGGGGGAGGCGAGCGTCGTGCCGCTGGGGATCACGGCGCCGACGACGGTGAAGCCGTACCGCTCGGCCAGATAGCCGAAGACATGGTGGTTGGTCACCAGCTTCCGCCGATCCGGCGGGACGGTGGCGAACCGCTCCCGTATCCACGCGTCGAGCGCCTCGATCTCGGCGCGGTAGCGTGCCGCGTTCGCGCGGACCGCCGCCGCGTCGACGCCGTCCACCTCGTGCGTGATCCGTTCGGCGATCACGTCCACCGCCATGGCCATGCGTCGCGGGTCGGTCCAGAAGTGGGGGTCGGGCCGCTCCTCCGAGGCGCTCCCGCCGCCGTCCGTGGCACCGTTCCGATCGGCCTGCCCCGCGTCGCCCGGGGTGGCGGTCGCGAAGCGGATCGGATCCACGTGCTCGCCGACGGCGAGGGTCGGCACCCCTGACTGCGCGGCCGCCTCGACGTTGCGCAGCACGCCTTCCTCCAGGCCGAGGCCGTTGTGGACGACCAGGGCGGCCTTTTCGATCACGGCCGCCTCGCGCGCGGAGACGGCGAACGAGTGCGGGTCGGCGTCCGGCTTCATCAGCACCGTGACCTCGGCTTCGTCCCCGACGATCCGGCGGGTCACGTCTCCGAGGATGTTCGTGGTGACGACGACGGCCGGGCGCCGCTCGTCCGCGTCCGCGCACCCCGCCACGGCCAGCGACGCCACGAGGGCGATCGCCGCGAGGAGCGGGACCGAGGACGCCGCCCTCCGCCGTCCGGTGGAAGCGGCTCGCCAGGTCGTGGACGAGACTCTCCGTACGGCCGCAGGCACCTTCGTCAGGGGAGTCGACCGGGAGGACATCAAGGAGGCCATCCGGGCCTTCACCTGGGCCTTCACCCGGGCCTTCACCTGGGCCTTCACCCGGGCCTTCATCCGGGCCTTCGGCGGGGCCGTCACCATCCCGTCTCCACCATCGCGCCGGGAGTGAACCCGAGATCGAAGGTGCGGGCACGCCGCAGGTCGTCGTTGTAGTCGATCTCATGGACCACCTCGGCCGCCGGGTCGCTGACGTAGGCGCGGGTGCGGTCCGCCTGGATGACCGGCGCCGGCGTCGTGCCCGGCCCGGTCGCGGGCGCGGCGAGCAGCCGGGTCGCGGCGGTCTCCTCGCCCGATCCCGGGTCGTACGCGCGCAGCGTGCCGTCCGGGCTAAGCGAGAGGACGGGAGCTCCGTCGCCGGTGGCGGTGACGGCCAGCGTGGGCCCGGTCTCCAGGAAGGTCCACCCGCGGGCGGAGACGTCGAGCACCCACACCCCGGCATCGCCCGCTCGCGCCGCGAGGGTCGCGCTTCCGGGGCGGTGGTGGAACTCCCGGGCGCGATCGTGTCTCGGCGCCTCATCCGGGTAGCGGATCTTCTCGCCGGTGAACCGGCCGCCCTTCACGGTGACGAGCAGCGCGCCGTCGGCGCATCCGAACACCGCGCCCCGGCGGGTCACGGCCGCTCCGAGCGGCTCCGGGCAGGGCACGCCGACCCGGCCCGCCGGACGGCCGTCCCGTGCGCGCACGTCCACGCCGTCCTTCGCCGTCCCGGCGGCCGCGCCGCCTGCCACCAGCAGATGCTCGCCGTACGGCACGACCACGCCGTGCCGTCCGACGTCGAGCCGTGCGGTCTCGACGAGGTCCCCCTTCTCCAGCGCGGCACGGTCCAGGACCCGCGCCGTGCCGTCGGCGAAGGACACGGCGGTGACGGCCGCGTCGCCGAGGACGCGCACCGCGCGGGGTCCCGGCAGCACCCCGATGTCGCGTGCCCCCGTCAGGTAGTAGTGGGAGTGGTCGCCGTGGTCCACCGTCCACACCCCGCCGTCGACGACGCGCGTGGCCGTGCCGCCGAGGGCGTCCAGGTAGGCGAACCGGCCGTCGCTCCCCACGCCGTGGAAGCCCTCGGCCGCACCCCCGGTGCTCCTGCCGATGCCGCCGCCCGCGCTCCCGGTCCCGCCGGCGGCCTTCGCGGTGGGCGCCACGGCGGTGACCGCGCCGGTGACCAGGTCGAGGACACGCGCGGCTCCGGTGCCGGCGTCGCCGATCACGAGCCGGGGCCGCGGCTCCGCCAGTTCCTCGGCGCCCTCGACGTACCCGTGGGGGAGTGCCCGCTCCTGAGCGGGGAGCGCGGCGCCGGCGTCGCCCCGGTCGGCCGACGCGCATGCGGCCAGTGAGATCGCGGCCAGCAGGGCCCCGGCGCGGAAGGCTCCGGCGCGGAGAGCGCCGATCCTCACGGACGCCTTCGGATTCCCGGTCATGACGCGCGCTCGGCTTCCACCCGGGGGCCGGAGACGGCGGCCGACGGCGCGGAGCCGGTACGGCGTCGCCGGCGGCCGAGCCCGAGGAGCCCGGGAGGCCGCGACGCGACCGCCGCGCCGGCCGCCGACACGAAGAACGCCGACACGGCCACGGCGGCGACCGTCGCGCCCGCGGCCGTACCCAGATGCCATGACGCGACCAGGCCGGCGACCGTCGAGAGGACGCCGATCAGAGCCGCGCCGATCATGATCTCGGGGATGCGCCGGGCCCACAGCGCCGCGGCCGCCGGCGGTGCGACGAGGAGGGCGAAGACGAGGAGCGTGCCGACGACGTGGAAGGACGCGACGATGGCGAGGGTGACGAGCCCGAGCAGCACGGCGTGCGCCGTCCGGGGCCGCAGCCCGAGGGTGTGCGCCGTGCGCGGGTCGAAGGCGAGGGCGACGAAGGACCGGTGGCCGAGCGCCGAGACCGCGGCGGCGACGAGCAGCGCGGCGGCGAGCCGGATCAGGTCCGCCGGCCGTACGGCGAGGACGTCGCCGAACAGGAAGCCGGTCAGGTCGACCGCGAACGACCGGGAGTGCGAGACGACGATCACTCCCAGGGCGAGCATCCCGGCGAAGAGAAGGCCGACGCTCGTGTCCTGCGACAGCCTGGACAACCTGGGCATGCCGGAAGAGCCGGACGGGCCGGAGCGGCCGGCCGCGCCCGGGGAGCCCGAGGGACTGGACGCGCCGCCGAGCGCCGTCACGCCGAGAGCCATCGCCCCGGCGCTGAGCGCGGCGCCGAGCAGGATGTCGCCGCCGAGCAGCGACGCGAGGGCCACCCCGGGGAGCATCCCGTGCGACATCGCGTCGCCGAGGAAGGCCAGGCCGCGCAGGACGACCCAGGTCCCGGCCAGGGCGCAGATCAGGGAGACGAGGATCCCGCCCCAGAGGGCCTGCCGTACGAACGACACCTCGAAGGGGCTGAACAACCAGTGCATGGTCAACACCATACAATGAAAACGGAAACCATTTTCAAATCGGAGGTGTCGTCATGCACGGGAACGAGGAGGAGGCGGGGGTCGAGATCCGCGATCTCGTCGCCGGTTACGGGCGAGGAGCGGTGCTGCGCGGCATCACGGCCCGGATCCCGCGCTCCCGGGTGACCGCGCTCGTCGGTCCGAACGGCTCCGGGAAGTCCACCCTGCTGAGCGTGCTGGCGGGCGTCCTGCGCCCGGCGTCCGGCCGGGTCGAGCGCGCGAGCGGCCGCCGCGCCGGATTCGTGGTGCAGCGGAGCGCGGTCCCCGACGGCCTGCCGATCACGGTTCGGGAGGCGGTCGCGATGGGCCGCTGGGCACATCGGGGACCGTGGCGGAGGCTGACGGAGCGGGACCGGTCGGTGGTGCGCGACTCAATGGCGCGCCTCGGCGTCCTCGACCTCGCGGCCCGGCGGCTGGGCGATCTGTCGGGCGGCCAGCGGCAGCGCGTCCTGGTCGCGCAGGGGCTCGCCCAGGAGCCGGACCTGCTCCTGCTCGACGAGCCGGCCACCGGGCTCGACCTCGACGCGCGGCGGCGCATCGCCGCCGCGCTCGGCGAGGCCGCGGCGGCCGGTGTCACCGTGGTCCAGGCGACCCACGACCTCGACGCCGCGGCGCGGGCGGACCGGTGCCTGCTGCTCGATCGGGGCCGCCTCGTCGCGGCGGGTCCCCCTGGCGCGGTCCTGACACCGGAAACGCTCGGGCGGATCTGGGCCCCGTCCCCCGAGAGCGGCCCGCCCGTAGAGGGTGGGCCGGTCTTCTGAGACGCCCGCTCGACCGCGCCGCTCGACCGCGCCGCGCGGGCGGACCGGGGTGGCGGCCGGGCTGGGGTGGCGGGCGGTTTCGGAGCGCCTGGTGGAGTGACGCTCCACCGGGCGGCACCCGGCGCCGGCGGCGAGGTGAGTGTCCAGGTCTTCCGTTTCGTGGGGCTTCTCCAATGGCGTTTGTTAACGCTAACAACACGGGCGGACAGAAGCGAGTGAGCGTCGGCAATGGAAGTGCGCACCAGTCAAGAGCCCGTTCGCCGGAACGTCAATAGCGGGTTTCCGGCGCGTTTCGCCGTGATCGGAACGTGACGCGACGCCCTCTTGACGGTGCAGTTGTTAACGTTCACAGTCTTGCCCAAGCCGAAGAGAGAGGCGGGGCCGGACGTCGGGGGCCACCCGCTCGTGATGCTCGGCGCGGCCGGGCGCGTGCCGGCCGCAGGAGAAGAGGCCGGGTCGCGACGCGGCCTGTTAGCGCTCACATCAAGAAGGGACCCCCACCGTGTTGAAGAGGATCTCGGCGCTGGTTCTGGCCGGCGCCACCGCCCTGACGCTGGCCGCGTGCGGCGGCGGCGCGGGACCGGCCGCGGGCGGCGGCGACGGAGCGCTCGTGATGGGGTTCGCGCAGGTCGGCGCGGAGAGCGGCTGGCGGACCGCCAACACCAAGTCCGTCCAGGAGTCGGCGAAGAGCGCCGGGGTCGAGCTGAAGTTCTCCGACGCGCAGCAGAAGCAGGAGAACCAGATCAAGGCGATCCGCTCCTACATCCAGCAGAAGGTGGACGTCATCGCCTTCTCGCCGGTCGTCGAGTCGGGCTGGGACACGGTGCTCAAGGAGGCCAAGGACGCGAACATCCCGGTCATCCTCACCGACCGGGCCGTCGACTCCGAGGACACGAGCCTCTACAAGACCTTCCTCGGATCCGACTTCGTGGAGGAGGGCCGCAAGGCCGGCCAGTGGCTGGTCGAGGAGTACAAGGACGCCAAGGACCCGGTGAACATCGTCGAACTGCAGGGCACCACCGGCTCCGCCCCGGCCAACGACCGCAAGGCGGGCTTCGCCGAGGTCATCGCCGCCGACCCGAAGTTCACGGTCGTCGCCTCGCAGTCCGGCGACTTCACCCGCGCCAAGGGCAAGGAGGTCATGGAGGCCTTCCTGAAGTCCAACCCCGACATCGACGTGCTGTACGCGCACAACGACGACATGGGCCTCGGCGCCATCGAGGCGATCGAGGGCGCGGGCAAGGTCCCGGGCAAGGACATCAAGATCATAACGGTGGACGCGGTGCGCGACGGGATGCAGGCGCTGGCCGACGGAAAGATCAACTACATCGTCGAGTGCAGCCCGCTGCTGGGCCCCCAGCTCATGGACCTGGCCAAGAAGGTCGTCAAGGGCGAGCAGGTGCCGGCCCGCGTGGTCACCGAGGAGACCACCTTCACCCAGGAGCAGGCCAAGCAGGCCCTGCCCACGCGGCAATACTGACGCGACCGCGACGCCGGGGCGGCCGGCCCCGGCGTCGCCGCGAACCCGGTGACGGCCCCGGCGGCGCTCCCGCCGGCGGCCCGGTGACGAAGGACGAGGAGAGGGGCGCCGCATGGCCGTACCCCCGCCGATCCTGCGGATAAGCGGGATCGGCAAAGAGTTCCCCGGCGTCAAGGCGCTGGACGGCGTCGACTTCCGGCTGCTGCCCGGCGAGGTCCACGCCCTGATGGGCGAGAACGGCGCCGGGAAGTCGACTCTGATCAAGGTGCTGACCGGCGTGTACGGCATCGACGCGGGCGAGATCGAGCTGGACGGCCGCCCGGTGGCGTTCAGCGGGCCGCAGGCCGCCCGGCAGGCCGGGATCAGCACCGTCTACCAGGAGGTGAACCTCTGCGCCAACCTGTCGGTGGCGGAGAACATCTTCATCGGACGCGAGCCCCGGCGCTTCGGCCGGATCCGGTGGAAGGAGGTCCGCCGCCGGGCGGCCGAGTTGCTGGCCGGCCTCGACCTGGACGTCGACGTGACACTGCCGCTGTCGTCGTACTCACTGGCGGTCCAGCAGATGGTGGCCATCGCCCGGGCGGTGGCGGTCGAGGCGCGGGTGCTGATCCTCGACGAGCCCACGTCCAGCCTCGACGCGAGCGAGGTCGCCCAGCTCTTCCGGGTCATGCGCCGGCTCAAGGAGCAGGGCATCGCGATCCTGTTCGTCTCCCACTTCCTCGACCAGATCTACGAGATCTCCGACCGGATGACGATCCTCAGGAACGGCAGGCTGGTCGGCGAGTACGCGACCGCCGAGCTGTCCCAGGTCGAGCTGGTCGCCAAGATGATCGGCCGCGAGCTGGCCGACCTGGAGGAGCTCGGGGCCAGGCCGCCCGCGCGCGGGGGAGCGCCCCTGGTGGAGGCGCGCGAGCTGGGCCGCCCCGGCGCGATCGAGCCGTTCACCCTGACGATCAGGGAGGGCGAGGTCGTCGGCCTGGCCGGGCTGCTCGGCTCCGGCCGGACCGAGATCGCCCGGCTGCTGTTCGGCGCCGACCACGCCGGCACCGGATCGGTCAGCGTGGCGGGGCGGACGGCCGGGCTGCGCACACCGCGCGCGGCGATGGGCCACGGCATCGCGTTCTGCTCGGAGAACCGGCGGGCCGAGGGCCTCGTCCCCGGCCTCACCGTGCGGGAGAACCTGATCCTCGCCCTGCAGGCCGCGCGCGGCTGGGCCAGGCCGCTGCCCCGCCGCAGGCAGGACGAGCTGGTCGCCAAATACGTCGCAGCCCTGAACATCCGCCCGGCCGACCCCGAGCAGCTCATCGGGAACCTCAGCGGCGGCAACCAGCAGAAGGTGCTGCTCGCCCGCTGGCTCATCCTGGAGCCCCGCCTGCTCATCCTCGACGAGCCGACCCGCGGCATCGACGTCGGGGCGAAGGCGGAGATCCAGCGCCTGGTCGCCGAGCTGTCCGACGGCGGCATGGCCGTGCTGTACATCTCCGCCGAACTGGAGGAGGTGCTGCGGCTGAGCCACAAGGTCGGCGTGCTGCGCGACCGGCGGCTGGTCGCCGAGCTGGAGAACGACGCGGGCCTGACCACGGAGGTCCTCATGGAGACGATCGCGAGCGGAGCCCGGTCATGAACGCGGTCGCGCGGCACCGCCTGTTCTGGCCCGCCGTCACCCTGGCCGGGCTGCTGCTGCTCAACCTGGTCTTCACCGACCACTTCTTCTCGGTGCAGATGAAGGACGGGCACCTGTACGGCAGTCTGGTCGACATCGTCCGCTTCGGGGCGCCGCTGATCCTCGTCGCCACCGGCATGACCCTGGTCATCGCCACCGGCGGCATCGACCTGTCGGTCGGCTCGGTGGTGGCGATCTCCGGGGCGCTCGCCTGCCTGCGGATCAGCGAGCTGGGCGATCAGGGGTCGGTCGGCGGTGTGCTGGCCGCGGTCGGCGTCGCGCTGGCGCTCTCGCTTGCCCTCGGCGCGTGGAACGGCTTCCTCGTCGCCGGGGCGGGCATCCAGCCGATCATCGCGACGCTGATCCTGATGGTGGCCGGGCGCGGCCTGGCCCAGCTCGTCACGGACGGCCAGATCATCACGGTGAACAGCGCGCCGTACAAGCTGATCGGCGGCGGCTACTGGCTGACCCTGCCGTTCGGGATCGTCGTGGTGGCCGCGGTGCTGGCGCTGACCGTGTTCCTCACCCGGCGGCTGGCCCTCGGCCTGCTGATCGAGTCGGTCGGCGGCAACGCCGAGGCGAGCCGGCTGGCCGGCGTCCGCGCGCGCGGCCTGATCGTCACGGTGTACGCGTTCTGCGCGCTGTGCGCGGGCGTCGCCGGGCTGATGATCAGCTCCAACGTCTCCAGCGCGGACGGAAACAACGCCGGGTTGTGGATCGAGCTGGACGCCATCCTGGCCGTCGTCATCGGCGGCACGTCCCTGGCGGGCGGCCGGTTCTCGCTCGGCGGCACCGTCCTGGGCGCGCTGATCATCCAGACGCTGACGACCACGATCTACTCCATCGGCGTCCCCCCGGAGACGACGCTGCTGTTCAAGGCGCTCGTGGTGACGCTCGTGTGCCTGGTGCAGTCCCCGGCCTTCGGGAGGAAGGCGTTCCACCGCCGCGCGCGCCCGGCGAGCCCGCGCCCGGCGCCCGACGAGAAGGTGAAGGTGACGGCATGAGCGCCGCTCTCCCGGCCGGCCGCCGCGGGCTCCCGCGGAAGGTGCCCAGGAAGTACGTGCCCGTCCTGGTGACCGCCGGGTTGTTCGCGGCGATGCTCGTCGCGGGCGGCCTGCGCTACCGCGGCTTCGCCGACGGCCAGGTCGTGCTGAACGTCTTCGTCGACAACGCCTTCCTTCTGGTGGTCGCGGTCGGCATGACGTTCGTGATCCTCACCGGCGGCATCGACCTGTCGGTGGGCTCGGTGGTCGCGCTGTCCACGATGATCTCGGCGACGCTGCTCACCGGCCACGGCTGGCCCGCCCCGGCGGTGATCGTGCTGGTCCTGGCCATCGGAGCGGCGCTCGGGCTGGCGATGGGCGCGATCATCCACCACTTCGAGATCCAGCCGTTCATCGTGACGCTCGCCGGCATGTTCCTGGCCCGCGGCCTGTGCTACACGATCGGCACCGAGTCGATCCCGATCACCGACGGGACCTTCACCGCGCTCGCGCAGACGAAGGTCCGCCTCGGCGGCGGCCTGTGGGTCTCGCCGAGCGTGGTCGTGGCACTCGTCGTGGTGCTCGCCGCGGCGTACGTGCTGCACCACACGCGCCTCGGCCGCGACGTCTACGCCGTCGGCGGCGGTGAGCAGTCGGCGCTGCTCATGGGCCTCCCGGTGGCCCGCACGAAGATCGCGGTCTACACGATCAGCGGCTTCTGCTCCGCGCTCGGCGGGGTGCTGCTGTCCTTCTACATGTTGTCCGGGTACGGCCTGCACGCGGTCGGCATGGAACTGGACGCGATCGCGGCCGTCGTGATCGGCGGGACGCTGCTGACCGGCGGCTCCGGCTACCTGCTCGGGACGGTGCTCGGCGTGCTGGTGCTCGGCCTGATCCAGACGATCATCAGCTTCGAGGGCACGCTGAGCTCCTGGTGGACCAAGATCTTCATCGGCCTGCTGCTGTTCGCCTTCATCCTGCTGCAACGGCTCATCTCGGCCCGCCGCGGCTAGCGGCCGAGGGTTACCCGAACGTTGCCGGCGGGTCACGGCAACCCATTGACACCGTGAATGTTAACGATAACAATCTCTCCAGACGGCATGAGAACTTTATTCCGTTCTGTCACCGTTTGGGCGAATCTTCATTGCCGGCGGCCGCCTTCGGCGGCGTCGCCGAACCCCCACTGCGAGGAGAAGCACGATGAGGTTGGGACGAATCGGGGGCGTGATGTCCGCGATCGCGCTCGCCGCGACCATGACGGCCTGCGGCTCCAGCCAGAAGACGATCGACACGGAGGCGTCCGCCGCCGCCGGCGGCGGTGCCGCCGGAGCCCTGATCGGCGTCACCATGCCCACCAAGTCGTCGGAGCGCTGGATCCACGACGGCGACAACGTCAAGTCGCAGCTCGAGAAGCTCGGCTACCGGGTCGACCTGCAGTACGCGGAGAACGACATCCCCACCCAGGCCAACCAGATCGAGAACCAGATCACCAAGGGTGCGAAGCTCCTGATCGTGGCCTCGATCGACGGCACCGCGCTGACCTCCCAGCTCCAGCAGGCGGCCGACAACAAGATCCCGGTCATCGCCTACGACCGCCTGATCCGCAACAGCCCGAACGTCGACTACTACGCCACCTTCGACAACTTCAAGGTCGGCGTGCAGCAGGCGTCCTCGCTGCTGGCCGGCCTCGGCGTGGACAAGGGCGAGAAGGGCCCGTTCAACGTCGAGCTGTTCGGCGGCTCACCCGACGACAACAACGCCACCTTCTTCTGGAACGGCGCCATGTCGGTGCTCCAGCCGAAGATCGACGACGGCACGCTGAAGGTCAAGAGCGGCCAGACCGACTTCAAGACCGCCGCCATCCTGCGCTGGGACCCGGCCACCGCGCAGAAGCGCATGGAGGACATCCTCACCAAGACCTACACCGGCGGCGCCAAGGTCGACGGCGTGCTCTCGCCGTACGACGGCCTGTCCATCGGCATCCTGTCGGCGCTCAAGAGCAGCGGCTACGGCACCGGCGGCCAGCCGTACCCGATCGTGACCGGCCAGGACGCCGAGCTGGCGTCGGTGAAGTCGATCGTCGCCGGAGAGCAGTACTCCACGATCTTCAAGGACACGCGCAAGCTCGCCGAGACCACGGTCAAGATGGCCGACGCCGTCCTGAAGGGCGGCACGCCCGAGGTGAACAACACCAAGGACTACGACAACGGGAACAAGGTCGTCCCCGCCTACCTGCTCGACCCGGTCGTCGTCGACAAGGGCAACTACAAGGACGTCATCGTCGGCGGCGGCTACTACACCGAGGACCAGCTCAAGTAGGGACGTGCCCCGGGGGCGGCGCGTCCCCGGGGCCCCTGAGCGAGGGGCTCGAGCCTTTGCCCTGCTCTGCGGGGAGTCCGATTCCTTCTCCGCCCGAAGGCGGAGGTTTCCTCGGAGGTTTCCGATGACGGACCACATCTTGCGGATGAACGGCATCACCAAGACGTTCCCCGGTGTGAAGGCGCTGCAGGACGTCACGCTGTCGGTGCGGCGGGGCGAGATCCACGCGATCTGCGGCGAGAACGGCGCCGGCAAATCGACGCTGATGAAGGTGCTGTCCGGGGTGTACCCGCACGGCTCCTACGACGGCGAGATCCACTTCGACGGCGCGCGCTGCGCGTTCGGCGGCATCCGCGACAGCGAGCACGCCGGCGTCGTCATCATCCACCAGGAGCTGGCCCTCTGCCCGCAGCTCTCGATCGCCGAGAACATCTTCCTCGGCAACGAGCGGGCCAGGCGCGGCCTCATCGACTGGAACCGCACCAACCACGAGGCCGCCCGGCTCATGGAGCGGGTGGGCCTGCGCGAGAACCCGACCACCGCCGTCTCCGACATCGGCGTGGGCAAGCAGCAGCTCGTCGAGATCGCGAAGGCGCTGTCGAAGGAGGTGCGGCTGCTCATCCTCGACGAGCCGACCGCCGCGCTGAACGACGACGACTCCGCCCACCTGCTCGACCTGCTGCGCGGGCTGCGGGACGAGGGCATCACCTGCGTGATCATCTCCCACAAGCTCAACGAGGTCACCGCGATCGCCGACTCGGTCACGATCATCCGCGACGGCAGGACGGTCGAGACGCTCGACATGGCGACCGACGACGTGACGGAGGACCGGATCATCTCCGGCATGGTCGGCCGCGCCCTCGACAACCGTTTCCCGCCGCACGAGCCGGCGATCGGCGAGGAGGTGCTGCGCATCGAGGACTGGACCGTCCACAGCCCCAGCCAGCCCGGCAGGAAGGTGGTCGACAGGGCGAGCCTGACCCTGCGCAGGGGCGAGATCGTCGGCCTCGCCGGGCTCATGGGCGCGGGCCGCACCGAACTGGCGATGAGCGTGTTCGGCCGGACGTACGGCGTGCGCGTCTCCGGCCGGATCTTCAAGGACGGCAGGCCGATCGAGATCCGGACCGTCCAGGACGCGATCGGGCACGGCCTCGCGTACGCCACCGAGGACCGCAAGAGGTACGGCCTCAACCTCATCGACGACATCAAGCGCAACGTCTCGGCCGCCGGGCTGCCCCGTCTGGCCCGCCGCGGCTGGGTCGACGAGCGCGAGGAGTACCGGGTCGCCGAGGGGTTCCGCGCGAGCATGAACATCAAGGCGCCCGGCGTGTCGAGCGTCGTCGGCAAGCTGAGCGGCGGCAACCAGCAGAAGGTCGTCCTCTCCAAGTGGATCCTCACCGAGCCCGACGTGCTGATCCTCGACGAGCCGACCCGCGGCATCGACGTCGGAGCCAAGTACGAGATCTACACGATCATCAACCGCCTGGCCGGCGAGGGCAGGGCCGTACTGGTCATCTCCTCGGAGCTCCCCGAGCTGCTCGGCCTGTGCGACCGCATCTACACCCTCTGCGAGGGCCGCGTCACCGGTGAGGTGGCGCGCCGGGACGCCACGCAGGAACGCCTCATGCATCTCATGACCAAGGGACAGGAGTAGCTCGGATGAGCAGCATCACGCCCGCCGGCGTGGAGGCCGGCGCGAAGGGCGGCCGGCCGGAAGAGCCGCGCCTGCCAGGCCGGGTGTCGCTGGGCGGGCTGTCGCTCAACCTGCGCGCCGGCGGCATCTACATAGCCTTCGCGCTCATCGTCGCGCTGTTCTCGGTGCTCACCGACGGCGCGCTGCTCCAGCCGCAGAACATCTCCAACATCATCGTCCAGAACTCCTACGTCCTGATCCTCGCGATCGGGATGATCCTGATCATCATCGCCGGGCACATCGACCTGTCGGTGGGGTCGGTGGTCGCGGTGACGGGTGCCCTCGCCGCGGTGCTCATGGTGGACATGGGCGTGCCGTGGCCGCTCGCCCTGCTGCTCACGGTCGTGGCCGGCGGCCTCATCGGCGCCTGGCAGGGGTACTGGGTCGCCTACTTCGGCATCCCGGCGTTCATCGTGACGCTGGCCGGCATGCTGCTGTTCCGCGCGCTCACCCTGACCGTGCTGGGCAACCAGGGCATCGGCCCGTTCCCCGACCAGGTGCGCACGCTCGCCAACGGATTCACCGACGGCTACCTCGGCAACGTCGGCCTCGGGCCGCTGGGCGGCGCCGACCTGTTCAGCCTGCTGGTCGGCCTGGTCGCCGTCGCGGGCATGGTCGCGGCGCAGTGGCGCGGCCGGGCCGCCCGCCGCGGCTACGGCCAGGTCGTGGAGCCGGTGGCGCTGTTCGCGCTCAAGATGGCGGCCGGCGCCGCGCTGATCCTCTTCCTCGTCGTCCAGCTCGCCCGTTTCAAGAACCTGCCCTGGGTGCTGGTGCTGCTGGCCGTCCTGGTGCTGGCGTACTCCCTGATGGCGGGCCGCACGGTCTTCGGCCGGCAGATCTACGCCATCGGCGGCAACCTGCAGGCGGCCGTCATGTCCGGCGTCAAGGTCAAGAAGGTCGTTTTCTGGATCTTCGTTAATATGGGCGTCCTGTCGGCCATCGCCGGCATCATCTTCGCCGGGCGGCTCAACCAGGCGGGTCCGACGGCCGGCAACAGCTTCGAGCTCGACGCCATCGCCGCGGCCTTCATCGGCGGCGCCGCGGTGCAGGGCGGTGTCGGCAAGGTCGCCGGCGCGATCACCGGCGGTCTCATCATGGCCGTGATCAACAACGGCATGTCCCTGATCGGCTCGCCCAGCGAGCGCGTCATGCTCGTCAAGGGAGCCGTCCTGCTGGCCGCCGTCGCCTTCGACGTGTGGACGAAGCGCAGGGCGGGGGCCCGGGGCTGACCGCTCCGGCAATACGATCGCAGCAGCTCTTGGGGACCGGAAGGAGAGACCGTGGGATCGAACAAGCACCGCATGCCGGTCATGGCCGACGTGGCCAGGGAGGCGGGAGTGTCCCACCAGACGGTCTCCCGGGTGCTCAACGACCATCCGAACGTCCGGGCCGACACCCGCGCGCGGGTGGAGGCGGCGATCAGCCGGCTGGGCTACCGCCGCAACCTGGTCGCCCGCGCCCTGGTCACCCGGCGGTCGCGGACGCTCGGCGTGGTGAGTTTCGACACGACGCTGTACGGCCCGGCCAGCACGATCTACGGCATCCAGCAGGCGGCCAGGGCCGCCGGATACTTCGTCAGCATCGTGAGCCTGAAGACGATCGACGCCGAGGGCGTGCGCGACGCCATCGACTACCTCACCGAGCAGGGCGTCGACGGGATCGTGGTGGTCGCCCCGCAGCACTCGGCCAGCCGGGCGCTGGAGAGCCTGCCCGCGGACACGCCCGTGGTGGCGGTCGAGGGCACCCACCGGGCCGACATCCCGGTGGTGTGCATCGACCAGGTCGAGGGGGCCAGGCTCGTCGTCCGGCACCTGCTGGAGCTCGGGCACGAGACGGTCTGGCACGTCAGCGGCCCGTCCGACTGGCTGGAGGCCGAAGGCCGGATGGAGGGCTGGCGCTCAGCGCTGGAGGAGGCGGGCCGCCAGGTCCCCGAGCCGCTCGCCGGTGACTGGAGCCCGCGCGCCGGTTACGAGGCGGGCAAGATCCTGGCCGCGTCGGAGGGCGTCACCGCCGTCTTCGCGGCCAACGACCAGATGGCGCTCGGCGTGCTGCGCGCGCTCTCCGAGGAGGGGGTTCCGGTCCCCGGCCGGATCAGCGTCGTCGGCTTCGACGACATCCCCGAGTCCGAGTTCTTCTCGCCCCCGCTGACCACCGTCCGGCAGGACTTCGGCGCGGTCGGCCGGCACTGCATCGAGGTGCTGCTGCGGCGGATCGACGCGGGAGCCGGGTCGGACGAGCGCCTGGTCGTGCCGCCGACCCTCGTCGTCAGGTCCAGCACCGCCCCCGCCCGATAGAGACCCCGCGGAGACCGGCGGAGACACGCGGCTTCGCCCCACGAGTTCCCCCTGGAGTTGAATGTGAACGCTAACAGCGAGCGCTGCGTCGTCGGCGTGGACTTCGGCACGCTGTCCGGCCGAGCGGTCGTGGTGCGGGTCGCCGACGGCGCCGAGCTGGGCGCCGCCGTGCACGAGTACGCCCACCGGGTGATCGACGACCGGCTGCCGGGCGGCGGACCCCGCCTGGGCCCCGACTGGGCGCTGCAGTCGCCCCAGGACTGGTGCGAGGTGCTGCGTGTCGCGGTGCCGCGGGCGCTGGCCGAGGCCGAGGTCTCCCCGGAACAGGTCGTCGGCATCGGCACCGACTTCACCGCCTGCACGGTCCTGCCCGCCAGAGCGGACGGCACGCCGCTGTGCGAGCTGTTCCCCGACCGCCCGCACGCCTGGCCCAAGCTGTGGAAGCACCACTCCGCGCAGCCGTACGCCGACCGGATCAACACGCTCGCCGCGCGGCGCGGCGAGACCTGGCTGCCCAGGTACGGCGGGAAGATCTCCTCCGAGTGGCAGTTCGCCAAGGGCCTGCAGCTCCTGGAGGAGGACCCCGAGACCTACGCCGCGGCCGAGCGGTGGATCGAGGCGGCCGACTGGATCGTCTGGCAGCTCACCGGCGTCGAGACCCGCAACGTCTGCACCGCCGGATACAAGGGGATCTTCCAGGACGGCGGCTATCCCTCCGAGGACTTCCTGGCCGAGCTGAACCCCGCCTTCGCCGGTTTCACCGGCAAGCTCGGCCGGGAACTCTCCCCCCTCGGCGGCCTCGCGGGCCGGCTGACCGCCCGCGCCGCCGCGTGGACCACGCTGCCCGAGGGCATCGCCGTCGCGGTCGGCAACGTCGACGCGCACGTCACCGCCGCCGCCGCGGACGCCGTACGGCCCGGGCAGATGGTCGCGATCATGGGCACCTCGACCTGCCACATCATGCCCTCCGACACCCTCGCCGAGGTGCCCGGCATGTGCGGCGTGGTACGCGACGGCATCGTGCCGGGGCTGTGGGGCTACGAGGCGGGGCAGTCCGGCGTCGGCGACATCTTCGCCTGGTTCGTCGACACCTGCGTGCCCGCCCGCTACCACCGGGAGGCGGAGCGGCGCGGCCTGACCGCGCACGAGCACCTCACCGAGCTCGCCGCCGCCCAGCGGGTCGGCGAGCACGGCCTGGTCGCGCTCGACTGGCACAACGGCAACCGGTCGGTGCTGGTCGACCACGACCTGTCCGCGGTCGTCGTCGGCCAGACGCTCGCCACCCGCCCCGAGGACACCTACCGGGCGCTCATCGAGGCCACCGCCTTCGGCGCCCGCACGATCGTGGAGGCCTTCGAGGCGTCCGGGGTGCCGGTCGCGGAGTTCGTCGTCGCGGGCGGCCTGACCAGGAACCGGTTCCTGATGCAGGTCTACGCCGACGTCCTGCGCCGCCCGCTCTCGGTGATCGGGTCCGCCCAGGGCTGCGCCCTCGGGTCGGCGATCCACGCGGCCGTCGCCGCCGGGGCGTACCCGGACATCACCTCGGCCGCCGCGGCGATGGGCAGTCGCGCGGAGGCGGCGTACCTGCCCGACCCCGGGCGCGCCGACGCCTACGACCGGCTGTACGCGGAGTACCGCCGTCTGCACGACCACTTCGGAGACGGCGGCATGCTGCACCGGCTGCGCGCCCTCCGCAACGAATCGGTGAAGGAGCACTCATGACCCCCATCCGGCTGCTGCGCGAGACCGTCTGCGGGCTGCACGCCGAACTGGTGCGCAACAACCTGGTGGCCTGGACCGCGGGGAACGTCTCCGGCCGCGTCCCCGGCGCCGACCTGTTCGTGATCAAGCCGAGCGGGGTCTCCTACGACGAGCTGACGCCCGAGACGATGGTCGTCTGCGACCTCGACGGGGTCCTCGTCGAGGGATCGTTCTCGCCGTCCAGCGACACCGCCGCGCACGCGTACGTCTACCGGCACATGCCCGAGGTGAACGGCGTGGTGCACACCCACTCCACGTACGCGTCGGCCTGGGCGGCGCGCGGCGAGCCCATCCCGTGCGTGCTCACCGCGATGGCCGACGAGTTCGGCGGCGAGATCCCGGTCGGCCCCTTCGCGCTGATCGGCGGCGACGACATCGGCAGGGGAGTCGTCGAGACCCTCTCCGGCCACCGCTCGCGCGCCGTGCTCATGCGCAACCACGGCGTCTTCACGGTCGGCGCGTCGCCGAAGGCCGCGGTGAAGGCGGCCGTGATGTGCGAGGACGTCGCCCGCACGGTCCACCTCTCCCGCCAGCTCGGCGAGCCGCTGCCGATCGCGCCCGCCGACGTCGACCGCCTTTACGACCGCTACCAGAACGTCTACGGACAGAGGAGTCACCGGTGAAGCTATGGTTCCTGACCGGCAGCCAGGGTTTGTACGGCGAGGACACGCTGCGGCAGGTGGCCGAGCAGTCCCGGGCCGTGGCGGCGGCGCTGGACGAGGCGCTGCCGTACGAGGTGGAGTGGAAGCCGGTGCTCACGGACGCCGGGGCCATCCGGCGGGCGTGCCTCAAGGCGAACGCCGACGACGACTGCGGCGGCCTGATCGCGTGGATGCACACGTTCTCCCCGGCGAAGATGTGGATCGCCGGGCTGGACGCGCTGCGCAAGCCGTTGCTGCACCTGCACACGCAGGCCAACCGGGAGCTGCCGTGGAGCTCCATCGACATGGACTTCATGAACCTTAACCAGGCCGCGCACGGCGACCGGGAGTTCGGCTTCGTCCAGGCCCGGCTGGGCGTGCCCCGCACCACCGTGGCCGGGCATGTCGCGGACCCGTCCGTCGTGGCGCGGATCGCGGCGTGGGCGCGGGCCGCCGCCGGGCGGGCCGAGCTGTCCACGCTGCGGCTCGCGCGCTTCGGTGACAACATGCGCGACGTCGCCGTCACCGAGGGCGACAAGGTGGAGGCCCAGCTCAGGTTCGGCGTCTCGGTCAACACCTACGGCGTCAACGACCTCGTCGAGGCGGTCGACGCCGCCTCCGATGCTGACGTCACCGCGCTCACCCGCGAGTACGAGGAGCTGTACCGGGTCGCCCCCGAGCTGCGCGCGGGAGGGGAGCGGCACGAGTCGCTGCGCTACGCGGCCCGCATCGAGCTGGGCCTGCGGCACTTCCTCGACGCCGGCGGGTTCAGGGCCTTCACCACCAACTTCGAGGACCTGGGCGGGCTGCGCCAGCTTCCCGGCCTCGCCGTCCAGCGCCTGATGGCCGACGGGTACGGCTTCGGCGGCGAGGGCGACTGGAAGACCTCCGCGCTGCTGCGAACGCTGAAGGTGATGGCGGAGGGGCGGCCCGGCGGCACCTCCTTCATGGAGGACTACACCTACCACCTGACGCCGGGGGAGGAGCTGATCCTCGGCGCGCACATGCTGGAGGTCTGCCCGACGATCGCGGACGGCGTCCCCTCCTGCGAGATCCACCCGCTCGGCATCGGCGGCCGGGAGGACCCGGTGCGGCTGGTGTTCGACGCCGCGCCCGCCCCGGCGGTCGTGGTCGGACTGGCCGACATGGGCGACCGGTTCCGGCTGGTCGCGAACGAGATCGACGTCGTCTCCCCGCTGGAGCCGCTGCCGCGGCTGCCGGTCGCGCGGGCGGTGTGGCGTCCCCGTCCCGACCTGCGCACCTCCGCCGAGTCGTGGCTGACCGCGGGCGCCCCGCACCACACCGTCCTGTCCGCGGCCGTCGGCGCCGAGGAACTGGCCGACTTCGCCGACATGCTCGGGGTGGAGCTGGTCCTGATCGACGCCTCGACCACCGTGCGCGGGCTCGTCAAGGAACTGCGCTGGAACCAGGCCTACCACCGGCTGGCCCAGGGGTTCTGAGCCGGGCGGCTCAGCCGGGGGCGGCGGCCGGCAGCGCCAGCAGGGCGAGGGCGAGACCGGCGGCCCCGGCCAGCAGCCACGCCACGTAGTCGCCCACGTGGCCCGAGTGCAGGCGGTGCAGGCCGTCCACCGCGGGCCGCAGCCGCCGCGCCCGCACACGCGCCCCACGCGGGAGCCAGAGGGACAGCGCGGCGACCGCGCCGGCGAGCACGGTGGACACCACCCCGGACAGGACGCCGGAGCCGGTCCAGCGCGCGGCGACGGGCGGCGGCGCCGGGCGCGGCGGCCCGCCGTACAGCACCTGGCCGAGATAGCCGGCCCGGTCGGCGAAGGTCTGCCCGGCCCGGCCGGCCGCCGCGGCGAGGGCGGGCACCAGGCCCACCGCCACGCCCGCCGCGACACCTCCGAGGACGAGCAGCACGACGGCGGCGAGCATGGTGGGCGGCGTGCGGGTCAGCGCGGTCTCCGTCTCCGGCCGCTCCTCGCCCGCCGTCTGCGTGTCCCGCTCCACGGGGCCGAGCCGGTGGCCGAGACCGAGGAAGACCCGCAGCCCGGCGCGCAGGACGGCCCCGCCGGTGACGGCCGACACCAGTACGAACACGGCCGCCAGCCAGGGGAGGCCCGCCGCGCCCGCCGCGTCCTCGGAGAGGGCCTTGCCCAGCCCGGGGCCGAGCGGCGGCAGCCCGGCCAGGGCGAGGGCCGCGAGCAGGAACAGCCAGCAGGGGGCGCCGCGCCCGCCCCGCCCGAACAGCTCGCCCTCGTCCACCGTCTGGAAACGGTCGAGCAGCAGCCCCGCGAGGAGGAACAGCGCCCCCTTGATCCCGGCGTGGCCGGCCACGTACACGGCGACCCCGGTGAACCCGTCCGGCGTCAGCAGGGCGAAGCCGATCAGGAACAGCCCGATGTGCGCGATCGTCGAGTACGCGAACAACCGCTTGAGATGCCGCTGGGTGACGCACATGACGCAGCCGACGGCGGCGGTGAGCACCCCGAACGCGATGAACGCCTCCCGCACCGCCGCCGCCGGGACGGCCGCGGAGAAGACCGTGACGTACACCCGCGCCAACGCGTACACGCCCAGCTCCACCATCACACCGGACATGAGCACGCACACCGGCGCGGGGGCGACCGCGTGCGCGTCCGCCAGCCAGAAGTGCATCGGCGCCATCGCCGCCTTGGTCACGAAACCGACGATCGCCAGCACGAACGCCACGACGACCAGCGCGTCGGCCGGCCGTCCGCCGAGGGCCGCGCCGATCTGGGCCAGGCCGAGCTGCCCGGTCCGCGCGTACAGCAGGCCGAGGCCGATCAGGGACAGGTACGCGGCCAGCGAGTTGATCACCGCGAAGTTGAGGCCGCCCTGCAGCGAGTTCGGCTCCTCGACCCGCAGGCCGGTCAGCGCGAACGCGGTCGCGCCCATCAGCTCGAAGAACACGAACATGTCGAACAGGTCGCCGGTCAGGGCGAAGCCGTTCATCCCGGCCAGGAACAGCAGGACGAGCGCGTGGTAGTGGCCCGCCGCCGAGTCCACGTAGCGCCAGCTGTACAGGAGGGCGCAGCAGGTGAGCGCGGAGGCCAGGCAGGCGAGGCCGGCGTTCACCGGGTCGGCCGCCAGGACGATCCCCACCGACCGGCCGTCCCGGGGAGACCAGCCGCCGGTCCAGGTGACCACCCTGCCGCCGAACGCGGCCAGCGTGAGCGCCCCGGTCAGCCAGGCGGTCACGGCCGCCGCCCCCGTCGCGAGCAGGTCGATCAGCGGGCGCGGCGCCCACCGCGCGCCAACCAGCGCCAGACACGCCGCCACGATCGGCACGGCGACCGCCAGCGGCGCCGCCGCGGTGTCCGGGACCCAGGGCACCTCAGCCCTTCAGCTTCCGCAGTTCGTCCGGGTCGACCGTCCCGAACCGCTTCTCGATCTGGATCGTCAGCGCGAGCAGCAGCGCGGTGACCGTGGCCGACACGACGATGTCGGTCAGCGTCATCGCCTGCACCACCGGATCGACGACCGGGGTGGTGACCGGGACGCCGGAGGCGAAGACCGGCGCCGCCGCCTCCCACTGGTATCCGACCGACAGCAGCAGGACGTACGTGCCGGACTGCACCACCGAGAGCGCGACCACGGCGTGGACCAGGTTGTGGCTGCGCGCGATGCCGAGCGCGCCGGCCAGCGCCAGCCACCCGGCGACCGCGTACGCGTACACCTGCACGGGCGGCCGCCTCAGCCGGAGGAGCCGGGTCCGGCCCCGCCGGTGATCCGGATCGCCTGCTCGAGGAACTGGGCCAGCAGGACGACCGCGCCCGTGGCGACCGCGCAGCCGACCACGATGTTGAGCACCGGCACCGTGCCCGCCGACAGCAGCTCACGGAACGAGCCCAGCGGCAGCACGTTCGCCAGGAACGACCCGCCGGCCGCGAGTCCCGCCAGCCCCACGCCGACGAACGCCGTCGCGCTCGCGCCCTCGCCGAACTCGTACCAGGCGAGCGGGCGCAGCCGCTCCAGGCTCCGGTACCGCCCGGCCAGATAGAGCAGGTGCAGGCCGGTGGCGAGCACCACGCCGCCCTGGAAGCCGCCGCCGGGTGTGAGATGGCCGTGCGCGACCACGTCCAGCCCGATCAGCAGGGTCACCGGCAGGAGCAGATAGCAGCCGAGCCCGATCGCGTCCGGCAGCCGCCCTCCGGCCCGCTCGGGGCGCTCCTTCTCGTGCCCGACCAGGCGCAGCAGCGCCGCGGCGCCGATCACCGAGCCCAGCAGGATCGTCTCCTCGCCGAGCGTGTCCAGCGCCCGCTGGTCGAAGTTGACCGACGAGACCACGTTGGGCGTGACGTGCCGCAGCGCCGCCGCGACCGCCAGGTCCCGGTAGGGGTGCTCGCTCCCGCCGAACGGCGGCATCCCGCCCAGCGCGAACACGAACGCCACCGCCAGCCCCGCCGCCCCGAGGACGAACACGACCAGCCGCGCGCGCCCGCTCACCGCGGGCCCCGGCGGATTCTCCGTACGGTGAGGACGACCATGAGCGGCACGAGCGCGGCGCCCACCCCGATCTGGGACAGCGCCACGTCCGGCGCCTGCAGCACCGTGAACAGCACCGCGAGCAGCACGCCGAAGACGGAGGACAGCACCGCCTGGCGGGCCGGGTCGAACGTCCAGGCGACGGCCGTGCCCGCCACCCCCACCAGCGTCAGCGCCACCACCGCCAGGGCGTCGCTCACTCCGGGGCCTCCTCGGTCACCAGGCCCTGCCGCTGCGCCCGCGCCTGCGCGGTCGCCGCGGCGAGCACCGGCCCGGTGGCGGCGAGCACCAGCACGATGAGCAGGTCCATCGCGGCGGTCGCGCTCCAGCCCGCGTCCACCGCGAGGCCCGCGCCGACCAGCGGCGCGGCGAGCGACGTGACGGGGGTGACGAAGTGCAGCCGGGTCAGCGTGTCGCGCGGGAGCACGGCGCCCACCGACGAGGCGAGGGCGACGAGCACGCCCAGGCCGACGAGGACCTCCGCCACGGGGTTCACGGCCGGGCCGCCAGCACCCGGGCGAACACGAGCGTGCCCGCGAACGACAACACGGCCAGCACCAGCGGCACGATCAGGTACGACGACCGGGTGGAGCCGTGCGAGAGCAGCATCAGCACGAGCGTGGCGACGGCGCCGCCCAGCTCCAGGCCGATCAGCCGGTCGAGGGCTCCGCCGCGCGCCGACACGTACAGCGCGGGGCCGAGGCCGCCCACCATCAGCGCGATCGTCGCGAGCGACCACAGGCTCACCGGGTCACCGCCGACTCCAGGCGGGACGGCCGGGACGTCACCGCGTGGACCAACGCCGGAGCGCCGTCCGGCGGCCAGTCCACGACGACGGCTCCGGGCGAGGCCGAGACCGCCGCCGTCCCCAGCGCCCGCCGCGCGCGGGCCGTCGGCTCCGGCTCCCCGGGCGGCGGGGGCAGCCGCCGCAGCGACCCGGACCACTCCCGGTCGCGCAGCAGGCGCGGCACCGTCACCGCGAGCAGGCGGGCGGTGTCGGCCGGGACCGCGAGCGCGAGCGGCCCGAGCCAGGCCGCCCACCGCGGGGCGGGCCGCCACGACTGCCCGAGCAGGCGCGGGACCGCCATCGCCACCGCGACGCAGGCGAGCGCGCAGGCCGCGCCGGTCACCAGTTCGGCCGTGGCCGGGGCCGACAGGGTGGCCCACCAGACCGCCATGAGCGCCGCCCACCAGGCGACCGCCTTACCCATCGGCCGCATCCCGACCTCCTGAGCTCAGGCCCCCCACGAGCCGGCACGGATGTGTCGTCCGGAGATTCCCGGGGCCGGATCGGGCGAAACGGCGGACGGCGGCGGCTTGGCCGGGTCCTGGCGGAGCGCTGACCCCGGGGCTATTCGGTGGTGGGCTCCTCCACGTCGTCCGAGGAATCGGCGCCCGGCACGTACCACCCCTGCCACGGGCCGTCCTCGGGATCGCCCTCGGCGTCCGGGGACTGGCCCAGCGGGGGCAGCCAGTCCAGGTCGCCGCCGCGTGGGGCCCGGCTTCCCGGTTGCCAGATGTTCGTCATCGTTTCCCCCCGAAGTCGCGAGGCCGCGCGGGCCGCCACGCGGGCGGCCCGCCCTCCGTAGCGCCCCCGCTTCCCGCGTCCGCCCAGGTCAAACGCGCCCCCCGTGGGTAGGAGGCGGGGCACGAGGATGCGGAGCCACCCCGGGGAGCGCGCGTGCGGAGCGACGACGAGAGGATGCTGGGCGGACTGGTCCACGCCAGCCATCTGGTCTCGCTCGAGAACGTGCCGGCGCTGGTCGCCGAGCACGCGGCCCTCTGGGGCCTGTCCGAGACGACGATCTACATCGCCGACCTGCAGCAACTGTCGCTCGTCCCGCTGCCCGGCCAGCGGAGCGAGTCCGGAGAGCCGCCCGCCCCCATCCGCATCGACGCCACTCTCGCCGGGCGGGCCTACCGCAACGTGGAGATCGTCCGCGTCGGGGCGGCCACGCACCCGTCCGCGGGCGAGGCCGCGGAGCCGCCGGTCGAGGAGGGACCGCTCCGCCTGTGGGTGCCGCTGCTCGACGGCACCGAACGGCTCGGCGTGATCGCGGTCACCGTGGCCGAGCCCACCCCGGCCACCGGCTGGCGGATCCGCTACCTCGCGTCGCTCCTCGCCTTCATCCTGGAGAGCAAGCGGGCCGTCAGCGACTCCTACGCCGTCCTTGAGCGCACCCGGCCGATGAACCTCTCCGCCGAGGTCCTGTGGAACCTCATGCCGGCCAGGACCTTCGCCAACGAACGCGTGGTGGTCGGCGCCGCGCTCGAACCCGCGTACGAGATGGGCGGGGACACCTTCGACTACGCGCTCAACGGCGACATCATGCACCTGGCGATCTTCGACGCCATGGGGCACGACACCGCAGCCGGGCTGACCGCGACCATCGCCATCGGCGCCTACCGCTACAGCCGGCGGCAGGGCGTCGACCCGGTGGCGGCGAGCGAGGCGATCGACGCGGCGATCGGCGAGCAGTTCGCCGGCACCCGCTTCGCCACCGGCGTCCTGGCCGCGCTGAACACGGCCACCGGCCGGCTCGTCTGGGTCAACCGGGGGCACCACCCGCCACTGGTCATCCGCGACAAGCGCACCACCATCTCCCTGGACGGCACGCCGTCGCCGCCGATGGGGCTCGGGCTGAGCGTGCCGGCGAGCCTCGCGGAGTACCACCTCGAACCCGGCGACCGCCTGCTGCTCTACACAGACGGGATCATCGAAGCGCGCAGCCCCGAGGGGGAGCCGTTCGGGCTGCGCCGCTTCATCGACTTCGTCGTCCGCCAGGAGGCGGGCGGGCTGACCACCCCGGAGACCCTGCGCCGCCTGATCCAGTCGATCCTCGCCCACCAGGAGGGGCGCCTGCAGGACGACGCCACCGTGGTGCTGCTCGAATGGCGCACCCAGACCCAGCCGCGGCTGATGCTGTGAGCCGCGCGGCACGGCCCGGCGTCCCGGCCGCTCAGCTCTCCCCGGCCGGGTCCACGGGCAGCCGTCGCGCGGCGACGCCGGCCCAGCCGAGGCTGAACGCCGTGATCCACAACACCCCGCCCGCGCCCAGCCCCGCCGCCACGAGCCCGGCCGCGCTGGGGATCAGCACCTGGCCGGTGCGGTTGCCCACCAGGCGCAGGGACATGGCCCGGCCGCGCAGGCCCGGCGGCGCCGACTCCGCCAGCCACGACATCGTCAGCGGCTGGCCCACGCCGAGGCCGAAACCGGCGGCGGCGAGCAGCGCGGCGAGCGCCCAGACCGGCATCGGCGACGGCATGGCCGCCAGCGCGACCGCCGCCGCCACGGTGCTCGCGACCAGCAGCCTGCGGCGGCCGAACGCCCGGGACAGGCGGCCGAGGAACAGCCGCGACCCCATGGACGCCACCCCGCGTACGGCGAGCAGCAGGCCGACCGTGCCCGAGGCGAGGCCGCGCTCCGCGCCCAGCGCGGGCAGGTAGACGAGGGTGATGTCGACGGCGGCCAGCACCACGCAGCTCGTCGCGAGGGCGCCGGCCAGCCCCGGCAGGCGGATCAGCGACCGGATCCCGGGCGCGGAGCCGTCGCCGCGGCCCGCCGTTCCCGGGCTCTCGGGCAGGAAGGCCGACAGCGCCGCGAGCGCGGCGGCGAGGACGAGCGCCGCGAGGAAGACGGCGGTGGTGTCGGGGATCGCCCGCGAGCCGCCGAAGGCAGAGATCAGCACCGGCCCGGCGGCCTGGCCCAGCGACGCCGCGAACGTGTAGTGCCCGAAGGCGGTGTCGTAGCGTCCGGGCCGCGTGGTGTTGGCGACCAGGGCCTGCTGCCCGACGACGCAGCCGAGGTGGCCGGTGCCGAGCAGGACGCCCGCCGCCACCAGGCCGCCCACGCCGTCGCCGAGCAGCAGGAACGCCAGGCCGGAGCAGACGAGCAGGACGGCGCCGGCCAGGGCCACCGCGCGCTCCCCGAACCGGTCGGCCGCGTGCCCCGCCGGGATGGCCAGCACCAGCGGGGCGATCGCGAAGCTCGCGCTCAGCACGCCCAGCCACCCCGCCGGGACGTCCAGCTCGATCGCCCGGTACGACATGGTCGGGCGCAGCACGAAGGTGACGGCCTGCGTGATCAGGGCGTGGAGCAGGAGCACGGGCGGCCGGCGCCGCCCGCGCCCGGGGTCACGTCGCATCCGGCCGCGCGGGCCTCCTGAACGCGTACCGCCGGAGCAGCGGCCACACCAGCATGATCACCACCACAGTGTAGACGGCGTACGAGACGGGGCCCCCGAGCAGGCCGGACGGGTCGCCCCCCGAGAGCTGGAGGGACCGCCTGCCCTGCAGCTCGGCGCGCGGCCCGAGGATGACTCCGACGATGAGGGGCAGCACCGGCAGGCCGAACCGGCGCATGGCGAACCCGAGCAGCCCCAGCAGCAGGAGCAGCAGCAGGTCGAGCGGCTGGGCGTTCACCGCGTACGCGCCCATCGAGGCGAAGAACAGGATCCCCGCGTACAGGTAGGGGCGGGGGATGCGCAGCAGCTTCGCCCAGGCGGGGGCCAGCGGCAGGTTGAGGACGAGCAGCAGCAGGTTCCCGACGAACAGGCTCGCGATGAGCGTCCAGACCAGCGTGGACTCGCGCTCGAACAGCAGCGGTCCCGGCTGGATGCCGTAGGACTGGAACGCGGCGAGCATGACCGCGGCGGTCGCGTTCGTCGGCAGGCCGATCGCCAGCATCGGCACCAGGGTGCCCGCCGCCGACGCGTTGTTCGCCGCCTCGGGACCGGCGACGCCCTCGATCGCGCCCTTGCCGAACTCCTCCGGGTGCCGGGTCAGCTTCCGCTCCGTCGCGTACGACAGGAAGGTCGGGATCTCCGCGCCGCCCGCCGGGAGCGCGCCGAACGGGAACCCGAACGCGGTGCCGCGCAGCCACGGCCGCCACGACCGCCTCCAGTCCTCGCGGCCCATCCACGGGCGGCCGACCGGGATCACCTCGCCGGGCCGTCCGCGCAGGTGCGCGGCCACCCACAGCGCCTCTCCGACGGCGAAGACGCCGACCGCGACGACGACCACGTCGATGCCGTCGGCGAGTTGCGGGACGCCGAACGTGAGCCGCTGCTGCCCGCTCACCGCGTCGATGCCGACCAGCCCGATGACCAGCCCGATCAGCAGGGAGGCGAACCCGCGCACGCGCGAGGCGCCGAGCACCGCGGTGACCGCGACGAACGCCAGGATCATGATCGCGAGGTAGTCGGGCGCGCCGAGGTCCACGGCGAACCGCACCACCACCGGGGTGACGAGCACCAGGAGGAGCGTGCCGATCGTGCCCGCGACGAACGAGCCGATCGCCGCGGTCGCCAGCGCCTGCGCGGCCCGGCCCGCCTTCGCCATCTTGTTGCCCTCGATCGCGGTGACGACCGACGACGACTCGCCCGGCGTGTTCAGCAGGATCGAGGTGGTGGATCCGCCGTACATGCCGCCGTAGAAGATGCCGGCGAACAGGATGAACGCGTGCGCCGGGTCCATCCCGTACGTCACCGGGAGCAGCAGCGCCACGGTCATCGCCGGTCCGATGCCGGGCAGCACCCCGACCGCCGTGCCGATCGTGACGCCGATCAGGGCGAGCAGCAGGTTCGTCGGGGAGAGGATGTTCGCGAACCCCTCGGCGAGGTGCGCCAGGTTCTCCGTCACAGGATCCCCCGCAGCACCCCGGCCGGGAGGTTCACTCCGAGCCCGATCGCGAAGCCGTAGAAGGTGGCCAGGGACAGCGCCGCCGCGATCGCCAGGTCGCGGACCGGCCGCCGGCTCCCCAGGGCGAAGGCCGACCCCCAGAACAGGATCGCCCCGCTGATCACCCAGCCGAGCAGCTCGATCAGGGCCGCGTTCGCCGCGAAGGCGCCGATCAGCAGGAGCACGGTGCGCCAGTCGATCCGGGTGGTCAGGTCGACGTCCTCGCCGCCCTCGGGCTCGCCGCGGCCTCCCCGCGCCACGTCGACCGCGTAGATCACGGCGACCGCGACGAGCAGCACGCCCAGGAACACCGGCACCGGACGCGGCCCGATCGGGTCACTGCCGCTCGTCACGTGCGCGATCCCCCGCGCGTCGGCGATCACGAGCGCGCCGGTCAGCGCGAGGAACGCGCACACGCCGTACTGCGCGCGGTCCCGGCCGCGGGACCGCGGGGCGGCCATGTCGCCGCCCGCGCTCTCCCCGTCCGTCCCGTCCGCGCGCGTCGCGGCGCCGTCGCGCCCGCGCCGCGGTGCGCGGATCCGCAGGCTCATGCCAGCCCGAGCCGGGTCAGGATCTCGGCGACCTGCGTGTCCTGCTCGGCGAGGAAGGAGGTGAACGCGTCGCCGGTGACGAAGGCGTCGGTCCAGCCGCGCTTGACCAGCTCGTCCTTCCAGGGCTTCGAGTCGTGCATCCGCGTCAGCGCGTCGATCCAGGTGCCCTTGTCGGCGTCGGAGATGCCCGGCGGCGCGACGATCCCGCGCCAGTTGGTGAAGACGAAGTCGATGCCCGCGCTCTTCAGCGTCGGCACGTCGCCGAGCACCTCGACCGGCTCCTCGCTGGTCACCGCGAGCACCCGCACCTGGCCCGCCTGCACCTGGTCGAGGAACTCGCTGTACCCGCTGGCCGCGAATGCGATCTTGTTGCCGAGGATCGCGGGCAGCAGCTCGCCGCCGCCGTCGTAGGAGATGAAGTTGACCTGCTTGGGATCGATGCCGACCTTCTGGGCGAGCTGCATCGGCAGCAGGTGGTCCGGGCCTCCCGGGAGCGAGCCGCCGCCGACGGCGAGCCCCTTCGGGTCCTTCTTCCACGCCTCGACCAGCTCGCCGATCGTCTGGTACGGCGACTGCTTCGGAACGACGATCGCGCCGGCCTCCTCGATCAGCTTGGCGATCGGGGTCGTCTGGGTCAGCGTCGCCTTCGACTTCGACGTGTACGACGCCCCGACGACGCCGAGGCCCATCTGCATGGCGAGCTTGCCGTTGCCCTTCTCGTTCACGGTGCGCTGGAGGCCCACCGTGCCGCCCGCGCCCGGCAGGTTGAACACCTGCACGCCGGAGGCGACCCCGGCGTCCTCCATCACCCTGGCCACGGTCCTGGCCGTGGTGTCGTAGCCCCCGCCGGGGGTGTTGGGCACCATGATGCGCAGGCCGGTGGCGGCCGCGCCCTCCTTCGCGGGCCCCGCCTGCTGGGCGGTGGCCCCGCAGGCGCCGACCGCGAGCATCAGCACGCCGGCCACGGCGCCGGCCAGTGCGGTGAGTCGAGTTCTCACAGTCCGTCTCTTTCGCTTTGCGGCATTCCAGCGCCATGATT
Source organism: Microtetraspora niveoalba (assembly GCF_001570405.1). Classification (GTDB taxonomy): domain Bacteria; phylum Actinomycetota; class Actinomycetes; order Streptosporangiales; family Streptosporangiaceae; genus Microtetraspora; species Microtetraspora niveoalba. Next base: position 31,605 of record NZ_BBYM01000018.1, on the reverse strand, counting down.
GTGGCGACCTGGGGGCGTCCCGTCTGCCTTGTGTCACCAGCGAAGATTGAGTTCATTGTGGTCGTGACATTCCGCCGCCACACCCTGGCGGGCGAGCTGCTTGCGCTGCAGCTCGCCATCATCCTGGTCGTCCTGGTCGCCGTCGGCGCCGTCTCGGTGGCGCAGTCGAAGGCCACGTTCGACCGGGTGGAGGGGCGGCGGGTGACCGCGCTCGCCGAGCAGCTCGCGAGCAACCCCCTGGTGCGGGTCCAGATCGAACGGCCCGCGCCCGGCGAGACGCTCGCGCCACTGGTCCAGACCACCCTCACCCAGTCGGGCGTCACCTCCGTGACGGTGGCCGACCTCCACGGCGAGATCGTCAGCTCGACCGACCCCCGGCTGGTCGGGACCCGGCTGCCGCTCGGCGATCCCGGAGTCGCCCGGGCCCGCGGCTGGTCGGGGGAGCTGGCCGTCGGCTCCGCCAGGGAGCTGGTCGCCCAGGTCCCCGTGTTGGGGGCGGCGCCGCACAACCTCGGCCGCCACCTCGGCACCGTCATGATCGGCCGGGCGTCGCCGACGGTCTGGGAGCGGCTGGTGGGCGCGTCGTCGTACCTGCTCACCTATCTCGGCATCGCGAGCGCGCTCGGCGTGGTCGGCTCCTGGCTGCTCGCCCGCCGCATCAAGCACCAGACCCTCGGCCTGGAGCCGCGCGAGATCGCCGGGCTCGCCGAGCACCGGGAGGCCATGCTGTACGGCATCGCCGAAGGGGTGGTCGCGCTCGACCCGCACCTGCGCCTGACGCTGGTCAACGAGGTCGGCAGAAGGCTCCTCGACCTGCCGGAGGACTGCGTCGGGAGGAGCCTGTCCGACCTGGGCGTCGAGGGGCGGCTGCACGACGTGCTCGCCGGCACCGGCGGCGAGACCGCCGGGGCCCGCGACCAGGTCGTGGTGCGGCGCGGCCGGGTGCTGGTCATGAACCGCATGGACGTCACCAAGGACGGGCGCAGGCTCGGGTCGGTGACGACCCTGCGCGACCGCACCGAGCTGGCCCAGCTCGAACGCGAGCTGGGGTCCTTCCGCAGCTCCACGGAGCTGCTCCGCGCCCAGGCGCACGAGTTCTCCAACCAGCTGCACATCATCTCGGGGCTGATCCAGATCGAGGAGCATGACGAAGTGGTGCGATATGTCCGCGCGCTGCGCCGCCACCGCGAGTCGCTCGACCTGGCCCTGGCCGGCCAGGTCCGCGACACCGCGGTCGCCGCGCTGCTGATGGCCAAGTCCTCGCTCGCCGCCGAGCGCAAGGTCCACCTGCGGGTCTCGGAGCGTACGGCGCTCGACCGGCTGGAGCCGGCGGACTCGGCCGACGTCGCGACGGTGGTCGGCAACCTGGTGGACAACGCGGTCGACGCCGCCGTTGACGCCGCCGTGGACGCCGCCGCGGCGGGTCCGGGCGGTGCGGAGCGGCCGGGACGGGAGGCGTGGGTGGAGGTCGAGCTGCGCCAGGACGCGTCCAGCGTGGAGATCGTGGTGCGCGACTCCGGCCCCGGGATCGCGCCCGAGCTGGCCCGCGAGGTGTTCACCCGCGGCTTCACCACCAAGGCCGCCCGGGGTGGGGAGCGCGGCATGGGGCTGGCGCTCACCCGCCTGGTCTGCGAGCGCAGGGGCGGCGAGGTCGCGGTGACCAACACCCCCGAGGGGGCCATGTTCACCGCGTCGCTGTCGGTCGGCCGCCCGGCCGGCACGGCCGCGGAGGCGCGCCGATGATCGACGTGCTGGTCGTCGACGACGACTTCATGGTGGCGCGGATCCACCGCGGGTTCGTCGACCGGGTCGAGGGGTTCCGGGTCGTCGGCACCGCGCACACCGGCGAGCAGACGCTCACCGCCGTCGCCGAGCTGCGGCCCGACCTCGTCCTGCTCGACCTCTACCTGCCGGACGTCTTCGGACTGGACGTGATCACGCGGCTGCGGGCCGCCGGGTACGACTGCGACGTCCTGGTGATCAGCGCGGCGCGGGAGATCGACGCCGTGCGCGGCGCCGCCCGCCAGGGGGTGGTGAACTACCTGCTCAAGCCATTCGATGTGGACGACCTGCGGGTCCGGCTGGAGCGGTACGCCGCGCAGCGCAGGGACGCGCCCACCGCCCCGGTCCTCGGCCAGCGCGAGGTGGACCGGGTGCTCGCCCGGGGCGGCGCGGCGGCCCCGCCCGCGCCCGCCGCGCCGCCGAAGGGCATGAGCGCCGAGACCGCCGAGCTGGTCGCGCGCGCCCTGCGCGGCGCGGACGGGACGCTGTCGGCGGCCGAGTGCGCGGAGCGGGTCGGCGTCTCGCGGGTGAGCGCGCGCCGCTACCTCGAGTACTTCTGCGGGACCGGCCAGGCCGAGGTGTCCCTGCGGTACGGCGCGGCCGGACGGCCCGAGCGCCGCTACGGCTGGCTGCGCTGAGGGCCGGGCGTCAGGGCGCGGAGACCGTGCGGAGCAGGTGGGCGGTCGCGTCGGTCATCGCGTCCCTGGCCGCCGCGAGCCTGGGCCGGGGGTCCGCGCCGGACGGCTTCTCCGCGAGCGACCCGCGGATCGCCTCGGTGAAGGCGACGTTCAGCGCGGTGCCGATGTTGATCTTCTTCATGCCGGCCGCCACGGCCCGGCGCAGCTCGTCGTCGGGGACGCCCGACGAGCCGTGCAGCACCAGCGGCACCGGCAGCGCCGCGCGCAGCGCGCCGATCAGCTCGTGGTCCAGCTTCGCGACGCGGGAGGTCATCGCGTGCGAGCTGCCGACCGCGACCGCGAGCGCGTCCACCCCCGTGGCGGAGACGAACGCGGCCGCCTCGCCCGGGTCGGTCCGCACGCCCGGCGCGTGCGCGCCGTCCTTGCCGCCCACCTCGCCCAGCTCGGCCTCCAGCCACAGGCCGTTCTCGTGCGCCCACTCGGCGGCGGCCTTCGTCCGGGCCACGTTCACCTCGTACGGGTCGAGCGAGGCGTCGTACATCACCGAGCTGAACCCCGTGTCGGCGGCCTGGCGCAGCAGCGCGTCGTCCGTCACGTGGTCGAGATGGAGGGCGACCGGCACGGCGGCCTCGACGGCGAGCGCGGCCGCGGCCGCCGCCAGCGGCCGCAGCCGGCCCAGCCGGAACCGCACGGCGTTCTCGCTGACCTGGAGGATCACCGGGACGCCGGTCCGCTCCGCCGCCGCGACGACGGCCTCGGCGTGCTCAAGGGTGATGACGTTGAACGCGCACACTCCTCCGGGCGCGGCGGCGACTATCGAGGCGGTCGTGGCGAGGGGCATGTGATCTCCTGCAGGAAGGCGCGGTAGGCGGACGGGTCGATGTCCCCGGCGACCGGGGAGAGGACGGCGGCGGCCGACATCGCGGCCGCGTCGGCGAGGGCGCGCGGCCAGTCCGGCGGCCCGGGGGAGTGCAGCGCCCGGGCCAGCGCCGCGGCCACCGCGTCCCCCGCTCCGGTGGGGTTGCCCGACAGACGGCGCGGCGGGCGCACCTCCCAGCTCCCGTCGGGCGTGACGCCGAGCAGGCCGTCGGCTCCCCGGGAGACGACCACGGCGGCCGGTCCGTCGGCGAGCAGCCGCCGCGCGACCTCCTCGACGGGCCCGGGCCCGGCGGCCCTGGCCAGCTCGGCCGCGTTCGGCTTGGCGATGTCGGGCCGGGCGGCCAGCCCGAGGCGGAGCGCCTCGTGGTCGGCGTCGAGCAGGACGCGCGCCCCCTCGGCCCGGGCGTCCCGGATCAGCTCGGCGTAGGCGTCCGGGGCGACGCCGGGCGGCAGGCTGCCCGACAGGACGACGACCCGCGCGTCCCGGCACAGCTCGCGGAACAGGGCGCGGAACCGCCGCCACTCCTCGGCGGTGACGGCGGGGCCGGGCTCGTTGAACACGGTCGCGTCGCCGGCCACCACGGTGACCGTCCGCCGGGACGTGCCCTCGATCGCGCCGAAGCGCGCCGGGATCCCGGCGCGGGACAGGTCGTCGGCGATCTCCGCCCCGGCGCCGCCCCCGGCCAGTCCCGTGACGAGCACGTCGGCGCCGAGCGAGGCGAGCACGCGGGCGACGTTGACGCCCTTGCCGCCGGCCCGCTGGTGGACCGCGGTGACCCGGTGGCTGGAGTGCGGCACCAGCCCGTCCACCTCGTACGTCACGTCCAGGGCGGCGTTGAGGGTGACGGTGAGGATCATGCGCGCCCCGGCCTCCTTGTGCGTATTTCTGAGCACAATATGTCATTAGCAATCAAATACGCGCAAGCCGGAGGTTGGATACGCTTCGCGGGGCGAAACCGAAGTGAGCGGCGAGGAGGACCGATGTCGAGCCATGAGCGGTGGAACGCGTTGCTCGCGATCCTGGCCAGGGACGGCAAGGTCGAGGTGGACGCGGTGGCCGTCGAGCTGGGCGTCTCGGCCGCCACCATCAGGCGCGACCTCGACCACCTGAGCCGGCAGCAGATGCTGACCCGCACCCGGGGCGGCGCCGTGGCGAACGCGATCTCCTACGACCTGCCGCTGCAGTACAAGGCGGCCAGGAACGCGCCGGAGAAGCACCGCATCGCCGCCGCGGCGGCGGCGCTGGTCCCGCCCGGATCGATCGTGGGGCTGAACGGCGGCACCACCACCACCGAGGTCGCCCGCTCCCTCGCGAGCCGGGCCGACCTCGACCGGCAGGGCGGCGAGCCGAGCGTCACCGTGGTGACGAACGCGCTGAACATCGCGAACGAGCTGGTGGTCCGCAGGCACGTCAAGCTCGTGGTGATCGGCGGCGTCGCGCTGCCCGCGTCGTACGAGCTGATCGGGCCGCTCGCGGACGGCTTCCTGCGGGAGATCTCGCTCGACTTCGCGATCCTCGGCGTCAACGCGCTCGACCCCGAGGGCGGCGCGTTCGCCCACCACGAGGGCGAGGCGGGCATCAACCGGCTCATGGCCTCCCGCGCCGGGCGCGTGATCGTCGTGGCCGACTCCTCCAAGCTGGGCGTCCGGGCGTTCGCGCGGATCTGCCCCTGCTCGGCCCTCCACACCCTGGTCACCGACCGGGACGCCCCCGCCGACACCGTACGACGGTTCCGCGACGTGGGCGTCGAGGTCATCCAGGCCTGATCCCGCCCAGCCCGCCACGCCGGCCCACCCCGCCCGGCCCCGCGCCCGTGCGACCTGGCCGGGTCACCCCGCCGCGTTTCCCGCGCTCGCCCCGCCCGGCCCCGCGCTCGCCCCGCTGGGCCCCGGGCTCCGCCGGACCTCGGCCCCGCGCGCTCGGCCCGCCTCGCCCGGCCCGCCGGCCTCCTGCGTGTTCTCTCGGGTCGTGGTCCTCCGGAGGGCGACCGTGGCCCGCCCGCCCGGCGCCGTAGCGTGACTCGAATGTCACAGTATGTGGCGGATGATCGTTTATGCGCTTTCACGACATCTTGACGGCGTGAATTCGTGCGATATACCGCTAATATGCGCAATATCGCGCAACCGCCCCCACGTGCGGGCGGTGCCGCGCCTGGTCGTCGCCGCCGCGTGGGGGCGCCGCGGTCCGGCGCCTCCGCAGGCCGCCTGGTATAGACCGGCGCCGTCGCGCCGATGCCCCTTCGTTGCGAATCCGATATTCGCCGGTATAGACCGGCCGTTTGCCACCTGTTTACTCTTGGCTCCCAAGCCGCTCAAAGGCGGCCTATCCGCTGTTCGGGTCTCAACCGGTACAGACCAGTCATCCCCAGATCAAGGTGGTATTCGTGATGAGCAAGAGGATCGCCGGGGTGGTCACCCTCGGCGTGGCCGCGGCGCTGGCCCTGTCCGCCTGCGGCGGCGAGTCGGGCGGGGGCGACGGCGGCGGCGCTGACAAGGCCGCGGGCGGCTCGGTGACGCTGAAGCTGGTCGCCGCCGACTACGGCGACGGCCCCACCGCCGACAACAGCGGCGACAAGTTCTGGAAGGGCGTCGTCGACGAGTTCCAGGCGGCCAACCCCGGCATCAAGGTCGACGTCCAGGTCATCAACTGGAACGACATCGACACCCAGGTCGCCACCATGGTGCAGAACGGGCAGATGCCCGACATCCTGCAGACCGGCGACTACTCCGGGTTCGTCAAGGACGGCCTGCTGTACAAGGTGGACGAGGTGCTCTCGCCGAACACCCGGTCCGACCTGCTGGAGAAGTTCGCCGAGTTCGGCAAGGTGGACGGCGCCGCGTACGGCATCCCGTTCGTCTCCTCCGCCCGCGCCCTGTTCTACAACAAGGACCTGTTCACCAAGGCCGGCGTCAGCGAGCCGCCCAAGACCTGGGACGAGCTGAAGGCCGCCGCGGAGAAGCTGAAGAAGGCCGGGGTGACCCAGCCGTTCGGCCTGCCGCTCGGGCAGGAGGAGGCCCAGGGCGAGTCGTTCCTGTGGTTCATGGGCAACGGCGGCGGCTACAAGGACGCCTCCGGCCAGTGGGCGATCGACTCGGCGCAGAACGTCGAGACCTTCGCCTTCCTCAAGGACCTGCACGCGGCCGGCCTGACCACGCCGAACCCCGGCACCAAGGACCGCAAGACGGTCTGGGAGGACTTCGCGGCCGGCAAGGTCGGCATGGTCAACGGCGGCCCCATGTCCATGCCGATCTTCGAGAAGGGCGGCCTGACCAACTACGGCGTCGCCCCGATCCCCGGCAAGGGCGGCCCGCTCGACACGACCCTCGGCGTCGAGGACTGGATCATGGCCTTCAACAAGAACGGCCACCAGGAGGAGATCAAGAAGTTCTTCGACTTCTTCTACGCCTCCTCCGCCGCGCAGAAGATCAGCGACACCTACAAGCTGCTCCCGGTGACGAAGTCGGGCATCGAGAAGCTCTCCGGCGACGAGAAGCTCAAGCCGTTCCTCGACGCCCTGCCCAACGCCACCTTCTACCCCTTCACCGACCCGAAGTGGTCCGAGGTGAACACGCAGATCAAGCAGACGATCGGCGGCGCCGTCACCGGTGATCCCGCGAAGGTCCTCGGGGCGATCCAGAAGGTCGCCACGGCCGGATGACCCGGTGGCACGGCCCGCGCCGGCGCGGCGCGGGCCGTGCCCCTGCGGCCGTACCTCATCGCAGGAAGCAGGAGTGATGCAGCAGACCTCCCCTCTGACGCGGGCGGCGCGCGCGCTGGCGCCCCTCGCCTGGACCGGCCCCGCCGTCGTGCTGATCGCCGTCGTGGTCGTGTGGCCCGTCGTCGAGATGATCAAGTCGTCGTTCCAGAAGATCAGCCGGTTCGGCGTGGTCCAGGGCCCGAACGGCATGGCCAACTACACCAAGCTGTTCGAGGAGCCGGACTTCCCCGGGGTCATGGCGCGCAGCGTGATCTGGGTGGTGGCGGTCGTCGCCGTCACGATCCTGCTCTCGCTCGGCCTCGCCCAGCTCTTCAACCAGCGTTTCCCCGGCCGCCGCCTCGCCCGCTGGGCGATGATCGCGCCGTGGGCGGCCTCGGTGCTGATGACGGGGATCATCTTCAAATGGATGCTCGACCCCGAGGTCGGCCTCCTCAACGTGGTGCGGCGCGACCTCGGCCTGCTCGACGCCCTCGGCAGCACCGAGGCCGACCAGCTCGGCCAGGCGTCCACCGCGATGCCGTGGCTGATCGCCGTGGCGGTCTTCGTCTCGCTGCCGTTCACGACGTACGCGCTGCTCGCGGGGTTGTCGACGATCCCGGCGGAGGTCTACGAGGCGGCCAAGACGGACGGCGCGTCCCGGCTGCGCACGTACTGGTCGATCACGCTGCCGCTGCTCCGGCCCGCGCTGATCGTGGCGACGCTCATCAACGTGATGAACGTCTTCAACAACTTCCCGATCATCTGGGTGATGACGCACGGGCAGCCCGGCTACTCGACGGCCACGTCCACGATCTTCATGTTCATCCTCAAGGGCTCCGACATCGGCGAGTCCGCCGCGATGTCCGTCGTGAACTTCGGCATGGTGATCGTCCTGGTGGCGATCTTCCTCAAGGTCAGCAAGTGGAAGAACGAGGTGTCGTGATGACCGCCACCGCGACCCCTCCGGTCGCCGCGCCCACGCGCGCCGCGAGCGCCGGTCCCGCCCGGCGGCTGCCGCGGACCAGGACGGTGGTGATCGCCGCGGCCGCGTACCTGATCGCGTTCCTCTTCCTGTTCCCGTACCTGGTGATGATCCTGACCGCGCTGCGGCCGCAGAAGGAGCTGCGCGAGCCGAGCTACCTGCCGACGGAGTTCGCCTGGGAGAACTTCGTCAACTTCTGGTCGGGCGGGCTGTCCGGGAACCTGCTGGTCACCCTGCAGGTCGCGGCCGGATCGACGATCCTGGTGCTGCTGGTGGCCATGCCCGCCGCGTACTACACGGCCCGGCACCGGTTCCGCGGCCGCACGGCGTTCCTGATCCTGGTGCTGGTCACCCAGATGTTCCAGCCGACCGCGATGCTGGTCGGGATCTACCGCGAGTTCTCCCAGCTCGGACTGGTCGACTCGATCTGGTCGCTGATCCTGGTCAACGGCGGGTTCAACCTGGCCTTCGCGGTGTGGATCCTCAACGCGTACTTCGGCTCGATCCCGCGCGAGCTGGAGGAGGCGGCGTTCATCGACGGCACCGGCCGCTTCGGCGCGCTGTTCCGGATCACGCTCCCGCTGGCCGCGCCGGGCGTCGTCACCGCGCTGATCTTCACGTTCATCGCGGCGTGGAACGAGTTCGTGGTCGCCCTCACCCTGACCACCTCGCCCGAGCAGCAGCCGCTCACCGTGCGGCTGAACTCCTTCATCGGGCAGTACCAGGTCGACTGGCAGAACCTGTTCGCCGGATCGGTGATCGCGACCGTCCCGGTCATCATCCTCTTCGCGCTGATCGAGCGGAAGGTCGTCTCCGGTCTCACCGCCGGATCGATCAAGTAGGCCCGCGTGCGGCCGCCGGGGCCCGCTCCCGAGCCCGGGAGCGGGACGTCCGGCTCGGAGCGGGGTTCAGGCGGTCGGGGCGGCGACGTCGCCGCGGAGGAGGCCCACGCCGTCGGGGACCCCGGCCGGGTCGTGGCCGGTCTCGACCACCTTGTTGTCCGCGTCGACGAACACCACGCTCGGGCGCAGCGTGCCGACCTCCTCCTCGGCCACCAGCGCGTACGCGATGATGATCACGAGGTCGCCCACGCCGATCAGCCGGGCGGCCGCGCCGTTGATCCCGATGACGCCGGAGTCCGCCGGGCCCTCGATGACGTACGTCGAGAGGCGGTTGCCGTTGTCGATGTCGACGATGTCGACCTTCTCGCCCTCCACCAGGTTCGCGGCGGCCATGAGCTCGCCGCTGATCGTCACGGATCCCACGTAGTGCAGGTCCGCCTGGGTGACGGTGGCGCGATGGATCTTGGACTTCATCATCGTGCGGAACATGGTCCCCCGCAGGGTCTCGGAAGTGTGGGGTACCGGGCGCGGCGGCTCCGGTCTCGCGCCGTCGATAGTACGTGACGCCGCGGCCCGTACGGTCCGGCGGCCGACCCCGCGGGGGCGCCGGTCATCCGCAGTGTTCGAGGGGGCTGTCGTAGCTGTTGCCGCCCGCGGAGCCGCCCCACCTGACGCAGGTGCCCGCCGCGGCGGCGCGGACGGGGCCGGCGTAGTAGCCGAAGTTCCCCGAGTCGGTGATGCGGCTCTTGCCCTGGACCTCCAGGTAGGCGCTGGTCGCGGTGTTCGTGCCGAGAGAGGTCCGCTTGAGGGTGGTGACGCAGTTGTACCCGTTGGAGCTGTTGTAGAGGAGGTAGACGGTCCCGGCGGTGCCGAGCGCGGCGGAGTCGATCACGCTGTAGCCGCTGCCGCACACCTGCTCGGGCGTGTACGGGTTGGTGCCGCCGCCGCAGTTGCGGGAGGTCACCGTCTGCACCGGGTAGCCGAACGTGACGCCGTCGAACTTGGCCTTCTGGATGTTGGCCGGATAGGAGGCGGTGTCGGTGCGCACCTCGTAGTGCAGGTGCGGGGAGATGTCGTTGCCGGGCTTGCTCGTGTTGCCGACCTCGCCGATCTTCTGGCCCTGGCTGACGGTCGCGCCCGCGCTCACCGACCGGACGAGCAGGTGGGCGTAGTACGTGTACCAGCCGCCGCCGTGGTCGATCTTGACGAGGTTGCCGAAGCCGTTCGTCGAGCCCTGGTGCGCCGAGATCACGACCGTGCCGGCGGCCGCGGCGACCACGGTGTCGCCGAGGTCGGCGTCGGCGGTGCCGCCCCGGTTGAAGTCGATCTCCCACGACTGGTGGGCGCTGCTCGCGCTGGAGTTGCCGGTCCACGTCTGCCCGCAGGGGAAGGGCATCTGGAACGCGGGCTCCGCCATGGCGGCGGAGGCGGTGGAGGCGGTGGACGACGAGGCCGCCGAGGCGGCGGCGAGGCCGGTCGAGGCGCCCGCGGTGACGCCGAGCAGCAGCGCCAGCGCGGCCTTGACGAGGGACGTCGGTCTCATGCGGATCCTTCCTCGCGGGTGATCCGCCGGGCCGCCCCGGCGGATCACGCGCACTGACTGTGGAGCCCGCCTGGAAGGTGCGGACGGGAGCCAAGGGTCCGGGGCGGCCGCACAAGGAACATCCAAAACCCATACAAAGGGCTAGCGAAGATCTGACATGAGGCGATAAATGGTGGCAATGCCTCTGTAAGAGGAGTAGGCGATCATGATCGTTGATCAGCCCACGCACCGGGTCCTCGGCCCGCTGGAGGTCCGGTCCGCCCAGGGGCGGCCCCTCCCGCTCGGCGGCCGCAAGCCGCGCATGCTGCTCGCCACCCTGCTGCTCGACGCCAACCGGACGGTCGGCACGGACCTGCTCGTCGAGGTCCTGTGGCCCGCGGCCCGCCCCCGCTCGGCCGTCGCCAACCTGCGCACGTACGCGAGCACGCTGCGCGCGGCCCTCGGCCCCGGCGGCGCCGCCATCCGGACGGGGCCCGGCGGCTACGCCGTCGAGGTGGCGCCCGACCGGCTCGACCTCCTCACCTTCGAGGAGCTGGTCGCGCTGGCCCGGCGCGACCCGGCGGGCGCGCCCGCCCACCTCGCCCGCGCGCTCGCGCTGTGGCGCGGCCCCCTTCTGTGCGACCTGCCGGGCAGCCCCGTATGGGACCGCCGCGTCCGGGAGATCTCCGACGCGCGGCTCGCCGCGGCCGAGGAACTGTCCGACGCGCGGCTGGCCGCCCGGGACTACCCGGCGGCGATCGCCGGGCTGCGCGACCTGATCGCCGAGCAGCCGTTCCGCGAGGACCTCTGGCGGCGGCTCGTGCTCGCGCTTCACTGGAGCGGCAGGCGGGCCGAGGCGCTGCGCTGCTACGACGAGATCCGCGGCGCGCTGGACACCGAGCTGGGCGTGGACCCCGGCCCCGAGCTGCGGCGGGCCCACCTGGCCGTGCTCTCCGGAGACCGGCCCCCGTCCAGGAGCCCGCCCCGCCGGACATCCCGATCCGCGTGGCCGGGACGGTGCGCCCGCGCCAGCTCCCTCCCGACGTGCCGGACTTCACCGGCCGCCGGGAGGCCGTCGCCGCCCTCCTGCGCGTGCTGGCGCCCGCGACCGGGCCGCCGGCCGTCGCCGTGATCGCCGGCCCGCCCGGCGTGGGGAAGTCGGCGCTCGCCGTCCACTGCGCGCACGCCGTACGCGAGCGGTTCCCCCACGGGCAGCTCTACCTGAGCCTTGGCGGCGCCCCGGGCGCGCCCGCGGAGCCCGCCGACCTGCTCGCCGAGGCGCTGCGGGCGCTCGGCGTTTCCGGGGAGGCCGTGCCGTGCGGGCCGGGGGAGCGGGCGGCGCTCTACCGGTCGCTGCTGGCCGAACGCCCCATGCTCGTGCTGCTCGACGACGCCTCCGGCGGGGCGCAGGTCCGGCATCTGCTGCCCGGCAGCGGCTCGGCCGTGCTCGTGACGAGCCGGCGGCGGATCACCGAGATCCCCGGAGCGGCCCTGGTGGAACTGGACGCCCTCCCGCACGCCGAGGCCGTGGAACTGCTCGGCAGGATCGCCGGAGCCGAGCGGGTCGCCGCCGAACCCCGGTCGGCCGCCGCTGTCGCCCGGGCCTGCGCGCACCTGCCGCTGGCCGTACGCGTCGCCGGGGCGCGCCTCGCCGCGCGTCCGGGCTGGCCGCTGCGCGCCCTCGAACGACGGCTGGCGGACGAGTCCTCCCGGCTGGCCGAGCTGCGCGCGGGCGACCTCGAGGTGCGGGAGAGCCTCGACCGGAGCTACCGCCTGCTGCCCGCGGACGCGGCCCGGGCCCTGCGGGCGCTCGCCCCGCTCGGCGCGCACCCCCTCCCCGCGTGGGCGGTGGACGCGGCCCTCGACCGGCACGGCGCGGACGACGTGACGGACGTCCTCGTGGACGCGAGCCTGCTGCGCCAGGACGGCGTCGACACGCTCGGCCGTCCCCGCTACCGGCTGTACGACCCGGTCCGCTGGGACGCGGGGGAGCGGGCGGCCCGCGACCCGGATCCGCGCGCCCTGGCGCGCGTGGCGGGAGCCTGGCTCGTGGCGGCGGAGCGGGCCGCGGCGGGGCTGCCCACCACGGTCTTCAGCGTCGCGTCCGCCGGCGCGGAGCGCTGGACCCCGGTGGGGCACGGCCTGGCACGGCTCGCGCGGGACCCGCTCTCCTGGTTCCGGCAGGAACGGGACGCCCTGGTGCGGCTGGTCGAGCTGACCGCCGAGCGGGGACCGGCCGGGTCGGCGTGGGCGCTCGCCGCCGCGCTCGTGCCGTTCTTCGACCTGCGCTGCCACCTCGACGCGTGGCGGCGCACCCACCGCGCCGCGCTCGACGCGGCCCGCGAGGCCGGGGACCGGTACGGCGAGGCCGCCATGCTGCGCGGGCTCGGGCAGGTGTCCCTCTACCGCGACCGCTATCGCGAGGCCGCGGAGATGTTCGGGCGGTCCCGCGCGATCTTCCGGCAGGTGGGCGACCCCAGAGGAGAGGCGATCTCCGTCTGCGGTCTGGGCGCCGCCGCCCAGTTCCGCGACGACCGGCCCGCCGCGCTCCGCCACTTCCGGCGTGCCCTCGCCGTGTTCCTGTCGCTGGGCGACCGGCAGGGCGAGGCGTACGCGCGCCAGGCGATCGGCCGCGCCTGCCTGAGGTCGGGCGACCTCGCCGGGGCGGCGGAGTGGCTGGAAGGAGCGCTCCGGCTGGCCAGGGACATGGGCGACACCCACCGGGAAGGGTGCGTGTCCATGCAGGTCGGACGGATGCACGACCTCGCCGCCGACGCCGACGCGGCGCTGCGCTTCCACGGGCGGGCGCTGGAGATCTTCGAGAGCCTCGGCGACCGGCACTGCGGCGCCTACGCGATGCAGGGGATCGGCGGCCTCCAGGCCGCGCGGGGCGACCTGCGGCCCGCCTCGATCCGGCTCGAACGTTCGCTGGCCGTCTTCCAGCGGCTCGGCGACCTGAGCGGCGCCGCGGCGAGCAGCCAGATGCTCGCCGAACTGCACCGCTCGGCCGGCCGTACCCGCCTGGCCAGGGACTATCTGGACCGCGCCGTCTGTCTGCGGCGCGGTCTGCCCTCCGGCTTCCCGTGAACACGCGAAAGGCGCCGCCGGGGCCCCCATGAAAGGGGCACCCGGCGACGCCTCGCCTGGATGTCGTCGCCGAAGCCCGGACCACGCCTGGGCGCGGATTACGCCTTGACGGCCCAGCTCAGCAGGTTCTGGGCGGTGTCGAACCGCCGGTTGGAGGCGGACTCGCCGAGGATGACGCCGATCAGCCGGTGGCCGTCACGGTCGGCGGCGAACGTCAGGCAGTAACCCGCGGCCCGGGTGAAGCCGGTCTTGACGCCGAGCGCGCCCGGGGTGCCGAGCATCTTGTTGGTGTTGACCCAGGTGTAGGAGCGGTGCTCGCCGTTGCTCGGGACGTAGTGGCTCTGCGAGGAGGTGACGGCGGTGAACGCGGGGATGCGGAGCGCCGCCTCGGCGAGCCGGGCCTGGTCCTTCGCGGTCGAGTAGCCGTCGCCGCCGGCCATGGGCAGGCCGTCGGCGTTCACGTAGAGGCTGTCCTTCATGCCGAGCTGCTTGGCGGTGGAGTTCATCTTGCGGACGAACCCGTCCAGGCCGGGGCCGTACGTGCGGGCGAGGGCGTGCGCGGCGTCCGCGCCGGACGGCAGCATCAGGCCGTACAGCAGGTCCTTGACCTGGACCCGGTCGCCGGCGCGCAGGTCGGCGCTGGTGCCGTCGTTGTCGTCGGCGTGCCGGACGTCGGCCGAGGTGATCGTGACCTTGTCGGTGAGCTTGGCTTCCTTCAGGACGACGTACGCCGTCATGACCTTGGTGAGGCTGGCCACCGGCATGCGCTCGGTGGCGTCCTTGCTGAGCTCGACCTTGCCGGTCGAGGCGTCGATCAGATATGCCGCCCGCCCGTAGACGTTCGGAGTGTTGTACGCGGTCTCGGTGACCGGAATCCGTGTCGGAGTGGCCTGCGCGACCGCGGGCGTGGCGAGCCCGGCGGCGAAGGTGAGGAGTGCTGCGCAGACGGAGAGTCGAACTTTCCCGTTGTGCATTCCCACAGGTTAACCGCCAAATTGACACTTTCTTTGACGGATCATGGGGATTTGAGTAAAATTTTTGGGCGCCTGTGGGCACCCCGGTGGTCAACACTCGACGCGCGGGCCGGGACGCGTGACATCGGAAGCTCTGCCCTTGCCCATGTGATGGGCGACCCGGGGGAGGAGCCGCCCGCGAACGACCCTCCCGGCGCCCTCCACCTTCCGCGGGTCTCACCGGGGCCCTCTTCAGCGGCCGGACCCGGAGCGGCGGTGGCCGAAGCCGACCCAGACGAGGAAGTACAGCGCGGCGGAGACGGCCGCCCAGACGCCGAGCCCGGCCAGGAGAGCGAAGTGCGCCGGGATCCGGGGCGCCAGCACCCAGACGCAGGCGGCGTAGGCGACCATGCCGACCGCGCCCAGCATCGCGCCCCGCGCGTCCTGGACGGCCGGCGCCCGCTTGTGCTCCTCGTGCTGGATCAGGGTGAGCGTCGCGGCGAGGATGGCGGGGAACGCGAGGAACACCCCGCCGGTGACCCCGCCCCAGCGGCGGCCGATCAGCGCGGCGACCACCGAGATCACCGCGCCGAAGACGAACCGCACCGCCATCTCGCGCTTGGTGACCTTCTTCAGCCGCGACGGCTGGACGCGGATCCGCGCGGAGGGGCTCATGCCAGCCCCGCGATCAGCGCGCGGCAGACGGCGGCCGTCGCGCCCCAGGTCACGAGCGCGATGATCGTGCCGAGCAGCACGCCCAGGCGCGTGACCAGGGGGACCGCAGAGGCGCAGTAGGCCACGAGCGCGACCGAGCCGGCGATCATCCCGAGAGCGGACTCCGCGACCGGCACGTCACCCTGGACCGTCATCGTGAGCGTCATGCCGGCGAGGGCGACGGCGGGCGCGGCGGAGAAGATCCCCGCGAACTGCTTCGGTGTGACGAGCTCGCCGATCAGCGCGAACGCCATGACGAAGAGGCCGCCGCAGAGCGCCCGTGCGGCGAGCACCAGCAACTCGCTCAAACCCGCCTCCCCACAGTCCGCGCCCGGCGCCCGTCCCGCCGTCCTCCGGCGGGCTCCGGCAGGTTCGGCGCGGGGGAGGCGCGCCGGGGCGGACCCTCGCCTACGGCGGACGGGAGATGCCGTCTTTGTACCACCCGGCCGGGCGTTCCCTCCGGAGCCGTGCCGTTCCGGCGCCAGGCTTGGGCGGCGGATCACCTTTTCCG
This sequence comes from Microtetraspora niveoalba, assembly GCF_001570405.1. Classification (GTDB taxonomy): domain Bacteria; phylum Actinomycetota; class Actinomycetes; order Streptosporangiales; family Streptosporangiaceae; genus Microtetraspora; species Microtetraspora niveoalba. Next base: position 15,997 of record NZ_BBYM01000018.1, on the reverse strand, counting down.
CCCGCGCCCATGCCGGACGCCCGCCCGGGAGGCCGGGTCAGGGGGCGAGCCGGGCCAGCGCGCCGGTGTAGATCTCGACGGCCTCCTCGATGCGCGGGATCACGCAGTACTCGTCGGTGACGTGCGCCTGCTCGGGCTCGCCCGGACCGCAGATCACGGCCGGCGCTCCGCCGCAGGCGGCGACCAGCACCGAGGCGTCGGTGAAGTAGCTGGCGGCCGGCCGGTCGCCCGGCGGCGCGGCCCCCGCCGCGAGCAGCGCCTGGACGACGTCGTCGTCCGGGTCGGTCCACACGGCGGGCAGGTCGGTCAGCACCTCGAGCGCGGTCTCCTCGCCGACGGCGCGGCCCAGCCGCTCGCGCAGCTCGGCGTGGTCCTGGCCGGCGACGGTGCGCATGTCCACGGTGGCCTCGGCCAGGTCGGGCACGGAGTTGACGTTGATCCCGCCGCGCACCGTGCCGACGTTCGCGGTCGGCGCGCCGAGCCACGGGTGGGCCGGCACGCCGGGGTCGAACCGCTCCACCGCCCCGATCGCGCGGGCCAGCTTGTAGACGGCGTTGTCGCCCAGGTGCGGCATCGACCCGTGCGCGGTGCGGCCGCGGGCGACCGCCCTGAGCCACAGGGCGCCCTTGTGCCCGAGCAGGGCCCGGTTGGCGGTCGGCTCGGCCACCAGAAGCGCCCGCGCCCTGCCCACCATCCCCTGGGCGATCATGTCGATCGCGCCCTCGCACCCGGTCTCCTCGCCCGCGGTGAGGACGATCTCCAGCGCGGCCCGGGGACCCGATCCGCGCACGTGCCGTTCGGCGGCGACGACGAGCGCGGCCACCCCGGCCTTCATGTCGCTGGAGCCGCGCCCGTAGAGGCGGTCGCCGTCCACCTCGGCGGCGTGCGGATCATGCTCCCACGCCCGGCCGCCCAGCGGCACCGTGTCGAGATGCCCGGTCAGCACGACCGGCGTGCCGGACCCCCACCGGGCCACCAGACCGGTGCGCCCCGGCGCGTAGCGGTGCTCCCGTACGTCGAAACCCGCCTCCGACAGGCGCCGGGCGAGCGGCCCGGCGACCGCCGCCTCGCCGCCGCCCACGGAGTCGATCCTGATCAGCTCGCGGGCCAGCTGCACCGCCTCGTTCACGCGGTTCCCCTTCCGTTCACGCTTACTTCGCCGCCGCCGGCGGGCACCGGGCGGCTGGTCTCCCGTACGACGAGCCGGGGGGCGATGGCGATGCGCTGGGCGGGGCGCGGATCGCTCACCCGGACCTGGCCGAGCAGGCGCACCGCCTCGGCCGCCATCTCCTCGACCGGCTGGCGGACGGTGGTGAGCGGGGGGTCGCACATCGAGGCGTGACCGACGTCGTCGAAGCCCACGACGGAGACGTCGTCGGGCACCCGGACGCCGCCCGTCCGGAGCGCCCGCACCAGGCCCACGGCTATCTCGTCGTTTCCACAGACCACCGCGTCGGGCATGGCGCCGCCGTCGAGGAGCAGGCGGCCCGCCTCGACGCCCCATTCCAGGGTGAACTCGCCGAGCAGCGGAGGCGTGGCGTCCACCCCGGCCCGGGCGGCGGCGCGCTCGAAGCCGGACAGGCGGGACCTGGCCGACGAGTTCATCAGGCGGCTGCCCACGAACGTCACCAGCCGCGCGCCTCCCCGCACCACGTGGTCGACCGCCTGGGCCAGCGCGGAGTCGTCGTCCACGCCCACCCAGTCGGCTCCGCCGCCCTCGATGTACCGGTCGACCTGGACGAGGGGGACGCGCCGCGCCGCGTTGAGCACGGCGGGCACGCTGGCCTCGATGTCGCACGGACTGATGATGAGGCCGTCCACCCTCCGGGCGAGCAGGGTCTCCAGCCGCCTGGCCTCGAGGTCCGGCCGGTACCGCGACGCGCAGAGGAGCAGGTCGCGCCCGGTCTCCTGGAGCCGGCTCTCGACCGCCTCGACGATGGTGGTGAAGAACGGGTTGCCGATGCCGGGGACGATCATGCCGATCGTGCCCGTGGTCTGGTCGCGCAGCGCCTTGGCCACCGCGTTCGGCCGGTAGCCCAGCTCGGCGGCGGCGCGCTCGACGCGCTCGGCGATCTCCGGGGTGACCTTGCGGCGGCCGGAGAGGGCGCGGGAGGCGGAGGCCACGGAGACCCCGGCCGCCCTGGCGACATCGTGGATTGTCACGCCCATGCTGTCATCACTGTGTCATCACCGTGTAATCGTTTTCCCTGTCCGGTCCACTCGTGACGGCTCTTCGTCGATCTGTGAGCTGCCTCACTGATCTGTTCAGCAAAACGATAGATCGTTCTGGGGCTTACGTCACCTTGACGCCCGTTTGTGCTGCTCGCTAGCATCCCAGAAATTGGTAATCGATTACCACACTCCCCACGTTTTTACCTTGCGGCTCCTTTGGAGCGGCCCCCGAAAGGCTTGGTCCGATGGCACGATCCATTCGACTCACCCGCATGACCACGGCGACCGCACTCCTCGCGACCGGCCTGCTGGCCGCCGCGTGCGGTGGCACGGACGACTCCGGTTCCGCGGCCTCGGGCGGCGGAGACAAGCCGAGGGTCGGCCTGGTCCAGATCAACCAGCAGGCGATCTTCTTCAACGAGATGAACGCCGGCGCCCAGCAGGCGGCGAAGGAGGCCGGCGTCGATCTGACGATCTTCAACGCCAACGACGACCCGGCCAAGCAGAACGAGGCGATCGACAACTTCGTCCAGCAGCAGTTCGACGCCGTCGTCGTGGTCGCCATCGACGTCGAGGGCATCAAGCCCGCCGTCAAGATCGCCAAGGACGCGGGGCTGAAGGTCGTCGCGGTCGACGCCATCGTGGACAGCCCGTCCGTCGACACCCAGGTCGGCGTGGACAACGCCGCCGCCGCCCAGCAGGCCGGCGCGTTCGTCAACGACTGGGCCAAGGCGCAGAACCTCTCCGCGCCCAAGATCGGCGTCGTCGGCGCGCTCAACTCGTTCATCCAGAACATCCGCAAGGACGACTTCGTCAAGACGGTCGAGGGCGCGGGCGCGAAGATCGTGCAGACGGTTGACGGGCAGAACAAGCAGGAGGCCGCCATGACGGCCGCCGAGAACCTGCTCACCTCCCGCTCCGACATGAACGTCGTGTACGCCACCGGCGAGCCCGCCCTCCTCGGCACCGTGGCCGCCGTGAAGTCGCAGAACGCCGGCGACCGCGTCAAGGTCTTCGGCTGGGACCTCACGAAGGAGGCGATCAGCGGCATCGACGCCGGCTTCGTCGCCGGTGTCGTCCAGCAGGACCCGAAGACCGAGGGCTACGAGGCGGTCAAGGAGGCCAAGGCCCTCGTCGGCGGCGCCGAGCCCAAGAAGAAGATCGACGTTCCCGTGACGATCGTGACCAAGGACAACGTCGACCAGTACCGGGCCACCTTCAAGTGAGCGACGAGGCGACCCCGTACCGGAAGGCGGAGGAGGTGAAACCCGTGACCAGTGCCGACAGCACGGTCGACCGCGTGGTGATGCGCGACATCCGCAAGCGCTACGGAATGGTCGACGCGCTGCGCGGAGTGACCCTGCGCGTCGGACCCGGCGAGGTGATCGGGCTCGTCGGCGACAACGCCGCCGGCAAGTCCACCCTGATGAAGGTGCTCGCGGGCGCGGTCGTGCCGGACTCCGGCGAGATCGTGTTCGACGGACGTCCCGTCTCGTTCTCCACACCGCGCGACGCGCGCGAGCTGGGCATCGAGATGGTGTACCAGGATCTCGCCCTCTGCGACGACATCGACGTGGCAGGCAACCTGTTCCTCGGCCGCGAGCCGCGCAAGGCGGGCGGCCTGCTGCTCGACGTCGCGCAGATGCACAGGGACGCCCGCCGCCACCTCGACGCGCTGAACATCCGGATCCCGCTCACGGACATCCCCGTGGGCGGCCTGTCCGGAGGGCAGCGCCAGGCCGTGGCCATCGCCCGCGCGGTGACGTTCGGCCCCAAGCTGCTCATCCTCGACGAGCCCACGGCGGCGCTCGCCGTCGCCGAGGTCGAGACCGTGCTCGAACTGATCAAGACGGTCTCCGCGCAGGGTGTCTCGGTCATCCTGATCACGCACCGCCTGCAGGACCTGTTCCGGGTCTGCGACCGGCTCTGCGTCATGTACGAGGGCACCCTGCGGGCCGACCTCGACGCCAGGGCCACCAGCCTGGAGCGGCTCGTCTCCGAGATCGTCGCCCACGACCAGATCGACCCCGGCGCCGGCGACGCGGCGGCCGGCGACGGGCGGCGGGAGAACGACACGACCGAGGGAGCGCGACGGTGACCACCAGCGAGCGGACCACCACGAGCGAACGGGGCGGCGGCGCGGCCGTCAGCGAGCGGGTCGTGACCACGAGGTCGGCCCGCGCCAACGCCCACATCGGCAAGCACGCGCAGACGATCGCGATCGGCGTGGTGCTGGTCGTCCTGCTGATCTTCTTCGCGTTCTCCGCCGACCGGTTCGCCACCACCGGCAACATCCTCAACCTGCTGCGGCAGATCTCGCCCACGCTGATCGTCGCGATCGCGATGACGTTCGTGATCAGCACGTCCGGCATCGACCTGTCGGTCGGGTCCACGGTCGCGCTGTCGGGGTCGCTGCTGGCGATCGTGCTGCAACACGGCTGGGACCCGACGCTGGCGCTGGTCGCCATCCTCGCGCTCGGCGCGCTGATCGGCTTCGTCAACGGCTGGTTCTCGTCGTACCAGAACATCCCGCCGTTCATCGTCACCCTGGCCATGTTGTCGATCATGCGCGGCACCGCGCTGCGCGCCACCGAGGGGTACTCCACCCCGATCGACGGCGAGCTGTGGATCGTCCAGCTCGGGCAGGGCCGCGTCGCCGGGATCCCGGTGCCGGTCATCCTCGCCGTCGTGATCGCGGCGGTCGGCTGGCTCACCCTGACCCGCACGCCGTTCGGCCGGTACGTGATCGGCCTCGGCTCCAACGGCGAGTCGCTGCGCCGCACCGGTGTGAACACCCGCAAGGTCGGGCTGGCCGTCTACGTGCTGACCGGCCTGGCCGCCGCGCTGGCGGGCGTGCTGATCGCCACCCGGCTCAGCTCCGGCTCCTCGAACGCGGGCTCCGGCTTCGAGCTGGAGGTCATCACCGCCGTGGTGCTCGGCGGCACCAGCCTGTTCGGCGGCCGGGGCAGCATGCTCGGCACCATCCTGGGCGCGCTCACCCTCGGCGTCATCGCCAACGGCCTCGTGCTGCTGCACGTCTCGCCGTTCTACGTCCAGATCGTGCAGGGCGCCATCCTGCTGCTGGCGATCTTCGCCAACAGCAAGGTCTGGGCCAGGTTCGGAGCGGTGCGGAAATGAGCGCGCGGACGGGTGGCGCCGGGGTCACCGTGACCTCGGTGCTCGGCCCGGTGCCCGTCGAGGAGCTCGGCGTCACGCTCTGCCACGAGCATCTGCGCAACGACGGCGCCCTCGCCTGGCATCCCGCCCCCGAGGGCGACGCCGAGGGCGGGCTGATCGCCCGCTCGCCCGTGCGGATGGAGTTCCTCGGCCGGCTGCGCAACGACCCGTACCTCTCCCGCGACAACGTGTCCCTCGACGACACCGACGTCGCGATCGAGGAGGTGGCGCGGTTCGCCGCGCGCGGCGGCCGCAGCCTCCTGGAGGTCACCCCGGACGGCCTCGGCCGCGCCCCCGCCGAACTGGCCGCGATCGCCCGCGCCACCGGCCTGAACATCGTGATGGGCTGCGGCTTCTACCTGGAGGGCACCCACCCGGCACGGGTCCGCGGCATGGGCGTCGCGGACGTCGCGGCCGAGATCGAGCGCGACCTCACCGAGGGCGTCGGCGGAGTGCGCGCGGGTGTCATCGGCGAGATCGGCGTCTCCCCGGACTTCACCGCCGAGGAGGAGAAGGTCCTGCGCGGCGCCGCCCGGGCGCAGGCCCGCACGCGGGTGCCGCTCTCCGTCCACCTTCCCGGGTGGGTACGGCACGGCCTCCGCGTGCTCGACGTCATCGCCGAGGAGGGCGGCCTGATCGAGGCCACCGTCCTGTCCCACCTCAACCCGAGCGGGCGGGACCGCGACTACCAGGTCGCGCTCGCCACCCGGGGCGCGTACCTCGGCTACGACATGTGCGGCATGGACTACCTCTACCCGGGTGAGGGCCAGTCCCCGTCCGACGAGGACAACGCGGCCGCGATCGCGTGGCTGCACCGCGCCGGGCTGGGCCACCGGGTGCTGCTGTCCCAGGACGTGTTCCTCAAGACCATGCTGGTCCGCTACGGCGGCACCGGTTACGCCCACATCCTGACCCACTTCGTACCGCGCCTGCACCGCCACGGGCTGACCGCCGCGGACACCTCGCGGATGCTCGTGGACAACCCGCGCGACCTCTTCCAGGCCGCCGCCGCCCCCGGCGACCGGCACACTTCCGACACAATCCACACCCACTGAAGGAGACATCCCCATGACCCGCGTGCTTGTCGCCGGCGAATCGTGGGTGAGCGTTTCGACCCACTACAAGGGGTTCGACGCGTTCACCACGACGACCTACCACACCGGTTTCGAGCCGCTGCGGGACGTCCTGGTCGCCGACGGCGTGGAGGTCGACCACCTCCCGGCGCACGACGTGCCCAAGCTGTTCCCGGGGACGCTCGAGGCCCTGTCGGCGTACGACGTCGTCGTGCTCTCCGACATCGGCGCCAACAGCATCCTGCTGCACCCCGACACCTGGCTGTCCAGCGGCAAGACCGCCAACCGGATCGAACTGCTCGCGAACTGGGTGGAGCAGGGCGGCGGCCTCGCGATGGCGGGCGGCTACCTGAGCTTCCAGGGCTTCGAGTCCAAGGCGGCCTACAGCGGCACCGCCGTCGAGCGGGTGCTGCCCGCCCGGATCTCCCGGTACGACGACCGGGTGGAGACCCCGCAGGGCGTCCCCGGCGCCCTCGCCGACGGCTCGCACCCGATCACCGCCGGCCTTCCCGCCGAATGGCCCGACCTGCTCGGGTACAACCGCTTCGAGGTGCCGGAGGACGCGACTCTCCTCGCCACGGTCGGCGGCGACCCGCTGCTCTCCGTACGCGAGGCCGGGGCCGGCCGCACGCTCGCCTGGGCGTCGGACATCGCGCCGCACTGGTGCCCCGACGAGTTCGTGGCGTGGGAGGGGTACGCCACCCTGTTCACCCGCGCCGTCCGCTGGCTGGCCAAGGAGATCTGACGTGCCCATCCCGGTGATCCTCGACTGCGACCCCGGCCATGACGACGCCATGGCCATCCTGCTCGCGGTGGCGAACCCGGCGATCGACCTGCGCGCGGTGTCCACCGTCGCGGGCAACCAGACCGTCGAGAAGACGGCGCTCAACGCCCGGCGGATGCTCAGCCTGGCGGGGGTCACCGGCGTGCCCGTCGCGGCCGGGTGCGACCGGCCGCTGGCCGGGACCCTGGAGATCGGCGACTACGTGCACGGGGAGAGCGGGCTGGACGGCCCGGCGTTCGGCGAGCCGGACGTGCCCCTCGACCCGCGCCACGGTGTCGAGCTCATCCACGACACGCTCGCGGCGGCGGACGAGCCGGTCACGATCGTGGCCATCGGTCCGCTGACCAACATCGCCACCCTGCTGCGGCGCCACCCCGGGGACCGGGAGCGGATCCGCGAGATCGTGATCATGGGCGGCTCGACCGAGCGGGGCAACCACACCCCGTACGCCGAGTTCAACATCGTCACCGACCCGGAGGCGGCGGCCGAGGTCCTGGACAGCGGCGTGCCGACGACGTGGGTGGGGCTCAACGTGAGCCACCAGGCGCTGGTCACCACCGACGTGCTCGACCGCATCTCCGCCCTCGGCACCCCGCTGGCCCGCGTCTGCGTGGAACTGCTCACCTTCTTCGGGTCGAGCTACCACCAGGCGTGGGGCTTCGAGGCGCCGCCGCTGCACGACCCGATCACCATCGCGTACCTGATCGACCCCCAGGTCATGACGTACGCCCGGGTCGGGCTGCGGATCGAGGTCGAGGGCGCGTACACCAGGGGAGCCACGGTCGCGGACCTGCACGGCCGGATGGACTGGGAGCCCAACGCCGACGTGGGCCTGATCCTCGACCGCGACCGCTTCTGGGACCTCATGATCGGCGCGATCGAGCAGCTCGGAGCGTCGGAATAGCCGCTGAGCCGTAGAGACGCCTTTCGGGAATCCTCCAGGACACTCCACGTTCCGCCGAGATCATGACGCACGCGTGACGCGCGATCATGAAAGCGCCCCGCCGCCGTCCAGGCGACGGGGCGCACGCGCGTACAGGCTTGGCCCGGCAGCGCTTCGGGTGAAGAGATAGGCAGGGGAGCAGCAATCCGATAGGGACGCTCGGTCGTCTCCTATATCGAGTCGCTCTGCGCCGAGACGGCTCATACCCAGGGAACCGGACTACCTGGCCGAGGTGATGGCCCGCTTCGACGCGGCGATCTTCGCCGGAGACACGGCCAAGGCTGAGCAGACCCTCGGCCCTTTGCGGCAGGGGCTGCACCGGTTCGAGGCCGAGATCGAGGCCGTGCGCGCCCTGCTCCGCGCCCTGCTCCGCGCGCTGCACGCCGAGGCGCCGAGGCGTACGAGTTGGCTGGCAAGCGCGGCTATCAGAAGTGGGTGGCCGGGTGCGGCCTCACCTACTGGGTCATGGTGCTTTGGCCTGGAGAACGCCGGCGACGCCAAGTTCGGCCTGTCGGAGGCCCAGCGGGACGCGTATGGCGAGCGACGATCGGCTGACGGTCACCGGCCCGGAGCGCAGTTGACCCAGCCGGCCGCCTCAACATAACTCACAGTTGAGTGGACGATGCCAAGGAACTTCGTCCGCCAATGTCCACGTTAACCTTTTGTGCGACTCCCCTCGATCGGTACCGCAACGTGCGGCTTGCTCGCGCTCTCCATCCTGGCGCTCACCATTTTCTCGGTCTTCGAGATGAACCAGACCAGAACGATCCTGGCGCGAGGGGTTCAGGCCGAGGCAACGGTCGTTGATGCACAGCATTTCCGGTATAGGGGGGATCTCGTCACTGTGACCTTCTCCACGCTCACCGGGAACCACGTCACGACCAACGTGTCGGATTCGATCGATGCCTCAGAAATCGGTACTGGCGATTCGTTGGACATCCTCTATGACCCGGTCCATCCTGACCGTGTCATCAGCGCCGGTATTACGAGCCTCTCACACCATTATGTAATTATCCCCTTAGAGATCCTTCTCATGATCGCGTTGGCGTGGAAATGCATTCGCTCCTGGGGCTCGCCAACGTATCGGTCGTGACCTTCCTGACCACACCGCTCGACACAGCGTCGGCCCACAGCGCGTGCTCCGAGGTCACCACGACCGCGGCCTTCCAGTCCCCGGACGTCGGCCGGACCTCGGCGGCGAGGAACGCCACCTCCACCCCCACGCTGGGCGGCTGCCCAGTGCTGCCGAAGTACAGGTACTCGGTGCTCTCTCGCTCCATGGTGGTGCTCGTATCCCCACTCCTGTCACGTCGCGGCTCACATCTGGTCCGTCCAGGACGCGCCGGGCGGCGGGGCCGTCGAGCGCCTGGACCGCGCGGACGGGTCCATCCGCGGGCGTCGGCGCGAGCGACGGGCCGTCTAGGACGTGCCGCGGCGCGGGCCCAGGATCGCCGACAGCCGCTCCAGCACGGCCGGATTGATCCAGTAGTAGACCCAGGTGCCGCGCCGCTCGCAGTCGATCAAGCCGGCCTTCCGGAGGACCTTCAGGTGATGGCTGATGGTCGGTCCGGTGAGGTCGAAGGCGTCGGTCAGGTCGCACACGCACGCTTCGCCGCCCTCATGGCAGGCGATGAGGGACAGCAGCCGCAGCCGTACCGGGTCGGCGATGGCCTTGAACAGTGGGGCCAGTTCTTCGGCGTCGGCCTGGCCGAGGGGTTCACGGGTCGGCGGCGTACAGCAGGCCGTGCTGCCGGTGTCGCTCGCGAGGGGCTGGAGGACCGGCAACTCTTGTTTCGACATACATCTAACTTGACGGACTTCTAATCAGCCTGCAAGCTGACGGCGGGCTCTGATTAGACATCCATCTAGACAGCGCTCGTGGTGGACGTCCACCACTCGCCCACTCGTCCAAGGAGGACCAGATGTCCCGCGTCCAGCTCGCCCTGCGCGTCTCCGACCTGGAAGGCTCGATCGCCTTCTACTCCAAGCTGTTCGGCACCGAACCGGCCAAGCGCCGGGAGGGATACGCCAACTTCGCCATCACCGAGCCGCCGCTGAAGCTCGTGCTGTTCGAGGGGGAGGCCGGACAGGAGACCCGCCTGGACCACCTCGGAGTCCAGGTCTCCTCCACCGACGAGGTCACGGCCGGCACCGAGCGGCTGAAGGAGGCGGGCCTGGCCACGTTCGAGGAGAACGACACCTCCTGCTGCTACGCGCTGCAGGACAAGGTGTGGGTCCACGGCCCCGGCGCCGAGCCGTGGGAGGTCTACGTGGTCAAGGACGACGCCGACACCCTCGGCAAGAGCGCCGCCGTCACCAGCAGCGGCGACGCCTGCTGTGGGAACGACGAGCCCCCCGTCGACTCCAGCCGGCCCCAGGGAGTCGCGGCGACCGGCTGCGCCTGCGGCGCCTGATCCGAACGACAGGGATATGGCCCCGCTCTCCGGCCGGAGAGCGGGGCGTTCGCCCCGGCAGCGACTCACCCCGGATCCGGCAGGTTCATCGACGCGAGCCTGGCCGGGTCGGCCACGACCGCGATGCCGGCGATCCGGCCGTCGACGACGGTGAACGCGATGACCGAGAGCGGGGCGCCGTCCTCCCGCCAGGACAGGATCCCGGGAAGGCCGTTGACGAGCACCGCCCGCCCTCGTGCGGCCGCTCCGGCGGCCAGCCGCGCGCCGGCGGCGACCTTGGTGGCGCCGAGGGCGACGACCACACCGTCAGGGGTGTCGACGGTCAGCCTCACCTCGGGGTCGAGTACACGCAGCAATCCCTCGAAGTCGCCGCGGCGGGCCGCCGCCAGGAAGGCGTGGACCACCTCTCGCTGCTCCCGTCCGGCGGCCGCCGCCCGCTCGGTCGCCCGCACCTTCCTGCGGGCGCGGCTGGCGAGCATCTTGGTGGCGTCGGTGGACCTGCCGAGGATCTGGCCGATCTCGGCGAACGGCACCGCGAACAGGTCGTGCAGCACGAACGCCAGCCGCTCGCTCGGCCCGAGCGACTGCAGGACGACGAGGAGCGCGAGCCCGACCGAGTCCGCGAGCGCCACGTCGTCCTCTGGCGCGGGGCCGTCGTCGACCGTCACCACCAGCTCGGGCAGCCGGTCGTCGTATGACGCCTCGGGGCGGGCCTGGCGCGATCGCAGGACGTCGAGGCTGATCCGGCCGACGACGGTGGTCAGCCAGCCGGCGAAGTTGTGAATGGTCGCGGTGTCCTGGCGGGAGAGCCGCAGCCAGGCCTCCTGGACCACGTCCTCGGCGTCGGCGTGCGATCCGAGCATGCGGTAGGCGACCGCGCGCAGGCGGTCGCGCTGGGCCTCGAACGTCTCCGCCAATTGGACCGTCGGGCCGGTTTCGGACATGGTGTTACCTTCCTCGGATCTGCTCCGTCATGGGGATGACGGGCCCGGAAGGGCACAGGTAACCGATGAAGGAGCAAACCCATGGAAGCACGCATGAAGAGCCGGGCGAACGCCGACGTGACGACGGCGATCCAGCACCTCTACAAGGCGATCCACACCGGTGGCGTGGACCCGCTCGTGCTCGATCTGGTCCACCTGCGGGTGAGCCAGATCAACGGCTGCAGCCCGTGCGTCTTCGCCGGGGTCGCGGCGGCCAAGAAGCATGGAGAGACCGATGAGCGGCTGCACAACGTGGTCGCCTGGCGCGAGACGCCGTTCTTCACGGAGGCGGAGCGGGCAGCGCTCGCGCTGGCCGAGGCCGCCACCCGGATCCAGGACGGCGCGCCGGGCGTGACCGACGAGGTCTGGGACGCCGCCGCCGCCCACTTCGACGAGAAGCAGCTGTCCGCGATCAACCTGGAGATCGCGCTGACCAACTTCTACAACCGGATCAACCGTACGATCCGGGAGCAGGCCGGCAAGACCTGGTGAGCCGGGCGGGGCGTCATCCTTCCGGAGGCCGCGCCTCCCGAGTCGAGGGATGACGCCCCGCCGGTGACACGTCTCCCGTCCGGCATCCGCATTTCCTGTCAGGTGCGCCACGACGGCGACCCGGCCGCGACGGCCGCCGCCGCGCGCGCGTTCGCCGAGGCCGGAGCGGACCTCGCGATCGTCTACCTGCGACCGCCCTACCACCCGTCGGTGCTGGAACCGCTGGCGGCGGCCCTGCGGGCGGGCTGATGCCACGGCTTTCTCGGCTATGTGGCGACGACCCCTCGAATACGCCGAGCAGGCGGCGGGGCGCACTCACATCCGGTCGTCGTCCCTCGGCCGGGCCATTAGTCCGCGGGTGAGCCGCGGGAGCCGCGGGAGTTACGGCGGAGCGGTGTGCGGGCGCGGCCGGGTCCGGCGGCGGAGCTTCCACGTTGTCACTTATGAGGCCGATCGACGCGCAACTTGAGGATCGTGCCGCACCGCGCGTCCACTGTATGTTCGAAAGCCTGCCGATCTTCTCCGGCCGGGGCCGTCCCGCACCGGGACAGGTGCGATGAGAAGCGGCTCGTCCACAGGGGTGCGGCGCGTGCATCGGGCGGCCGGTGGCGATGCGGCAGACTGATCCGTAGGTCTTGTGAGTGTCCTGTTGTGACCGGCCGACACGCGGGCCGGCGTGGCGGCCCGCTGAAGGCCGGTGGGCCGGCCCGGGTGGGGCCGGCGTTGAAGGAGCGTGAGAAGCCATGACCCATGAGCGCGCGGGACTGCCCGCCCGGCCGTCCGATCTCGTCGATGTCGCCCGCCTCGTCACGGCGTACTACGCGCTGCGCCCCGATCCCGGGCAGGTGGGGCAGCGGGTGGCCTTCGGTACGTCGGGGCACCGCGGATCGGCGCTGAACGCGGCCTTCAACGAGGACCACATCCTCGCCACCAGCCAGGCGATCTGCGAGTTCAGGGCGAGCAAGGGCGTGGACGGGCCGCTGTTCCTCGGCGCGGACACGCACGCCCTGTCCGAGCCCGCCCGGGTGTCGGCGCTCGAGGTGTTCGCCGCCAACGGCGTGACCGTGCTGATCGACAGCCGCGACGGCTACACGCCGACCCCGGCCGTCTCGCACGCCATCCTGACCCACAACCGGGGTCGCACGTCCGGCCTGGCGGACGGCGTCGTGGTCACCCCGTCGCACAACCCGCCCTCCGACGGCGGCTTCAAGTACAACCCGCCGAACGGGGGCCCGGCGGACACCGACGCCACCACGTGGATCCAGGACCGGGCCAACGCCCTGATCGCCGGCGGGATGAAGGAGGTCAGGCGGGTGCCGTACGCGCGGGCCCTCGCGGCGGAGACGACCGGCCGCTACGACTTCCTGGCCGCGTACGTGGACGACCTCGGCTCCGTGCTCGACCTTGACGCGATCAGGAACGCGGGCGTGCGGATCGGCGCCGACCCGCTCGGCGGCGCGTCCGTGGCGTACTGGGGGGAGATCGCCGAGCGGCACCGGCTCGACCTGACCGTGGTGAACCCGCTCGTCGACCCGACCTGGCGGTTCATGACCCTCGACTGGGACGGCAAGATCCGCATGGACTGCTCGTCGCCGCACGCGATGGCGTCCCTGATCGCGAACCGGGACGCCTTCGACGTGTCCACCGGCAACGACGCGGACGCCGACCGGCACGGCATCGTCACGCCGGACGCCGGGCTGCTGAACCCCAACCACTTCCTGGCCGCCGCCATCTCCTACCTGTACGGCCACCGGCCCGGCTGGCGGGCGGAGGCCGGAGTCGGCAAGACCCTGGTCAGCAGCAGCATGATCGACCGGGTGGCGGCGGACCTGGGCCGGCGGCTGGTCGAGGTCCCGGTCGGATTCAAGTGGTTCGTCCCCGGTCTGCTCGACGGATCGCTGGGCTTCGGCGGCGAGGAGAGCGCGGGCGCGTCGTTCCTGCGCCGCGACGGCTCGGTGTGGACCACCGACAAGGACGGCATCATCATGGCCCTGCTCGCCGCCGAGATGCTCGCCGTCACCGGCCGCTCGCCCAGCATGTTGTACGCCGACCTGGTCACCCGCTTCGGCAACCCGGCGTACGCGCGGGTGGACGCCCCGGCGACACGCGAGGAGAAGGCGGTGCTGTCCAAGCTGTCCGCCGGCCAGGTCACCGCCGACACCCTGGCGGGTGAGTCGATCACCGAGGTGCTGACGACGGCGCCCGGGAACGGCGCGCCGATCGGCGGGCTCAAAGTCTGCACCGCCAACGCGTGGTTCGCCGCCCGCCCCTCGGGCACCGAGGACGTGTACAAGATCTACGCCGAGTCGTTCCACGGCGCCGAGCACCTCGCCCAGGTGCAGGAGGAGGCCCGGCGGCTGGTGAGCGACGCGCTGCGCGGCTGACCGGCGCCGCCCGCGCCCGGCCCCGTCACGCGGGAAGGCCGGGCACGGGCGCGACGGGTAGCCCGGTGCCGGGCCGGGCGCGTACCGGACGCGGTGCCCGTCGTCAGAGACGACGGCGCGGTGACCGCCGCCGCGGGCCGGGATCGGCCGGCCGTCCCGGGGCCGGGCGGCTCAGGACGGTTCGGCCTGGACCAGCGACGCGGCCACGGCGGCCGGCAGCTCCCGCAGGCGATGCGCGGGCAGTTCGAGCGGAGTGACGTCGGCCGACCAGGGGGCGACGGCGGCCACGATCGAGCGGGCCTGCTTCTTGGTCGGTCCGCCGGGCAGCCTGGTCAGCGCCTCGCGCCAGGTGTTGGCCAGCTTGCCGTGCGCGTTGTCCAGGATCCGGCGGAGAACGGCCCGTTCGCCCGACTCCTCCTCTCCCGGCGCCGGCAGCCGCGTCGCGTCGAGGACGGCGCCGTGCGCGGAGAGCGCGTACACGGGGGAGAGCAGGTCGGACAGCGCCGTGAGATCCTCCGGCGGTGCTGCCAGGTAGGCGCGCACATGCCGCGCCCTCGTCGCCAGCAGCAGCCGGGGCAGCGCGGCCTCCAGCCCGGCCGGTACGGCGATCGCGACGCGCTCGGGGGCCGCCGCGTACGGCTTGGCGAGCCAGGTGGCGAGCTTGGCCCTGGGGGTCCTGGGGAGCAGGTCCTTGGGCCAGTCGCCCACCAGCACCCCGGGGGCGAACCGCGCGAGCCCGTCCGCGCCGTCCACGCCTCCCGCCGCCTCGTGGGATTCCACCGACTGCGGGCCGTGCGTGTAGATCGCGGTGGCGAAGCGTTCGGTGCGCGCCGCCACGGCGGGCCGGGTCTTGGTCGTCGGGCGCAGGACGTACATGTCGGCGGCCGAGCCGATGGCCTCCGCGCCGAAGTACCGGTTGAAGTCCGGATAAATCGCCTCATAGGCGAGGTTGAGGTCATGGAGCGCGCTCTGGACCTTGAGCGCGAGCATCGGTGTCCGCTCGCCCGCGCCGTACGCCAGGAGGACGCGGCCCTGCTCGACATCCCGCAGCCCTTCGCAGGCGCGGGCGGTGAACAGGCCGATGCCCTCCGGCGTGTACGGCGGGTCGGTGACGGCCAGGTCCGCGTACTCGTGGACCGAGGGCGGCAGGCCGAGACGCAGATCCGCCCAGCGGGTGCGCACGTCGAGGCCGAGCCGCTCGGCCTGCTCGCCGATGTAGGCGAGGATGCGCTCGTCGATGTCCACCACCGTCACCTCGACCTCCGGGCGGAGCAGCGCCACCGCGAGCGAGGTCAGGTCGTGGTCGCCCACGCACAGCAGCCGCGCGCCCGGCAGCCAGAACCGCGCGTCCAGCAGCAGCGCCCGGCGCACGGCCGTTTCCGGTGTCGCGGCCACGTGGTCGAGGGCCTGGACGCCGCGCGGCGCGCCGGCGACGAGCCGCTCCATCCGCGCGAGCAGGTCCGCGTGCCGGGGGAGCAGGTGCCCGACCGGGTCCGCGGTCAACCCGGGCGCCGGCCCAGCGGGTGCGGGCGCGCCCGTCCGCGGCACACCGGGAGCGGCCGCGCCGAGCCCGCC
>NZ_BBYM01000017.1 GCF_001570405.1 Microtetraspora niveoalba | reverse complement strand
GCGCGAACACCGCTTCGTCGACCGACTGCTGGGCCAGCCCGCACAGCACCCCGTCCGGGCCCAGCTCCACGAACCGGGACACACCCCGCTCGGCCAGGCTCCTGACCCCGTCCGCGAAGCGGACCGCCTCGCGCACCTGCCGGACCCAATAGTCAGGGGACGTGAGCAGCCCAGGATCGGCCACCTCGCCGGTCAGGTTCGACACGATCGGGATCCGCGGCTCGTCGAAGGTCAGCGTCTCCAGCACCGTCGCGAACTCGGCCAGCATCGGCTCCATCAGCCGGGAATGGAACGCGTGCGACACCCTCAACCGGTTGGTCTTGAAGCCCTGGGCCGTCCACCGGGCCGCCAGCTCGTCGATCACCCCGGCGTCCCCGGAGATCACCACCGAGCGCGGGCCGTTGACCGCCGCGATGTCCACCCGGTCATCGGCGGCCTCCCGGACCTCGTCCTCGGAGGCCTGCACGGCCAGCATCGCCCCACCCGACGGGAGCGCCTGCATCAGCCGGCCCCGCGCCGCAACCAGCGCACACGCGTCTTCGAGTGACAAGACTCCGGCGCAATGGGCGGCGGCGATCTCACCGATCGAATGCCCCAGCAGGAAGTCCGGGCGCACGCCCCACGACTCCAGCAACCGGAACGACGCCACCTCCACAGCGAAGAGTCCGGCCTGCGCCCACATGGTCTGGTCGAGATCGACACCCTCGGCCACCACATCCCGGACCGGCCGATCGAGCCGAACGTCCAGCTCCGCGCACACCGCGTCGAACGCCCGCGCATATGCCGGGAAGGACTCGTACAAGCCCCGCCCCATGCCGGCCCGCTGCGCCCCCTGACCGGTGAACAGGAACGCCGTCCGGCCCTCACCGGCCACACCCGACACCAGGCGACCGGAAAGCTCCCCCGCGGTCAACGCACGGAGCCCGTCGAGCAGGCCGTCCCGATCGGATCCGAGCACCACCGCGCGGTGGTCCAACGCCGCCCGGGTCGTGGCGAGCGACCAGGCCACGTCACGCACATCCGCGTCAGACTCCGCGACGAACCCGCTCAACCGCTCCGCCTGAGCGCGCAGACCGCCCGCCGTCTTCGCGGAGACCACCAGTCCCACGGCACCGGCGTCGCCCACCGGCGCGGGCGGCTCCACCGGAGCCGGCGCCACACCCTCGAGAATCACGTGCGCGTTGGTGCCGCTCATCCCGAACGACGACACACCCGCACGACGCGGCCGGTCCACCTCCGGCCACGGCCGGGCCTCGGTCAGCAACTCCACCGCACCCGCGGACCAGTCCACATGCGGCGTCGGCTCGTCCACGTGCAAGGTCGGCGGCAACACACCGTGCCGCATCGCCTGCACCATCTTGATCACACCGGCCACACCCGCCGCGGCCTGGGTGTGGCCGATGTTCGACTTGATCGACCCCAGCCACAACGGACGACCCTCTGAGCGGTCCTGCCCGTACGTCGCCAGCAACGCCTGCGCCTCGATCGGGTCACCGAGCTTCGTGCCGGTGCCGTGCGCCTCCACGACATCCACGTCGGAGGGCTCAAGACGGGCGTTCGTCAACGCCTGATGAATCACGCGCTGCTGCGAAGGACCGTTCGGCGCCGTCAACCCGTTCGACGCGCCATCCTGATTGACCGCGCTCCCCCGCACCACCGCCAACACCTGGTGCCCGAGCCGCTGCGCGTCCGACAACCGCTCCACCAGCAGCAGACCGACGCCCTCGCCCCAGCCGGTGCCGTCCGCTCCGGCCGCGAACGCCTTGCACCGCCCATCCGAGGCGAGCCCGTCGAGGCGGCTGAACTCGGCGTACACGCTCGGCGAGGACATCACCGCGACACCACCGGCCAGCGCCAGCTCGCACTCGCCCGCGCGAAGAGCATGCACAGCCAGGTGCAGGGCCACCAGCGAGGAGGAGCAAGCCGTGTCCACGGTGATCGCCGGGCCCTCCAGACCCAGCACGTAAGCCACTCGGCCGGAGACGATGCTCGCCGCGGTGCCGGTGGCCAGGTGGGCGGAAGCGGCTTCGGGGAACGACTGCCCGCTCGCCCCGTAGGCCGACGGGGACACGCCGATGAACACGCCGGTCTGGCTACCGCCGAGCGAGCGCGGGTCGATACCCGCCCGCTCCACTACCTCCCACGCGGCCTCCAGCAGCAGCCGCTGCTGCGGATCCATCGCCAGCGCCTCACGCGGCGAGATCCCGAACAGCCCCGCGTCGAAATCTGTCGCGTCCGCCACGAACCCGCCCTCGCGCGCGTAGCCGGAAGCGGATTCCTCCGGCCAGCCGCGATCGTTCGGGAAAGGGGTCATCCCGTCGCGGCCGGAGGCCACGAGCTGCCACAGGTCGGCGGGGGAATTCACCCCGCCCGGGTATCGGCAGCTCATCGCGACAATGGCAATAGGCTCCCGCTCGCGCAATTCGGCTGCCTGAAGCTGACGGCGTGTGCGCCGGAGATCGGCCGTCACTCGCTTCAGGTATTCGAGATACTTTTGCTCATCTCCCACGCGAATTCACCCCTACGCCCATTCAGCGAAAAACCGCAGCTGACACCGAAGCCGAGAGATCAGCTCATCGCATCGTAAATAGGGGAAACCCATACGCGACAACCCCTAACCTCGCTCTTCGCGACCTTCTCGTGGTCGGTCAGCGGTTCGGCTGGGGTGATGATTTCCGCGGTCAGGCCGCGGGCCCGGCTGTCGCGCCGGGCGGGCGGGGTTCCAGGGGCCCGGGGTCCTTTCATCGTCGCCCGACAGGGGCCTTCCGCTGTTCCAGGCGGGGCCGGGAGTGCCTGTAGCCGGTTGAGGGCGGCCAAACGTGCCGATCAGCCTGGCCCTGGCCGTGCGCGCGGCTGGGCCGGTCCGAGGACGCCGCCTATCACAGCGCGCTCGCCCTGCGGATCGCCCGCGACATCGGCGCCCTCCGCGTCCCGATCCACGCGGGCGCGGGCGAGCTGCCGGCCGCATCCGCGACCGCGGGGACCGGGCAAGACGTGGCCGCGGACATGGAAGGCGGCACGGGAGACTCCCAGTAGCTCACACCCCGTTTGACGTTGTGGCCGCCCTGCTTCTCCGCCATGCACGGGCGCTTCCTTCCGGGGGTGAACCTTTGATCTCGGGTGTCCGTCAACCCGAACCAAACCCGGCCCGGAGCGTATTGCCTGCCGGCACTCGCGGCATTTCTGATTTGATTGCCGCCGCAAGCGGATTGTTATCGCATTTCCCGTACGTCTGACAGGATTTCCACTCTGGGCAGCTCTGGCGGCTTCTTGTCGCCGCTCAGTGACCTGCTGTGCCCATGCCGAGGTCTCCAGGCCGGCGAGCTGGGCCGCATCCCCATGCCGCGGGCACCAGGGCATGGATGCTCTCGTGGCTCGGACCTGTGGGCACAGAGCCGGCGGAGATGATCGTCGCCTACGGCTTCGGCGTTCCCAGGCCAACCCGACGTGTTGCGGACAAGAACCGCCCAGGTAGTCCATCCCGGCGCCACCTTGTTGATGCGGCGTTAGGGTGCCACTACGAATGACCACGTCACCCGCCCGTCAACAGGTGGCGACTTCTTGTGTCCGCCGAGTACTTCACCCTCTGTGGGAGACATGATGACTCCACGAGGGGATCGACCCGAGCTGGCGACTGTGGGATCTGGGACGCACCGGCTACTACGCTCCGGACATCGTCATCCACCACCCGGCCACCGACCCTGCCCGGCACGCGGCCTTCTACCGTCTGGTCGCGCGTAATCGGGCCTGGCTCGCCTACCGTCACCTGCCTGCCCCGTTGATCCCCGTCTACCTGCTGGTCTGGACCCTGATCAGCGTCGCCCGCATCCGGTCCCGCAGGAACCTCGCGATCTGGTTCGCCGGTCTGCGGGAGGGTCTCAGCGGCGGGCACGGGCAGCGACGTCCGATGTCGTGGACCACGGTGCTACGGCTCACCCGCGCCCGCCGTCCGCCGATCGTGTGAGAACGGTAATGAGCCAGCCCCTGCCCAGAACGTGTACGACCGTCGAAATGAACGATCGAGGCTCCGGGCCGTGGGCAGCCGGTGGTCAGCGTGCCGCGCCGGCCTCGACGGGATCGAGCAGGAGTTCCCGGCGTAGCCGGGCCAGGTACGTTCCGCTTCCGCTGGACGAGCGGCTGTAGCGGTCGACGTCGTGGATGGCGCGCCAGCCAGGCAGCCGGTCTCGGATGATGCGCAGGAGACCGATCGCCGGCACGGAGTCGGCGCCGCCCCCGGCGGGCCACAGGATGGCGGGTCCGGAGGTGAGTATGGCGTCCATCTGGGCGTAGCCGTCCTCGACCCGGCGAGTCACCTCGTCGATCGCCTCCTGTCTGGTGCAGCCGGTCTCGTGGCGGAGCACCCTGACCAGGTTGTAGGGAGCGCCGGCGGCCTCGTCCTGCTCCAGGGTCCGCAGGTCGTTCTCCGCGAGCACGGTGGCCGTGCCGAGGTCCAGCAACCGCCGGAGGAGCGGATGGTCGCGCACCGACGGCTCGATCTCCGTGCCGTACGTGATCTCGAAGCTGTCCAGGAAGACGGGCACCCCGGCGCTCCCCAGGCGCAACGGGACCTGGTCCCGCAGGCTGGGGACGAACCCGCCGAGCCGGTGGCATGCCTCGCGCTCGGCTGCCTCCAGCCATTCCAGGAGGTGGCCGAGGGCGCGCGTCCGCCACGAGGCCGGCTGGATCGGGCGGATCCGCTCCCAGGACTGGGCCAGGGCCGTAGCGACCGCTCCACCGGTCGGCGGGGTGTCGTCGAGCCCACGGATGAGGAGCGCGAGCCGGTTTCGCAGCCGGACGACCTCCCCGGGGTCGGCGAGCCCCGGCTCGTCGAAGAGGTCGTCGAGCACGATGCACACCAGCATCCACCGGGCCAGCGTCTCTAGTTGCTCGGCGTCGGCGCCCGGCCACATCAGCGCGGTGGCCGAGGCCATGCCGTGCCATCTCGGATGGCGGGCCTCCTCCGGCGTGGCGGCGAGTCCGGTGTCCAGCAACCAGGCGTCCAACCGCTCCTGCACCCGGGCCCGGACGTCGGGCTGGGCGGGAGCGGAAGAGGGCGGTGGCGCGGTGACGAGAGCCGGGCCGGCCTGGCCGGCGGAGCGCATGACCGACCGGACGTAGTCGGCCAGCCCCTCCCGTGACCGCGGATCGCCGAGGCCGTCGAGTTGCCGGAGAGCCGTCTCCATCTGGGCGTCGGCGACCGTCCGGGCTTCGTCCACGGCTCCGCAGGAGAGGACCAGTCGCCGCGCGCGCTCGGCGTCGGCTGCCGTGACACCGCGGCGCAGCAGCCGGGCGAGCGCGGGTTCGCGGGCCAGAGCTATGATCACGGGGAGCGTGTAAACGCCTTCCGCTATGTCGGAGTTGGCCGGTTTGCCGAGTTCCCCGGTCGTCGCGGTCAGGTCGAGGATGTCGTCGCGCATCTGGTACGCCATGCCGAGATGCCGGCCGAACCGTGCCAGGGCCTCCTCCGCCTCGGGGCCCCGTCCCGCCTGCATGGCGCCCAGCCTGCAGGCCAGAGACAACAACTCGGCCGTCTTGGCTCCGGTCACCTCCAGGTAGGCCTCCTCGGTGCGGGAGAGCAGGAAGCGGTCGGCGGTCTCGGCGATCATCCCCGAGCAGGTGCGCTGGACGGTCTCGGCGACCGCCAGGGCCTCACTCCGGCCCAGCTCGGCGAGGAGCCGGCTGCCGCTGACGAACAGGAGGTCACCGGCCAGGACCGCCAGGCGCTCGCCCCACACGCTGTTGGCGCTCGGCCTGCCCCTGCGCTGCCGCGCGTCGTCGATGACGTCGTCGTGGTAGAGCGACGCCATGTGCAGCAGTTCGACGGCCGCCGCGGCCTTGACGGCCCGGACGTCGGCGGCCCGCTCCGGGCCGGCGAGCAGGTAGTACGACAGCAGCGTCAGAGTGGGGCGGATCAGGCGGCGGTTCCCGCCGGTCGGCTCCCTGGTCAGCGCCGCCAGATCGGACCGGCCCGGTGTGCCTGCCCGGCCGAGCATCTCCCGTACCCGTTCCAGGTCGGGCTCCAAAGCGGGGAAAACACGGGACGCGCTTGCGGATGTCATGGATCCTCCTGACGGAACTCACGGGCGCGCCGGCGCCGGCGCGCCCGCCGGCTGGTGCGCGCCCCTGCGGCTGACGAAGGCGGAGACGCCGAGGCCCGCCGTGCCCAGCGCCCAGCACACGGCCGGGGCGACGGCAGACCAGGGCACCGTGTCCAGGGCGATGGCCGCGACGGCCGACTGCATCGGTCCGAAGTCGGGCAGGAAGCGCACCAGGACGCTTCCTGCGGCGGGGGTGGCGAGCGGACTCTGCAGGGCCAGGTCGGCCGAGCAGATCACGATGACGAGGAACATGCCGGCGAGGTCGCTGGTCAGCACGGCGGCGAGCACGATGCCGATCCCTCCGTAGATCAGC
Organism: Microtetraspora niveoalba; assembly: GCF_001570405.1. GTDB lineage: Bacteria > Actinomycetota > Actinomycetes > Streptosporangiales > Streptosporangiaceae > Microtetraspora > Microtetraspora niveoalba. The sequence goes on along the minus strand of NZ_BBYM01000017.1, from coordinate 359,897 downwards.
GCCCCGCCGGCGAGGGCCGCGGCGAGCAGGAGGGGCTGCGCGGGCCGGTGGGTCAGGCAGATCAGGCCGGTCGCGTAGAGCGCGACGGAGACCGCGACCACCGCCAGGGCGGTGAGTTTGGCCGCGATCAGGCACAGCTGCGGGAAACCGGACCGTACCAGCCGGCGGTCGAAGGGTGCCGAGCGCATCGTGGTCACGAACATCATGAATCCGGTGATCAGCGCCAGGATCTGCAGCGCCCCGCCGATCTGGTTCAGGACGTTGGCCGGCACGATGACGGACCGGCCGGCGGCGCGGACGTGGAACGGGAGAGGGATCTCCAGGGACAGGACGTAGATGAGGATCGTCCAGACCGGGATGAAGAGCACGACGATCACCAGTGCCAGGCGGTTACGCAGGTGCTCCACGAACGTCATCCGCAACGCGGTGGTGTAGCAGCCCCATCGGCGTCTCACGGCGCACCCACCCTGTCCCCGCTCTCGGCGGCGTCGCGTTCCTGCTCGCGCAACACGCCGTCCTCCAGCCGGTGGAGTGTGTCGAGGCGGCCCGCGTCGTAGGCGAGGTGCGAGACCACCAGCACGGAGCGGCCACGCGCGCGCAGCTCCTCGGCCAGGTCCCAGAACCGCACGTAGGTCTCCCAGTCGAAGCCCTGGTAGGGCTCGTCGAGCAGGAGCACGTCCGGGTCGTGCATCAGGGCCAGGACGAGGTTCAGCTTCTGCCGGGTGCCGCCGCTCAGCGTGCCGGGGCGGGCCCGGCGGCGGGCGGGGAACCGCAGCGCGTCCATCAGCTCCTCGGCCCTGCGCAGGCTTTCCAGCCCGTAGGCGACCTGGAAGAACCGCAGGTGCTGCTCGACGGTGAACGCGTCGTGCAGCACGGTCTCCTGCGGGCAGTGGCCCATGCGCCCGCCGCAGTGCACCGACCCGCCGTCCGGCCGCAGGTCACCCGCGAGAACGCGCAGCAGCGTGGTCTTGCCCGCGCCGTTCTCCCCGACGATCCCCGCCACCCGGCCCGGCGGCAGATCGAGATCCACCCCGCGCAGAACCGGGGCCTGCCGATAGCCCTTCCGCACGTTCCGCACCCGCAGTACGGGCTCATCCGACGGCATCTACCACTTCCCTGACCTCGTTCCCCGACCCGTTTCCCCGACCTGGTCGGGTCGCCTGCACACACCTGGGGACAAGGGACGCAAAGGAAGGCTCAAGAGGTGCGCCCGCCCGGCAATGATAGCGCAATGTGATCGCACAGTCGCTCAAAGTGCCGGAGGTGCTGGAGGTACGGTCCCACCTTCTTGTCACAGTCGACGCCGCCGCCCGCGTCGACCTCGGCGGCGGCCTGGGCCTCGCCGACCGCCGGTGACTTGGTCGCCGTCGCGAAACCGGGTTTCGGACAGGACCTCCACGACTTCCTCGACGTCCGGCTCCAGCGGTCCCGGAAGGTCGGCCGAGTGGCGACGACCCAGGGCCGTAAGGGCATGTCAGGGCGCGCTCACGACGAATGATGGACGCCGAGGGGGTGGCATTTCCGACATTTGCACCATGACGGCCACTAATGCCGCTTCTAGAGTCATGGCCACGTGCGACTTTTCGGTCGCATGGGTCCAACCTGCACTGAGGGCCCCTTAAGGGAGGGTGTAGTGAAAACGAAATCCCTCATGGCGGGTGCGGCCGCTCTTGCTACGGCTGTGTTATTACAGCTGTCCGGAGTTGGCGCAGCATTCGCCGACACGCCGTCCGACTCGAGCCCGTCGGACAACTCCGCCCATGGCGGTCCGATCCTCGATGACGTGCACAACGCCCCGACGACCGCTGTCGCAGGCAACGTCACGTTCATCGACAACGTCAGAGGAGTCAGCGGCTACTCGGCGCTGAACTTCATCCACTACGACAAGTACGGCTACGACTTCATGTTCGCCAACGGCACCGGCGGGCTCGCCGTCTGGTCGCTGAAGGACCCCGAGCACCCGGCCCTGATCTCGAAGATCACGGCAGCCGAGCTGCGCCTGCCGGGGGACACCCAGGACAGGTTCTGGGAAGGCGAGAACATGACCGTCGACCCGAAGCGCAAGCTGGTCTTCCTCACCCGGGACCCGCGCGGCTTCGGCGGCACCGTCAAAACCGGTCAGTCCGGCGTCTACATCGTCGACGTCAAGAATCCGTGGAAGCCGGAGACGGTCATCTTCCACCCGATCCCGGCCGGACACACGGCCACCTGCATCAACGACTGCAAGTACCTGTGGTCGGTCGGTCCGGCCAACACGGGCACGCCAGGCCAGGACCCCTCCTGGAACGGCGTGCCGGTGCGCGTGACCGACATCCACGACATCAAGCACCCGTACACCTTCGACCGGGCGGTCGATCTCGGTCGGCACGACGGGGTCACGGACTACGTGCACAGCGTCGATGTCGACAAGAACGGCATCGCCTGGGCCTCCGGTGAGGGTGGCGTCCGCGGCTACTGGACCGAGGGCAACCACTACGACCCGGTCCAGAAGCGCAACCGCGTCGCGACGGCGTACGACCCGGTGCCGTACGCGGGCGGGACCGTCGTTGCCACCAACCCGGCGGGCACCGACTTCTTCGACTACTTCGACCACAACGCCTACCACAACACCGAGAAGCTCGGCTCCTTCGACAAGGGCGAGCTGCTCTACATCACCAACGAGAACATCACGACCTGCTCACAGGCGGGCGAGTTCAAGATCGCTTCGCTGAAGGGCAGCTACGACGGTGAGGGCTGGCGTTCCACGCCGGAGAAGCCGTTCCGGCTGGAACTGATCAGCCACTGGTCGCCGTGGGGCAAGGAGGGGTCGGCCACCAGCGGTAGCTGCTCCGCGCACTGGTTCACGGTGAACGGCAACATCCTGGCGCAGGCGTGGTACGGGCAGGGCACCCGCTTCATCGACGTGTCGGACCCGAGGAACCCGACCCAGGTCGGCTACTTCCGCGTGCCGTCGGGACAGGGCGTGACCGGCGGCTCGGCGTCGGCCGCTTACTGGCACGACGGGCTGGTCTACGTCGCGGACTACAACCGGGGCGTCGACGTCCTGCGGTTCGACGGGAAGCTGGCCGGAGAGCCGGACAAGAAGATCTGTTGGAACTCGTGCGACAAGTAACCGTTTGAGCGAAAGCACCGGCTCGAGCGTGGCGACCGCCGCGCTCGGACCGGCTTTCGATGGTGACGGGCGTGGAGGTAGAGGGTGCGACGCAGAGGTGCCGTGCGCGCGGTCGCGCTGGGCGCGGCCGCGCTGGTGGTGAGCGGTCTGCTCACTGCGTGCTCTGCCTCGGATGAGGGCGGCGGCGCCCCGAGGCCGCAGGGCGAGATGACATTCGGGGTACTGGCCCCGCTCTCGGGCGACATGGCCGAGCGCGGGAAAGACCTCGTCGACGGGGCGCGGCTGGCTGCCGCTGAGATCAACGAACAGGGCGGGGTTCTGGGGCGGCAGGTGACGCTGGCCGTCGAGGACGGCGGCTGCGCGTCGGCGACCGGCGAGCAGGCGGCGACGGGGCTGGCCGCCAAGAGCGTCGTGGGGGTTGTCGGCGGGCTGTGCGAGGACGCGGCGGTGACGGCGGCGAAAACCGTGGCCGCGGATGGCACGCCGTTCCTGGTCTCCTCCGCCCGCGCCGACCGGCTGGTCGGGGCCGGGCTGCCGTCGGTGTTCCCGATGGAGGGCACGGTCTACCAGGAGGCGCTGGCCGCGGTGCACTGGATGGGCTACCGGAGCCCGCAGCGGGTGGCGGTGCTCGGTGACGGCTCGCCGGCCTCGCAGCGGCTGTCCGGCCTGGTGACCGACCGGGTCAAGGCCGACGGCCTGAAGGTGAGCAGGCGAAGCGCCGCAGCGAAGGATCCTGATCTCGCGGAGCTCGCCCGCACCGTCACCGGTTTCAAGGCGGACTTCGTCTACTGGACGGGGGCGGCGGAACCGGGTGGACGGCTCGTGGGCGCACTACGTCACGTCGGCTACACCGGCTATTTCATGGCCTCCTCGGAGTCGGACAGCCCCGAGTTCCTGCGGGCGGCGGGAGGAGCGGCCGAGGACGCGTTCCTCACCACGTCCGCGGGCCCACGACTTCTCCCGGCAGCGGGAGACTGGGCCGCGCGCTTCAAGGACCGCTACCGGCGGGACCCGGGCCGTGACGCGATGCAGGCCTACGACGCGCTCCGCGCGCTGGCGCAGGCGGTGCGCCAGGCGGGGGACACGGCTCCCTCCAAGATCGTCGACAACCTCCCGCGGCTCGAGGACTTCACCACCTTCACCGGGGCACTCCGCTTCGCCGCCGATCACTCGCTGGCGTACGACAACTACGTCATCGCCCAGGTCAGGGGCGGCACGTTCACCCTGGCCAGCAAGCTGCGTACGGACCCGGTCGGATGATGCGCGGCACGCACCCCGCGGGACACCGTCGGGTCCGGCTGATCGCGCGGCTGGCGGTGGTCGCGTTCCTCGTGGCCGGCGGCCTGGTCGCGGACCTCGTCTCCGTCGTGGCCACGCATCCGGCGTACGCGCATGCCTACCTGCTGGAGACCTCGCCTGTCGACGGCGAGGTGCTGGCCTCGCCCCCGGCCGAGGTCCGGCTCCGCTTCAACGAGGCGGTGAGCTTCAACCAGCGGTCGATTCACCTGCTCGACGTGACCGCGAAGAAGCTGGCGATCGGTATCCCGGGGCACGTGGACGGGAAGGCCAACACGGCGAGGGTGAGCCTGCCCACGGATCTGGCCGAGGGAACCTACGTCCTGGCCTGGCGCGTCACGTCCGCTGACTCGCACGTGGTGTCGGGTGCGTTCAGCTTCAGCGTCGGCCACCCGAGCGCGCTGGCCGCTCCGGTGGAGCAGGATGCCGATCCCGCCGTCCCCGTCGTCGACGCGGTCGGCCGCGGCCTTGCCTTTCTCGGTGTGGCCCTCGCCCTCGGTGGTGCGCTGTTCGTGGCCGTGCTCTGGCCCGCGGGCCGCGATGACCGCCGCGGCCGGCGCATCGTGTGGTGCGGCTTCGCCGCGCTGACGGCCGGCACCGTGGTGGTCCTGCTCGTACAGGGGCCGTACGCCGCCGGCACGTCGCTGACGGGGGTGTTCGACCCTGAACTGCTCAGCACGACGCTGTCCACGCGGTTGGGCCAGGCGCTGCTGGTGCGGCTGGTTATCGTGCTCGCCCTCGGTGTGGCCTTCGGGGTCGCCGTGCGCCCCTCCCCGCCCCCTGCCGGCGCCGGGACCGCCCGCGTCGGGGCGGCCGGCGTCAGCCGCCGGATCGTCCTGCCCGCGGCCGCCGCGGCCGCCGCCGTCGCCCTGACGTTGACCTGGACGCTGGCGGATCACGCACAGACCGGCGTGCAGACCTGGCTGGCCGTACCGGCGACGAGCCTGCACCTGCTCGCCATGGCCCTGTGGCTGGGCGGCCTGATCCCGCTTGCGGCCTGCGTGCTCATCCCGGAGGGGAGGCGGGAGCCCACCCGCGCCAGCTCCCTGGAGCCCGCGCTCCCGAGGTTCTCCCGGCTCGCGCAGATCTGCTTCGCCGTGATCGCGGTGACCGGCGTATACCTGTCCTGGCGGCAGGTGGGGACGTGGGGTGCGCTCGGCGGGACCGACTTCGGGCGGCTGCTTCTCGGCAAGCTCGCCGCCGTCCTCGCCGTGGTGGGTCTTGCCGCCGGAGCTCGGCGCTTCGTGCGGCGGCACAGCCGCGAACCCCTCGGCCTCGACGCCGCACCTTCCGCCGCGGTGCGCCGGCTGCGCCGGCTGCGCCGCTCGGTCGTGGCCGAGGTCGTGCTCGGGGTCGCCGTCGTGTCGATCACGGCCGTCCTGGTCGACACCGCCCCGGCCCGCACCAGCTACGCGCCGCCGGTGCACACCAAGGTCCCTGTTCCCGCCGCCGCCAACGGGGCCGACCCGGCCACCGGGCTGCGGGGCGGCTCCGTCGAGGTGAAGATCGAGCCGGCGAGGGCGGGAAGCAACGTGGCCGACATCTACATCACCGGGCGGGACGGCTCGCTGGTCGCGGTGCCCGAGGTCTCCGGCGAGCTCGAGTCGCGCGACCCCAGTGTCCCGACGTTCCCCGTCAAGATCTCCGCAGCCGAACCCGGCCACTACGTGGCGAACTCGATGTCCATCCCCTACCCGGGGACGTGGGTGCTGCGCCTGGACATCCGCGTCTCCGACTTCGATGAGACACCCGTGCGTGTCCCGTTCACAGCACGCTGAAAGGCTGGTGGCACACATGCGAGGCGTTGACCGGAAAACGCCCCGGCGCCGAGTGACCCGCCGGGTGAGCGGGGCCGCCGCCGGCATGCTCGCCCTCGGCGTCCTGACGGGCTGCTCCAGCGGGGCTCCGCAGCCGTTGACCAAGCCGCCCTACACCCTGGACTCCATCCGGTACGGCCTCGTCAGCCCCGGCGACCTGGGCGAAGGCGCGACCGAGTTCAAGGACAACGGCCACGCCTCCCACGTCGTCTACACGCCCCCGAACAGCATCCCGACCTGTCCGTACGTCCAGCGCTCCGAGGATGTCGAGGTCGATGTGCGGCCGGCGGTCGAGCCGGTGGGTGGGATGCCGACCGGGCGGTTCATCGTCGGCCCGCAACTCGCGGGTACGTCGTCGCTTCCGGTCGTCACACAGGGCGCGACGGTCTTCAAGAGTTCCTCGCTCGCCGACAACACGATGGACACCGTCGTGGCCGAGTCGGCCAAGTGCCCGGAGACGTTCGGCGTGCTCGGCGGACCGCCGTCCGTCGTGGGCGACTACAAGGTCGGCAGCCGGCAGATCGAGATGGAGGGCTGGAAGGGCTTCGCCCAGCATCTCGTGCACACCTCGCCCCCGGAGGTGAACCCGGACACCTACGACGACCTGGTCACCGTCGTGGTGCACAAGGCCAACGCCATCATCTACGTCGGCTATGCGCAGATCAAGGCAGTGGGCCAGCGCGCCGACTCCGACGAGAAGGTCAAGGCGTTGATGAAGACGACGCTGGCCCGCCTCGGCTAGCGCCGCGTCCACAAGATCTATTGGAGGTTTGAGGAACGGTGCGATTCTTACCTGTTGGAGGAGCGCTGAAGGGCAGAGCCCTCCTGGCCGGCACGGCCGCGCTCGTCACGGCGGTCGTGCTGCAGACGGCGAGCCTCGGCCCGGCGTACGCGGATCCGTCCGGTCCGGTCAACCCCGGCACGGTCGGGCACGCGAGGGCCGAGGCGACCAGCCTGCAGAACCGGGCGGACGCGGCCGCGAAGGACGCCGCCAGGGCGGCCGCTCGTCTGGACGAGGCCAAGGCCAAGGCCGAGGAGGAGGCGCAGAAGGCCGCCGACGCCGCCGCCAAGGCTGAGGAGTCGGGCCAGGTCTCCGACAAGAACAAGGCGGAGTCCGCCGCCGCCAAGGCCGCGGAAGCATCCGCCAAGGCGGCGCAGGCGCAGCTGGAGTACAACGAGAAGGCCGCCGCGTCGGCGGCGGCGGCAGCGGCCGCGGCGGAGGCGGCGAACAACGCCGAGCGTGAGGCCGCGTCGCTGGCCGGCGTCACGGACGGCACCGGCACCGAGGGGACGCAGACCCTCCCGGACACCGGGGTGTTCCCCGACAACGCGACGCACAGCGACAACGTCGAGGTCGTCGGCCACGTGCGCGGGGTGCTGTCCGGCAACTCGAGCTGCCCCGCCTTCAAGGCGTCGAAGTGCCCCGCGTTCTCGTCGCTGAACTTCGTGCACTACGAGAAGCTCGGTTACGACGTCATGGTCGCCAACGGCACCGGCGGCCTGGCCATCTGGTCGCTGAAGGACCCCGAGCACCCGACGTACATCTCTGAGGTCACCGTCAACCAGCTGAAGCAGCCGGGCGAGACCATGACCCAGTTCTGGGAGGGTGAGAACCTCACGGTCGACAGCAGGCGCAAGCTCGTCTTCATGACCCGTGACTCGGGTAAGAAGGGCCTGTTCGTCATCGACATCAAGGACCCGTGGCACCCGGTGCTGCTGGGCTTCCACCCGGTCCCGCTCGGCCACACCGCGACCTGCATCAACGACTGCCGTTTCATCTGGTCGGTGGGGTCGGGCGTGCGCGGCGTGAGCTCCCCCGTCTACGTGACCGACGTACGTGACGTCAACCACCCGTTCACCTACAGCCAGGCCGTCGTCTCCGACGTCCGGCGCACCGGTGCGACGAGCGGCTCCACGCACAGCGTCGACGTCGACTTCGACGGCGTCGTCTGGGTCTCGGGCAGCGGCGGCGTACGCGGCTACTGGACGGACGGGAAGCACTTCGACCCGGCCACGCAGACCGAGCGCTACGCGACGGCCTATGACCCGATCCCGTACGCGGGCGGGAGCGTCGGCGGCTCGGAGGGCTCCTTCCTGCACAACGCCTACCGCTTCCCGAACACCCTGGGAGATCGCCCCAAGGGCGACGTGCTCCTCATCACCAACGAGAACAACAACCAGAACTGCTCGAAGGCCGGCGTGTTCATCCTGGCGTCGCTCGAGGGGACACACGACGCCGACGGGATCACCTCCACTCCGGAGAACCCGGTCAAGATGACACGGCTCGCCACGTACAACCCCGGGGGCAAGCCCGGCCACTACGTCGACCCGACGGGTAAGGCCGGCGACTGCTCCGCGCACTGGTTCACGGTGAACGGCAACATCGTCGTCGGCGGCTACTACGAGCAGGGCGTCCGGTTCCTGGACATCTCCGACCCGAGGAACCCGCAGCAGGTCGGCTGGTTCCGGGTGCCCGACCGAGCCGCCGGCCCCGACGGCCCGGCGATCATCGGGAGCAACGCCTCCTCGGCCTACTGGCACAACGGGTACGTCTACGTCCCCGACTACGGCCGTGGCGTCGACATCCTGAAGTTCACCGGCGACATCCCCGGCAAGCAGGAGAAGAAGGTCTGCTGGAACTCCTGCGAGAAGTAGGCCTCCGGCAGATACCTCCGCCCCGCTCGCGGGCTCGCGTCACCACGGCGCGAGCCCGCGAGCGGGCACCCGGGGTTCCCTTCCCGTTCCCTGGGCCCCGCCCCCCTTCAACACGTACCGGAGCCGAGAGAAGCACCCCATGCAGCTTCCGACGAACCTCGACCGCCGTGGCCGGACCCGCCACATCCGCTGGCTCGTACCGTTGACCCTCACCGTCCTCACGCTCCCGGCCGCGGGCGGATGCAGCTCAGGCGGCGCCACACCGGCCGCCCCCAGGGGGGACATCGCCTTCGGTGTGATCGCCCCGCTGTCCGGACCGGAAAGCGCGCGCGGGCAGGACCTGGTGGATGGGGCGCAGATGGCCGCGAACGACCTCAACGTCCGGGGCGGGGTCATCGGGCTGCACGTCTCCCTGGTCACCGTCGACGACGAGTGCCTGGACGACAGCGGCAAGGAGGCCGCGAAGCGGCTCCACCTCACCGAGAGCGTCGCCGGCGCGATCGGAGGCGTCTGCGACGACGCGGCCGAGGCCGCCGCGCGGGTCCTCGGCGGCAACGGAGTGCCGTTCCTCATCACCTCCGCCAACTCGCCCACTCTGGTCAGCGCGGAGGACACTCCCACGGCTTATCTCACCAACGGCACGCCGTACCAGGAAGCGCTGGCGACAGTGCACTGGATGGCCTACAACACCGCCCAGCGGCTCGCGGTGATCGCTGATGACACCCCGCAGTCCGCATACCTGGTCAAACAGGTGATCTCGGTGGCCTCGCCCGTCCCCAAGGTGGTCAGCAAGCAGACCCTGACGGCCGGGCGGCAGGACATCGCCGCGGCCGCGGCCACCGCGCTGGCCGCCGACCCCGACGTCGTGTACTGGGCCGGCTCCGCCCAGGAATCCGGCCGGCTCGCCACAGCGCTACGGAAGGCCGGGTACAAGGGCATGTACATCGCCTCCGCCCAGTCGGAGAGCCCCGATTTCCTGTCGGCCGCCGGCACTGACGGCGCCGAGGGCGCATACGTGATCGCCACGGCCGGCCCGCAGAACCTCCCCGCCGCCAAGGCGTGGACCGCGCGTTTCACCAAGGCCTTCGGCCGCGCGCCGGGACGGGACGCGCTGCAGGCCTATGACGCGCTGCGCGCCCTGGGACAGACCGTGACGCAGACGGGAAAGGTGGACCGCGCACTGAACAGCGAGCAGTTGACCAAGCTCGAGGACACCTTCACCACGTTCATGGGTGCGCTCAGGTTCGCCCCCGACCACACGGTCAAATACGACAACCATCTCGTGCTGACCGTCAAAAGCGGCGCCTTCACCCTCGCCAACACGCTGCGTCCGGACAACGACACCTGACGGCCCGTGGTCGATCGCAGCCTCCCCCGACGAAGTGAGCCATCCATGACCTTGCGCCCCCGTGTCGCCCTCGCGCTGGCCGCCATCTGCGCCGCCCTCACCGGCTGCTCCGGCACCGCGGACGCCACAGCGACCAAGCCGCACTACACGGCCGACGATGTCAAGGCCGCCTACTACACCGCCAAGGACGCCGGCGAAGGCGCGCGCGACTACTGGTACGACCGGAACTTCCACTCGCATACCAACTACGTGCCGCCGAGCGCCATACAGACCTGCCCGTACGTCCAGCGTTCGGACGCGGCCAATGCGCCGTCCAACGTGGTGCAGCCGGTCGGCGGCGAGCCCGTGGGGCAGTTCGCCGTGGAGCCCGCTCGATCGACCGACTCGCGCGTCCCGTACGTGACCCAGAACGCCCTTGTCTTCGGCTCGAGCGCCATCGCCGATGGCGCGATGGACGAGGTCGGCTCCGGGCTGGCCAAGTGCCCCGGATCGTATGCGGTGAACGGGGGGCCGCCGGTCATCCTCGGCACCTACAGCGTGACAAGCCGCCCGCTCGAGGTGTTCGGGTGGAAGGGGTACGTGCAGCAACTCGCCCACACATTCCCCCCGGGAATGGACGACGTCTACTACGAGGACATCGCCATCGTGGTGCTCCATCGGGCGAATCTCATCCTCTATCTCGACCTCACCCAGACGAAGATCGTCGGAGACCGCGCCGACTCCGCGGACAAGGCCGGGGGCGCCGTGGAGAAGGTGCTGCGAAGACTGGGCTGAACCGAGACCGGCGGGCTGGACCGCAGCCCGCCGCACGCGAGCTTTATTCGACCAGACAGCACAGTCGCGATTCCTGATCGCCAGCACGACAAGGAGAATGCATATGCTGCGCCGCGCGATACGTGGCCTCGTAACCGTGGGGATGGCAGCCTGCCTGATCGGCATCATGCCGGCGGTGGCGTTCGCACACGTGAAAGTGACCGCGGACACGGCCACCCAGGGCGGCTACGCTGCCTTGACGTTCCGCGTCCCCAACGAGCGCGACGACGCGAGCACGACCAAGATCGAGGTTCAGCTGCCGGCCGACACCCCGCTCGCCTCGGTCTCGGTGAAGCCACACCCGGGTTGGTCGTACGCGATCACCAAGACCAAGCTGGCCGCGCCGATCGAGGCGCACGGCGCGCAGATCAGCGAGGTCGTCGGCCAGATCACCTGGACTGCGACGGATGCGAAGTCAGGCATCCAGCCGGGTGAGTACGAGGAGTTCTCCGTGAGCGCCGGACCGCTGCCCGATACCGACCGGCTGATGTTCAAGACGCTCCAGCACTACAGCGACGGCGAGATCGTGCGCTGGATCCAGGATCCGTCCTCCGGCGGCGACGAGCCGGAGCGGCCCGCGCCGGTACTCCGGCTCGTGCCCAAGGGCGACGCGGCGTCGTCCCCGTCGACCGGAACCGACCGGGTGTCCCTGACCGCGGACGGCACGCCCGCGACCGGATCGGGTGTGGGGAGTGCGTGGGCGGTCGGGCTGTCCGCGGCCGCGCTGGTGATCTCCCTCGCGTGCGCTGCGACGATGGTCGTGCGGACCCGCCGGACGCGATAACCGCCACGGTTACGCCGACCGTCTCTACCGCACACCTGCTCAGGAAGAACAAGAAAGGGGCACCGCCCGTATCGAGGGACCCGTGGTGCGCTACCGGCGCGGCTCGCGCAGTGCGACCCGCGCCGCGGCCGCCCGGCACGTCATTCCGGTCGGACCTACCTCGTTCGAGCGCTCGGCCGGCCTGACGTGACGCGCACAACGTGGCAGTCAGCTGCGAGCGAGTCGGCCTTCCCAGGCGGCGGCTCACGTGCCGACAGTTCTCCATGGCGAGTCTCGGGGGGATCGCCCGGCCCAGATAGCGTCGAACCGGGTGCAGGGCATTGATCCCCTGCACCCGGTTCGATGATGAATCAGCGCCCGCGCGTTCTCCGCCGTCCCGGTACGAACTTCTCGCGTCGCACGGCATGGGCTCGAAGGCGACGCCTGCGCTCCGCCGGGCTCAGGCTGACCGACCCCGGCGAGTCCGGCCAGGTGGCGTTGCTCGACCGGGAGTTCGCCGGAATGTACCTGCCGGGGTCGGACCGGCGCTGCTGTAGGTGCTACCCGGAACAGCGGCGCCGGCACGTCACCCGATCGACAGCGCGTTGCCGCCTGCCGTCACCAGTTGGCCGGCAGCCCCGGCGTGGTGGGAGGCAGCGGGTGCCCCTGCTTCGGGTGGATGACGTACACGATCCCGCCGCTGCCGGTGCTGCGCAGCCAGACGTTCTCGAAGTTCGCCCGCGGGTAGACCCGGCGCACCGCGTCGTTGTCCGGCGAGGCGGGGTCGTTGGCGATCACGTCACCGGTGGCGGTGAAGCCGACGATGACCATGAGGTGGCCGTTGGTGCTGTACCCGGCGCCGGGCAGTTCCGCCGCCTTGAACGACTGGGAGGTGACGACCGGGATGCCGGCGCGGATCAGCCGCTCCATCTCGGTCAGCGATCGGAGCCGGGTGACGAAGCCCTCCACCCCGTACCGTCCCGCGTAGGCCGCGTTGAACGGCCAGTTGCCCGCTCCCTCGTAGGCGTAGTCGTAGGTGTACCGGGCGGCGTAGTCGACCTCGGGGTTGGGATCGGGGTCCACCCAGGAGGTGTCCTCCTTGCTGGGCCACTTGCCCCAGTAGCCGAGGACCATGGTGGTCGAGGTCGGGCTGCACCACGCCTCTCCCCCGCCGTCCCACTCGGGGTAGTGGCCCTCGTGGATGTTCTGCGAGCGGCGCGGCACGGGCAACTCGACGCCCCAGGCGATGCCGCCGGGGCTGACCGGGACGGTCGTCCGGTCGGGCACGGCGGAGGCCATCGCGCCGAGCGTGCGCACGACCGGCGTCACGGAGGAGCCCGGCGTACGGTACAGCGTGGCGCGCAACTGGTACGCGGTGATCGCCTTGCCCGCCGCGGCCACGAACGTGTCGACCGAGACCGTGCCGTCGGCGTCACGCTGCCCCGGCAGCGACGTGCGGCGGATGTCCTCGTCGCCGTACGCCCAGCGGCCGAGCACGTACCACTTCGTCAGCCCGGCAGCGTTGCGGCCGCGCATCTCGACCTGCAGCCAGCTGCCGGTCGGCACGTCGGCGTTCCAGGAGGCCACCAGCTCGGTGGCCGCGAACCCGATCTGCCGCTCGGGGCCGGTCCACCGGGCGTACTCCCAGTTCTTCGTGCCCAGCGCGTCGGTGTAGGAGATCGTGCCTGCGGGGGCGGCGAAGGACAGGGTGTGTCCCCCCTTGACGCCCTCGCGGGTGCCGGGGCCGAAGTTGGCCCGCTCGTAGACGACGTCGACGGCGGCGGGCGGGGATGTGGTGTCGGCCTCGGCGGCAGCGGAGGTGACGGTGAGGGCGGATGTCGTCAGGACGGCGGACAGGAACACGGGCAGGAACACGCTCGGCACGCGCATGGCTCACCTCGGGGTGTCGTCGGCGTCCCCGACGCTAGAGATCTCCGCCCGCCCGCACATCGGCAGGAATACGTATTACGCGCCTTTCTGGGCAGCCTTCGGGTATCTCATGGCACGCACCCGGCAGATCCGGCCAGAAAGCCGTGATCACATTCCTTGTGATCACGGCTCCGAAACTGCACCGTCGGCCGGGACGGTTTCGCTCCGCGGTGGTTGTCTCCGGGGCCCGTAGGTCAGACGCCGCAGGACGGTCTCGGCGGGGCCGGCCTGCTTGTGCTTGTCGAGTAGGCGGGCGATCAGAACGGTCGCGGACCAGACGGCCGCCGCGACGATCAGGCCGGTCATGCGGCTGCCGAGAAGGTCGGCGAGGTCGAGCGTGAAGGGCGCCAGGAGGACCAGCCAGGCCACCGACTGGAACAGGTAGCCCGACAGGGAGCGCTGGCCCGGGGCCGAGAGGGCGCCGACGACGCGGCCGGCAAGTGCTGATCAGGATTTGACCCTGACGTTGCGTCAGCCACCACGATGCACGCATGACCGACTACTACGAGGCATTCGATATCAGCCCTGTCCCTCCGCCCGGGCCCGACGCGACCCCACCTGAGATTTACCGGGGCATCTACGGCATGCCGATGTTCGTCACCGTGCCGACGCCGGACCTGGCCGCGTCCGTGAATTTCTGGACCCGCGGGCTCGGTTTCATCGACCTGTTCACGGTCCCGGGCCAGGTCACGCACCTGCGACGGTGGGCGTTCCAAGACGCTCTGCTCGTCCCGACCGGGGCCCTGCCGGCCCCTTCAACGGTGAGCATCGGCTTCAGTTGCGTGCTGAGCCAGGTCGACGAGATCGCGGAGGCGTGCTCCGCGCTGGCGCCCGGATGCACGACGGGACCGCGACAGATTCCGTGGAACACCGTAGAACTGGAAGTCGTCACGCCGGAGAACTCTCGCGTGATCATGACCGCGGCCCGTCCCCTCGACCCCGACAGCGCCGAGGCACGCTACCTCGAAGCAAGCGGCTTCACGCTCCCCAAGGGGTGAAACCGCGTAGGTCAGACGCGCATGCCAGACTCGACGGCGTGACCGACCCCGCGATGGACGATGCCGCGGGACCCGGCGGGCTGACCGTCGGGGCCGCGGCATCGCACGTGGAGGTCACCGTCCGCACCCTCCATCATTGGGACGCGATCGGACTCGTCCGGCCGTCCGGGCGAACCGCCGGGGGTTACCGGCTCTACTCCGCGGCCGACGTCGCACGCATCCACCGGGTGCTCATCTACCGCGAGCTTCGACTGCACCCTTTCGATGCAGGTCTGCCTGGGAAGGAAGTACGCCGCCGATCCTGGATTCACGGCCTACTACGACGCGATCGAGCCAGGCCTGACCATCTGGCTCCGTGACATCATCGACGCCAATGCCCGCGATCGAGGCATCGACCCGGATTCGGCGACTTGGACCTGACGCACCCGCGCCCGCGTCACCACGTGCGCTCCAGGTGGCCTTATCGCAGCAATCCCCGGACAGGCCGATAACGTGCCTGCGTCGCGCGCTGCCATCGCGGTCGGAGGCTTCCCCCCAGGTCAGACCCACTCGTGAACACCCCATACGCCTACGGGCTCGCTTGACCATTCGGATTCACCGACGAAGAGCGGGTGACGGCCGCCAACTGGGATCGGGCCGTGATGCCCAGCTTGGGAAACGCCTTGTAGAGGTGATAGCCGACGGTCCGCGGGCTGAGGAAGAGCTGCGCGGCGATGTCTCGGTTGGAGGCCCCGTCGGCCGCCAACTGTACGATCTCGCGCTCTCTGGGGGTCAGCACGCTGAGCGGATCACCGGCCCTGCGCGGCGCCGCCGGCACGTCTCCAGTCGCGCGCAACTCCGCCCGGGCACGCTCGGCCCACAGCTCCGCTCCGAGCCGGTCGAAGATCTCCAGGGCGCCGCGCAGCTGCACCCGGGCATCGGCTCGCCGCCGTGCCCGTCGCAGCCACTCGCCGTACGCGAGCCGCGTCCTCGCTCGCTCGTATGGTAGTTCGTCTTCCTCATGGCGGCGTACGGCATGCGCGAAGTGCGTCTCGTCCCCCTCCACGAGCGCACGGCAGCGCAGGGCGATCGCGTCCGACGACGGCTGACCGACGTGCCGCGCCCAGGCCAGGTATCGCGCGAGCGGTTCCTCCGCCCGATCCGGCCGGCCGCCTCGGATGGCCGCCTCAACCTGGTCGGGGGCGGCGAGAACGGCGACACCGGTCGGCGGGATGGCCTCCAATTGCCGGAGGGCGGCATCCGGGCGGCCCAGGCCGAGTTCGAGCAGCCCGAGCGCCCAGCGCCCGACGACCGCCGCCAGGACCAGTCCCCGCCTGTCAGCTCTCGCGACGCCTTCCTCGGCGTTCGCGCGGCACTCCCCCACGTCCCCTTGGTGGGCGAGCACCCAGGCGAGAGAGCACATGAGATGACTGACCCGGTGCTCGTGCCCCAGGTCCGCCGCCAGCCGCAATCCCGCGTTCAGCGCCGTCCTGGCCTCGCCGTACCGGCAGAGCCATCCCTGCGCGAGGCCGTGATCCTGGAACGCGACGGCGAGCCAGCCGATCATTCCGCTCTTCTGGCACTCCGCCACGACCTGTCCGGTGATCTCCTCATAGCGGGCGGCACGACCCAGTGGTAGGCACAGAGAGGCGGTGAAGGTCAGTCCGGGCACCCCCAGCCCGACGAGTGCGTCTTCGTCGACCGCCGCACTCATGAGCTTGGTCCCGCCCGCGATGTCACCGCTCAGTGTGCGGGTCAGCCCGAGCGCCGCGCCGACCAGCGGCGAGCCGATGTCGGGGAGCGCGCGCAGGCTCGCGGTCGCCTCCTCGGCCAGCCGCGTGTCACCGGCGAACCAGGCGCAGCGGACGGCCTCCACCAGCAGCCAGGTGGCCCACTCGGCGGAGCGGGCCGCCACACGGGGAACGCCGTCCATGATGATCCGGCCCGCCGCGAGGGGTGTGCCCAGCTCGAACTCGCGATGGGCGCGCACCTGGATCAGCGCGGCGATCACCTCCGGGCCGTCCACGTCGGACGTGGCGCTGTCGGCGAGCGCGGCGGCCCGGCCCATCAGCCCGGCGTCGCTCGCCGCCACCGCGGCGGCGGCCAGCCGTCCGGATCGGCGTACGGGATCGGCGGTGAGTTCTGCGGCTCGCTCGTAGGCGGCCGCGCTCGCGGCATGGCCACTGCGCGTACGAGCCCGTTCCGCCGCTTCCTCCAACTCCCGCGCGACCTCCTCGTCAGGACCGAGCACGGCGGAGGCCGCGTGCCACGCCCGCCGGTCGGCCGCGTCCATGGCGGCGGAGCCGGTGAGAGCGTCGGCGAGGGCGCGATGGACGGCGAGGCGCCGGGTGACCGGAGCGCCCTGGTAGGCCGCGGCCCTGATCAGGGGATGGCGGAAGGCGATGGTCGTCCCCCTGATCTCGATCAGCCGGCTCCGCTCGGCTGCTTCGAGAGCGTGGAGGGAGGCACCCGCACCGGCCACGGTCTCAAGCTCACCGGAGCCGTCCGCCGCCGCGATCAGCAGCGCGGTCCGCGCCGCCTCGGGGAGCGCCGCTATCTGCCGCTGGAACGCCTCCCGAACTCGGTCGGGGACCGGCATCGCACCCACCGGCGACAGTCGTCCGGCCCGCTGTTCGGCAGTGAGCGCGGCGGGCAGTTCGATGAGCGCCAAGGGGTTGCCGTCCGACTCCTCGATGAGGCGTTCTCGCACATGCGGTGGAAGGCCGGCGGGGAGCAGAGCGGCGGCGGCCGCGTCGTCCAACCCACCCAGTCGCAGCTCGGGCAGGCCCGCGGCGTGGAAATCGGCGCGAGCGGCGAAGATCATGGCGACGCCTTCCGCCTCCAGGCGGCGGGCGGCGAACACCAGCGCGTCGATGGACGCCCGGTCGAACCACTGTGCGTCGTCGATGAGGCAGAGCAGCCCGTCATCCCCCGCGAGCTCGGAGAGCAGGCTCAGCGTGGCCAGCCCGACCAGAAACCGGTTCTCCGGAGCGCTGCCGCCCAGGCCCAGTGCCCCGCTGAGCGCCGTGGCCTGCGTGTCGGGCAGTGCGTGGATCCGGTCGAGCCCGGCGCGAACGAGCAGATGCAGCGCGGCGAAGGGCAACTCGGCCTCGGATTCGATGCCGACGCCCCGCAGCACGCGCATGCCCTCCGCTCGCCCGGCGGCATGGTGCAGGAGCGCCGATTTGCCGATCCCCGCCTGGCCTCGGATGACGAGGGTCCCGCTTCGCCCGGCCCTGGCCTCTGCCAGGAGCCGTTCGATGTCCGCTTGTTCCCTGGATCGCCCGTACAGCACGGTCAGGAACCTACCGTCATGATGACTGATTCGGATCTGTGCGGACCTGCGTAGCTTCGTGATCACATGCAGGTCAGCACTACGAAGGGATCTCCGCAATGGCCACTGTCGCCAGCACCGTCGACACCACAGCCGAGGCCAAACTCCTCCGCTTCGCCCTCAAGCAGGATGCGCTGGGCTCGGGCGCCTTCGGAGTCGTGTGCGTCGCCGCCGCGGCGGTCTTCGGCGAGCTGTTCGGCCTCCCTGCCGCACTCCTCTACCCGGTCGGCGCGTTCCTGGTCGCCTGGGCGGCCGCCCTGTTCCTTCTCTCCTCACGGCCGGCGATCGGCAGGGCCGCCGTGGGCGTCGTGATGGCGATCAACATCGCGTGGGTGGCCGCGAGCGTGGAGTTGCTCGTCGCCGGCTGGTTCCCGTTGACCGGTCTCGGCATAGCGCTGGTGATCGTGCAGGCGGTGGTGGTGGCCGGATTCACCGGTCTGCAGTTCGCCGGTCTCCGCAAGCACGCGTGAGGTCGCCGCGGTCCGTTCGGTGCCCGTCCCCGCACAGGGGCGGGCACCTGACCCGCATACGGACCTGCTTCGGGGGCTGATCCCCCGTAGAGGGGAGACGGCCCGCTCCGCGGGGGGAGGTGCGGGCCAGGGTGCGGCAGCAGGATCGTGGGCATGAGCTTGACGAAGTCGTCGACGGCCGCCTGGGCCGGAGCCGCCGCCCTGGTTCCCTACACGGTGATGAAGACCTACTGGGCGCTCGGTGGGACCGCGGGCAGGCCCGCCGGTGATCTGGCCACTCAAATGAAGGTGAACGGCGCGCCCGAGGTGCTGGTGTGGCTGGAACGGCACGGGCTGGACTTCACTGTCGTGGCGGCGCTGGTCGGGGTGTTGCTGCTGGCGGCGCTGGTCCTGCCATGGGGAGCGAGGCTGCCGCGCTGGAGCCTGCTGGCGCCAGGCTGGGCGGGCGCGCTCTTGCTGACGCCCTACGGGCTGGCCACCTTGGTCGCCGCACCACTGGGGTTCACGGTCGGCGACGCTGCGGGCTGGTCCTGGTGGGTGGGAATCGTCGGTGGCCTGGCATTCGCCGGGCTGGGCGCGGCGCTCGGCGTGTGCAGCCGATCCTTCCAACGGCGGACCGGGCGCGGGACCGGCGCGACGCCGAGCGCGGTCCGTACTGGCATACGAGAGGACGTTTGAGAGTATTTCCTGTTCGAGTCCAGCCATGTCGCCTGGCAGCCCCGGAGAGCTGCTGTGTCGACACCGTGATCAGATTCGGAACATGGACAAGGGAGCGGTCCAGAGGGTCTGCTCGGCGCCGAACTCCTCGAACGTGCTGATGGGGCGGAAGCCAAGGCGGGCGGCGAGTTTCAGAGATCGCTTGTTCGCGGTCTGGGTCACGAGCAGGACCGGCTGGTCGGGGAGTTCGTCAGCCGCGGCGCGCAACACGACCGTCGCGGCCTCGAATGCGAACCCCGCTCCCCATGCACTGCGCCGCAGTACATAGCCCAGTTCCAGTTCCTCGCCGTCCTCGGTGACACGGCCGAGGCGATCGGCCGACCGGCGGGTGAGCGTCAATGTCCCGATGACTCGGTTCGTCGTGTTGTCCGCGATGACATAACTGCCAGGCCTGGACGTCGCGTCGGCGGCCAGGACTGCATCGAGATGCTGCTCGACCTCACTCCGAGGCCGGGGACCACCGATGTATGCCTGAACCTCGGGATCGGTCGAGAGCTCGATGAGTCCTTCACGGTCGGCATCGTGTAACGCTCTGCGAAGCAGGAGTCGTTCCGAGGGGATCTCCGTGGCAGACAGCGTGGGCAATCGGCTCATAGGCCCATAACCCTAGAACTCGAGACGCTTTCCGGGGCTGTCATACTCGCCCGTGCCCGTGGCGTTGACGCGCACCTCGCGGGTCTCCGGGACGTCGCCACCGGTTCGCGTCGCGCGCACCGGCCGGCCGGACATGGGGCTCTGGAGGATCCACCGGCGTGACAGGAGCTCGGCTCGGCGCCGCGCCGGTCGAGTTCCGTGTAGCCGAGCTCGTCGACGCATAGGAGGTCGACGCGGCCGTATCGGTTGATGGTCTTGGTCAGCCGCGCCGGCTGGGCGGCAGGCTCGTGTCCTGCGGCTGGTCGGTATCGCCGACGAGGGTGGCGGCCCAGCTTGCCAGGAGGCGCAGGGCGTCGTGGGAGGGTGTGTCGGGGGCGGCGGTATAGACGGTCAGGTTCAGGCCGGGGTCGGCTTGCAGGTCCATGGACTCGTAGTCGAGGGTGAGGCCGCCGACCGCGGGGTGGTGAAAGGTCTTGGCGCCGCTGTGGTGGAGGCGGACGTTGTGCTGGGCCCAGCGGGTGCGGAAGTCCGCGCTGCGGGTGCACAGCTCCCCGATCAGGTCGGTGAGGCCCTTGTCGAAGGGGTCGCGGCCGGCCTCGGTGCGCAGCAGGGCGACGGTGATGTCGGCGGAGGTGTCCCAGTCGGGGAAGAAGTCGGGTCCGGCAGGGTCGAGGAACTGGAAGCGGGCGATGTTGGGCGGCTGGGTGGGGCCGGTGACGGGGCGCGGGCCGGGCACCCGGCGGCGCACGCCGGGAGCCAGCCCGGCCTGCTCCGGGGTGATCCTGGCGCGCCGGCTGGCGAGGAAGGCGCGGATCTCGTCGCGGTTGTCGTGCACGTCTTTCACTGTAGGCAGCGGCCGCGGGCGGAAGGGGGTAGAGGTTGTCCCCCCGATAAACGCGACCTCCCGCACGCGCGACGCAGCCGGTTTCCTGGGCGTTGCCATAAGGAGTGACGGCATTCCGGCGTTCCCGGGCAGGAACGCCTGTGTCAACCGAAGCCGCAGGAGGGTGATCCGGCCCCGCAACGTACATCGCCGAAGCCGGGGACGACTTCCTCACGATCGGGCGGCCCGCTGACCTGAACTCACACAGCACGTCATAGCGAGGAGATCCACCCATGCGTGGAACAGTTCTGTATGCCCCGGGCGACGTCCGCGTCGAGGACCGCCCGGACCCGAGGATCGAGAAGCCCACCGACGCGGTCATCCGCCTGGCCGCCACCTGCGTGTGCGGCTCGGACCTGTGGCCCTACCGCGGCATCGAAGCGGTGAACCAGCCGACCCCGATGGGCCACGAGTACGTCGGCATCGTGGAGGAAGTCGGAAGCGAGGTCCGCACCATCAGGCCGGGCCAGTTCGTCGTCGGCTCCTTCTTCGCCTCCGACAACACCTGCGCGATCTGCCGGGCGGGCTACCAGTCCCGGTGCGTGCACGCCGAGTTGATGGGCGCCATCGGCACCCAGGCGCAGTACGCCCGTATCCCGCTGGCCGACGGCACTCTGGTCGCCACACCCGGCATGCCCGAGCCCGATCTGATCCCGTCGTTGCTGGCCGCCTCCGACGTCCTGGGCACCGGCTGGTTCGGCGCGGCCGCCGCCGAGGCGGCCCCGGGCAAGACCGTCGCGGTGGTCGGGGACGGCGCGGTCGGCCTGCTCGGCGTGCTGGCCGCCCGGCGGCTGGGCGCCGAGCGGATCATCACGATGAGCCGGCACGAGCCCCGGCAGAAGCTCGCCACCGAGTTCGGCGCCACCGACATCGTCACCGAGCGCGGCGACGACGGCGTCGCCACGATCAAGGAGCTGACCGACGGGCTCGGCGCGCACTCGGTCATCGAGGCCGTCGGCACGCAGGAGTCGATGATGCAGGCGATCCGCTCGACACGTCCCGGCGGGCACGTCGGGTACGTCGGCGTCTCCCATGGCGTCGAGTTGCCCGGCGAGGAGCTGTTCTTCTCCGGGGTGCACCTGCACGGCGGACCCGCCCCGGTGCGCCGGTTCCTACCCGAGCTGATCGACCTGATCTGGAACCGGACGATCGACCCGGGCAAGGTTTTCGACCTGGAGCTGCCCCTGGAGCAGGCCGCCGAAGGCTACAAGGCGATGGACGAGCGCCGCGCCATCAAGACCCTGCTCACCCTGTGAGCCAGGCGCCGGGGCGCCACCGGATCCTCGCCGCGATCAACGCCGTCCACACCCACGGCACACCCGACCGGCGCAAGTCGACGTCTACCGCCTGTGGCGGGAGCGCGACGGCGGCGCGTGCAGCAGAGGGACACGCAGGACGAACCGTGCCCCGCGGGTGCTGTCTTCGATGGTCAAAGTGCCGCGGTGGGTTTCGGCGATCTGCCGCGCGATCGACAGGCCGAGCCCGGTTCCTCCGGCGTCCTTCCTACGGGAGGCCGCCAGACGGGTGAACCGCTGGAAGACCACCTCCCGCTGGTCGGGGGCGATCCCTTCGCCGTCGTCGCGTACCTCCAGCACCGCCGCATCCCCTTCGCGGGCGACGGTGACGGTGATGGTGGAGGCGGCGTGCCGTTCGGCGTTGTCCAGCAGGTTGTTGAGCAGCCGGGTCAGCCCGATCCGCTCCCCGTTGACCATCACGCCGGGGGTGAGGTGACGCACGACCGCGGCCGTGCGCGGGCGGCGATCCAGCTCGCATCGGACGAGGCTGGTCAGGTTGACGGGATCGTGCCGGCCGCAGATGCCGGCGTCCAGCCGGGCGATCTGGAGCAGGTCGGTCACCAGCTCCTGGAGGCATTCCACACTGTGAAGGAGCGCGGCCGCCGTGTGCGGCCAGTCGGCTTCTTCGGGGTACATGAGCGCCTCCTCGATCCGCGCGCGGATCGCGGTCAGCGGGCTGCGCAGATCGTGCGAGGCGTCGGAGGCGAATCGGAGCTGTTGTTCGACCGCCGCCTGGGCGCGGTCCAGGGTCCGGTTCGCGGTCTCGGCGAGGTCCTTGAGCTCGTCTTCGTAGTTCGGTACCGGGACGCGATGCCCCAGGTCGCTGGCGGTGATCTGGGCGAGCTTGCCACTGATGGCCCCCACCGGTTCAAGGGTCTTGCTCACGATCCAGTACGCGCCGAACGCGGTCACCGTCACCAGCAGGAGCGAGCCGCCGACCAGGGATGCCAGCAGCCCGAAATCGCCGTACCAGGAAGGGGCCGGAGCCGCCGCGTGCAGCCACCAGGTCCCATTGGCCATGTGGATCGGCTGGTTGAGCACGACCTTGCAGTCGCCGGGGAATCCGGGGAGGTCACACGTCTCATAGATCGTGTACGTGTCGGACCCGGCGACATTCACCATCGGCGGCGTGCCGGCCATGTTCCGTGTGGAGGACACCAGCTTCCCGGTGGGATTGAACAACTGGGCGGCCTTGCCCGGCGCCTCGGGCAAGGCGGAAGGCGGACCTTTGATCACGGTCCGTTCAACGGTCTTCAACGCGTTGGCGATCAACGTCGCCTTCCGGAACTCCATGGCGCGCCCACGTACGGCGATCAGCACGAGAACCGTGGCTGCGGCGCAGATCAGCGCCATGCCGCTGCCGGCCACCACAGTCAGGCGGGTCCTGATGGTGCAACGATGCCAGACACACATCCTGATCACCCCCCGAGACCAGATCCGGGCCTCTCTATGACGGCCCCTTACCGGTCAGGGGGAGACTCACCGCCAAAAGCACGCAAACGTCAGCAGGCCTGGGGACTGCGCGGGACAGGACCCTCGGCCCGGCCCGGGCCGATCGTGTTGGTCCTGATGGCGTCGCCTGCGTGCGCCGGCGCCGTCGTGGGGGCGACGCCGAGACGGCGGCCCTGAGCCCCGTACGCACGCCGTACGCACCGATGATCGCGTCCTGCTGTGCGCACCCCCGTTCGAGGCCGTGGGCCGCGGATGCCTACACGCTCGCCCTGAGCGGACTCGTGCCGCCGCGAAGACCGCCTCGCGGCAGTCCGAGTTCCCGCTCCGCCCCTGGCCCTGTCCCCCGAGCAGCAGGCCGCGAACCCGGTACTGGCGACCGTGGTCGGCGGTGAGGTGCTGCTCCACGCCCTGAACGAGGCCCCCACGAAATGACGCAGGTGACGTTTCACTGTCCCGAGGCCAGGCTGCACGTCACAGCGTCGAGGGCCGTGTCGAGCTGACGGCGCAGCGACGCCGAGTCCGCCGCGAGGGCGGAGGCCAGGATGCCGGGGCCGCGCAGCGCCATCAGGGCGGCGTCGTCGCCGAAGGCGCCGCACGTGCGAAGGTCCGCGTGGGGCGCGCGGGGGGGCGGCTCTCCGGACCCTTCTCGCGCAGCCGGCAAGGCGGACCGCGCCCGTAGGACACCGAAACGCAACCGATGGTTGCGCAACAACGGCGTCCCGGATAGCCTGACGCGCAACCAAACATTGCAGGAGGGTGACGTGGAGTTCGGAACCATCGAGCGGGAGATCTATATCGAGGCGTCGCCAGAGATCGTCTTCGAGGTGGTGAGCAGTCCCGACCACCTCAAGGAGTGGTGGCCGGACGACGCCCGCTACGAGCCGACGCCCGGGTCCGCAGGGGAGATCGTCTTCGGTGACCGCGACACCGGCGGGGCAGTGGTGCCGTTCACCGTCGTCGACATGCGACCACCGCGGACGTTCTCCTTCCGCTGGACGCACCCGGCCAACGAGGTCGCGGCGGAAGGCAACTCGCTGCTGGTCACCTTCGACCTGACCCCGTCGGACGGCGGGACGCTCCTCAAGATGACCGAGACCGGCTTCCGCGAGATGGGCTGGGAGGTCGCCGTCCTCGAGCAGCAGTACCAGGAGCACGTCACCGGCTGGGACTTCTATCTGCCGCGGCTGGCACCGTACGTCGCGTCGCTGCGGGTGCGGTCATGAGCACCGCGGTGGCCGAAACGGTCGACGACGACCTCTGGTCCGCGATCGGAGACCCGACCCGGCGCCGAATGCTCGACCTGCTGCTCATCGAGGGTGACGGCACCGCGACCACGCTGGCCCAGCGGCTACCGGTCACCCGTCAGGCGGTGGCCAAGCACCTCGGCGTCCTCGACCGGGTCGGCCTGGTCCGGGCGACGTCGGCGGGCCGGGAGAAGCGGTACCGGGTGGACGATGCCCAGCTCGCCCGCGCGGTGGCCCAGCTGTCGTCGGTCGGGGCGGCGTGGGACGCCCGGCTGCAGCGGATCAAGCGGATCGCCGAGGCGATCCAGCGCACCCAACAGGACTGACGAGACCAAGGAGAGCCGGAGATGGTGGACATTCTGCACAGGATCGGGGTCAAGACCCCGACACCGGAGAAGGTGTACGACGCGCTGACGACCGTCGAGGGCCTGGCCGGCTGGTGGACCGACGACACGAAGGGAAGCGGCGACGTCGGCGGCGTACTCGAGTTCCGGTTCCCGGTCGGCGGCTTCGACATGGAGGCCGTCGAGCTACGGCCCTTCGAGCGAGTGGCATGGCGGGTGGTCGACGGCCCTGAGGAGTGGATCGGGACGACGATCGACTGGGACCTCCGCCAGGACGGCGACTACACGATCGTGCTGTTCAAGCACCAGGGCTGGAAGGAGCCGGTGGAGTTCATGCACCACTGCAGCACCAAGTGGGGCTCGTTCCTGATGAGCCTGAAGTCCCTGGTGGAGACCGGCGAGGGCGCGCCCGCACCGCGGGACGTGCAGATCAGCGACTGGCACTGAGCGGTCGCGGGTGGGCTGGGCGATGACGGCGTGACGGATGCGTCACGACTCACCGGCAGCCCCCGGCCCACCCTCCATCAAGCCGCTCCACGAGATCGGCGGGCACCTCCTCGCCGAGGTAGATGACGAGGAGGTCTTCCGGGGACGGTCGCGGATCGACCGGCCGAGCCGCGTCGTGAACGGGTTCCCGATGCCGGCCGGCGGTCGGCCGGCCGATTCTTGCGGCGGGCGTGGCCGGAGCACCGATCAGCCGGACCGGCCGATGTCCGCGGCCCAGGGGTAGGTGATCTGTACTGAGGAGGTCGGCGCTCCGGTGAGGCCCTTGCCCAGGAACAGCGTGTTGAACGGCGCGTACAGCGGTATCCAGATCAGCGCCTTGACGGCGATGTCCTGGGCTCCGACCACCAGCTTCGCTCGCTGCGCGGGGTCCCCGGCCGAGGCGGCCTCGGTGACGAGCCGGTCGTACTCCGGGTTCGACCACCTGGCGTAATTGAAGGTGTCGCCGGTCTGGAGGTACTGGTAGATCTGCGTCGGGTCGGGGAAGTCGGTCTGCCAGAGCGAGAAGATCAGATCGATCCCCTTCCGCGCCTCGGCGTCGCTGTAGAGGGCGTTGTAGTTGTCGGCGGGCAGGGTCCTGATCTCCACCTTGAGGCCGATCGACTCGCCCGCCCGCTTGACCTCGGCGCCGATGACCGGCATCTCGGCCTGCGAGCCGGTGACCGCGATCGTCACCGGGGCGGAGGGCACGCCCGCCTCACGCACCAGTGCCCTGGCCTCCTCGAGCCGGCCGCCGGGATCGGGCAGCGCGTCATAGGCGGCGCGGAGGGCCTCCTTCTCGAATCCCCAGCTTCCGGGGGCGGCCGGCGCCTTGAGCGGCTCGGCGGCTCCCGCCACGGCGGCCTTGACGATCCCCCGCCGGTCGATGGCCAGCGACAGGGCCTTTCGGATCCTGACGTCGCCCAGTGCCCCGTTCAGGTCGGTCACCATGGCGACGTAGCTTCCCGACGTACGGCCGAAGTAGAGCGTTCCGGTGTCGGTGGCGCGAAGCCTGGCGAAGCCGGAGGAAGGCACGTACCAGGAGCCGTCGAGTTCACCGGCGAGCAGGGCGGTGATCGCCGCGGCGGGATCCCTGATGAAGTCGAACCGGACGTGCCCGGTCTTGGCGCGGTGTGCGGCGTCCCAGTAGGCGTCGAAGCGGTCCAGTGTGATGGACTGGCCGGTCGTCCAGGTGCCCAGCTTCAGGGGCCCGGTGCAGTCCGGCGCCTCGCCGGGCTTGCCGAGGTCCTTCCCGGCGGCCTCGGACGCGGCCTTACCCAGGATGCGACCGGCCGCGGTGGCCATCGACTGGTGGAAGAGCGCGTCGGGCGCCTTGAACCGGACGGTGACCTCGAGGTCGCCGGTGGCCCTGATGTCCTTGACGTTCTGGTAGACGGCGCCGTAGTACGAGCCGAGCGATTTGTCGAGGTGGCGGCTGAGGCTGTAGGCGACGTCCTTGGCGGTCAGCTCGGCGCCGCTGTGGAACTTCACTCCGGGGCGGAGCTCGTACACAAGGGTGAGCGGGTCGGGACTGCTCCAGGACTCGGCCAGCGCGGGGGTGTAGGAGAAGTCCGGCTCGATCTTCACCAGGCTCTCGCAGACGTTGGCGAGAACCTCCAGGGGCGGCAGGTCGCTCGGGTACATGGGGTCGAGCGTCGAGGGTTCGGCGTGCAGGGCCCACCGGAGCGTGTCCAGCTCACCGGTGGCGGCGGGCAGCGACTCGGTCAACGTCGGCAGCGTGGCCGCCCCTGTGGCGGGCGTGCCGCCGCAGGCGCTCAGCGCGAGCATCACGCACAGGGCCGGACCCGTGAGGCGGGCGGTGACAGGCATGGGTGTTCCTTCGGAGGTCAGAGGGTGGCGAGAAGATCGCGGCGGGTGCGCGCCACCACGTCGGGATCCCAGCCCGCGTGCGGCACGCTGGACAGCAGCAGCCGGGTGTAGGGGTGCTCCGGCGTCTCCAGCACCTGCCGGGTGGGGCCGTGTTCGACGACGGAGCCGCGGAACATGACGGCGACCTCGTCGGTGATCCATCTGACGACCTCCAGGTCGTGGCTGACGAACAGCAGCGCGACCTGCGTTTCTTCACGGATCTCGGCGAGCAGGTCGAGGATCTGTGCCTGGATGCACACGTCGAGCGCGGCGACCGCCTCGTCGAGGACCAGGAGCCGGGGCCGCGCGGCGAGCGCGCGGGCGATGGCGACGCGCTGCCGCTGCCCGCCGGACAGCGCGTGCGGGATCGCGGCCGCCTCCCGGGACCCGAGGCCGACCTGATCCAGGAGTTCGGCGCGGCGGCGTTGCCGCTCGGTCGTCCCCAGGCGGGTGTGCAGCCGCAGCACCTCGTCGAGCGTGTCGGCGACGCTCTGCCGGGGGTCCAGGCTCTGGTAGGGATCCTGGAACACGAGCTGAACCACGCGTGCCAGCTCCCGGCGGGTTCGCCGGCCGCTCCCCGCGAAGCGGTGACCGTCGAACGTGACCGTTCCGGAGTCGGGGCGCTCCAGACCGACGATCATTCGAGCGGTGGTCGTCTTGCCGGAGCCGGACTCCCCGACGATCCCGAAGGAACCACCGGCCGGCACCTCGAAGGAGACATCGTCGACGGCCACGACCTTGCCGTAGGTCTTGCGGAGCGCGTTCACTCTCAGGAGGCTCATGAGTTCTCCCCGGTCAGGACGAGGTCGCCCGCGCGGTGGCAGGCCACCCGGCGGGAGTCGGCGGCATCGAGGCGAGGGGACCGCTCGTGGCAGATCTCGTGGGCGTGATCGCAACGGGACGCGAACGCGCAGCCCGGCGGCGCCTCGAAGAGCCCCAGCGGGCGGCCGGCGATGACCCGGAGGTCGTCGCGGCCGGGCTTGGGGCGGGAGGCGAAGAGCGCGGCGGTGTAGGGGTGGCGGGGCCGGCGGTGCAGGTCGGCGGCGGGGGCCTCCTCCACGATCGAGCCGGCGTACATCACGTTGATCCGGTCGCAGCAGGCCACGGCCAGGTCCAGGTCGTGCGTCACCAGGACGATGGCCAGCTCGCGTTCGCGGCGCAACCGCAGCAGGATCGACATGATCTCGGCCTGGGTGGTCACGTCCAGGGCGGTGGTGGGCTCGTCGGCGAGCAGCAGCTCGGGCTCCGCGGCCAGTGCCGCGGCGATCATGACGCGCTGCAGCATGCCGCCGGACAGCTCGTGCGGATACTGGCGCAGGTGCCGTTCGGGGTCGGGCAGGCCGACCTCCTCCAGGAGCCCGGCGGCTGCACGCATGGCCTCGCGGCGCCGCATGCCCCGATGTACTCGCAGCCCTTCGGCGAGGAAGACCCCGAGGCGCTGGAAGGGGTTGATGTGCGCGCGAGGGTCCTGGAAGATCATCGCGGCGGTGCGCGACCTGATCTCGCGTATCTGCGCGGCGGGTGCGCCGAGCACGTCCCTACCCGCGACCCGCACCCGGCCCTCGGTGCGCGCGCCGGCGGGGGTGAGGCCGACCGCGGTGCGCAATGTCATGGACTTGCCGGAGCCGGACTCTCCGACCAGCCCCACGATCTCGCCGGGTCCGCAGGTCAGGGAGACGGAGTCCAGGATGGGCCGTCGCGCGTCGCCCGAGGACACCGACAGGGAGAGGTCCTCGATCCGCAACATCATCGGGCCGCCTTTCTGACGTGGTCGGCGATGCCCTCGCCGAGCAGGCTGAACGCGACGACCGCGGTCACGATGGCGGCGCCGGGGGCGAGCGCGGACAGGGGCATACCCTGCAGCAGCGCCGTCTGGCCCTCGGAGATCATGGCTCCCCAGTCGGATCGCGGGGGCTGGACCCCGAACCCGAGGAAGGACAGCCCGGCCAGATCGATCATGGCGTAGCCGAAGCAGAGCGACGCCTGGGCGAGGACGAACGGCGCGATGTTGGGGATCAGATGTCGTAGCGCGATGCCCCAGGCGGCGAACCCCTGGAGTTCCAGCGCGCGTATGTACGGGCGGTTGCGCTCGCTGAGGGCCACCCCCCTGGTGATGCGGGCCATGTACGGCGTGTAGGCGATCGCGAGCGCCAGTACGGTCGAGTCCAGCCCGGCGCCGAGCACGGCGACCAGCAGGATCGCCAGGAGCACGCCGGGGAAGGCGAAGATCAGCTCGATCATGCGGGAGAGCGCGGCGTCGACCCAGCCGCCGCGCCACGCGGCCACGACGCCGACCGTCACGCCGAGAAGGGTGGCGCCGACCACGACGCCGAGCGGGCCGAGCAGCGAGATCCGGGCACCCCAGATGAGGCGGGACAGCACGTCGCGGCCGGCCTGGTCGGTGCCGAGCGGGTGCGCGGCGGACGGCCCGTTCAGGCTCTCGGCGAGCGAGACCGCGTCGGGGTCCTGAGGGGCCAGCCAGGGTGCCAGCAGCGCGACGAGGACCAGGCCGGCGAGTACGGCGACCGCGGATGCGGCCATCCAGCCGGCGCCCCGCAGGCGGGGCAGCCAGCGGCGCCTGACCAGGGGCAGTGCCTGTGTGGCCATCAGCCGGCCGCCCTTCCGCGCTCTCGCGGGTCGATCAGCGGGTACAGCAGGTCGACCACCAGGTTGGAGACGGCGAACGCCGCGACGATGATCAGGACGATGGCCTGGGTGACCGGGAAGTCCTTCGCGTTGACCGCCTGTACCAGCAGCGACCCCATGCCGTTGAGACCGAAGGCCGTCTCCACCAGCGTCGTGGTCACCAGCAGGCCGGAGACCACCAGGCCGGTGAGCGTGACCACCGGGGCCATCGCGTTGCGGAAGGCGTGCCGCCAGATGAGGCGCCGTTCGGAGAAGCCGCGGACCCGTGCCGTCTCGACGTACTCCTTGCCCAGCTCGGCCAGCATCGAGGAGCGGGTCGCCCGTGCGATCAGCGCGGCCGAGGACAGCGCCAATGCCACGGCGGGCAGCGTCAGGTGCCACAGCCGGTCGAGCAGGCCCTCTCCCGCCCCGAACGCCGGGAACCAGCCGAGCGTGACGGCGAACAGCGAGGTCAGTCCGATGGCGACGACGAAGGACGGGGTGCCCATGGCGACAGTGGTCCCGATGACGGCGGCGGCGTCGACCACGCCGCGCCGGATCGCGGCGATGACACCGATCACGACGCCGGAGATCAGGATGAGCAGCGAGGCGTAGCCGATCAGGAGGAGCGTGGTGGTGAGCCTGGAGGCGATCAGGCCGCCGACGGGCTGCCTGAACTGCAGTGACTGCCCGAAGTCACCGGTGAGCAGGCCGCCGAGCCAGGACAGGTACCGCTGGAGGAAGGGATCGTCCAGGTGGTACTGGGCGCGGATGGCGGCCAGCGTGTCGGCGGTGATCGAGTTGCCCCGGGCCAGGAACGACTCCGGCGAGCCGGGCGCCAGGTACATCGCGGAGAACACCACGAACGAGGTGACGAGCATGACCAGGGCGAGGGCGAGCAGCCTGCGCCCCACGAGTGCCGCCGTCATGCCGTCGCTCCGAGGTCGGCCGCCCACGGGTAGTGGAGCTGGACGTAGGAGGCAGGGCAGCCGCTGAGCCGCTTGTTGAGGAAGAGCGTGTTGTAGGGCGTGTAGAGCGGGATCCAGATGAGCCGGTCGACGACGATCCGCTGAGCGGAGGCGATGAGCTCGGCGCGGGTCTCCGGTTCACCGGTGCGCGCCGCCTCGGTCATGAGCTCGTCGAACGCGGGGTCGGAGAAGCCGGAGAAGTTGTAGAGGTTCCCGGTCTGGAAGTACTGGTAGATCTGCAGCGGATCGGGGAAGTCGGTGCCCCAGCTGGTGAGGTACAGGTCGATGCCCTCGCGGGCCTTCTTGTCGGTGTACACGCCGTTGTACTGGTCGGGCGGAATGTTCTTGATCGCGACGGTCAGGCCGATCCGTTTGGCCGCGGCCTGGATCTCGGCGCCGATGACCGGTAGTTCGGCCTCGCTGGTGGTGGTGGCGACGGTGATCGGCTCCGCGGGTGCCCCCGCCTCCCGGACCAGCCTCTTGGCGGCGTCGAGGTCGCGCCGCGTGATCGTGAGGTCGTCCCACGCCTTGCGGTAGACGTCCTTGGCGTATCCCCACGACCCGGGCACCGCGGGTGCCCTCTGCGGCTGGCCGGCCCCGCGTAGCACGGCGTCGATGATGCCCTGGCGGTCGATGGCCATCGACAGCGCGCGGCGGACGCGCACGTCGCGCAGGGGGCCGTCGGCGTTCATCACGATGGCGTTGAAGCCCTGTGTGCTCGGACCGTAGTAGACGGTGCCCTGCCCGCCGGTGGACAGGCGGTCCAAGGACGCCGACGGCAGGCTCCAGCCGCCGTCGATGGAGCCCGACAACATGCCGTTGACCACGGCGGCCGGGTCGCGGACGAAGCTGAACACGACCTCCTTGGCCTTGGCCCGGTGCTTGGGGTCGAAGTAGCCGTCGTCGCGGGCCAGGGTGATCGACTGTCCCTTGTCCCAGGACGCCAGGGAGAAGGGGCCGGCGCAGTTGACGCCGCCGTCGGGCGTCCCGTACGCCTTGCCCTTGGCCTGTACGGTCGCCTCGCTTTCGACGATGCCGGCGGGGCTGCTCATGTAGGAGTTGAAGAGGGCGTCGGGCTGCTTGAGGGTGACCGTGACCTCGAGCGGGCCGGTCTCCTCGACCGAGGAGACGTTGGCGTAGGCGCCGGCCCAGAACGAACCGGCCTTGGCGTCCAGGTGGCGGGTGAGGCTGAAGACGACGTCCTTGGCGGTGAGCGCGGTGCCGTCGTGGAACCTCACCCCGGGACGCATCCGGTACACCCACGTCGTCGGGGTGGGGTTGGCGACGGACTCGGCCAGCGCGGGTTCGAGCGACATGTCGGGGGCGAGCCGGAGCAGGCCCTCGCACACGTTGGCCATGATCTGGCCGGTCTCGAAGCTCGCGTTGTAGATCCAGTCGAAGGACGCGGGTTCGTTCTGGACGGCCCAGGTCACCCGGTCGAGGGGCCCGGACGCGGCGGGTGTCGTCTCGGTGACGTCGATCGCCTTGCCGCCGTCGCGCGCCGCGCCGGACGGCCCTCCGGAGGAGGGGTTCCCTCCGCATCCGGCGAGGAGCAGGGAGCCGACGGCGACCGTCGCGGCGAACCGGCGGGGACGGGACCATACGGATGCTTGGGGCAAGAGGTACCTCCGGGGCTGGTGCTGGGGCGGCCCGGACAGGGTCGTGAAGGGGGTGGAGGGGCTCGGGGACTCGCGGCGGTCCGGCCGCCGCTGCGGCGCCATCCGGTTTCCGGCGCGGCTTGTCCGGCAGTTAACACCCGTCACTCTGCGGAGCGCAAGGCTTGGGAGAAACGTTTCTTTTCGAAGAGAAACGTTTCTTTTTTCCCAATCATGGGTCATGATGCTGCCCGGCGGCCGGTCCGGAAATCTCCCGGTCGCGGTCCTCTCCGTGGAGTTCACGGACTCCCCCTGCCGGAAGTTGAGTGATGACCCAGCCCTGGATCCTGCTCACCGGAAACGGCTCCTTCGGCGATTCGGCCGAGCGCGCCGAGTTGCGCTACAGCGAGAACCCGAGCAGCACCGTCGCCCTCGCCCTGGACGGCGAGACCGTGGCCGGCCACCGCGTGGTGGCGCGCAGCCTCGACTGGGACGTCCATCCCGAGGAGGCCCTCGGCCCCCTGATGCTGGGCGGCGGCCCGCCCCCCTCCGCGGTGGTGTGCTGCGGAGTCTTCTCCGGGCGCGCCACCGTCACCGCGGAGCGGATCGCCGTCAACGTGCAGGACTTCCAGTTCGCCGACGGGGGACGGCGGCCGGCCGGAGAGCCGGTCTACCCCGACGGGCCCGCCGCCTACCTGTCGACCCTGCCGATCAAGGCCATGACGGCGGCGATGCGCGCCGCCGGCGCGCCCGCGCTCGTCTCCAACTCGGCGTCCACGCACGGCTGCAACGCGCTGATGTACACCGCGCTGCACCTCGCCGATCGGCACCTGCCCGCCGTCAGGTGCGGATTCCTGCACCTGCCCGACTCCGCCGAACATGTGGCCCGGCTGGGGCACAACGGGCCGAGCATGGACCTTCCGCTACAGGTCACCGCGGTTCGCGCGGCCCTGCGTGCGCTGGTCGAGCACCCCGTCGACATCAACGTGCCGGCCAACGAATGGGAGTGGTGACCGATATGCCGCAAATACCCGATCTGCTGATCCGCGCCGGGCGCGTCCACGGCCGTGACGGCCAAGTGGACGTCCACATCCGGGACGGCCTCGTCACCGACGTGGAACCGTCCCCCGCGAAAGCCGCCCCCGCGCACCGGGTCCTGGAGGCCGCCGGCGGGCTCGTCTCCCGCTCGTTCACCGAGCCGCACTACCACCCCGACAAGGCCTACAGCAGACGGCTCGCCCCGCCGGGCCTGTACGACGGGTTCGCACGCGCCCGGACGATCAAGGCGGGCTTCACCGTCGAGGACGTCGCCGACCGTGCGACCCGGGCGCTGCGACTGGCCTCCGTCAACGGAGTGACGGCACTGCGCGCCAACGTCGACGTGGACTCGGTGGCCGGGCTGACCGGACTACACGGGATGCTGGCGGCCCGGGAGCGGGTCGCGCACCTGATGGACGTGCAGATCGTGGCCTTCCCCCAGGAAGGGCTCGGTCGCGACCCGGGCGCGCGGGAACTTCTGGAGGAGGCGTTGCGCCTCGGCGCCGGGCTCGTCGGCGGCTGGCCCAACGTGGAGGACGGCGCCGACGCGCAGCGGGCCCACGTGCGCGAGGTGTTCGACATCGCCGAACGGTTCGCGGTCGATGTGGACATCCACGTCGACTGCATGATCGACGCCTCGGAGACGATGATGGAGTTCGTCGCGGCCGAGACCCTGCGGCGCGGCTACCAGGGCAGGGTGCTGGCCAGCCACTGCTGCGGCCTGGAGATGTACGACGAGGCGGACGCCGCCAGGGTGGTCGCGGCGGTCGCGGAAGCCGGCCTGCGGATCGTGATCGTCCCCATCAACCTCGCCGACGGCGGCCCGCGCGGGCTTTCACGGCCCAGGGAGCTGATGGCCGCAGGGGTCGTCGTCGCCGCGGGCAGCGACAACATGAACGACGGCTGGTACGCGCTCGGCACACTGGACCCGCTCGACAGGGCACAGACCGCCTACCACGGCGCCGGCTTCCACGACGACGCTTCGGTCGACGTGGCCTGGGACATGGTCGGCTCGCAGGCGTCGGTCGCGATCGGCGGGCGCGACGGCGACGTCCTGATCGGCGAGTCCGCCGATCTGGTCGTCTTCGACGTGCCGGACCGGGCCACCGCGCTGGCGTCGATGCCCGGCCGCCGTACCACGCTGCGGCGCGGGCGGGTGGTGAGCAGCCGCGACACGACCGGCTCGCCCGCGCTGGAAGTGGTGGGCGCATGACAGGCGACGCGCCGGTCCGCGCCGATCTCGCCGTGGCCGGCGGCACCATACTGACGCCCGGAGGGCCGGTCGCGGCCACGCTCCTGGTGGACGGCGGCCGGGTGCGTGAGACGGTGCCACCCGGCACGCCGGTGCGGGCCGCCGAGGTGATCGACGCGAGCGGCCTGCACGTCATGGCCGGAGCGATCGACCTGCACGTCCACTTCGACGTCCCTGGAATCTCGTTCGAGGACGACTTCAACGCCGGCACCCGCGGCGCCGCCGCCGGAGGCGTGACCTTCGTCGTCGAGCACCCCTTCTCCGACCCGCCGACCACGACCGCCGCCAGGTACGCCGACAAGAGCGCACGCGCGGCGGCCGGCGCGGTGGTCGACTTCGGCCTGTGGGGCGCCCTGACCGGGCCGTCCCTCAGAGAGATGGCCGGCCAGCACGCGCTCGGCGCGCCCGGCTTCAAGGCGTTCCTGCCCGACAACGACATGGACTTCCCCCCTGCCACCGAGGCGGACCTGCTGACGGGGATGGCCACGGCGGCGCGACTCGGCGCCCGGGTGCTGGTCCACGCCGAGGACCGCGAGACGATCGCCGTCGCGGAGACGCGGTTGCGCGCGCGCGGGCGCACCGACATCGCAGCCCTGCTGGAGGCCCGCCCGCCCTCGGCCGAGATCGAGGCGGTGCGCGGCGTGCTGGAGGCGGCGCGCCGTACGGGATGCGCGGTCCACCTGGTCCACCTGTCCACTCCCGAAGCCGTCGACCTGGTCGCGCAGGCGCGTGCCGCCGGGGTGGACGCGACCTGCGAGGTGACGGCGCACCATCTGCTCCTGGACGAGGACGACCTGCGACGGGTGGGCGGATTCGGCGTGTGCGCCCCGCCGCTGCGCGACGCCGGGCGTGTCGCCGCCCTGTGGGACCGGGTGCGCGCCGGGCTGGTCCAGGCGATCGTGTCCGACCACTGCCCGTACGGACGCGCCGACAAGCTGAAGGGGAGCGCCGACGTCTTCGCCTGCCCGTTCGGGATCCAGAGCGTGCAGGAGTACATGCCGCTCGTGCTGAGCGAGGCGCTGCGCCGGGGCGTCGCGCTGACCCGCATCGTGCCGCTGTTCACGGAAGGGCCCGCGCGCGTCTGCGGAGTCGACGGCTCCAAGGGGGTACTGACGCCCGGCATGGACGCCGACATCGTGCTGCTCGACCTGAACCGCCCGTGGGTGATCAGCGCCGAGAGGCAGCAGCACGCGGTGGAGCGCTGGTCGCCGTACGACGGCCGCGCCTGCGACGTGCGCGTGGTCAGGACGCTCGTGCGGGGCCGCACCGTGGCGACCGGAGGCGACGTGGTGGCACCGCCCGGCTGGGGCCGGTTCGTACCGCTCTCCCAGGAGGCCCGATGCCGCAGCTGAACGAACCGTCTCCGGACCGCTCCGCTGACCGTGCCGCCGGTGCCGCCGCGCTGCGCCGCGGCGCGGCCGAACTGGTCGGCTCCTGCCTGGCGGTGACCGACCGGGACCGGGTGCTCGTGCTGACCGACCGGGCCACCCGCCACCTGGCCGAAGTGATCGCCGGCGAGGCCCGCGCCCTGGCTCCCGCGTGGGTCGTCGTGCTGCCCGACCTCGCCACCCGATACGCGGCGGCCCGGCGGTCGATCGACGCGGCGGTGGCCGCCCACGCCCCGACCGTGACCGTGTTCGCCGCGGCCGACCCCGTGGACGCGCTGGCCTGGGACGCCGGGTTCTGGAGCGAGCTGGAGCGGCGCGACATCAGGCACGCGCACATGCCCGCGCTGGACGAGACCTGCCTCGGCGTGGGCATGGCCGTCGACTACGCGCGGGTGGCCCGGTTCACCCTCGGCGTCCGCGACACGCTCACCGGCGTCCAAGAGGTGCGCGTCACCAGCGCGAGCGGCACCGACCTGATCCTGACATGCGGACGGGAACGCCCCTGGACGCCCTTCACCGGCCTGTACCGGTGTGCCGGTCAGGGAGGGAGGCTCCCCCAGGGAGAGGTCTTCTGCACGCCGCTGTCCGCAGAGGGGGTGCTCGCCGCCTCCGTGGTCGGCTACCCGTTCAACGCCCGGTACGGCCTGCTCGACGAGCCCGTGCTGATCGAGGTGTCCGGCGGCGCCGCCCGGAGCGTGCGCCATCCCAACGCAGAGCTGGAGTCCGGACTCGGCCGCTGGCTGGCGGAAGCGCCGTACGGGCTGCGTCTGGGCGAGCTGGCGCTGGGCACCAACCAGGCGCTGCCCGCCCTCACCGGCAACCTGCTGTTCGACGAGAACGTGCCCGGCGTGCACATCGCCTTCGGCCATCCCTTCCCGGAGTACACCGGCGCCGACTGGGAGTCCCCGGTTCACGTCGACCTGGTGGTGGACCGGCCCACCGTACGGGCCGACGGGCACGAGGTGCTGGACGAAGGCGCCTACCGCCTCAACCCGCGGTGACCCGTGCCGCGACCGCCGTCCGCCGCCCGAGAACCCATGACCACTCATCGGAGGTACCGACATGACCGGACCGGCCATCCGTGCCGACTACGTGAGCGCCAACCGCGGACGCGTCCGCGACTCCTACATCCTCATCTGCCCCGAGAACCTCGTGGAGAACTCCCTCCCCCACCTCCGCGGCGTGAACGCCCAGCCGCTGGCCACCCCGCGCGCCCTGCCCGCCCGCTTCGGGGAGTACCTGCTGGACTTCGAGCCCGGCGCCGGCACCACGCGCCCGATCGGAGCCGGCTTCGAGAACTTCCTCTACGTCCTGGAGGGCGAACTACGGGTACGCGCCGCCGACGACGGCTACCCGATCAAGGCGGGCGGGTACCTGTTCCTGCCACAGGGCGTCGAGTTCGAGGTCGACGCCGCCGGCACGGCCCGCGCACTGTGGGTCAAGCGCAGGTACGAAGCGGTGGACGGGGTGGCCGCCCCGGAGATCGTCGCCGGGCACGTCGACGAGGTCGAGCACATCCCGGACGAGACCATCGGCGGCACGTACGCACCGCTGCTGCCGCTCGACGAGCGCTATGACATGGCGATGAACGTGATGCGCTTCGACCTCGGCGCCCGCTTCACCATGGTGGAGGTCCACCACCAGGAACACGGGCTCTACATGCTGGAGGGGCAGGGCGTCTACTACCTGGGCGAGGACCACGTGGAGGTCGCCGCGGGCGACTTCGTGTACATGGCGCCGTACTGCCCCCAGTACTTCTACGCGACCGGGTCGGCCAACGCCGCCTACCTTCTCTACAAGGACATCAACCGTGACGGCTTCTGACCTGCCCACCTCAGTGGACCTGATAATCGAGAACGCCACCGTCGACGGCGGCCGAGCCGACGTGCTGGTGCGCGACGGCGTGATCGTCGCCATCGGCACCGGCGCCGCCGCGGGCGTCACGGCAGGTGAGCGGATCGACGCCGCCGGCGGCCTGGTCGCGCCTCCCTTCGTCGAGGCGCACAGCCATCCGGACAAGGCGCTGAGCAGACGTTCGATCCCCCGGCTCGGCCTTCCCACCGGGCTCACCGAACGCGATGCGATGATGCGGCGGCAACGCGACCTGAAGGCGACCTTCACCCGTTCCGACGTCGCCGAGCGCGCCGGGGCCTTCCTGCGGCTGGCGGCGATCCAG
Source organism: Microtetraspora niveoalba (assembly GCF_001570405.1). Taxonomy (GTDB): domain Bacteria; phylum Actinomycetota; class Actinomycetes; order Streptosporangiales; family Streptosporangiaceae; genus Microtetraspora; species Microtetraspora niveoalba. The sequence continues at coordinate 321,460 of NZ_BBYM01000017.1, read as the reverse complement.
GGCATCGGCACCGTCGCCGGGCAGGTCGACGTCGACACGGTGACCGGGCTGACCTCGTTCGAGGGCGTCATGCTGGCCCGGGAGGAACAGGCCGACCTCGTGGACGTGCGGGTCACGGCGTTCCCTCAGGAGGGCCTGATCCAGGACCCGGGCGCGTACGACCTGGTCGCCGCCGCCCTGGCGGCCGGGGCGCACCGGGTCGGCGGCTGGCCCAACAACGAGCGCGACCACCAGGACGGCATCGCCCACCTCGACCACGTCTTCGCCCTCGCGGAGCGCTTCGGCGTCGGCATCGACATCAACGTCGACTACTTCACCGACCCCTCCGAGCGGATGCTGGAACCGCTGGCCGAGCGCACGATCGCGCACGGCATGCAGGGGATGGTCAACGCCAACCATGTGGGCGCCCTCGAAACCTACCCGGACGACGACGCGCGCCGCGTCATCGACAAGGTCGCGCAGGCCGGGATCACCGTGACCGTGTGCCCCACCAACCTCGGCGGCTCCCGTCCTCACCGGGGCTTGTCCCGGGCCGCCGAGCTGCTCGCCGCCGGAGTGACCGTGGCGGCCGGTACGGGCAATCTGCAGGACAACTGGGATCCGTTCGGCAACCTCGACCCGATGGATCTGGCCCGGCTGGCCTGGCACGCCGTCCCACTGGCGGACGAGACCGACGAGGGGGTGCGTACGGCCTGGGACCTGGTGGGATCCAACGCGGCCAGGGCCGCCGGCGTGCCGTACCGGGAGCCGGTCGTGGGCGCCCGTGCCGATCTCACGGTCCTCGCGGCGGACAACCTCATCGACGCTCTGCGCAACGAGCCGGGACCCCGCTGGACGGTGCGGGACGGCCGGATCATCGCCCGGCGGCGGGGTGCCGTGTGGACCGCGCCCTCCCCCGTGAGCGCGGCATGATCGGCCGGTCGCGCCCGAGCCCGTACCGGCACTTTCCGGCCGCCCGTTCGGCGACCGGCGGCGGCACGGGACGGTGATAGCGTGAACGGCGTGTCCAACGCCATCGGCGGCCGAGTGACGATCCGGGACGTCGCCGCCGCCGCCGGGGTCTCGGTGACGACGGTCTCCGACGCGCTGAACGACAAGGGCAAGCTCCGGGCGGAGACCCGGGCGCGGATCCAGAGGATCGCTCGCGAACTCGGCTACCGCCCCAGCCGCGTCGCCCAGGCGTTCCGGCAGGGCCGCACCGGCACGATCGCGCTGGTCCTCCCCAACGTGGGCGGCCCGGCGGACGAGCTGGAGATGATCAGCCTCGACTTCTACATGTCGGTGGCGGCCGGAGCGGCACGCGCGGCGTTCCGCGAGGGATACGCGGTGACGCTCACCCCGCGGATCAGCACCGCCGAAGAGTGGCACCTCATCGGGCCGGACGGCGTGGTGCTGTGCGACCCCCTGTCCGCCGACTCCCGGATCGACATGCTGGAGGAGATGGGCATCCCGGTCGTGTCCATCGAACGTGACCCGGCGCGACCCGGCTCCCCTTACTACGCCTCGGGCGACAACGCGCAGAACATCCGCGACCTGCTCGACCACATGCATCAGGCGGGCGCGCGCCGGATCGCGCTGCTGTCGGCGGAGGCGACCTGGGCCTGGGTGCTCGACGGCGAGCACGCCTACCGGGCGTGGTGCGCCGAGCGAGGGCTCCCTCCGCTCGTGGTCCCGGTGTCGCTGGATCGGCTCGAGGCCGACTCCTACAGGGCGACCTGCGCGCTGCTGGACGGCGACGAGCCCCCGGACGGCATCATCGCCTCCGCCGAGCAGTACAGCGAGGGCTCGACCAGAGCGTGCCGGGAGCGGGGCATCCGCATCCCGGACGACCTGCTCCTGGCCGTCGGCATGGACAGCCGATTCGCCCAGCAATGCGATCCGCCGATCACCGCCATCGACCTGCGCCCCGCGGACCAGGCGACGGCGGCGGTGGACCTGCTGCTGAAGCGGCTGTCCGGCGAGCAGGTCGACGGCCCCGCCATCGTGCCGAGCAAACTGCACATCCGCGGCAGCACCCAGCGCGGCCCGGCCCCGTTCTCCGATACGGCGACAGATGACGGCCACAGCCGGCGACGAGATCCGGCGGACGCATGGCCGATGACGCCGCCCTGATCGCTGTCCAGCGCGTCCCCGGTCAATGACCGGCCGGGTACCGCGTATGCCGCCGGTATGACCGCGTCCGGGGCCCGGAGTCAATCACCGGCTGCTCGCCGTTCCACGCGCTCCAGCGCTTCCTGGGTGACTTCCCCCACGTCGTCGCCCCTTCGGACGACACTGATCACCCCTTTCGGCTCAAAGATCACATAGCGCACGGAGGAAAGGGACATGACACCCCGCCGGCGCAGGATCGTGTACAGGTCCCTCTCGGTGAGCCCGCAACGCCTGAGCTGCCTCGGGTGAATCTCGCCTTCGGTCACCAGAACGCGCGGCGCGTGATCGAACCAGTGGGGAAAGGGGTGGCGCAGTCGCAACTGGGTGATGGCGGCGTGGACGGCGATCACCGTGACAAGGGCCGCCGCTCCGGTGAGATAGGAGGTGTCCAACGCCGTCGCGGTGCGGCCGACGATCGCACCGACGGCGACGGCGGCCACGAAGTCGAACGGCGACAGCTCGGCGATCATGCGTCGCTTCGTCAGCCGCAGGCCGGCCACGGCCGTGACATAGAGCAGTAGCGTCTTGACGGCCACCCACCCCAGGGTCGCGACCTGCCCGAACAACAGGGACACGATTCCTCCCAGACGACCTTCGCAGGACCATGGCAGATGCGCCGGCCGGCCGCTGCCCCCTCCACTGGACGGGCCTTCCCCTGCGCCCGGCTCCACTACCGCCGCTGAAGAAGGACTGGTACACGGCATGGACGACCTTGATTCGCTGGACGTTCATGACAGTGAGAGGGACGGGCGGCGTTCATCAGCCCCGAGGCCGCGCCGGAGCCCTGGTCCAGGCGCCGTACGCGCGGTCACGGGGGTCGGCGGACGGGTCGTCCGCGACCGTCGGCCAGTAGCCGAAGAAGCCTTCGCCGTTGATGCGGCCGAGCAGTGCGGTGGTCGCAGGCTTCCAGAGCTCCGTCAGGTGGTCGCGGGCGACGTCGCTGATCGCGTACGGCATCAGCCATCCCATGTCCGCGGGCCCGCCGGGTCCGCTGTAGTACCCGTCCATGCTCAGTGCGATGTTCGCGACGACGCATCGGCTCTGGTGGCGCTGAAGATCCGGCGTGCGTGGTGCCATGAGCGCACGAGGGGCGGCGGCGCAGAACGTTGTCCACGCCACCGCCCCTGATCCGGCTCGGACTACCGCATCAGCGGGTCAAAGCCCCTTGCACTGCCCGGTCCTGGGACCGGACACGGTGTTGACCTTGCCGTTGTTCGCCGGCGCCGGGGAGTTTCCGCTGCAGCTCAACGGCCCGCTGATCCGGTTGCCGGACACGACCGGCGCGTCGGTCACCTGGTTGTCGGTCAAGCTGACCGGACCGGTCACCGTGGAGTCCGAGATGGTGAGCTTGCCGGTGGCACCGTTGACCGTCACCGGACCACTGACAGTCGTGCGGTTCAGCGAGACATCGACGGCCTTCGAGGCGCTGATCGGTCCGCTGACATTGGCACCGGTCGCGTAGAGGCTCGCGCCCTTCTGCACCGTGACCGACCCGGAGACCACTGCTCCGTCCAGGCAGGTGACGCCGGAACCCACCTTGAGGGGTCCAGCGTGGCGGCCGGTGATCGTGACCGTGCACGCCGGCCCGGTGTCAGCGGCCAGCGGGATCGCTACGGTGACTGTCGTGCCGGTCGTCTCGCCGGTGATGACGAGGTCCGCGCTCGTCGCGCCCCCTTGCGCCGCGTCGGCGGGCACCGCGAATCCGACGGTCGCACGGCCGACCTCGTCGGTGTTGTTGGTGTTCGCGTCGGCCGTGGCGTCGACCGCGAACGTGCCGACCTCTTGGCCGGCGAACGTAGCCGCGACCTTCTCATCCTTGGGCTCGTTGCTGGTGAACACCAGCGACGACAGGTTGACCGTCACCGTGTCACCCGCCTTGAAGCCATCCTGTGGCGCGTCGAACCGCACGCCGATCGCGCGCTGCGCGAGATCCGGAGCGACGGGCGAGTTGCCGCCCAGGTAGGCGACCATGGACTGGAGGTCGACCTGGCCGGTGTCCCGCTTGTCCGCCCCTTCGTTCAGGGTGCTGAAGTTGTCCCCTCCCGAGGCGAGGAACGAGTTCACGACCACGCGGTAGGACTTGGCCCGGTCCAGCGGCTTTCCGTCGAGGGTGACCGAGGTGATGTGCCGGCCCTTGGGCGCGGTCGGGTCGTAGGTGTAGAAGAGTCCCTTGGACACGCCGAGCTTGAGGAACGGCCGGCTGGCCCCCTCGGGCTGCCACTGCTCCTCGAGCACCTGGACGATCTGCTCACCGGTCAGGGTCATCGTGACCAGGGTGTTGGCGAACGGCTGGACCTCGGCCGCCTCCTTGTAGGTGACGGTGCCGTCCGCCTTGCCTTCGGCCCGGTACTTCATGTCCGTACGGAGCCCGCCCGGGTTCATGAAAGCGATCTCAGTGGATGGGTCGGTGGTGCGAGCACCCGCGAGTTGCGCGTCGGCGACGAGGTTGCCCAGGGTCGATTCACCGCCGCGGTTCTCGGTCGTGCCGTTGGACTGGCGGGCCCGGTTGAAGTCCGCGGTGATCTCACCGAGCTTGCGCGCGCCCTCCCTCTTGGCCACCTCGACGGCGTCGTCCACGATTCCCTTGACCGTCGGATCCACGCCGTAGAGGGGCTTCCACGAGCCGTCCGCCTGCTTCTCGGTCAGCGGGACGATCTTCGATTCGACGTCGACCGCCTGCTTCTTGGCCTTGTCGTACGTGAACGTGATCTTGTTGAGGTTGTAGCCGTACTGACCCGCAGACACGACCGGGCGCACGGTCACCGGGCGCTTCTCGTCCTGCCACTCCTTGACCGGGACCTTGTGGTCGTACGCCAGGTGGGTGTGGCCTGAGATGATCGCGTCGAAGTTCTTGTCGAGCCCGTTCACGATCTTGCCGAAGTCGCTCGCCGGGTCGACGGCCGACTCGTATTGCGTGGTGGCGGCACCCTCGTGGACGAGCAGCACGACGATGTCGGCCCCCTCCTTGGCCTTCAGCTCGTCGGCGACCTGGTTGACCGCGCTCGGGATGTCCAGGATGTCGAGCATGGAGATGCCCGCCGGGGTGACGAGTTCGTCGAGATGCTCGGTCACCGCGCCGACGAAGCCGACCTTGACCCCGTCGACCTCCTTGACCCAGGACTCGGTGAGCTCCTTGTACCTGTCCTGGAGCTCCTTCTTGACCTTGACGTTGGCGCCGATGTATTCCCACGTGGCCCGCGGGATGACCCGGTTCGTCAGGTTGTCGTAGCCCCGGTCGAACTCATGGTTGCCGACCGCGCTGACCTCGAGGCCGGCCGCGTTGAGCGCGTCGATGGTCGGGTTGTCCTGCTGGATGAACGAGGTGAACGTCGAGGCGCCGATCAGGTCCCCCGCCGCGGCGAAGACGGTATTGGGGTTTCCTGCCCTCATCTCCTTGACCGCGGTCGCCAGCGCCGCGGCTCCCGCTTCCTGGCCGTTCGCCTCCAGCCGGCCGTGGAAGTCGTTGATCCCGAGGATATCGATCTTGACAGAGTCGTCGGCGAGCGCCGCCGGCGCGCCGACCAGGCCCCCAGCCATCGCGGCCATTGCGACCAACGGAGCCAGACGCCTGCGCAGGCGCGTACGGGGTCCCCCGTGTGTTCGGACAGATCTAGCAAAGGCAAACATAAGGCATAGCATTGCCAGGAGGAGGCAAAAGAGCCAGTTTGTGGTGCGATTCGGCGGTCATGGAGAGCGGCCGACGTTGTCGTCACCGCTGTCGTCGACAGCACGGTGCGCGGGGGCAGCGGAGTGCCGGCCGCGTCACTCGTCCGCGGGAGTGTTCGGGCCCCGCTTCGGTCAGGTGGGCCGAGGCACCGAGGCGAACTCAGAGAGTATGAACCAACGGGGCAGTTGCCGGCGGAACGCCTCGGGGCCGCGCACGTCGATCACGCCGGAACGCAGGGCGTCGCGCCAGCTGAGATCACCGCGCCAGACCGCGACCATGTGGCGCAGGCCGGCGGTCACCGCGACCGCCACGGTATAGCCGGGGTCCACGTCACAGACGTCGGCTTCGCCGGAAGTGATCACCAGCCACCAGTCGCGAGCGCGCGGGTGCACGTCCGGGAAGCTGAACAGCACGACGGTCCGGCCGACCGGGACGGCGGCGTGGTCGACGCGCCGGTGCATGTCCCACAGCAGCAGTTTCGGGTCCAGGTCCATATCGCCGAGGTCGCCGATCCATCGGGTGCCCCAGACGCCGAGCGCCTCAACGACCGGCCGCAGTTCTTCGCCGGCCGGGGTAAGGACGTACCGAACGTCGTTGCCGTCCGCCGCTCTCTCCACGATGCCGGCGCGCACCAGTTGCTGCATCCGCTTGGACAGCAGCGAGGGGGACATTCTCGGCACACCGCGGCGCAGCTCGTTGAAATGCTGGCTCCCGGACAGCAGTTCCCGCACGACGAGCAGCGTCCAGCGCTCGTCGAGCATCTCCATCGCCTTCGCGACGGGGCAGAACTGGTAGTAGGAGGAGCCCATGGATCGCAGCGTAAGCCCCGCCCCCGGCGCCTTCCAGTACAGATGTTGTACTAGGAGGCGATTTCGCCGGAACCTAGTCTCGTTTCATGAGCGACTTGATCAGCGCGGCGGAGGCCGACCGCGCCCTGAAGACGAGGCACCGGGCGATGTGGGCGCTCGGTGACTACCCCGCCGTGGCCTCGGAGATCATCCCCGACCTGGGCGCGACCCTGGTGCAGGCATGCGATGTGCGGCCCGGCGACCGGGTGCTGGACATCGCGGCCGGAACGGGCAACGCCGCGATCCCGGCGGCCGTGGCCGGCGCGCAGGTCGTCGCCTGCGACCTGACGCCGGAACTGCTGGAGGCCGGGCGCCGATCATCGGCTGAGCACGGCGTGGAGCTGGAGTGGCGTCAGGCTGACGCCGAGGCGCTGCCGTTCGCCGACGGTGAGTTCGACACCGTGCTCTCCTGCGTCGGGATCATGTTCGCCCCGCACCACCAGGCCGCCGCCGACGAGATGCTCCGCGTCTGCCGCCCAGGCGGCACGATCGGCCTGATCAACTGGACGCCGGAGGGGTTCATCGGGCAGATGTTCGCGGCGATGAAACCCTACGCGTCCCCGCCGCCGCCCGGCACGCAGCCGCCGCCCCTGTGGGGGCGCCCGGACCACGTCCGCGCGCTCTTCGGCGACCGGATCACCGATGTCACGGCCGATCGGCGGACCGTGCGGATCGACAGGTTCACGACACCCGAGGCATTCCGCGACTACTTCAAGTCCAACTACGGCCCGACCGTCGCCGCTTACCGCGCCATCGCGAACGATCCCGACCGTGTCACCGCTCTGGACCATGACCTGGCCGCCCTCGCCCATCGCCACACTCAGGACACCGGCACCACCTCCATGGCCTGGGAGTACCTGCTGCTCACCGCACGCAAGACCGAGGGGTAGCCGAAGAGGCGCTCAGCTCGTCCCGGAGGTCACCGCGTGGGTCGATCAGCAGCTCACGCGCGCCGGCGACCGACTCCTCCACCGAGACGCCACGAAGGCGGAGGACTCCGAGACGTGATGTCGCCCCGGTCTTGTGGACATCACCGTGTCCGACGCGATATCAGTGTGACTTCGCTGTCGGGTCAGGCCGCATCGGCAGCGAGGCAGGGAGGGTTGTGGCCGCCGAGGGGCGACGTCATCGCATCGACCGATGGCGCTGGGGCACGGACGCGAAAGGCCGCACGCGATGGACCCGGGGGCGGATCCTCGCGTCGTTTTCCGTGCTGGTCGCCGGGCTGCTGCTGTTCCACGCCGCCGTGCCGAACACCGCCGGCAACCTCGGCAGCCTGCTGGAGACCTTCCTCCCCTGGCTCGGCCTGGCCGTCCCTGTGCTGCTCTGCCTGGCGACGCTACGCCGCTCGGCCACCGCGACGGTGGCCACGGCGCTGCTCGCGGCGGTCTGGATCGCCCTGTTCGGCAGGCTCGTGCTGCCCGCGGACCGGGGAACGGCACATGACCTGATCGTGCTCCAGCACAACGTCAACGACGAGAACCCCGATCCCGCCGGCACCGCGCGGGCCCTGGTCCGCGCGGGAGCCGACCTCGTCGCCCTCGAAGAAGTGACGCCTGCCACGCTCCCCGTGTACGAGGCCGCGCTCGCGGCCGGCTATCCGCACCGTGCCGTCGTGGGGACCGTCGGGCTCTGGTCGAGGTATCCCCTCGCCGACTCCCGGCCGGTGGACATCAGGCCGGACGGCGTCGACGGCGACTGGAGCCGGGGGTTGCGGTCCACCGTCCGGGTGCCGTCCGGCGACCTGGCCGTCTACGTCGCCCATCTTCCCTCGGTACGCGTACGACTGCCGGGCGGCTTCAGCTCCGGTCGGAGGGACGAGAGCGCCGTCGCCCTGGGCGCGGCCGTCGCCGCGGAGAAGCTGGACAAGGTCATCCTGCTGGGGGACCTCAACAGCACCCTCGATGACCGTGGCCTGGGCCCGGTCACCTCGCGGATGACCCCGGCGGAGGGAGGCTTCGGCTTCAGCTGGCCTACGGCCTTTCCCCTCGCCCGGATCGACCACGTCATGGCTCGCGGGGCGACGCCGACCGCCACCTGGACCCTGCCCGCCACCGGCAGCGACCATCTGCCGGTCGTCGCCCGCGTCACGCTCTGACCTGGCCCGCGTCCCGAAGGGGTCGGCCGAGACGGTCGCCCACGCAATCCGCACGATCTTCGCCCAGCCCGCGCGCCGAACACCAACAGCGCGGCGAGCTTGAACAACTCGGCGATGAGCTCGCCGAAGTGCTCGAACGACTCACGCTGACGCTGCCCGCGTCCACGGGGCTCGCCGACGACTTCGAAGCGGGACATCCGCATTGTTACGGATCCGACTCTTTATATGTGAGCATTGCTCATATATGGTCGCTGACGCTATGAGGAACCCCTGGTTGTCGCCGATCGCCGTCGTGGTGCTGGCCGCCGTCATCGTGCTGGGGGCGGCTTTCGACCCGTCGGGGCTGGCCGCGCCGTACACGTGGACGGGCGCCGACCTGCTACCCGTCGCCGGGCTGTGGCAGGTGGCCGCGCCGGCCGTCTATGTGCCGCTGCTGCTGGCGGGAGTCGGGACGCTGACGTGGGTGATCGCACGCGAGGCAGCCCCGCTGCGTACGGCACTGCTGGTGTGGGGCGCGGTGGTGTGGTCGGCGATGGCGGCCAAGCTGATGATGTCGCTGGCGATGGCCTTCGGTGATGTGGTCTACCTGGCGTGGTCGACCGGCTTCACCGGCGTCAAGGCGGCGATCTTCGGCCTGCCGGTCCTGGCGGCCACCTGGCTCACGCAGTTCCTTCGCCGCCGTCTCACCTCACCCTCTGCGAGTTCGACCTCCCCACCCTCCCCAGGGTCGGGCACCGGACCTGCGGCGGCCTCAGAGTCGTTCTTTCCGCCGGCTCCGGGGCCGGGGTGGGTGGCGGCGGGGGTGGCCGTGGTCCTGGGTGCGCTGGTAGGTGGAGTTTGGTGGGGCGGCTCACCCGTCGGGTACGCGATCGGCGACTCCCCGCTGGCCCCGGCGCCCGAGGCGGGACCGCTGGGCCGCATCGCCGCCGTCACCCTGCTGGGCGTGACGACCTGGGCGCTGAACCGCCGGCTCGGTACCGCCGCCTCGCCGCGGGCCGTCGTGGCCGGGATCTCCGCGCTGGGAGCGGCCGCGACGCTGGGCCTGGCCCAGGCGGCCATCGGGCTCCCCGGCGACCTGGCGGGCTGCGACACGTTCTGGGCACCGGCGATCATGCTTCGTCTCGCCCCCGCACTCTCTTTCGGCGCCCTCCTCGCCTTCGCGACGGCAGCCCTCGTCGCCCTCCTCCCCGCCACCCTCCCGGCGCGAAGAACCGTCCTTGTTCCGGCGCGTACGGGCTTCACCGTTTCTGCGGCGACAGGAATGGCGGCTGTCGTGGGCGCGGCGGCGCTCGCCATACCGCTCGCGCAACCCGGAACCGCCACCGCGCAGCCACCACGCACCAAGGGCCTGACACTCTCAGCCGACCGCAGGATCGTCGACACCGACGGCAATGAGGTGCTGCTGCGGGGTGTGAACGTCAACCAGCTCGAAGACTACTTCCAGAAATTTCCGGACAAGGCGGTGACGCGACCGCTGACCGAGGCCGACTTCGTCGGCATGGAGCAGATGGGCTTCAACGTCATCCGCCTCGCCCTTTCCTGGTCAGCCCTGGAACCCCGGCCCGGCCACTACGACCCGGCCTACCTCGCCAGGATCTCCTGGGCCGTCGAGACGGCGGCCAAGCATGGCCTGCACACGGTCATCGACATGCACCAGGACGCCTGGGGCAAGGGCGTCGACGCCGCCCCTGGCACCACCTGCGCGAAGGGTTCCCCGATGCACGGCTGGGACGGCGCACCCACCTGGGCCGATCGCTTCGACGGCGCCCCCAAGTGCGAGTTCACCGGACGCGATATCTCTCCCGCCGTCGCCCGCGCCTTCACCAACTTCTACCAGGACAGGGACGGCATCCAGACCCGCCTGGTCGCCGCCTGGGGCATGCTGGCGGAGCGGTTCGCGAGCGAGCCCATGGTCGCCGGATACGACCTGCTGAACGAGCCCGGCTTCGGCGAAGCCCCGCCGATCACCTCCGGTGTGCTGCTCGGCCGCTACTACGACCGAGCGATCAAGGCCATCAGGGCGGGCGAGAAGCGCGGCTTCCCGCACCTGATCTTCTTCGAGCCGTCCGTGCTCTGGTCGGGTCTGGGCTTCGAGGTCTCGGTGCCCAAGGACTTCACCGACGACCGGCTGCTCGTCTTCGCCCCTCACCTATACAACGAGTCGATCACCATCGACCAGGGCACCGGCGTCACCATCACGAGCATCGAGCGCGGCTTCGACCTGGCGAGCCGGGCGGCGGCGTACTACGGCGCGGGGCTCTGGTCGGGAGAGTGGGGGTGGTTCGGCGACGCTTCCTCGGCCCCGATCAGGAGATACACCGACCACGAGGACCGGCACCGAATCGGCGGTGCGTTCTGGGTCTGGAAGCAGTCCTGCGGCGACGCCCACGCCGGAGCCGAATCCAGGACCGGCGGCAACCTCATGATCGAGGACTGTGCCACCGGGAAGGACCTGCCCCCACCCCCCGAATACGTCGCCGAACTCTCGCGCCCCTACCCCCGTTCCGCCCCCGGCCGCCTGACCGGCCTCACCTCCGACCAGGCGAGCCTCACGGCGCAGGGCGAGGGCGCCGGATGCGGCCTCGACGTGTGGTTCCCCGGCGGCGCCCGGCCGGTCGTCCGCAGTGCCGGACTCACGGGCGTCGCCGCCCGGCAGACACCGGGCGGCTGGCGCATCAACGGCTGCGCACGGGGCGCCTACACCCTGACGGCACACCGCTAGACGATCGAGTGCAAGGGATCGCCCGCGGAAATGAACGCTCGCCGCCGACCTCCACTCCGGTGGCGTACGGCCGATCCCGGGAGGCGGTCGACTCTCACTCGACACGGGTCAGGCGGACGAGGGCGCTCGCGTGACCGCGGCCCGGCAGCTCAAGCGGGAGGCCATGAGCCAGCAGAACGGCCCCGTGATGGACGGCGCCGGTGTCGTCGTCGCGGTAGCGGGCGTCCGGGTCCAGGGCGCGCAACCGCAGAGGCGCGGGCGGGGCTCCGAAGGGGGACGACAGCCGCCAGGCGAGCACGACGACCCGGCCGTCCGCGACATACTGGGCACCGGTCAGCGGCGGCTCCCCCAGCCGGTAGTGGACGCCGTGCTGCACGACCGGGCGGATCTCCTTGTAGAGCGCGACGAGCTCCGCCGCCTCTTCGCGCTCGGCGGCGCTCCAGCGCGACAGGTCGCCGCCGACGCCCAGCACTCCGGCCATCGCCACATGGAAGCGGAACCGCAGCGGCAGATCCCGGCCGGTCAGGAAGTTCGGGCTGTCGGTCACCCAGGCCGCCATCGTCCGGGCGGGATAGATCTGCCCGAACCCGTGCTGGATCGCGATCCGGTCGGCGGCGTCGGTGTTGTCGGAGGTCCACGCCTCGTCGGTACGGCGCAGCACACCGAGGTCCACCCGGCCGCCACCGCCCGCGCACGCCTCGATCCGCAGCCGGGGATGGTCGGCGCGCAGCCGGTCCATCACCTCGTACACACCGCGCACATGGTCGATCCAGGGCCGGCCCGGATCGCCGGCCCCGGGCCGCCCCACCTCGGTGAGAGCCCGGTTCATGTCCCATTTGAGGAAGTCGATCCCGTGTCCGCCCACCAGCCGGTCCAGCCAGTCGTGCGCCCATGAGGCCACCTCGGGCCGCCCGAAGTCGAGCACGAGTTGGTTGCGCAGCAGCGTGCGGCGCCGGTCCGGCTCGTGCAGCACCCAGTCGGGATGGGCGCGGTAGAGGTCGCTGTCGGGGTTGACCATCTCCGGCTCCACCCAGATCCCGAACCGCATGCCGAGCCGGTGCACCTCGGCGATCAGCCCGTCCAGCCCCGTGGGGAACTTGCCGGGGTTCGGCACCCAGTCACCGAGCCCGGCCCCGTCACTGTCGCGCGCGCCGAACCAGCCGTCGTCCATGACGAACATCTCCGCGCCGACCTCGGCCGCGAGGACCGCGAGCCCCTTCTGCCCCTCCTCCGTCACCGCCCAGCCGGTCGCCTCCCACGAGTTGTAGACCACCGGGCGCAACTCGGCCCCGGCGGGCAGCACATGCCGCGCGATGTACGCGTGCCAGGAGCGGCTCGTCCCGCCGAATCCGTCCGGGCGGTACAGGCCCGCGAAAACCGGCGTCTCCAGCGACTCGCCCGGCTCCAGCCGCCAGGTGACGCCGTCGTGGCCGAACCCGCCGCTCCAGCACAGGCGCTCGGCGGGTGAACGGTGCAGCGTGATCCGCCAGCTCCCGCTCCAGGCCAGCGCGGTGCTCCACACCTCCCCGTGCTCCTCGCCGGCCCCACCGTCGTCGATCATGAGCCATGGATTGGCGTGATGCCCCGATACGCCTCGCCTGCTCGTCAGCACGGTCTCCCCTCCTGGGAGAGCCTCGCGTCGCAGCCGGAACTCACTGCCCCACGCCCCGGTCACATGGCTCAGCCGGTAGCCCGCCAGATGGGGAACACTCCACGCGGCCGAGTCCACACGCAGCACTTCCAGCGGCGCGTCACCCCCCGAGTGCCGCAGTACGGTCCACCGCTCCAGCACGTCGCCGTCCTCATGCACCCGGTAGTGCAACTCGGCCGCGAGCGGACGGCACCGGTCGTGCAGCCGGATCGTCAGATGACCGCCCTCGACCGTGTGACCGTCGAAGCGCCACTCGATCTCCTGCCCTCCGCCCGGGAAACGGACCTGGAGGGCGGGCGGCCCGAACCCGGCGACAGGAAACTCCGCCCCGTCCGCCCGCGGGTGCTCGAAGCTGCTGTCCGCCGGGTCGCGGAAGGGCGGTACGGCCGCCGCCTGCTCCAACGTCAGGGCGCGCCCCCAGTGCACGTGCCGGGGAGTGCCGTCCTCGTCCAGCCGCAGCGCGTACGCGGTGGTGGGCGTGCTGAGCAGCCAGATCCGGTGGCGGGGGTCGAACTCGATCACAGTGGGGCGCTCCTCGCGAGGGTCGGCGACGGTCCGGAAGTGTAGAGCGCGGCCACCCCAAATTAAATTCTTGACGAAGTTAATTAGTTGACCCTACGGTAACCCGCATGCCGAGAAGCCAGGGCTCCAAGGCGCCCGTCGCCAGCCCCGCCGCCGCAGCGGTCTTCACCACGGTCCTCACCCGGGGCCCGGCGAGCCGGGTCGACGTCTGCCGGCTCACCGGCCTCTCGTCCGCGGCGGTGACCAAAGCCGCCCGCCCCCTGATCGAGGCGGGCTACCTGCGGGAACTCGCACCCACCGAGCGGACGGCGCCCGGCGCGGGCAGGCCCGCCAGCCCGCTGGCGATCGCGCCGGAACGTGAGTACTTCGTCGGAATCAAGATCACCGGTGATGACCTCATCGGTGTGGTGACCGATCTCGGCTCCCGGATCGTGACCTCCCAGCACCGCCCGGTGCCCGGATTCGACGTGCGGACCGACGCCTCCGCCTCTTCCATGGAACCCGCCGACGTGGTCGCGGCCATCGCCGCGCTCACCACGGAGCTCTTGGACGAACACCCCGACTTCCGAGAGCGGGCCCATCGGCTCGGCGTCGCCATCTCCGGCGACGTCGACCGCGACACCGGCACCGTGCGCTACTCCCCCTTCCTCGGCTGGCGGGACGTCCCGCTCGCCGCGCTGCTGGATGAGGCCACCGGGCTCACCACGACCCTGGAGAACGACGTCAAGGCCCTCGCCGTCGCCGAGCACTGGTTCGGTGAAGGCGTCGGCGCGTCCTCCTTCGCCCTGGTCACCGTCGGCACCGGCATAGGCAGCGCGTTCGTCGTCAACGGCGGTCTCGTCTCCGGCGCGTTCGGCGTGTCCGGGGAGATCGGCCATGTGCCGATCGGCGTCGACGGACCGCGCTGCCACTGCGGCGCGACCGGCTGCCTCGAAGCGCTGGCCTCCACCCAGGCACTGCTCACCGAGGCGCGCCGCGCCACCGGCGTGGACGATCTCACCATCGACCAGGCGGTCGATCGGGCCCGCTCGGGCGACCAGGTCCTCCGCAAGGTCTTCGCCATCGCCGGCCGGGCGATCGGCCTCGGCCTGGCCGTGGTGGCGAACCTCCTCGGCCCGGAAAGCCTCGTGGTGTCCGGCGAAGGACTCGACGCCTACGACCTGTTCGAGGAGTCGATCCGCGAGGCGTTCTCCGCCCAGGCATACGGCAGCGCGGGGCGGTGCGGCCTGACCATCCGCCCGCTGCCGTTCGAGGAATGGGCGCGCGGCGCGGCGACCGTCGCCGTCCAGTCCATGGTCGGTACACCCGGCTGACAGACCACGCCTGCCGCGCGCGGCCCGGACGGCGCTTCGCGGCACTGTGGCCCGTCGACGAGACACCTCGCCGGCTCGGAGTTTCCGCGTGGCCCGGGAACGGGCGGAGGCTCCGCTCCGGCCTCCTCCTCTCGACGCATCCGCCCGGGACCCACTGGATCCGCGGTCGCGCGGGCGGCGTTCGTCAGGCAGTCCCCAGCACCATCTCCGGGAACACCGGCCCGCGTCATGGGCCGGCGGGCGGCTCGGCCCCTCAGAAAGGAACCCCCCGAATGAGCACTTCCCTGACATCCCGCCGCGCCTTCCTCGGCGGATCGCTCCTCTTCGTCGGCGGCATCGCGCTTGCCGCGTGCGGCAAGGACGACGCCGTCAAGGCCGGCGCCAAGGTCACGCTGGAGCAGTGGTACCACGCCTACGGCGAGGCCGGCACCCAGCAGGCGGTGATCCGGTACGCCAAGGAGTACACCAAGGCCAACCCGGACGTCGCCATCAAGGTCAACTGGATCGCGGGCGACTATTCCGCGAAGCTCCACTCGACGCTGCTCACCCCGCAGGCGCCCGACCTGTTCGAGATCGGCGACTTCCAGTACGTCGACGTCAAGAACGGCCTGCTCGCTCCGCTCGACGACATCATCAAGGGGCAGGAGGCCGAGTACTCCAAGGCCTCACTGGACTCCGCCACGGCCGACGGCAAGCTCTACGGCCTGAAGATGATGGACGACGCGATGGTCCTGTACTACCGCAAGAGCGTCCTGGAGAAGGCCGGGATCGCCGTGCCGCAGACCTTCGCCGATCTGGCCGCCGCCGCCAAGAGGCTCACCAGCCGGGAGCAGAAGGGCCTGTTCGTCGGCTCCGACGGCATCGGCAACGCGGCGTACCTGCTGCTGTGGTCGGGCGGCGGCGACCTGCTCGATCCCGAGGGCAGGAAGGTCGTCTTCAACTCGCCCGAGGGCGTCGCCGCGATCTCCGGACTCAAGCAGTTGCACGACGACAAGTCGCTGCTGCTGGACTTCACCACCGACTGGTACGACCCGGGCGCGTTCGTCCAGGGCGCCGCCGCCATGCAGTGGTGCGGTCTGTGGGCCATGCCCGCCATCAAGAAGGCGCTCGGTGACGACTTCGGCGTCATCGCGTGGCCGAAGTTCGGCGACACGGGGCAGGCGGTCTCCCGCATCGGCGGCTGGTTCGCGGCCGTGAACGCCAAGAGCAAGCACGCCGAAGAGGCCAAGAAGTTCATCGAGTGGCTCTGGATCAAGCAGGCGGATCTGCAGAAGGACTGGTGCGTCAGCTACGGGTTCCACGTCCCGTCGCGCAAGAGCGTCGCGGCGCGGACCACCGAGTTCGGCTCGGGCCCGGCGAAGGACGCCGCCGACGTCCTGGCGAACACCGGCAGGGCCTACCCGAACCTGTGGAACACCACGATGGACTCCGCGTTCGCGCAGGCCGTCCTGAAGATCGCCAAGAGCGGCGGCGACGCCAGGTCGCTGCTCGACGAGGCCGCGGCGAAGGCGCAGGCCGAGCTCGACAAGCAGCTGGCCTGAGCATGTCAGACACCGCCACGACCGGGCAGACGGCCGCCGCCGCGCGCCCGGCCGGGGTCCGGCCCGGCCGCCGCGGGCGGCCGACCGACTGGAGGGCCGTGGGCGCGTTCGCCGTGCTGACCGCGCCCACGGTCCTCGGCCTCGGCCTGTTCAAATACGTCGCCATCGGCTGGAGCTTCCTGCTCAGTTTCAGCGAGGCTCGCGGCACCGTCGATCTCGGATCCTGGGTCGGCTTCGACAACTACACCTTCCTGCTCGGGGACGAGGCGTTCCGGTCCTCGATGACCGGGGTCATCCTGTTCACGATCTTCATCGTGCCGGTGACGTTCGGCATCTCGCTCGGGCTCGCCGTGCTGCTGCACGGGATGCGCCGCGGCCGGGCCTTCTTCCGCACCGGTTTCCTCATCCCGGCCGCCGTCTCCTATGTCGTCGCCGCGCTGATCTGGAAGATGAGCCTGTTCAACGGCCTGCCGTCCGGCGTCGCCAACACCATCGGCGGGCTGTTCGGCTGGGACGTCCAGTCCTGGATCGCCAGCACCGACCCGCCCCTGTACTGGATCGTGATCATCACAGTGCGCCTGTGGCTCCAGGTCGGCCTCTACATGATCCTGTTCCTGGCCGGCCTCCAGGCCATCCCGGTCCACCTGTACGAGGCGGCCGCACTGGACGGCGCGTCCCGGTGGGCGCGGTTCCGGCACATCACCCTGCCGATGCTGCGCAACACGTCGGTGGCGATCCTCATGCTGATCCTCATCGCCGCGTTCCAGGCGTTCGACGAGTTCTACAACGTGTTCATGACCACCACCGGCAACTCCACCGCCCCCGTACGGCCGCCGCTGGTGTTCCTGTACGACACCGCGCTCAAGGGCCAGGACTACGGCGTGGGCTCGGCGGGCGCGTTCCTGCTGACCCTGTTGATCGTCCTGGTGACCCTGCTGCAGGGACGCCTCGTCGGATTCGGCCGGAAGGACTGACCATGCGCAAGACCACGCGCAGGACTCCGGCGACGGTCCTGACCTATCTGGTCGTCGGCGTCGCCGCCGTGCTGTTCCTGGCGCCTTTCTACTTCATGCTGCGCGCCGCGCTGATGACCGGGACGCAGGTCACCGACCCGGACTGGCACTGGCTGCCCGACCCGTTCACCCTGCGGGGCTTCACGGACCTGTTCGACGACCCGTCGGTGCCGATGGCGGGCGCGCTCGGGAACTCCTTCGTCATCGCGATCGTCACCGCGCCCGTCTCCACCCTGCTCGGCTCGATGTCCGGCTACGCCCTGGCCCGCATCTCGGTGCCCGGCCGCGGCGTGGTCATGTCCTTCATCGTCGTGACCCTGATGATCCCGACCTCGGCCACGTTCGTGCCCACCTTCGTGCTGGTCAGCGCGATGGGCGGGGTCGACACCCTGTGGGGTGTCATCGTGCCCGGCCTGTTCAACGCGTTCTCGGTGCTGCTGTTCCGCAACTTCTACCTGAAGTTCCCGCAGGAGATCGAGGAGGCGGGCCGACTGGACGGCCTGGGCCATCTGGGCGTGTACTGGCGGCTCGCGCTGCCCAACTCGGGCGCCCTGCTCGCCTCGCTGGGCACGCTGTCGTTCATCGAGAGCTGGAACGCCTTCCTCTGGCCGCTCGTCATCGGCCAGGACCCGGAGTCGTGGACCGCCCAGATCGCGCTGTCCACGTTCCTGACCTCGCAGTCGATCAACCTTCCCGCGCTCTTCGCCGGCGCCGTCGTCACGATCCTCCCGCTGGTCGTGGTCTTCCTGTTCGCGCAGCGCCACATCGTCCAGGGCATCGCCGCCACCGGAATGAAGGACTGAGCACATGAGTTTCACCGACCGCCTGGGCGGACTGGGCTTCGGCGGCGACTACAACCCCGAGCAGTGGCCGGACGAGCTCCGCGCCGAGGACGTGCGCCTGATGGCAGAGGCCGGGGTCAACCTGGTCACCGTCGGCGTCTTCGGATGGGCGCGGGTCGAGCCCGCGCCCGGCGCGTACGACTTCTCCTACTTCGACACGGTGATGGACGAGCTGGCGGCGGCCGGGGTGACGGTGGACCTCGCCACCATGACCGCCTCACCGCCGCCCTGGCTGGCCACGGAACACCCGGAGATCCTGCCGGTCACCCGGTCGGGCACCGTCCTTGCGCCGGGCGGCCGCCAGCACTACTGCCCGTCCAGCCCGGTCTACCGCGACCGGGCCACCAGGCTGGTCGAGGCGCTCGCCGCGCACTACAGGGACCACCCCGCCCTGGGCTTCTGGCACGTGGGAAACGAGTACGGCTGTCACGTCGCCGAGTGCTTCTGCGAGGAGTCGGCCCGCGACTTCCGTCGCTGGCTGCGCGGGCGATACGGCGACGTCGAAGGGCTGAACGCGGCCTGGTGCACCGACTTCTGGTCCCAGCGCTACACCTCGTTCGACCAGATCCTGCCCCCCAGGCTCGCGCCGACGTACGCCAACCCCGCCCAGCAACTGGACTTCACGAGGTTCAGCAACGAGGCGCTGCGCGCGTGCTTCGAGGTCGAAGCGGCGATCCTGCGACGGGTCACACCGGGTGTGCCCGTACTGACCAACTTCCTCGCCCACCACAAACCGGTGGACGTGCACTCATGGGCCGACCGGATGGACATCGTGGGGCTCGACAGCTACCCGGACCCGTTCCGGCCGAGATCGCACGTGGCGGCGGGCCTCGCCTACGATCTGGCCCGCGGCGCGCACGGCGGCGACCCCTGGTACCTCGTCGAACAGGCGCCGTCGGCGGTCAACTGGCGGCGGCGCAACGGCATCAAGGAGCCCGGCCTGATGCGCCTGTGGAGCTGGCAGGCGATCGCGCACGGCGCCGACGCCGTCCTCTACTTCCAGTGGCGGCAGTCGCGCGGCGGCGCGGAGAAGTTCCACTCCGGAATGGTGCCGCACGCGGGTCCGGACACCCGGGTGTTCCGGGAGGTCGCCGCCCTGGGCGCCGAGCTGGCCGCGGTGCCGGAGCTGGCCGGAACCCGCGTGGTCAACGACGTGGCCGTGCTGTTCGACTGGAACAGCTGGTGGGCGCTCGAGCTGGACTCCCGGCCGTCCGACGGGCTGAAGGCCGTCGACCGAGCGCTGGATCACTACGGCCCGCTGTTCGACCTGGGCGTGGGCGTGGACGTGCTGCCGCCCGGCGCGGACCTGTCCGCTTACAGACTGGTCGTGGTCCCCAACCTCTATCTCCTCACCGACGAGCACGCGGGGAGACTGGCCGGCTACGTCTCGGCCGGAGGCCACCTGCTGGTGTCGTTCTTCACCTCCGTGGTGGACGGCAACGACCGGGTCCACCACGGCGGCTGCCCGGGGCCGCTGCGCGAGGCGCTCGGCCTGCGCATCGAGGAGTACCGGCCCGCCGCCGAGGGTGAGACGTTCCCGCTCGGGGAGGGCACCGCCGATCTGTGGCGAGAGGACGTACGCATCGAGGGCGCGGACGTCCTGCTGGCCTTTGCCGACGGCACACCCGCGGTGACCAGGAACGGGTTCGGCACGGGCACGGTCCGCTACGTCACCACCCGTCCCGATGAGACGATCATGCGTACGGTCCTGGCCGAGGCGCTCGCCGAGGCCGGCGCCGAGCCGGTGCTGCGCGGCCTGCCCGACGGCGTGCAGGCCGCGGTGCGCACGGGCGGCGGCGGGGAGTTCCTGCTGTTGCTCAACCACACCGACGAGGCCCGCACGGTCGATCTGCCCCACCCGTTCCACCACCTGCTCGCCCCCGGGCGCCCCGAGGTCGAGCAGGTCACCCTCCACCCCCGCGACGTCGCGGTTCTCGCGCGTCACTCCAGATCTGAGGTGCCTTGATGCGATTAGGAGCACTCCTGGCGGTTCTCGCCACCGCACTCGGCGGCCTGGCCGCGGCTCCCCCTCCCGCGGCGGCCGACGCGCCGACCCCCCTGGCGGCGTCCTGGGAAGGACCGCTCAGCACCCGCGGCCGCTACATCGTCGACTCCACCGGCACGCGGTTCAAACTGCGGTCCGGCAACTGGCACGGCGCCAGCGGCACCTGGACCGGCAGCGGCGACGACGAGAACCCGGCGAACAACTATGCCTCGGAGACCTCTCACCGGGTCCCGCTCGGCCTGGACCGGGCGCCGATGAGCAAGCTGATCGCGGACTTCCACACGCTCGGCGTCAACAGCGTCCGCCTGCCGTTCTCCAACGAGATGCTCACCGACGCGCGGCCCGTCACCGACGCTGGCGTGGCGGCCAACCCGCAGTTGCGCGGCCTCACTCCCCTTCAGGTCTACGACAAGGTCGTCGAGGCGCTCACCGCCGACGGGTTCGCCGTCATACTCAACAACCACACGACCACCACCCGCTGGTGCTGCGGCGTCGACGGGAACGAACGGTGGAACAGCGGCCAGACCACCCAGAAATGGCTGGACGACTGGGTCTTCATGGCACGGCGGTACCGCGCCAACAAGCGGGTCGTCGGCGCCGACCTGCGCAACGAGGTACGCCGGGACACCTGGGACAACCCCAACTGGGGCTGGGGCGACGACCACGACTGGGCCGCCGCCGCGCAGCGGGCCGGCGACCGGATCCTCACCGAGGCCAACCCGGACATGCTGATCATGATCGAGGGGATCAACTGGTCCGGCATCCCGGTCGACGGCATCTGGCACGACAGGCCGATGCTCAAGCCGGTCGCGACGCTCTCGCAGACGCTCGTCCGCTCGCACAAACTCGTCTACGCCGCGCACTTCTACGGCTACACCGGCCCGCAGCACACCGGCGCGGACGGACTGGGCGAGACCCATGACGCCCGATACCGGGACCTGAGCCGCGCGGACCTCTTCACGGCCATGCGCGACACCGCCACCTACGTGGCGACCACCCCGGACCGGCACTTCACCGCCCCCGTCTGGATCAGCGAGTTCGGCGTCGGCAAGGTCACCACCGACAAGGACAGGGCCTGGTTCGCCAACATGGTCGACTTCCTCATCGAGAACGACGTCGACTTCGCGTACTGGCCGATGGTCGGCTTCCAGGAGAACGACCAGGGCAACACCTGGGGTCTCGTCCGCTACGCCACCGACGGCGGCCTGCGTAGCGTGTCCGACGCCGACGACTGGCGGGCGGCGCACTGGCGCCGCCTGATCGACGCCACCGGGTACACCGGGCAGGTCGCCCCCATCCGCACCTGGTCCATGCTCCAGGCCATCCGCGGCGATGCGAACCAGTCCGCGCGAATGCGCGCCCAGGGCGACTGGGACTCCGGCGCCCACAAGCTGTCCTGCCCGGACGACCAGCGCCTGATCGGCATCAGCCAGAAGGGCCAGGGCGGCCTGTGCACGGACGCCGGAGCGGCGAACCTGTGGGAGTCGGGCGACGCCAAGGTGGTGAAGAGTGAGAACGTCACGACCGACTGGGCGTACGGGTTCACCAAGTACCAGTGCCCCAACGGCCAGTTCATGATCGGCTACAGCCTGCGCGGCGACAAGATGTCGGCCGTCCTCTGCGCGCCCGGCCGGATCCCGTTGGCCGGCGCCGGCCGGACCCTGTGGGACGACCGGGGCGACAGCCGTCCCGCGTCCGGCGAGGGCGGCGACTACGCCTCCGGCTACTACAAGGCGCAGTGCGCCTCCGACGAGTACGCCGCCGGAATCGCGTTCTCCAACGGCGTCGGCCGCTACGGTACCCCCGACGCTCTCTACTGCCGCAAGCTCTGAAAGGCCTCCGCCTCCTTGTCTGCACTTCCCTCGTCCCTGCGGGCGGCGCTGGCCCGGCCGGTGCCGCCCGGGGGGCTCGACTCGATCCGGC
This sequence comes from Microtetraspora niveoalba, assembly GCF_001570405.1. GTDB lineage: Bacteria > Actinomycetota > Actinomycetes > Streptosporangiales > Streptosporangiaceae > Microtetraspora > Microtetraspora niveoalba. The sequence goes on along the minus strand of NZ_BBYM01000017.1, from coordinate 299,164 downwards.
ACGTCGTGTTCTTCATGCAGGAGAACCGCTCCTTCGACCACTATTTCGGGACACTGCGCGGAGTGCGCGGGTTCGGTGACCGCAACGCCGTCACGCTGCCGGACGGCCGGCCGGTGTTCGAGCAGTCCGGCGTCCTCCCCTACTCCGTACGCGCCGGTACGGGTGACCGGGACCTGACCGAAGGCGACCTCCAATATGTCGAGGGCGTCGACCACGAATGGGACACCGGGCAGCGGACCCGGGGCGACGGCTGGCACGACGGCTGGATCGCGGGCAAGGGACCGGGCGCGATGGTCCACTTCGACCGTCGTGACCTGCCGTTCCAGTTCGAGCTGGCCGACGCCTTCACCCTGTGCGACGCCTATCACTGCTCGATGTTCGGGCCGACGAACCCCAACCGCCTCTATCACTGGTCGGGAACCGTTGGGCACGAGCCGGCCGGGCGGCGCACCACGGCGAACGACGCCTGCGTCGAGGACACCCACCCCGGCTACACCCACACCTCCTACCCCGAGCGGCTGACGGCGGCGGGCAGGACCTGGCGGGTCTACCAGGAGTGGGACAACTACCAGTGCAACTCGCTGGACTTCTTCGCGTCCTTCAAGAGGGTCGCGCGTGCGGCCCTGGCCCACACGCCCCATCGGAGCCTGCACTCCTTCTACACGTCGATCGCCGGGCTGCCCGAGCGGGAGCGTGAGGAGATGCTCGCGGCGCTGGAGAAGGGAGTCGCGCAGCTCGCCCCGGCGGATCTGGACGCCTACCGGCGGGGACTGTCCAGGGTCGCGCCGGGGCGGCTCGCCGCGTCCTTCCGCGCGGATGTCGCGGAGGGACGGCTTCCGCAGGTCTCCTACATCGTCGCGCCGGAGGCGTACTCCGAGCACCCCGATCCGTCCAGCCCGGCGCACAGCGCCGGACTCGTCCACGAGATCCTGGACGCGCTCGCCTCGCACCCGTCGGTCTGGGAGCGGACGGCGCTGTTCCTCACCTTCGACGAGAACGACGGGTTCTACGACCACGTGCCGCCTCCGCTGCCGCCGGAAGGCACCGAGGACGAGTTCGTCGACGGGCTCCCGATCGGGCTCGGCTACCGGGTGCCGATGACGATCGTGTCGCCGTGGACCGCCGGAGGGCACGTCTGCTCCGAGGTGTTCGACCACACGTCCACGATCCGGTTCGTGGAACGCTGGCTGGGCGTCGCCGAGCCCAACATCAGCTCGTGGCGACGGCGCGTGGCCGGCGATCTCACCTCGGCGTTCGACTTCACCCCGGTCGCGCGCCCCGCGCCCACGCCCAGGGTGCCGGACACCGGCACGGCCGTGGCCGTCCCGCCGTTCCGTGTGCGCTGGCGGGCGACGCCCCCCGCGGAAGGGCGGCTCGCCAGTCAGGAGCCCGGCACGCGGCCCGCCCGGCCGCTGCCCTACCGGCCGGAGGCGTCCGCCGTCCTGGCGGACGACGGGCTGATCGTCACCATGACCGACGTCGGGGATCGGGGCAGCCATTTCGCGCTCTATCCGTACGCCGGGGAATTCGCGTCCCCGCGCCATTTCGACGTGCTCGGCGCGGAGTTCGTCACCGTGCCCGCCGGGGCGGAGGGATACCGGCTGATCCTCACCGGCCCGAACGGGTTCCGGCGCGAGTTCGCCGGCTCCCGTACCGGCTCGGCCGCCCGGGTGGCGGTGTCCTCCTGCGGTGCGGGCCACCGGCTCTCGCTGACGATCGCCAACCCCGGACCGGTGCCGTTGACGTTCACGCTCGAAGCGCTCGCCTACGGCTCCGGCCGGCGCGAGGTGCTCGTCGCGGCCGGAGACCGGACGGTCCTCGACTGGGACACCGCGTCCGGCTGGTACGACCTGCGGCTGACCGTCACCGAGGACCCGTCCTTCCATCGGCGGGTCATGGGCCACCTCGAAAACGGCCATGCCGGCGTCTCCGGCTGACGCCTTCGCTCCCGGGGGTTGATCGTGCTTGCCGCCGTCGCGGTGCTGTTCGCCGGAGCACTCCACGCCACGTGGAACGCGCTCGCCAAGGCGGTGTCCGACCGGCACGCCGCCTTCGGCGTCATCGGGATCACCCAGTCGCTGATCTGCCTCCCGCTGCTGCCCTTCGTACCCCCTCCCGCGGCCGAGGCCTGGCCGTACGAGATCGTCTCGATCGCGCTGCAACTGGTGTACATGCTGCTGCTCATCCGCTGCTACGACCTGGGGGACTTCGGTCAGGTCTATCCCATCGCCCGGGGGAGCGCTCCACTGCTCGTCGCGACCGTGGCCGCCTTCCAGGGGGAGACGCTCACGGTCCCCCAGGTGTGCGGCCTGGCCGCGATGTGCGGCGGGCTGGCGGCGCTGGCACTCGCCGGGACGGGACGGCGACGCATGCCGTCCCGCGCGGCGGTGACGGCGGCCGTCCTGACCGGGGCGACCATCGCGGCGTACACCGTGGTGGACGGCATGGGCGTACGCAGGTCCGGGACCGCGCTCGGCTACACGACATGGATGTTCGCCATCGAAGGGGTGCTCGTCCTCGCGATGATGACGGCCGTACGCGGCCGGTCGGTGCTGCCCGCGCTACGCGACCGCTGGCGGGTCTCCGCCGCCGGAGGGGTGATCTCGATGCTGGGCTACGGCCTGGTGCTGTGGGCCCAGACCCGGAGCCCGCTCGCCGAGGTCGCGGCGCTCCGCGAGACGGGCATCCTGTGGGGCGCGCTCATCGGCGCGGTGTTCTTCTCCGAACGGCTCGGCCGCCTGCGTATCGCCGCGGCCGGAGTCGTGACCCTCGGCGTCGTGCTGCTGTCCGTGCACTGAGCCGCGCCACCGACGGCCGGCCGGACGAGCGGCTCTCGGCAGCGGTCGGGAGCCGAGGGCCACCGGCGGATGCACGGCCCGGCCGACCCCGATCTCCCGCACGAACGGGTTCGTCGCGGCCTTCGACGAGGAGTGGCGGAACGCGGCACCCCGAGGCACTTACGTCCCACTTATCCCGACCTGGGGGTATTGTCCGATTAGCTGCTCTGGCGCGTTCCCCCCACTGACCGGTGACGGAGGGAGAAGCATGGAGATCAAACCACAGGCAGTTGTCCTTCCCAAGGAAACCGACCATCTCGAGCAGGGGAAATACGGTCCCGTCTTTCCGCGGACCCCGGCCTGCTACGGGTTCACTGTCATCGCCAAGGTCAAGCCCGGCCGGGCCGAGGCGATCCGCAACTACGGCCACACGCTGGCGAAGGCGCTGGAGGGCGATCCGTACCTCCTCGCGCCGCTCAAGCTGCACTACCTGCGCTGGGTGCTCTTCGACGACGACACCCGTTTCATGTACCAGGGCATCTTCGACACCGACTTCGACAAGTACACCGAAGACGCCATCGCGCTGTTCACCAAGTCGGGCGTGAGCACCGCCTTCGAGAACCTCGAAGGGTTCCCCGAGGACTGGAGGACGAACCCCGAGGCGTTCATCAGGTTCGTCCGCGAGCACCAGTGCCCGAGCTTCATCGAGTACGGGGAATACCCGTACGTCACCGCCGACGAGATCAAGAAGGCGCTGCGGATCAAGAGCGCCCTGTCGGAGATGCTCGACCAACTGCAGTGAGGCCGGGCCACCGCCCGCCCGCAACGCCGTCAATGGAGACGTGATGAGTGAGTTCAGGACCGCACGTACCTACAACCAGAACCATGTGCCGCGCGAGTACACGCCCGGACGCCGGCGTGTGAGCATCTACGTCGCATGGAGCTACCCGGCCGAGGCCGGCCGGAACCCGGCCGAGCTCGACAACCGGTTCTCCACGATGACCGAGGTCCGGCGCGTGGCCTGGCCCGCGTACGAGGACCCGAAGTGGTCCGACCCGATGCGCTTCCAGCAGGGCATCGCCGGGACCCTTGAGCTGTTCTTCTGGGCCTGGGTGCCGTTCCAGCAGTTCGTCGAGGAGACCACCGGACACCCCGTGCCCGTGTACCAGCGCATCGATCAGGCCGGCTTCCGCACCCCGCTCGACGAGCGGGTGCTGGCGGACACCGACACCCTGTTCGTGTTCGGGCTGGACCACATGGTCACCGGGCAGGAGGCCGCGCCGGAGGAGATCGAGGCGCTGCGGCAGTTCGTCGACCGGGAGGGAACCTGCCTGGTCCTGGGGCCGCACCACGACGTCGGGGCCTCCGACGACCTCGCCGTGCGCGATATGGAGTACCACCATCACGGCGACCTTCTGGTCCCCCGCCAGCAGCGGTTCGGCAGGTACACCCGCTCCTTGATGCAGGGGCTCGGCGTGCCGGTGGAGAACCGCTACGGCTTGCGTCCCGCGGCACATGGACCCGGCAAGATCGCCCCGCTGTCCATCGCGAGGGATCTGGACACCAAGGGATGGCTGGACGGGGTGACGACCTTCAACTTCCACCTGCACCTGCCGCACTACGCCGTCACGACGGACGACCCGGACGCCGTCCACGTGCTGGGCAGGCAGCCGATCGACCTGTCCAAGCCGCACCCGTTCACCGAGGCGGGAAACACCGAGTTCAACATGTTCCTGTGGATGCCCCCGACCGGTGACCGCGGCGGCGACATACTCCTGGCGGACTCCACGATCTTCAGCTCGTTGTTCGGCGGAGACGAGAGCCTGCGCAACTTCTGGAGAAACATCGTCTCGTCCAAATAGCGCCGGGGAGGAGGTGAGGATTCGTGACCGAGCAGACCCATACCGCCCTCGAACTCGACGACATCCAGCGCGGGGTTCTCAGCCCTCGGCCGACGCCGTACGCGGCGACGTACATCCTGTTCCGCATCGACGACCGCGCGCAGGGCCGGGAGCTGATGCGGCGCGCGAGCGAGGTGGTGACCGCGGCCACCGACTCGATGAGTCCCCTGGGCGAGACCTGGGTGAGCATCGCGCTCACCTGCCACGGCCTCGCCGCGCTGGGCGTGGCGCGGGAGTCGCTGGACACGTTCGCCTGGGAGTTCCGGCAGGGAATGGCCGCACGGGCGAACGCGCTGGGCGACACCGGCGAGAGCGGCCCCGCCAACTGGGAATCGCCACTGGGCACACCCGACGTCCACGTGGTGCTGGTGGCGCTCGCGCCGGACGGCGCCCAGCTCGAAGCGGCCGTCGATCACGCCCGCCCGGCGTTCCGGCACCTGCCCGGCGTGGTCGCGGTCTGGCGGCAGGACTGCTACGCGCTGCCGACCGAGACCGAGCCCTTCGGCTACCGTGACGGCATCAGCCACCCGGCCGTCGAAGGCAGCGGCATCGCCGGCTCGAACCCCCTGGAAGCGCCGCTCAAGGCCGGGGAGTTCGTGCTCGGCTACCGCGACGAGCTCGGCGGCGTCCAGACCCCGCGGCCCGAGGTGCTGGGACGCAACGGCACCTATGTCGCCTTCCGCAAACTCCACCAACGTGTCGCCGTGTTCCGGCGGTACCTGAAGGACAACTCCACCGGCCCCGAGGACGAGGAGCTGCTCGCGGCCAAGATCATGGGACGCTGGCGCAGCGGCGCTCCGCTGGCGCTCAGCCCGCTGCGCGACGACCCCGTCCTCGGCGCCGACCGACGCCGCAACAACCGTTTCCTCTACGAACAAGACGATCCGGCGGGATTCACCACCCCTCCCGGCTGCCACATCCGACGGGCCAACCCCCGGGACGCCGCGGTCGCGGGGGCGCCGAGACTGCACCGGATGATCAGGCGCGGCACCGTGTACGGCCCGCCGCTGCCCGAGGGGGTCCTGGAGGACGACGGGGCCGACCGCGGGCTGATGTTCACCTTCATCGGAGCGCACCTCGGGCGGCAGTTCGAGTTCGTCCAGTCCCAATGGATGAACGACGGCGTCTTCTTCGGCGCCGGGAACGCCAGAGACCCGGTGGTCGGATCCGCCGACGGCGACGGCGAGTTCACGATCCCCCGGCGGCCGGTGCGACGGCGGGTGCACTCCCTGCCGCGGTTCGTCGTCACGCGCGGCGGCGAGTACTGCTTCATGCCCGGGCTGAACGCGATGCGCTGGCTCGGTGACCTCGAAGACTGAGGTCGCGGCGCCGAGCCGCGTCAGGGAGCGTCCCGGCGAATGCCGCCTCGTGCTACGGATCCAGACGGAGGCATCGCCGGACCGAGAAGCCGCTCGGGCGGAGCTTCCCGCCGAGCGGCTTCTCGGCCCGTGGAGACGTCGAGCCTGAGGAGGTCTCGCCGGCCGGGTCGTGCGCGGTAGGGCTCGACTTGTCAGACACGACCGATGGGCGGCCGGCATCGCCGGGCACCGTCATCACCAGGGTGGACGGACCTCATGGACACGCTGCATCTGCTCCTCAACGCGGTCACGGTGATCTTCATCGCGACCACCATGTTCGCCGCCGGTCTCGGAGCCACGCCGGCGGCGTTGCGTGCCGTCCTCGCCGACCTCCCACTGCTCCTGCTGGCGCTGACGGCCAACCTGGTGATCGTCCCGCTGCTGGGCTGGGGCATCGCCGCTCTGTTCGGTCTGCCCGCGGCGGCTTTCACGGCGCTGGTCCTGGTCGCGTCGTCACCGGGCGGGCCGTTCGGGGCGAAGCTCGCCATGGTGCAAACCGGAGACGTGGTCGCGGGCGCGGCGATGCAGGTGCTGCTCGCCGCCGCAGGCAGCATCACCTTCGGCCTGACGAGCAACGGCATCCTCTCGGCGGCCCATGCCGGCGCGAATGTCTCCATCGACGTCGCCGCGCTGGTGCGGACCGTGGCCATCCTGCAGCTCGTACCGTTCGCCATCGGGCTGATACTGCGTCGCTACGCGCCGCCCACAGCGCGATCGTGGCACCCCGTGGCGGTCAAGGTGTCGAACGTGACGTTCGTGATCGTGCTGGCGGGCATGCTGGCGGGCAATTGGCATGACGTCGTCGGGCTCCTCGGCTCACGCACCTTGCTGGCGGGGTTCGTCCTGTCCGTCGTCGCGTTCGCCGTCGGCACAGTGCTGGCCACCGGATCTCCGGTACGCCGCACCACCATGGGAGGCGTCACGGCGGTGCGTAACGCGGGGCCCGCGCTGGCTGCCGCCGGCATCGCCTTCGGCAACGATCCGGCCGTCCTGGGAGCGCTTGCCGCGGTGCTGCTCAGCGGCCTGGCGGCGGCCATACCGATCGCCGCGCTGCTCACCCGCGGGCGTGGCCGCGGCACTACGTGAAGCACGCGCCCCGTCGGCCGGATGCCGCCTCACCTGTCCCAACCGGCGGGCGCATGGCCGTACCGGAAGCCGGTACGGCCATGCGCGGGCGCCTACTCGGTAGCGGCGCTGGAGACGCAGGTGCGGGCGGGCGTGGACACGGCCGCCGCTACCGCCACCGAGGCGGCGGCAGAGGCGTCCCCCGCGCCGGTTCCGCTGTCCGCCGCTCCGGACGTCGCGGGCACCGACTTCGCGGGCGTGACCACGGCGGCGGCCGTGGCCTCCACCTCCTTGCCATCCACGATGCCGACGAGCTTGCCGTCCTTCTCCGTCACCGTGACGTCGGCGTTCTCGCATACGACCGGCGCGGGCCGCGGGGCCTCGTCGGCGCTGGCCGCGGCGGCGAGCGTGGTGGTGAGCGCCACGCCGAGGACACCGGCCGAAAGCGCCAGCCGTGCGCGCTTGCTGAGCATTGACATCTCCTTTGGTCGTCGATCCGTCGGGATCGACCCGTATCGGACGGGAGGATGCTGTCAGCCGCCACCTGAAGCGAAGCTGAAGCCGGCCGAAGGGGTCTTCAGGTTCGCTTCAGGTGGACTCGTACATGCTTCAGGCATGCGTGTGCTGTTGGTGGAGGACGAGCGGCGGCTGGCCGAACTCGTGAAGAGCGGTCTGGCCAGCGAGGGCTTCGCCGTCGACATCGCGCTCGACGGCACCGAAGGCCTGTGGCTCGCCACCGAGAACACCTACGACGCGATCGTTCTCGACGTCATGCTGCCGCGCATGAACGGGTACGCCGTCTGCCGCCGCCTGCGCGAGGCCGGGAACTGGACACCGATCATGATGCTGACGGCCAAGGACGGCGAGTACGACGAGGCCGAGGCGCTCGACACGGGAGCGGACGACTTCCTGTCCAAGCCGTTCTCCTACGTGGTGCTGCTCGCCCGGCTGCGCGCGCTCGTACGGCGGGGCGGCAGGGAGCGGCCTGTCGCGCTCACGGTCGGCGACCTCGTGATCGATCCGGCCGGGATGAAGTGCCGTCGCGGCGGCACCGAGATCGCGCTCACGCCCAAGGAGTTCGCCGTACTGCACGGCCTCGCCCGGCGAGCCGGCGAGGTGGTCTCCAAGGCGGAGCTGCTCGAACAGGCCTGGGACTTCACATATGCGGGCGATCCCAGCATCGTCGAGGTCTACATCAGCGCGCTGCGACGGAAGATCGACGCTCCCTTCGGCCGCTCGTCCCTGGTGACCGTGCGCGGTGCCGGCTACCGGCTGGACGGGCGGCTCTGATGCGGGTCCACCTGCCCGCGCGCTGGTCGGTACGCCTGCGCGCCACCATCGCGGCCACCCTCATCGTGGCCGTCGCTCTCGGCGGGGCCTCGGCCGTACTGAGGACGGTGCTGCACGGCAACCTCCGGCAGAGCGCACAACAGGACGCCGCGCGGCGAGCCGCGACAGTGGCCGACGCCCTGTCCGCGGTCTCTCCGGCGGCCACCGTGAGCCCCGCGACGCCCGCGACCGAACGACCCGGCGCGGCGATCGCCGAGGACCCCGACCTTCGGGTCAGCCACTCGACCGAACCATCGCAGACGGGCTGGGACACGGCGGGCTACGTGGTGGCCAGCGCGGCCGCCACGACCGGCGACGACGTCCTGACGGTCACCGCGCGCAGCTCGCTGGAACCGGCGGAGAACGCCCTGCGAACCCTGAACCGCCTGCTGATCTTCGGAGTCCCCGCGTTGCTCCTGCTCGTCGCCGGGATGACGTGGTACGTCATGGGCAGAGCGCTGGTCCCGGTATCCGGGATCCAGGCGAAGCTGGCCGACATCACCGCCCGCGATCTGCACCAGCGGGTCCCGGTGCCGAGCACGCGGGACGAGATCGCGGCGCTCGCCCGGACGGTCAACGCCACCCTGGATCGGCTGGAGAACGCCGTCGAGCAGCACAAACGGTTCGTCGCGGATGCGGCTCACGAACTACGCAGCCCGATCGCGACGCTGCGCACCCGCCTGGAGCTGGCCGCCCGATCGGAGCCGGCCGAGGCGCTCGCCGACGTTGAGCGGTTGCAGTCGCTCGCGGCCGACCTGCTCCTGCTGGCCCGGCTGGACGCGGGCGAACCTCCCCGCGACGACGAGGTCGACCTCGGGCAGGTGGCCGCCGAGGAGTCCCTGCGCCCACGCCCCCGCCCGGAGGTCGGGGTCCGCCTGGCCGTCGAGCCCGATGTCGTGGTCAACGGCTCCCGCGCCCACCTGGCCCGTCTGGTCACCAACCTGGTCGACAACGCCGTACGGCATGCCCGCTCAACCGTCGAGGTGCGCGTCGCGAACGAGGACGGCGTGGCACTGCTCGAAGTGCGCGACGACGGGCCGGGCATCCCTCCCGAGCATCGCCAGGCGGTGTTCGAGCGCTTCACCCGACTCGACTGGGCGCGGACGAGGGACTCGGGCGGATCGGGGCTCGGGCTGGCGATCGTGCGGGAGATCGCCCTCCTGCACGGCGGAACCGTGTCCGTCACCGACCGCGGGGCGGGAGCCTGTCTCGTCGTGCGGCTCGCCGCGGTGCCACAGCCCGGCACCGCGGCCTCGATGCACAAAAGGGATGAATGACATTCGACGTCCTCGGCTCCCGCCCCCGTCCTGCGTGCTCCCCTACAGGGTCAGGGCGGTGGTGAGACGGATGTCGTCGAGCGAATGCCCGGTCTGGAGCACGTAGTCCCCGGAGACCAGGCGCCATCCGCCCGCGCTCCAGACCTCTGCCGCGCGGCGCGGGATCTCCACGGACACCTCGGCGGTCTCGCCGGGGCCGGCCTCGGCGACGGCGAACCCGGCCAGCCAGCGCGCGGGCCGGGACGCGTCGGGCGCCGCGGGCGCCAGGTACACCTGCACCACCTCGCGCCCGGTGCGGCCGCCGGTGTTGCGCACCCGCACGGTGAGCGTCGCGTCGGCGTACTCGGCGGACTCGTAGTGCCAGGTCGTGTATCCGAGGCCGGCTCCGAACCCGAAGGCGGGAGCCCTGCCGGACCGCTCCCAGGCGCGGTAGCCGACGAAGACGCCCTCCTCGTAGCGCAGCACGCCGTCGACCGGGGCGACGTCGACGACCGGGCAGTCGGCCAGCGCCGCGGGCCAGGTGGTCGGCAGGCGGCCGCCCGGCTCGCCGCGGCCGAGCAGCACGTCGGCCAGAGCGTGACCGCCTTCCTGGCCGGGGAACCAGGTGAGCAGGACGGCGGCGACCTCGTCCCGCCACGGCATCTCCACGGGTGAGCCGGCGTTGACCACGACGACGGTCCGCGGGTTGGCGGCGGCCACCCGGGATACCAGCTCGTCCTGGCGGCCGGGCAGCTTCAGCGACGTGCGGTCGAAGCCCTCGCTCTCCACCTCCTTGGTCGTCGCCACGACGACCAAGGCGACGTCCGCCGCCGCGGCGGCCCGTACGGCCTCCTCGATCAGCTCGTCCGGGCCGAGCGAGGGCTCCCGGTGACCGAGCGTGGCGCCGACGAAGGGGAAGGACAGCAGGTCGGACCGGGGCACCGGGTGTTCGAGGCGCACGTCCACCGGCTCGCCGGCGGCCAGCTCCACATCGACGACGGTGCGCGGCGGCGCCATGAACATCGCGACGGGGTCGTCTCCTTCAGGAGCGATCACCTGATCGAAGCGGGTCCGCCCGCCGACGACGAGCCGGAAGCGGCCGACCCCCTCGATCGAGAACCGGTGGCCGCCTCCGACCTCGGGGGTGAACGTGCCGGTGATCTCGACGCCGCGCAGGTCCGCGAAGGCGACGCCGTCCGGCATCTCGCCGAGCCACTGGATCGTCCCCTCGGGCAGCGGGAGATCGGCCAGCACCCGCCCGTCCTCACTTCGGCAGACCGCGCGCAGCGGGAACCGGGCGGGGTTGAGCCGGTCGCTCGGATCGGCGCCGCGGGCGTACGCCGTCGGGACTCCCGCGGCGGCGAGCCCCTCGTACGGCGACACGACATGGGCGGGGAAGACCTGGGCGCTGCCCCCGCCCATCACCCGGGCCTCCTTCGCCGCTCCCCCGATGAGGGCCACGCTCGTGTCCGGGCCGAACGGCAGCACGCCGTCGTTGCGCAGCAGCGTGAACGACGCCGCCGCGACCTCACGGGCCAGCGCCTCCCCGTCCACGGGCGGCACGGGGTCGGCGGGGCCCGCGCCCTCCAGGGCGCCCACCCGGCGGGCCAGGGTGAGCACCCGGCGCGCGTGCTCGTCCACGACCTCCTCGTCCAGCTCGCCGGCGCGTACGGCCGCCGCGAGCGCCGGGCCGTACACGGTGGCGGGGCCGGGCATGGCGATGTCGAGCCCGCCGAGCGCGGCGCGGACTGTGTGGCGGGCGGCCGTCCAGTCGGAGACGACGACGCCGTCGAATCCCCACTCGCCGCGCAGGACCCCGTTCAGCAGCTCGTCGTGTTCCGTCATGGTGGGGCCGTTGACGCTGTTGTAGGCCGCCATGACGCCGAACGGCCCCGCCTTCTTCACCACGGCCTCGAAGGGCGCCAGGTAGAGCTCGCGCAGGGCGCGTTCGCCGACCAGGACGTCGGCGGTCATCCTCTCGGTCTCCGAGTCGTTGGCCACGAAGTGCTTCACCGTGGCGGCGACGCCGCCCTCCTGGACTCCGGTGACGTACGCGGCGGCGATCTCGCCGGTCAGCACCGGATCCTCGGAGTAGCACTCGAAGTGGCGCCCGCCGAGGGGAGAGCGGTGCAGGTTGACGGTCGGTGCCAGCAGCACATGCACGCCCTTCCGGCGGGCCTCCTGGGCCAGCAGCTCGCCGACGCGCCGGGCCAGCCGCACGTCCCAGGTCGCGGCGAGGGCGGTCGGGCTGGGCAGGGCGACGGAGGGCTCGTCGGCTGTCCATCGGGCGCCCCGTACGCCGATCGGCCCGTCCGACATGATGATCGGCTCCAGGCCGGCGTCGGGCGCCGCCGGCAGGCGCCACATGTCCTGTCCGGCCAGAATGCGCGCCTTGGTGTCGAGGTCGAGTCTGCTCAGTGCCTTTTCCACGACGTCGTCGCGCTCGGTTGCCGACACGGTCAGCGAACCCCCTCGATGTGAGTGACCAGAACTCTGCCCGCGATCACGCCGATCTGCTCGACCTCGCTGTGATCCGCTTCCCCCGGAGTATGCCCACGATTACCGAATAGTCGGTAGGTTGCGAGATGCAATCGTTATGCCCACTGATCGCGTTAGGCTCGGCGCGACGAGAGGGAGTGATCCATGGTGCGGCGCCGAGGGGCACGCGAGAACCGGCGGGAGGAGATCCTGCTGGCCGCGCTCGACGTGTTCGCCGAACGCGGCTACACGGGGGCGTCGATCGCGTCGATCGCCGAGCGGGTGGGCCTCAGCCAGCAGGGAGTGCTGCACTACTTCCCCAGCAAGGACCGGCTGCTCGCCGAGGTGCTGCGGCTGCGCGACGAGCGTAACCTCGACGTACTCGTGCTGCCGGGAGAGGGCGGGGCGATCACGCTGGAGACCGTGGCCGGCCTCGTCGAGTACAACGCGCAGCGCCGGGGCATCGTGCAGTCCTTCACCGTGCTCTCCGCGGAGAGCGTGCTGGAGGACCACCCGGCCAGGGACTTCTTCAAGGAGCGCTACGGAACCTCCCGCGCCTGGATGGCCGAGGTGATCCGCGCCGAGCTCGGCGACGAGCTGCCCGCCGGTCTCACGCCCGAGCAGGCCGCGCCCCTGATGTTCGCGGTGATGGACGGACTCCAGCTCCAGTGGCTGCTCGCCCCCGACGACATCGACATGCCGGGGCTGTTCCGCGCCTTCCTCTCCCTCCTGAGAGCCCGCCGATCGGTCTCCGAATAGCACTCCATGCGGCTCGCACTCGCCGCGAGGACCCTCGCCCGTGCGGCGGCAGCCGCTGCGGCGAGTACGACGAAGAGGCACTTTGCCCTCCTCGGCGGAGATGGCCTGGGGCCGACGATGAAGCGACACGGCGTCGCCGCGGTCGTCGCCCCGATCCCGGCGGATACGGCTCAGCGCACCGACCTGACGCGGAGCACGGTCAGAGCCCCCACGATCGCCACCGCGGCGGACGCAATGAAAAGCGTCGGGTAGCCGCCCAGGCCGATGAAGAACGCGGCGGCGAGCGGCGCGATCATCTGCGGCCCGGCATTGGCGACGTTGAGCACCCCCAGGTCCCTGGCGGCGTTCTCCGGGTTGGGCAGGACGAGGGTGACCAGGGCGGTGTCGACGGCGTAGTAGGCGCCGAAGCTCACCCCGTTGACCGCCATGAAGATCATCATTCCGGTCCAGGTGGGCGACAGCAGCAGGATCAGCGTGGCCAGCCCGGTGACCGCGCTGGAGATGAACACGAACATCCGGTAGCGCTGCAGCTTGTCGGCCAGCGGCCCGCCGATCAGGGTGGCGATGACGGACGCGATCGTGTTGACCATGGTCAGGGTCGCCACGCCTCCGACGGCTGTCACGCCCCGGGGGAGCGGGATGTAGTCCTGGAGGATGTAGAGCTGGAACATCAGCACCATGAAATAGCTGAGGTTCATCAGCGCGCGGCCGACGAACACCCACATGAAGTCGCGGTGCTTCAGGGCGGACACGAAGTCCGCCAGCGCGGCGAGCGGCTTCCTGCGCTCCTTGACCGCGATCTCGTACTCCCCGGGACGGGGGTCCCGGCTGAACAGCACCAGGAGCACCGCCGAGGCGACGACGCCCGCGCCCAGCAGCAGGTAGCCCGCGATCGAGCCAATGTACGCGGCCGCGATCTGGGTGCCGACGATGGCCGCGACCGAGGTGGCGATGCCGGCGACGGCCGAGGCGGTGCCACGCAGTTCCCTGGGCACGCGGTCGGGGACTATGGCCGTGAGCGCGGCCTGGAAGAGGTTCATCATCGCCTGGGCGATCGACCAGGCAACCAGGATCACGACGACGCCGCCGGCCGTGCCGAGGAACCACAGCGCGGCGAAGGCGCCCAGAGCGCCGCCGAGCAGCCAGGGGTTGCGGCGGCCGAACCGGGAGCGCGTGCGGTCGGAGAGCGCGCCGCCGATCGGGTTGAACAGGGTGGCGAAGATCGCGCTGATCGCGGCGACCATGCCGGCGTTGGACACCTTGTTGACGGGGTCGGCGGCTTCGACGGCGGTCTGCACGAGCGGGCCGCCCACCCCGAAGTAGACGGCGAACATCGCGGTGTTGGCGACGAACAGGAGCCCGAAGAGGCCGGCCTGGCTCGTCCTTTGGGGGGTGGTCCTGACGGTCATGATGCTCCAGGGGGGTGATCGGCATCAGTGGGTGCGACGGTCTCAGGACGGGAGGAGCGCGGCGGCTCGCCTCGTACGGGGGCCGTACCGGGACGGTCTAGATCCAGCCGTCGAGACCTGCCATGAAGTCCTCGAAAAGGTGGCGGTGGATCGTGTGCTCGGCGCCCTTCACGACCCGCACGTCGAAGCCCTTCGCGGCCAGGGCGTCGGCGGCCTCCGGGGGGACGAGGTCGCTCGGGTCGGCCAGTTGGACCAGTGACGGCACCACGGGCTCCGGTGTGAAGTCGGTGCCGGCGAACGAGCCGAGCGCGAGCGCGGTGGCCGGATCCCACCGCGCCAGCATCTCGACCTCGAGGGCGCACTCCTCGGCGGACCAGCCGGGGTGAAATCGCCGCACCATGTCCACGGTCTGGTCCTTGGCCGCGGCCAGCATCGCGCCGAGATCCACGTCGTCCCTCTTCGGGAACCGGAACCCGGGGTCGGAGTAGACCGCCCGGCCCGGCCGGAGCCGTTCGACGGCCACCGCCAGGGTGAGCCCGCCGAGCGAGTGGCCGATGGCGACGTCGGGCTCGGCGGGTACCGACTCCAGAACGCCCGACGCGTACAGCTCCGGGGTGTACTCCTGGGCGCGGGGGCTGAGCCCGTGGCCGGGCAGGTCGACGGCGACGACCCGGTAACCGCGTTCGGCCAGCGCCGGGCCGACCCGCCACCAGCAGCGGGAGTCGGCCATGATTCCGTGGATCAGCACGGCGACCCGGTCGCCCGAGCCCCATTCACGGGTGTGCAACATCCGATCACCTCACAGTCGTGTCGAGACGGAGCGGAATGCGCTGCGGGTCCCGCCGCGCCTCCCGCAGAATGTCGTAGCGGGTCAGCGCAGGCCTCCGAGGCGTGCGGTGGTCGCGCCGTAGGTCGCCGGGTCGGCCGTCCAGTCGGCGTCGATCGGGGTGATGCTGACCTTGCCCCTGGCGAGGGCGGCGAGGTCGCTCCATGCCTCGCCCTCGGTCTCGGCGTAGGAGACCTTCATCGTGAAGGTGTCGCCGCCGCTCGGCTCGTAGGCCACGCCGAACAGCTCCTCACGGCTCTGCCGGGTGAACGCGACGCCGGTCGGCGCGGCGAGACCGGGACGCGTCGGATAGTTGACGTTCAGACCGGCGTGCCTGGGCAGCAGGCGCCCGCCGCGCGCCGTGCGCTGAAGGCGCGCGACCAGCCGGGTGACGAAGTCCGCGGTGGCCGGCATGTTGGCGATCGTGTTCCGCATGTCGTCGAAGTCGAATTCGGTGCTCACCGCGATGGCCGGCACGCCGAGGTCGATGGCCGTGACGGCGGCGCCGACGGTGCCGGAGTTGTTGACGATGCCGCCGACGTTCTGCCCGAAGTTGGTGCCGGAGACGACCAGGTCGACCTTGCCGCCCGCGAGGACGTGGCCGAGGCCGAACAGGACCGAGTCGGCCGGGGTGCCGTCCACGGCCCAGACCTTGTCGGACACCTTCTTGGCGGTGACCTGGTGGCCGTCCTCGACGGTGCGCTTGGCGCTCGCGCCGCTCTGGTTGGCGGCCGGGGCCACGATGGTGACGTCGTGTCCTGCGGCGGTGAGCTTGTCGAAGACGGCCTTGATACCTGGAGCGCTGTAGCCGTCGTCGTTGCTGAGCAGGATGGTCAGCGGCCCGGCTGAGTCAGGACGCGGGGCGGCGACGGCGGAGGCGGTGGGAAGGGCGACCGTGGTCACGGCCACGGCGGCGAGGAAGGCGGTGCGTCGGCGGTTCGGCTTCATGGGGGGGCTCCGAATCTCGCGAAAGGTATCGCTGACGAGGAGCATGAGCCATCAGACCGAGTACTCGGTAGATCTTGTTATCGGGTCGTTACATATATCGCGTCGGACCGTGATCCGTCGCGGGGTGTTCCGGCTACCGCTCCGTCGCTCCGTCCGCCTCGGCGGAGGTCTCGTCCGCGCCGTCCATACGCGTCCCCCGGCCGGCGATGAACAGATCGGTCAGCCGGGAGATGGCCGCACCGACCCGCCCGTCCGTCCACAGTTCCGGGTCCTCCGTGCTGGCGAAATAGAAACCGCGGAGCATCAGGTAGAGGACGTCGGCAGCGAAGTCGGCGTCGGACACGCCCGCCTCGGCCACGGCGGCGCGCAGCATCCGGTGATGCTCCACGGCGTCCTGGCGGAGCAGTTCGAACGCCGCACTCCGCGTCTCGGCCTTGGCGGCGACGTCGAGCCATATCTGCCGCACGGCGCGGTCGTGGCCGACGGTGCCCGACGACCAGGCCATGTAGGCGCGCAGGCGCTGCGCCCCCTCATGCGGATTGACATGGCTGTCCAGGTCCTCCCGCCAACCGCGTTGCGCGTGGCGGATGGCGTTGACCAGAAGGTCGGAGCGGGTCGCGAGGTAATTGGTGACCACGGCGGTCGAGCCCCCGAGCTCGGCCGCGACCGCCCGGATGGTGATCGCCGCCGGCCCCTCGCGCTCGGCCACGCGCAGCGTGGCCTCGGCGATCTGCTCCAGGCGCTCGGTACGGAGTCGGGGCGCTCCTCGTGCAGAGTGCCGCGAAACAGGACCTCGCGATCGTGCAGGCGATCTCGCTGCTGCTGGTCGTCGCGTTCGTGGTGGTCAACATGCTGGTCGACGTGGCCAATGCGTTGCTCGACCCGCGGGCCGCGAGGAGGGCGGCCGGATGAGCGTCCTCCAACTGGCCGCCGCGCCGGGCTCTCCCGCGATCACCTCACGGGACCGCCGGTTCGGCGCCCTCACCGCCGTGTCGTGCGCCGTCGTGACGCTGCTCACCCTCGCCGCCGTGTTCGCGCCGGCCGTCGCGCCGTACGACCCGACGCAGGTCGACCCGTCCGCCGTCTACCAGGGGCCGGGCGGCGCCCATCCGCTGGGCACGGACGACGTGGGACGGGACATCCTGTCCCGGCTGCTGTACGGCGCGCGGGCGAGTCTCCTGGGTCCGGCGATCGTCGTTGTCGTCGCGGCCGTCGTCGGCACCCTCGTCGCCGTCACCGCCGCGTGGATCGGCGGACGGTTCGACGCGTTCGTCTCGCGCGCCCTGGACGTGATCTTCGCGTTCCCCGGCCTCGTTCTCGCGATCGTCGCGGTGGCGGTCATCGGGCCCGGCCTGATGGCCCCGGCCGCCGCCCTGTCGATCTCCTACATCCCTTACATCGCCCGGGTGTTGCGGACCGCCGCGATCCGCCAGCGCAACCTTCCCTACATCGCCGCGCTGGAGGTCCAGGGATTCGGCGCCGCCGCGATCTGCGCCCGGCATCTGGTCCCCAACCTGCTGCCGCTGCTGGTCGTGCAGGCGACCGTGGCCTTCGGGTACGCGCTGCTCGACCTGTCGGCCGTCTCCTTCCTCGGCCTGGGCACCCAGCCCCCCGCCCCCGAGTGGGGACTGATGGTGGCGAACGGCCAACCGTCGATCGTCGCCGGCCACCTGGAGCAGTCCCTCTCCGCCGGGCTCACCATCGTCGTCGCCGTGGTGGCCTTCAACCTGCTCGGCCAGGGGCTGTCCCGGGCGTTCCTGGGAGTGGACCGATGAGCGCCCTGCTGTCGATCGACCGGCTCCGCGTCGAGCTCCCCGGCGAGAAGGGGACGCGGACCGTCATCCACGACGTGTCCCTCGACGTCGGGGCGGGCGAGGCGGTCGCCCTGGTCGGCGAGTCCGGGTCGGGGAAGTCCATGACCACACGCGCGGTGATGCGGCTGCTCCCCGAGGGGGCGCGGCTCTCCGGCGAGATACGGTTCGACGGCGTTTCGATCCCCGGCATGGACCGGCGTGCGCTGCGCCGGTGGCGGGCGACACGGGTGGGCATGGTCTTCCAGGATCCCCGGGCGCACATCAACCCCGTACGGAGGATCGGGGACTTCCTGATGGAAGGCGTGCGGCTCGACCGGCGGCTCTCGGCCGGGCAGGCCCGGGAGCGGGTCTCCCGTCTGATGCGCGCCGTGGGCGTCGGCGACGTCGATCGGCGGCTGAGCCAGTACCCGCACGAGCTCTCCGGCGGGCTGCTGCAGCGAGTGATGATCGCCGCCGCGCTCGCCACCGAACCGGACCTGCTCCTGGCCGACGAGCCGACGACCGCCCTCGACGTCACGACACAGGAGGAGGTCGTGGCGATCATCGACGAGCTCCGCCGCGAGAGAGGCCTCGCCATGCTCTTCATCACGCACGACCTCGACCTCGCGGCCGCGGTCTGCGACCGGATCGCCGTCATGTACGCCGGATCGATCGTGGAGGAGCGGCCGGCCGGCGCGCTCACTCCGGACGCGTCGCACCCCTACACCAGGGGGCTGCTGGCCGCGCGCCCCGAGATCGGGCGTCGCGAGTCCCGCCTCCGGACGATCGAGGGCCGGCCGATATCGGCGTTCGAGGTCGGCGACGGCTGCGCGTTCGCCACGCGCTGCCCGATGGTGCGCGACCTGTGCCGGCGGGAACGTCCCGCGCCCGTCCACGTCACGGGAGGGCGGGTCGCCTGCCACTTCGCGGGGGAGGCCGAACCCCAGGCTGTGGCCGGGGACGGAGGCGCCCGATGAGCCACCCCGTCCTCGAGGTGCGCGACCTGCGCAAGGTGTATCCCGTCGCCGTCACGGAGGATTGTCCCGACGGCGAGTTCACGGCCCTGCATCGCGAGAGCTTCGCCCTCGCGCCCGGCGGTTCCCTGGCCGTCGTGGGCGAGTCCGGCTCCGGCAAGACCACCTGTGCCCGCCTCATCGTGGGACTCGAACGCGCCACGTCGGGCGCCGTCCTCGTCGACGGCGTGGAACGGGGCCGCGGGCGCATGAGCGCCGCACGTCGCCGACGACGGGGGCGTGAGGTGCAGATCGTCTTCCAGGACCCCTACTCGTCGCTGGACCCTCGCCAGCGTGTCCGCGACTGTCTCGCCGAGGTGCTCACGCTGCACTTCGACATGGGCGCGCGGCAGCGCGACGGCCGGGTCGCCGAACTGATCGATCAGGTCGGCCTCGACGAACGGCAGGCGGGCGCCCTGCCCCGCGCATTGTCGGGCGGACAGCGCCAGCGGGTCGCCATCGCCCGCGCCCTCGCCGCCGAGCCGAAGGTCCTGATCCTGGACGAGGCCGTCGCCGCGCTCGACGTGTCCATCCAGGCCCAGGTCCTCAACGTGCTCGCCGACGTCCGCGAGGCCACCGGCGTCGCATACCTGTTCATCACGCACGATCTGGCCGTCGTCCAGCAGGTCTGCGACGACGTCGTCGTCATGCGTTCGGGCCGCATCATCGAGCGCGGGCCGGTCGCGGACGTGCTCGAACGGCCGGCCCATCCGTACACGCGGCGGCTTCTCGCATCGGTGCCGCGTCCGGGGTGGACTCCGCGACGCCGCGCGACCGAGGGGCGACCGCCGGCCCCGTCCGGTCACCCCCTGCCCCCCGTATCCGAGACGAAGGAGGCCCTCCCATGAGGGTCCGAACCCATCCTCGACGCCGCGCCGCGTTCGCGACCGGACGCCCGCTCCTCGCACTGGCCGCCGGCGTCGCGGCGTCGGCACTGGCCGCCGCGTGCGCGGCCAAACCGGTCGCGCTGGCGTCCCGCGACGACCTGGAGAAGTCGGTGACGTACACGACGCCGCCGGGCGACGGGCGACTGGAGCGGTTGACGTGGGCGCTGCCCAACGGGGAGCCGACGTCGCTCGACCCCGCGCTGACCGGCGACTATCCGGGAAGCACCGTCGAGGGAAACCTCTGCGAGGGCCTTGTGCGGATGAACGCCGACTTCTCGATCGAGTCCGGCCTGGCGGAGAGGATCACCCGCCCCGACGACCGGACGATCGTCTACGACCTGCGGCCGGGCGTGACGTTCACCAACGGCGACCCGCTCACACCGGAGGACGTCGTCTACAGCCTGGAACGGCACACCGGGGACAAGAAGCTCGGCTCCTTCTGGTCGTCGACCTACGACGCGGTGACCTCCATCAAGAAGACAGGACCGATGCAGGTCACCGTCCGGTTCTCGCGGCCGAGCGCGATCTTCGAGCAGTCGATGGCCACAGCCGCGGGTCTGATCTCTCAGAAGTCCTACGTCGAGAAGGCGGGCGCCGCCTACGGGACGCCCAACGCGGGTGTGATGTGCACCGGCCCCTTCGCGCTGGAGAAGTGGGCGCCCGGCGCGGAGATCACGCTCGCCCGCAATGACCGCTACTGGGACAGAACCCGGGCGGCCAAGGCCGGGAAGGTCGTCTTCACGTTCATCAGCGACTCGAGCACGCTGACGAGCGCGCTGCTCGCCGGAGAGGTCGACGGAGCGTACGGCCCGCCGAGCACGAGCTATCCCGTGCTCTCCGCCTCCGGGTCGGGCACGCTGTACCTCGGGCCGAGCACCCAGATGGTGGAACTCCTTCCCGCCCAGAAGACGGGCCCGATGGCCGACGCGCGGGTGAGGAAGGCGCTCGATCTGGCAATCGACAAGACCTCGCTTGTCACAAACGTGTTCGGTCCGGCCGCGGAGCCCCTGAACACCATGATCCCGCCGGGCATGTGGGGAACCGGCCCCACCCGGAAGACCTTCGAAGAGGCGTACGCGAAGCTGGAGGACACCGCGAAGCCCGACCTGGAGAAGGCCCGGGCGCTCGTCGCCGAGGCCGGCCCGTCGAACCGCGCGTTCACGGCGGCGATGCCCGCCGGCGACCAGACCGCGTTGCAGATCCTCACGTTCGTCCAGGCGTCCGCCAAGGACATCGGGCTCACCATGACGATCCGGCAGGTCCAGCCGACGGAGTTCTCCGACCTCTTCTACAACCCCGAGCGCCGCAAGGAGGTCGACCTCGTCTACGCCGTGGGCTACAGCGAGTTCGCCGACCCGATCTCCTACCCGGACAACTACGTCCGGCCCGACGGCCTGTTCAACTGGACGGGGTACGACGACCCCGAAGTCCGCCGGCTGATGGACGAGGGACTGCACACGGCGGACGCCCGAAAGTCGGCCGAACTCTTCGTCGAAGCCCAGGCCCGCTACACGCCGGAACGCCTCGTCATCCCGCTCGCCGCTCCGTACCAGCAGCTCTACATGAACAAGCGCGTCACCGGCGCGCCGGCGTCGTTCGCGTACCTGCAGATGCCCTGGGCCGCCATGATCGGCGCCGTCTAGCCCCCGGCTCGCGCCACTCGGCCCCGCCTCCCCACAGCGGACGCGTCGCGGCGCCGGTCACGTCACAGCCGGCGCCGCGGTTCGCCACGCCTTCTTCTTCCCCCTTCCCCCATACGAGGAGATTCGGTTCCGTCCATGAGCACCACTTCCACCGCTCCTTCCACCGGCCCGCGCTGGAGCAGCACCCCGGCGCCGATCGACACGCGCGCCGACGCCACGATGCTGCGCCTGCGTGACGGCGTGCGCCTGGCCACGGACGTCTACCTGCCCGAGTCCGGCCGGCGGGACCTGCCGACCGTGCTGGTGCGGCTGCCGTACGACAAGTGCGGGCGTTACACCTTCATGCCGGCGGTCGCCGCCTATCTCAGCGCCCACGGTTTCGCGGTCGTGGTCCAGGACGTCCGCGGAAAGTTCCGGTCCGAGGGCGAGCGCTTCCCCTTCGTCAACGAGGCCGCGGACGGTCACCAGACGATCGACTGGATCGTCGCGCAGCCGTGGAGCGACGGCACGGTCGGCATGCTGGGAGACTCCTACTACGGCTTCACCCAGTGGGCCGCGGTGGCGAGCGCCCACCCCGCGTTGCGCGCGATCGTGCCTCGCGTCACCGGCTCGCAATTCATGGACATGTTCTCGCCCGGCGTCGTGCCCAAGCTTCCGCTCTACGAGTGGGTCCTGCACACGTTCACGTCGTCCGGCATGCTCGACGGGGCCGTCCTGCCGGCCGTACCCCTGGCCGGGCTCGACGCGCTCCCCGAGTACGCGGCCCACATGGCCGCGTTGCTCGACGACCTCGTCCGCGCGTGCGGCGACGGCACGCTGCTGCGGCGCTCGTTCCCGTCGGGACCGCCCGCGCCGGTCATGAAGCTGCCCGCGCTCCACATGGGCGGCTGGTGGGACAACCTCCAGCGAAGCCAGCTCGACGACTGGCGCTGGGCCGGCTCGTCCCCGGCGGCGGCGCACCAGTTCCTCCGGATGAACGCGACGGATCACGAGGACCTGGAACTGCGCGAGGACGGTGTCCCGGTCGACGACCACGAGACCGACGATGACGCGCTCGAACGCTACCTGCCCAGGATGCTGGACGAGCCCATTCGGTTCCTCGACCACTACCTGTCCGGCCGTACGGGCCGGTGGCGGGCTCCCCGGGTGCGGTACCGGGTCGCGAACTCCGGATGGCAGATCGCCGACCGCTGGCCGGCCGGGGACGTCGACCTGGTCGAGCTGCACCTGACGGAAGGGGAACGGGCGCTGTCCGGGGCGGACGGCGGCGCGCTGCGCCCGCGCGCGGAGGGCACGGGCACCGGCGTCTCCTGGACGCATGACCCGCTGAGACCGGTTCCCTACCTGGTCGCCGTGGAGTGGAGCCAGCTCTCTGGGCTTCCGGACGAGCAGGCCGTCCATGCGCGCGACGACGTGGCGACCTTCACCGGAGAGGCGCAGGACTCGCCGTTCGACATCGTGGGGCCGGTGGAGGCCGCGTTGACGGTGGACGGCGACGCGCCGTCCACCCACGTGATCGTCCGGTTGCTCGACGTCTATCCCTCCGGGCGGGCGCGCATGGTGCTGGAAGGGGCGGAGATCGCGTCCACCGCGGCCGGTCCGGCCCGGGTACGCGTGCGCCTCGGCGACACCGCCTATCGGATCCGCCCCGGGCACCGCCTGCGCCTGGCGATCAGCAGTTCGTGCTTCCCGCTCTATCTCGTGCATCCGGGCAACGGCGAGGATCCGTGGCACGCGTCGTCTTCCCGGACGGCACGGCAGACGCTGCGCGTCGGGGGGTCGGACGGGGCGGTCCTCCGCCTCCCGGTCAGAAAAGGGTTCGGATGATCCACCCCGCCGGTCCTCCCCCACAACGTGACAAGGAGTGTGGCCCCGTGACCGGTCTCTCCAGGGTGGTGGCGTTGTAGTGCCACCGGCCGCGGTCATGGACGCGAGCGGGACCAGTTCGCCGGCGAGGTCGAAGTGGCCGTAACGGCGGGTGAGCGCGGCGAGGACCTGCTGCGCGAGCTCGCGCAGCAGGTCCTCCATCCACCCGATTCCGGGGTCAGCGGTGGTCGCGCCGCAGTACCGCGACCGCGGCCGCGAGCAGCAGGAAGAACAGCGGCACCGCCGGGCTGGTGCCGAGCACCGCGACGTTGGTGACGGCGGCGCCGATCATCAGCGCGACGAGCCCGACCGCGGCAGCGCGGGCGAGCCGCGGTAGGAGCAGTCCGGCGGCGCCCGCGAGCTCGAGAGCGCCGACGACGATCCGCAGCCACTGGCCGGCACCGATCTCGGCGAACAAGGCCGTCATCTGCGCTTCGCCGAACAGCTTCAGCACCCCGCCGATAACGAACTGCAGGGCGAGTACGAGCTGGACGACCCAGGACAGCGCGGTACGGATGCGGCTCCGCCTCGAGGCGGCGGTCGTCGCGGTTGACATGGTGGTGGTGCTGGTCACGGTGGCCTCCCTGGTGTGTGCCGTGCTTCACCTCTCTGTCGGAGACGTACGGGCGGTCTCGACAAATCAGCGGAAATCTTTTTCGCAGTTCGATCATTCCGCTCTTCTGGCACTCCCCCAGACCTGTCCGGTGATCTCCTCGTAGGGGGCGGCACGACCCAGTGGTAGGCACAGAGAGGCGGTGAAGGTCAGTCCGGGCACCCCCGGCCCAACGAGTGCGTCTTCGTCGACCGCCGCACTCATGAGCTCGGTCCCTCGGCGGCCACGCCCGGCACGAGCCCGGCCGCCCCCGTCCACGACAACCCGCCCGGCTTCTACACCAATCAGATGACGTCCGCCGACGCCGGCACCGTCCCCGACCCGCGTCCGACGCTGCGGACCGTCCATGTGCCCACGCTCATCGTGCGCGGCGAGTGCGACTACCTGAAATGGGCGGTCACCGACGAGTACCGGCGCACGCTTCCCGAGTCGACCCTCGTCTACGTGCGCGGCGCGGGGCATTCGATCGCCAACGGCCGCCCTGACCTCTACCGCGACCTGCTCATGACGTTCCTTCTCGACCGCCCGCTGCCCCTCCCGCCGGTCACGTCGGCGGACAAGCCCGCCTGACCTGCCGCCTTGAACAAGCGGGTCCAGGATCTCGTGGAGAAGCACGATGTCAACGAGCCGCTGGACGTGAGGCCGTGGCGTGATCGGTCACGCCTACCTGCCGGGCCAGGTCGGCTACCTGCGGGTGCTCTCCTTCGGCCGCTACGCCGAAGGCGGCAGGGAGCGTCCGACACTTCGCCACAGCCGGGGCTCCACCTGCTCGACGAACTCGTCGCCACCGCGTCCGGAGCCGGAGTGACCTCGACGGCATCCGTCTCCGGCCAGTTGGGCGACCTGCCGGGCACGGTGGGGCTTACGGCAGACCGCATCGCGCAGGAGTCGCTGCGCAACGCGATGCGCCACGCGCCGGGATCGGACCTCACCGCGGAGCTGATCCGCGATGGTGACGAGATGCAGGTACGGATGGTCAACAGTCTGCCCACCGCTCCTGTGCGCGCTGTCCCTAAAGCCACGCCGGGCGAGCCCGGCCAGGCGTGTGACGCCGACGACGAGTGGACGACTCATCGGAAGTCGCCTTCCCCAGCGCCGCCGGCAGTGCGACGAGCCGCCGGTGACGGAATTCGATCGAGAACGGTGTCAGCCGTGAACAAGGCCAAGTCCTTTCGCAACGCCTCGTACCAGAGGTCCTCGCCGTCGGATCCGGTCAGGAAATGTGCGGCCTGAAGACTTCTCCACGAGAAGTGATCGGTCTCGTCGCGCCACGCGTGAGCTGAGGACGGCGGGATCGCGGCATCCGGCCCGCTCATCGAACACCGCGTCCGGATACGCGATCGCCTGCCAGGCGTCATGGTCGCTGGCGGTGATCGCTGCCGTGATCTCGGGTCTCTGATCCGGCGCCTGGGCGGGTGACGTTATCGGCAGGCGCAGTGCTCGGTGAGGTCGCGGCCGCCGGGGTTCCCTGAGCGCTGGCACCGACCACCGCTCTTGGCAAGCGGAGTGCGACGATCGGCGCCGGCGCGCGGGGCGGGCTCTGGTCGTTCGCCTACCGGATGAGCTCGGCGTCGACCCGGCAACTCCGTGGCGGCTCGGGGCGCTCGTCGGTCCAGCCGGCCCCCTGCTCCCATGCCTCGAAGGACAGGAGAGCCCCCTTGGCGAGCCCCTTGACGCTCTTGGTCACGACGGTCGCGTAAGCCTGAACGCCGCCGGTCTCCCGGTCGAGAATCGTGACGCTCTCCACCGGCACCTCGTCCACCGCGCCG
This sequence comes from Microtetraspora niveoalba, assembly GCF_001570405.1. Classification (GTDB taxonomy): domain Bacteria; phylum Actinomycetota; class Actinomycetes; order Streptosporangiales; family Streptosporangiaceae; genus Microtetraspora; species Microtetraspora niveoalba. The sequence continues at coordinate 273,474 of NZ_BBYM01000017.1, read as the reverse complement.
AAGAAGGCGGAGGTCGGCTGTGTGAAGGTGACCGCGATGCCCGGCCCCAGCGGGGTCGGCGGCCCGATTCTGCACGCGTGTCGTCGGCAGCCCGGCAAGAAGCCGCAGGACGGCGGCCCTCACCGACGGCCGGACCGGCATGTCCAGCAGGGCCGCCGCTTCGGGAAGGAAGGTCTCGAACTTCACCTTGTCCCGACCGAACTTGATGGTCTTCCAGTAGGTCCGCAGCTTCTCTCGCAAGCTGACGGGGTCATCGGGCAGCGCGTCGAGGTCGGCGAGGGTGCGCGGGCCCCACCGTGGATCGAGGAGCACGCCACCCGGCACGACCGCCCGCTCGTAGCGGCAGTCCGATGGCGTGGACCGCAGCCGCACCTTGTCGCAGCCGTGCGTGATCTCGGGTTGGCAGACCTGCTCGACCACGGCGGGAGAGCCGGCCGCCCGCCACACGCGCTCGTCGGCGGGTGTGGCCGGGCGCGTGAACTCCTCCTGCTGCTGAACGTGGGTGAGGTCGCGCGGCTCGCGCGGCTGCCACGTGTCGAACCTCCGGGAGGAGAGGACATTGAACTCCTGGCCGCCGGCGCGGACCCGGATCAGCATGCTGAAGAGCACCGGCCTGTGCCAGTAGGTGCCGCGGTCGTCGGGCAGCCGGGCCACCCGGTCCGCCAGCTCGAGCAGGGCGTCGTTCGCACCAGGAGGTGCGAGCACCGGTGCGGGCACGGTGGTCGTGCCGGACACCAGCGTGACGGCGGCCATCACGACGGCCACCGTGGCCGTGGCCGCGCCCAGGCTCCACCCCCACAACCAACCGCGCCGGCCCGTTTCGACCGGCCGTCCGGGCTCGTGCCGGGCGGCCGACAGCCGGGCGCGGGCTCGTTCGACCACCTCCGCCGAGGGAGGCGGAGCGTCGGGCAGTGATCTCTCCAGGAGGTTCAGCTCATCCATGGGTCTCCTCCACCAGAGGGTTGACGTCGCCGAGCGCCTTGCGGAGTTGCTTGCGGGCCCGGCTGAGCCGGGACGCGACCGTCCCCGCCGGGATGCCGAGGGCGGCGGCGACCTCCGCGTGGGTGAGGCCGCCCAGCGCACTCAGCAGGACGACGTCGCGGTCCCCCCGCTTGAGCCCGGCCAGCGCGCCCGCCAGCGTGCGCGTCAGGCTGCTCGCCGCGACGCGGGAGAGCGCGTCGTCCTTGTATCTCTGCTCCTCGCGCTGGGCCGCCCGGCTCAGCGCCTTCCACTGGCGGACCTCCGTACGGCGGTGCCGTGCGATGAGGTGGGTGGCGATGCCGTAGAGCCACGGCCGCACCGCGCCGCGTGACGCGTCGTAGCCGCCCCGGTAGGCGGCGAGGAACACCTCGGCGGCCAGGTCGTCGGCGACGGAGACGGATAACCGTCTGGCGATGTAGCGGTGGATCTCACCGAAGTGCGCGTTGAAGATCTGCTCGAACTCGGCCCGGAGATCGGGCGGGTCGGCCAGGTTGGGTATAGCGGCCATGCAGGACGTCTCCGCAGGGTCATGTGAACGTTGGACGTCCCTTCTTGCCCGGAACACCGTCGTCCTTTCACGGACCGGCACTCCAGGCCAGGATCGTCCTGAAGATCATGTGTCCGGCTCTGCCGGCCAAGCTGCTCCGACCTGCGGATCCTGTTCCGGCACGTGATCCGTGCCACGTATGGCCGACGCTTCGCCGTACAAGGGTGTTCACGGCTGGGCCCGGCACGGCCGGATTGGGCATTCTAGGACGATCTGTCCCCATGCCAGGAGTGCACTCTCCCTCGTCGACGAGTCCGGGCCGCTGAACCTGACGGCCCGCGAAGGCGAGCACCTGCGTCCGATCGGATCGCCGGCCCGGCCGCTCCAGGGCGGTCAGTGGATCCGGCTCCGTCCGGACGCGGAGATCTGTATGGATCCGGCTCCGTCCGGACGCGGAGATCTGTCCGGATGACACCGAGGAGCAGCGACGGACACATGCCGACGAAGGCTGGCCGAGTCGGGGCTGGACCTGCCGGCCGCGGCGATCATCGTGGCCGAGGACCCGCGCAGCGGACACGCCGCCTGCCTCCCCTGACCGCCCGGCGAGCGCGCGGCCACGCTGAAGCGGCTGAAACGGCTGATCGCCTCCCGCCGCTGGGCTCCGCCCCTTCGCGGAAGCGGGGTGCTCACCCGACCAGATGACCCGATCGCGAGCGGCCTGGGCGGCACGCGCCGCCCGGGAGGTTCCCCCAGATCCCGTACGAACCGGCGATGGCGGCCTCAGCCGGCTCGCCGTCCGCGTCGTCGCCCCGGACCCGATCCTGGGCGAGCAGGTGGAGACCCGGCTGCTGGTGGCGGCGTCGGCGAGCGACCGCGCACCGTCCGCGGTGCCTGCACCCGGCCCTGGCGCCGGCCCTCGCCCTGCGCGCCCGCTGACGTACGCTCCCGGGAGGAGGCGGGCGGCTCCGGGAGTGCGGGCTTCAGGTCGTGCTGATCGTCCGATGAAGGCGGCGGGCCTCCTCCAGCAGGCGGCTGCCCCCCTTGCGCGCCGCCACCCCGGACAGGCCGGGGACCTCGCCCCGCGCCCCGGCGAGGGTAGCGGCCGTGACCGCGACGGCCAGGAGGTCCGCCAGACCGGCCAACGGCCGTTCCCCGGCCTGCGGCAGCAGGGCGGGCAGCGCTTCCGCCAGCGTCGCCCACGTTTCGCGGTGTGCCCCGGACAGTGCGAGCTCCTCCAGCGCCGGTGTCACCCGGTTGAGCTTGACGAAGTCCGCGCGGATCAGGCGTCCCAGCGCCCAGCCGACATCGGCTCCGTCGAGCTCACCGCGGGCGGCGAGGATCTTCGCCGCCTTGACGGCCTGCGCCCGCTGGTCGGGCTTCTTGTGCCCCAGCGCCGCCGCGATGGCGCTCGCGGTCGCCCGTCCGACCGGCCCCTCGCCCTGGACCAGGGCGGTCAGCACCTTGACCTGGACGCGACTGCTGGGGACGCTCACGGCCAGGCATTCCAGCACATGGGCGGCGATCACCTCGCGGTGGGACGGCATGATGGCCGGCCACCACGACATGTCGTCGGAATGGCCCGCCCAATACTCCTTCGGCTCCAGGACGCACAGGTCGCGGATCGCCTCCGGCAGGTCCTGCGCCGGGGGAGCCATGCGGGCGTGCATCGCGGGGACGCGGGCGTAGTTCTGGTACGACAGGGTGCGCGTCATGGCCGCCATGCCGTACGTCATGTCCGGGTCGGCCAGGCCGCCGTCGCGCAACCACGCGGCCAGCCGCCGTCCTGCGGCCGAGGTCAGCCGCTCGGCCCGGGCCAGGACCTCAGGCTCGACGGATCGGGGCAGGCGGAGCAGGGCCTGGCAGAAGTCGAGGGGCAGCGGTTCATCGTGGCCCAGGAGCTCCAGGCGGCCGACCAGTGTGCCGGCGTCGATCTGCCCATTGGGGGAGGTCGGGGTGGCCAGCAGCGTCGGCATCGTCCGGCCGGACTCCAGCAGGGCGATGACCTCGCGCAGCCGGTCCCTGACCCACCCATCGAGCAGCGTGCTGTACACAGCATTCTCGGCCAGGTATTCGGTGAGCTGCGCCGAGCACCGGAGGCTGTGCGCGGGTGACACGATCGCGAGCGCGCAGTGGGACAACAAGGAGCAGGGGTTGTTGGCGATGAAGGTGTCGACGTAGGAGTAGCTGGTGTAGCCCCACCGGCCCCACCTCTCCTCCCACCACGGCCTCAGGGCTTCAGCGATGGCGGCGCGGTCGCGGTGGGCGAACTCGACCAGCGCGGCCAGGATCCACTCGATCTCCATGGGCCCGTAGGAGATCCGGCCGGTGGAGAACTTGCCGGCGAGTTCCGCCGCGGAGGCGATCGGCAGGGGCAGCTTGGGGAGCGCGGCCCTCGGCCGCAGGACGCCGGGGGTCGGCGGTACGGGCAGGGCCGGAGCGACCTCGCCGAAGGCGCCGGCGATCTGGGCGAGAAGGTCCGCCGGGAGGGTCGCCGCGGCTTCGCGGATCATGTCCGCCGCGGCCGGGCTCGCGTGGGGCGCCAGCTTCAGCGCCAGGCGTACCGCGCGGTCGCGCTGCGCGGGCGCGTCCTGGCCGAAGACCGGCGCGAGCGCCGCCAGGCAGCCGTCGGCACGCTCGGGCGCCGCCCCGGCGATCCACCGCAGCGCGATAGTGACGTACTTCTTCTCCGCACGGAACGCCAGCGCGCCGACCGCCTCGGCGAACAGGTCTCCGTCGAGCACGGCGGCGTCGTCCACGCGGCGCAGCTCGTCGGCGGCCAGTTGTGCCAGCGGGGACGCGGCGACCGGCAGCACCCGTACCAGGTCCACCAGGGGGATCTCGTCGAGAGTCGGCCGCAGCAGGTTCCACAGCGTGACGAACGGCTCGACGTCGCGGGGCTGCCCGCCGGTCAGGAACCGGGACGTGCAGCCGTCGAGCAGGCTCCGCCGGTCCAGCCGTCCTTCGGCCGCCAGGCCGGCCAGCGCGGCGATGACGGACGACCTGTCCTGACCCGCGTCCCGCCAGTCGTTGGTCAGCGCGACGGCGACGCCTTCGGCCTGGAACAGGCGGGGGACCATGACGTCCAGGAGGGGATGGTCGCGGACCACGTCGATCGGCGCGCCCCTCCCCAGCCTGTGGTGCAGGTCCCAGACCCAGCCCGCGACGAAGGCGTCGTTCTCGGGAGGCTCGATGCCCGTCTCGATCACCAGGTTGGCCGCCAGCTCCCAGCCGGGCTCTCCGCCCGGGTTCCGCCACCCTCGGCGTGTGCCCGGCTGCAGGCCGGCGACCAGCCGGTGGGCCAGGTCCCGGCGCCACTCGTCCGTCCGTCCGCGGATCGCGCGCAGGAGGCGTTCGGCGTCCGCCCGCGGCGCGTGCGGCTCGCGGAGCTCCCCGCGATGGAGCCAGGCCGCGACCTGCGCGGCGCCGGACAGGCAGGCCGCTCCCACCATGCGGAACGCGTGCGCCCGGTCGATGACCTCCCATTCGGACCAGCCGCCGCGCACCCGTTCGGCCAGGTATCCGGGCAATTGCGCGGCGACCGCTTTGCGTTCCGTGTTAGTGAGGCCGGTCACGAAGGCCAGCAGTCCAGTGTCGTCGGTGCCGGTTTCGAGCAGTTCGCGGACTTCGTGCCAGGGGTTCACGCCAATATCTCCGTCATATCGGGAGCGACGCTCGGCAGGTTCGATCCGCACGTCAACACTCGGGATGGGCGCGACCTTATCGATCACCGCCGACATTCTGGCGCCGACCGCGTACGCGGCCCGGCGAGGCGCTGGCCGCTGTTCGACGGCTGCCTCGCCGAGACCGGCCTCACCCCGCTTCCACACCGAAAACGTCGATCCCTGGCCTTCCCATCTCGATCGTCATCTCCCGATGCGGCCGTACGCGCTGGGGGGGCTGATCGACGTGGCTGCCGCGACCGCAGCAGGGTTCGGTCGACACCGCCATCCGGAAAACGTTACGATAATTAACGTTATGAGCTTTAACGAATCCGGGATTCACGGACCGCCCGAAGAGCTGAGCAAGTGGACGGGCTTCCTGCTGAACTGGGTCGCGGCCCACGCCCGCGACGCTTATGAACAGGTCGCGGCGCGTGTCGGGCTGAAACCGCAGCACCTGGGCGTGCTCACCCAGATCCAGCACGGCCCGATGATCCAGGCTCGGCTGAGCGACCGGTTGATGGTGTTCAAGCCCGTCATGGTCACCCTGGTGAACGAGCTGGAGGCGATGGGTCTGGCAGAGCGCCGACCGCACGCCAGTGACCGCCGCGCCCTGGAGGTTCACATCCTTCCCGCCGGCCTGGACAAGGTCAGGGAAGTCGAGCGGCTCAGCGAGCAGGCCTCGGCGGAGTTCTTCAGCCCGCTCACCTCCGACGAGCAGCGGACCCTGCACGACCTGCTCACCAAGCTCGCGAAGGACGGCCCTACCGGCCCATGGCACTCCCCGCGCTGACCGAAGACGCGTACGCCGAAGCCCGCCCCAGAGCCGACCCACGCCATGGGCCCCGCCAGGAGGAACACATGCACGACACGGTGAAGACCCGACGAGGTCTGGTCCGCGGTCGTACCCACGACGGCATCACCTCGTTCAAGGGCATCCCGTACGCCGCCGCGCCCGACGGCGCGCGGCGTTTCCTGCCGCCGCGACCGGCGGAGTCCTGGAACGGAGTGCGGGAGGCCGGCGGTTTCGGCGGGGCGCCACCGCAACGACCGCCGGCGCCGGGGATTCCGGCGGTGTGGCAGCCCGACGACGGCCTGGACTGCCTGACCGTGAACGTCTGGACCCCGGACCCCGGGGCCGCGTACCTGCCCGTGATGGTGTGGATCTACGGCGGCCAGTGGACCCACGGCTCCTCGTCGATGCCGCACTATGACGGCTCGGTTCTGGCCGGATCCGGAGTGGTCGTCGTCACCTTCAACTACCGCACCGGCTTCGAGGGCTTCGGCCACCTGCCCGGCACACCCGACAACCGCGGCCTGCTGGACCAACTCGCCGCACTGGCCTGGGTCCAGGACAACATCACCGCTTTCGGCGGAGATCCCGGCAATGTCACCGTCTTCGGCCAGTCCGCCGGCGGCGCCTCCGCCGCCCTGCTCGCCGCGGCGCCCGCGGCCGCCGGTCTGTTCCGGCGGTGCATCGTGCAGAGTTCTCCCGCCGGCTACCTCGGCGTCTCCGAGGCCCAGCGGGTCACCGAACGGCTCGCGGCGGCCGTCGGCACCACCCCTACCCGGGACGGCCTGGCCGAGTTGCCCGCCCAAGCCTTCCTGGACGTGCCGGACGCCCACCTGACCGGCGGGCGCCCCGGCGGCGCGTTCGCCCCCGTCATCGACGGCGACCTGGTCACCGCACCCCCATGGCAGGCCCTGGCCGACGGACGTGCCCGCCACGTCGACCTGCTCTGCGGCTTCACCCACGACGAATACCGCGGCTTCGCGCCCACGGCCGACCCGGCACGGATCGACCTCGCGACCGCCGCCGGCCGGCTCGGGCTCACCCCCGACGCCGCCCTGGAGTACCGGGACGCCTACCCCGGCAGCACCGTCACCGACCTGTTCACCACGCTGATGTCCGACGCCCTGGTGCGCATGCCGACCACCTTCACCGCCGAAGCACACGCCCGGACCGGCGGTCGCACCTGGTTGTACGACTTCACCTGGGCGGGGCCGATCGGCGCCGCCCACGGCATCGACCTGCCGTTCGTCTTCGGCCTGCCTCACACCCGGTACGCCGCCCGTTTCCTCGGCACCCCGCCCCCTGCCGGCTTCGCCGACCTGTCCCGCCGGATCCGCACCGCGTGGGCTTCCTTCGCCGCCACCGGCGACCCCGGCTGGCCGCCCTTCGACATCCACCTCGGCCCCACCCGCGTCTGGGACACCACTCCCGCCGACACCGCCTATCCCCTACCGGAGTCCCGCCGCATCTGGAGCCGGACACAGCCGTCTCCCACCACGCCAGCCAGTCCCAGTAAGGCTGAGAACACTCCGTGAAGTCGCGGATCAAGACGCGGAGCGTGCCCTCACGGCCGTCACGAGGTTCGATACTGGATCGGTGGGATGGCCCTTGTTCCTCCTCGACGTGGACGGCGTTCTCAACCCCTTCGCCGCGACTCGGTGTCCTGAAGGGTTCGGCGAGTACGTGATGTTCGCCGACGAGGAGCCGGTACGTCTCTGCTCGGCACATGGGCAGTGGATCATCGAACTCGGCCGGCTGTTCGACGTGGCGTGGGCTACGGGATGGAACGAGGAGGCGAACCGTCTCCTCGCGCCCGTGCTGGGGATACCGCCCCTGCCGGTGGTGGCCATGCCTCGATCGCCCTTCCACCCCCGGGAGAAGGTGCCGGCCATCGCCGCATTCACGGCCGGTCGGCCCGCGGTGTGGGTCGACGACGCCCATACTCCTGAGGCCCGCGACTGGGCGAGGCGCCGTCGTGAACCTACGCTGCTGATCACGATCGATCCGGAGATCGGGCTGTGCCGTGACTCCGTCGACGAAGCGTTGGCATGGGTGCGGGAAATTGAACACGCCCCGCGCGCAGCGCCCCTCGCCTGACCGCCCGTCCGCCTCCGCTCCGACCGCCGAGCGATCTTACGATCGGCAGCCGTCTTGGCGAGGGCTCGCCGACGGCGCCATCCCCCGTACTGCACGGCGCCACGGTTTCGGCCCTCGCCGTGGTGTGGACTCCGGCCTGGCCGGGCGTCACCGGAGCCGTCGTCGGCGCCCGCCGTATCGGCCAGGTTGACCGCTGGGCACCGGCGGCCACGTCGGAGTCGGCGTCAGCGGAAGGAGCGGCGGTAGGCGGCCGGGGTGGTGTTCAGGGCGGTGTGGAAGCGGCGGCGCAGGTTGACCGCCGAGGAGAGGCCGACGCGGGCGGCGATGGTCTCGACCGGCAGGTCGGTGTCCTCCAGCATCGCGCGGGTGGCGGCCAGGCGGCGTTCCAGCAGCCAGCGGGCTGGTGGGACGCCGAGCTGGTCGGCGAACTGGCGGGTGAGGGTGCGGCGGGAGACGCCGGAGAAAGCGGCCATGTCCTCGACGGTGATGGGGTCGGCCAGGTTGGCGAGCAGCCATTCCAGCAATCCGGCCAGGGAGTCCGGCATGGGGCCGGTCGTCGGGAGAGGAGGGTACTGGCGCTGGCAGCCCTCGCGGTGCGGTCCGGCGGCGAGCTGGCGGCCGATGCGCATGGCGTGGGAGGCGCCGTGCTCCTGGAGGACCTGGTGGAGACAGAGGTCGAGGGTGGCGGCCGAGGCTCCGGCGGTGGCGACGTCGCCGTGGTCCACGTAGATGACGGTGTCGTCGTGGACGATGCGGGGGTGGCGCGCGGCCAGGTCGGCGGTGAGTTCCCAGTGGACCGAGGCGCGCCGGCCGTCGAGCAGGCCGAGGGCGGCGGGGATGTAGATCCCGGCGCAGACGGCGACGATCCGGCCGCCTCTGGCGTGGACGCCGGCGACGGCGTCGAGGACGGCGGGCGTGGGGGCGACCGTCCAGCCGGCGATGACAACGGTGTCAGCGGTGTCGAGGGCGTCGAGGCCGTGTTCGACGTGGATGGGCGCGCCGAGGGTGGTGGTGAGCCGGCCGGGGTGTTCGGCGCAGAGGCGGAAGCTGTAGTGCTGGGGGATCTCGTGCCCCTGGTAGCCGAAGACCGCCGACGCAGAGGTGACCGGGTAGAGCTCCTGGTTCGCACCGACCAGGGCGACCACGCGGTGCGCGTCGGGCGGCGCGGGAGGCGCTGGGGGGCATTCCGGGAGCGTGGCCGGAGGTGGCGCTGAGAGCATGGCGCAAATGTACCTAATGATGTCATCTGGGACACCGGTGCTCTGATCTGGAAATATCCAGAATTGCTGCCCATGTGGACGAGGAACTTCACCCTCTACTTCGGTGCCCGGACGATCTCGCTGCTCGGCGACGCCATGATGCCCGTCGCCGCCGCACTCGCGATCGGCCAGGTATACGGCATCGCGGGAGTCGGGTATGTGCTGGCCGTCTGGACCGCTTCCGCTGTTCTCTTCATCCTGTTCGGCGGGGTCTTCGCCGACCGTTTCGGCGCCCGGACCATGATGATCGGCGCGGACGTGGTGCGGATCTTCACTCAGTGCGCGGTGGCGTTCGCCTTCCTCGATGGCGCTCCGCCGTACGCCCTGTTGCTGGTGACGGCGTTCTTTTCCGGCACGGCGGCCGGGATGTTCGAGCCCGGGGTGAACGGGATGGTGCCGCTCGTCGCCCGGGATGCGCAGCGGGCCAACGCCACCCTGAAGATCGCCGAAGCGATCACCCAGCTGGCCGGGCCGGCGCTGGCCGGGATCCTGGTGCTGGCGGCCGGTCCGGTCTTCGTCTACGCGTTGGACGCGGGAACGTTCCTGGTCAGCGCGGTGTGCCTGCTGCTGGTCCGCGTCGCCGTCCCCAAGCCGGAGCCCGCGAACGTGCTGAGCGATCTGCGCCGAGGGTGGCACGAGTTCAAGGCCAGGAGCTGGATGTGGTCGGTCATCCTGGTCTGGGTGTTCTGGGGCGTTCTGGTGGTCGGGCCGTATGTGCCGCTGTCGTCGCAGGTCATCGGGGTCGACTACGGCTGGGTGATGGCGGCGCTCGGCCTGGGGACGGTGGTCGGCGGGCTGGTCGCGATCCGGCTCCGGCCGCGCCGGCCGCTGGCGGCGGGAGCGGTGGCACTGTCCGGATATGTGGCGGTGCCGCTGACGGTCGCCCTCGGGTCGCCGCTGCCGGTGCTGATGGCCGGGCACGTGCTCGGGGGGTGCGCGTGGGCGTTCTGGTCGGTGATGTGGTCGACCAGCGTGCAGACGCAGGTCGCACCGGACGTCCTCAACCGGGTCTCGGCCTACCAGGTGGCCGGGTCGGTCGCGGGCATGGCGGTCGGCCAGGCGCTGGCGGGACCGGCCGCCCTGCTGGTCGAGCCGCGGGCCTTCCTGCTGGGCTCGGCGATGGTGGCCGTCGGCGTGGTGGCCGCGCTGCTGCTGATCAGACCCGTACGGGAACTGGGCCGCGAGCAGGCCGGAGACCGGCCGATCTCGGTCTCGGTCGGCATGTCGACGTAGTGGTCATGGTCTGCAGGGCGACCGGCGCGGCGCTCTCCCGCCGCTGCTGGTCGTCCGTCCATCGTGTGAGCGGGCCAGCCGCCCGGCCGCCCCGAGTTCGACGACGCGCCGCTCGATGCGGATCACACGCTATGACGACGCGTTCCCACGCGGACGCCGAACCGCGCCGATCGCGATCGTGACGGCGACCAACAGCACGCAGACGGCGGCGATCGCCGCGACCACGGCGGCCACGCCGGCCCAGGGGGTCGCGAGCGGCAGCGACACGATGGCGATGACGCAGGCCAGGACCGCGACGGGATGGGTGACCGGCTCTGCGAGGACGAGCGCGTTCACCGCCCACAACAGGGTGAGGAACACAGCGACCGGGACGGCGACCGCGTAGCCGAGTGCCAACGACGACGCGTGTACCTCGTGCCCGCTCTGCTCCACCGCCACTTCGAGCCCGGCGCCCAAGGCCGCCAGGGCCGCGAAGATGCCGTAGTGGCCGTATCCCCACAGGAACGACCGATGACGGCGGTCACTGAGACCTTCCCCGGCCTCCACGAGGAAGTAGACCCACCAAAGAGCGAACAGCAGGACGAGGCCGGAGACGGCGATGACGACGAAGGGGCCGCTGATCCGGCCCGTTTCGAGCGCTCCCGCGACTCCCCTGCTCGCGGCCAGGACACTCTCACCGAGCAGAATGATCGTGAACAGGCCGAAGCGTTCGGCGATGTGGTGCGGGTGCCAGTTCGTCCGCCTGACCCGTTCCGCCCACCGTGGCACCGCCAGTTCCAAGGCGACCAGGCAGACGAAGGACGGCAGCCCGAAGGACGTGTGCAGGACGCCCGTCTCCTGCAGGACGAGGCGAAGCACCCATCCCACCTGGACGAGGCTGATGCCCGAGGCGTACCGCAGCGCGGTGCGGCGGCTCGCCGGGTCTTCCAGACCGGCCCGCACCCATTGGGCCACCAGCGCCATCCTCATGATGAGGTAGCCCAGCGTGACGACACCGTAGTCGGACTGACGGGCCGCGGCGGGCACACCGGCGGCCAGGACCAGCACCCCGGCCATCTGCACCATGGTCAGCAGCCGGTACGCGACGTCGTCGGTGTCGTAGGACGAGGCGAACCACGTGAAGTTCATCCACGCCCACCAGATCGCGAAGAACACCTGGAGGAAGGGGACCGATCCGGTGAGGCCGTGACCGTCGGCGATGGCGTGCGCGAACTGGGCGGTGGCGCTGGCGACCGCGACCACGAAAGTGAGGTCGAACAGGAGCTCGAGCTGGCTGGAGACACGGTGCGGCTCGTCGGTGGGGCGAGCCCTCATCCGGACTCGGATCCGGATCGTGGTGCCGGTCGGTGGCAAGGTTTCGCTCCTGTCGCTCCGGGAGTCCGGTCCGCGTGAAAAACAGGACAGCAATCTATGACAGTGCGGCACCAACACCGCGTGTTGTGCTGTCACAGGCCCGGGGACTCGCACCAACGGATCACGGCGACAGGGCGCTCCGTGAAGGTCTCGCCGCCGCGCCCGCCGAAGCCGCGCAGCTCACCCAAAAATCTCAACAAAGCGTCCGATTGCGCAGCTATGGCCGGAAAACCGGAAAGGCAGCCCGGTGATCCAGGCATTCGCCCTTGCCCATGCTTGCCGTGCCGTCGCCCGAGCCGATGAAAGACTGATGCGAAGCGCGCTGGTCACACGGCGGGGGTGCCCATGTCGGACGGAAACGACGTTTTCGATGTGATCGTGATAGGTGCGGGACCTGTCGGGGAGAACGTCGCGAAGCGTGCCGTACGGGGCGGCCTGACGGCCGCGGTCGTGGAGGAGCGTCTGGCCGGTGGGGAGTGCGCCTACTACGCGTGCATCCCGAGCAAGGCGCTGCTGCGTCCGATGGGGCTCGCGGCCGAGGTGAGCCGGGTCCCGGGGCTGGAGCTGCGCGGCCCGATCGACGCCGCCGCGGTGCTGGCCCGCCGCGACGAGACCGTGTCCCACCTCGACGACGGCGGCCAGGTGAGCTGGATCGAGAACGTCCCGGCGGCGTTCGTCCGGGGCCGGGGACGCCTGGCCGGGCCACTGCGGGTCGAGGTGACGACACCGGACGGCGGCGTACGGCCGCTGCGGGCGCGGCACGCGGTCGCCATCGCGACCGGCAGCGATCCATGGATCCCCGACACGCCCGGACTGCGGGAGGCGCGTCCGTGGACGAACCGGGAGGCGACCGCCGTCCAGCGGGTGCCCAAGCGTCTGGCCGTGATCGGCGGCGGAGCCGTCGCCTGCGAGATGTCCCAGGCGCTGCACTCCCTCGGTGCCCACGAGACGACCATGTTCGTACGCGGCGACCGCCTGCTCGCCCGGAACGAGCCGTTCGCCGGCGAGCTGCTGGCGAAGTCGTTCCAGGACTCGGGGATCGACGTGCGCTTCGGCCGCTCGTGCGTCCGGGTCGAGCGGCCCGTCCCCGGCGGCCCGGTGACCGTCCACACCGACGACGGCGCGGTGATCGAGGCGGACGAGATCCTCGTCGGCACCGGGCGGCGGGCGGCCGTCGGTGACATCGGCCTGGACACGATCGGCCTGCCTGCGGTCGGCCCGATCGAGGTGGACGCGAGCATGCGGGCGACGGGCGTCTCCGACGGCTGGCTCTACGCCGTGGGCGACGTCAACGGCCGCAACCTGCTCACCCATATGGGCAAATACCAGGCCCACATATGCGGCGACGTGATCGCCGCCCGCGCCCAGGGGCGGCCCGACAACCAGCGGGCGCTGCGTGACATCGCCGACGACCGGGGCGCCCCCCAGGTCATCTTCACCGACCCGCAGGTCTGCGCGGTCGGCCGCACGGAGGCGCGGGCCCGCGCCGACGGCTTCGCCGTACGCGCCGTGGAGTCCGACATCGGCGCGGTGTCCGGCGCGTACCTGCAGGCGGAGGGCTACACCGGGCGGGCGAAGCTGGTCGTCGACGAGGACCGTCGCGTGCTCCTCGGCGTCACGTTCGTCGGTCCGACGGTGGTCGACCTCCTCCACTCGGCCACCGTCGCGGTGATCGGCGAGGTCACCCTCGACCGGCTGTGGCACGCCGTCCCGTCGTTCCCGACCGTGAGCGAGATCTGGCTCCATCTGCTGGAGGAGTACGGCCTGTGAGCGGCGGGGTCCGCGGTGGAAAGGCGAACGCGGTCCCGACCGCGGGACCGCGTTCGCGTCGGCCGGTCGCATCGGCCGGCCCCGGATGTCAGGAGTCGAAGCCGACGCCGAGCCGGTCCAGGGTGCGCAGCCACAGGTTGCGCCTGCCGGTGTCGTCGGCGGCGGCCATCGAGCGGCGGGTCAGCTCCACGCCGGTGTAGCGCAGTGGCTCCGGCGGGAACGGGATCGGCCGGGAACGGACCATCTCCAGCTCCGTCCGCTCCGTCGGCGTGCCGGAGAGCAGGTCGAGCATCACATTGGCGCCGAACCGGGTCGACGCGACGCCGAGGCCGGTGAAGCCCAGCGCGTAGGCGACCCGGCCCGCCTTCGCCGTCCCGTAGAACGCGGTGAAGCGGGTGCAGGTGTCGATCGCGCCGCCCCAGCGGTGACTGAAGGGCACCCCCTCCAGTTGCGGGAACGTCCGGTGGAAGTGCTCGGCCAGCTTCAGGAACGTCTCGGGCCGCTGGTCCAGCTCCGGTCGAAGCCCGCTGCCGTAGTGGTAGACCGCGTCGTAGCCGCCCCACAGGATCCGGTCGTCCGGAGTGCGCCGGTAGTAGTGGAACTGGTTGCCGCAGTCGCTGACGCCCTCGCCTCCGTCCCAGCCGATCGACGCGAGTTGCCCGGACGACAGGGGCTCGGTGGCCAGCACGTAGTCGTACACAGGGACGGTGAACAGGCGTAGCCGCCGCAGGAGTGAAGGGAACACGTTCGTGGCCAGCGCCACACGGTCGGCCCCGACCCGTCCGTACGGTGTGGCCAGCACGATCCCCTTCGGCGTGGCGGTCAGATCCGTCACCCGGGTGCCTTCGAAGACGCGCACGCCGAGCCGTTCGCACACGGCGCGCAGTCCGTACGCGAGTGCGGCCGGGTCGACCAGCGCGTACCCCTCGGTGTCCAGTGCGCCGGACAGGTAGGTGGGAGAGCCGACCCTGGCACGCGCCTGGTCACCGGAGAGCGGCGTGATCTTCCGGCCGTGCCTGGCGGCCAGTTCGCACATGTGCTCCAGCGCGCGGGACTCGTGCGGGCGGGTGGCCGCCCACATCTTGCCCTTGCGCTGGAAGGAGCAGTCGATGCCGTAGCGGGCGATCGTCTGCTCCAGCTCGTCCAGGTTGGCCAGGCCGAGCCGTTCCAGCGTGGCGATCTCGTTCGGCCAGCGGTCGGCTCCGTTGGCCAGGCCGTGGGTGAGGCTGGAGGAGACGAAGCCGCCGTTGCGGCCGGACGCGGCCCAGCCGACGGTTTTCGCCTCGATCAGCACCACGTCGCGGCCGGGGTCGCGTTCCTTGGCCAGCAGCGCCGTCCACAGCCCGGAGAAGCCGCCCCCGACGACCGCCAGGTCGCAGGTGGTGTCCCCGGCCAGGGCGGGCGAGCTCTCGGGTGCCCGCCCGGTCGTGGCGGCGAGATCGAGCCAGAGCGGCCGGGGCGCCGCCGCCGCGACCGCGCGGGCGATCGAATCCCTCATGGTCAGCCGACCACGCGCAGCGAGTGGTCGAGCCTGGACAGGCTGACCGACCCGTCCGGTGTGCACAGCGCGGTGTCGCCCATCTTGATCCCGAACCCCTCGTCGGCCAGGCTGAGGTTCGGCTCGATCGTGAACGACATGTTGGGGCCGAGCACGTGCGGGTCTCCCTTGACCAGGGTCATCGGCTCCAGCCAGCCGGGCGGGAAGGCGACGCCGAGGCTGTAGCCGACCCGGTGGCACCGGTTGGGCAGCAGGCCGAGCTCGTTCAGCACGGCGTTGCACGCCTCCTCGGGCGCGGCCGCGGGGGCGCCCGGCTTCGCCGCGGCGATGGCGGCCTCGGTGGCGCGTCCCGCGCAGTCGGCGACCTCGCGGACACGGGCCGACGGCTCGCCGATCACCACGGTACGCATCAGCACCGCGTGATAGCGGTGCACCACCCCGGCGATCTCGACGCAGACCACGTCGCCGCGCGACAACGTGCGGCGGGAGGCCAGGGCGTGCACCAGCGCGCTGCGCTCGCCGGACACGACCATCGGCGGGATCGCGGCGAACTCGCTGCCCGCCTCGCCGAGCGCCTTGGCCGCGATCCCCGCCACCTCGGTCTCGGCCATACCGGGCCGGATCGCCTCGAACACCCGCTCCATCGCGTAGTCGGCCATCTCCGCCGCCTGCCGCTGGTAGGCGATCTCGGCCGCCGACTTCACCAGGCGCTCCTCGGGCACCAGGTTGGAGGCGTCCACCCAGGTGACCCCGGGCAGCGCCGCGCGCAGCCGGTCCCAGTTGCCCGGCAGCAGCGTGAAGGCGTCCAGCTCGACGCCGACCCGGGCCTGGTCGAGGCCGCGTGCTCTGATCACCTCGGCGATCACCTCGACCGAGTCCTCCACCGCGATGTCGTACACCCGGGGACTGGTCAGCCAGGAGCAGAAGGCGACGCCCGGCGCCTCGGTCGTGCGGGTGACGTAGGTGGGCTCGCCCGCCGAGCCGTCGACGATGAGCGCCTGCGGCCAGAGGTAGCCGACCGAGTTGACGCCGGTCAGCCAGTGCACGACGTCGGGCATGGACAACATCAGGCCGTCGAGTCCCTGCTCGGTCATCCGGGCGCGCACCCGGGACATCCGCTCGTGGTAGGTCGAGATGGGGAAGGGGAGCTCCATGGTGTCCTTTCGGGGATCAGAGGTTCCAGTAGGGGGCGAGCGCGGCGGTCACGGCATCGAGCGCGGTGTCGCCCCGGGTCACGTCGTCGGGGACGTAGGCGATCGGGTCGGGCAGGCTCTGCTCGCGCCCGAGCAGGCCCTCGATCGTCGAGTGCAGGCAGTACGCGGCGTAGCTGCGCGCGTAGCCGCCCTCCTGGGTGCAGACGAGCCGGCCGCCGGTCATCTCCCTGGCCAGCTCACCGAGCAGCGTGCCGATGCGGTGGAATCCGGCCATCGTCACGTTGTGCAGCCCGTTGGCGTCGAACGTCGCCGCGTCCTGGCCGGACGCGGCGATGATCAGCTCCGGCCGGTACCGCCGGAGCACCGGCGCCACGATCCGCTCGATCGCGTCGGCGTACGCGCGGTCGCCGGCGCCGACCGGCAGTTCGATGTTGACGTTGAAGCCGGCGCCGTCGCCGATGCCCAGCTCGTCCGGTGCCCCGGTCTGCGGGTGGGACGGTCCCCACGCGCCGTGCGCCATGTGGATGGAGAACGTCAGCACGTCGGCGCGTGAGTAGAAGCACTCCTGGGTGCCGTTGCCGTGGTGCACGTCCCAGTCGACGATCGCCACCCGGCGAAGTCCGGCGTCGCGGGCGCGCTGCGCGGCCAGGGCTGCGTGGGAGAAGACGCAGTAGCCGTCGGCCCGGTCCGGCTGGGCGTGGTGCCCGGGCGGCCGGACCAGCGCGTACGCGATGTCGCACTCTCCGGCGAGCACCGCGTCGGTGGCGGCCAGGCAGGTCCCGGCCGCCGCCAGGGTCGGCTCCCAGGAACCCGCGGAGAGCAGGGTGGTGGAGGTGAGATGGCCGCCGCCCGCCGCGCACACCTCCTTGATCGCGGCGATGTAGTCCGCGTCGTGGACGGTGCGCAGTTCCTCCTCGGTCGCGAGGCGCCCGGGCCGCCAGGTGAGGAGCGGGGCGACCGGGCCCCGCTCCAGCACGGCCTTCATGTTCCGGATCCGCGGCGCGCTCTCCGGGTGGAGTTCCTGCTCGGCGAGCAGGCCGGACGGCGCGGCCTCCCAGAACCCCGACCCGGTGTCGTGGTCGAGGACGCGCGCGTCCCAGAACACATGCACGTCAGCCATGATCACTCCGGCGAGGGGGTCATCGAGTAGACGAAGAACGCCGGTTCGGTGCCGACGTTCTCCAGGTGGTACGTCCAGCCCGGGGCGAGGTAGACGCAGTCGTTCGGATTCAGCTCCAGCACCCCCTCGTCCCAGGTCAGGCGCAGGTGCCCGGTGATGATGAAGTACGTTTCGTCGACCGCGCCGTACCAGTGGTCGCCTTCGGCCATGTCGTTCGCGGCACGGGAGGACCAGGTGTTGGTCTGTTCGCCCGGGTCCATCCAGGAGGCGCCGAGCAGCAGGTTGGAGCCGCAGCGTTCTCTGGTGATCACACGAGAGATGCGGACCTTGGTGACCGCCTCCGCGGCGGGGGTGACCGGGATGTCCGCGAGCGGGATCACTCGCGGCACGGGCCGTACGTCAGGCGACATGTCAGCGGACAACGGAGACCTCCAATGGGAAAGGGGGTACGCCCGGGGACCCGGGCGACCGGGGAAAGACGTCGGTTCGAGCGGAAAGCGCGGTCGGCGGAAGAGACACGGGGGCGGAGCAGGTGACCGTGGATCCGGTGGACGAAGGGGGTGACTCGGGAGGAGAAGCGGTGGCTCCCCCAGGGGATGAGGCGCTTCGGACGGGGAGGCGTCAACCTGACACGAGCACGCCGTGCGCGATGGGCCGGGTGAGCTGGACCGGTGCGCCGGCGGAGATCTCGCTCCGCGCCGCGGCGGGCTCGCGTACCGTGGCCCGCTCGCCGCAGTCCAGCTCGACCGTGACGGTGCTGTGCGCACCCAGGTAGGTCAGACCGGACACGGTGCCGCGGAGCGCGTTGTGACCGGCCGGGATCCGCGCGTCCGCGGGCAGCACGGTGAGCCGCTCGGGCCTGATCACTACGGAAGCGGTGCGGGACGCCGGGCCGGACGGCCCGCCGGAGGCGCCGGTGCGCGGCACGGCGACGCGGAACCCGTGGCCCTCCAGCGTGGACGGGTCGGTCATCGTGCCGGTCAGCACGTTCGACTCGCCGAGGAAGCGCGCGACGAACAGCGTCTCGGGCCGCTCGTAGAGGTCCGCGGCGGTGCCGACCTGCTCGATCCGGCCCTCGTTGAACACCGCGATGCGGTCGGACAGTGCCAGCGCCTCCTCCTGGTCGTGCGTGACGAAGACGAACGTGATGCCGAGGTCCCGGTGCATCCGGGCGATCTCGCCCTGCAGTTGCTCGCGGAGCTTCTTGTCCAGCGCGCCGAGCGGTTCGTCCATCAGCAGCACCCGCGGGTTGAACACCACGGCCCGGGCCAGCGCCACCCGCTGCTGCTGCCCGCCGGACAACTGCCGGGGCAGCCGGTCCCCCATCCCGCCGAGATGGACCAGGTCCAGCGCGTCCGCGACCCGAGCGGCGATCTCCGCCTTGCCGACCTTGCGCTGCTTGAGCGGGAACGCGATGTTCTGCGCCGCCGTCATGTGGGGAAACAGCGCGTAGTGCTGGAACACCACGCCGAGGTCCCGCTTGTACGGCGGGAGCCCGGCCACGTCGTGCCCGCCGACCTCGATCCTGCCTGAGGTGGCCCGGGTGAATCCGGCGATCATGCTGAGCGTGGTGGTCTTGCCGGATCCGGACGGGCCGAGCAGCGTCATGAACTCGCCGGCCGCGATCTCCAAGTTGACCGCGTCGACGGCCGCGGGCGCGTTGCCGTAACGTTTGGTCAGCTCGGTCAGGTGGACGGCGGCACCGCCCTTGTCGTGCGCGGTCCTGGTCATCGGGTCTCCTCCGGGGAGCGCCGCCGCAGCAGCTGCGGCAGCAGGATAAGCATGGTCGTGACGACCAGCACGAGCGTGGACGCGGCCGCGATCGTCGGGTCGGTCTCCACCGTCACGCTGGAGAACATCTGCACCGGCAGGGTGTGCAGCTCCGGGCTCTGCAGGTACAACGCGATCACGACCTCGTCCAGCGAGGTGACGAAGGCGAAGACCGCGCCCGACAACACTCCCGGCAGGATCAGCGGCAGCGTGACCTGGAAGAACGTGGTGAGCGGACCCGCCCCGAGCGAGGCGGCCGCCTGCTCCAGCCGCCGGTCGTACCCGCGCAGCACGGCCGACACCGCGACGATCACGAACGGGATCGCCAGCGCGGTGTGCGCGAGCACGAAGCCGAGCGTGGTGCCGGCCAGACCCCATTTCAGAAACACCGCGTACACGCCGATCGCGGCGACGATCTGCGGCACGACCATCGGGGACAGCAGCAGTCCGTTGATCAGCCCCTTGCCGGGGACCCGTCCCGAATCCAGGGCGAGCGCCGCGGCGGTGCCGAGGGCGGACGCCAGCACGGCCACCAGCAGCGCGATGCGCACCGAGGTGAGCAGCGCGTCCCGCCATCCGGGGTCGGTGAAGAAGTTCTGGTACCAACGCAGCGACCAGCTCTCCGGCGGGAACGTGAAGCTCGCCTTGCCGGTGAAGGACAGAGGGATCACGATCAGGGTGGGCGCGATCAGCACCGCGCCGACCAGGGCGCCCCACAGTCGGAGGCCGACGCCGCCCCGCAGTTCGTTCTCGCCCATCAGTCCTCTTCCTTCAGGCCGAGCATCGAGGCGGGGCGGGCCACCCGGGACACGGCGAGCAGCAGCAGTCCGGTCAGCGCGAGCAGTACCAGGGACAGCGCGCCGGCGCCGCCGAAGTCGAGCAGCTTCTCCACCTTGGTCCCGATGACCTGGGCGATCAGGGACTGCTGCGGTGAGCCCAACAGGCGCGGCGTGATGTAGAAGCCGAGCGCGAGGACGAACACCAGCGTGTAACCCGCCACCACGCCCGGCATGGACAGCGGCAGATAGATCCGGCCGAACACGGTGCGCCGCGGAGCGCCGAGGCTCGCCGCCGCGGACAGCAGCCTGCGGTCGATGCCGCTCATCGCGCTGTAGAGCGGCAGCACCATGTACGGCAGCAGCACCTGCACCATGCCGAGCGCGACTCCGACGGCAGTGCCCAGCAGCGGCTTCTCCCCCAGCCCGAGCAGGCCGGTCAGCTTCGCCAGCGGACCGCCGTCCTGCAGCAGGACGATCCACGCGAAGTTCCGGGCCATCAGACTGGTCCAGAACGGAAGCAGCACCAGCGCCATCAGCACCGCCCGCCAGCGGGGTGACACGACCGTCATCAGATGCGCGTACGGGTAGGCGAGAACCAGGGTCAGAGTCGCGACGCCGAACGCGGTGACCACCGTCCGGGTCAGCACGCGCAGGGTCACCGGGTCGGCGAACACGTCGCGCAGGTTCTGCAGACCGAGGTGCGGCTCGCTGAACGCCCGCCAGACGATGTCGGCCACCGGGTAGGCGAAGAACACGAGCAGCATCACCAGGGCGGGGGCCAGCAGGAGCAGGCCGCGGGGGCGGCGCCCTCGGCGCGCGGCCGCCGCGACGGTGCCGGCTACCGGGGTGAGTGGCGTAGTGGCGGTCATGGCGCCGCGATCAGCCCGTGGTCCAGGCGGTCCAGCGCTTGGTGGCCTCGTCCATGTTGGCACCCCACCAGGCCGCGTCCTGGAAGTAGCCGGCCTGCTGGATGTCGTCGCGGGCGGTGTTCCACTCCTGCGCGAGGTCGTCCAACTGCGGCTTGGCGTCGACGTTGATCGGCGCGTACGGCTGCTTCTCGGCGAACGCGGCCTGCGGCTCGGCGCCGGTCGCGTAGGCGATGAAACTCATGGCCAGGTCCTTGTGCGGCGCCCCCTTGGGCACCATCAGCACGGCGTAGGCCAGCATGTTGTCGTTCCACGCGGCCTTGTAGGGCGCGCCGTTCTTGACGGCCATGTACGCGCGGCCGGACCAGATGAGCGCCATGTCGGCCTGCTTGGATTCCAGTGCCTGCTGGCTCTGCGCCGAGGTGTCCCAGAAGGTCAGGTCCTTCTTGACGGCGTCGAGCTTGCGGAACGCCCTGTCGTAGTCCAGCGGGTAGAGCTGGTCCTTGGCCACACCGTCGCCGAGCAGAGCCGCCTCTATCGCGCCGCCGGAGGCGAATCCGGGGGCCAGGCGCTTGCCGGGGAACTTGGCGGTGTCGAAGAAGTCGGCCGTGGAGGTCGGAGGGTTCGCACCGTATTTGTCCTTGTTGTAGACGAGGACCAGCGAGTACATCGCGTCGGGAACGGCACAGTCGCTGACCGTCCCGGACGGGAACTTCGACTTGTCGATCTTGCTGAAGTCGAGCTTCTCCGCATATGTGCCGCAGACGCCGACGGGAAAGTACGGCTCGGTGTCCACGACGTCCCAGGTCACCCGACCGGCGTCGACCATCGTCTTGATCTTGGCGTAGTCGGTCGGCTGGTCCTGGACGGTGGTGACGCCTTCCCGCTTGGCCCACGGGGTCAGCCAGCTCTCGGCCTGGGCTTGCTGGTAGCCGCTTCCGTACGACGTGAAGGTCAGCTTCTTCTCCGCGGAAGCGGCCGACCCCTCCGAGCCGTCAGAACCTCCGCACGCCGCTGTGAGCAGAGCGAGGGCCGCGCCGGCCGCCGTCAACAACCGTCCGCGAGACGTTACGAGCATGGGGATCTCCGTCCACTGGACTCAACAATAAGGTCTTATTATGGGAACGGAGGCGCGGAACGCAATAGCCTCTAACCACTTGGCCCTCCAGCACCTAAGGCAGGACAGGCATGCCCGAAAACTCGTCGGACACCAGCGGTAACCGCAGGTCAGGCGAGGGAGTCGACGCACTCGCCGCGCGGCGCAGACTCCAGATCATCTCCGCGGCGAGCGAGGTCATCTGCCGGCGCGGCGTCGACGGGGCGCGGTTGAAGGACATCGCGGACGAGGCCGGAGTCTCGCTCGGGATGCTCCAGCACTACTTCCGGCATCGCGAGGCGCTGATCGACGAGACGATCAGCGCGATGCTCGAACTCACCCTCGCCACCTGGCGCTCGGTGCAGAGCCGCGAGCCCGACCCCGTGCGCAGGCTGTTCGCGCTGCTGCGCTTCCAGGTCGCCGGCTGGGCGCCGTTCGAGAAACGCTGGGCGTTCTGGATGGAGTTCTGGGCCGTCGCGCACCGCGACGCCAAACTCGGAGGCCACGCCCGTGACGTCTACCAGCGGTGGGGCGAACCGTTCCGCTCCACCATCGACGAGGGGGCGAAGCTGGGCGCCTTCCGTCCGGTGTTCCCGATCGACCGCCTGGTCATCCTGCTCATGTCGCTGGCCGACGGCACCGCGATCCGCGTTCTGTACGAGCCGGAGTCGCTCGACGAGGAGGGCATGTACGCGCTGCTCGTGGAGACCGCGTGCGCGCTGCTGCGGATCGAGGAGTCAGTACGCGATACCGCGCTGGCCGCCCTGCCCCAGGTGATAAGCCACAACTACCCCGGCGAGCCCGTCGCGTCCGAAGACATCGACTGGTCCCCCGTGATCGGCCTGATCTGACGAATCGACGACCGTCGTCGCGACTGCGTCCCCAGAACCCGAGCGCGGCCCCGCGCGCGCTGCAGCACCGTCTGGGAGACCGCCGCCCGCGAGGAGGACGGCGGTCGCTGCGCCCACACTGCCTGAATGATCGTCCCGTCAACCGGGAAGAATGCCTCGGCTGCGGGCGGCGCAGCCCGGACGGGCCGCTGTGTCCGGCCTGCGTGTCTCCCCAGATGATGACCTGCGCGAGCCGCGTCGGCCAGACGGCGCGCTATCTGTCCAAGGCAACCGGCGAGTGTGGCGCCGGGCCTGCGAACACCGCTGCGCCCGCTTCTGCGGTGGGCGCGCTCTCACCATTCGCCGGCGTCGAGCGCTACTTTGCCGTGGACGCCCCCCGCGAGCAGACGCTCGTAGGCCTGCCGGGTTTCGCGGATCGGGAAGCTCTGCGCCACGTTGACCCTCAACTGTCCGCTGACGACCGCCTCCGCCAACTCGGCGATGTCCTTGCCGGCCGGAGCGACGACCAGATACCGGCCGCCGAGGCTCTCGATCCGCGGCTCGGCGACCGACACGGCACGGAGTGGATCCGCTGCCAGGGCGACAAGATCCTTAAGGCTCTCCCCACCGTAGGTGTCGATGAGTGAGGTGACGTCGGGCTCGAGACGCGGCAGGCGCGAGGTCACATCAGCTCCGTAGGTGACAGGTTCGGCGCCGAGCGACGTGACGTATTCGGTGCTGCCCGGTGAGCAGATACCGACGACACGAGCCCCGGCCGTCCGCGCAAGCTGAACGGCGAAGCTGCCGATACCCCCCGCCGCCCCGTTGACGATCACGGTGTCACCGGGCTTCGGGTTGACGGCGCGGATGCTCGCCAAGGCGGTAAGGCCGGCAGTGGGCAGACATGCCGCATCGGCGAAACTCATTCCAGCGGGCTTCTTCGCGGCGACGGCTGCCGCGACCGGCACCAGTTCCGAGAACGCCCCCACGAATGGCGGTACGGCCCCGATGATGTCGTCGCCGACCTGGAAATCGGAGACATCGTCGCCGATCGCCACGACGGTCCCGGAGACGTCGGATCCGGCGAACGCCGGGAACCGAACCGGCGCGTACTCCGCCAGATAACCCGCGGTGGTCTTCCAATCGACGGGGTTCACCGAGGCGGCGGCAAGGCGGATGAGCACATCACCGGATCCGACGACGCGGTCGTCGATCTCGGCCAGTTCAAGGACGGAGGGCTCGCCGTACTCGTGGTAGACGACGGCTTTCACAGTGGGTCTCCCAAGGTGGTGTCAGATGGTCGTGCCGGCACGGGTTCCGCACTTTGACTAATGCCGGGCCGCCATGTCCAGTGCCGCGAGGTGGCTGAACAGCATGGACGTGCCGATGGGGTTGCCGCCGCCCGGGTAGACGGTGCCGCTGGGGGCCGCCATCGTGTTGCCCGCCGCGTACAGGCCGGGGATCGGGTTTCCCGCGGTGTCCAACACTCGCGCCGTGGTGTCGGTCCGCAGCCCGCCTTTGGTGCCCAGGTCGGAGATGCCGAACGCGGCCGCGTGGAACGGACCCTGGTCGATCGCCACCAGTGGCGGCTCGCCGTTCGAGAAGGCGCGGTCGTACGCCTCGTCACCGCGTCCGAAATCCTCGTCGACGCCCTTGGGGACCATCTCGTTGAACCGCCGTACGGTGGCGACCAGGTTGTCGGCCGGCACGCCGATCTTCTCGGCGAGCTCTTCGAGGGTGTCGGCGGTGTGCCACAGGCCGGCCGCGACGTACTTCTCGGGCTCGACCATCGAGACGTTGGTCGCCTTGACAGGCGGGACCTCGCCCTCCTTGTCGTCGTAGATCATCCAGTACGGCAGCGTGACCGAGCCGTCCTGCAGTTGGCTGATCACGTCGCGGCCCAGCCGGTCGTACGGCGCCGACTCGTTGACGAAGCGCCTGCCGTCCTGGTTGACGAAGATGCCGCCGGTGAACCACAGTGCGAACGCCGAGCGGCCGTCGGGATGGGTCATGCCCGGCGACCACCAGGCCTGGTCCATCAGGTCGACGTCGGCGCCGACCGCGAGGCCGGCCTGCAGCGCCTTGCCGACGTTGCCCCGCGGGCCCATGGTGTCGCGGGCCCCGCCCGGCACGCCGTACTGCCGGCGGAGCTCGTCGTTCTGCTCGAATCCCCCGGCCGCCAGGAGCACGCCCTTGCGGGCGCGGATCGCGACCCGCTCGCCCTCGCGCTCGACGATGCCGCCGACCACCCGGCCGTCCTTGACGACCAGTTCGACCAGCGGAGTGTTCAGGTGCAGGGTGGCGTCGGGATACTGGGCGATCGCCTTGAGGAACCGGGCGATCAGCGCGCGGCCGCCGATGAAGAAGTCGTCGGGCTGCGGGGTGCCGAGCCGGTCGGTGTCCAGCGGACCGCGCACGACCTCGCGCAATTCCGGGGCCTCGGCGACCGGCAGCGGCGTCGGCATGGTGTGCCTCTGGCCGTCCAGCCGGGCTTTCGGCGCCTTGCCGAAGTAGTCGGGCCACGGCAGCATCTCGAACCTGAGATGCTCGTCCCGCTCGAGGTATTCGATCAGGGGCGCGCCCCCGCGGACATATGCGTCCTGCAGCTCGCGGGGTGTGCGATCGCCGACCACCGCGTGGTAGTACTCGAGCGCGTCCTCGATGGTGTCGTCGGTGCCGGCACGCTTGAGCGCGGGATTGCACGGGAACCACACACCGCCGCCGCCCGAGTACGCCGTGGTCCCGCCGAACTTGTCCGTGGCCTCGACCAGGCACACCGACAGTCCCTCGCGTGCGGCGGTGTAGGCGCCGGTGACGCCACCTCCGCCCGAGCCCACGACCAGCACGTCACATACTTCGTTCCAGTTGTCCATCTGTCGTTCCTTCTCGGCGGGGGCGTTGGAAGGTCTGGAGGCCGGCTCCCGCGCGACTCTGACGCCGGGCGCCGGCCAAGCCGACCGGTGCGCGTTCAAGGACGTGATGTTCTGCGTTCTCGTGGCTGCCACCGGGGAAGGCGTGCTCGGTTGATTCGTTCAGCGGCGGCGAGGTTCGTTCGATTCTGGTGCTCATCGCCTCACGGCGACATCGTCTTTCCCACTCATCGGGAGGCCGCCGCGGGGCGGATCCCGGCATTCGGCGTCCTCGCCCGCCGGGTCGAAGCCGCACCTGTGGAGACGGCCCCGTGAAGGTGTGTCGGGAGCCGCCGAGTACGGCTCCCGACACACCGCCGGCTGTCCGGGCCGGTACAGGTCGGCCGCGTCGGCGAGTCGGCGGACGTTCACCTCCGGCGTGAGCGGGGCGGGTCTCCAGCCGTGTCGCCGGTGAACATCCGCTGGGGTGCGCCGGGGGCGGTGACGCTCATGGGGGTTGTCTTTCAACCGATGATCGGGGAGGCGATGACGACGGTGACGTCGGCGGCCTCGGGGCCGGTGCGGTAGGTGTGCGGGGCGTCGCCCGCGAAGGCGAGCAGGTCACCGGGGCCCAGGTCGGTGGGCGCGTCGGTGGGCCCGGCGGTGAGGTGGCCGGAGGAGACGAGCAGGTGCTCGATGGTGCCGGTCGCGTGCGGCACGCCCTCCAGGTGCGTGCCGGGGGGCATGCGCAGCCGCCAGATCTCCAGGCTGTTGCCGCCGCTGATGCGGCGCAGCAGTTCGCGTCCCACTTCGCCGTCGGCCAGGTCGGTGCCGGCCACCAACACCGGCCCCGGGTCGGTGTCGCGGGCCAGAAGGTCGGTCAGCGGGATACGCAGGGCGATCGCGAGCGCATCAAGGGTCTCGATGGTCGGGTTGCCCCGTCCACCCTCCAGCTGCGACAGCGTCGCCTTGCTCAGGCCCGCCCGGCGGGCCAGCTCGGCACTGCTCATACCGCGCTGCTCACGGCGCTGGCGGATCTTCGCCCCGACCGCGATCGCGGTACTGCTGGCGGGCCGGCGGTCGCCGGACGCTGGAGGAGTCATCACCGCTCCCGGTGTGCGGCGCTGTAGGAGACGCGGATCCGGCCCTTCCTGACCTTCAGGGTCGGCAGCACGACGTCGGCGAGGTCGCCGAGGCCGCCCACGTGGGTGCCCCCGCACGGAGCCGAATGCAGACCGGCCAGGTGCACGACGCGACGGCCCTCGGAGTCGTTCTCCCAGGTCACGGGCAGGTCCTGTGCGATGGCCTCGGCGACCTCCGCACGGAGTGCGTCGGTGGCTTCCTCCCGGCCCTCCGGGGTGTCCAGGCGGGCGTCCGGCTGCGGCGCGGTGAACTCGATCCGGGCCTGGCCGGGGAAGTGGTTGTTCGCGGCCAGCACCCAGCCCTGCGCCCGTCCGGCCGCCTCGATCAGATGGCCGGCCGTGTGCAGCGCGGCATGCGCGGTGCGCAGCGGCAGATCGATGCGGGCCTCGACCTGCTGCCCGACCGAGAAGACCGGCAGCGCGGCCTCACCGCGGGCCACGGCCACGACCAGCCCGGAGTCATGGTCCCGCACCGGAACGATCTCGTGGCCGTCCACCCACCCCCGGTCGGCGGGCTGCCCCCCGCCCTGCGGATGGAACAGACAGCGCTCGACCGCCACCCACGGTGCGCCGTCACGCTCGCCTATGGCGGCCACCTGGGTATGAGCCTGCTCCTCGTACGTATCCATGTAGTAGGCCGGGACCTGCATGACACCCTCACCAGGAAAGATCAACGAACTCTGCGTTCACTATAACGAACGATTGCCGTGCTGGGAGGTGTCACGCACCCTGCGAGCCGTTGCTCGTGCGCTCTGGACGGCAACAGACCGCCAACGAGCCCGGCGGGACCGGCTGGTGTGCTCAGACCGTCGCGTTTCGAGCGGCGCGCGCCCCGTGATGGCGCTCTCTGAGCAGGAAATCGACCGGAAGTAAGAGACGTCGCCCCGTGAGCGCTCACGGGGCGACACCTGGTCAGCGGGCGGAGCCCGCTATGCAAGGCAGCGCTTTACTGCGATTGCTGCTGGCCATAGGGTCCCTGCTGCTGGGCGCCGCGGTCTTCCTGCTGCTGCTGGCCGTAAGGTCCCTGCTGCTGCTGGTAGTGCCTGTGGTGGTGATGCCGGTGATGCCGGTGCCTACAGCGGCCGTGCGGGCAGGGCTGGAGCTGCCCGGTTTCGCCGGTCGAGGTGACGGCCCTCCGCCGCCGTCCACGGCGTTCCCCCGGCCGCCTGGATTGCGGGAGGCTTTGGCGTCGGGTGCCCGACGCCCGCTGACAACCCGTCGAACCTGGCCTGCCGAAGCAGAGAGGGCGTAACGCACGTGCACACCGTCCCTGAAACTCGATTGCGGTGCCTGCGCACCGGCCCTGATCATGACGGAATGAACCAGGAATCGCCGCCGCCCGCGGAGGGCGTACGGATCCCGTGGTCGGCGATGCCCGAGGACCTGAGACTCGCGATCGAGCGGCGTCTCGGCGACCGGGTGGCCGAGGCGGTCACGCAGCGCGGAGGCTTCTCGCCGGGTGTGGCCGCCCGGCTGCGGCTCGGTCGCGGCGGCAGGGCGTTCGTCAAGGCGGTCGGCCCCGAGCCGAACCCCCACAGCCCCGGCTTCCACCGCGCCGAGGCCAGGGTGGCCGCCGCGCTGCCGGCCGGCGTGCCCGCGCCCCGGCTGCTCGCCTCCTTCGACCAGGACGGCTGGGTGGCGCTGCTGTTCGAGGACGTGGAGGGGCGGCCGCCTGCCCAGCCGTGGACGCCGGACGAGTTGGCCCTCGTGCTCGACACGCTGGCCGACATGGCCGAGGCGCTCACCCCCGCCCCGGTTCGGGTGCCGGCCGCCGCCGAGAAGTTCGACGACGAGTTCCGGGGCTGGCGGTGCCTGGCCGCGGGCGGCGAAGACCTCTCCGCCGTCCTCGACCCCTGGGCCGTACGGCACCTGCCGCGGCTGGCGGAACTGGAGGAGCCCTGGGGCCGGGCCGCCGAGGGCTCCTGCCTCGCCCACGCCGACATGCGGGCGGACAACCTGCTGCTCACCGCCGACGGTCGGGTGCTCGTGGTGGACTGGCCCCACGCGTGCCTGGCCGCGCCGTGGTTCGACCTGCTCGGGATGCTGCCCAGCGTGACCATGCAGGGTGGGCCGCCGCCCGCCGAGATCTTCGACGACCACCCGGTCGCGAGGAACGCCGACCCCGACGCCGTCACCGCCGTTCTCGCCGCGTTGACCGGATACTTCCTGCAGGGAGGGCTCCTGCCCCCGCCCCCTGGCCTGCCCACGTTGCGCGCGTTCCAGCTCGCGCAGGGCAGGGTGGCTCTCGCGTGGCTGCGGCAGCGTACCGGCTGGAAATAGGGCCCGGCGGCGTCTCGGCGGACGTCCCTCGATCACACGCCGCCGAGGAGGGTCCCCTCGTAACGGATCGGCATGCCCACCCGCGCCACGTCGAAGCCCGGGTCGGGTCTGGAGGGAACGGTGAACAGACCGCGTCAGCCGCCGGCCGGCATGTGTTTCTGGAACCAGTCCACGAGGCGGGTGCAGAAGTCGATCAGAGCCGGGAAGGCACGGACGCCGTGGCCTTCCTGCGGGTAGATCGCGAGCTGGGACTCGACCCCGTGCTCGAGCAGCGCCTGGTGGAACTCCCGGGCCTGCGTCGGCGGCGTGCAGCGGTCCAGGGCGCCGGCGATGTTCAGGCACGGGGTGCGCACCTTGCTGGCGTGGGCCACCGGGCTCCTGGAGTGGAACTTGTCGCCGGGGACTGCCGGGTTCCCGTCGAGGAACAGCGCGTCGAAGTAGGGGATGTTGCTGGTGAAGTGCTGGCTGTACCAGTCCGTCACGGGTGAGACCGGTACGGCGGCGGCCCAGCGCTGATCCTGGGTGACCAACCACGCGGACATGTAGCCGCCGTACGACCCGCCGGTGAGGCCGACCCTGGCAGGATCCACGATCCCGCGGCCGACGAGGGCGTCGATCGCCGACGTGAAGTAGGCCGTGTCCTCGCCGCCCATCTCCCCGAACACCAGCCGGGCGAAGTCCTGCCCGCGGCCGGAGCTGCCCCGCGGGTTCCCAGGACGCGAGGGCCTCGTCGAGCACCCGCTCCGCCGGTACGGCACGGCACGCCAACCCCAGCGCGTACGCCTCCGAGCCGGGGAACGTGCGGCCGGAGAGCAGGAGCTCCATCGCGCGGGCCTGTCCGGCCAGCTTGGGCAGGATCCAGGCCAGGCCGTACTCGGCGATCAGGCCGCGCCGGGAGAACGCGGTGGTCCATTTGGCGTCCTCGGCGGTGAACACGAGGTCGCAGACGAGGGCGTAGACCATCCCGAGCCCGGCGCAGGCGCCGTTCACCGCGGCGATGACCGGCTTGCGGAGGGTGATCGGAAAGGTGGTGGGCCGGTGGTCGAGCTCGAACCCGGGCCCGTCCGGCACCCCGCCCGAACCCACGGCGGCGAGCGCCTGGAAGTCGGCCCCGGCGCAGAACCCCTTCCCCGCGCCGGTGACCACGACGACCCGCACGGAGGGGTCGCGGTCGGCCTCTTCAGGAGATCGAAATAGCGCCGCCCCAGATCGGGAGTCCAGGCGTTCAATCGCTCGGGACGGTTGAACGTCAAGATCCGTACGGCACCATGGCTCTCGGACAGCACCAGGTCGTGGTTCTCGGACAGCATCGGCATGTCGACCTCCCTGCGCAGAACTATGTTCTCCACCAGTGTGGGGCGGTCGATCGACCTCGGGGACGCCGGATCGGGCCGTAAAACGCCGAGAGGCCGGGCGACCTTTCGATCACCCGGCCTCGGCCAGTGGCTTCCGCGATAGGACTCGAACCAGACTCACCCCGTGTCGATCAGTTCACGCTGATCCGGATGCGAGGTCAGGCCAGTCAACGGAGTCCTGACCCGTTCACACTGGCTCACCACATGCGGCTCCCGACTCGGCTCCCCTCTGGGCGCTCAGCCAATCACGCTTCTGAACGTGATGCCGGGCGACCTGAAAGCCTTTACAGCCTCACCGTGTGCGGCGCACGCGTACCTAGCCCTCGGGCGCGTGGTGTCGATGGTATTTGTGGTGTCGGTGTCCATGGTGTCGCCCGTGTCGGCCCTTGTGCTGTTTCTGGCACGAGGCCACACATTTGGGTAGGTGTTCCGCTATACAGCTCGACTTACAGGCTTCATCGCCATTGCATACTTTACGACAGGCCGCCTCTGCCTTTGGACGACAAATAGCGTGACAGTCGACCGCCGGGTTCGGGTTCGGTCCTGGCTGCGGGGCCGCGGCCAGGTTATTCGTATGCGGTGAGATGGCGACGTTGACGCAGGTGTTCGTGAAGGGAGAGCCGTTTGATGTTGCGGCACCTCTCGCGGTGGTGTCCGCCAGAGCGGAGCCGCTCGACATCGCGATACCTCCCACGGTGAGCGCGCTGAAGGTAGCGAGCACCAGAGTCCGTCGCGCGAAGTTGTGGAACATGACGCCTCCCTTTGGCCAAGCAGACCGACCTTCGTCCCACTCCTTCCTGTCGTGCACCGGCGCGAAATACTTCTGGGGTACCCCGCCGCCGGCCGGCCCTTCTTTGGGGCACGCAATTACGGATATGGATCCGTATTTCGACTTTGCGGGCGAAGTCCGGCGCCGTGCAACATGGCCGGTGTAGACATTCCCTGGCCATAGCGATTTCTCGACCTCGTCCAGATCGAGCTGGGCGCGGCGAAGGGCACCCCCGGAGACCGGTTGGGTGCCTGATGACGGAGAGGGGGCGCGATCTTTGGCCGGTGTCCTGCCTTGGGGTGAGAGACCCGGGGCCCTTCACCGCACGCATGGTCGAACGCCATCCCGGAGCCGGAGTGCCCCCGCCGGAGGCATCGCCGTACGCGGCCCGGCACATGGCGGCTGTTCCACCCCAGGTTCGCACCGTCGACCAGGAAGCAGGCCTGGCGTGGAAGGCCGGCCAGCTCGTCGTACACGAGGCCGGTCACGGCGATCCGCGACCCGTCAGCGGAGCAGGACGGCTCCAGCAGCCTGTGCGGCTGTCCCATCACCGGCTCGTGCAACCGGCGGAAGTACTCTTCGACCAGGTCCCAGGTGGCGCTGCCGCGCACGTCTTCACCGCTCATGGCCGGACCCTACGCGGTGGGCCGGTTCGGCTCCATGGACGCGGGTCGGAAACCGGAGGGCCCGGGTTCTACGGGTGTCGAGTCAGAACCTCTCGTCAGGCGCTCGCGACGAAGCACGCCGTCGGGTTCGTCGCTGTAGATCCCTGCGGGCCGGCGACCGGCCGACCGTGGTGGCGCGGCCCTGACCTCGCTCTCGTGAACGGAGGGAGAGCCGCAGGTGTCCAGCCCGCTGCCGCGGGATGGCTTTACCACATGGAGCCCGGCTGTGCCATAGATGGCTGTACAACGTTTCAGCCGTGTTAGGCCGGCAGTCATCCCCGGTGTCAAACATCCCAGTGGACGTTTCGCCTCGACGCCATCACTGGGGAGCACCATGGATCCCGTCCTCAGCCGTCGCGCCTTCCTACTCACCTCCGGAATGACCGCCGCGGGCCTCGGGCTGGAGATCGCACTCGCCTCCACCCCGGCCACCTCCTCGACCACGGCCACAACTACGACCACGACCACGACGACCACAGCCACCACGGTCCAGAGCGTCGCCAGCCCTCGCGGCGCCACCGGATACCGCAGGCTGGCCGACGGCCCGGGCTGGCGGCGGGTGACACGCACCGAGCTGGCCGAGGCCGGGAAGGGCAGGGCCGAGCGCCGCACGGTGCTTGCCTGCTTCGTCCAGTTCACCGACTTGCACATCACCGACGTGCAGAGCCCGCAGCGCTTCGAGTTCTTGCGCACCGGAGCCGTCAGCGCCTGGCGCCCGCAGGAAGCGCTGACCGCCGCCGGCGCCGTCTCACTGATCGAACAGGTCAACACCTTGCGGTACGGCCCGGCCACCCGGGCGCCCATCGACTTCGTCATGACCACGGGCGACAACACCGACAACAACTCCCGTATCGAGCTGGAGTGGTTCCTGACCGCGATGACCGGCGGCCGCTTCACACCCAACACCGGCGACCCGAGCGTGTACGAGGGCGTGCAGGACTCCGGCCTGGGCCTGTACTGGCAGCCCGGGTCCGGCGTGCGCGACATCGACAAGCGGGCGGGATTCCCCCGCCTGGACGGCTTCCTGGACGCGGCCATCCGTGAGGTGAGCAGCCCCGGACTGGCCGTACCGTGGTACTCCACCATCGGCAATCACGACCAGCTCTTCGGCGGCGCCTACGCCGCGGCCGGCGGCTTCTTCGCCGACCTGGCCACCGGCTCACGCAAGTTGTTCACCCTGCCCGCCTCCGAGGCCGCCGCCGTCTACCGGGCGCTGCGCCAGGGCCCCGACCCCACGGGCGCCCGCTTTCGCGAGGCGTGGAAGCGCTACAAGGGCAAGGCCCGCACGGTCACCGCCGACGAGCGCCGCGCCCCCTTGAGCCCGCGCGACTACATCGCCGCTCACCTCGACCCGGCGTACACCGGCGCGGGACCCGTCGGCCACGGCTACACCCGCGACAACCTCGACAGCGGCCGGCTGGATTACTCCTTCCGGATCGCCGACGGCGTCGTCGGCATCAGCCTGGACACCACCGACCGCGGCGGCGACTACCGCGGATCGGTCGGCAGCCGGCAGCTGGCCTGGCTGGAGCAGACCCTGAAGACCCACGCCGACGACATCGCGCTGATCTTCAGTCACCATCCGAGCTGGGCCATGACCAACCTCGTCCCCGACCCGGCCCGCCCGCACGACAAGCGCCACAGCGGGCAGGAGCTGCTGGCGGTGCTGAAGAAGCACCGCAACGTGGCGGCGTGGATCAACGGCCACTCCCACCGCAACAAGATCGTCTCGCATGGCGGCTTCTGGGAGGTCTCCACCGCCTCCCACGTCGACTACCCGCAGCTGGCCAGGGTGATCGAGCTGGCCGACAACCGCGACGGAACGCTTTCCCTGTTCACCACGCTGGTGGAGTCGGCCGCGCCGTACCGCACCGACTTGACCGATCTGTCGCAAAACGGGCTGGCCGCGCTCTACCGCGAACTGTCGTTCAACGCGCCCGGTCTGCAG
The DNA here is from genome assembly GCF_001570405.1 of Microtetraspora niveoalba. Classification (GTDB taxonomy): domain Bacteria; phylum Actinomycetota; class Actinomycetes; order Streptosporangiales; family Streptosporangiaceae; genus Microtetraspora; species Microtetraspora niveoalba. Next base: position 239,721 of record NZ_BBYM01000017.1, on the reverse strand, counting down.
AGCGCGCTGGCGGGCCTGCCGGGCGACCGCAACACCGAGCTCCTGCTGAAGAGGCGCTGACAACGTTTCGTGCGCGGGGACGGTCGCTTCCCCAGAACCGCGGGCGGATTCCGGGGAAGCGTCCGAGCCGCCGCCAGGCCTGATCACGCCTTGTAGTACTCGCTCATGAGACGGGTCGCCCAGGCGGGCTGCCGGACCGGGTCGGTGGGCGCGAACTCGACCAGGTACGGCTTGATGTCCAGCACGGGGGTGCCGTCCAGCGCGTCCAGGTCGGCCACGTGCAGGTCGCGGCCGTCGACGGCGAGCAGCCGGCACACCGAGACGCCGAGCCGGTTGGGCCGGTACGGCCCGCGGTGCGCGAAGACCCCCACGAGCGGGCCGTCGGGGTTCTTGCGCGGCGGGCGCGGCCCGCTCCGCACGTCCTCGTCGTCGATCCGGTCGAACTGGAAGACGATCTCCAGGTGGGAGAACTCCTCCAAGCCCTGCAGGGCCGACGGCTCGAAGCGGTCGTCCAGCCGGATGACGGCCTCGGTGTCGTACCAGTGGTCCTCGTACATCTCAGGCCGTCCGCCGAGGACGCGGGCGACGGGGGTCAGGATGACGTGGTCCATCACGAGTCACCGCCCACGGAGCAGAGCTGGGCGCACAGGGTCTCGCCGGCCCATCGCTCCCAGCGTTCGCGCGTCCATCCGCGCTCGCGGACGAACAGCAGGTACAGCTCGGGGCTGAGCAGGCCGTACAGCAGGTCGGCGGCCTCCTCCACCGGCACCTCGGCTCGCGCCCCGGGTTTGCCGGCGAGCGCCTTGGCCGCGCCCTGCTGCACGACGTACCGGGGATCGACGTCATGCGGCCACAGCGCGGCGACCTCCGGGTCGCTCGCGATCGCCGCGTCCAGGACCCTGCCGATCGGCGCGACGCGTTCCAGGACCGTGGTCGTTCCGGCGACGTAGGCGCGCAGCATGTCCTGGGCGGTGCCCGCGGCCAGCGCGGCGGTGTACCACGGCCGGTCCATCGTGGCCACCGGCTCGTCGTCACCCGCGATCGTGACATCGACCAGTTCCTTGAGCAGGGCGCGTTTGTTTCCGAAGACGAAGTAGATCGTCTGCACCGCGACCCCGGCCTCGTCCGCGACGTCCTGCAGGTTCGTCGCGCCGTATCCGTCCCGCACGAACAGCTCCAGTGCCGCCGCGAGGATGCGCCGGCGCGTCTCCTGGGCCTTCTGCGCTCGTTTGTTCGTCCGCTTGACATCGCTCACGGCTAGAGTCTATCTCTAGTTTTAGTAACTAGAAGTCAACTCTAGAGAGCAGGTCCAGCTAATGCCGGTCATCAGCGTCACTCGCTTCCAGGCCGATCCCGCCGACGCCGAGCAGGTTCAGGTCCAGCACGCCGCCCTGGTCACCGCGATCAGAACCACCGTGCCCGGCCTCACCGAGGCCCGCCTCGGCCGGCTGAACGACGAGACGTGGGTCGGCGTCTGGCGCTGGGACTCGGCCGCCAGCCTCCGGGCGGCCCGCCAGTCCGTGCCCGGCACCCCCGCGGCCGCCGCGGCGTTCGCGCTGGCCCGCGACGTCACGGCGGAGGACATCGAGGTCCTGGCCGAGATCTGACCACCTGTCCCGGCCCCGGAACCCGGGGCCGGGACGCCCCGATTCAAGGACATGGCACGACCGAAATCGGACGCGCTGACCAAGGTGTACGACTCGGCGTGCCGGTAGCTCCACGGCCCCTGGGGAACGTGCAGGACATGGGCACCGCGTTGCGTGAGGTCCGGCGGGTCGCGGAGCGGACGCCGCCGTCGCGGGAGCGGTTCATCGACCTGCTGCGAGCCGTGTCGATCGTGGCGGTGGTCCTCGGGCACTGGCTGGTGACGGTGGTCGGCCACGACGACCACGGCGAACTGATCGGCCGGTCGGCGCTGCCGGACCTGCCGTGGGCGCACCCGCTCACCTGGGTGGTCCAGGTGATGCCCGTGTTCTTCTTCGTCGGCGGGTACGCCAACGCCGTCTCCCTGGACGCCGAGCGACGCCGCGGAGGGACGGCCACCGAGTGGCTGATCAAGCGGAGCGGCCGGCTGATCCCGCCGACCACGGCCTTGGTGCTGGTGATGGGAGGCGGCGCGTTGGCGGCCGGCCTGTTCGACGCCGCCCCCGCCCGGGTTCGCACGGTGGTCTGGCTCGCCTCGATCCCGTTGTGGTTCCTCGTGGTCTACCTGATCGTGGTCGCGCTGACCCCGCCGATGTACGCCCTTCACCGCCGGTACGGACTCGCCGTCCCGCCGGTGCTGGTGCTGCTCGTCGCCGCCGGCGACGTGGCCCGTCTCCTCGGCCATGATTTCTGGGGTGGCGGCAACTTCCTGTTCGGCTGGCTGGCCGTCCACCAGATGGGTTTCGCCTGGCGGGACGGACTGTTGCCGGCCCGACCTCGCGTCGCCGTGCCGCTGCTGCTCGCCGGGATCGGCGCGCTGCTCCTGCTCACCCTCGCCGGCCCCTACCCGATCAGCATGATCAATGTGCCCGGCGAGCGACTGCACAACATGTCCCCGCCCAGCCTGGCTCTGCTCGCGGTCGCGACCGCCCAACTCGGGGTGGCGCTGCTGCTGCGGGATCGGGCCGAGCGATGGTTGCGGCGGACCCGCCGGTGGACGGCCGTGGTCGCCGTCAACTCGGTGATCATGACCGTCTTCCTCTGGCACATCTCCGCCGCGATCCTGCTCACCGGCGTGCTGCACGTGGCGGGTGTGCTCCCGACTCCGGAGGCCGGATCGGCCGCGTGGCTGGCCTGGCGGATCCCGTTGCTGGTCATGTGCGGCGTCGTCCTCACGCTCCTCGTCGCGATCTTCGGTCCGATCGAGGTGCGCGGCGCCCAACGGCCCCGCCGGCTCTCGCTCCCGACGCCGGCCGGCCTGGCCCGCATGGCGTCCGGTGAGGGGTTCCGGCCATGGCTGGCCGTGGCGGCGTTCGCAGGAGTCGCCTTCGCCCTGCTCACCAACAGCCTGTGGCCGAGCACCGCTCCGACCGTGTCCGGAATGCCGGCGGTCGCGCTGATCACCTACCTCGCCTGCGCGGCGCTCCTGCGACTGCTGCGCTCGACGCCTCCCGCCGCGCAGACCGAACCACGCCCCACCCCCCACGCGCGTCCTCCGTCCCGCCTGGTCTGACCGCTCGAACACGGGACATGGGCGAGCCGCTCGCGGTGCCGCGGGAGAGGCCGGCGGGGCGGCGGCCGCCTTCAACGCCCGGCTGGACGCGCTGCCTCGCCGGCCTCGTGCGGGCGCGAATCGGCCCGGCCCCGGCGAGCGGCGTCGGCCAGCAGGAGCAGAGCCTCCCCCTGACCGAGGCTGTGGCCGGTCTCGCGGTGCAGGGCGAGTGCCAGTGCGGCGCGTTCCGCGGCTCGTTCGACCCGTCCGAGAGTGAGGTCGGCCTCGGCCAGGGCGAGCAGCGCCCGGCCTTCCCACACGCGATATCCCGCGTCCTTCGCCAGGGCCAGGGCATGCTCCGCGTCGGCCGTGGCCCCGGCGGCGTCGGCCGCCGCGAGGCGGGTGGCGGCGAGCTCGATCCGGATCCTCGTGTCCAGCAAGCGGTCGGCGACGACGTCGGCCGCGGCCTGGGCCCGCTGGAGATGCCGGAGCGCGGACGGCAGGCGCCCCAGGTACCGATGCACCGAGCCGAGAACGACCAGGACGCCGGCCTGGGTCCGCTCCCCGGCGCCGCTCGCGGCGTGGACGGCCGCCTCGGCCTGCCGCAGAGCCTCCTCCCGGCGTCCGGCGTCACGATGTACGGCCGCGCATGCGGCCAGCACGAGAGGCTCTTCGACGGTGTTCCCGATCTTCCGGTAGATCTCCAGAGCGTGCTCGAAATGGCCGAGCGACTCCTCGAACCTGCCGAGGAGGTGGCAGGCGTGACCGAGGGTGTCGAGTACGGCCGGGTGCCCGTCGCCCGAACCGGCCACGCGGTACCGCCTCAGCACGTCTTCGCAGTCCGCGACGGCCTGCTCCAGGTTTCCCGCGTGCAGCGCCACGAAGCCGAGGTTGGCCAGGTTCACCGCCTGTCGCGCCAGGTTTCCGCGTTCCAGGTCCAGTCTCAGGGCTTGCCGGTAGGAGTCGGCCGAACGCTCGAGCCGGCCCCGATCGAGGTGCAGGTTGCCGAGTACGGTGAGCGCGGACGCCCGGCACTCCGGCCAGTCGAGCCGTTCCGTCAGCTCGATGACCCGATCGAGATGACTGAACGCCTCCTCGGTCCGGCCGAGCCGGCTGAGGGTCTGGCCGAGGGTGAGCCGGGCGCCGGCCTCGCCCCGTAGGTCCCCGGAGCCCCGCGCGGCGGCGAGACCCGCCTCCGCCGTGGTCATGGCCGCGTCCGCATCGCCGGACAGCCAGTAGTAGCCGCGCAGCGCCATGGCCAGATGCCATGCCTCGCGCGGTGCGCCGCCTTCGGCGGCCTCGACTGTCGCGACCACGAGGTTGACCGACTCCGCGTCCAGCCATCCGCGGGCGTCACCGGCTCCCTCGAACCGTACGGCGGGCGCGGGAAGGGGAGGCATGCGCAGCAGATGCGAGTAGAGCAGCCCGGCCGCGCTGTCCGCGGCGGCCAGGTACCACCGGTGCACCCGCCCGACGGCCGCCACCCGCTCCTCGGCGCTGTCCTCCGCGTTCGCCTGGGCCTGCGCGTACAGCCTGACGAGGTCGTGGAAGGCGAAGCGGCCCGCCACCCGCTCCTCCAGGAGATGCGCGGCCGCCAGCCGATCGAGCAGCCGCACCGTCTGCTCCGGGTTCCGGTCCGAAGCCGCGGCGGCCGCCTCCACGGTGAAGTCCATGCCCGGCGCGATGCCGAGGAGGCGGAACATCCGCCGCTCCTCCGAGGACAGCGTCTCGTACGACCCGTCCAGGGCGGCGCGTACGGCCGTGCCGCTGTCGCCGGCGATCTCCAGTGCGGCCAGCCGGTTCCCCTCGGCGAGTTCCGCGGCGTAGTCCGAGATCCGCCGCAGCGGGCGATCGGCCAGGTGGGCGGCCGCGATCCGGAGCGCCAGCGGCAGCCGCCCGCACCGTTCGGCGATCTCCGCCGCGGCCTCCGGCTCCGCCGCGATCCGCCGCTCGCCGAGGAAGGAGGTGAGCAGTTCCCGGGCCCCGGCCGGTGTGAGGACGTCGAGCGTGATCCGCCGCGCGCCCTCGCGGGCGACCAGCCCGCTGAGGCGGTCGCGGCTGGTGACGACCACGAGGCAGCCGAGGGCGCCCGGCAGCAGGGGGCGGACCTGTTCGGCGGACGCCGCGTTGTCCAGCAACACGAGCATGCGCCGGTCGGCCAGGAGCGAACGGTATTGGGCCGCGGCCTGCGCCTGGTCGGACGGCATCCGCTGCGGGGGCGTGCCGAGCGCGCGCAGGAACGCTGTCAGCGCCTCCATCGGACGCAACGGCGGCTCCGCCGAGTACCCGCGCAGGTTCAGGTAGAGCTGCCCGTCTGGAAACCGGTGCGTGATCCGCTGGGCCCAGTGCAGCCCGAGGGCGGTCTTGCCGACGCCGGCGGGCCCGGCGATGACCGCGAGGGCGACCGGCGCGGCCGCGGCTCCGTGATCGCCGGACAACGTCTCGTCGAGCGCCTTGAGCGCGTCCGCCCGGCCGGTGAATCCGTACACGCCGGTCGGGAGCTCTCGGGGGACGGGCGGCGGCGACGGGTGCGGCGGTGACCAGAGATCCTCTTCGCCACGCAGCATCGCCTCGTGCAGCAGTCGCAGCTCGGGGCCCGGTTCGACGCCCAGCTCCTCGATGAGCAGGGAGCGGGTCCGCCGGAAGACCTCCAGCGCCTCGCTCTGCCGGCCCGACCGGTAGAGCGCGAGCATCAGGTGGCGGCGCAGGACCTCCCGATAGGGGTGCTCGTCCACCAACAGGGTCAGTTCCGGCACCACGTCGGCGTGCCGGCCGAGCGCGAGTTCGATGCCGACCCGCTCTTCGACGGCGCGCACGCGCTCCTCCTCCAGGCGGGTCGCGGTCTCGTGGATCAGCGGGATCTGGGCGATGCCGTCGTACGCCCTCCCCCGCCACAGTGCCAGCGCCTCGGTCAGCAGTTCGCCCGCGCGCTTCAGGTCTCCGGCCTCCCGGGCCCGGCCCGCCTCGGCGGCGAGCTCGCCGAACCGATCCGCGTCCAGCTCGCCGGGACGGACGGCCAGCAGGTAGCCGGAGGCGTGGCTGGTGATGCGCTGTGGCGCTTGGAGCACCCGGCGCAGCCGGTGCACGTACAGGCGCAGGTTCTCCGCGGCGGACGCCGGCGGCTCCTGCCACAGCGCCTCCAGGAGGCGCTCCCGGGAGACCGGGATGTTGGCGTGGCAGAGCAACACCGCAAGCAGGATCTGCTGCTTGGTGGAGGTCAGGCGTATCGCTTCGCCGCCGGTTCGCACGACGAGTGGGCCGAGAACTCCGAACTCCACGGCGGACTCCCTGTGCGTCGAAGGCGTCGGTGCAGAACGTATACAGCCGGGCCGAAATCCACAAGATCGGTTATACGAAAGGTGCCCTGACCGCCGAGCCCGCCTTGACGTACGCGTCGCAGCCTGGAGATCATGGCCGCGGGTGCCACGGCCTTCAGCGTCGGCGGTCAGTCCGTGAGCGCCGCCGCCGCTTCCTTGTAGATGAGGCTCGGGTCCTCCGACAGCCACGCCTTCACCTGGCGGCTCCAGTCGTCGGCGAGCACCTCAGGCCGGTGCGCCTCGATGCCGTCGAGAGCTGCCGCGACGATCGCCACGGCCCCCGAGACCGGGGGGTAGGTCACTCTGTCACACCGTGATCGCGGCGGACCCGTTCAGGCCCGACGCGAAGAAGGGGGCGGCGGGAGACCTTGCGGCTTGTGCAACAGGCCCGGTGACTTCGCGTCTCAGAGGGCGGCCAGGGCAAGGCCGGCCGTGACCGCGCTGAGCACCAGCAGAACCTCTCGGCCGCCCCCGGAGGGTTCAGCGCCGGATGTCGGGGCCGGCCACTGACTGAGCCGTACGCAGGAGAGACAACAACTCGGTCCGCTGGTCGGCGTCGAGCACCGAGATGATCGGCGCCTTGTCGAACAGGCGGGCCAGGAGGCGGCCCCTGAGCTGCTGTCCGCGACTGGTGAGGAGAAGCCGCTTGGCCCTACGATCCTCCGGGTCCGGTTCCCGCCGCAGGAAGCCGCACCGTTCGAGGGAGTCGGCGATCGAGGTCACGTGGGACGGCTCGCAGCGCAGATGCGCGGCCACCTCCCCCATGCGCTGGGGCTCCTGGAGATGGATCAGCGTGTGAGCCTGCGGGACGGTGAGCCCGGCGTCGGCGGCGGTCTCCTCGAAGTGCACGCGTAGGGCCACCGCCACGGCGAACAGACGCTCCACGATCTCCTGGCCCTCTGGGTCCGGCCACTCGATTCGTATATCCGCCACGGCTCCCTACCCCGTTTGCTCCACCGCCTGAACTATTCCACGCCCGGCACGATTCCCGGGATGGCGCGTGAGGCAGGCTATCCCGCCCCTCACGGGTGTGGTGCAGGGCGCTCGACCAACTCGTGCGGTGAGGTGGCGCCAGGCTGCCGTGTCCGGCGGGAAGTGTGAAGGTCACGATTCGCTCCTGCCACGAGGGCACATCCCGCGACGATCGCCGAGCACAACCGGATCACTGAATCACGAATGCTGCGCGGATTCTGGGCGTTTGTCGCTTTCATGACGAGGTCACGGGTGGTCACTGACGAGATCTCTGGTTCGACGATCAACGGCCCGGCAGAGTCGTGGACATCCGCAGAACTGAGAGGATCCTGATGAAAACCCTCGCCCTCCTGTCCGCAGCCGCCCTGACGACCACACTGCTCGCCACCCCGGCGCACGCCGCCGTCACGCAGTGGAGCGCCTGCACACCCGGCCAGGGCGTCGATCCCCGGCAGGAGTGCATGACGATCGAGGTGCCGATGGACTACGCCTCCCCCGGCGGTCCGTTGATCACACTGGCGGTGTCGAGGATCAAGACGGCTCGTCCCGAGTTCCGCCGCGGCGTGTTGCTGATCATCCCGGGTGGTCCCGGCAGCCCGGGGTTGAACCGGCCCAGCACCCTGGTCAAGAAGCTGCCCCAGGAGGTGCTCGACCGTTACGACATCATCGGGTTCGACCCGCGTGGCGTGGGAAAGAGCTCACCCGTCTCCTGTGGGCTCGCGCCCGCCGACCTCTCCGTCACGCGGCTCAAGCCGTACCCCGACGCGGACGGCGGCATCGCCGAGAACGCGGCGTGGTCGCACCGGATCGCCGAGGCCTGCGCCCGCAACGGCGGGCCGCTGATCCGGCACATCAGCACCCGCAACCACGCCAGGGACATCGACCGGATCCGCGCGGCGCTCGGTGAGGACAAGATCTCCTACTGGGGCGTCTCGTACGGCACCTACGCGGGCGCCGTCCACGCCACGATGTTCCCCGGCACCACCGATCGAGTGGTCCTCGACAGCAATGACGACCCCGATCCGCACAAGGTGTCGCGCCAGTGGCTGGCCAACTACGCCGTCGGTGTAGAGGACAGTTTCCCCGACTTCGGAGCCTGGGCGGCTGCGCGCGACAGCGACTACGGCCTCGGCGCCGACGCGGCCGCTGTGCGCCGGACCTTCCTCGACCTCGCCGCCCGGCTGGACCGCGAGCCGCTGGCGTGGCCGGGCGCCAAGCCGGAGCAGCGGTTGACCGGCAACCTTCTGAGGGAGACCCTGCTCAACGCGCTCTACTCCGCGGCCAATTACCCGATGCTGGCCGGGCTCATGCACGCCGCGCTGAACCGTACCGAGCTGCCCGTTCCGAAGACGCCGGAGGAGGCCGCTCTCCAGAACACCGCCGCGCACGCCGGTGCCACGATGTGCAATGACATCGAATGGCCGAACTCGATCGCCCGGCACGAGCGGCAGGTCAAGCGCAACCGGGCCGTCTACCCGCTGACCGCGGGCATGCCGGTCAACCTCGGGCCGTGCGCGTACTGGCCGTTCAAGCCCGCGGAGAAAGCCACGCGGATCAGCTCGCGCGGCCCGGCCAACGTCCTGCTGATCCAGAATCTGCGCGATCCGTCCACGCCGTACAGCGGGGCGCTGAAGATGCGCGAGGCGTTCGGGCAGCGGGCTCGCATGGTCTCCGTCGACTCCGGCGGTCACGGCGTCTACCTCGCCAACGGCAACGCCTGCGGCGACCGGACCGTCACCGACTTCCTCGTCACCGGCCACCTGCCCACCCGCGACCGGAACTGCTGATGACGCGGCCATGACACACGACGACGCGGCTCCGGCGGAAACCATGGCACCGGTGTGAGGCACATCGCGTTCACGTGGTGACACAGCGACCCATCAACTTTCTGGAGGGTCGCTGTGTCGCGTCTGCACGCTGGATCGTCATCGCCGTGCTCACCGGGTTCTCCAGTGTCTACGCGGTGGCCGCCCCCTACGGCATCCTTCTGATGGGCCCGATGTTCGCCATGCGGCTGCCGTACGTTCCGCGATCATCGGCGGGCGGGCTCGGGCGCACCCTCCCCACCACCGGCCGAGATCAGCCGGCTGCCCACGACTGATAGGTTGGGTGTCATGGAGATCGAGGTCGACAGAATCTAGCCACCGAACTGCCGGTGGCTTTCACGCGTGTGGGCGATGCCCGCACCGGTGAATGACCGTTCTCCTGACGCAGTAGCGTGAGTCCGCTCCTCCAAGGCGTTGACACCTCTGCGTGAACCTTGCCGGCACGTTCGCACCGCACCGACCTCGGTCTTGAGTTCGTGCCTGCGAACGCGCGCGACCTCGATCCTGCCCGTTCCCCGTCCCCCCTTCGCCCGGCACTCGGGCAGCGCCCTGGTGCCTCACGCAGGTGGCGTTCCGGTCATCGGGATCGATCTCTCGCCGCATCGACTCACGGCCCGTGGTCGGTTGTCCCGTCAGCTCCGCTGACATTCGCAACCACTCGCGAAAGGCCGTGGCCATGCAGCACCGCACGCCCCGTTCCCGCACCCGTCACCGTCGCGCCCACTGGAAGGCGAGCGCGCCGACGCTCACCATCTGCACGAACCCCGCCTGCGGCAAGCCCACCCCGGCGCACCGAGCATGCCGGCACTGCGGCTTCTATCGGGGCCGCGAGGTCCTGCCCCCGACGGGGGGTGACGCGTGAGCGTCGTCCTGACCACGCGGAGCCGCTGGATGCGCATTCGCGACCATCTCGAACAGACCGGAGCCCCCGCGTTTCGGTTCCGCCAGCTCATCGCCGCATGGCAGAGCTCGACGGCCGAGGCCTTCGCGGACGTCCATGCATTGCCGGCCGCACTGCGTGCCGACCTCGCGGAACGATTCGGTCCACGGCTGCATCCCCTGACTCCACTGAACGTCCAACGGGACGAACAAGTCGAGAAGGTGCTGTTCGCTTCGGAGAGCGGCGCCCGCATCGAGACCGTCGTGTCGCACTATCGGGCCGGATGGGACTCCATGTGCATCTCGTCGCAGGCGGGCTGCGGCCTGGGCTGCACGTTCTGCGCCACCGGCGCGGTGGGCCTGGTCCGCAACCTCAGTGCCGACGAGATCGTCGCCCAGGTGATGCACCCCCACTGGACTCGCAACGGGCTGCCCCGGCCGGCGAGTGTCGCGTTCATGGGGATGGGCGAGGCGCTCGCCAACCCTCACGTGTTCGACGCGCTCACCCTGCTGACAGGCGCGGGCTACGCCGGGATGTCCGCGCGACGAGTGACCGTGTCCACCGTGGGGTTCGCGCCGAACCTCACCCGCCTCGCCAACGAGCACCCGCAGGTGACGATCACCCTGTCCGTGCACTCGCCGTTCGCGCAGGAACGTGCCCGCATCATCCCGATCGAGGAACGTTTCCCGCTCACACAGAACCTCGACATCCTCGATCGGCACGCCGCCGAGAGCCGACGGAAGGTCTACCTCGCCTACCTGCTCATCGCCGGCGTCAACGACAGCGACGACCATCTCGCCGCTCTCGCCGAACTGGTTCACGCGCGGTCCCGGCCCGAGCTGTTCCACGTCAACGTCATCCGCTACAACGAGGCGGCAGGAGCGTCACCGGACTACCGCGCCCCGTCCACCACCCGAGTAGACGAGTTCGTGCGCGGCCTCACCTCCCGCGGTGTGCATGCGACGCGGCGACGGCAGTTCGGCACCGGCATCGACGCCGCCTGCGGTCAACTCCACGCCAGGTACCTCGCGGCGAACCCGATGATCGCCGCCCCTGGCGACACGGAACTGATCCCTGTCATGCCCGTCCGCGGTTGAAGCCGAGCCGGCGCCTCGGCGCGGTGGAGGTCTCCGGAGGCGTCCCGCGTGACCACCTCGCCCCGGGGCGCGATGGCGATCTGGAAGGCCGCGTGCCGATGCGCGCCGCCGTCCGTCACCGGGCCGCGGTGGAGCGCGTACCCCTCGCGGACGGCGAAGCGCGGCGCCATCAGCGCGGCGTGGCCAGGGCGAGGTGGCCGTCGACGAAGGCCGCCAGCCCCTGCCGGTAGGTGTCGCGCGCCGCCAGCCCCGGCCACCTCGCGCCGATCGCCTCCAGGTGGGGCAGGTCGGCATCGAGGTCGCCCAGGAAGGGCCGTCGGGGGCGGGGCGGTCGCGGCGGGAGTGGGCGCGGACGAGGATCTCGCCGACGGTGTAGTACCAGAGGCCGCGGAAGAGGTTCGGAACATGTTCCAAAAGTCGACGCTGGCGGCCGCGGCCGTTGTGCAGTTCATGGTTTCGCTGGACCTGTCCGTCGTGAACGTCGGCCTGCCGCAGATCGCCGACGGGCTCGGCTTCGGCCAGGTCGGCCTCACCTGGGTGATCCACGCCTACGCGCTCACGTTCGGCGGGCTGCTCCTGCTGGGCGGCAAGGCGGCCGACCGCTACGGCCGCAAGCGGGTGCTGCTGCTCGGACTCGGGCTGTTCGGCCTCGCCTCGCTGGCCGGCGGGTTCGCCGGGACCGCCGGTCAGCTCGTCGCCGCCCGCGCCGCGCAGGGCGTCGGGGCCGCCGCCCTGGCCCCGGCCGCGCTGGCGCTGCTGACCGAGGCGTTCCCCTCGGGCCGGGCCCGGGTGCGCGCGTTCGGGGTGTGGAGCGCGATGAACGCCGCCGGCGGCGCGCTCGGCGTGCTGATCGGCGGGCTGCTCACCGAGTACGCGGGCTGGCGCTGGGTGATGTTCGTCAACGTCCCGATGGCCGCGTTCGCGCTGGTCCTGGCCTGGCGCGGGGTCGCGGGCGGCGCGCCCGCCGCCCGCACCGGCCGCCCCGACGTCCTCGGCGCGGTGCTGGCGACGGCGGGCATGGGCCTGCTGGTCTTCGGCGTGGTCCGCACCGAGCAGTACGGCTGGGCGTCCCCGGTCACGCTGTCGACCCTGGCGGCGGCGGTGCTGCTACTGGCCGGGTTCCTCCACGTCGAGCGCACGACCTCGCGCGAACCGCTGGTCAGGCTCGGCATGTTCGCCAACCGCTCGGTGGCCGGCGCGAACGCCTGCAACCTGCTGCCGCGGCGCTGATCACCCTGACCGTGCTCCGCCGTACGGCCCTGCCCCCGCTCGAGCCGGCGGCGCCGGTCATGACGAGCAACCTTCCTACCTGATCGCCTCCACCACTCTCACGACAGTCGAATGGGCCGACACGACCCGCATCGACGGCGACGTCGTCGCCGCCGTGAAGGAACTCCGGCAGCGGCCGGGCGGCTCGATCACCATGCCGGGCAGGACATCCGCAGCGCGGGCGGTGGCGATCCACGGAAATCGGCGACACGCCGCTCGTAATAGCCGACATGTACACGCGCCGTCTCGGCACCGCAGCCTGGACAGGCGACCGGCCCATGCGGGGTTCGCGCCCGCACCTGGATCCGTTCGCCCTCGTCCGCCACCTCCTCCACCGTCGCGCCGGCGAGGCACTCCAGAGCGTCGCAATGCGCACACGAGTTGTCAGGGATTCCCTGACCACCTATGATGTCAGGGAATCCCTGACATCACGAGGAGTGTGCTGTGACACCGCCTGACACCCTGACCGAATTCGCTCGGTGCTCCTTCTGCGGCAAGCCGGCCACCGAGGTCGACAGGCTGGTCGCCGGTCCTGGGGTGTACATCTGCAACGAGTGCGTGGCTCTGTCGGCGTCGATCATCAACGGCGGCGTCAAGAGCCCCGCAGGCCCGCGCGTGCCCATGTGGGAGTCGCTGACCGACGAGGAGATGCTGAACCACATTCCGCGCGTCGCCGCGCACATAGACCAGGCCGAGGCTGACCTGCGCTCGTGGGTGCAGGAACTGCGCCGACGGGGCGTCACCTGGGTCAGGATCGGGGAAGCCCTCGGGATCACCCGCCAGTCCGCGTGGGAGCGGTTCTCCGGCGAGGAGTGACCCGGTCCGGGGCAGCCCGCCGTGCGTCTGAGGACCTTTCGCGCGGCATGATCCCGGTACCCGCGGCGAGGGTGGGCTGTTCGATGTCGAGCCGGCCGACGCGGAGCGGCCTCAACGCCGTGCGATGGCGGTGGACAGGCTTTCGGGGCGGCTCAGGGCAGGGTGCGCACGACCCGAGCCGGGTTCCCGTAGGCGAGGACTCCGGGGGGAACGTCCTTCGTGACCACGCTCCCGGCCCCGATGACGGCGCCGTCGCCGATGGTGATCCCAGGCATCACGATCACGCCGCCGCCGAGCCATGCGTCGGCTCCCACGGTGATCTTCTGGCCATACTCGTAACCCGCCTTCCGCAATTGGGGATCAAGCGGGTGCGTGCCGGTGAGCAGCTGAACGCCGGGACCCACCCATGCTCCATTCCCGATGTCGATGTACGACATGTCAAGGAAGACGCAGCCGAAGTTGACGAATACCCGGTCACCGAGAGATATCCGCTTGCCGTATACACAACTGAACGGCGGCCGCACTTCGACAGAATGGCCGACCGAGTCGCACAGCTCTTCCAGCAGCAGACGCCGAAGCCCCGGGTCGGCAGCGCTCGACGAATTATATTTCTCCACGATCAAGGCCGCTTCAAGACGCTCAGAGTTGAGTTGGGGGTCGTCCGCGATATAGAGCTCGCCCGCAAGCATCTTCTCTTTCGCAGTCGCCATCAGTGACCTCTCCACGATGCGGACCGGACCGAGAAGGAAGTCTAACCGAAGCCCTAGAATCCCGCGATAGCGAAGGACCGTCACGGTGAATCCGGAAATTTTCACAGGCGACCGGCGCCGGCCGTCGGTTCCGACGTTTCAACGCGCAGAAAAGTCGCGTCGGCCGCTGTCGCCAGGCCTTGGCCCGCTCCCGCGGACGACAGGGCCGCCGGCGATTCTTGAGCCGAAATTCTCATGTCCGGGATGGCTTCTCACGCCAGTCGCGGCCGGGGCGACCTGGCCGACACGAGAATGGCCCGTCCAGGCGGACCCGGGCTGCGGGGACCGTCCTGAGCACGTACTCTCCGGGGCGAAACCCGTAGAAGTCTTCGTCCGCTCGAAAGCGTCCCCGAGAAAAGGCCGGGAGCGCGCAGACGTCCACCACGGCCGGCAGATCCGCGGTCTTGACCTGCAATTTTCTCCCCCCAACCCGGATCCGAGGCGTGATCGCACCGTTCAGGCCGGGCAAAGGTCCAGGCCCGGGCAAGGGCGTTGTGAACGGCCTCAGGTTCAGCGGTTTCCAGACGACTGGCATACCCCGCCCAAGACGGCCAGATGTAAAGGAGCGAATGAATGGCACGCCTCCACAACCATGAGGACCACCTCAAATGCTCGTTCTGCCGTAAGGCCCAGCGGCAGGTAAAAAGACTCATAGCGGGCCCCGGGGTATACATATGTCAAGAGTGCATCGACATCTGTAACGAGATCATCGGGGAAGAAGCCGAGGCGTCCTCAGAAGTCCGGCCCGAGAGCCTGCCCAAGCCACACGAGATCTACGAGTTCCTCGACGCGCACGTCGTCGGCCAGGAGAAGGCCAAGAAGACGTTCGCGGTCACGGTCTACAACCACTACAAGCGAATCGTCTCCGGCAACATCGACTCAGGGGGCGACGACGTCGAGATCGCGAAGTCGAACATCCTGCTGATCGGGCCGTCCGGTTCAGGCAAGACGCTGCTGGCACAGACCCTCGCCAAGATGCTGGACCTGCCGTTCGCGATCGCCGACGCGACAGCGCTGACCGAGGCGGGCTACGTCGGTGAGGATGTTGAGAACATCCTGCTCAAGCTGATCCAGGCCGCCGACTACGATGTGCGCAAAGCTGAAACCGGCATCATCTACATCGATGAGATCGACAAGATCACCCGCAAGAGTGAAAATCCTTCCCTCACGAGGGACGTGTCAGGAGAAGGCGTCCAGCAGGCGCTGCTGAAGATCCTCGATGGCACCACGGCATCGGTGCCGCCGCAGGGCGGACGCAAGCACCCGCAGCAGGAATTCCTCCAGATCGACACCACCAACGTCCTGTTCATCTGCGGGGGCGCTTTCGCGGGCTTGGACAAGCTGGTCGAACAGCGCGTCGGGCACCGCAGGATGGGATTCAACTCGGTGCTGCGCCTGGCGGACGAGGCGGACGGCGAGGCCGACTCGTTGTCCGCACTCATGCCGGAAGACCTGGTCAAATATGGATTGATTCCTGAGTTCGTCGGGCGATTGCCGGTCATCACGACGGTGCACGACCTCGATCGCGAGGCTCTGATCCAGATTCTGACCGAACCGCGCAGCGCACTCGTCAAGCAGTATGCGCGGCTGTTCGAGCTGGATGGTGTCGACCTTCGGTTCACCCAGGACGCGCTGGACGCGATCGCGGATCTGGCCTTGCTGCAAGGCACCGGGGCACGCGGCCTGCGGGCCATCATGGAGGACGTGCTGCTGCCGCTGATGTACGAAATCCCCAGCCGCACCGACGTGCAACAACTGGTGATCAGTGAAGAGACGGTGCTGGAAAGCGTCAACCCGGCTTTGATCCCGCTCCGGCGCGCCGCCACAGCCAGGAAGCACGGCCCTCGCGAGCAGTCGGCGTAGTCGGCCCGCGACCGGCTGCCGGGCGACAGCTGACAGGAAGCTTCGAGCTACCAGATGACAGGGAGTCCTTCGAGGCCGCCCGACAGCTTGCTCGTCCTGATCCGAAGCTCGCCGGGCGGCACCGCCAACCGGAGCCCGGGCAGCGTGGTGATCAGCTCGGCGAGAGCGGCTCGCAGTTCGACCCGCGCCAGCGGGGCGCCGATGCAGTACCTCCTGCCGTGGCCGAACGCGACATGAACCCCGGTGCGCGGGCAGCCGATGTCGAACCGGTCGCCTCCGGGAAACTCCGCCGGGTCCCGGTTGGCGGCCACCAGACTCAGCAAGACCGCGTCGCCTTCCCGTATCCGTACCCCACCCAGCTCGATGTCGCTGCGTGCGTAGCGGACGAGACCACCGATCGAGACGATGGGCGCCGCGCGCACTATCTCCTCCACCGCGGCATCGATCAGTTCCGGCTCCGCGACCAGCCTGCTCCACTGGCCCTCGTGGCCGAGCAGCATCGTCACGCCCATGTCGATCCGGCCCGTGGTCGTCTCATGAGCCGCGAAGAGCAGCCCGGCGCAGCGCATCGCGACCGTGTCGTCGTCCTGCGTCCTGCACAGTTCCGACATCACGTCGTCGGCGGGCCGAGCCCGCTTCCGCTTGGCCAGATCAGCCATGTAAGCGATCAGCTCCATGAGCGCCGCCATCGAGGCGTCCCTGTCCCGGAGATCGGCGATCGTGTACGAGAGGGCACGGAATCGCTCACGGTCCTCGTAGGGCACGCCGAGCAACTCGCAGATCACCAGCACCGGAAACGGCCAGGAAAACTGGGTGTGCAAGTCCACCGGAGGAGTGGCCTTGACCATCTCTCGCACCAGTTCGGCGGCCAGCCGTTCGACCCTCGGCTGCAGCTTCCGAATCTGTTTCGCCGCGAAAAACGGCGAGAGCATCCGGCGCATCTCGGCATGCTTCGCGAACTCTTCGTCAAAGGTGTACTCGGGCGACGGGCCGCTGAAAAGACTCGAGTTCGAAATTCTGGCGGCACGTTCGGGATCGCGGTGTGACATTCCCAGCCGGTCGTCGTTGAGCAGTCGCTTCACATACTCATAACGGGATACCAGCCAGGCTTCGTCACCGGCCTGCGTGCGGACGCGAGCGACCGGTTCGTGTTCCGCCAGTTCGAGCAGTTGCGGGGGCGGCGCCATCGGATCGGGCTGGGGGAAGGGCAGGGCCGGCATACCGTCCTGGGCTGGCATGGACGTCCTCTCACATCGACGGTCGTTGCTCGCTGATGCTGTTATACAAGGGCGCCCGAACGATAGGAAGCATTCGGTTTTCGCCGGAATATTTTTATCGATTCCGACGGATTCCGGCGTATCTTGACAGGCCGTATGCGGTGGCTGAAGATGACAACCGGTATGCCTGGTCCAGTGGCACGTAAAAACCAAGAAAGGCGAGCCCATGACACAGCAGGCCACCGCCGGGACGACGGCCGCGTCCCGATTCAAGGCTATATACGAGCAGCAGGGATGGTGTCGGCTGAGTCATCGGCTGACCAATGATGAAATCGAAAAATTACGGGCCAGTGTCGAGCGCCACATAAGTGAACGCCCTCCCGGGGTGACATATGAGGAAGGCTCTGGAGCGGTACGGGGAATTCATGGCTGCCACCGTTTCGACCAGGTGTGCTCGGACCTGACCCGACTTCCCCAGCTGGTCGACGTGGCGGAAGAGGTTCTCGGCAGCCGAGCCTACGTCTATCAGTTCAAGGTGAACCTCAAGCAGGCGAAACAGGGCGCGGAATGGCCCTGGCACCAGGACTTCCCGTTCTGGCAGGTGGAGGACGGCATGCCGGCGCCGATCAGCACCAGGCTCAGCCCGAGCGCGGCGGTGCTGAACTGCCAGCCGCGCAGGAACATCGCGGCCACCAGAGCGAACGGGACCCCTCCGAGAAGGAACGTCGACAGTGGGCTGCGGCTGACTCCGAGCATGGCGACGTCGGTCGCTGCCCACCCCAGGGCCCACCCAACGGTTCCCCCGCCCATGACCAGCAGCGCCCAGAGCACTCGGCGACCGCCGGTCGCACCGAGAACCGACACTTTACGGGTGACCGCAATCACCACGATCAGGTAGACCAGGACGGCCAAGACCGCCAGGGCGATGACGCCCAACAGGCCCTTTCCACCGGCAAACGCCCCGATCAACAGGGCCTGCCATGTCATCGGCAGTGCGACCGCCCCCACCGCCCAGGCTGCGCCGAGTTGGGCCGCGACAATCACCGGCTTCGACGTGTTCAATTCGAGCACCCTGCAAGAATGCCAAGCCGACCGGGATCACACAGCTCGCCGCCTACCCAATCCCGGCTAGTGAGCAGGTAGGGCGCGCAAAATCATGCGGGTGTCGCTCAACCGACTCGTCATTTCCCAACTCGGCCGGCGGAGGAGCGAGTCACCGGCTATGGGATTGGATGGGCAGGGGACTCCGAGTTCGACGCGGGTCGACGGCGTAGTCCTCGATCGTTGACATGGCCACCAGGAATCGGTTCTTGCCGCGGATCTTGAGCCAGTCAGCGAGCCACGGCTTCCCCTCGACGACCCAGTGATAAGGGCCGTCGATGCCGGACTCGGGATCCATGATGATGGCGCCCGGCTTCAGTGTTTCCAGATCCCGCCGGGATGTCGCGGAGGTGACGAATTCAATCTCCACGGCGCTGCACTCCAAACCCGGCAGGTCGCCGGCGTCAAAGGTGCGTGCAGGGTCTACCGGGGCCGGTTTCCCGTGCATCCTTCGCCATTCGTCCCTGTTCATAGGGGTGGAGTCGCACTTGGGGAACCGGTCGAGGAAGCCGTTCACATCTCCATCCCAGACATACGCCCGTTGCTGGATGAGGCTGCAGATCGACAGGAAGTCCTCGGTGTTCTTCGCGTCGTCGTTGCCTCGCCTGCATCGGTCGATGGTGAGGCGGCTTATCTCCTTGGTCACGCCAGCGGTGCGTCTGGCTTGGTCGAGCCGGACCGTGACAGTACGCCGGACGGCATCCCTGCGCTTGGCCACGTCTCCATCGGACGGATCGACAGTGCGGGGCTGTAAGTAGCTGCAGGCCGCGAGTCCCCCGATGGCCAACGTTGCTGCCATGAGCACTATGACGAGACGCCTGTATCTTCGGGACAGGAGCCGGGCCATCGAGGTCCCTTCGGCCGGAGGTTTCGGATAGATCATTGAACAGCAACAACTGTGTTGTCCTTGCGCAGGAAAGACGACAGGGATCAACGCCGACGAGCTCGTTGACAACGAGCGTGAGGCAGGTAGAACGGCATTTCGCTCATCCCACTTGCCATGTTGTCGCCGGAGCCGGCGCATGATGGGTCCCCGAGCGTTGGCGGGACGGACAGGGCTCGCCAAGCCGTCGCCCGATCTCATCGAAGTCAGCGGCGAAGTCTTCGCGGAGCAGCCGGTCAGGCTGGCGTGTGGCGATGAAATTCGCCAGGAGGAGGACTTCTGTTACACCACGCGGGGGGACGTCACAGAAAGCCGTGATCACATTCCTTGTGATCGCGGCTCCGAGCTCACAGGCTCCCAGTCGGGACCGTCGGAGCCGGGCCCCTTCGCCCGGTACGCGCCGGAACCGACGGTGGGGTCACGGCAGCTGCCAGATTCCCGCGAGGGCGACGACCAGCACGGACACGACGCCCACCGCCGACCACAACAGTCGGCGGGATGAGTCGGCCAGGATCGCCAGCGCGCCGGCCCCCAGGCACAGGCCGAACAGGTAGACCGCGTGCCAGCCGGTCGAGCCGGGGTTGAACCCCGCGGCGGCCAGGGAGGGCGCGGGCCCCCAGACCGCGAAGTCGGCGTAGAAGCCCAGCAGGTAGAACGGGCCGACCCCGTGACCGTACCCGGCCCCCGTGGTGTTCACGATGAGGTTGAAGCTCACCAGCACGACCATCGCCAGCACCGGCGCTCCCGGCCAGGGCGTCCAGCGGGCCATCGCGATCCCGAGCAGGCATGCGCCGAGCAGGTTGAGCGGTCCGCACGCGAGTTCCGCGATCGTCGGGAACCGCTCCAACTGGTTTTCCGTGGCCACATAGAGAAAGGAGAGGAGGGCCTGCGCGCCGACGCCCACGAGGAACGGGCCGAACGCGGCCAGGCACAGCGCCCCCGTGCGCTCCGCCCGCCCGCGGGGCAGAACCCCCAGCATCTCTTCCGCACCGGCCCGGCGGGCGGCGGAGGCGACCAGGTTGGCCGCGAAGAAGACCGGGACCCCCCAGAACATCGTCATCGGCTCGGTCAGATCGCTGAACGCGGGCCGCGGACCGTCCCACGCGTTCTTGGCGATCGCCAGGCTCCACAGCGCCGCGCCCAGCAGATGGAGCGGATGGCGCAGCAGCCTCCACATCTCGTTGATCGCCATCGCCGGCAGGACATCGGAGCGCGACCCGCCGTGGACGACCCGCGCGACGCCGGTCATCCGGCCGCCGCCAGAGCGCCCTCACCGAGCAGCAGCAGGTAGGCGTCTTCGATGGTCGGCTCGACCAGCCGGGCGCCCTCGGGCGGGTCGCCGATACTCCTGAAGACCCCCTCGCCGGTACGCCAGGAGAGCAGACCCGCCTTCTTCTCCCAGAGCCACGTACGGCCCTTGGCGAGGGCTCGCAGCTCCTTCGGTGTTCCCTCGAACGCGCTTCTGCCGTCCTTGAGCACGACCACTCTGGCGCACAGCGCGGCGACGTCCTCGATCTGGTGGGTGGAGAGGATCACCGTGCGGTTCTCGCCGATTCGGGAGATCAGTTCCCGGAACCTCAGGCGCTCCTCGGGGTCGAGCCCGGCCGTCGGTTCGTCGAGGAGCACCAGCTCCGGCTCGCCGAGCAGCGCCTGTGCGATGCCCACCCGACGCCGCATACCTCCGGACAAGGCCCGGATCTTCTTGCCGCTCACGTCCGCGAGCCCGACCGCGTCGATCACCCTGCGTACCTCGTCGTGTCTGGCACGCCGGTCCGCCATCTCCTTCAGGATCGCCACGTAGTCGACGAACTCGAACACGGTGAAGCCACGGTGATAACCCGGCTCCTGCGGCAGGTAACCAAGCCTGCGGCGGATCGCCGACCGCTCGGTGGCCGGATCCCTGCCCAGCAACCGCATCGTTCCGCCGTCAGGCGTGAGCACGGTCGCCAGCAGGCGGATCAGCGTGGTCTTGCCCGCGCCGTTGGGGCCGAGCAGGCCGTTCACGCCGACCCCGGCGGTGAACGAGAGCCCGTCCAGGGCATGGCCGCGCCGGCCATAGGCCTTCGTCAGACCTTCGACGACCACGCTCATGAGAACTCCTTGCGGCGCGCTACCAGAAGCACGCCGGAAACGACCGTTATGGTCAGGTAGCCGAGCTGCCCGACGGTGCTGAACATCGCCAGGCTCGGCTCGCGCAGGTTCGTTCCGGCGATCCCGGCGAGCCAGAGTATCGACACCGCGAGCGCGCAATGCGCGGGCTCGAACCACCGGGACAGCACAAGGGACAGGGATGTGAGCGCCAGCGCGGGCAGCAGCCAAGCGGCGACGGTCCAGCTCTGACCGAGCAGGGCGAAGCCGATGACGAGCGCGGGCAGCGCCGAGGTGACCAGCACCGCGGCCGCGCGCATCAGCACCACCTTGAAGGCCGAGTACGGTGCGGCCAGTCCGATCTCGTATGCCGGGTCCGCCCCACGGCCGTAGGCCAAGCCCACTCCGGCGACCGGCACGATCGGCGCCAGGGCGAGGAAGCCGACCAGGCCCCATCCGGTCGTCTCCCTGGCGGCCAGCACCGCGAACAGCAGGGCGAGCGCGCCGGCCGAGATCCACGACAGGTGGAGCGAGTAGGCCGCGCCCAGCAGCCGCGCTGTGTGATCACGCACGCCGACCAGACGCAGCAGCCGCTCGAACGGCCCGGGAACGGGACTGTCCACGGCCTCGGCGATCTCATCCCACAGCCGGTCGAGCCGCGCTCGTGGCGCCTGGGGGGCCAGCAGCCCCCTGCACCGCGCACATGCCAGCAGATGGGCCTCCACCGAGGCGGCCAGTGTCGCGTCGAGATCCCCGTCGGCGTACCTGGTCGCCAGGCCGCCGTCCATGTGCCAGGTCATGCCAGCGCCTCCCTCAGCAGGGCCTTCGCACGCATCATCCGCGTCTTGACGGTCCCCGTGGGGATGCCCAGCAGCTTCCCCGCCTCCCGCGTGGTCAGCCCGTCAAGCACAGTCGCCTGGACGACCGCCCGTAGTTCCGGCGACAACCCGTCCAGCGCCCGGCCCAGATCGCCGTACTCGACTCCGAGCAGGACCTGCTCCTCGGCCGACACCATGATCTGCTCATAGGCCGGCGACACCACGAGGGGCCGCCTGCGCAGCAGATCCAGCAACCGGCGTATGCCGATCCCCCAGATCCACGCGGCCGCATCCCCCTTGCCGTTCCACTTGCCCGCGGTGCGCCACACCGCCACGAAGGTGTCCTGCACGGCCTCGTCCACGACCGCCTGGTCGGCGCACCGTCGGCTCAGCCGGAGCAGGAGCCACGGCGCGTGCCTCTCGTACACGACCTCCAGCGCACGCCGGTCCCCATCCGCGACCGCGCCCAGTAATCGAGCGTCGCTCCACTCCGCCTTATCGTTCATCGCCTCTGCCTGTCGGTCCGTGCCTCGATGGCTCCTCGGTCCTCTGTCGCACCGCGGCTTCCATACGGTTCACGACAGGCTCACCCAAGAGAAGACGGCCCCTCTGTCGCCGCGGAGGGTGTGACCGGTTCATCGAACCCAATTCGCCCTTTTTCCCGACAGGTCAGCGTGAGAACGTTCATCATCCTGCTCGCGGTCGCGCTGGCGGCGTGCTCGGCTCCCACCACGCTGCACCGGCCCCCCGGCGCGGGAAAGATCATCATTGACGAGGACCCCGGTGAGCTCAACGACGACGCTCTGGCCACGGCCATGCTGCTCGATTCCTCCCAGGTCGAGGTGCTCGGGATCACCACGGTCGGTGGCAACACCTGGCCGGAGGAGGGGGCCGCCTACGCCCTGCGGCTCCTGGAACTGCTGGGCCGCACCGACATACCGGTCATCCGGGGAGCCACCGCGGACCCACGGATCCGCCCCGATGGGAAGGACTACCGTTCCCTCCCCTACGCCGGCGCGCTGGCCCGCCCCCGCCCCCTCGGCTACCGGAACCTGAGCGAGACACCACGTCTCGGATACCCGACCACCGAACCGAGTGACGCCACGGCTTCGGAGTTCATCGCCGACCAGGTGAAGAGTCATCCACACCAGGTAACGATCCTGGCCCTGGGCCCGGCCACCAACCTGGCCCGCGCCATCGAGGACCATCCCGAGATCGTGGCCCTCGTCAAAGGCGTCGTGTTCATGGGCGGGGCGTTCGACGTACCGGGCAGCGTCACCAAGGACGCCGAGTTCAACTGGTGGTGGGACCCCCGAGCCGCCGAGATCGCGCTCGACGCGCCCTTCAGGGAAAAGACCGTCATCCCCCTCGACGCCTGCCAGGAGCTCCTGTACGACAAGCAGATCTACGAAAGGGTGGTCGCGGCCCCAGCGGCGCCCCTCTCCAAGCCGCTGCGGAACCTGCACGGCTCGATCTTCGCGGGCGATCCCGCCTACAACATGCCCGTCTGGGACACGGTCGCGGCGGCCGTCTTCCTCCGGCCCGACATCGTCACCGACACGAGCGATCGCCCCGTCTCCGCCGAGCCGGCGACGGGCAAGGCGGTCCGGGGCGCCTCCCCCGCCCACGTCGTCAGCCATGTCGATCCCAGCAGATTCTGGGACATCTATGTCGACCGCCTCGCCGGAGGACACACCTCATGAACGCATCCCGTCTCGCGTTGCCCGCACGCGCCCTCGCCCTCTGCTTCGCGATCGGAGCCGCCGTCTATCCGGGGTTCGGGACGGTGGACCTCGCGGTCCCCATCGCCGCACCGTCGCCCGAGTTCGTCCAAGCGTCGATGCTGGAGGGCGGCTGGGGGCTGGTGCTCTCCTTGTTGGTGGCCGTGCCGTTCCTGGTCGTCTTCCTCAATCCCGCGGCGCGGGCCGCGGCCTTGGGGGAGGTGGTCGTCGTCGGGACGGTGATCGGTCTCGTCGGCGTACTCGCCGGCCAGCCGGCATTTCTGGCCGTCACCGCGATTCTGGGACTCTGCGCGGGAGTGCTCGCCGCGATGCTCCGCGGCTGGACGACCGCGGGCGGACCGCGGACCTGGCATCTCGTTCTCGCCGTCGCCCCGTTCGCCGGCGCGGCCGCGGCCACGGTGCTCGGCGAGGCCGCATTGGCGGCGTGGCTGGGCGTCGTGGGCGCCGTGTGGGCGCTCGCCGTCGTCCTCAGCCGATGGGGCGCCGTCCCGGCCCCCCGATCCCGGTTGCCACTCGCGCTCGCGGCGGCGGCGGCACTCCCCTGGATCTTGTACGCCGCCGACATGATCCGGGCCGCCGAGGAAGGCCGTGAACCGATGGAGATCACGATGGGGCTCGACCATTGGCCGATCCAGGCGGCCCTGGGCATCGCGCTGGTCGCGTTGACCGCCTGGGGACACCCGATTCCTGCGGTCACGTCGGGTATCGCCTCGATGAGCTTCGGCGCCATTGCCATGGGCTACCCCGACCATGCGGCGAGCCCCGGCACGAGCTGGGGCGTCGCGGCCCTCATCTGGGGTCTGACCGTCCTGCCCTGGGGCCTCCTCCGCTGTGGAGCACCGTCTCTCGCGTGCGGCCGGGATGCCACCTGACCTGCTCGAATACTCCCGTCCTGCGCGGGCAGGGTCCCTGCATGAAATGGACGATCACCGGCACGATCGCCGCCGCGGCCGCGCTCGCGGGAGTCTGCGGCATCGTACCCGCGAAGGCCGAACAGCCCGCCGTGCGGACGTCTCCGTCCGTCGGCACGCCCACCGCCACCCCGTTCACGCCATCTCCGAGCCCGGCCGGCGCGGGCGACCTGCGCCAGGCCGCCGCGGCGGCGCTGCGCGCGGTGCCCGGCTCCACGCTCATCTCCATCGAGACGGAGGAGAACGGCCGGCTCTGGGAGGCGCAGGTCGTCGACCGGGACGGCACCGAGCACCAGATGGATGTGGAGTCGGGCAGGGTGGTCGTCGGCCCCACGATCAAGCCGGAGGACGCCCACGACAAGGCCAAGCACCGGGCACGGGTCGCGGCGGCCAAGCTCGACTACGCGGCGGCGGCCGACAAGATCCTGGCGACCGTGCCGGGCGGGCGTATCACGGAGCTGAACCTGGACACCGAGCGGGGCAGGACCGTCTGGGAGTCTGACGTGATCACACCCGACGGGGTCAAGCACGAGGTGACGGTGGACGCCGCCAGCGGAGCGGTGGTGCGCAAGAGGGGCTGACCGGGGCCGGATGCTCTTGTCACGCAGCCTCGATCGGTCACGAGGAGATCACCGCGTGGAGGCGGCGGGCCTCCTGGAGGACGAGGCTCGCCCCCTTGCGAGCCGCCGGCTCCGCCGGCCCGGGGATCTCGCCATGCGCCCGCGCCAGGACGGCCGCCCGGGCGGCGACACCCAGCAGCTCGCCCAGCCCGTTCCGCGTCCTTTCGCCCTGCCCCGTAGGCAGCAGGAGCGGGACGGCCACGGCGAGGGCCTGCCAGATCTCGGCGTGCGCCCCGGACGCGACCAGATCGGCCAGTGCCTCGATCATGCGCGTGCTAGGCGGGCCAGCGGCCGGCGGTTTTGGCGGCCTCGATCGCGGCGCGGCCTGCCGGGCGCATCCGGTCGGCGGCCGTCAGCGCCTCGGCCTTCGCGACGTTGATGCTGGACCAAGGGCTTCGGCGGGTACGCGGCGAGTAGCGCTGCAGGTAGTAGTCGCCGTCGAACGCCCTGCGGTGGCTGTCGATCCAGCCGTGGCACAGCGCCTCGTCCAAGGCCTCGTCGAGG
Organism: Microtetraspora niveoalba; assembly: GCF_001570405.1. Taxonomy (GTDB): domain Bacteria; phylum Actinomycetota; class Actinomycetes; order Streptosporangiales; family Streptosporangiaceae; genus Microtetraspora; species Microtetraspora niveoalba. Next base: position 213,912 of record NZ_BBYM01000017.1, on the reverse strand, counting down.
GTGACGGTCGTCGCGTTGCCGCTCTTCTTGGCGATCATCAGCCAGACGTCGCGGGCGGTCTCGTGGTGCTCGGCGAGCCATGCCCTCCAGGCGGCTGCGTCGTCCAGGATCAGGGCGTCGTCGGTCATCGTGCTCAGCCCTTCCGGCCCGCGAGGACGTCCATGTAGTGGTGGTTGACCATGACGCCGAGGATGTTGCCGAACGGGTCGCGCACCGAGGCGGTGACGAACCCGGGGCCGCGCTCGGTCGGCTTCTCGAACGGGGTGGCCCCCATCTCCAGCAGCCGCTCCCAGGTCGCCTCCAGGTCGTCGACGGCCCAGTAGACGATCGCTCCGCCGTCCTCGGTGCTCCAGCCGTCCGGAGCGAACCGCGCGTCGATGATGCCGAGCTCGTGCTGGTAGTCGCCGACGCGGAACTCCACGTAGGCCGGGTCGCCCTGCTCGGGCCGCTGGAAGTAGGCCCGCACGCCGAGGAACTCGGCGTACCAGTCACGGGCGGCGACGACGTCATGGGCGTAGAAGCTGATGGTGGTGAGTCCGCGGAGCATGTCCTTCTGCCTTCCGTTCGGCGGCTTGTGAGATCGATGCTTCCAGGCAAAGTGCTCATCGAGTGAGTACTTTTCTGCATCGTCGAAGCGGGAGAGCGGATCCCCTGGTGGCCGTCCTGCTGCTGATGCAGTACCGAGTGACGATCCGGCGTCGGCCCGCGGATAGGGTCACTCCCAGGAGGGAGCCGCGGGGCGGTCCTCCAGGGTGACGCCGGTTACGGGACCGCGTTCATACCGTCGGCGCCATGGAAAAGAGCGGAACACGGATCATGGCCGTGGCTCTGGCGGCCGTCACGGTCATGACGGCGGCGCCCGCCGCGACGGCGGCCGCGAGCGCGCGGGACGCCGCCCTGGACGGCGTGTGGCAGACCGACGGCTACGGCACGATCATCACTGTCCATGGGGACAGGCTCCGGTACTTCGACACGACGGCGATCAGCTGCCTGCCGGGCGTCATGTCGGCCGAACAGCAGGGCGCCCCGAGGTCGTTCGTCGCCGACGACGGCTCCCGCCAGATGACGATCAGGCTCCAGGGCCGGCAGCGGGCGCGGCTCCGCTACGTGGGCGCCGTCGGGGAGATCGGCCTGCGCCGGCTGCCCGCCCTTCCCACCAGCTGCTCGGTGAAGGCCTCCGCCGCGGACCCGGTCAGGGTGTTCGACGTCTTCTGGACCACGTTCGCGGAGAACTACCCGTTCTTCGCGATCAAGGGGGTCAACTGGCAGGCGGTGCGCGACCGGTACCGTCCCCGGATCGGCCCGAAAACCACCGACGCCGAGCTGTTCGGCGTGCTGCGCGACATCCTGAAGGATCTCGGCGACGCCCACACCGCGCTGCGCGCCGGAAAGGACGAGTTCGTCCGGCCGCTGCGCCCGGGCACGAGGCCACTGGACGGCCTGCCGGCCTTCATGGCCCTGAACAAGCGGGTCCTCGATCTCGTGGAGAAGCACGACGGCAAGAAGCCGCTGACGACATGGGGCCGGGGCGTGATCGGGTACGCCGACCTGCCGGGCGGGTTCGGCTACCTGCGGTCGGCCGCCTTCGACGGGTACGCCGACGGCGGCTTCGCGGCCAACGCGAAGGAGCTGGACCGGGCGCTGGACGAGATCTTCACCCCCGACCGGACCTCGCGCCTGAAGGGCCTCGTCCTCGACGTCCGCCTCAACTTCGGCGGGTACGACGCCCTCGGCATCCGGCTCGCCTCCCACCTCACCGGCCGGCCGTACGCGGCCTACGCCAAGCAGGCGCGCAACGACCCCTCCGACCCCACCCGGTTCACGCGGGCGCTGCCGATCCGGGTGCGGCCGGCCGCGGGCTCTCGCTACACCGGGCCGATCGCCCTGCTGACCAGCCCGCTGACCATCAGCGCCGGAGAGACGTTCAGCCAGGCCATGACGGCCCGCACCCCCGCCCCTCGGCGGATCGGCGACACCACCCAGGGCGCGTTCTCCGACTTCCTCTGGCGCACGCTGCCCAACGGCTGGACCTTCGCCCTGCCCAACGAGCGGTTCCTCACCCGGCAGGGGACCAGCTTCGACATCACCGGAATCCCGCCGCAGGACAGGATCGCCGGAACGCTCAGTGACGAGGAGCTCGCGGCCGGCCGCGACGCCGCCTTCGATCGGGCGCTGGCCTACCTGCGCACGGCCGGGAGATCCGGCCGGTGACTCGCGTCGCGCACTGCTTGGTACGCCACTCGGCGGCGGGCGGCCTCCCGTCACAGGTGGGCGCGAAGGTCGCCCATGAGGACGATGCGACCCGCCCGGCACGTCCATAGGCTGGGGAAATGATCCATCAGGGGCCGATCGCGAAGCCGGTGCCGCTCCTGCGGGCCGTGGCGCGAGCGCTGCTGCGGGCGGTCGTCACCGGCACGGCCGACCCGCCGCCGCCCGCGCCCCGGCGTGGGCAGGTGCGGGTGCCGTGGCCGCGCGGCGGACGGGGCGCCACCTTGGATCTCGTCCGGCTCGGCGACGCGGCGCTGGCGTTCGTGGCGTTCGCGGGCGGGGTCGCGTACATGGAGGGCCCCGCGGCCACCGCACGGTGGCCGCACGACAAGGCGTACCTCGTGATCATGTCAGCGGCCTTCTCGCTGCCGCTGGTGCTGCGCCACCGGTGGCCGCTGGCGGCCTGGCGGTACGCGCTGCTGGCACTTCCGAGCGGCGCGGCGGTCGTCGGCGAGTTCCTCAGCCCGCCGTACCCGCCGGGCGCGGCGATCGCCTGCCTGCTCGTGGCCTACTCCGTCGCGGTCCGATCCGACGGCGCGATCGCGGCGGGTGTGTGGCTGGTCTCCTGCCTCGCGGCGGTGGCCGTCGACGTCGGCACGGCGGTCCCCGCGGTGACCGGGATCACCGTCGCCGTGCTGTTCGGCCACAACGTACAGGCGCGGCGGCTGGCGACCGGGAAGCTGGCCGAGGAGGAGCGGCGGGCGGAGGACGCCCTGGCCGAACGGGCGGCGCTGGCCGAGCGGGCCAGGATCGCCCGTGAGCTGCACGACCTGGTCGCCCACCACATGTCGGTGATCGCCATCCAGGCGGAGGCGGTCCCGCTGCGGGCGGGGGGCGACGCGGGCCTGCTGGCGCAGGGGCTCGCCGAGATCCGCGCGCTGTCGCTGACGACGCTGGCTGAGATGCGCCAGGTGGTCGGCGTGCTGCGCGGCGCGGAGGACGCGGACACCGCGCCCCAGCCCGGCCTCCACCGGCTCGACGAGCTGGTCGCGACCGCGTCCCGCGCCGGGATGTCGTTGCGGGTGTCCGGCTCGGGCGAGCTGGGCGACCTGCCGGGCACCGTGGGGCTGACGGCATACCGGATCGTGCAAGAGTCACTGAGCAACGCGATGCGGCACGGGTCGGGATCGGACGTCGCCGCGGAGCTGGTCCGCGACGGCGACGAGCTGCGGATCCGCGTGGTCAACGGCCTGCCCGCCGATCCCGGAGCCGCGCCGGAGGGCCTCCCCGAAAAGCGGTCGGGCCACGGGCTGGCCGGGATGCGGGAGCGGGTGGGGATGCTCGGCGGCACGTTCCGGGCGGGCCGGGTCGGCGCGGAGTTCGTGGTGACCGCGACCCTGCCGATCCGAGGGGACGCCGGATGACGATCAGGGTGCTCGTCGCCGACGACCAGGGCATGGTGCGGACCGGGTTCACCGCGTTCCTGAGCACGCAGCCGGACATCGACGTGGTGGGCGAGGCGGCCGACGGCGAGGAGGCCGTTCGCCGCGTCGCGGAACTCTCGCCCGACGTGGTGCTCATGGACGTCAGGATGCCGGTGCTGGACGGCCTCCAGGCCACCCGGCGGATCCTGTCCTCGGGCGGCCGTCCCCCGAAGGTGCTGATCCTGACTACGTTCGACCTGGACGACTACGTGTACGAGGCGCTCCGGGCGGGCGCCAGCGGCTTCCTGCTGAAGGACGCCTCCGCCGTACAGCTCGCCGAGGCGGTCCGGGTGGTCGCGGCCGGCGAGGCCCTGCTCGCGCCCTCCGTCACCCGGCGGCTGATCTCCGAGTTCGCCCGGCTCGGCCCGCGCCGTCCCCGCGCCACGCTGGACGGGGTCACCGAACGCGAGGCGGAGGTGCTCACCCTGGTCGCCCACGGCCTGTCCAACCAGGAGATCGCCGAACGGCTCGTCCTGTCCGAGCAGACGGTGAAGACCCACGTGGGCCGCATCCTGGCGAAACTCGGCCTCCGCGACCGGGCCCAGGCGATCGTCCACGCGTACGAGACGGGCCTGGTGCGCCCGGGTGAGTGAACCCGGCGGCGTCGCCCGATTTCCGGGCTCGTGAACGGCCGGAGGTAGGCGCCGGTCGCGTGAAGTGACGACGTGCCGTCCCCGTGCCCCGACGCCGTACGAGCCGCGCTTCGTGGCCTCCTTCGCGCCCGCGAAAACGGGAGCCGGGCCGGGAACGAATCCCGCATAATGCGGCATCATGAAGATCACGAAGCGGGTCGCCGCCGCCGCGGTGCCGTTACTGGGCCTGCTGGCTGCATGCTCCGAAGAGGCCGGAAACGCCCGCGTCTCCCCCGCGCCGGGAAGCACCGCTGCTTCCACACCGCCCCAGGCCGCGGGGCGGTGGGAGGCGATCGGGACCATGCCGCTCACCCCCGCCTCCGCCCTGCTGCGCGTGGTGGCGAGCGGCCCCGGCGAGGCATGGGCCATGGGCTACGAGGAGTACACGCCTGAGGAGGATCCGGGGTTCCCCGTCCTGCAGCGCTGGGACGGCACGCGGTGGAGCGAGGTCCCCCGCGGGGACCTCTACATGGAGCCGACCGACTTCGCCGCGGACGGGGCCGGCGGCATCTGGATGGTGGGGCGGTCTTCGAAGTCCGCCCTCTGGGACGGGCGCCGCTGGAGGGCGCGGGACGTGTATGGCGGATCCGAGACCCACGATCTGAGCGGCGTCGCCGTCCGCGAGGGGCGCGCGATCCTGATCGGTCACGAGTTCACGGACGCGGGGTGGTGGGCGCGTGTACGGCCGTTCGTCGCCGACTGGGACGGCCGGCGGTTCACCTATCACACCTACGGCAAGGGCTCCGGCAAGTTCAGCGCGGTCGCCACCGGCGACGGGCACACCTGGATCGCCGGAGCCAGGACCCTCCCCGGCTGCGCGGGCATCACCCCGCTGATCCGGCACAGGATGGCCGGCGCCAAGGGCTACGACGAGGTGCTCGTGCCCGACATCCCCGGAGGGGAGCTGAACCGGATCTGGCAGATCAGCCCCACGGACGTGTGGGCCGTGGGCACGATCTGGCCGGACGGGGGCGACGCCGCCGACGTGGACAGCGCGTGCGCGAAGGATGAATCCGTGACGGACAGGGCCTCGAGATATCTCAACGCCTCGCCGCTCGTGATGCGCTGGGACGGATCCGCATGGAAGCGGGTGGACCTGCCGGCGTGGAAGGGTGAGCTCCGCGATGTCACCGCCTTCGGCGAGGACGACGTGTGGGTGAGCGGCGTCCAATGGGACGGCGAGGAGGGGGACGCCGAGGCGCGACCGAAGAACAGCGTCTTCATCCACTACGACGGGAAGAGTTGGGCGCGTGAGCACGGCCCGGTCGGCGACAGCGCGTACACCGCGCTCGCCAGGATCCCCGGGACCGACCGCCTCTGGGCCGTCGGCTCGATGGGCATCCGTGACGACGAGAGGGCCGTCATCCTGCAACGTTCGAAAATGCCGGCGGCCTCCCCCGCGGCGAGCACGCCCTGACCCTGGCGATGCACTGAGCCGGATCGAGCCGGCCGTGCCATGGCTGCGGACCGGCTCATATTTCCCGGGCTTCCTGCCGGACAAGCGACGCCGGGCGGACCGCAAGCCGCGATGACGGACAGGCCGGCCGCCGCTGCCATGACAAGTCGCACGCGCGCCACGCCCGGCACCTCGACACACCGTCCGAGCGCCCTGGCATGACCTGGCCGTTGCCGCCGGGCGAGCTCTGCCAGGTCGTCAGCGCGAGCACGGCACACCCTGCCGGGCCCACACCTCCTCAAGTCACATCGTCGTGCAAGACACAGCCATACCATATGGACGATGATGTGTGTCGCACAGTATCGTGTCAGTGTGAAGGAGTCCGAATTGCTCGATGCGCACCGGCAAGAGTTGCGCCGCGGCTCGGTGGTCCTCGCCAGTCTCCTGGCGTTGCGGACGCCGGGATACGGCTACGGCCTGCTGGAGGCGCTCGATCGTGCGGGGGTGCCGGTCGCGGCCAACACCCTCTATCCGTTGCTGCGCCGCCTGGAGAGCCAAGGTCTGCTGACCAGTGAGTGGGACACCAGTGAGGCCCGTCCGCGCAAGTTCTACCGCACCAGCCAGGACGGCGTCCGCCTCGCCCGTGCACTGCTGCGCGAGTGGCAGGCGATCGACAAGGCCCTTACGCGCCTGGACGTCGAAGGATCAGAACTGTGACGATATCGCTGACGGACCGCTATGTCGCCGCCACTGTGCGGCACGTACCCGAGAAGCACCGCCGTGAGATCGAACGCGAACTGCGCGCCGCGATCGCCGACGACATCGACGCACGCACCGTCCACGGCGAGGCGCCGGCCGACGCCGAATACGCCGCGCTGCGCGAGCTCGGTGATCCGACGATGCTGGCCGCCCGCTACACCCGCCGCGCCGTGGCCCTCATCGGACCCGACACCTACCCCGCCTACATCCACGCACTGCGGGCGTCGTGCTGGTCGGTGTTACCGATCCTCTACGTCGTCCTGGTCCTCGTCCTGCGGGCCCACGGCGAAAACGCGTGGACAGCGATCTTCCGCCCGATCGGGATAACGCTGACCGTGGCGATGTATCTCGCCGTCGGCGTGACGGGCCTGTTCGCCATCGCCGATCGCCGGCGCGGCGACCATCCCGACGCCGCCGTACTCGCCGAGCCGTGGACGCCGGACCGGTTGACCGCGGTCGACGATCCGCGACCAGCGCGCTGGAGCGACCTGATCGCCGAGATCGTTCTGGCCGCGGTCCTGATCGTCGCACTGTTCGTGCAACGGGTGCTCTCGCCGGTGACCACCACGGGGGGCGCGGCTGTGCCGATCATCAATCCCGCGCTCTGGGCCTTCTGGGTTCCCTACTTCATCGCCGTGATCGTGCTGGCCCTCGTCGTCAAAGCCGTGGATCTGCGGCTGCGGGAGTGGAATCCAATCACGGCCGCGGCCACCACGGCACTCACGCTCGCCGGCACCGTTCCGCTCAGCTGGCTGTTCTGGCAGGCGCAGGTGCTCAACCACGCACTGACCCACGACACGGGCGCCCTTCCCGCATCGGGAAGCTGGATCGCCTGGCTGGCCATCCTCGTCCTCGCCCTCATCACCGTCGCTTCCCTCCTGCGGACCTGGCGGTCGCGCAACCGGAACAGGGCCGGCGACACCGACGTGGGTTCCCCCTATGCGAAGGCGGAGCGATGAACACACCTGCGACGACAGCGAAGGAAGACGGCAAACCAACCGACCCGCGACGCGAGGCCGTCATCAATCTCATCGTCAACGTGGCGGCGCCGCTCGCGGTGTTCTACGGCCTGCGCGCGGCCGGAGCCGACCAATGGCTGGCGTTGACCCTGGGGGTGCTGCCACCGGGGGTTCGGGCGATGTGGACCGTGGCCACGCGCAGGCGGATCGACGCACTCGCCCTGTTCACCGTGAGCATCCTGGTGCTCAGCGTCGCTGTGTCGTTCCTGGCCGGCAGCCCGCGGTTCCTCCTGGCCAAGGACGGCTGGATGACCGCCGTCGGCGGCCTGTGGATTCTCGCGACGCTGCCGCGGACACCGTTCTACTTCCAGGTCATTCGTTCCTTCACCGCCGGAGCCACCCGGGAACGCGCCGAGACCGCGTGGCGTGAGTCGACCGCCTTCCGGCACATGTTGCGGGTGGCCACCGCGATCTGGGGCGTCGGGCTGGTGCTTGACGCCGGGGTACGGGTGGTGCTGGCGTACTCGCTCCCCGTGGACAGGGTGCCGTTGATCAGCGGGCTGCAGTACGTGGCGGTGTTCGCCGCCCTCGAGGTGAGCAGCCAGATCTACCTGCGTCGCGCAGGCGCCCGGATCGACACCGAGACCAGATCGGAGGCGTCCTCATGACGACAGTGGTGCTGGTCACCGGCGGGGCCGGCGGCATCGGTGCCGCGGTGGCCAGGCGCTTCGCCCGAACCGGTGCCCGGGTGTTGATCGCGGACCTGGACGAGGCGGCGGGCGGGGCCCTCGCCGCCGAGATCGACGGCCTGTTCGTGCCGATGGACGTCACCCGCGAGCGGGACAACCAGGCCGCTGTCGAGGCTGCGCTGACCACCTTCGGCGGGCTCGACATCGTGCACCTCAACGCAGGGACCGGTGGCGCGGGCGACGGCTTCGACCTCGACTCCTACCGGCGCGTCATCGCGGTCAACATCGACGGCACCATGTTCGGCATCCGCGCGGCCCTGCCGGCGCTGGCATCGACAGGCGGCGGTGCGATCGTGGTGACCTCCAGCCTCGCCGGGATCGCGCCCAACCCGTTCGACCCCGTCTACTCGGCCAGCAAGCACGCGATCATCGGGCTGGTTCGGTCACTCGCGCATACCTTGTCCGAATCCGGCGTCACCATCAACGCGGTCTGCCCGGGTTTCGTCGATACCCCGATGCTCAGGAGTATCCGCGAGCACGTCCTCATGCACCGCCTCGCCATCGCCGACCCGGACGAAGTCGCCGAGGCCGTCCAGACCATCGTCCAGCACGGCACGACCGGCGAAGCCTGGGTCGTACAGGCAGGCCAACCGGCCACACCGGTGACGTTCCCGACAATCGAGCTCAGCCAAGGTGTGTGAGAGCAAACGGACACTCACGACCACGGCGGCCACTTCATCCCGTGGCAGATCCCCGGAGAATGGGGCGACGACCTGCGGCGTACCTTCCGCGGTCGGCGACAGCGCACGGGGTCGGATCGGCGGCGGGCTACCCCGCGCCGAACTGTCCGGCCTGGACCTGGACCAGTCGGAGGCCGCACGCGCGTCACCCCCTGAGCCGCTCCTTCAGGAAGGCGATGATCTCGTCACGGGCGCGCACCGTCGGGTGACCCTGCTCGTCCACGAGATGTGCCGTAGTGACGCTGTGAGCACACCCGACGACGTCGCGGAAGAAGGGTGGAGGGTTCGTGTTCGCCACGTCGGCGGGAAGCACACGGCCGTCGAACGCTTCTCCGAGTAGCTTTCGGTAGGCCGCGAACCGCCGGCCCGTGCACCACCTGTCGTCGTCGAAGCGGTAGGCCAGCACCTTCAACCCGTCTCGTTCGACACGTTCGGCCAGGGCGGCCGCGTCTTCGTCTCCGATCTCCAGCCCCCCGGGGTCGTCGAGCGGCAGCGAGGGATGGTTGACGACCGGGGCGATGACGGCCGGTTCGAGTGCCATGGTCAGCGCGAAGTTACCGGTGAAACACAGCCCGACCGCGCCGACCCCCGGCCCACCGCACTCCGCATGCGCGATGCGCGCGAGGCCGCGCAGCCACGCCGCGACCGGGCTGGTGCCGCCCCCGGCGAACGCGCGGAACTCGGCGCTGACGCATGCGCGCCGGACGACCGCCTCGCCTGCCTCGGTGGTCGGGTAGGCGCCGTCGACGCCGAAGAGAGAGGGCAGGTACACGGAGAAGCCGGCATCGCGTACCCAGCGTGCCAACCGTGCGACGTCGGGGCTGATGCCCGGCATCTCGGGCATCAGGACGACGCCGGGTCCTGTCCCGGCGACGTACACGGTCTTGCTGACGTCATCGACGCTGACGACTCTCCGGGAGAAGTCGTCCAAGGGGTCGTCGCGCCGCGTTCGCATCGTTGTCATGATCGAGAGTGTGCTGGGACACTGTCCCCACGAGAAGTGGCGATATCGCCATATGGAGCGGCGATACCGCCACCGCCGTGGGGAGTTGGAGGAGCCATGAAACCGCTGCGCCTGGGCGTGCTGGCGTATCCCGGCTGCTTCGCCTCAGAGGTGTTCGGGATCCCCGACCTGTTGTTCATGGCCGATCACATCGCGGCGGCGCAAGGGGCGGATCGACCGCCGCACGAGGTGTCCGTCGTCTCGCCCCGGCGGCGGGTGGTCGTGTCCGGCGGCCGGGCCATCGAGGCCACGGCCTTGCGCCCCGTCGACGTCCTGATCGTGCCGGGTTTCGAGCTTTCGCCCAAGCTCGATCTCGACGCGACGCTCGCGAACCTGAGGCCCGAAGTGGCGTCGATCCGGTCGCAGGCCGCCTCCGGCATCGCCGTCGTGTCGATCTGTGTCGGCGCCTTCCTCGTCGCCGAGGCCGGCCTGCTCGACGGGCGCGAGGCGACGACGTCCTGGCTGTTCGCGGACCAGCTCGCCCGTCGCTACCCCGACGTGAAGGTGCGCCCCGAGCACCTCGTGGTCACCGATCGCGGTGTGACGACGACCGCCGCCTTCAGCGCCATGTACGACTTCGCACTCCAGTTGATCCGTGAGCACGACGGCCCCCGCGTCGCCCGCAGCACCGCACGCATCGCGCTCGTCGACGACGCACGCTCCACCCAGGCTCCCTACGTCGACCTGGCGCTGATGCCCGCCGTCGGCCGTGAGTTCTCACTCGCGGTGAAGCGGTGGCTCGACCAGAATCTCGGGGCGCGCTACGACCTGTCCATCCTCGCCGAAGCGTTTCACGTGAGCACGCGAACCATGCTCCGCCGCTTCGGTGAGGAGGCCGGCCAGACCCCGCTGGCGTACCTGCAATCCGCTCGGGTCCGCAGGGCTCGTCATCTGCTGGAGACGACCGACCGGACCGTCGCGCGCATCGCCGCCGACCTCGGATACGCGGACACGAGCACCTTCAGCGCCATCTTCGCCCGGCACACGGGCCAGCGGCCGCGGGACTACCGCGCCACGTTCCGCCGGCCTGCTCATGTTCGCGAAGCGGGCCACGCCAAGGGATAAGAACGATCTTGCCCGCCGTACGGCGGTTCTCCAGGTCGGCGTGTGCGTCACCGGCCGAACGCGAGGGGCTGCTCATCGCCGCGGGGTCGCATTCTGCGTGACATCGACGTATCGACTCGCCGTCGGTCCCGCTTTGGAAAGCAGGAAACGCTTGAAACAGGGCGGCTTGCGCGGAGGAGATGCCGGGAGGATCCATCATCCCCCCGGCGTTGCCGACTCTGCTCACAGAAGCCGGCGCATGGCACTCTCATTTCACCACCTGGGATCGCGCCTGGGCATGGGCCAAGGCGCGTACGGTCTTCACCCAGCAGCGGCGGCCGGGCCTCGAACAGCGGCTGGGAAGCGAGCTCGAGGCCGCCACCGCAGGGGAGATGCGGCTGACCGCGGAGCTCGCCGCCGAGCAGGCATGGCAGGCTGCACGGAGTCGGATGAACGCCCGGCAGACCACGGCACTACGCGCCTACCAGGACCACATCGGCAAGCTGGGTAAGGGGACCGGACGCTACGCCGGAACAGCGCGCGGCCGACCTGGACCGGGAGCGCGAACTCAAGCGGGCAGACTGGCGGTTCTGGCGGATTCGCGAGAGCGAGTTCTACTTCGACCCGGATGCTGCGCTGGAGCCTTTGTGCGCTGAGTTCGACCGGCGGGGCATTCGGCCCGGCAAGGTCATGCCCGACGGGGAAGACGTCTCGGTTTCGACGTGGAGCGCTGTGGCCCTGTCTGCATAGGACGGCTGGGACGGACTCGAAGACGGTGATCTTCGTGAGAAGGGTCCACGGGTGAATGACGAGCTGTGGGTGCGGCGGATGTTGCCCCGAGGCCGGGTAGTCAAGGCGCTCGTGAAGCTGTCAAGAATGTGAGTTCCCCAGACACGGGATCGGAGATCCAGTAGACAGGTGATCTTCCACATCCATCCGTCGAAACTGGATCTCCGCCGATTGCCGAGTCTGCTGGGGTTGCTCACAAGTGTTGTGCAGGCAGTGGGCATCCGTTCGGTGGTCGCGAATCGCCTCCTCCGGTCCGGGAGAATGCAGGCATGGTTGAACAGAGCATCTGGATGCAGAAGGTTGCCGCCGACCCTGATCACTCCAGCTGGTTCATCGAGCGATTTCGTTCCATGGCGCGCGCCGGTGACGACCTCGCCGGGGAAGCCCGCCTTGTGGACGCCATGGTGGCGCGCCGCGCCCGCATCCTCGACGCCGGCTGCGGGTCCGGCCGGGTCGGTGGCGCGTTGGCCGAGGCCGGCCACGACGTCGTGGGCGTCGATGTCGACCCGGCTCTGATCGAGGCCGCCGAGCAGGACCACCCCGGGCCACGATGGCTGGTTGGCGACCTGGCCGAACTCGACCTTCCCGCACAGGGCATCACCACGCTGTTCGATGCCATCGTCTGCGCTGGGAACGTGATGACGTTCCTCGCGCCAAGCACGCGTCGTGAAGTGCTGAGACGGTTCCGTGCGCACCTCGCACCTGGGGGCCGGGCCATTGTCGGTTTCGGCGTCGGCCGCGGTTACGAGTTCAGCGAGTTCTTTGTGGACGCGGCGGCCTGCGCGCTCGAACCCGACCTGCTGCTGTCCACCTGGGACCTGCGTCCGTTCAGGGATGACTCGAGCTTCCTGGTTGCTCTCCTCCGCCCTGCCTGACACGGCGGCTGAGGATGGGCTGAGGAGCAATGATCGAAACCTGTGGATCGCCGGGAAGGGGTGTACCTTCCCGGATCACCCGATGATGGTTTCGAGATAAGGCCGACGTTGCCGCGTCGGTCGGGAAGGCACACCCGTGCCGCTCACCGTAGTCCCTGATCTCCCCTCCGACGACAGCCACCCGGCGACCGACTCAGCCGCGCTGATCGATCAGATCGTTCGCGAGGGCGCCCGCCGTATGCTGGCCGCCGCTTTGCAGGCCGAGGTGGACGCCTATATCGCCGCCTTCGCCGACGAGCGCGACGCAGGCGGCCGTCGCCTGGTGGTGCGCAACGGCTCCCACGCCCCGCGCGAGGTTCTGACCGCGGCCGGCGCGATCGAGGTTCGCGCGCCCCGGGTCAACGACAAGCGCACTGATCCGGTCACCGGCGAGCGCAAGCGGTTCGCCTCGTCCATCCTGCCGCCGTGGTGCCGCAAGACGCCTAAGGTCAGCGAGGTGCTGCCGCTGCTGTATCTGCACGGACTGTCGTCCGGCGACTTCACCGCCGCGCTCGGGCGGTTCCTCGGCTCGACGGCCGGCCTGTCGGCATCGGTGATCACGAGGCTGACCGAGCAGTGGACAGCCGAGCAGCGCGCATCCGCCGCCCGGGACCTGTCGGGCGTGGACTACGTCTACCTGTGGGCCGACGGCATCCATGTCAATGTCCGCCTGGACGAACAGCGCCTGTGCCTGCTGGTGATGATCGGGGTGCGCTCCGACGGCCGTAAGGAGCTCGTCGCGCTGGCCGACGGCTACCGCGAATCCACCGAGTCGTGGGCGGACCTGCTGCGCGATGCCAAACGCCGCGGCATGTGCGCTCCGGTGCCGGCGGTTGCGGATGGCGCGCTGGGGTTCTGGGGCGCGCTGGGTGAGGTGTTTCCGCAGACCAGAGGCCAGAGGTGCTGGTTTCATAAGATCGCAAACGTTCTCGGGGCCATGCCGAAGTCCGCGCACCCAGGAGCGAAGAAGGCGCTGGCGGAGATCTGGAACGCCGAGGACAAGGAGCACGCGCCGGTGGCGGCGTTCCGGGCGGCTTACGGCGCCAAGTACGGCAAGGCGGTGGCCAAGGTCGTCGATGACGTCGAGGAGTTGCTGGCGTTTACGACTTCCCGGCCGAGCACTGGATCCATCTGCGCACGACGAATCCGATCGAGTCGACGTTCGCAACCGTCCGGCACCGCACCAAGGTCACCAAGGGGCCGGGCTCGCGGGCGGCCGGGTTGGCCATGGCGTTCAAGCTGATCGAGTCGGCCCAGGCCCGTTGGCGCGCGGTCAACGCACCTCACCTGATGGCTCTCGTACGTGCCGGAGCCCGCTTCGAACGCGGCGTGCTCATCGAACGTGACGAGGTCAGCGCAGCATGACCGATCATGCCGAACGCCCGCTGCTCTTCCTCGACGTCGACGGACCGCTTCTCCCCTTCGGCGAGGATCCGCAACGCGCACCGCGGGGTACTACGCCGGACTCGCGCTTGGCGCGGCTCACCTCCGAGATGGGGAGTCGGCTGGCAGCGCTGCCCTGCCAACTCGTCTGGGCGACAACCTGGGAAGAGGAGGCGAATGGCGAGATAGCGCCCCGGATCGGGCTGCCGCGACTGCCTGTCGTGAGCTGGCCGGAGCCAACCGACCACCACAAACGTGAGGACCAATGGTTCGGGCTCTGCTGGAAGACACGGACCGTGGTGAACTGGGCGGCCGGACGCCCGTTCGCCTGGGTCGACGACGAGATCACCGACGCCGATAGGGAGTGGGTCTCCGCGCACCATAGCGGTCGGGCTCTCCTTCACCACGTGGAGTCATACAGGGGACTCGCCGACGAAGACTTCGTAGCCCTCGATCAATGGCTTCGATCCTTGTGAATCACCCGCGATCCACAGAATTTGACAATTACTCCGGCCCGTGCCATCGCCAGATCGTTCCCCGACCTGGCATCGCCGGACGAGGCGGGGCACGACCGGCTGGCCATCCATGTCGCCGTCCCCGATCCCCTGCGGCCCGGCCCGGTCGAGACCCGGCTGCTGGTGAACGGCCGACCGGTGATCGCGGAAGCGTTCCGCAAGGGCCTGCCGTACCAGCCGGAGGATCTGCTCGGCGCTCCGGAGGCCACCGACCGGCCTCACGAGGTACGGCTGGCCGAGGCGTACTGCACCGAGGGCTGCTGCGGAGCCCTCTACGTCACCATCGTGCGCGACGGCGACACCGTCGTCTGGCGCGACTGGCGCGATCCCGACGGAACGGTCACGCTGCCGCCGTTCCGCTTCCACGCGGAACAGTACGCAGCGACGATCGCCCGGGCCGGACGCGACCACGGATCGGAATGGCCCGCCCGCGGCCTGGCCCGCGAGTTCGACCGGCGCCTACGGGACGAGCCGGGACTGCTCTCGGCCTGGCACTGCGATTTCTGGGGCGTGTTCGCGCATAACGGGGAGCAGGACAGGATCAGAATGTTCTTCCGGTACCCGCGCCGCCCTTCATCGCCGGATGACCACGATCCGTGGCTCCAGTTCGAATGGGTCATCCCGATCGACGACAGCGACCTCGACGCCCAGGTCGCTCATCTGGCCGACCGCCTCCAGCGCACCGACCCTAAAACCTGGGCCAGGGTCGTCGGCGGTCACCCAGACTATGCCGACCGCCTCGGCTTCCCCTGGCCACACTGACCAGTCGATCCTCCCGCCCTGCAGGCCTCAGACTGCGGGTGCAGTGCCGTGGGCCGACTGTCGCCATTCCAACGCCTCGGGCACGTCGCGGTACTCCAGCAGGTGCTGGCCGGCGATCTTCTCCAGCAGGTCGCGGACCTCCGCTGGTGTGGCGTAGAAGAACTCACGGCGGGGGTTGACCTTGTTGACGCGCCGCTCGCGCAGTTCGTCGTGGAGCCGGCCTTCGAGGGAGACGGCGTCGTCGCTGAAGATCAGTGCGTGGGTGTCGAACTTGAACGGCACCGAGGCGTCCCCCAGCTCGCGCACCCGGTCTTCGGGCTCCAGCCGCCGGGTCATGCCGATCTTCACGACGTTCTCGCCGAACGCGCCGATGTTGGAGATCACATACACATAGCCCGCCCGGATGTTGGCCTCGCGCGCCTCCACATCGGCGACCGCGGCGCCGATCTCCTCCAGCTTCGCCTTCAACTCCTCCGCGCCCGCCGTGTCGCCGTTCGCCAGCAGCTTGGCCAGCGCGGTGCGGTAGTGGGACTCCTCCTTGCGCAGGCGGGCCTTCTCGCGTTCGAACTCCCGGCGCGCGGCCTCCTCCTCCCGCTGCCGCTCCCGCTGGGCGCGGACCTGTTCCTTTTCCTCCTCGACTTTGGCCAGGTAGTCGGCGGTCAGCTGCAGCTCGTACACCCGTAAGCGGTGGTAGTCGTCGCTGACGTGGATGTGCATCGTCTTGCCGAGCTTGACGATGGCCTCGCCGGCCTTGCTCAGCCGGTCGATCGCCGACTGCAGCTTGTACGGCCGCATCGTGCGTACGCAGTTGTCGGCCTCGGCGTTGTAGGCGCGGAGCATCAGCTTGGAGAAGTCCCGCACCATCCGCCGCCCCTCGGCAGCGGAACCGTTGACCGTCCAGTTCGTCGCGCCCAGCACAGCCTGCCCGGCGCGGGCCATGCTCTTGATCTTGTCCTTGACCTCGGCCAGCTTCGCCTTGTACGCGACTGCGTCGCTGAGGGGATGCTGGTACTCATAGACGCCGGCCTCCTGCAGCAGGGCGACGTCCTCGGTCTGCACGACCTGCGCCTCGATCTTCCTCAGCCGGTGATCGGCGTCCTGGATCGCCGCCTGCAATCGGGCCTGCTCCCCGCGCAGTTGCTCGGTCGCGGCGGTGATCTGCATCGCGTCCAGGCCACCGAGCCGCTCGACCCACTCCCGCAGTTGGGCGTTCTCCGCCTCCAGCCGCTTCTTGCCGCCGAACAGCCCGCCGCCGGAACGTTCCGACACGGGAACTACGGGAGCCTCACGGACCGGCATGGCGTGACGGCCGGTCGGCCCAGCAGGAGCAGGAGCAGGCGGCGGAACGGGGGCGTGAGCGGGTGGGGCGTCGGCCACCCAGAACTGCCAGCCCGCCGGGGGCGGTGGCCAGGACGGGTCCGGCTGCCACCCAGGAGGAGGCCGCCACCCAGGAGGCGGGGCCGGCCACCCCGGCGGCGAGTTGAACCGGTACTCCGTCATCAGCACCCTCCCTCGCGTCAACCCGGCTGGTCACACCGGTCGAGAAGGAGGACGGCCGCCGGCTGATAGAGGTGCACGCACATCCGGCGGCCACAGGCAAATGTGATCGAACCGTGAGCACCGCACGCGTCCGGCACAAGCGGCACGACGCACGCCTGGGCTGCCAGGGGCTTGGCTGACAGGCAGCACGGCGGAACTGGTTGAGCGTGGCAATACGCCCGCGGTACTTCATGATCTGGGCCTGACCGTTCATCGTCAGAGCTCCGGCCAGGCGGTCGCCTTCTCGATAGAGAGCGACGAAGCGGTCCCCGCCCAGGTCTCCGTCGATCCCACGGATCTCGCCCGCGGCCGGGATTCCGACGAACTGGATTCGCGAGCCGTACCAGTCCGACCAGAAGTACGGCACGGTGGAGTAGGGCTTGGCGTTGCAGGGGTCGAGCGCACCGCGACCGCCCCCTGCTCGACCGCGCTCGTCCAGTGCTCCAACCGCATGAGCCGGTCGAACATCGGGTTGTGCCAACGTGCCACGTCCCCGGCGGCGTACACGCCGGGGACTCCGGTGAACAGGTTCTGGCCGCAGGCGACGCCATTGTCCAGGGGCAGCCCGGACCCGGCGAGCCAGTCGGTGGCGGGCACCGCTCCGATCCCGGGCACCACCAGGTCGGCCGACAGCACAGTCCCGTCGGTGAGCCGGACGTCGACGGCTTCAGAATCAACAACGGGGCCATCGTGCTGGAACTCGGCGGCATCACCGAGCAGACCTTCGCCGAGGTCGGCGCCCCGTACGACATCCGCATGCCCAAGCCCCCCATCCTCTACCGAATCGGCGGCAAGGGTGGCGCCGGCGCGAAACGCTGGTCGTCCAAGAGCTTCATGTCAAGGGGCTCCGCCCACCCGGAAGCGCGGCCGTCGACGCCGCGCCGCGGTGACCTGCCGCGTCAACCGTCGGCGCCCTGAAGCCCGAGTTGGTCCGCGAGGACGCGCCGCGCCTCGGTCAGGGAGGGCCCGTACCAGGTGAGATGGCGGCCGCTGACCAGCGCGGCGTCGACGCCCGGAAAGCTCTCCGGCCCGTCGTCCGCCGTGAAGCGGTACGGCTCGTCGGGCAACACGGCCAGTTCGGGCCGAGCGGCCAGGATCTCGGCGATCGGGATCTTCGGATACCGCTCCCCGTGGCGGCCGAAGACGTTGTCGACGCCCAGCCGCGCCAGCACGTCCCCGGTGAAGGTGTCCCGGCCGACGACCATCCAGGGGCGCCGCCACACGGGGATGACGGCCCGGCGCCGCGCCTGCGTCACGGGTACGGCCCACGCCCGTTCGGCCTCGTCCAGCCACGCGGGGCGGGGAAGCCGGCATGCGAGGGTGAGCATCCGGTCCAGCGAGGTCAGGGCCTCGCCCACGCTGCGGACGACCGTCGTCCAGACCGCGATGCCCGCGGCGCGCAGCGCGCCGAGGTCGGATTCGCGGTTCTCCTCGAAGTTGGCCAGGACGACGTCCGGCCGAAGCCGGCGGATCGTGTCGAGGTCCGGGTTCTTCGTCCCCCGGACCCGGGTGACCGCCAGGTCGGCGGGATGGGAGCACCACTCCGTGGCCCCGACGAGGACGTCCCGCCGGGTGGCGGCGACGGCCTCGGTCAGCGAGGGGACGAGGGAGACGACGCGGCGCACCCGCGCGGGAACGGCGACGAGGTGGCCGCGGTCGTCACGCTCCATCCGGCTGTCCGTCATGCCCGGTAATCCTAGAAGCCACGCCACGCCCCCGCCCGCCGGGAAACCGCGCGGCGGGGTGTGCGCGTGCCCGGTTCCGGGGCCGTGTCCGTGCGCGACGCCCGATGGCGGGCCACCGGCCGATCGCCCGGCAGCCGTGCGGGCGCGGCTCGCGTGGCGGTTTGTCGGAGGCGATCTCTACCGTCTGCCGCATGACGACTGCCTCGCAGGCGTGCTCCAACGTCTGTCCCCCCATATCCGGCGGCTCTCGCCTGGCGCCGTTCGCGTCCGGCGGCCGCGTGCCGCCCGGCCCCCACGACCGCCCGCACCACGTCGGCGACCGTACGACCACCGTCCCGGCCGGCGCCCCCATCGGCGTGGAGGCGAGCGCATGAGCGCCTGGGAGAGAGTACGCAAGATCATCGCCGACGGTGACGCCTCCCTGATGGCGGACGAGGTGCTGAGCCTCGACGAGGCCGGCCGCCGGGAGGTGGCCCGCGAGTTGCCCGGCCACATCGGCTCCGCCGGCCAGGACGCCCTGGAGCGGTACGAACGCCGCCGGGCCGAGGCCACCCTGGCCGGGGAACGGGACAGGAAGAAGTTCGTCCGCGCCGAGATGGCGCGCGGCGCCTCCAGCGACGAGGCCCATCACACTTGGTGGTTGAGAGAGCATCAGCGGCGCGAATACTGGGTCGACTGGAGCGAGCGCGAGCGCTGGGTCGAGCCCATGCGGGTCGCCGGCGCGGGCACGATCGGCGGCGCGGCGGCCGTCGCCACCTGGCTCTACCGGCGAGACTTCGCCCGCGGCCGGACGTCGCGCGACCTCCGCCCGCTGCTCCAGGTCATCGCCGCCCGCCCGTCCGAGTGGCAGGCCGATCTCGCCGTACGGCTGGCCCTGCGCCTGCGCGGCAGCCGGGCGCAGGCCAGGGACGACAGCGCCGAACTGGCGCTGGAGCTGCTGCGCCGCACCGGGGCCGTCCCGCCCGCCCACGACCCGCTCGTGGTCGCCTGGGTGTCCGCCCCGCCCGCTCTGGAACACGATCCGCTCACCGAGCACCTGCTGCCCCGGATCTTCGAGGCCGAGGGCGTGGGCCGGGCACTGCGTGAGGACCGTGCCGACCCGCCCGAATGGGCCCCGGACCAGCCCTCCTGGCTGCGTTCGCTCCGCGACCTGGCCGACGCCGGCCGCGTCGGCCGCGACGTTCTGATCGACGGCTGCGTCCGGCGGTTCCTGCTCGGCGGCAACGCCCCCGACCTGCGCTTCTTCGTCCGGCTGCACGACCTGCTCGACCCCGAGCCCCGCCAGGAGCGCTCCCGCGACTACCTGCGGCTGCTGCCTGCCGCGCCGGGGCCGGTGGCCGAGCTGGCCCTGAGGCAGCTGCGCCGTGCCGGCGGCCTGAGCGGTGACGAGGTCAACGAGGCGCTGTCGGCGCTGCTGTTCCGCGCCGAGGGAAAACTGGTGCGCGCCGGGCTGACCTGGCTCGACCGGGCCGCGCGCGACGCCGGCGACGATCTCGACCATCTCGCGCCCGCGCTCGCCTCCGCGTTCCTGTCCGAGTCGTTCGAGGTCCAGGAACGATCCGTACGGCTGGCCGTCAAACACGCGTCGCGCTTCTCGCCCGTCGGCGCCGAGGCCGTACGCGAGGCGGCGGCCGTGCTGCCCGCGGATCTGGCGGCGCGTCTGTCCGAGGCGTACGGCGAGGTGGACAGTCTCCTGGCGGAGGCCGACGATTTCCGGGCCGTCCCGCTCCCGTCGTTCGAGGCGCCCGTCCGGAAGCCGTTCCCGCCCGCGCTCGGCGACCTGGCCGGCACGTACGCCGAGCTGGACGACGTCGTCACCGTCGAGCGCTGGCTCGACGGGTTCGTGCGCGAGCCGGCGGCCAGGAAGGCGCCGCGCCCCAAGGACCCAGAGCACGGCGGGGATGGGTTGTCCGGTCGCCACTGGTCCCGGCCGGAGGAGTGGGTGGAGGCGCTGCTGCGCGAGGCCGCGGCCCCCGGCCAGGAACCGCCCGCCCCCGAGCCCGCCCGCCCCCACGCCGCCGGTGGGTCCGTCGAGGCCGACGTCGACCGGTTGCTCGGCCCGAACACCGTCTCACTGCCGCACCGGGCCATGCTCCTGCGCTGCGCCGAGATCCACGCCGCGCTGAAGGCCGGGACGCTCCCGCCGTACCTGCTGGCCACCCCGACCCTCACCTCGGGCCACATCGAGCCCGCCGAGCTGGTCGCCCGCCTGGAGGGCTACGAACGGGCGGGCGTACGGGCGCTCCCCGCCGACCTGCAGCAGGCGCTGCTGCGGCTGCCGCGCGAGGTGGATCCCGGCGTGGCGGACCGCGCGGCGAGGCTGACCTCCGAGGCGGGCGCGACGCTGGCGCGCTGGCTGAAAGAACGGCCCGAGCCCGCGATGAGGGTGGACTGGTTCCACGCCGGAGGTGACTACGCCGACGACCGCGAGCCGGCCAACCTCAACCCCAGGCTGCGCCCCCGGATCCGGCTGGAGCCGACAGGGCTCGCACTCGTCGACGCGCTCCTGGCCGACCCGCCCTCCTCCCGGTGGCACGGCCACGGTGCCTACATGGCGTACTGGCGGCTCATGCTGCCCTCCGACCGGGAGGCGGTGGCCATGCATCTCCTGCCGTTCCTGCTCGACGGCTGGGGCAGGCCCGACTATTTCCACCAGTACGTGGGCGAGCTGTTCCACCAGGACGGACCGATGGGCGAGGGGGTGGCCGTGCTGGTCGCCGTCCTGCTGGCCGAGCGCGGCTGGTACGGGTCGGTTGAGCGCGGACAGGAGCTGCTGCTGCGGGCGGCCGCCGCAGGCCACCTGCCCGCGACGGAGTGCGGCAGGCAACTCGGCCTCGTCCTCCGGAGGATGTCGGTCAGGCCGAGCGACGTGATGTCGTCGTTGGAGGACTGCGCGAGGAAGGGCGCGCACCGCGAGGTCTGGGACATCATGGCCGGACTGCTGCCCGTCTACCTGCCCGGGCCGGGCGAGCGGCCGCACTCCGGTCACACCCAGGCGCTCACCTTCGCCGTCGAGGCCGCGCGCTGGGCCGACGCGCGTGACACGCTCCCGGCCGTCGCCGAGATCGCCGGGCGCAAGGGTACGAGCGGATTCGTCCGCGCCGCCCAGCTCCTGCACCGGCGGCTCGGCGCGACCCACGAACTGGAGGCGCCGTAAGGCCGGTCTCACGGAGGCGGCCCGGCCGCCCCTCCCGCGGCGGCCGGGCGGTCGCCAGCGCGTGGCGCGGTGTGCCGCGAAGCCTGGTCGCCCGTCGGCTCGGCGAAGCGCGTGACGTGCCCGACTGGTACGGTGCCGGCCGGCGGCGCGATCATGGCCGCCGGGAACTGCCGGTAACCGCCGGGGCATCGAGGACGGCGAGGCGGCCTCCTGGTGGCGCCCGCGGGAGCCCGCGTCCGTCGCCGACGCCGGGCGACCGGGACGCGGCGTACCGGAGGCATGACGAGAACCGGAAAAGGTGGACCGCTGAATATGAGCATCGATCGTTCGCCGGTGTCCGGAAGCGCCGACGGCGGCCGGGGAATGAGATTCATGCCGGTGGTCAAGGCCGTTGTGTGCAGCGTCTCCTGGCTGCTGGCGCTCGTCTCGATGTTCTTCGGCCACCTCTTCGAGCCCGATCCGCATTCGAACGACACGGACGTGCTCGCCGCCGTACAGGTCCTGGTGTTCTTCGGCATGGTCCTGGCGGTGATCGCGACGCTGGTCTTCCCCAGGGTGAGAGCCGCCTGGATCCCCTGTCTCGTCTTCCTTCTGGCCGGAGTGTCCCGGCTGGTGTCCCTGGCCTGACCGTTCATCCGATCGAGCGCTTCTTCCTCTTCACCATTGCCGTCACCGCCCTCGGTGTCTCCTTCATGCTCGTCCATCCGGGCCTGCCGGCAAGCAGCCTGCGAACGTCACAGGACATGCCGAGCGTAGTCAGCATCAGCGGGCTCGTGGAGACGTCCCATCGAAGCCATCCGCAGCGGCCAGAGCGCCGTACAACCGTGAAGAGGACGCCTGTGACGAACTTGCCCACCGATACCCGGACCCGGCATGAGGCCGACACTGCGCAGGCGCGCCGAGCGAGGTTGTGGTCCACTCCCTGCTCGCCGCCGAGGCGAGCCGCGACGTTCACGCCATGGCGGCTCTGCCGACTGAGGACGTCTAACCCAGTCATAACGGGCAGGAGACACCGGATATGCAGGTCAGCAGGCTACCTTCCAAGCCAAGGAAGGTTACGAGTGACCACGCGGCCTCGGTATGCGGCCTCAGTGTTCGTCCCGGTCGTAGGCGAACTGCAGGCCGGCGGTGCCGCCCGTCTCGATGAACAGCCGGGTGAAGTCGCCGACGGTCTCCTTGCGGGCCCAGTCACGCTGCAGCTCACACAGCAGTTGCACCCAGGTGATCGGTCGCGCTCCGGCCTGCTCGACGCGGCGCAACGCGGTCTCATGCGCAGCCAGCGAGGTGCCGCCCACTGCATCGGTGACCGGATAGACCTGATAGCCCTCACGCAGCGCGTCGAGCGTAGGGAAGGTCAGGCATGCCTCCGTCCACAACGCCGCCATCACCAGCTTCCTGCGGCCGGTGGCCTTGACCGCCTCGACGAACTCACGATCTTCCCACGCGTTGATCGACGTGCGGTCGTAGGTGGGCAGGCCGTCCAGGGCTTGGCGCAACTGCGGGATCGGTGGTTTGTTTATCTTTCGCCTGCCGTACTCGGGCAAGGCAGTGCCCCGCGTCTCGCTGTCGTGCGGGCAGGAAGCCTTCCTGGAAGGGCACGTGCACGCCTTCAGCGTGCTTGGTGGAGTGCCGACCGGCAGGGTCCGCTACGACAACTTGAAGGCCGCGGTCGCCCAGGTCCTGGGGTTCTCCCGAGTCAGGTGGAAAACGAGCGCTGGACGGTCTTTCGTTCCCACTACGGCCTCGAGGCGTTCTACTGCCGACCCGGCATAGAGGGCGCGCACGAGAAGGGCGGAGTGGAGGGAGAGGTCGGCCGGTTCCGCCGTAACCGGCTGGTTCCCGTCCCGCAGGTCGACCCGATCGCCGAACTCAACGAGCGCATCGAGCGCATCGAGCGAGCTTGGACCAAGACGTTCACCGAGCCGCGGCTCTGCGCCGCGATCGTTGACCCCCTTACGTTCAACGCCGCCATCATCGACACCGGCACTCGCTCCTACCGGCTCCCTCAGACTGAAGCCCAGCACTCCATTCCCGGCTGAGAACGGTCACCTCCTTGTTCGGTGCGTGAGCATCGCCTGCCTTGTACAGCCCTGCTGCGCGATACTCGTGCCCTGCACCGCGCCAGCCCAGCGGCTGGCCGCCGTTCCGCGTGGTACTGCTCAGCGTGGCCTTCTACGGGCCGTCTGGTCGACGCCGAGGTGGTGAACGGGCCGTGGAAGCGCTTGGTGTTCGGCCCCCGTGCGCGAGGACGGGTCGGTGAACCGGCGCGCCTACGCCTTCTGCATGCTGGAGCGGTTCTGGCGCGGCCTCAAGCGCCGTGAGATCTACGCCGATGCCTCCACCAAGTGGCGCAGGCCCGCGCAGCGCAGGCCTTGCCCGCCTCGCTGCGCCAAAGGTGTCTCGTGCACCGCGCCAGAAATGTGCTGGCGAAGGTCGGCACCAGCGACCAGGCCGAGGTGCAGGCCGCCTACTGGAAGATCGCCGCCTCGCCCGGGGACGGGACAGTCTCCCGGGCGGCGGGCTCCAGCCGTCGTTTGCCACGCCTACCCCGCCGCGGACGCTGCGGGTATCCGTGCACGTTGGACAACCCCGGAGCAAACACCGACAATGGGGATTAATGGATCTATTTGTGTGACTGTGTTTCTGTCGGGGGCAGGCGGCAACGGCTTGGCTCTGGCCGCGAAGAACTCCGTGCGGTCATGAGGGCCGGTGATCGGTCACTGACGGTAGTGCGCTTCGGTGAGTGGCGAGCAAAGGCTCGCTCCGGCGCGGGATGCTGTCGGTTAGCCTTCCCCGCAGCTTGTTGATCATTCGCACCCCGACCGGCGAGCGGCCCACGACGGTGAGCGGTCCGCAGCCGGAAGTCGGAGACGAGTTGAGCCCGCAAAGGGAGGGAGTTGCATCCGGCCCAGCCGGTTCCGGAGCGAGGTACGCATACGGAGGTCTCCATGCAGGTTCACGCCGCTGTAGCGGAGAGCAAGGGTGCGCCGCTGGTCATCCAGGACCTGGAACTCGACGACGAGCTCAGGGAGAGGGAAATCCTGGTGCGCGTTGTTGCGTGTGCGGTGTGCCGGGCCGACATTCTGGCGCGTGATCAGGCGATTCCGTTCCCGCTGCCGGGTGTTCTCGGCCATGAGGGGACGGGGGTCGTCGAACGTGTCGGGCCTCTGGTGGCCAGGGTGAGATCCGGGGACCACGTCATCATGTCCTTTCCCAGTGACGGGACCTGTCGCAACTGTCTTCAGGGGCGGCCGCGTTGGTGCGAGTCGGGTGAGCGGCTGATGTGGTCAGGCCGCCGACTGGACGGTTCCGGGTCGGCGCTGCGGCGCGACGGTACGGAGGTGGGCGGCCACCTGTTCCAGCAGTCCGCCTTCGCCAGCCATGTCATCGCTACCGAGATGAACGTGGTCGTGGTGCCCCAACATCTTCCGTTGGACAGGTTCGTCCTGGGCTGCGGCATCATGACCGGCGCGGGTGGAGTGCTGAACGCCCTGCGTCCGGGCGCCGGCGACTCGACAGTGATCTTCGGCGCCGGCGGGGTCGGAACCTCCGCGATCATGGCCGCGAAACTGGCGAACTGCCTGCACCTCATCACCGTCGAGCCGCACCCGAGCCGACGTGAGATCGCTCGGTCACTCGGCGCGACGCACACGCTCGACCCACAGAAGGACGATGTGCCGGAACGCGTTCATCAGATCACCGGCCACGGCGCAGAATTCTCCCTCATCTGCACCAGCGACAAAGCTGTCCTCCCGACGGCGCTCGCGGTGCTGGGGGCCGGCGGAACGTGCGGGGTGATCGGCGACCCGGGCGCCGACGTCGACGTCAGTTTCGAAATAGCTTCGATCATCGGATCGGGCAAGACCATCCACGGCATCAATGGCGGAGAGGCGGTTGCCCAGACGTTTCTGCCATGGCTGATCGAGGCACACGAACGCGGGGTCTTCCCCTTCGAGAAGATCATCGCGCGCTACGACTTCAGCGACATCAACACCGCGCTGCGCGACTCTGACGCCGGAACCACCATCAAACCGGTGCTGATCATGCCCGGATGACGGAGTCCATAAATGAGTCCGGTCTCCAGCTCTGGGCGGTCGTTCCACCAGGTCCCCGAATGGTGGGCGGCAAGGAACCGGCCTCGCGTCAAGTTCCTTGGCAGGAAGGGAGGGTGAGGCAGCGACCGCATCACGAGCTCAAACCTGCTTCCGTCGCATTGTGGGAGCTTGGAGGGAAGAAGGATGGCAGGGAACCGGGATCACGTGTGGGTGCGTGAAGCGCCGTCAACGGTCGACGCGGAGTACGTGCAGGAGTCGGCCACCGTCCCGCTGAAGCCGGGCCAGAAGATCGCGCACCTGTTCAACCTCAATGAAAGCCAGGAGTACGTGCTCCAGCGAGTGACCGAGCGAACCTACTGGTTCCAGCGGGACCACTACGCCTGCACTTTCTACGTGGGCGAGGATGGTGTTCTGCTGTTCGACCCACTCCATGAACGCGGACAGTACATTCTCGAAGCGATCAAAAGGGTGACCGACCGTCCGGTCACGACGATCGTGCTCTCCCACGACCACTACGACCACATCGGCGATGCGGACGTGGTGCTACAGGCGATGGCCGAGATCGGCGTCCACCCGCGGGTCATCGCTTCCGAGGCGACGGCGCAGAAGCAGCTGTTCCGGAGGAGTTCCCAACCTCCTGCGACCGAGGTGGTGGCCTGGCCGCACAGCCGGTTCCAGTTCGAGGACCTGCACGTGGAGTTCCACGGGTTCGCCCGGGCGGCACACACCGACGACCACTCCGCGCAGCTTCTGGTCGAGGAGAAAGTGCTGCATGCGGCCGATCACACCAACCCGGACGAGCCTCCGTTCTGGAAGTTCTCCGCCAATGAGAACTTCCTCTACTTCGAACCCAACCTCAGGGAGACCGAGGAACTGGACTGGGTGTTCGAGAACGGGGGGCATGGCAACGTCGGCTCTCACGCGGACCGCGACTTCTACCACCAGTACATCGCCGACATGGTCGAAGCCGTGCGCCGCGCCATGGACACCATCGACTTCCGCGACGGCGCGAAGGGCATTGAAGGCCTCAACTCGCACACGGCGTATCACACGACCTGGACCGACCTGGTCGCACGAACGGCGGTGGACGCGCTACGGCCCAAGTACGGCCAGTACTACGGCTTCGAGTACGGGACCTGGAGCAACGCGGAGCAGGTGGTGTGGGCGCAGTTCGCCTACGCCAAGTGAAACGAGCGGGCCGGGCCCGTGGTGGCCCCAGGGGCACTACGGCGAATCCCGAGTGTGCGGCCGGAGCACCGCACGAAGCCCGTACGCGCTCGAGGGAGACGAGCGAGGGAGCTGATCATGCGAGCAGCGGTACTGCACGCACCGGGCGAGACCCCCGTGGTCGAGGAGTTCGCCGATCCTGAGGCGGCTCTGGGCCGCCCGGTCGCACGGGTACTGGCGGCGAGCTTGAACCCGGTCGACCTCGCGATCGCGGGTGGGCAGATGCCATTCCGGAGGGTGACGTTTCCGGCGGTCGCCGGCTATGAGGGGGTGGGAGAGACGGACGACGGCCGCCGATGGTACATCGCCGGTCCGGCGCTGCCCTTCGGGACCTTCGCAGAGCTGATGCCCGTCCCCATCGCGGAAGCGCTGCCTGTTCCCGAGGGGGTGGACCCTGCGCTCGCCGCGTCTCTCGGAGTCGCGGGCATGGCGGCCTGGCTGGCCCTCGAGTACCGGGCACGCCTGACCACGGGCGAGACGGTGCTCGTGCTGGGCGCTGGCGGCACCGTCGGCCAGATCGCCGTGCAGGCGGCTCTCGCGCTGGGGGCCGGTCGCGTGGTGGGCGCCGCACGTGGTGAACCGTCACTGGAACGTATTCGGTCCATCGGCGCCCACGCGGTGGCCCGCCTGCAGGAAGACGCGGCGGCGTCCCTACGGGAACTGCGCGACGCAGCCCCCGACGGCTACGACGTGATCATCGATCTCCTGTGGGGCGAGCCGGTGACGCACGCCATCGAGGCGGCAGGGCGCGGTGCCCGACTGATCCAGGTGGGAAACTCGGCAGGCCCCACCGCCTCCCTGCCGGCCCCGAACTTTCGAAACAAATTGGTGACCATTATCGGGCACACCAACTTCCTTACCCCGTTTGAAGCACGGCGCAGCGCCTACCAGCACCTGATGGAGCATGCCGCAGCGAGGCGGATCCACCTCGAACTCGAGCAGATACTCCTCACCGATGCGGCCCAGGCATGGGAACAGTTGAAAG
Organism: Microtetraspora niveoalba; assembly: GCF_001570405.1. Taxonomy (GTDB): domain Bacteria; phylum Actinomycetota; class Actinomycetes; order Streptosporangiales; family Streptosporangiaceae; genus Microtetraspora; species Microtetraspora niveoalba. The sequence goes on along the minus strand of NZ_BBYM01000017.1, from coordinate 185,987 downwards.
AGGGACACGCTGGAAAGCTCGTGATCGTCCTTTGACCGCCGCAGCCATCGGGAGCGCGCCAGTGGCCCCGAAGGGGCGGATGCAGTCGCAGAACGAGCCTTTGACGTGCTGACCGGGGGCACCGGCCGGCACATCCTCGGCCGACAGCGGCGGGGTCACCAACCCGCTCGATGACGAGCATCGCTGGATAACCACTCGCCAACTGCTCCGAAACACCGGATATGCAGGTCAGCAGGCTACCTTCCAAGCCAAGGAAGGTTACGAGTGACCACGCGGCCTCGGTATGCGGCCTCAGTGTTCGTCCCGGTCGTAGGCGAACTGCAGGCCGGCGGTGCCGCCCGTCTCGATGAACAGCCGGGTGAAGTCGCCGACGGTCTCCTTGCGGGCCCAGTCACGCTGCAGCTCACACAGCAGTTGCACCCAGGTGATCGGTCGCGCTCCGGCCTGCTCGACGCGGCGCAACGCGGTCTCATGCGCAGCCAGCGAGGTGCCGCCCACTGCATCGGTGACCGGATAGACCTGATAGCCCTCACGCAGCGCGTCGAGCGTAGGGAAGGTCAGGCATGCCTCCGTCCACAACGCCGCCATCACCAGCTTCCTGCGGCCGGTGGCCTTGACCGCCTCGACGAACTCACGATCTTCCCACGCGTTGATCGACGTGCGGTCGTAGGTGGGCAGGCCGTCCAGGGCTTGGCGCAACTGCGGGATCGGTGGTTTGTTGAGTCCGGTCTGAACGTTGACCGTCGAGTGGACGATCGGCACCTCGTAGGCGCGCGCGATCTTCGCCACGCCGACGATGTTGTCGACCAGCAACTGGCGGTCCATCGAGGCGATGGAGTTCACCTGGACCGGCTGGTAGTCGATGATGACGACCGCCGCGTTTCTTGGCGTCAGCAAGTCGTCGGTCTCGGGGTCGCGGATCTGCTCGCTGGTCATCACAGCCCCCGTATATCCGTTCTGTCTTCCGTCACTCCGCACCAGCCCGCTACCCTCGCCGCCCCGGAGTAACCGCCTGGGACGAGCCGCTGCGGACCTGGGACCACCGGCGGGCCCGACATTGGCCGACGCCGCCACTCTCCACTCCTACCGCCAGGACAACCTCGACCGGTCCGGTGCCGCGATGCCACACATAATGAAGCCCAGGCGCGTGGCGCCGGTCTTGTTCCCAACCAGCGGGGCCTTGGCCTCGACCAGCGTCCAGCACTTGAGAACAAGGGATCCTGCCATCAGGGTTGCAATCGGTGCGGTCAATCCCTGACCGACACGTAGTGATCACAACCGACGACCCGGCTCATCACCGACTGCGCCTGGTCCTCGACCATGGCCGCGCTCGGCCGCGCCGAAGCCGAGGAAACCCACGTCGTCTCCCGCCGTACGTGGCCGAGCCCGACGCGCGCGTCGCCATAGAATAGTTCATTGACCGAAGTAATGCCCGGGGATGTGGGGATCATGGCAGAGATACGGATCGAATGGCCGGATCCGGAGGGCCAGGAGATCGTGGAGCGGCTGTTCGCCGCGGATGCGGCTCTGCGGGCGCACTTTGAGCAGGTCGCCGCTGCTGTCGGGCTCACTGTGCCCCAGGCTCACACGGTGATTCAGTTGCAGGAGCCTCAGCGCATGGGGACGATGGCCGGTCACCTGCATTGTGAGCCTTCGCACGTCACCGCGATCGCCGACTCGCTCGAAGAGAGCGGCTTCCTGCGCAGGGAACCGGATCCAGACGACCGCAGGGCCAAGCGGCTCGTCCTCACGGAGGCCGGGCAGAAGCTCAGGGGGCGCCTCCTGAAGCGTCTGTTCGACGGGGCGCCGATCATCTCGGCGCTTGACGCCGACCAGCGAGCCGGTCTGCTCTCGATGCTCCGTATGGCCCAATCGAGCGACCGGCACCAGGCCTGGCGTCGGCTTCCGGCTGCGGCTGGCGACGGCTCCTGCCCTCCGGTTCCGTCATAGGCCGGGGCATCCGTGTGCCAGGCACGGCCGTGCAGTCGCAGATCGGCGATCACGACTAAGCGGGGGCGCTCAGGCGGTTGTGGCCTTCCCATTCCCGACCTGCCGTCCGGACCGGCGGCATGGCCACCTCCACCGTGACCACCGCCCCGAGAACTCGAGCCCCACAACGCCCTGATCATGGACGACCTGTGTGGACCTCTTCCTTCCTGCCCGGCAGTCACGGTGCGGGGGCCTGGTCGTAAGCGGCCGAAGATTGGCGCTTAGCGGCGTTCCGGCAGGTCAGCAGGTTCCGAGGATGAGCTGTTCTCGGAAGTCGCAGGCGCGGGCGGCCGAGCGCTAGCCGCCCCGGTGACGTTCCCATGGTCGGCGCCTCTCACGCGCACGTCGTTCTCGCTGCCGGCGCGGACAACGTCTGTGCGCTCAGGGTCCACTCTCCCGCCCCCGCGATCTCCTCGCACCGCGTCGGCCACCTTCGCGGGTCTCCGTTTTGCGTCCCGAAATAATTTCAGCTACAACATAGTTCAGTCACTGAAGCAATTGCGAGAGGTCCCGCCCATGTTCGTCGCCACCGCGGTCCTGTCCGTGCTCCTGGCACTCGCCTTCGCCGGAGCGTCCTTCCCGAAGCTCTCCGGCAAGGACGCCATGGCAGCCCAGCTCCACAACCTCGGGGTATCGGCCGGGTTCATGCGCATCATCGGCGCGCTCGAAGCGCTCGGAGCCGCCGGCCTGATCGTCGGGCTGTGGATCGGAGCCCTCGGGGTCGCCGCGGCGACCGGCCTGGCGCTCCTGATGGCAGGCGCCGTCGCCACCCACGTCAAGGCCCGCGACACCGCCAAGAACACCGCTGGATCGCTGGTTCTGCTGGTGCTCAGCGCGGTCACGGCCGCTCTCGCTCTGGCGGCCCTCTGAGAAGGCGGCAACAGAGCCGGACGGCCACCCCCCGCCACATACACGCGACACCGATCAAGGACTTGTGATGACCTCAACCGCCAGGACCGAAACCGGCCTCGACATCGACACCCACTTCGAACAGCCCGCGAGCGAGACGCGGCTCCAGCGGACCGCGGCGGCCCTGCGCGAGAAGGGCCACGCCGTCGAGGTCGTCGACACCGCGGCCGAGGCCCGCGCCGTCGTCAACCGGCTGCTGCCCGCAGACAAGAGCATCTTCACCGTCTCCAGCGAGACGCTGCGCCTGTCAGGGCTGGACGATGACATCAACGCATCCGGCAGGTTCGACACCCTACGTCCCACGCTCATGCGCCTACGCGAGGAAGGACGATTCGACGAGATGCGCGTCCTCGGCTCCGCCCCCGATGTCGTCGTCGGGAGCGTGCACGCGGTGACCGAGGACGGGCGGCTGCTGACCGCCTCAGGCAGCGGAAGCCAGCTCGGCCCCTACAGCTTCGGCGCGGGCCAGGCCATCTGGGTCGTCGGCGCCCAGAAGATCGTGCCCGACCTCGACACGGCGCTGCGGCGTATCGAGACCTACGCCTACCCGCGCGAGGACGCCCGGGCCCGGGAAGCCTACGGCACCCCCGCCCTGCTCTCCAAGATCCTCATCATCGACAAGGAGATGTTTCCCGGCCGCGGCACCGTCGTCCTCATCCGCGAGCCCATCGGGTTCTGATCACCCCTGCCCCCGGGTGAGGACTTCCTGACTGGCTTCACCCCGAACAACGTGCTCACCACCGACGTCCACCTGGCCCCGACGGCTGACGGCAGACCCTCGGTCGGCGGGCAGACAGGAGCCACACCATGCTGAGACGGGTGCCCTACAAGTGGCTGGTCGCCACCGCGTTCGTGTTCGGCCTGTTCATGGAGATCCTCGACATGACGGTGCTGAACACTGCGCTGCCCGCGCTCGGCCGGCACTTCGGCGCCGGGACCGAGACACTGCAGTGGTTGGTCACCGGGTACCTGGTCAGCATGGCGGTGTTCATCCCCGCCTCGGGATGGGTCGCCGACCGGTTCGGCACCAAGCGCACGTTCCTGTTCGCGCTCGCGGTCTTCACCGCCGCCTCGGCCTGGGGCGGCCTTGCCGGCTCCCTCGGCGAGCTGATCGTGGCCAGGATCGTCCAAGGCGTCGGCGGCGGCCTGCTCACTCCGGTCGGCACCGCGATGCTGTTTCGGGCCTTCCCACCGGCCGAACGGGCCAAGGCATCGGCGGTGCTGTCCATACCGACCACCCTCGCCCCGGCCCTCGGCCCGGTGCTCGGCGGGTGGATGGTCGACAACATCAGCTGGCGGTGGATCTTCTTCATCAAGGTGCCGATCGGCGTGCTCGGTCTCCTGTTCGCGATGGCGGCCCTTCGCGAGGAACGCGCCGACCACCCCGGCCGCTTCGACGTCGCCGGGTTCCTGTCCGGCGGCGCAGCGCTCGCGCTGCTGCTGCTCGGGCTCGACGGTGGCGCCCGAGAGGGGTGGGGAGGCGCCGCCGTGCTGGTGCCGCTGGGGGCCGGCCTCGCACTGGCGGCCGCGTTCACCGCGATCGAGCTGACCCGCGCCGAGCCGATGATCGATCTGCGCCTGCTGAAGGACCGCCTGTTCCGGACCGGCAACCTGCTGATGCTCCCGGCATCGGGGGCGCTGATGGGCGCGTTGTTCATCGTGCCGCTGCTTCTGCAGTATCAGATGGGCGTCGATGCGACGGGCTCCGGCCTGGTCACGATGTTCCAGGCGCTGGGCATGATGGCGGCCCTCCCGCTGGCGGGACGCCTGTACCCACGGCTTGGCCCCCGCCGCTTGCTTGCGACCGGCTTCGCCGTCATCGCCATTGCCCTAGCGTCGCTGATCATGGTCGGCCCTAGCACGACTCTGTGGGCGGTCCGGCTGCCGCTGCTGGCCATGGGGGCGGGTATGGCACTCACCGTCATCTCCCTGCAGGCCGCCACCTTCGCCACGATCACCCCCGAGGCGACGGCGCGAGCATCGTCGGTGTTCTCCACCACACGTCAGGTCGCCAGCGCCGCCGGTGTCGCCGTGGCCGCCACGTTGCTCACCACGCGAACCGAATCCAGGCTCGCCGACCTCGGCTCCCGCGCCGCCGATCTCGCAGGCACGCAGGAAGCGCTCTTCGCCGCCTACCACGACATCTTCCTCATCACCGCCGCACTCGCACTGCTCGGCTTTCTCATCTCCCTGCGCGTGCGCGACAGCGACGCCATCGCCAGCATGCGGCCAGCCCCAGCAGCGAACGCCGCCGACCAGGCGCCGACATCCGACAGCAAGCCCCCCGCGTAGTCCCCTCCGGGCGGCCTGCCCCCTCGGTGTGCCGCGGCCGCACGACGCCCGGCATACCTTCGCCTGCCAGCTTTCGCAGGCCTCCGGGCACAACCGGGCCGAGCTCGAACGCCGCCTGGGCCAGGCCAACGACCGCTACCTGCGCCTGTACACCAACCCGCCCGATGACATCGCGGCCGGCTACATCGAGGACCTGTGAACCGGTGCTGATTCCCGGCGCATTACGCCCGGGGCGGGTCGTCTGCGGTAGGGCTGGCGTCGCAGCGCTCGGGGGCGCGGCTACCGGGGAGGATCGGGTGCCAGGCTTCCGTCGGGGGCGATGTGATCGAAGATCTGCCGGATCAGCGTGATCACATGCGGGTCCTCCACCGCGTACAAGGTCCGGCGGCCGTCCCGGCTTGCGCTGATCAGGCCGGCCAGGCGGAGCTTGGCCAGGTGCTGGGAGACCGTGGCGATGCTGATGCCCGCGTGTGTGGCCAGTGTGCTGACGTCGTAGGAACCGTGGGTGATCAGCCACACCAGGTGCAGCCGTACCGGGCTGGCCAGCAGGGCGAACGTCTCGGCCGCCGCCCTCATCTGCGCCGGGGTCGGCGGTGGGTGCTCGGCGCCGGGTGAACCCGGAGCGGGGGAGGTCGACATCGTCTGTCCATTGTCTCGCGTCGACGGCCTGCCGCTCACCCTACGTTTCGACACTTGCGCGATTTCCGAAATATATGGAAGATAGGGGCACTCCGAAGGGGAGTAGTCCGCAACGCCCGCACGTCGACACGCTGAGAACCTCGCGTTCTCCGGCGGCGGGGACCGGTCACCGGCCGGTGGACGAGACCTTCGGCCACGCAGTCATGCCTGGCCGAGTCCTCCCCGTGGGTGCCCGGCCGGGTTGTCCACCGCCCGGGAAGGACTTCTCCACGTGGTTCCCACCAAGCCGCTGCGCCCGCTGCTGACCTGCGCGCTGCTCACCCTGCCTGCGCTCAGCGCCCGCGTGGCGGGCGTCCATCTGCCGCCGCCGGCACCAGGTGCCCAGCCTCGCCGCGCCGTTCCGCCGCCCGGGCACTGAGAGCAGCGCCGCTCAGCCCGCGCCCCGGTAGACGCCCGGGGCACCGACACCGTGACTTCTGCCGGGCCACGCGCCTGCCGGGCCTTGCCCTACCGCGCCACGCCCGGCCCATCATCACCACCACCAGCAGCGGCGTCACGGCGCCGCCAGAAGGGACACCACAGCACCATGAACACCTCCACGTTGCGGCTGCTGGCCGACGCCCGCTCCGCCAAGGCGGGCGGCGAGCAGGCGATGGCCGCCCGGCAACGGGCCCGCCTGACCGAGCTCGTGGCCTGGGCGCGCACCCGCTCCCCCTACTACCAGCACCTGTACCGCGACCTGCCGGCCGGAGTGGCCGACCTGGCCCCGCTGCCGCCCACCAGCAAGCGCGAGCTGATGACCGCCTTCGACGACTGGGTCACCGATGCGGCCGTCACCCTGGCGCAGGCACGAGCCTTCGCCGACGACCCGGCGCGCATCGGCCAGCCGTTCGCCGGCCGCTACACGCTGTCCACCACCTCCGGCACCACCGGCACACACGGCATCTTCCTGCAAGACGCCCGCGCGACGGCGGTGACCTCCGTGATGATGGCCCGGATGCTGACCGGCTGGCTGGGCGTGCGCGACGTGGCCCGCATCGCGCGCGGCGGCGCCCGGATGGCGCTGGTGATACCCGAGGGCGGGCATTTCGCCTCCACCGTGGCCGCCGCCCGGCTGCGCGGCCGCTCCCGCGTCGCCGCCTTCAGCGTGCACCAGCCGCTGCAGGACCTGGTGGCCGAACTCAACGCCTTCCGCCCGGCGGTGCTGGCCCCCTACGCCAGCATCGGCGCGCTGCTGGCCGGCGAGGCCGAAGCCGGACGGCTGCACATCAACCCCGCCCTGGTGATGCTCACCGCCGAAGGCCTGCCCACCGGCGAGTACGCACGCATCGCGGCCGCGCTGGGGGCGAAGGTGCGCACCAGCTACGCCTGCAACGAGTGCCCGTTCCTGTCCTACGGCTGCTCCGAGGGCTGGATGCACCTCAACGCCGACTGGGCCATCCTCGAACCCGTCGACCAGCAGTACCGGCCGGTGGCGCCGGGCGAGCCATCGCACACCGTGCTGCTGACCAACCTGGCCAACCACGTGCAGCCGATCCTGCGCTACGACCTCGGCGACAGCGTCCTGCTCCGGCCCGATCCGTGCCCATGCGGCCACCCCGGCCCGGCCGTCCGCGTCCAGGGCCGCGCCGCCGACCTGCTCACCTTCCCCCGCCCCGGCCCCGCGGGGGAACAGGCGCCGATCACCCTCGCCCCGCTGCCGCTGGCCACGCTGCTGGAAGCGGTGCCCGGCCTGGAGCTGTTCCAGATCGTCCAAACCGCGCCGGCCACGCTGCGCATCCGGTTGCACCCCGCCCCCGGCAGCGACCCCGAAACCCTCTGGCGCCAGATCGAGGCCCGCATGCGCGACCTGCTGGCCCGCCACGGCCTCGGTCATGTGCGCCTCGAACGCGCCACCGAGCCGATTCAGCACAGCACAGGCGGCAAGGTACGCGCCGTCATCCCGCTGCCCGCCACCGGCAGGGACCCGGCCGGCTCCGCACGCCCCTGACCACCACACGCCACACCACCGGCACCGTGGCCGCCCATCACTGTCGTTCCCCCATGGCCCACATCGAAGGGCGGGCCGATCGCCCCGCCCCCTCCGCCGGACGGAGACGGCTTCGTGCTGCCCGACCTCCTGGCCTATGCTCAAGCAGCTGCGCGAGGAGCGGATCCACTCGTAGAAGCCGAGCTCTGAGGCGGGCACCTGGACCTGCTTGGCCACGTGCTCGACCACGTCGTCCGGCAGTTCTGAACGTCCGCGCGGGAACCGGCCGTGCTGCGTGTAGAACTTCAGCAGTCGCGTGGCGCGCACAGCATCGCCCCTATCGGGAGGGCGGGCCGTCACTGCAGCGTCAGCTCCCGCCCTCCCCCGACGGGCTCTACAGGACCTTCAGCAGGCCGCCGTCGATCACGTAGTCGCTGCCGGTGACATAGCCCGCAGCCGGGGAGCCGAGGAAGACGATCACGTTGGCGACCTCCTGCGGGGTGCCCCAGCGACCCAGAGTGACGTTGATCTGCCCGGGCAGATCACTCATGAGCTGCTCGAAGTCCTTCCCGCGAGCCTGGCTGACGCGAGGTCCGTACTCGTCCCACAAGGGGGTGCGGATGAGGGCGGGTGAGACGGTGTTGACCCGGACGCCACGTGGGCCCAGCTCATCGGCGAGTCCCTTGCTGAAGGCGCTGAGTGCGGCTTTCGAGGCCCCGTACCAGTGCGGGCCGGACGACGGCCAGTGCGCCACGCTGGTGGAGACGTTGACCACCGCCTCCCGCAGAAGGGGCAGCAGGGCCCGCGTGACGCGCACGCCGGCAAAGAAGTTCAGCTCGAAGGCCCGCTGCCACGTCTCGTCAGTGAGGTCGGGCAGGGTGCCGAGGTCCAGGCCCGCCAACCCGCCGACGCCGTTGACGAGCAGGTCGACGCCGCCGAGCTCGCTCTCGGCGGCCCGCCGCAGCTCCTCGACTCCGTCGCTGGTGAGCAGGTCTGCCTCGACGGTGACAGCGCTGGTCCGCTTGAGCTGGTCGGAGACTGTACGGTCGGCGCCGAGCACTCTGGCCCCTTCGGCGATCAGGGCGCGCACGACCGCTCCACCGATGCCGCCACTGGCCGCCGTGACGACAGCGGTCTTGCCGGCAAGCTGCAGGTCCATGAGGTCTCCTCGTGTCAGGCGAACGCCCGCAGCGCGAGGTCGGCGGATGTGAACGCCGCCTCGCCCGCGTTGAGCGAGTCGTAGATGAAATGGGCTGATGCGTGCGTGATGCCGCAGAATTCGGAGATGCCCTCCCGCAGCAGGCGGGCGACCGGCTCGTCCCAGCCGCGCTCTGCGAACTGCTCCTGCGTGTAGCTCACCAGGCCGAGCCAGAGCATCCGCTTGCCATGCAGCCGCGATTCGGCACGGCCGTAGGCCAGGCCGTAGTTCCACACCCGGTCGACCCAGCCTTTGAGGACGGCCGGCAGACCGAACCACCAGACAGGGAAGACCACGACGATCATCCCCGCGCTGTCCAGGCGCCGGAAGTGCGCCTGGACCTCTGGGGAGTACACCTTGTCGCGATCAGCCCAGTCCGGCTCGTCCACCGGCTGCATCCGCGGATCGAAGCCCTCGGCGTGCAGGTCCAGAACGTCGACGCTGAACCCGGCCTGCCCGAGCCGATCACGAACGTGGTGGGCCAGCTGCGCGGTCAGGGAATCCGGCCGGGGATGGGCCAAGACGATCAGGGCGTGCTCACCGGCCGTCACCCTTCCTCCAGCCGGACGAGCATCTTGCCGATGTTGGCGCCGCGCAGGACGCCGAGGAGTGCGGCCGGGGCCTGTTCCAGCCCTGACACGACGGTCTGTTCCTCGCGCAGCGAGCCGTCGGCGAGCCAGCCCGCCGCCTGCTCGATCCATTCGGGAAACAGCGGGAAGTAGGAGTTGACCAGCAGCCCGCGCAGCGTCAGCTCCTTGCTGTAGGCGGTGTAGAGGTTGCGCGGGCCGTGGACCGGCTCGGTGGCGTTGTACTGGCTGATCGCGCCCACCAATGCGAACCGGCCGCCGATGCGGGCCGCGTCGATGGCCGCCTCCAGATGGTCGCCGCCGACGTTGTCAAGGTAGACGTCGATTCCTCCCGGTGCGGCCTGGGCGAGTTGCGGGCCGATGGGGCCTTTGCGCCGGTCGAGTCCGACGTCGAAGCCGAAGTCCGTCACCAGCCGGGCGGCCTTGTCCGGGCCGCCCGCCGAGCCGATCACCTTGACCGCGCCGAGCCGACGCGCGAGCTGCCCGGCCACGATGCCGACCGCGCCGGCCGCGGCCGAGACGAACACCGTGTCGCCGCGCCGTACGGGAGCCACCCGGGTCAGCGCGGCGTAGGCGGTCAGGCCCGTGGTGCCGAGCGCCCCCAAATAGGCCGCGGGTGGGGCGAGCGTGGTGTCGACGACGGTGACGTCAGGGGCGTTCAGGACGGCGTAGTCGCGCCAGCCCAGGAAGTGTGAGACCGTCGCCCCGGCCGGGATCGCGGGGTCGCGGGAGGCGATCACCTCACCGACCGCGCCGCCCTCCAGAGCGGCTCCCAGGCGGAAGGGCGGGATGTAGGACGGGGCGTCGTCCATCCGGCCGCGCATGTACGGATCGACCGACATCCACAGGTTGCGCACCAGGACCTGGCCGTCGCCGGGTTCGGGCACCTCGGTGTGGACCAGGGCGAACTGGTCCAGGCGCGGCTCGCCGTGCGGGCGCTCGACGAGCCGCACCTCACGTCCGGTCAATCTCGTCGTGGTGGTCATGCGAGGTCCTCCAGAGTCGGGTAGTCGGTGTAGCCACGGTGGTCGCCGCCGTAGAAGGTGCCGGGGTCGGCCTCGTTGTACGGGCCGCCCGCGCGGATCCTGGCCGGCAGGTCGGGGTTGGCCAGCCACATCGTGGCCAGCGCGATCGCGTCGGCCGCTCCCTCGCGCAGCGCGGCCGCCCCAGTGGCGGGCGTGGCGGGGAAGGAGTCGGCCGTGGGGTGCGGGCACAGCAGCAGGGCGCCGGGCCACTCCTGGCGGATGAGCCAGGTCACGTCGCGGGTGATGGTCTCGGACACGTGCAGGTACGCCAGCGGCGTCGGCGCCAGCGCACGCACCAGCGCACGGTAGAGGTCGGCGGTGTCGCTCTCGGCGATCCCGTTGTAGGTGATCCCCGGGGAGAGCCGCAGCCCTACCCGCTCCGGGCCGACGGCGGCGGCCACCGCCTCGACCACCTCCAGGGTGAAGCGGATGCGCCCGGCGATCGAGCCGCCGTAGCCGTCGGTGCGCCGGTTGGAGCCGTCGGCCAGGAACTGGTGGAGCAGGAAGCCGTTCGCGCCGTGCAGTTCGACCCCGTCGAAGCCGGCCTGGACGGCGTTCCTGGCCGCGTCGGCGAAGTCGGCGATGGTGCGGGCGATGTCGTCACCGGTCATCTCACGGGGCACCGGATGTTCCAGCAGCCCATCAGGGGTGAAGAGCACCTCGCCTGACCCAACAGGCGAGGGTGCCACCGGCACGGCTCCGCCGGCGTACAGGACCGGATGGCCGATCCGTCCGCAGTGCACGAGTTGGGCCACGATCGCGCCGCCGGCGGCGTGCACGGCGTCGGTGACCTTCCGCCACGCCTGGATCTGCTCGTCGCTGTGCAGGCCGGGCGTCTGGATGTAGCCCTGGCCGATCTCGCTCACCTGGGTCGCCTCGGTGATGATCAGACCCGCCTGCGCGCGCTGGGCGTAGTACTGCGCGGTCAGGTCGTCAACCAGCCCGCCGTACGCCCTGCTCCGCGTCATCGGCGCCATCACCAGCCGGTTCGGCAGCTCCAGCTTGCCCAGCGTGAGGGGTTGGAAGAACTCCTCGAAGAGGTCCACTACGTCGTCCCTTTCTCGACGATCGGAATACGAGCCAGATTGGGCAACGGCGCGACGCGTACCAAGGCCCCCGCTCTGACTACTCAGCCGATGACCAGCCAGGACAGGACCAGCGCCGGAAATAGACCACTTTCGACGGGTCAGGTACTGTCCCTGCCGTGGATGTGGAGAGCGAACTCAGCCAGTTCCTCAAATCTCGGCGTGCACGGTTGCGGCCGGAGCAGGTCGGACTGCCCAGCTACGGCAGGCAGCGGCGCGTGCCGGGGCTGCGCCGGGAGGAACTGGCCCAGCTCGCGGGGGTCAGCGTCACTCACTACACCCGTCTCGAACAGGGCCAGCGCCGCAACGTATCAGCCGAGATCCTGGACGCGATCGCCACCGCACTACACCTCACGGCCGACGAGCGGGCGCACCTGCACCGCCTGGCCAGGCCCGGCTCGCTCGACGAGTCCGGGACGAACGAAAGCTCCTCCGTCAGCCCGAGCCTGCTCGGCCTGCTGAACTCCATGGTGCTGACCGGGGCGGCGCTGATGGGACGCCGCACCGAGCTGCTGGCCTGGAACCCGCTGCTCGACGAGCTCATGGGCGGGCTGGACGCCCCGCCGAGCCGGCGGACCGTGTCGCACTGGCTGTTCTTCAACGAGGCCGCCCGGCAGCGGTGGGGCGACTCATGGGAGCGGCTTTCCCGGGCGAACGTGGCATACCTGCGTACAGGTCTGGCCCGCTATCCCCACGACGAACGTCTGCGCGGGCACATCGCGGCGATGCGCGTGCAAAGCCCGGACTTCGAGCGCATGTGGCAGGCCTATGAGGTGGAGGAGTGGTCCAGCGGCGGCGAGAACCTCGTCCTGCACCATCCGCTGGTAGGGCCTGTGGAACTCGACTACCGGCGCGTGCTCCTTCCCGACGACCCTCACGTACGCGGCCTGCTCCTCTACTCGGCCCGGCCGGGGACCACCTCCCACGAACGGATGCGCCACCTCGCCTCGCTCTCCACGCCCGGCCTGCGCTTCACCTGAAAACGCCGCAGTCCGTCGCGACGGCAGTCGAAACCCAAGCCGTGATCAACTCATCCCCAGCGGGCGCGAGGGACACCCTCCGGGATGACTCCCGGCACCCGGCCACACCCACATCGGCGGGGAACGGCAACTACGGAGTGTTCTGGGATGCCGAGCGAGGGGAGCACGGCTGGCCAAGCAGAAGCCCTGGCGTCCAGGCAGCCCATGCTAGATCCTGGGCCCTGACCTGCGGTGCGCCCGTTGTGCCCGCAGCGGGCACCGCTCGTGCGACAACGAGACAACCGGTTGGGCAGCCTTCGAGCCCCCGGGTCATGTCATGTCGCGCCGATCGCGCAGGATTTCGACGCCGTCACCGTCAAGATCATCGCAGTAGACCGAGCGTCCGGTCGTGGCCATCACCAGTGCCAGGGTGGTGCCGGACACCAGCGGGCCGGAACCTGTGGTGAAAGGGCCGTCAGTGGCGACGAGTCGTAGGCCGACGATCCGTCTCTTGGCAGCGACGACCAGGTCCGAGCCCCGGTAGTACTCGGCTACTCGGGTGAGCGTCTCGATCGGGTAGTCGTGGCGAATGCCCAGCGGTCGCCTGATGTCCTCGGCGTGCACGATCGTCTCCCCCAGCATCGCGATGACCGGGAGAGGTGGTTTGGTGGTGCTCGTGATGACGTGGCGGAACCTGTTATGCGTCTCGGCCGCGCTCGCGCCCAGCTGCTCGGCCAGCCGCATGGCGACCTGCTTGTCGAAGTCGAACCGGCAGCGGATTACCCCCGCCAGCCACCGCACACCGTTCAGGCTCGCCCCTGCGGTGAGGTGGGCCAGCACCTCGCGCACTGTCAACCCCGTGCACAACGACGGCGTCGCCCACCGCTCGTCGGTCAGATCCGTCAGGTCGGCCGATAGGGCCGCTCGCTCGGCATGCACCAGCGGCCACATGCTGGCTGCGCGAGTGCCCCTTCCCTTTGGTTCTGGATCGGTCATGCCGGACGGCCTCTTGTCGAAGATCACGGGAGTCCTCGGGTCTGGATGGTTTGGATGGTCGGAGGTGAAGACTTGCGTCAGGAGGCGAACTCGTCGCTCATGAGCGGCAATTCCGGGACATTCTGCTCACCTGACACAGTCCCCCGACATTCCGCCTTGCCCGCGCAGCGTTGATGCGGCTCCCCCGACGGCCCTCAGGCAGCCTACTTGCCTTACGCGACTGAACGACCTTCATGAGGTTGACCAGCTAGTTCGCAGGCGGTGATCTTCTTGAGGTCGATCAGGTGGTCCGCAGGCCTGCGGCCGGAGCCGGTCGTTGGCGCTGACGCACACCCAGCTCTGGTGCTCACGTCCCGGACGCGGACGTATGCGCCTGTGGATGCACTGGTACCGAAGCCGACCGGTGACGCTGCTGTCGCAGGAGGGCGCGGATGCGGGCGGCGGTGACCATGATCCCGTTTGCTGCGGTCAGGCTGACCGCGGCGAGTGCTGCAACGCTGCTTGGTCGATATCTTCCCGGCATTGAGGGTGGTGGCGACAGCGCGTCCGCCGAGTGCCAGGGCCTGGGCGTGGAGCCCATCGACTCACTCCCGGTGCGGCAGGTTCCACAGGTGGATGGTGGTCTGGTCCTTGGAGACCGTGTACCAGGCGGCCTGCCCCGCTGATCGAGGAGATCCCGAGACAGAGAAGGGGTAGGCAATCCGGCCGCGCACCACCATCGTGCGTGGGTCGACAAGCCAGTGGCGGGGGTCCTCCGCGTAGTCCTCGGTGCCGACCACGGCGGTGTCGTCGTAGGGGAACGCCGCCGCCTCGTAGTCCCAACGAACGCGGTCGTCGTCCGAGCTTGAGGGAAGGGGCACGGCTTCGTCGGCGTCCAGATGCCGCAGTTCGATGCCATCCTTCGCCCGGTGCAGGTAGAGGGTCCACTGCCCCAGGTCCGTGGTTAGGAAGTGCTCCCCGGACGGGCTCACGGCGAGGAGGACCTCCTCGACGAACCGCTGGACGGTGAGGTTCGCGCCGTCCCAGTGTCCCCACAGCACGGGCGAGTTCTCCTCGCCCTCGCCGACCGTCAGCCCCATGTACGCCGGGTTCGGATGGGGGAAGTGGTAGGAGCCCGATCCCACGGTCATCGTCTCGGCCCGGGTCAGCACCGTGCCGTCGGTGGGGTCGAGGATGAGCCATTCCTCGTTGGTGTCGCTCCCGGCGTGGTTGCGGATGTGGGCCCAGAGGAGCTTTCCGTCCGAGGAGAATGCCGCCGAGCCGCTGTCCGCGTGGCTGTGGTGGTAGTCGTCGGCGTACTCCGAGAACGAGGCATGGGCCTCGGTGCACACGGCGGCGGACCAGCAACCGTGCCGGTTCTCCCACCGCACGGCGCCGGTCGAATCCACGGCTCGTAACGCGTGCACGCCGGCGAACACGGCGAGATCACCCGTGGGAGAGACCGCCACCGAGCCGTACCGGCGGGGCCAAGGCGCGGGGAAGCGGACCTCCGTCCCCTCCCCGTCCAGGTCGCGGACAGCCAACTCGGTGTCCCCGCGCTGCACCAGCAGCCTGCGCCCTGGCCAGTGCGATACCTGTGGACCGTCCGCCGACGCGGGGTCCAGCGGAGCGGCGGCGGTGGCCATGAGACGGGCGACGAACTGGTTGGAACTCCCGTGCACAGCGTCGTTTGGCACAGTTCGCATGTTTTCACACGCCTCGGATGGTGCATGTGGCCTGTGCGCCGGGACTACCGAACGAGCGGCGGGGCGTTGTTGCACGTGTCAGGGTGACTGGCCGAAAGCGAAATTCCATCATCGAAGAGGCCCGCCGGAGACAGATCATCGACGCCGCCATCGAAACGGTGGTGAGCGTCGGTTACGCGCAAGCATCGCTGTCGCGGATCGCGCAGCACGCTCAGATCAGCAAGAGCGTGATCACTTACCACTTCACCGGGAAGGATGAGTTGCTGGAACAGGTGGTCAAGCAGATCTACGACGACCGTCGACGTCCTCAGGCGTCCGGATGCATTGTCACTCAGTTTGTCACTCAACGAGCAGCCCCCAAGGCAAGATCTGCGTTGGCACCCGGTTCGAATCCCCGGCGAGGGACCCAGCTGAAGGGAAACGGCAGACACCCTGGCGGACCAGGCCGTTTGCGCTCGGCAGTTCACAGTTGAGGCGGTCCGCCCCCTCCCCCAGCGCCGCGCCCGCCCCCTCCGAGCCGCAGCGAAGGGATGAACACGATGTCATCGTCATCTAACGGTCGGATCCGGGTGTAGGCGGCCATCTAAAAACTCCAGGTCGACGGACAGGTGAATCCAGGCGGATGGCCAGAAGGGCCCCGATCGGCGGACATCGGAAACCCTGATCGATGGCCACGTATCTCTTGATCTTGCCGTTACTACCGGAGCTCCTGGAAGGACGACAATGACTGACCGCGATCAAGAGAAACGCGACGCGATGCGCTGGCTTGTCCTGACATACGGTGGTCCTGCTTTGCGATGGCTGGCCGCCGCGCTGGACGAACCCGATGACCCCACCACTGTGGGGGCACCCGTACCGCAGAGTGCCGGTGGGGTGGCGTCCGAGAGTCAGCCGGTCTGATCACCGGATCGAACCAATCGGCGTTCCCAGGCCAGGGCCGCGACCACACCGATGGCATAGGCGACCAGGTCCCATGGGTCGGGGAACGCGCCGACCAGGACTCCGCCGATGCCTGGCGGGGTCATGCCGACTATTTGGTAGAGCTCGACGGCGGTGGCGATCGCGGCCGTGGCCAAGGTGCGACGTGCGGCGGTGGTGCGCCACAGCAGCCCCAAGAACGCGTAGACCAGCATGGTGGCGCCGACGTCGCTCACGTAACCACGAATGAACGGTTGTCCCGGGCCCCGGTAGAAGAGGGCAAACGCGCCGACGGCGAGGGCGACGCCCCCCAGAAGGACCATGGCGCGGCGCATGAGATTGACATCTTCTCCGAATCTCAACGATCAGGACGAACTGATCATAGAGCTCGTCCCTTATGGCAGCATGCTGATTGCGTCGGGTCACCGGCCGCGGTGGAGTGCCATGGCGACGGCATGCCAGCACGCTGGAACGTAGTGACGATTCGTCCGGAATGAGGCGACCGCCTCAAACTGCACATGCGAAACGCACACGACGACGGCTCGTGGCGACGGCGACGGCGACGGCGACGGCGACGGCGGGAACTGTGGCCCGACCCCCACCCATACGACATCCGGATCGACCGGATCGGCGGCCTGCTCACTTTCCGCGCCGCACCGGTCCTCCTCAGACATTGGGCCCTGGAAGTGGCGCGGCTCGGCGAGGACGACTACCACGGCATGGCCTACACCGAGATCCACAGCGCGACATACGAGCCGTGCCGACGGCGACGGCGAGGTGCAGACCTTCCGGGACTACCACCAGCGAGTCGCCATCGCCCGGACATCCCGCCAGGAGATCCTCAACGGCCCAGCCGACTCCCTGGCACCCGGCGAGGCCAAACCCCTCATCTGGCGCCACAACAGCACAGTCCGCGCCCGCCACCGCATGAACGATCAAAGCGTCCGGCCGGATGCGAGAGCATGAGTTCGTTGGGCTGTTCGCCTGACCCGAAGCGCGAACCTTGCGGCTACGACATCGGCCAGTTCCCCGGAAAGCCGTACTCAAATCCCTCTTCCTCAAAGAGGGCAATCATCCAAGCACGCCGAACCGAAGTAGAAGCCGCCAAAGCGTAGGCCAGAGCACCAGGCACATCATCCTCCCTCTGGCGCCCCCGCGAAAGCCCAAGAGGCCGAATCAAATAGTGGCACAAATCAGCCAGCGCATAGATCCGGCGATACGCCTCTTGACATGCCGCCCCAGAGCCCATCTTGTCATTCTGCAAGTCCAGCGCTGCTCGCCGAACTTCCAGCTGAGCTCTATGCGCCATTTTAGCAGCTATTACTATCACCGCCGAAGGTGGCGGCACCTCATGCGATCTCCTAAGAAATTTCATTCGACCCCCCTTCCATGCCTGGCCAGACTTACGTTGCGAGTGATGAGCGTGCCGAGGAGCGACGATGCTCTTCTCCAGCCGCTCGACCACCTCGAAGAGCAAGTCCGCCGTCTCAGCATTCATCTTGCTCTCCCAACGCTCGGTCGCCACGGCTGTCCAGCTGTCAGCCGCTACCGGAGGGTAGCGCCAGCACTCTTGACGACACGCGGATCGGAGTCTTCGACCGTATCTGCAACAGGAAGTCGATCGTCTCGTCCGAGATGTCCATGTCGTTGGCAACGCCGTCCATCCGCCCAGCGTGATATTTACCCGATACCACGCTGGACCGGCCGCCAGCGGTGGAATGCTGTGAATGTCCCCTCCCGTATTCACTCAATTCCGCGGGGACTTGGTGAGCTACAGCAACGTCTGAGTGTCTTCCACCCGCCCCAGCCGCTTGTGGCGGTTCGCCGTGGCAGTTAACCACCGTGGCAGGTCCGTCGCGCTGGCCGCGATCACCCCCTCCGCTGAATCGGGAATGCAGCCGATCCAGGACCTGGCGGTGGCGGACCCCAGCGGATGGCGCCCTGCACATCAAATCAATGAACAATTCAGAGGAAGCGGAGAATAATCGCCTCTAAAGCTCAGCGCTCGTGGTGATCACCGGCGGGGAGCCATTGATCCAGCAGAGGCAACTGGTTCCGCTGGTGCGCCGCCTGGTTGAGGGGGGCGGCCGGAATACGCCAGAAACGGGCCGCCCCTGGGTGAGGGTTATCCGATCGCGTAGGCGCGGTGGATGGTCTGGCTGACGGTGTTGCCCGCGGTGTCGGTGGACGTGGCGCGCAGGGAGACGAAGCCTGCCGTGCGCGGGTTGGTCAGCTGCGCCGTCCAGCCCGAGCCGTTGGCTTTGATCCGGATGTCGCGCCAGGTCGCCCCGTCATCGGCGGACATCTGCAGACGGATGGACTTCACTGCCGTCGGGGAAGCGTCGGGGTTGCGTTCGATCCAGATCGGGAGCCTGGTGGTCGATCCGCGCTTGGCGCGGTTGTACTCGTCCAGCCCTTCCGGGGCGTAGCGGATCGCCGCCAGGGCGAGCGCTTCCCGCTTGGCAGTGCTCGCCGAGCGGAACGTCCACGTCGATTCCACCTTCGTGGACAGCGTGGAGTGTGGCACCTGGCGGCTGGCCGTCGCGCTGAGCGTGTACGTGGCGGGCTCCTGCGGGAGGCCGGCGGTCAACCGGCAGGAATCGATCTCCCACGGCCCGCACCTGGTGTAGTCGATCTTGGAGACGATCTGGCCGCCCTTGGCGAGGCTGACGGTGCCGGTGGCCGCGCCGTCCATGCCGACCCGGCCGGGCGCGCCCTCGGAGAACAGCCGGGCGCCGTCGAATGTCATGGTGTTCCCCTCTCGCCAGGCGCCCACGGTGGCGAAGGACGGGCCGCTCACCGCGACGCCCCATGTCTGCCGGTCGCGGCCGTCGCCGGTGGGTCCCTTGGTCCCCGTGACGATGGATTCGCCGATGCGTAGAGCGCTGGACCACTGGTGGCCTCGCGTCCGGTATTCCGTCAGCTTGCCCGGCAGCGGTACATCGTTCGTGGGGGTCAGGAATCCGTCAGAGATGCCTTCGATGGCGTTCGCCACGAAGTAGGTGCCCTTCGCGGCCGTTCCGGCGCCGCGGAAGGTCGTGGTCACCTTGTCGAGGTCCTTCACCCTGCCCGCGTAGGTGGGGTCGGCGGGGATGCCGTCGTGGCGTTCGTCCACCAGGTCGTAGCGGACGGGGGTGGGAGAGACGTCCTTCTTGTGGAAGTGCATCCGGGTGACGTACTTCAGGCCGGGTTGCTTGGAGCCGAGCACGAAGTACACCGCGCTTGGGTCGGGCCTGCCTCCGGCCCAGCCGAGGTACCACGAACCGTTGATCACCCACATCTCGGTCCACCCGCTGATGACAGCCGTGGGCTCGTCCAGGGTGAACCTGATCGGTTTGGCCTTGCGCGTGTCCAGGACGATCTCCGCGCCCTGTTGGCCGACCTTCACCGGCAGGTGCGTGGTCGTGATGCGCGCGCCTTCGAAGATGTCGACGTACAGGCTCCACTCGCCGGCGGCGAGCCGATAGGTGTCCGGCGCGCCGGTAAGGACCATCCGCAGGCTCTCGCCCTTGCCGTTGTAGAACTCCCCGATCGCGTCGACGGGCCGGCCGTCGGTGCCGAGCGCGCTGATCTTCACGTCGTAGGCTTCTGGCTCCACGTACGCGGTGGCGACGGTACGGACGAGAAGGTCACCCGATCGGGCCGTGACGGTGCCCGGGTGATCACCGGGCTGCTTGCCGGTCCCGTCGATCGTCACGGTGACCGATGCCGTCCCCTTGGCGGGCACCTCGACCCGCTGTGCCGAGGTGCGCAGCACGTCGCCCTCCACGGTGAGGTCCAGCGTGAGCGGGGAGCCACCGGCATTGGTGTAGGTGATCTCCTTGGTCGCCTGCCGCTCGCCGGATTCGCCCCAGCGGAAGACCGTGCTGATGTTCGCGGGACTGGCGTACACCTGCTGGTCGATCGCGCGGGCCACGTCGACGCGCCCGGCGCCCTGGTCGAAGTGCGTGGCGCCGGCCTGCGGCGCGGCGCTGCCGATGAGCACGGCCTTGAGCTGCTCGCCGTTCCAGTCCGGGTGCCGCTGGGCGAGGATCGCCGCCGCGCCCGCCACGTGCGGCGCCGCCATGGAGGTGCCGCTGTGGGCGATGTACGGGCCGTCCGCCGTGCCCTGCGCGGCCGCCGCCATGATGTCGACGCCGGGAGCGGTCACGTCGGGCTTGATCGCATGATCGCCCAGCCGTGGGCCGCGGCTGGAGAAGGGGGCCAGCTGGTCGGACTTGTCGACCGCGCCGACCGTCAGTGCCGCATCGGCGCTACCCGGGCTGCTGACCGAGCCGGGCACTCCGTCGTTGCCCGCCGCGATGACGAACAGCGCTCCCGTACGCGCCGACAGGGTGTTGACGGCGTGTTCCAGCGGATCGATGCCGGGCGTGTCGGGACCGCCGATGCTCACATTGATGATCTTTGCTTTGATCTCGGCGGCGGCCCACTCCATGCCCGCCAAGATCGCCGATTCGCTGGCGTACTCTCCGCCGACCTTGCCGAGCGCGATCTTCGCGCCCGGTGCGACGCCCCGATACTTCTCTCCTGCTCCCGCCACGATGGAGGAGACATGGGTGCCGTGCCCGACGCCATCGGTGATGTCGGGTTCGTCGGAGAAGTTCCGCGACTGCGTGACCACGTCCTTGAGATCGGGGTGGGTGGCGTCGTAACCGGAGTCGAGCACGGCGACCGTGACGCCGGCTCCGGTCAGCCCCTGTTGCCACGCCTGCGGGGTCCCGATCTGTTTGACGCTCTGGTCGAGGGTGGTGGGCCGCTTGCCGTCCAGCCAGATCTTCGACTTGCCCGCGGCCAGTGATCGGGCGCCGCCGACCAGGCTCTGCCAGGTCTGGCCCGCCGTCGCCTTGGAGACGCTCGTGACGGCCAGTCCCAGCCCGGCCAGTTCCGTGGCCTTGCGCGTTCCGCTGAGCGTCTGCGCCGTCTTCCCCTCGGCGGATTGCACGATCAGCGGGATGTCCGCCTTGTGGGCGTCGCCGTACCGCCATGTGAGCAGCTGCGTGACGTCGAACAGGCGCTCATCCAGCAGGCCCTGGGCGAGCAGCCGTTTGGCGTCTTCTGGAATGACGTGAAGGTGGCCCTGACGGCGCTGAACGTCGAAACGATCCTTTCTGCCTGGTCCAGGCTCGATCCGGTAGCCGTTCGCTGTGACGCTCACCCGGTCGCCGGTCAGCAGCGTCACCGAGCCCGACACCCCGATATCAGGAGATACCGGCTCGGCCGCCTGCGCGGCGCTCGTGGTGCCGCCTGCGATGACAGATCCCGCCACGATCATGGCGAGGGTTGTATGGGGTAATTTCATCTGCTCTCTCGTTGTCGATGTGCGGAGAATTGACAGCGTTCGTGACGCTGCAGCCTCGACAGGCCGGGTACGGAGGTATGCGGCAGAGACGCTGATGGCCTGGGAAGCGACTCTGCCGTACCTTCCGTCATCAAGTGATCTTGGAGGCGGACGCGGCGCAGGGGGCCGCTCGTCGAGGACGCCGCGGGCGATCAGCGGGTAGGGTGCCGCTCGCGCGCCACGAGCGGCGCCCCGGGAGTGCCGCGTCAGATGAGCTTGCGGTAGATCCGGGATGGGATCGCCTGGGCCGCGCCCTCCCGGCCGAACTCCTGGTAGACCCGCGACGTGAGCTCCATGGCCTTGGGAGAGTAGGCGGGGTAGAAGTCCTTACCGCACTGCAAATCCTTCAGCGCCGCCTTGATCTCCTTGTCCAGGTACGGCCTGGCCTGCGCGGGCTTCAGATTCGGGCGGAAGATGACGGTTTTGCCCTTGGGCAGTTCGCCCTTCCACGCCTTCTTGGCGACGTCCGAAGCCTGCCGCACGATCTTCGTGTGGCTCAGACCGTCCAGCGCGGTCGGCTCGGTCCGGCTGACGCCCAGGCACGCGGCGAACTGCTTGCCCAGCCGGGCGAGCTGCTTGTCCTGGTCGAGGGAGCTCAACGACTTCCGCACCGCCGCTTCGAGCTGGTCGTAGTAGTCCTCCTGGGAGGTAACGGTCTTGCCCAGCACCTCCTTGACCGCCTGGGAGAAGCAGGACTCGTCGGCGGCGCGCCACTTCTTCAGCTGGTCGGCCGAGAGCGACATCAGCGTCTTGTTGTTCGGGTTCTCGTGCTGAACGGGGTTGACGACCTTGTCCTTGGGATAGACATTCGGCGACCAGACACCGAAGCCGTACTTGGTCCG
Organism: Microtetraspora niveoalba; assembly: GCF_001570405.1. GTDB lineage: Bacteria > Actinomycetota > Actinomycetes > Streptosporangiales > Streptosporangiaceae > Microtetraspora > Microtetraspora niveoalba. The sequence continues at coordinate 163,556 of NZ_BBYM01000017.1, read as the reverse complement.
GTACGCCCGCAGCGCCTCCAGGTCACCCGCGAACCGCTCCTGCTCCCCGGGCTGCCACGTGTACCGGGGCTCCGGGAAGGCCACGTAGTCCAACCCCTGCTCCGTCATGCAGACGACGCGCTTGGCCTCCAGCTGCGTCTGCTTCTCGTACGCGGCAGTGTCTCCCGACGGTGGCGAGGTGAGACCGCCGAACGAGCCGGCGAGCAGGGTGGCAGCGATCGCCTTGGCGATGAACATGGATGTTCTCCTTCTTCCTTGAGGGCATGCCGGATCGATGTGAGGGCATGCGAAACAGAACTCACGGCCGGAAAGGCCGGATCAGGCGGGGAAAAGTCTCAGCAGGGGATCTTCATGCGGGACGCCTTCGGCGACACCTCGGGCAAGCCGGGGACAAGATCGACGGCGATGACGGCGGTGCCGTTCACCACGCCCTTCTTCTCGGTGTACTCGCCCCCGGAAATCATCTTCACCTTGCGGTCCCTGGTGTTCACCGTGCGCTCGCCCAGGTACCGGTAGGTTGTCCGATCGAAGATCAGCTCGGACCGGATGCCGTCGCCCTCGTCCATGGCGACGGCCAGGCCGGGGCGGCCGGCGGCGTCCACGGCCTCGCCGATGAGCACGATGCCGTCCAGCTCGGCGGCGACCTGGTACAACGCGGCAGCCAGGCTGGGCCGTACCACGGACTCACGGACCAGATCCTGCAGGGAGCGCCAGACGCGCAGCGGATCCTCGCCCGTGTCGGCCACGATCTTCGCCCGTACCTGGGCAGGGTCCGTCGGCCACGCGCCCAGCCGCGCATAGGCCGGCTGACCGGGACAGGCCCCCGGCTCGGACACGATGTCCTCGACGCCGCGATCCCAGTACTTGCGGGGCGCCGGTCCCGTGGCCGACAGGTTCTGGCTGCGGCTCAGCCAGGGCTTGCCCACGTCGGCGGCCTCCCAGCGTTCCTGGCTGACCAGCACCTTGGTGTAGACCATCCGGCCCGACTCGTCCTTGGTGTACAGGCTGTTTTGGGCCAGAGTCTTGGTAAGAACGTACTGGCCGCGGGCCGGCACCATGTCGGGCCGGCCGACGGCGGCCCGCGCGGCCAGGGTGAGCAGCACCTTGGCGTCGGCCGGAGGGGCGCCGACCAGATACCCGGTGGTACGCGGGTCGGAGCCACCCAGACTCACCTGGGTGACGATGATGCCGCCAGTAAGCATCACCGCCATGGCACCGACCAGGGAGACGCGCCGGATCAGCAACACGGCGGGCCACCTGCGACGCGGACGGCCCACCTGCGACGCCTGCGCTTCGCGGGTCAGGCGGAGGAAGCGGTCACGCCCCTTCGCCGCCGCCTCCGGCGTCGGCTCCGGCTGCGCGAACATGGCCTCGATCAGCTTCAACTCGTCCATCGCCACTCCCCGATCGGGTCGACGTCGCCCAGGGCTTTGCGCAGCTTCTTGCGTGCCCTGTTGATCCGGGACCCCACGGTCCCCACCGGTATGTCCAGGGCCGTGGCGATCTCTTCGTAGCCCAGCCCGCCGAACACGAGCAGGAACACGGCGTCGCGATCGCCCGTCGCCAAGCCCTTCAGCGCCCGTACGAGCTCCGGCCGACTGGCCTGCGCCGCGAGCCGCGAGATCACCTGGTCCTCGTGCCCGTCGGCGGACTCCTCAGCTGCCACCTTGCTGAGCGCGTTCAGGCGGCGGCCCTCCCGGCGGCGGTGCCGGGCCACGACATTCGTGGCGATGCCGAACAGCCACGACCGCACGGTGCCCCGCCGCGGGTCGAAGCCGCGCCTGCCGTTGAACGCGAGCAGGAAGGCGTCCGCGACCAGATCCTCGGCCAGGTCACTGCCGAGCCGGGCGGCCAGATAACAGTAGATCTCCTTGAAGTACCGGTCGTACAGGAGGGCGAAAAGCTCGGGATCATCCAATGACCGCTCGACCACGGTGACGTCTTCCATCACCTCGTTGGCGTCAGGTGGTGCAGTCATGGCGTCCTTCCGAAGGCAACGGTCGCCCAGTATTCGCCGCTCGGCAGGTTTTCTTCACGCCGATTTCCGGGGCGGCCATCGAAGCGACCTGGCGCGAAGGGTCTGTCCAGCCAACGGCTCTGTCGCAGATTCGGTGGTGACGGAACGTCTCGTCGCGTAACGGTAAGCCGTGCATGATCTCAACGAGCTTGTGAATGTGGTGTTCTCCGGGTTATCGCCACTGGTCGTGGAGGACGTGGCGGACGAGGGCGGGTGGATCCAGGTGCGGGCGCGAACCCCGGACCGGCCGGTCGCCTGTCCAGGCTGCGGCGCCGAGACGGCGCGCGTGCACGGCTATCACGAGCTCACCGCGCTGCGCATCCTGCTGCACCTGCCCCTGCCCCAGCCGCGAGTGCCCCGGGTGGTGGGGGTGGACGACTTCGCTCTGCGCCGGCGCCACCGCTACGCCACCGTGCTGATCGACGCCGAGACCCGCGAGCGGATCGACGTCCTGCCCGGCCGCACGGCCGATGTTCTGGAGGCCTGGTTGCGAGCCCATCCCGGAGTGCAGATCGTGTGCCGGGACGGCTCGGGCGCCTATGCCGAAGCGATCCGCCGCGCGCTGCCGGACGCCGTCCAGGTCGCCGACCGCTGGCACCTGTGGCACAACTTCAGCGAGGCCGTCGGCAAAGAAGTCGCCGGTCACAGCGCCTGCTGGGCCAAGGCCGGACCGCCCCCGCAGGACGGCACGCACGCGCGCCCAGACCACCCGCGAGCGCTGGCGTCAGGTCCACGACCTGCTCGGCAAAGGTGTCGGAGCCCGGCTTCCTCGTGCGGTTGGCCGGCGGCCCGGCGCTCCGGGCCCGCCGGGTGCTGGTGGCCACCGGGCTGCGCGACGAGCTGCCCGCGATCCCCGGCGTGCGCGAGCGATGGGGCAGGGACCTGCTGCACTGCCCGTACTGCCACGGTTACGAGGTCCGCGGTGAGCCGATCGGCGTCCTGGGCACCCATCCGCGCGCGGTGTCCCAGGCGCTGCTGCTGCAGAAGTGGTCGGCCGACATCGTCTTCTTCCCGCACACCCTGGCGCTGACCGATGGCGAGCGCGAGCTGCTGGCCGCCCGCGGAGTACGCGTCATCGGCGGTGTGGTCAAGCGGCTGGTGGTGGACGAGGACCGAGTGCGCGGAGTCGAGCTGGCCGAGGGCACCGTGGTGCCGCGCAGCGCGGTGTTCGTCTTTCCGCACCTTGTCGATCGGCTGATCGGCCGGGAAGGCGAGCGCGACCGCGTCGGCTCCCGCCTCGGCGAGGTCGGCCAGTCGGCGCGCGCAGTCACCTGGCGTGCCCACGACGGCCAGCCGGTCGAGCCACTCGTCGGGGATGTCGGGGATCGCGGCCTCGAGTCCCCGTGCCGCGAGCGCCTCCGCCTCGTCGGCGATTCCCCGCAGCTCCGACATCGGATTGCGAGGTCCGCTGAGCAGGTACAGCCCGAACAGCTCGCGCAAGGCGGCCCGCGCGGCGTCACGGTCGTCGTCGACCATGCACAGCGCGTAGACCACGACTCGGTGGCCGGCGTCGGCTCCCGCCTCCGCCAGCCGCTCGCGGGCCCATCGCACGTAGTCGGGATCCGCCAGCACCGAGAGCACGGTGCCGTCCGCCTCGGCCGCGGACAGCCGCAACGCCTTGGGGCCGCCCACACCCGCGTACAGCGGTGGCGGCGTCGCCGGCGGGTGTTCGAGCGTGATGTCGTGCGCGGTGAACGAGGTGAACTCGCCGGTGAGCGGGCCGCCGCGGAGGAGGGTGCGCAGCCCGCGCAGAGTGTCCCGCACCGCGCCGAGCGGAGAGCGGGGGCGCAGCTCCATCGCGTCCAGCCATTCGGGCACGCCGAGGCCGATCCCCGCGCGCACGCGTCCCGGGTGCAAACCGGCCAGGGTGGCGACCTCCATCGCGGTCACCGCCGGGTGACGGGTGGTGGCCGGGACGATGCCGATGCCGACCGGCAACCGGGTGGTGGCCAGGAGCGTGGCGGCGGTGGCGAAGGCCCCGGTGAAGAAGTAGTCCTCGCCGAGCCAGAGTTCGTCCAGGCCGGCGCGCTCGGCCGCGGCGGCGGCCGTCAGGATGTCCTCCGGCGACTGCGAGCTGCCGAGCACGAGGCCGAGCTCAGGACGGCCGGCGCGGGTCATCACGCCTCCCGCTCGGGGAGCGGCTCCCACGGCACCCAGCCGAGGCCGCGCGCCCGTATGGTGTCGTTGAATCCCGGCCGGGGCTCGTCCTCCGGTGGCAGCGGGCTGATGTGGGTGTGCCACATCCGCCACCGCGGGAGTCCGTCGCCGTTGTCGCGGTGGTAGATCTCGGTGGCGCGCACCAGCAGCGTGTTCCTCGTGTCGGGAGCGTGCTCGCCCTCGTCCAGCGCGATCTCGTCGATCCTGGCCTCACAGGCCAGCCACGCGGTGTCGCCACGCACCTCCAGGCGCATGATCCGCACGTCGGGCTTGCCGACGAAGTCCTCACGCGCGCGGTAGTGACTCCAGAGCGCGACCTTCTCCCGTAGGTAAGTGATACTGACCTGGGGTTTTCCGCTGGGTGCGCTGCCAGGGAGTCGAACCCTGGACCCGCTGACCAAGAGCCAGCGGTTCGCCCCCGGGTCTCTGCCAGGGAAGCACTACTGGCCTAGAAGCGGTAGTGCTGGACGGCGGTGCCCTTCCGCGAGATGGAGGTGCTCCAGGCGGTCAGGAAGCTGGCCAGGCGGGTGCTCCACGGGTAGTCGGCGACCTCGGGCTCGCGGGCCAGAAAGATCTCGCGTACCAACTTCAGGCGGGACTCCAGGTGTTCGACGTCCTGCGGGGTGTCGAAGCCGGGAGACCTCAGGTAGGGGGCGACGGACTGGGTGCCGGCGTACTTCTTGGCCGCCCACACGTGGAACCTCGTGTAGCCGTTGAAGCAGATTTCGCCTGTGGGGAAGTGGCGGATGAGGCGGTCGAGGAGGGTGGCCAGCTCCTCCTTGGACAGGAACCCGATCAGGCCGTCGGCGATGATCACGGCGGGGCGGTCGTCGGGGACTTCGTTGATCCATTGGGGGTCGTTGAGGTCGGAACCGATGGTGTGGGCGTGGGGGCGCTCGGGGAGCAGCAGTTGCCTGGCCTTGGCCACGCCGGGCAGGTCGACGTCGTACCACTCGACGGTGGCGGGCGGGTCGACACGGTAGACGCGGGTGTCGAGTCCGGCGCCCAGGTCGAGCCCGACCGCGTCGGGATTTCTGGCGATGAACTGCCGCACGATGTTGTCCATGACCAGGGAGCGGTGCGCGATGCCCACGATGGGGCTGGCGGAGAGTTTGAACTGCCCGGCGTCGTAGTCGAGCTTCCTGACGATGTCGTAGGCCGTCTTGTCGCGCAGGATCGGGCGCTTGGCCTGGTAGTCGAGCGCCTTGCCCGCCAGGGTGAGCCAGAGCGTGTTCTCCAGGGGGCTGAGGTTGGGGAGGGTGATGGCCATCGTGTCAGTCCTCTTCCTGTGGTGAGTCGTTCAGCGCGGCCCGGGCTGCCTTCAGCGCGGCATCGTCGGTGAACAGCCCATGGGTGTAGAGCTCCAGCGTGGGCAGCGCCAGGCGGCGCAGCACGTCGGGGCCGAACCGCTCGTAACCCAGCGCCCGCGCCAGGGGTGGCGGCATGGTCAGCGTGGCCACGCTGTGAAGCACGCTCAGCACCGCCAGCGCCCGCACGTCCGAAGACGGGTGCATCGTGCCGTCGGCGATCCCGGCCCGCAGGATCTCCTCGGACTCGTCCACCAGCGTGTTGACGAACGTGGCCGCGGCGGGCATGTCCTCCTCGATCGCGCGCAGCATGTACTGCACCTGGAGGCGGTATTCCTCCGGGTTGGACAGATATTCGCGAAAGGGGTCCTGCATGCCGCTCGGGCGGGCTTCGTCGGCCCGCTGGACCAGGAGGCGCAGGACGTGGTCGTCGCAGACGCTCCGGAGCTTCTCCTTGCTGCCGAAGTGGTGGATGACCAGGCCGGCGCTCACTCTCGCGGTCGCCGCGATGGCGCGCAGGTTGGCCTTCTGGAAGCCGTCCTGGGCGAAGTGCGCGATGGCCGCGTTTCGGATCTTGGCCTGGGCGGTCAGGTCCGACGATGCTGAACACATGTTTTAAATGCTAAACACATGTTCAATGCATGGCAAGTCGCAGGGAAAAGCCCCGCACCGGAGGGAACGCGGGGCTCTGGAGCCTTGGGTAGCGGCGGGTAATAGGGACCCCGGTCCGGACTCGGCGGGCAGATCCCACCAGGCACCGCGGGTACGACCTGCCGCTCACCGCTTCGAGCGGCGCTTACCCGGCGGCGGCGCGGCCGATGACGTCCTTGACGACGCGACCGCCCACGACGACGAACGGGGGATCCAGCAGCGCGTCGACGCCGGACCGCGGGTCGGCGTCGACCGCGATCAGGTCCGGCCAGGTATCCCGGCTTGACCGCGCCCGCCTTCGCCAGTCCGGCGGCGCGCATCCCGGCCTCCGTGGCCGCCGCCAGCGCCTGCCGTACGGACAGGCCGGAGGCGACGAGGCCGCGCAGGCCGTCGACAACCGCGCCGACTCGTTATCCATGAACCAGCAGTGCCCGTTGGTCCGGGTCAGCGGGCGGGGGCCCGGCGCCGTCCCGCTCCGGATCTCATCGCGGATCCGCGCGGAGAGTCCGCGCGGCGCGCCGAGGTCCCTGGCGAAGGTGACTCCGCTCTCCACCAACTGGCCCGCAACTGGAGGGCCACAGACACACGCCAGGCGAGCAGGGGTGGCGGTCGTCCTCCGGGGCGGCCGAGGATCGCAACGCAGCGGCGGCGGCGTGGCCCCGTTGACCCCCTCCGGTGGCGGTCGTCCTCCGGGGCGGCCGAGGATCGCAACAACCAATGACTGTGCTAGCGGATCTCGAAACGCTGCGTAGTAACAACCGCGGGGACGAACGCAGGGGAGGAGAGATCGTGCCTGAGTTCAAGCTCTTCCACCTCGGCCATGTTGCTGCACTGGAACGACTCCTCGACGAGGAAGGCCTTCTTACGATGGGCGGATTTACGCCGATCTCGTGATGGGCGTCCCGGGCCGGGCATGCCGTAAATTTACGGCGCTCTCATCTGCGGTTTCCTCGGGGCCGTCTCATTGTTGAGACCCGCGCCGAGGTGGTCAAGGGCGGTGTGGACCGACGGGCTCTTCCTCGTCGTCGACGCTGATCGTTGGATCCGAGGGACGACCACCTCGTCCGTGATGCCGGTCGCGGTCATTGCCGCGGCGGTGTCGTACCGGCATGTGCGGCAGTTGGCGCTCCGTCACGGGGGGAAGGGCACTCGTATCTGGACACGCTCATGGGCCTCGCGTCCAGTTTCGGCATTGGAGCACTGGTGGTCGGGCGGTCGGCGTCCGGAACGACCTGTGAGGTCGACGAGGACCACCCGGTGGCGGAGGCGTCCGGGGCACTGGCCGAGAAGCTGCGAGACACCCCCTGTTCCACCTGCCCCAGGAATCCGCGAGCGCGGTGCTCCACAAGCTCGCCGCGGGGAACGGCATGCCCGCAGAGCAGCCGGCACGGGAAGTGGACTTGTCCGTGCCGCCACCCAGTACCGCGGAGCGCCGCGTGCGATTGAGTATCGTCGGCGAGCCGATCGTCGAGGTCGATGGTAAGGCGGTCGACGTCTCCGGCCGAACCAAGGCTCTGGAGTTGTTCGTTCTCCTCGCGGTCCATCCGAAAGGGCTGGAACGCGAGGAGATCTGCGAGTATCTCTGGCCGGATGTGGACCCCGGCCCTTTGAGGCGACGCCCGGTCGCGACTACATCGTTGTGCCTACCGCTCCCTTCCCACCCGTCAGCTCGCGATTCCGACGATCTGCTTGATCGTCTCCGGCTGGTCCATCATGGCGAGCATGTGGTGGGCGACGTCGGCGCGCGGCACGGAGAAGCCGCCCCGGATGTTGCGGTTCAATGCGGTCCGGTACCTGCCGGTCAGCGGCTTGTCGGTGAGCTTGGGCGGGCGCGACACCGTCCATTCCAGACCGCTGTCGCGCAGGATCTGCTCGGTCATGGCGAGGTCGGCGTAGTGCCGGCCGAACATCGCCCGAGTCAGCGGAGCGCCCAGGTACCGCATGAAGATGCCATCGCCGGGGTCGTGCCTGGGTGGCTTCGGCCGGCCGGGCACCGCCACCGGTCCGACGGGTGCGGCGCTGACGATGATGATCCGCCGGACGTGCTCGGCCTGCATCGCCGTGACGATCGCGCGGGTGCCACGCGAGGTGATGCCCGCGTCCGCGCGTGGGTTTCGCGGGCCGAGCGCGGACAGTACGGCGTCGGCTCCGCGTATCGCCGAGGCGAGTGCCCGCATGTCCGGCCGGGCGAGGTCGACGGCGACAGCCCGGACGCCGTCCGGCAGGTCACGTGGGCGGCGGGCCACAGCGGTCACGTCATGCCCGCCGGCCACCGCCTGCTCGACCAGGTGTCGTCCGATGCCGCCGGTGGCGGCCACCATCGTGAGTTTCATCGTTGTCCTCCCGAGCTGAAGGCGGCGCTGTGGTCCGTCGCCCAGGTGGCGTACGTCCGCGCCGGGCGGCCCAGCAGCCGCCGTACGGTGTCGGTGGTGGGCCCGGCTTCGCGGGCGTAGTCGGCCAGCGAGCCGAGCAGCCGGTCGGGCACCTCGTCGGGCAGGCCGGCGGCGAGCATGCCGCGGCGTATCTCATCCGGTGTGGCCTCGACGAACGACAGCGCTCGGCCGAGCGCCGCGCCGATCGCGGCGACCTTCTCCGGCTGGCTCAGCGACTGCTCACCGGTGAGCAGGTACGTCTGACCGGCGTGTTGCGGGTGAGTCAGGGCGAGGGCGGCCACCGCGGCGATGTCGCGCTCGTCGATCGTCGAGGTCCTCGCCCGCGGGTACGCCCCCCGCACGGTCCCGGTCGCCTGGATCTGCCCGGCCCAGGCCAGCGTGTTGGCGGCGAAGTCGGCGCAGCGCAGGATCGTCCAGTCCAGGCCGCAACCCTTGGCGAGGTCCTCGACCGCATGGAACTGCTGCCGGAAGCGTGCCTGCCCGGCTGGGTACTGCACGGTGACGGCGGACAGCACGACAACCCTCCTCGCGCCCGTCTCGCGGGCGTGGCCCAGAAGGCCGGCGGCAGCGGCTCCGACGGCGCGCGGACTGAGCAGGATGGCTTCGACGCCGTCGAGGGTGGCGACCTCGGCGGGGTGGACGAGCTGTGTACCTGCGGGGAAGCCGGCGTGCGGGTTACGGGTGACGGCGGCGACCTTCGCTCCCTCCTCACCCAGGAGGCGGACGGCTTCCCTGCCGACAACGCCGGTGGCGCCGGTGATCAGGATCATGACTGAATCCTTCCACTGTCATATCATACGAAGGTCATAGTAGTTGAGTTTGAGATCGAGACAATATGAGTTACGTAACATCTGGAGACGGGCGTACCCGCAGGCGGCTCACCACCCAGATCAAGGACGCCCTGCGCGGCATGCACAACCAGCTGTCGATGCTCAACCGCCAGGTCGGCGTCCAACTCGCCCTCAAAGACATCGACATGGGCTGCCTGGACCTCATCAGCCGACACGGGCCGCTGAGCCCAAGCACCTTGGCTCGCCAGGCCGGGCTGCACCCGGCCACCATGACCGGAATCCTCGACCGGCTGGAACACGCCGGCTGGATCGCCCGCGAACGCGACCCTGACGACCGGCGCGCCGTCACCGTCCGGGCGCTGCCCGACCGCGGGAGGGAGATGTACCAGCTCTTCGCCGGAATGAACTCGGCCATGGACTTGATCTGCGCCGAGTACGACGAGGAGCAGCTCAGGCTGCTCGCCGACTTCCTCCGCAAGACCACTGACGCCGGACTCACCGCGACCCGCGACCTCACCACCGGCGGCGATGCCTGACCGCGTGCCTGCGCATCGACTGGACCGTGCCGGGCTCGAACAGCCGACCTTTGCAGCTTGCGAGTGCGTTCGTCAGCCGGTCGGCTCATCCAGGTCACGCCGTGTGTGCAGGGTCTCCGGGTGGGTGTGGCCCAATACGCGGACTCTGCCGTCCAGTTTCGTCTGGAGTTAGCGCCTGCCGCCCTCCACATCACCTCGCGGGCACAGCAGCGTGGCCAAGGTGTGACGGGTTCTCGGCGTCGCGGTGTGATCCGCGCCGAGAAGACGTTGCTGCTCGCCCCGCACCCCGCCCCCACCGGCTCCCGCATTGCCTCCCGCGCCGGGGCGGCAAAAGGGGAACATGATGCCCCCAGCTGTGGCGAGCAACTGACCAGCACCTAAAGGCCGGTACGTTCAGCCACAAGGCGGTCGGCATAGGAGGCCACGGACCTCCTACGCCGACCTGCGGTGTCTGCTGCGGGCTCTTCAGTGCGACTGCCGTGTGCTGTGGTAGCGCTGGGCGAGCCGGGCGAGAGCGACTGCGCCGAGCAGGAGGCCGAAGTCGCGCAGCGCGATGTCGTAGTGACCGGGGATGGTCAGCAGCTTGAGGATGATACCGGCCAGCCGGGCGGCGTGGGCAGAGGGCCAGTACTTGGCGCCCTGGAGCGTCTCGCCTTTGAGGGTGGCGTTGAGGGCCTCAGCGAGCGTTATCCGCGCTGGTGCCCACCGCTCCCATCGACTGGCGCACCCCGAGCTGCCTGCACACGGCGGCAAAGTCAGCAGAGGTGTATTGCGCCCCGTGGTAGCTGTGAAAGATCGCCCCGATCCGCGCACGTTCACGACATAGCCGTCGACCGTCGTGGAGCTTGAGGCCTGGGCAGGGCGACGGGGGTGACCGGTCCGGGAACGGTGACGGTGCGGCTGAGAACGAAGTCTTGGCCCTTGCCTGAGCCGGTGTCCGGAGTGAACTGGGTGAACAGCCGCCATGTCCCGGGCTGAAGCGCGGCCAGCGAGGCGGTCCAGACGCCATCGGAGGCCATCGTCGGGTGGATGTGCTGAGAACCGGTCAGGTCCGAGCGGATGGCGTAGAAGTTCAGCACCTTGGTCTGCGTGATGGCGAAAGCGGTGACAGGCTTGCCGTTCGGGCCGGTAATGGTGAAAACCGGTAGTCGGCGGCCTTGCCGGACGGCAGTGTGGCGGTGCTGGAGGCCATCGTGTAGCCGGCCTGCTCGGAGGACAAGCCGTCCATGGTGCCCATACCGGGTATTGGCGACGACGTGGCGGGCATCGAGCTGTGGCCCGTGCTCAGCACCGGGGCATGGTCCCCAGAACCGGGGTTGAGGCCGCAGGCGGCGAGCACGAGCGCGAGCGCGGCAGGAACTACGGCCACGACGCCAGCACGCCGACGCGATAACCAGCGGGAAGAGACACCCATGACGAGGTCCTTCGGGGGCGCACCATATGTGGGCAAGGCACGGTCATGCGATGCCCGTGCTATTTGGTGTTCAGAGCACATGGACGACGTGCACCTCATGAGTTAGCGGCAGGAGGCTCCGCTCTATGACTCGTTCCCCCGCTGACCGCCACCATGACGGCCACTACGAGTCATCCGGCCCAAGGTAGGTCGTGGAGTTGTCAGCAACCGGCATGAAAGACGTGGAATGTCTTCCATCCAGGGCGGGCCGATGTAACCGTGGTTGCAGAGGTGTTTCGTCGGGTGCTGAGGGGAGCACACGATGCACACTGTTTCGTTCCCACGCATGAGCCGGATCCGCACAACAGGGCTTGTGGTGATAGTCGCGCTGGTGACAGCATCGGGCGGCTCGGGCATGGCGACCGCGTACGCAGCTGACGGGGACGCACCACAACAGGACCCCCTCCTGCGGCCGGTGGCCACCAGCGAGGCCGACTGGAAGTCGACCGCCCAGGCACTGGGCAGATCCGGAAAGCTGTCAACCGATCACACCGTGTACCGGGTGGGATTCCCCCGATCAGACCTCAAGGTCACATCCAAAGGAGTTCCCATCAAGCCGGGGTTCGCGCTGGGCTCGTACGCGGCCTTCACCCGCTACGGAGACGGCCAGACGATGATGATGGGCGATCTCGTGGTCACCGAAGATGAAGTGGGCAAGGTGACCGACGCCCTACAAGCGGCCGGGATCTCCCAGACCGCACTGCACAAACACCTTCTGGCCCACGAACCGCCAGTCTGGTGGACCCACATCCACGCCATGGGAGACCCGGCGACCATCGCCCGCGGCATCCGCTCCGCTCTGGATCAGACAGCCACCCCTCCCGCATCCCCTCCGTCATCACCACCGCCGATCGACCTGGACACCGCCGGGATCGACGCCGCCCTGGGGACTAAAGGCACGAACGACGGCGGCATCTACAAGTTCACCTTCGCCCGCCGCGAGGACGTCTCCTCCGGCAACCGGGTCACCCCAGCGGGGATGGGCGTGTCCACCGGCCTGAACTTCCAGCCGACCGGGGGCGGAAAGGCCGCCATCAACGGCGACTTCGTCATGACCGCCCCAGAGGTCCAGAACGTCATCCGCGCTCTCCGCCGGGGCGGCATCGACATCGTCGAGCTGCACAACCACACCCTCGACGATCAGCCCCGCATGTTCTACATGCACTTCTGGGCGGTCGACGATGCCGTCAAGCTCGCCCGCACGCTGCATCAGGCGGTAGCGGCCAGCAACATCAAACCGGCTGCCTGAAGCTACGGCCACCAGCAATAGGGGGCGCGATGAACGGGACGGCCGGACACCACAGCCAGGCCGGTATGTGGAAGTCGCTGCGCCGGCTCCTGCTCCCGGACCGCGAGGCGGGACTGGCGGCGCTTCGCTGCGGGGCTGAATGGCGGCGCTTGGGCGCCCGTCTCGGCGCCCGACGCGATCCGGTCGCCCAGACGGGGCACGCGATCATTCGGGCGAAGCGGGACAGGCGAAGCTGAAAGGGGGAAGCGGCCACACGACCAGCGGGATGGGCTGGCGTTCGAGTTGCCGACCAGGGCGTTCGCCCGGAGACACCCATCACCAGCCCTCCCGTACCAGATCAGGTACAGGAACCGCGCCGATATGGCGTGCATGAGATCGCATCCGCGCTGATCGGCGCCACCGCGCTATGAGATGCCTGCCACCCGGGCGGGCCCCCGGCAGAGGTGATGGGCCGTGAACATGCGGCACGGCGGGACAGGCGAATGGGTGCTGCCGTCCTACCGGCTGCCCCGCGAGCCGTCCACCCCGCGCATCGGCGTTTGGCGCAAGCTCAAGCGCCTGGGCGTGGCACAGCTGTCCGATGGGCTGGTCGCGCTGCCGGCCGACGCGCGTACTCGCGAGCAACTGGAGTGGATCGACGATGAGGTGATCGAGGTCGGCGGGACCGCCGGGATCTGGCTGGCTCACCCCGCCACAACCGCCCAGGAACGACGGCTCGCGGCATCGATGTCTGCTGCCAGGGCGGCCGAATACGCCGCCGTCAGCGAGCAGGCCGCACTCGCACTCGCGTCCGGCCAGGACGAGGCGACCCGGCACTCAGCCGCCCGACGGCTGCGGGCCGAGTTGCGCCGCATCGGCCGCCGCGACTACTTCCATCCGCCCCAGCGCCGCACCGCCCACGCCGCGGTCGATGCCCTCATCGCCCCAGGCGGCCACCGGCGAGGAGACGAAGGAGCGGCAGAGATGAAGTGGAGTACCCGCGCGGGGGTTCACATCGACAGGGCCGCGTGCGCATGGCTGATCCGCCGTCACATCGACCCCGACGCGGAGTTCGTGTTCGTCGGTGACCCGGCCACCGGCAGCGCTTCCGTACGCGGGCCGAGGCACGGATGAAGATCGCGACCTGGATCGTCGACTTCTACAACACCAGCAGGAGGCACAGCGCTAACGACGGGCTGCCGCCTGTCACGTTCGAGCGTCAGATGATTGAGAAGAGGCAAGCATCAACGGCCCTGCTGAGGGCCGCTGTGGCATAGGACCGTCTCCACGCTTTCAGGGGATTGACAGGCCCGGTGGCTGGCGATGTTGCCCCGGACATCGGCGGTCGGGACGCCGGCCTTGCGACAGAGCGATGGTATGACTGCGGTGTTGATGTAGGTGTTGGCGAGACGCTTGGCCCGGTGGGCGAACAGGAAGTCCACGTGCTCGCTGGTCTTGCGGTCGAGCATCTTCGGCTGCTGCGGCCGGAGCTCCTGCCATGCCTCGATCGCCTTGCCGAGCAGGGGGTCGACGGGCTTGGTGAACGAGGTACCGGTCTTGTGGGTGGGGATGTCCAGCAGGCAGACGGCGTCCCGCACCAGAACCTCGCCGGAATCTCCGGGGATGGGGAATCCGTCGTGCTGCCAGCGGATGCAGCCGCTCCCGTGCGTGGAACTGCGGCGTCCACGGAGGCGATCCGCACCCGCGCCTCCTCCACCGAATGATCCGCACATGTTCGAGTTCACGGTCGCGGCGGGACGCCCCTCCCCGACCCCTGAGGGTGAGTTAGCCTCGCCGAACATTCGCATGCCGATATTCGTCAGCTCCCTCAGGTCCGCGGGCGCATCACATGTGCGCACCGCTGCGCGCATATGAGTTCCAGGTTCCGAGCTGGTTCCTCATCTCGTTCACGGTGGCCTCCGACACACTCTGCACATCGACGGTGGCTTTCAGTGCTAAGAGGACGCGGCTCTCAAGATTGCGGATGTTTCGCTCACTTCGCCGACTTCCTCACGCACTCGCAATGGAGGATTTCGAGTCCGTGAATCACCCCTGGATCATCTACCTGCGGGCTTGCCTGGGCATTCGGGAGCCTGCCGAGTGGATATCAGACACAGATCACGTAGACGGTTCCCTTAGCCTTCCTGGCGACGGCCAGCCAGCCCGTTGGCTTGTCCTTGGCCACCAAAGGAGCACTCGCGATGATCTCCCGGCCGTTCTCCGCGGGCTCGTCCAGGAAGAATCCTCCGCCCGTCGCGGTCTTCCCGCTGGGGCAGTAGACGATCTTGTTGCCCGAGCCGGGGAAGTTAAAGTCCCCGTGCTCGACGCTCGCCTTGATCGAGTCGGCCGGCCCCTGTGGGATGTTCTCATTCCATGAAAGCTTGCGTTCGTTGGCCCTGCACGTGGTCGTCTCGGCGACGATGCGGACGTCGCCCGACCCGTTCTTGACGCAAGCGTTGATGACGCCGGAGTCTGAGGATGCGGCGGCCATGCCGCCCGCCGCAAAGAGGGACCCGGCGAGCACGCCGACCGTCAAAGCAGCGATTGTGCGTCCACTCGAAGACTTGATGGCCATGGGATACATCCCTTCTGAGAAACTCTCCGGCGCCCGTATCTCTGCTTGCCGCCAGCAACGGCCAAACTGGTCAGACATTGCTCATCGGCGAATGAAGTCTGGGGCGGGCCTCTTGCAACCGGCTTAAGAGGGGATTGCATGTGGTATTGGCCCAGCCGTGAAGACGCCGACGTTGGCGGGTGTGCCGAACACCTGCTGCGTGCGGACCTGAATGCGGCGCGGCCGACAGTTAGGCACGCCGTTTCCAACCTGTTCCTTATCAGGCAACGACGAAACGCGCTCGAACTGGTCTCACAGAGTCGCCACCTGCGGGGATCGTCTGCTGTCGTCCGCCAGCATCCATGGTTGTCCATCGCCGTTGTCACGCAGTTGGTCACGCACCCGACCTTCTACTTACAAGGGAAGGGTAGATGCGTCGTCAGCAGCATCCCTGCTTGCTCAGATGGTAGACGCGGGCCGGTGGCGTGTGATCGTGTAAGGCCGCGTTGCTGTACGGACTGCTGTACAGATTTACGCCTGGCATCACCGCGAGCCCCGGGCCGGTAGCCCGGTTCGGCCACAACATGGACCCGCCGCAGTGGCGGCCCCTATGCAACCCTGATCCTGTGATCGCGTATCGAGTGCAGGAGTACAGCGGAACGATCGTTGCTCGTGGCCGGCAAGGCATTCACGCGTCAGCTATCGAAGCACTAATCGCATTGCTTTCCCCATGATCGGACACATCGATCCCTACGACGACACGATGTTCAACCGCTTGCAGGTCGACACTCTCGTCGAGGAACTGGGACGCTCGTCCGGGTCATGGAACAGGCGGTGCGTGACGGGATCATCGATCGCAACCCTGCACGGGTGACCGGCTGGCAGCGGGAGTATCAGCGGGCAGAGGACGAACTGGATGACCCTCGATCGCTGGCACTGCCCGATTGGGAGACTCTCTCCAAGCTCGCCGCCGCTCTGGTCGAGCGATCGGCGGACAGGTACGCGGGCTGGGGTGACGTGGTCATCTTCGCCGCCTGTACAGCTGCCCGCATCGGTGAGGTCTCCGGGGTCAGGGTAGGCGATATCGACCGCAAGGCGTGGACGTGGACCGTGCGTCGGCAGACGACTCCCAGCCCTGGCGGGGCCGTGGACAAGGGGACGAAGGGGAAGCGTGCGCGCGTCGTCCCGCTGATCGTGGAAGTGCGTGACCTGGTTGCCCGGCGTCTGGATGCTCTCGGCTCGAACCCTTCCGCCCGGCTGTTCACCGGCCCTCGGGGCGGACGCATCACCACCGCGGTGCTCAGAGACGCCACCCATTGGGATGACGAGGTGACACGCCTCGGCTACGAACACCTTCGCCGGCATGATCTGCGGCACACGGGTCTCACCTGGATGGCCGACGCCGGCGTTCCGGTCCACGTGCTCAGGAAGATCGCCGGACATGGATCCCTGACGACGACCCAGAGATATCTTCACCCCGACATGCGCTCGATCTCGGAGGCTGGGGCCGCGCTCAGCGCCCATCTCGCGGTCAGACGGTCCCCAGATGGTCCCCGGCTCAGGGCCGTCTAGCTGATCGCAAGGACACCCACAACACAGCAACAAGGCCTGCTGACCAGGGCTCTTGCCCCGGCCGACAGGCCTTGTTTTACTGTCGGGACGACAGGATTTGAACCTGCGACCCCTTGACCCCCAGTCAAGTGCGCTACCAAGCTGCGCTACGTCCCGTTGCCCGGCTGGCCGAGCGACACCAACCTTAGCGCAGATTCCGCCCACGTGCGTACACGTCGTCCCTCGGCGGGCCTAAGCTGTCGATCATGGGAAGAAAACCGCTGGTAGATCATGAGGAACTGGCCCGGCTGGCCGCGGCCGGATGGTCGAACGCGGACCTCGCCGCCCGGTTCGGCGTGACGGAGTCCGGCATCCTCCAGGCGAAGAGAGCGGCCGGGCTCTCCAAGCGGATGACCGACCACAGCCGGGCCCTTCCCTGGAAGCTGCGCCGCGAACACAACCAGTCGGGGCCCGCCACCAATCTCCGCAATCTGTCCTCGGTGGCGCAGGGCCGTACGGTCCCTAAGGAGAAGCTCAACACGGCGCTGCGCTGGGCCGGCCGTCTCGTCGACAACGGCCTCGACATCGCCTACGACCCCGAGCGTGGCTTTCACGAGGTTCCGGCCACCGCGGAGTCCCATGTCGCCGCCGTTCTCGCGGAGGCGCTGGCCGTGCTGGAGACACCCGAGTGACACGGCCGCTCGCCTGGCGTACGGCGCCCGCGCGGCAGGCGGTCTGTTCCGACCTCCTCGGCGAGTTCCGCCGCCGTGACGAGGTCCCGACCTCCTCGACGAGTTCCGCCTCGTCGCCATAGCCGGTCGCCTCCGGAGCGGCCGGAGCGGCCGGTGCGGCCGGAGCGAGATCGGGATCGGCATACCGGCATTTCCCGGCGCCCCCCATCGAGCGACACCGACGGAGACCGTGAAGGCGGCCCGCGCCCGCAATGGCTGTGCCGTACGTCCGAACGAGACTCTCTGTCCGCGACGGCCATGAGCGGTGACCCGACTCCCGCACGCGGCGGGCTCCCGGCCGGGCCGTCGCCATGTCCAGCCCGCCGGCGCACCGAAGCCGCCGCCCTACCGCCTCCCCGGCAGCGAAACGTCGGTGAGATCCCGGCTCCGGGCCGTCTCAGTCGTGCCGGTGGATGCGGCGGTTCTCCTCATGCACGTGGACGTGGGGTTCGACGGTCGGCTCAGGGGTGTACACGGTGTCGGGTTCGACCACCTCGACCGTCTCGTCGGTGCGGGGCCGGCGCGTGTAGAGACCGGTCAGCAGCGCTCCCACGGCGCCGACGGCGATGAGGATCCACCCGATCACGTGCAGGTCGATGCCGGGGACGTCCCAGTTGACGGCGAAGGCGAGGACCGCGCCGACGGCGATGAACGCAAGACTTGCTCCGAATCCCATGGTTTGCCTCCTCTTGCGGTGACCGTCCGGGCTACCCGGGAAACCCGGCATTACGCGCGCTTGACCGTCGCTTTCGACTCGGTCCGTGCGCTTGAAGGCCCGTATCCAGGGCAGTGCGAAGCGACAACGCACTCATCTCTGGAGGCTTGTATGACCCCCGTCGCATGGCTCGTCGTAGCCATTGCCATCGTGGTGGTGATCCTCGCGGTGGGTTACGTCATGATGACCAACCTGAACCGCCGGCGCCGCCTGCAAGATCGCTTCGGCCCGGAGTACGAACGTACGGTGCGGGAGCGCGACAGCCGGAGAGAGGCCGAGGAGGAGCTGCGGGCTCGCGAACAGCGGCACTCCCGGCTCGACCTCCGCCCCCTCACGCAGGAGGCGAGGAACTCCTACGCGCGGAAGTGGAGCGAGGTCCAGGAGCGCTTCGTCGACGCCCCGGGCTTCGCGGTGACCGAGGCCGACACTCTGGTCACGTCCGTGATGGGCGATCGCGGCTACCCGACCGAGAACTTCGAGCAGCGCCTCAGCGACCTGTCGGTCGAGCACGCCTCGACGCTCGACCACTACCGCAAGGCGCACGACATCAGCAGGCGCGCGGCCAGGCGGGACGCCACCACCGAGGAGCTGCGCCAGGCCATGGTCCACTACCGCGCGCTCTTCCAGGAGCTGCTCGACGAAGTGCCGGCCGAGTCCGACGGCCACCGCGCCGTACGTTCCAGTGCCAGGGAGGCTGATCACTGATGGAGAGGGACCGTTACGACTCCAGGTACGGCAACGGCCGGGCCGCGACCGGCGAGGAGCCGGTCGGGATCCGGCGGGACGCCGGTTCGGAGGGGCAGGCCGAGCGGCACAGCAGGTTCGAGGGCCCGGGTCCCGTCTACTCCCCCGAGGAGGCGGAAGCGACCTGGGACACCGGCGAGGCAGGGGGCCGGGGTGCGCCGGTGGCCCCGGAGGGCTTCGAACCGAGCGCGCCGGTACGCCGTGAGGACGCGATGCCTCAGACCCCGGCACGTGACGCGACGGGCGCCGCGCGATCGGGCGGCTTCGAGCGGCCGGGGAGAGAGCGGGCCGCCGTACCGGCGCAAGGGGACGTGCTCGCGGCGGGCCGCCCCGGCGGGACGAGCCGGGATCCGGGCCGTACCGGCGTGACAGGCGAGGACAGCCGCGACGCCGGGCAGGAGGGCGCGGACACCGGGCAGGAGTTCGCCGGGATCGACGTGGACCGTCGATGGCGCGACATCAAGGCCGCGTTCGTCGACGATCCGCGCGGCTCGGTCGAACAGGCGGACGCCCTCGTCGGCGAGGCGGTCTCCGCCATCACCGAACGGCGGCACAGCCTGGCCGACCACTGGAAGAACCCCGACGTCAAGGACACCGAGGAGTTGCGGCTCGCGCTGCGCGAGTACAGGACGCTGCTCACTCGGTTGACCGGAAAGTGAGGCCCGCATGTTAGCCGTCGTCGCCGCGATCGTCTTCGGGATCGCCTTCCTGTTCGATCTCCTCGACGTGGGACTCGGCATCGGCACGACCGCGCTCATCGCGCTCGGTCTGTGCCTGCTGGCGCTGCACCAGGCCGGGATCGGTACGGCGAGCGCCTGGCGCGGGGGCTGGCGCTCCCGTGCTCGGCGCTGACCCCCCGCCCGCCCGATCGGGTGATCATGTCCCCCAGGCCCGCGTCCCCCCGATCGCTCCGGTCCCCGGTCTTCCGAGGTCCGAGGCCGTCCCGGTCCGGGCACGTCGAGCCCCGGACCCCCGGTTCGCGCCCCTCGGCACCGACCCGAGACGCGACGCCGACCGCGCCGGTGCCCGTACGAGCCCCGGCGCCGGCCGCCGGGGCGGGGATCGGTCGGCGGCTCCGGGAACAGATGGGAGCCCGGCGGCCGCCGGAGACGATCGGAGCCCGCTCGAATGAGAGAACCCCCGGATCGGCCACCACACGGCAGGCGTTCCCCCGGAAGCGGAGTTCCCCCAGAAACCGGCCGAGACAGAAACCGTCCGAGACCCGACAAGGGCGGGGAGAGACGGAAGGGGCTGATCTTCATGAAGCAGAAGGCACGCGACGTCATGACTCCCGATCCGGTGACGCTGCCCGAGGACACGCCGGTGGTGCGGGCGGCCAAGCTCATGCGCGACCAGGCGATCGGCGACGTCCTCGTGACCAAGGGCGACCGGCTGCGAGGCGTGGTCACCGACCGCGACATCGTCGTCCGGGCGGTCGCCGAGACGCGTGACATGAGCGTGACCCCGATCGGGGCGCTGTGCTCGACGCACGTCGTGACCGTGAGCCCGGATCAGGACGCCGACGACGTGGTCCGGTTGATGCGCGAGAAGGCGATCCGCCGCGTACCCGTCGTGGAGAAGGGGCACGCCATCGGCATCGTCTCCCTCGGCGACCTGGCGGTGGAGTGGGATCCCACCTCGGCGCTGTCGGACATCAGCGCCGCACCGCCGAGCGACTGACGACGTTCCGCGGACCCCCACGGGTTCCGAGATCAGCGCCGCACCGCCGAGCGACTGACGACGTTCCTCGGGCCCCCGGGTTCCGGGATCAGCGGCCGACGGGCTCGCGGGCGGGCGTGTGCGGCGTGGTCCGGGCGGCGAGCTCGAACTCCTCGCGCGGCCGCTGGAGTGCGCCGAGCGACACGATCTCCCTGCGGAAGAACAGGGCGAGCGTCCAGTCCGCCAGGATGCGGGACTTGCGGTTGAAGGTGGGCATCCGCGACAGGTGGTAGCTCCGGTGCATCAGCCAGGCCACCATCCCGCGCAGCTCCCGGCCGTAGATCTGGGCGACGCCCTTGCGCAGCCCCAGCGCGGCCACCGCGCCCGCGTTCCTGTGCCGGTACGGCTTGCACGGCCGGCTCCTGATCGTGGCCAGGATGTTGTCGGCCATCCGCCGGGCCTGCCGTACGGCGTGCTGGGCGTTGGGCGGGCAGAACTCGCCCGGCCGGGTGAGGTCGGGGACGGCGGCGGTGTCGCCGGCCGTGAACGCGAACCGGGTTCCCTTGATCTGCAGGAACTCGTCGGCGAGCACCCGATCCCTGGAGTCGAGCGGCAGGTCGCCCGATCGGACCAGCGGGTGCGGCTTGACGCCGGCGGTCCAGACGAGGGTCTCGCAGTCGAACTCCTCGCCGTCGTCCAGGACGATGTGCCCGTTCTCGGCCGACAGCAGCCGGGTGCGCAGCCGGACGTCGATGCCGCGCCTGCGGAGCTGTTCGGCGGTCCAGCGGCCCATGTCCAGCCCCACCTCGGGCAGGATGCGGTCGGTCGCCTCGATGAGGAACCAGCGCATGTCCTGCCGGCGCAGGCCGTGGAAGTACTTGACGGCGTCGCTGACCATGTCCTCCAGCTCGCCGAGCGCCTCGACTCCCGCGAATCCGGCGCCGACGAAGACGAACGTGAGCGCGCGCCTGCGGAGCCGCTCGTCGGAGCTGGACGCGGCGACGTCGAGCTTGCCGAGGACGTGGTTGCGCAGGTGGATGGCCTCTTCCACGGTCTTGAACCCGATCCCCCGCTCGGCGAGGCCGGGGATCGGCAGCACCCGCGAGATCGACCCGGGAGAGAACACCAGGTAGTCGAAGCCGAGCACCCGTTCCGCCCCCTCGTGCGGCCGGAACTCGGCGATCTTCTCGGCGAGGCTGACCCGCAGGATGGTGCCGTTGAGGATCTCGCACCGCGAGAGCACCCGGCGCAGCGGCACGACGACGTGCCTGGGCTCGATGCTCCCGGCCGCGGCCTCGGGCAGGAACGGCTGATAGGTCATGTAGGAGTCGTAGTTGACGACCGTGATGCGGGCCTCCGCGCGGCGGAGTCTGCGCTGCAGCCGCAGCGCCGCGTACATGCCGACGTAGCCGCCGCCGACCACGAGTATGCGGGGAACAGTCATGGGGGGCTACTACCCCTGTCAGACGCTGAAACGCATCGTGACGGTGGTCCCGTTGCTCCCCGTTTCGATGCAGATGTCGGTGCTGAGCTTGCGGGCCACCCACAGGCCCATGCCGCGGGTGGCGTTCTCGGGCGGGGCGGCGCGTCCGGGCGGGCCCTCCGGCCGCCACTCCCTGCCCTCGTCGTGTATGTCCACGACCAGGGCGTCGCGGTCGCCCCACAGGCGCAGCCGCGCCTCCTCTGCACCATGGGTCACGGCGTTCGTCGCCACCTCGTTCAGCGCGACGACGAAGTCGCCGACGGCGTCCTCCCGCATCCCCTGGCTGCGCGCCTGCACCGCGGCGAACTCGCGCACGTCGGGCAGGTCGGCCAAGGAGAACGTGAGCTCCTTGGCCGTGCCGGGAACGGACGGTGGGACGCCATCCTCGCTCACCGGGTAACGCCTCCCACAGGACATTTCCGAATCGTCGGCCGCAAGATGCCGGATGTCGAACATACCCCGGAACGGCGGCGCCCCGACGCCACCGTCCCCCGGGCAGGGGCCCGTCATCCCGCGACGAGTTCCGACCGGAGCTGGTCGAGCACCTTCCGCAGGATCCGCGAGACGTGCATCTGGGATATGTGGAACTCGGCCGCGATCTCGGCCTGGGTCAGGTTGCCGTAGAACCTGAGCAGCAGGATGTTCTTCTCCCGCTCGGGCAGCTCGTCGATCAGCGGCTTGACCGCCTCACGGTCGACCAGCGTCGCCAGCGCGTCGTCCTCCTCCGGGAGCACGTCCCCCAGCGCGGCCGCGTCGTCGTCCGCGCCCAGCGGCGCGTCCAGGGACAGCGTGCTGTACGCGGCGGAGGCGTCCATCGTGAGGAGCATGTCCTCCTCCGAGATGCGCATCTTGGTGGCGAGCTCGGCGACCGTCGGGAACCGGCCGAGCTCCTGGGTCATGTCCGCCACGAGCCGGTTCAGCTCGGAGCGGCGCTCCTGGTAGAGCCGGGGGACGCGGACGGCCCAGGTGCGGTCGCGGAAGTGCCGTTTCACCTCGCCGGTCATGGTCACCATGGCATAGCCGCGGAAACCGTGCCCGAGGGTCGGGTCGTACCCGTTGAGCGCTTTCATGAGCCCGACGTAGGCCGCCTGGAGGAGGTCCTCCAGCGGCTCTCCGCGGTGCAGGTATCTACGTGCGACGTCCCGCGCCATGGGCAGGTGCATCTCGACGACCATCTCGCGGAGGCGTTCGCGCCGCTCCTGGGACAGGTCCTCGCGGGCCAGTTCGGCGAGGAGCTCCTCGGCCGTCGGCCGGTCCTGGTCGATCGGCCGTTCCGCGGAGTGGGCGTGCTTCGCCCGGGACGGCGGCGTTCCCTTGCGTCCGCCCGCCGGTCCGGTCTGCTGGGGGATGGTCGCTACTCGAGCCTCGGCAGCCATCTGGAATCTCCTCGTACTCGCATCGCGAGCGACGCCGAGCCGGGACCAGCCCACGCAGACGGCGCGCCTCGCTACAACATCGAGACAGGGCCCTCTGCTGGACCTCTCCTCCGATATTCCCCCAAAGTCCGAAGTATCACCACCCCCTGAGCGCCAGTAAAGTTGCCGGACAGGCCTCGCGCGGCGGGGCCTCCGTTCGTCGAGGGAGTGTCGGGAAAGTGCTGCCCGTCGTGAGCGTGGATTCGGACGTACGCGCCGCGAGGCGGAGAGGGAACCCGTAGCCCGGGAGGCTGCGGCGACGACACCGCGACGACCGGCCATCCGGGTCGCGCGCGGCGGAACAGGACTTTCGAGGCACGACTTAGGAGGCGCGAGGTGCCGAACCCCGGGACGTTGTCCCTGCACTCCACGGCGCACGCCACGCCGGCGGGCGGCGTCGTTGTGATCCACGTCACCGGGATGCTCGACGCGACGACGAGGGAGGAGTTCTCCGGCTATCTGGACTCCGCCGCCGACGATCAGGGGCCGGGCATGGTCCTCGACCTGGCCGGGGTCACGTTCATGGAC
This sequence comes from Microtetraspora niveoalba, assembly GCF_001570405.1. Classification (GTDB taxonomy): domain Bacteria; phylum Actinomycetota; class Actinomycetes; order Streptosporangiales; family Streptosporangiaceae; genus Microtetraspora; species Microtetraspora niveoalba. The sequence goes on along the minus strand of NZ_BBYM01000017.1, from coordinate 139,643 downwards.
TCGCGGGCGCTCGGGCTCATCGTCCACCACTGGCAGCGCGCGACCGGGGCCGGCGCCGACTTCGCCCTCGTGGGCGTGCAGTACCCCAGCTCCAAGGTGATGTGGGTGACCGGCCTCTCCCAGAGGCTGCCGATGTACGACACGCTGGACGAGGCGCTGGCTGCGTTCGGCGCCGACGGGGAGCGGCTCGGGTAGCTCAATCCGCGCTCTTGCCGCCGTGCTTGTTCTGGTGCTCGGTGACCAGCAGCCTGGCCAGGTCGGCGACCTTGACCTGATGGTGCTGCGACACCCGCCGCAGCTCGTCGAACGCGGCCTCGGCCGAGCAGCCGCTCGCCGACATGATGATGCCCTTGGCCTGGTCGATCACCGAACGGCCGGCCAGGGCCTCCTGCATCTGGGCGGCCCCCGTGACCACGTCGTCGTACTCCCAGATGTTGGACAGCACCACGGTGACCTGCTCGGCGAGCATGGTCATCAGGGGGCTGCCGCCGGCGAAGGCGCCGGGCCGCACCGCGTACAGGCCGATGACGACCACGGCGCGGTCCACCTCGATCGGCAGCGCCAGCACCGAGCGGACGCCGAGCCGCACGGCGGTCGCGGCGTAGCGGGGCCAGCGCGCGTCCCGCATCACGTCGGCGATCACGACCGGCCTCCCGGACGCGAGCGCCTCCCTCGACGGCCCCTCGCGCAGGTCCCGCTCCTGGTCGGTGAGGGCGATGAGCTCGCTGTGGGAGGCGGCGAGCAGCACCCTCCCCTCCTGCCACAGCTCGGCGGTGCCCGCCGCGCATCCGGGCACGCCGCGCGCCACCGCCTCGGTGACACCGCGCAGCACGCTCTCGTACGACACGCCCTCGGCGACTCTGCCCAGAGCGGCGAGGTCGCGGGCGAGGCTCGGCGTGGTTTCCATGACAGGAACCGTCATTCCCCTACTTTCTGCCTTAATACGGACCCCGTCGATTCGCGGAATCCGGTGACGTACCTTCGAACGAGAGAGGGGGCAAATGTTGACCAACCTACCCGAGCTGGAACGTGAGCTGAGCGGGCTGGCCGCCCGCATCGCCGCGCTCCGCGAAACGTCCGCGCCCGGTGCCGCGCTCGACGAGCTGGAGGCGGCGGAGGAGCTGCTCCGGTCGGCGCTCGCGGAGCTCGGGAGGAGCCGCAGGCGCAGGGAGGGTGGCAACCAGCGCGAGCAGAAGCTGCTGCGCCAGATCTTCCGCGCGCTTCCCGTCCCGGTGGTCGTCATGGACACCGGCGCCGTGGTGCGGCGGATCAACAACGAGACCGCCCGGCTGCTCGGCAGCCCCGCGGGTTATCTGCTCGGGCGGCCGTTCCCGCTGCTGGTGGACGTCTCCTGCCGCGCCGCCTTCCGGTCCCACCTGACCGCCGTGTTGCACGGCGACGAGAGCGCGACCTTCGAGACCCGGCTGGCCCACCAGGGCCGCACGCACACCGTGCGGCTCGTGCTCAGCAGGCTGCGGATGCCGGGCGAACCCCGCGAGATGATCGCGGCGGTCGTGCTGCCCACCGACGTGCGGCTCCCGGAGGCGCCCGCCGCGGGGGCCCCGGTCCCCGACGACTCCGCGACCATGGCCGCCGCGCGGCGGCACGACCTGCTCGCCCGGCTCACCCGGCTGCTGCTCGACGAGGAGAGCCTGCGCGAGCCGGTGGCCCTCATCCGCGCGGCGCGGCTGCTCGCCGCCGAGACCGCGGACTGGGTGGTCGCGGACGTCTTCCGGGACGGGGCCCTGCACCGGGCGGCCGTGGTCCCGCCAGCCAGCGAGCCGGCGACCCGCCTGCAGCGCGCCGTCGAGGGGATGGACCCGGCGAGCGCGCCGGTCGTGGGCCAGGTCCTGGAGACCCGGAGCGGGACGGTGCACGAGATGCTGGCCGACGACGGGCTCCTCGGCCCCGGCGTCCTCGACGGCATGCGGGCGGGGTCGCTGCTCTCCGTGCCGATCGAGGCCGGCCAGGAGCTCGTCGGCGTCCTCACGCTGGTACGGCTGCGCGACCGCCCGCCGTTCGGGCTCGCGGACCTCGGCCTGCTGGAGGAGGCCGGAGCCCAGCTCGGCCTGGCGATGCGGGCGCAGCGCGGCTTCCAGCGCCGGTCCCAGGCGGCCGAGACGCTCCAGACCGGCGTGCTCCCGCGTACGCTCCCGGACATCCCCGGCTTCGAGACGGCGGCGGCGTACCACCCCGGGTCGGAGCCGCGCGCGATCGGCGGCGAGTTCTACGACGTGTTCCCGGTCAGGGACGGCTGGGGGTTCGTGATCGGCAGCGCGGCCGGCCGGGGCGAGGAGGCCGCGTCGGTCACCGCTTTGGTGCGCGGCGGGCTGCGCGTGGTCAGCGTAGGCGAGGACGACCCCGCCGAGGCCCTGCGCAAGGTCAACGACGCCCTGGTCGCGCAGAACACCGGCCTGTTCGTCATGGCGGCGGCGGGTTTCGTACGGGGGCGGCGGGTCCGGCTCGCCTCGGCCGGGCACCACCCGGCCGCCCTGCTCCTCCCGGACGGCGGGGTGCGCTTCGCCGAGGGCGGCGGCGTCCCGCTCGGGTTCGAGGAGGGCGCCGTCCCCGCCGCCGAGGAGCTGACCATGACGGCCGGTGAGACGCTCCTGCTCTACTCCGACGGCCTGGTGGGCTCCCGGGGCCCGGACGGCGCGAGCTACGGCGAGGGCCGCCTCACGGAGGTCCTGGCGCGGTGCGCCGGCCAGCCTCCGGGCACCGTGGTGAAGGCGATCGAGGAGGACCACCGGGAGTTCTCCGGAGATCGTGTCCTCGACGAGATGACCGTGCTCACCCTGCGCCGATCCCGCTGACGTCCGTAGATCTCCGGCGGTCGCGGCGGGTCCCGTTCGCCCTGCTCAGCGACCGGCCGGGGAGGACGAAGCGCCGTGGGAGCGGCCCGCACCCCCTGGCGGGCCGACTCTCCTGGGAGCGGCGGAACCATCATGTCCGGACGAAGAGCGACTGTGTGTGATTTCCACCGATTCAGGGGTTTAGCGCGAGTTGGAGCGCGGTAAACTCTGCGGAGTAGTTGGTGCCTAAGACGCAGGCACACCCTTTTTCCAAGCTCTCTAGCTTGAGGTGTGCCATGAATATCGCCATTGTTTCCGCGCAGGCCCTGACGTCCGACACTCCCGCCATCGCCCGTGAACTCGCCCGCGGCCATCGGGTGACGGTGTACACGCGCTCCGCCGCCGGCCAGCCGTCCAAAGGCGTCGCCATGGAGCAGGTGGCGGCGGGCCCGGACGTGGAGCTGTCCGAGAGCGACCTGCTTCCCTACCTTCCCGACTTCAGCGCGGGCCTCATGCGCCGCTGGCGCGAGGAGCGGCCCGACATCATCCACGCGCACTCGTGGGCGGGCGGCCTCGCCGCGATCGCGGGCTCCGAGGGGCTCGGCGTACCGGTCACCCAGACGTTCCACGGGCAGTTCCACGGGGGGCAGACGCCGGTCCGGCGGCTGGAGTGCGCGATCGGCCGCCAGGCCCGCGCCGTCATCGCGACCTGCGCGGACGAGGAGTCCGAGCTGATCCGGATGGGCGTGCCCCGCCGCAACATCTCCGTCGTCCCCAGCGGGATCGACGTCGAGCGGTTCCGCCGCCAGGGGCCGTCGTTCCCGCGCGGCGACCGGCCGCGTCTCCTCCACGTCGGGCTGGGCACCGACCCCGGCGAGATCGCCGGGAGCGGCGCGGCGACCGCGATCGGCGCGCTGGCGGCGATCCCCGACACCGAGCTCGTGGTCGCCGGGGGCGACGACCTGAGCATCGAGCGGCTGCGGGCGATCGCCAGGGAGCACGGGGTCGCCGACCGCGTGGACCTGCTCGGCCCGGTCCCGCACACCGCCATGCCGAAGCTGATGCGCAGCGCCGACCTGGTGCTCTCCCTCGCCCCGACCGTGCCCACCGGCCTCGCCGCGCTGGAGGCGATGGCCTGCGGCATCCCGGTCGTCGCGTCCGCCGTCGGCGCGCACCTCGACTCCGTCGTGGACGGGGTCACCGGCTTCCTCACCCGGCCGGGCCGTCCCGCCGAGACCGCGCTCCGGATCCGCGAGTTGCTCGGCGACGTCACCCTGCGTACGGCCATGGGCTACGCGGCGGCCGACCGCGCCCGGTCCCGCTACTCGCTGGAGCGGATCAGCATGGAGCTGCTCCGTGTCTACGAGCGCACCTGCGCCTGATCCCGGCCGGACACGTTCCGGAGAGCCTCTCAGGTCACCCGGCCCACGCCGCGCCGCCCCGGAGAGCCTCTCCGATCGCCCGGCCCCCGCCGCGCCACCCCGGTGATGCGGGGCCCCCGCCGAGCGCTCCGCGCCTCATGGCGGTCCGGGGCACTCGGCCCGTACGGCCCCTCAGGGTGCGGCGGCCGGGGATTCCCCGGGGGCCGGATGCCCAAACGGCATGTTCCTGTAATTGAAGTGAGATCGGTGCTTTGATGCGTTCATGTCACTTCACGGACCTGGCTTAGCCGTGGCGGCGGCGATGGTGATCGCCGCCGCCACCGCCTGCGCGAGCGCGGAACCCGCGTCGGTCCTGACCGCCGCCGGCGAATCCGCCACCGAAGTGCCCACATCTCCGGCCGCCCCCTCCTCCGCGGCCGCCCGCGAGACGAAGGGGGACCCGGTTCCCGGCGCGCCCCGGACGACCTCCCCGAGGGAACCGCGCGCGGCGACCGTCGACCGCGGACCGGTCCGGGAGCGCGGGGACGCCAAGGTGCTGCCGCCCGCTCCCCCCGCGGCGCCCGCCCCGTGGGGCGGCCCGTCCCGGCCGGCTTCCGATCCCGCGTACCCGGACGGCACCTTCGCCTATCCGGACGACCGGGTCATGATCTACCCGGATCACACCTTCCCGTACGCCCCCGGAGTGGACGGTGCGGGAGTCGGCGGCATCGGCACGGGTTACGCATGGGGCGCCTTCGGTCATCCCGATGGCCGGATCCCGTGGCGGGACGGCGGGAACCCGTATGGGCACGGAAACCGATACCGGGACCGCTACGAGAACGGCTACGGCGATGGCTACGCGGACGGCGCCGGTGCCGGCTACGGAGACGACTACGCCGACGGCGCGTACGGCTACGAGCCCAGCGGAGACTACGCGGACGGTGTGCCCGGAACGTACCGGAACGGGTCCTCGGACGGCGCGTCCGGCGGCGATGGGAACGGATCCTCGGCCAGCGTGTCCGGCTCTGGGAACGGATCCTCGGGCAGCGCGTCCGGCGGCTCCGGCGGGTCCCCGCTCCCCCTCGGCGGCTCCGACAGCTCCTCCGTGATCCATCCCGCGACCGGGGCCGGAACGGGCACCGGGGTCACGGGCACCGGGGTCACGGGCACCGGGGTCACGGGCACCGGGGTCACGGGCACCGGGGTCACGGGCACCGGGGCCGGGCAGTCCACGACGGGCCCCGAGTGGGGGGCCCCGATCCTCGTGGAGGACTTCAACGGGACCCGGATCGACGAGAGCAAGTGGGGCGTCTACGACTCCCCGAACGCCCGGACCAACCCCCGCACCTCCCGGGCGACGAGCGTCGCCGGCGGGATGCTGCGCATGACCGGCGGCATCTACGGGGGCAAGGACCTGTCCGGCGGCGTGGCGAGCACCCTGCTCCAGCAGTACGGCCGGTGGGAGGTGCGGCTGCGCACGGAGGCCGGCGCGGGCTACTCGGCCGTGGCGCTGCTGATGCCGGAGGACGTGACCCCCTCCAACTACGCGGAGGTCGACTTCGTCGAGGTCGGCGACATCCCCCGGCAGCTCAGCGGCGTCTTCGTCCACGGGAGCGACGGGCAGCGGGCGGCGGGCTCGATGCGCGCGGACTTCACCCAGTGGCACACGGCCGCCGTGGACTGGCTGCCGGACCGGCTGACGTTCTGGCTGGACGGCAAGATGGTCTGGAACTACACCGGCCCGCTGGTGCCGAGGAACCGGACGATGGGCCTGGCGCTCCAGAACGACGTGATCTGCGACGGCGCCCTGTGCCGGAACGCGTCCACCCCGGCGACGGTCACGATGTACGTCGACTGGGTGCGTGTCTACCGGGCTCCCCGATGAGGGCGGCGGCCTTCAGCGACAGGTGGAGCAGCAGCCGGTCCCGGCCGTCGGCGAGGTCGAGCCCGGTGAGCTGCCCGGCGCGGCCCAGCCGGTAGTACAGCGTCTGCCGGTGGACGCCGAGCGCGGCCGCCGTCTCCTGGACCTGGCCGGCCCGGTCGAGGTAGGTCTCGACCGTGCCCGCCAGGTCGCCCAGGGACGCCGACTCGGCGGCCAGCTCGGCGATCTCGCTCCTGGGCAGCCGGGCCAGGAACCGGTAGACACCGAGGCCCGCCCAGTCCGCGACCGGCCCGGCCTCCCGCACGTGCTCGGCGACCCGGAGCGCGAGCACCGCCTCGGCCCAGCTCTCCCAGGCGTCGCCGGAGTCCTCGCGGGCTCCCCCGACGCCGGCGGCCGTGCCGTACGCGGTCTGGAGGGTGCGGGCGACGGCGGGCGCCTGCGACGCGGGGGCGAGGACGGCCGTGAGGGGCTCGGGGCCGTCGCCGGGCTCGGCGAGGACGCCGCGCGGGAGCCGCCACAGCGCCCCCGCCCGGTCCGGCGCGGTCCGTACGGCTATCGCGGCGACGGGGCCGGTGACCTGCAGCGCGGCGGCGGCCCGGGCGGCGGGGTCGGTGGAGAAGAAGTCCCACAGGCGCGCCCGGCCGGTGCGGGCCTCCCGCGCGAGGACGGCGGCGGCGCGCTCGACGAGCGGCGCCACGGCGGCGAGCCTGACGTCGGTCAGCGCGCCGGAGTCGAGGAGCCACAGATACCCGTAGGTCACGCCGCCGTGCCGCAGGGGCACGCACACACGGTCGAGCATCCCGCGCAGGCCGGGGATGCCGGGGATGCGGACCGGCACGGTCGAGGTGGCGATGCCGTACGCCTCGAAATGGGCCCGGACCTCGTCGCTGGCCCTCCTGCGCAGGATCGACTCCTGGCGGACGGCGTCGATGTCGCCGCTCTGCGCGCCGTACGCGAGGAGGTGGAACGAACGGTCCTCGATCGTCACCGACGCGTCGAGCAACCGCGCGATCTCATCGACGATTTCCTGCATGGCGTCATTATTGTGCATTTGTCTGAAAATGCTGTGACGCCTGTCCGTGGACCGGCTCTGATCTGCGTATCTACGCTTGAGCCATGCTCGGTTCCCTGCTTCTCGCGGCCTCGCGGAATCCGCTGGCGCGGCGCGCCGTCTCCGGCCTGCCGCCCACCCGCCGTGTCGTCGACCGCTTCGTGGCGGGCGAGTCCGCCGCCGACGCGGTCACCGCCGTACGCCGGCTGACCGACGCCGGCCTGACGGTCACGATCGATCACCTCGGGGAGGAGATCCGCGACGCGGAGGCGGCGGCGCTGACGGCCAAGGCGTACGTCACCATGCTGGACGCGCTCGCGCCGCTCGGCCTCGGCCGCCGCGCGGAGGTGTCGGTGAAGCTGTCCGCCGTCGGGCAGGCGCTCGACGAGGCGATGGCGCTGGAGCACGCCCGGCGGATCTGCGCGGCCGCGAACGACTGCGGCACCACGGTCACGCTCGACATGGAGGACCACACGACGGTCGACTCCACGCTCTCGATCCTGCGCGCCCTGCGCGAGGACTTCCCCGACACCGGGGTGGCGATCCAGGCGTACCTCTTCCGGAGCGAGGAGGACTGCCGCGACCTGTCCGGCTCGCGGGTGCGTCTGGTGAAGGGCGCCTACCGGGAGCCCGCGTCGGTCGCGCACCAGAACAAGGCCGAGGTGGACCGGGCGTACGTGCGGTGCCTGCGCATCCTGATGGCGGGTACGGGATATCCCATGGTGGGCACGCACGACGACCGGCTCATCGCGATCACCGAGACGCTGGCCGACCGGTACGGCCGGGGCCAGGACAGCTACGAGTATCAGATGCTCTACGGGATCCGGACGGACAAGCAGGAGGCGCTCGCGGGCGCCGGTGCCACCGTCCGGGTGTACGTGCCCTACGGCGACGACTGGTACGGGTATTTCATGCGCCGCCTGGCGGAGCGCCCGGCCAACGTCGCCTTCTTCCTGCGGTCTCTGAGGGGTAAGTGATGGACGCGATCAGCAATGTTCCGGTCCCGGCCAACGAGCCGACGTACGGCTACGCGCCGGGCAGCGCCGAGCGGGCCTCCCTTGAGGACCGGATCAAGGAGCTGAGCGGTTCGCCGCTGGAGCTCACGATGACGATCGGCGGCGAGCGGCGGCTCGGCGGCGGCTCGCCCATCGACGTGGTGCAGCCGCACAACCACGCCTCGCTGCTCGGACGGACGTCCGAGGCGACGGCCTCCGACGTGCGGGCGGCGATCGACACGGCGCTCGCGGCGGCTCCGGCCTGGCGGGCGCTGTCGTTCGACGAGCGGGCCGCGGTGTTCCTGAAGGCCGCCGACCTGCTGGCCGGCCCGTGGCGGGCCACGCTCAACGCGGCCACGATCCTGGGCCAGTCGAAGTCGGCGCAGCAGGCCGAGATCGACGCCGCCTGCGAGCTGATCGACTTCCTGCGGTTCAACGTGGCGTACGCGCGGCAGCTCCTCGCCGAGCAGCCGGTGTCGTCGCCGGGTGTGTGGAACCGGATGGAGTACCGGCCGCTGGAGGGCTTCGTCCTGGCGATCACGCCGTTCAACTTCACCGCCATCGCCGGAAATCTGCCGACTTCTGCGGCTTTGATGGGCAATGTCGTGGTGTGGAAGCCGTCGCCGACGCAGCAGTTCGCGGCGCACTTCACCATGCGGCTGCTGGAGGCGGCGGGGCTGCCCCCGGGCGTCATCAACATGGTGACCGGCAACGGCTCGGCGGTCTCCGAGGTCGCGCTGACCCACCCGGAGCTGGCCGGGATCCACTTCACCGGCTCGACCGGCACCTTCCAGCACCTCTGGCGCACGGTCGGGGAGAACATCACGGGCTACCGCGGCTACCCGAGGCTCGTCGGCGAGACCGGCGGCAAGGACTTCGTCCTCGCCCACCCGTCGGCGTCGCCGGAGGTCCTGTCCACCGCGCTGATCCGGGGCGCCTTCGAGTACCAGGGGCAGAAGTGCTCCGCCGCGTCCCGCGCGTACGTGCCGCGGTCGCTCTGGTCGCGGATGCGGGACGACTTCGTCGCCACCGCCGAATCCCTGACGGTCGGCGACGTGGCGGGCGACCTGTCCACGTTCATGGGCGCCGTCATCGACGGCCGGGCCTTCGCCAAGCACCGTGACGCGATCGACCGGGCCAGGTCGGTCGACTCGATCGACGTCCTCACCGGCTCGTACGACGACGAGGTCGGCTATTTCGTGAAGCCGACCGTCCTGGAGTGCTCCGACCCCACGGACGAGATCTTCGTGAAGGAGTACTTCGGCCCGATCCTCGCGGTCCACGTCTACGAGGACGCGGCGTTCGACTCGGTGCTCGACCAGATGGAGAGCGTCTCGCCGTACGCGCTGACCGGGTCGATCATCGCGCAGGACCGGTACGCGATCGCGTCCGCGTCCGAGCGGCTGCGGTTCGCGGCGGGCAACTTCTACGTCAACGACAAGCCGACCGGCGCGGTCGTGGGCCAGCAGCCCTTCGGCGGCGCCCGCGCCTCGGGCACCAACGACAAGGCCGGATCGATCTTCAACCTGATCCGCTGGGTGAACTCCCGCACGATCAAGGAGACGTTCGTCCCGCCGACCGACCACCGCTATCCGCACATGGGCTGACCGGCGAGCGCGCGCCGCGAAGGATCGACCCTCGCGAGCCCCCGCCTCGACGGCGGCCCCACCAGGACGGGCCCGGATCTCACCGCGAGATCCGGGCCCGCCCGCGTCCCCGCGTGAATGGAACGGCGGCCGGACCGGCTCTCAGGCCGACGGCGGCGGGTAGCGGTGGATCTCCGCTCGATGGCCCGTGGACCCGGCGAACTTGGCGTCATCGGTCAGCAACGGCACACCCAGCAGCTCGGCCAGCGCGACGTACATGCCGTCGTACGCGGTGAGGTTGTTCCTGAGCTGCAGCACGCGCGACTGCAGCGGCGCCATCGGGTGCCGGACGATCCTGAGTTCGGCATAGCGCCGCAGCATGATCTGGGCCCGCTCCTCGGAGATGCGGACCTCGGGCTTGCTGGTGATCACATGCCCGCGCACGACCGAGGCGATCTCGACATCGATCAACGCGGGCGCGTGCACCTTGCGGGCGAACCGCCGGCGGAGAAGGTGGTCGCCCTTGACGTTCGCCAGCAGGCGAAAAACGATCGAGGCGTCGACGACCAGGCTCACCTGCGCCCCTCGCGCAGGGTCTCGCGCACGAAGTCGGGATCGTACGGAACGGGCTCATCGGTCTCGATCCTGGCCATCACCTCGTCCAGCGTCGGACTGGCCGCCTCTTCGTTCAGCAGGTCGCGTACGTACGCGGCGAGGGACTTGCCGTCGCGCTCAGCCCTTGCCTTGAGCGTCCGCTCGGTCTCGTCGGGGACGTCTCGAACCTGAATGGTGCCCATGCCACCAACGTAACATGCAGGATGCATGCAGTTCTGCGTGAAAGCGGCATCCCGGACGCCCGTCCGGCCGAGCGGCGAAGGGACGAGGCGGCCTCACCGCGGGCCCGACCCGCGAGCGACGGCGGCCCCACCAGGGCGGGCCCGGATCTCTCCACGAGATCCGGGCCCGCCCGCGTCCCCGCCGTGAATGGAACGGCGGCCCGTCAGCCCCGCTTCGGCGGCCGCGTGTGCATGGGCGCCGCGATGCGGTTCCACAGGTTGATCTGCGCCACCTGGGCGACGAGGTAGGCGGCCTCCTCCGGCTTGAACTCGGCGGTCACCGCGTTCCAGACCTCGTCGGACACGCTGTCGGGCTGCTTCGTGGCGGCCTCGGCGTAGTCCAGCGCGGCCCGCTCGGCGTCGGTGTACAGCTCCGACTCGCGCCAGGCGGACACCTGGTAGATCCGATCGGGCGTCTCGCCGTTCCGCAGCGCCTCGTGAATGTGCATGTCGATGCAGAAGAGGCAGCCGTTGATCTGCGAGGCGCGGATCTTGACCAGCTCGCGGACCGTGGCGGACAGCGGGCCCTTCTGAACCGCCTGCTCCGCCTGCAGGAACGCCTTGTACACCTCGGGCACAAGCTGGGCGATGTTCTCCAAGCGTGACATCCTGCCCCACCTTTCTCCGTCTCTTTCGGGTTCTCGCCAGGGAGACGAGACAGCACTCACCGATGTGACGGTTTTCCCGGAAGTTTTGGCAAATTCGCCTGGCGCCCCTGTCTCACGCCCGGCCGGCCGTGCCGAGCCGGGGTCTCAGCCGCGCTCGGGGACGGCCATCTCGCCGAGGAGGGACCAGTCGTCCTGCGGGACGGTCGTGTTGACGATCCGGGGCGTCTCGGCGAGGTGCGGCGGCAGGGTCCGCTGGGCCTCCCTGAAGTGTTCCGACTGCACGTGCGCCGCCCCGGCGGCGTCGTCGCGGAACGCCTCGACGAGGACGTACTCGTTCGGATCCTCAAGGCTGCGCGACCAGTCGAACCACAGGCAGCCCGGCTCCTCGCGGGTGGCCCGGGTGAAGTCTCCGGTGATCTCGGGCCACCGGTCGGCGTGCTCCGGCAGAACGCGGAACTTCGCGGTAATGAAGATCATTTAATCCGTCCCCATGAGTAGCGGGATCGGCGGCGGGCCGATCTGAACCGGCCGACCATACCAATTCCGCCACCCGCCGGCCCGCTCGCGACGCTCCGGGTCACCGCGCCCGCCGGGCCCCGCGTTCCCACCGGCGAACCGGCCCGTGGCCGCCGTCACACGGCGGCGAGGAACTCCCGGACGGCGTCGGCGAACCCGGCGGGGTCGTCGTCGTGGACCCAGTGGCCGCAGCCGGGGAACTCACGCAGCACGGTGCCGGGGCGGCGCTCCGCCATCTCGACGGCCATCGCGGTGGGCAGGACGAAGCTGTCCCGGCCGTGGACGAGCAGGGCGGGGCAGGTGGAGGCGAGCCAGTCGGGCCACCAGTCGCCGATCAGCGCACGCTGGGAATCCATCATGTCGGCGGGGTCGAAGAGGAAGCCCCAGCCGTCGGGGTGCTCGGCCGCGCTCTCCAGGAAGTAGCCCGCGTCGGGGATGCCCCGCGCCTCGACCTCGCGGCGCAGCTCGGCGAGGGTGGCGGCGCGCCGGGGCCAGCCGGTCACGTCCAGGACCGGGTGCGGAACGTCCGGCTGCCGGTTGAGCGCGCCTCCCTCCTCGACGACGAGCGCGCGGACCAGGTCCGGGTGCCGGGCGGCCAGCCGGTACGCGACCACGCCGCCCATGGAGTGGCCGAGCACGATCGCCGGGCCGAGGCCGAGCCCGCGCAGGAACTCGGCGGCGTCGGCGACATAGGCGTCGGGAGTGAAGTCGCCGTCCCGCCCGCTGTGGCCGTGGCCGCGCTGCTCCAGGGCGATCACGCGGTGGCCGGGGGCGAGGGCGGCGGCCAGCGGCGCGAACATCCGGGCCCGTCCGAAGTGGCCGTGCAGCGCCAGCACCGGCACCCCCGGCCCGCCGAAGTCGATGTACGCGAGGCGCAGTCCGCGCATGGTCGCCTGACGCTCGACGGCCATCGTTCGTCCATCCTCTCCGGGGTGCCCCCGATCTCGCGACGCCCCGGATCACCGTTCCGGCGGGAGGGGCAAGCCTAGCGGGCCGGAACGCGGCACATCCGAATCTCCACCGACCAGGGCGATATATCACCGAAAATCCTTCAACATCAGCTTTTAACAGGAAAAGCGATCAAACCCGGCGAATCGGTGTATTGACGGCGAAGTAGTGTCGATCAAGACTTCTTCCACTCGCGTGTGCCCCCCGCCGGGCTGACCCCCTACCCGGACGGGACACACCGGAGAAGGAGTCTCTGCATGAGGAGTCCTCTGGACCGTAGGAGGGCGCGCCGCGTCGCGGTCACGCTCGCCCTGCCCCTGGCACTCACCCTGAGCGCGCTCCCGGCGCTCGCCGACCCCTCCCCCGCACCCGCCGAGGTCGTCCCCGACCGGCAGTCCACCACCGAACAGAACGGCGTCGCCCTGATGCGGATCGTCGTCCCCGACGAGGCGGCCGTGGACCGGCTGAACTCGATGGGCGTCGACCTCGCCGAGTACAAGAAGCCCCTCGACAACGGCATCGAGGTCCACGCGGTGCTCAGCCCCGACGAGGCGCGGCGCCTCCGCGACGAGGGCTTCGACGTCCAGGGCGTGATATCCGACCAGACCGACAACGCCGTGAACCAGGCCGAGCGGTCGCGGGCGCTGAAGTCGGCGGCCGAGGCGACCTCCGAGGCCGACACGCTGACCCCGCTGCGCGCCGAGTGGTTCACCAGTCAGGACGACCAGCGGTTCCTGTCCGTCGAGGTGAAGTCGAGCGCCACCGACGCCGAGACCGTGCTCACCGTCGCCTGGGACAGCGGCCGCGGCACCGCGCCCGACTCCGGCGGCACCGCGACGATGTCGCGCTTCACCGACGCCGGGCAGTACATGTACCACCGGTTCAACACGCCGCTGTCGATCGCGCAGGCGCCGACGACGGTCACGGTCACCAGCAACCGCGGCGGCTCCGTCACCGTGCCGGTGACCAAGTGGCTGGGCGAGCGGCGCAAACCGCCGAGCAGTCACTACGTCGCCGACTTCGTCGACCGCTACATGGACCCGACCGAGGTCACCGACCGGATCACCTCGCTGGCCCGCGAGTTCCCGAAGATCGCCGAGATCGTGGACCTGCCGTACAAGACGAACGGCTACCGGCGGGCGGCGCAGGCGCAGTTCGGCACCGCCGCGGCGAGCACGCTGTACGTCAGCTCCAAGGCGTACGGGCACGAGGGCGGCAACGACGTCAGCGTGGCGGTGACGAAGCCCGATGCCACCTCCTCGCCGCTCGGCGTCTCCGTCACGGGCAAGGCCATCGCGGTCTCGCTGGCCACGGACGCCTCCGGAGCGGCGGCCAGCACCGCCAGGCAGGTCGTGGACGCGATCAACGGCGACGCCGCCGCCTCCGCGCTGGTGACCGCCGCGACCTACCGGGGCAACGCGGGGGCCGGCCTGGTGGCCGCCGCGCCGGCGACGAGGCTGACCGACAACCTGAAGGCGCCCGCCTCCGTCTCGCGGGAGCCGTTCCAGATGAAGGCGCTGCGCGTCGGCAAGCGGCGGGACGGGTCGAAGACCGGCGTGTTCCTCTACTGCCAGGAGCACGCGCGCGAGTGGGTGACCCCGCTGACCTGCGTGGAGACGGCGGAGCGGCTGCTGCGCAACTACGCCGGGGACGCGGCGACCAGGAAGCTGGTCGACGACCTCGACATCTTCATCCTGCCGACGGTGAACCCCGACGGGGCGCACTACTCCTTCTACGACTACAACATGCAGCGCAGGAACATGACGAACCACTGCGCGGCCAACTTCGGCGATCCGGCGGCCCGCAACTCGTGGGGCGTCGACCTGAACCGCAACTTCTCCGTCGGGTCCGTCTTCGACGGGTACAGCGGGGCCTCGACGAGCTGCACCAGCGACACCTTCGCCGGTCCGGACGAGCTGTCCGAGCCCGAGGCGAAGAACGAGGTGTGGCTGACTCAGCGGTTCCCGAACATCAAGTTCGCGATGAACACGCACTCGTACGGCGGCTACTTCATGTGGCCTCCGGGGGCGTACAAGGCGGCCGGGCGCGAGCTGCTGCCGCGCGTGGACTACGGCACGGAGAGCTTCTTCTGGAGCGCGTCCAGCCACATCCTCTCGGCCGTGCAGACCTGGCGCGGCACGGCGATCTGGCCCGGCCGCACCGGCCCGGTCCCCGACGTGCTCTACTCGGCGGCCGGGAACAGCGCCGACGAGCACTGGTACAACCGGGGCATCATCGGCTGGGACTTCGAGGTCGGCGCGGACGTGTACAACGCCGAGACCAAGCGGTTCCAGGCGGTCGGCTTCCAGCCGCCGTTCAGCGAGGGGCACGAGGAGGCGATGGAGTTCTCCTCCGGGCAGATCGCCATCCTGGAGGTCGCCCGGGCGTACGCGGACGACCGGCAGGCGCCCAGGTCCGAGCTGAAGGTCACGGGGCGGACCGCCGGCTCCACCTCGTTCACGTTCACGGTGGACGAGCCGGCCAACGTGTACTACACGCTGGACGGCAGCCGGCCGACCCTCTCCTCCCCCAAGCTGACCGCGGCGGGGATGCGTGAGGGAGCGCAGCAGATCAGCGTCGGCGCGACCACCGAGGTGCACTGGTTCGCCGTGGACATCGCCGGCAACAACGAGAAGAACTACAAGCCCGACGGCAACGGCAAGAACTACAACAAGGCCAGGGTCGTGGCCGGCGACGGCCGCTGACCCCGCCCCATCGACCGGTCACCCCCCGGGACGCCCCTCACCGGCCGTCCCGGGGTGTGCCCGATCAGCTCCAGGTGGCGTTCTTGAGTACGCCGGACAGGCCCTTGTGGTCCCACAGGTCCACCACCAGGATCTTCGAGGTCGGCAGGAACCACTCCCGCTGCGTGAAATGCACCTTCCGCCCCGAACTTCCCTGCGCCTCGCAGTAACCGGGCCAGGCGGTGTACGCGGCCGCGTGCCCGCGTCCGACCTGCCGCAGCCCTCTCGAGGTGGCCTTGTCTCCGAGAACCGTGAGGGACATGCCTCCGAAGGGGCACGACGGCTGCGTGAGAGTGGGAACGTACCGGTCCTTTCCGGTGTAGCCCCAGTAGGCCAGCGTCTTGGGGCCGACCAGCCAGAAGCTCTTGCAGTCGGCGTAGAAGTACTCGGGATCGGTGCACGGACCGGTTATCACCCTGGCCGTGTCCCCGTAACGGCGCACCTTCCACGCCGACGGCATCCTCAGGTTCATCCCCCGGAAGGAGAAGGTCGTGGTCCCGCGGGCCGGCAGCGCGCTCGCGCCCGACGGGATCCCGGCCGGCGGTGCTCCCACCGCGGCCGAGGCGGCGGCGGGAACGGCCAGCGTGACCGCCGTGGTCAGGACGGCCAGGACAGCAGATCGTTTCCTCATGCCCCGGAAGCTACCGATCATGACTTGGCGCTCACTTGCGGCGAGCAGCAGCGTGACTGGTACTGCCGCGGCGGAAGATTCTGATCGTCGACCGGTGGGCCGTTCCGGGGCCGGCCACGATTTCGTGTGACGCGCTCTGGGACCACCGACCTACGGGGCATGACCGACCGGTGCTCGGACTTTTCGTTCCGATGCCCGTCATGCCCCGGGCCGCACCGGTCCGGCCGGCGGTTCACCGGCCGGATGCGAATCCTCCGAGCATGGCCGCGACCATGACCGCCGTCAGCACGCCCGCTCCGATCTTCATCGGCCTGGACCCCTCCAGGAGGCCGAAGCAGAACAGCAGTATGGCCGGGGTGAGCAGGACGACGCTCATCACCAATATGGCCTTCCATACGCCTCGGGCGCCGGTGGGAATGACATGGTCTCCCAGCGGACCGATCGCGGCCGGGAATGTCTCGCCCACCTCCACGTCCGCCACGGTCTTGATGACGATCGGTGCTCTGGCCGGGTCCTCGAAAACGAACCGGGCCCTGCAGTCGTGGTGGGTGCTGCGTCCGCTCCGGTACGCCCTGCAGGACAGGACGGTCGCGGTCCCGGGCACGCCCCTCATGCCGAGCGCCGTCTGCATCTCGGGCAGGGTGGAGTCGAAGATGAGGAACGGAATTCCCACCAGCGCGAAGAGCGGCATGAGCATCCCCAACGCGGCGAACAGCTTCGCGCCGACCTCGCCCGTCGAAGAAGAGCCGTTCGTGTTGAGGCGCCGCTCCTGCGCCTTCGCCTGCGCTCGGGCCGCTTCCCATCGCCGTCATCTGTTACGGCGCTCCCGCGTCGTCTTCCCCATGATCAGATCATGAACAGCGACCCCTAAGGACTGGTTGGGACCGACTGGGGCGATCGAAGGGGGAGACCGAGAAGCAGGGGTACCGCACCGAAGACGTCCTCGGGCTCGACAAGCGTCGGCCGGGTCTGCGCGCGGCCCACGAGCGTTCGGACAGCGCCGAGGGGCGTGACTGGGAGCGCTTCGGTGCCCTGCCCGGCGAGGATGTGGTGTACGAGATGCCGCAGACCCGGGAACGGATCCGCGGGAAGTCGGCCTTCCTCCAGTTCAACATCGAGTACCCCGGTGATTATGATCATTTCCGGTCACAGCGCTAGGACACCTCGCCGGAGCCCGGCCCGGCGGAGCGGGCCTTGCGGGGGGAGTCCATGACGGCGGCCTCCTCCGGGGTGGGGGCGGTGCCACCGAGGTGGGCGGGCTGCCACCAGACGCCCGGCGGGATCTCCGGGTAGGTCCGCTGCGCCCGGTCGAGCAGCTCCGCCATCCTCCGCCGGAGCTCGGCGTTCAGCCCGGCAAGGTCGGTCGGCCGCGCGCCCGGCTCGGGCTGCCCCGGCTCGGCGAGGGGCGCGGCCGGCTCGGCGTACCCCGGGTCGGCGAGGGGCGGGGCGGGCTCCGGGAGCATGGGCTCGCCGACCAGGATCGTGACGGGCACGTGCCGCTGCAGGAGCCTGCGCGGGCGGCCCTTGGTCCACAGCCGGTGCGGCCCCCACACCGCGACCGGGATGAGCGGGACGCCCGCGTCGGCGGCCATCCTGATCGGGCCGCTCTTGATCTCCTTGACGGTGAACGAGCGGCTGATCGTGGCCTCGGCGAAGTTCCCGACGATCTCGCCGTCCTTCAGCGCGCGCACGGCCGCGCCGTACGCCCCGGCCCCGGCGGAGCGGTCCACGGGGATGTGGTGCATGCCGCGCATCAGCGGCCCGGCCACCGGGTTGTCGAAGACCTCCTTCTTCGCCATGAACCGGACGAGACGCCGGGACGGCCAGGCGGCCAGCCCCGCGAAGATGAAGTCGAGGTAGCTCACATGGTTGCTGACGAGCACCGCCCCGCCCGTCCTGGGCACACGTTCGGCGCCCTCGATGCGGATCTTGAGATCCAGCGCCTTGAAGAGCACCAGCGCGCTCCGGATCACCGGGGGATACACGATCTCAGCCATGACCGAACGGTAACTTACGCCACCGTAACCTCCCGATCCGCCCCCGGGCGAAAGCCCGCCTCGGGGACGGGAGATCGCCGGGCGGCGACGCCGGGGGCCGGTCGGCGGGCCCGCCGACCGGCGGCCCCGAGGCGACCGGCACGCGCGGACGCCCCGGGGCCGGGGGCGGCTCAGTGGGCGCGGAACGCCTCCTCCAGCCACCACGCGCCCCGGTCGGCGGTGACCTTCGCCTGGACGACCAGGGGTGTCTCGCGCGGCCCCTTCAGCCACTCGGCGACCCCCGACAGATCGGCCCGCTCGCGTACGGTCACCGCCTCGCAGCCGAAACCGCGGGCGATGGCCGCGATGTCGACGGGCGGGAAGGTGACGGTGTCGAGCGCGTGGCCGTCCGGTCCGAAGTGGTGGACCTCCGCGCCGTACGCCTCGTCGTCGTAGACCACGACGATCATCGGCAGGCCGAGCCGCACCACCGTCTCCAGCTCGGCGACGCCCATCAACGCGCCGCCGTCGCCGAGCGCGGCCACGGGCAGCCGGTCGGGCCGGGCGAGCGCCGCGCCGATCGCGGTGGCCAGGCCGAGCCCGATCGACTGGAACGCCTGCGTGAAGCAGAAGCCGTTCTCGTCCGGCACCGACAGGAACATCGACGGATATCCCATGAAGTTCCCGGAATCGACGGAGACGATCCGCTCGGCAGGCAGCAGGTCGTCCAGCTCGATCGTGAGCGTGCGCGGGTCGATGCGCCCGTCCCCGCTCCGGTCCTCGTACGGGATGTCCCGCCAGCGGATCCCCGCCGCGATCCGCGCGGCCGACTCGGCGGTGCGGTACCCGTCGCGGGGCGCGCCGAGGGCCAGGGTCACGGCACGCGCGGTCTCGGCCGCGTCGCCGATCACGCCGAGGTGGACCGGGCGGTGCGCGCCGACGGCGTCCGGGTCGAGGTCGACCTGTACCACGGTGGCGTCCGGGCCGACCAGCGTGCCGTGCCGGGTGGTCCACATGTTCAGCGCGCAGCCCCAGGCCACGATCAGGTCGGCGTCGCGGATCAGCTCGGCGGCGGGCGGCGAGGCGAAGCCGCCGCTCACGTCGAGGTCCCACCGGCTGCCGCGGAACAGGCCGCGCGCGACGGCCGACGTCGCGAGCAGCGCGCCCGACCGGTCGGCGAGCGCCTCGATCTCCCGGCGCGCGCCGCGCGCTCCCCTGCCGGCGATGAAGACCGGCCGTTCCGCGCGGGCGAGCAGCCGGGTCAGCTCGCTGACGGAGTCGGCCGGGGCCGGTCCGGGCGGCGTCGCCTCCGGCCCGCCCGGGAGCGGCCCCTCCGGGACCGACACGGCGGAGTCGGCCGGAGCCAGGTCGGCGGGCTCGCCGAGATCCTCCGCCAGGTCGCGCCGCGCCCGGTCCCGCAGGTCGCGTACGGCGGCCCAGGCGCGGCTCCCCTGCTCCCCCACGTCGCTGATCCGGCTCGACCGCAGCTCGCGTACGGCCTGCACGGCATCGTCGGGCAGGACCGCCTCCTGCACGTCGAGGGGCAGGTTGAGCAGGACGGTGCGGCGGCCGAGCAGCGCGGTGAGGAAGGCCAGCACCGTGTCCTCGACGACGGTCTCGGCGGAGCCGACCCGGGCGGCGAGCGCGCCCACGGCCGACGCCAGGCCCGGCTGGTCGATCCGGAAGTTCGAGCCCGGCGCGGTGGCCTCGCCGGCCAGCACCAGCAGCGGCGTGCGGCTCTTGGCGGCCTCGGTGACCCCGGTGAGCGCGTTGGTGAGGCCCGGTCCCTGGTGGACGCTGAGCACCGCCACGGTGCCGCTCATCCGCGCGTACGCGTCGGCCATGGTGGCCGCGCCGCCTTCGTGGCGGGCGGCGACGAAGCGCACGCCGTGCGCGGTGAGGGAGTTGGTCACGTGGAAGTTGCCGCTGCCGACGACGCCGAAGGCGGTGTCGACTCCGAGCGAGGCGAGGACCGCGCCCACGGCCTCGGCGACGTTCACCGCTCCACCAGGGCGAGGACGCGGGCCGGGCTGCCGGAGCCGCCGACGATCGGGAGGGGGCCAGCGACGACGACCGCTCCGGTGGGCGGCAGCCGGTCGAGGTTGCGGAGCTGGGTCAGGCCGTACTTGCCCGCCCCGAGCAGGAACGAGTGGCAGGGGAACGGCGGGTCGAAGGAGTGCGCCGCCCCGGCGTCCGTGCCGACGGTCTCCACGCCCAGCCCGATGATCGGCGTGCGCTCGGCGAGGTGGCGGGCGCAGTCCGCGGAGATGCCGGGGGTGTGCGGGCCGTTCTCGTCGGCGTTGAGGATGCTCTCCTGGTCGTGCGCGCGGGCGTCCCAGCCGGTGCGGTAGAGGAGCCAGCCTCCGTCGGGCAGCGGGCCGTGTTCCTCCTCCCAGGCGGTGACGTGCTCGACCTCCAGCAGGAAGTCGGGGTCCTTCGCGGCCTCGGCGGTGAAGTCGAGGACGACGGCGGGGGCGAGCAGCCGGGCGGGGGCGACCTGCGCGACGTCCTCGCCGTCCCGCGCGGTGACCCAGTGGATCGGGGCGTCGAAGTGGGTGCCGGTGTGCTCGCCCGTCGTGATGTTGTTCCAGTACCACGCGGGCCCGCGGTCGTCGTACCTGCTGATCTCGTGGAGGCCGAACGGGACGGTGTTGCCGAACGGCTCGGGCAGCATCAGGATCGGCGTCGTGTCCGACAGCGGCGCGGTGAGGTCGACCACCTCGATCCCGCCGCCTCTGATGCCCTCCATGAGATCCCGCAACACCGACATGCCCGCCTCCCATTCATCGCAGATCCCCAGAATCCTCCTACAGCCGCCGTCCCGAGCGCCAGCGTGCCGGCGGCGGCGCCGCGGGCCGTGGATCAGCCGATCAGGGCGTAGACGGGCCAGCAGACGGCGGCGCCGGCGACCGCGCCCGCGACGACCTGCGCGGGCGTGTGGTCGCGCAGGACGATCCGCGACCAGCCGGCCAGCGCCGCGAGCGGCCAGCAGGCCCACGCCCACGCGCCGAACTCCACCGTGAGGACGGCCGCGGCCCCCGCGACGGCGGCCGTGTGGAAGGAGATCTTCCACACGCGGGTGATCGGCAGCATGACCACGCCCATGCCGAGCAGCGCGTACTGCACCGCCAGAACGGCGTCGGGCGCGTCCGCGGCCACCAGCACGACGAGGCCGCCGAGCACCAGCGCGATGCTGATCGCCAGGGGGACGAGGCGCTGCTCGCGGCGGGTGATGTGCCGGTCGCTCGCCCGCCCGCGCGCCACGCGCCACAACACCAGCGCGTACGGCAGCACGCCGCCGGAGACGGCGGCGAACAGGCCCCACAGCAGGCCGGTGACGGCGGGGTGGGACTGGTGCCAGCCCACCGCCACGGGAAGCGGGATCACCACGTGGAAGGGGTTGAGCACCTCGGTGACGACCCGGGCCGCCCGGGACTCGCGGGCGGGGGGACGCGCCGCCTTCAGGGGAGTCGTCACCGCTTTCCTCCATCGCTCGCAACGACGCCGCGGCGTACCGGGGACGAGGACGCCGGGGGTTCGACCGGCCACCGACAGTATCGCGATCTTCCCCGGGGCGGTCCACCGTCGCGGACGCCGGGCGCCGGGCGCCGGGGGCCGGGGGCCGGGGGCCGGGGGCCGGGGGCAGGGGGCCGGGTTCGAGGCTTGCCGTCCCTTGCGACAGGGCAGGCGTAAAGGAGGCGACGGCCCCCCACACAAGGACGGCGGCATGAAGAAGCTCATCAACGATGTCGGCTCGGTGGTCACCGACACTCTGCGCGGCGTGGCGGCCGCGCATCCCTCTCTCCGGGTGGACATCGAGAACAAGATCATCTTCAGGCGGGACGCTCCCCGGCCGGGCAAGGTCGGCCTCGTCTCCGGCGGCGGATCCGGTCACGAGCCGCTGCACGGCGGATACGTCGGATACGGCATGCTCGACGCCGCCTGCCCCGGAGAGATCTTCACCTGCCCCGTCCCCGACCAGATCGTGGAGGCGACCACCGGCGTGAACGGCGGCGCCGGCGTGCTGCACATCGTCAAGAACTACACCGGGGACGTGCTCAACTTCGAGATGGCGGCCGAGCTCAGCGGCGACGAGGGCGTGGAGGTGATGGGCGTCCTGGTGGACGACGACGTGGCCGTGCGCGACTCGCTCTACACGGCCGGGCGCAGGGGCACCGGGGCCGCCCTGTTCGTCGAGAAGATCGCCGGGGCGCTGGCCGAGAGCGGGGCGCCGCTGGCCGAGGTGGCCCGCGTCGGCAGGGAGGTCAACGCGCGCAGCCGCTCCTTCGGCGTCGCGCTGACCGCGTGCACCACCCCCGCCGCCGGAATGCCCACGTTCGAGCTCGGCGGGGCGGAGATCGAGCTCGGCATCGGCATCCACGGGGAGCCCGGCCGGGCCCGCGCCCCGCACCGGAAGGCGCGCGAGCTGGTCCGCGTCGCGATGGACGCGATCGACGACGACCTGCCCCTCTCCGGCGAGACCCTGGTCATGGTCAACGGGATGGGCGGCACGCCGCTCATGGAGCTGTACATCGTCTTCGCCGAGGTCGCGGCGTACCTGGAGGAGAAGGGCGCGACCGCCGCGCGCCGCCTGGTGGGCGACTACGTCACCAGCCTGGACATGCAGGGCTTCTCGGTGACGACGTGCGCGCTGACCGACGAGCTCGCCCGTCTCTGGGACGCCCCGGTGGAGACGCCGGCGCTGCGCTGGGGCCGTTGACCGACACCCGACCCTCTGGAGTCCCCCTTGGACACGCGTTTCTTCGTCACCTGGATGGAGGAGATCACGACGGCCGTGCACGCCGGTCGCGACCGCCTCACCCGCCTGGACGCCGCCATCGGCGACGCCGACCACGGCGCCAATCTCGACCGGGGCTTCACCGCCGTCGCCGAGGCCCTGGCCGCCCGCCCGCCCGGCACGCCGGGCGCGGTGCTCGTCCTCGCCGGCACCACGCTGATCCGCAAGGTCGGCGGAGCCTCCGGCCCCTTGTACGGCACGGCCTTCCGCGAGATGGGCAGGGCGCTCGGGGAGGCTCCCGACGTGCCGGTCGCCGCGCTCGCCTCCGCCCTGGAGGCCGGGCTCGCGGGTGTACGGCGGCTGGGCGGCGCGGAGGACGGCGACAAGACGATGGTGGACGCCCTTGCCCCGGCCATACGGGCGCTGGCCCGATGCGCGGGCGAGGGCGGCGAGCCGGAGGAGGCGTTCGCGGCGGCCGCGGCGGCGGCGGAGGAGGGCGCGAAGGCGACGGTTCCGCTCGTGGCGCGCAAGGGGCGGGCCAGCTATCTCGGGCCGCGCAGCGCCGGGCACGAGGATCCGGGGGCGGCCTCGACCGTGCTGATCGTCGGCGCGCTCGGGACCGCGGCCGCCCGCCGAAGGCCGCGTACGGGATGACGGCCAAGCTGACGGGACACGGGGAGGGCACCCCGGACACACGCGGCCGGAGCCGGTGCAAGGTCGCGCTCGGTGTGGCGGCGATGCCCCGGCGCGGTGCGTTCATCGGCCCTCGGCAGGCCGATCTCGTCGTGGTGGCGCAGGCCCCGGGAAGGGGAACATGGCCGGGAAGACCGCCAGGCGACGCGTTCGACGACTCTCAGGGGAAGACGACTCTCAGGGAAGCGGAATGGTGGGCATCGTTCTCATCTCACACAGCAGCGGCCTCGCCGCGGAGACGGTCGTGCTGGCCAGGGGCATCTGCGGCACGGACGTGCCGATCCTGGCGGCGGGCGGCACCGACGACGGCGAGTTCGGCACGAGCGTGGACAAGGTCGCGGCGGCCGTCGAGAAGGCGGACCAGGGGGACGGCGTGCTCCTCATCCCGGATCTCGGCAGCTCCGTGCTGACGGCGCGGCTGCTGGAGCAGCCCGGTTCGGTCGTGGTCGCGGACGCGCCGTTCGTCGAGGGCGCCGTCTCGGCGGCCGTGGCGGCCGGGTGCGGCGCGACGCTGGACGCCGTGCTCGCCGCCGCCGAGGAGGCCAGGACCATCCGCAAGATGTGATCCCGGATCCCCGGCGCCTTCCTCCAGTCGAACCCCGCAGGCCTGGAGCGTCAGCGGCCTACGACGGCCGGGCACCCGTTTCGGATTCCACTCCTGACTCCACCTCGATCGGGTTCTTCAAGCCGCCGGGGCCCGTGGCGTCAGACGAACCTCGACATCCGCGTCCAAAGCCCTTGCCAGGCGCTCCAGAACCGGCAACGTGGGAATGGTGCCGCTGGGAATGGTGCCGCCCGCCTCCAACCGTGCCACCGCCGACTGCGTCATGCCGGCCTCGCGTGCCAGGTCGTTCTGGCTCCAGCCACGCCCCTCCCGCATGCCCCGGACCGTCCTACCCAACTCGTAGGCGAGGCGTGCGGCTTCATAGGCCTCCGCCGCGCCTGACTCGGCCATCCGGCGCTCTCGGAGTTCCCGCCAACTCTCCTGCTCGCTCATACCGCTTCTTCTTCCTCGTCGACGGTGTGCGCCAAGCGACGCCATGATCTCTGTGTGGATGATCAGGTGACCCCGTCGTGTCGCGTACCGGTCCCCGGGCCCGTCACCACGCCATGATCGGCAGTTCATCCGACCTCGTGCGGCGGGCGGCGCGAGATCGCGCCTGCTCGGTGTCGCGCCCGGGAAGCCGACGGCTCATTTCCACTGGAAGTAGACGAAAAGGCGGCCGTGATTCTTCGCGTCCTTGTCGATGCGGTGGTAGAGCGCCTTGATCTCCTTCTGGTCGAGGAAGCGCAGCACCTTCTTCTTGAGCTGGCCGGAGCCCTTCCCGGGGATGATCTCCACCTGGGTGGCCTTGATCCGGACGGCCTCCTGGATGATGTCGCGCAGCGCCCGGTCGATCTCTCGGCTGTTGTTGTAGATGTCGTGGAGATCCAGCTTCAGCTTCACGGGACCGAGTGTAGGGCTTGGCAACTTCCACCCAACAGAGCCGCATAAAGTCAGCATAAATAGTGATCTATGCGGAAAATTGATCTCTAGTTAGACTCCCAGTCAGGTCCGGCCGCCTTCCGGGGCGACCGGCCGGTCGTCGCCCAACGGGGAGGGTCGTGCACCTTCCCGTGCGTACACGGCGGCGGCACGACACCTCACCCTGCGGGCGGCGATTCCGCGCAGTGCCCTCATGGGAGGTGTTCGTGCCAAGGAAGACCCCGTCCACCTACTTACGCCTGGCCGCCGTCGCGAGCGGTCTCGCCCTCGTCGCGGCGACGATCCCCGCGGTCTCCGCGACGGCGGAACCCACCCCCGGCCCCACCGGCTCCTGGTCGGCCACCGCGCTCACCGGAGGTGAACGCGTCCAGGGAGCCAAGTCCGCGACCGGCCGACTGGCCGAGAGCGACGCCCAGTTGCTCAAATCGCGCTCGACGGCGCCGGTGAACGTCGTCGTGAAACTGGACTACGACTCCCTCGCGGCGTACCGGGGCGACCTGCCCGGCCTGCCCGGCACCAGCCCGGCGGTCACCGGGAAGTCCCTCGACCTGAAGAGCGCCGACGCGGCGAAGTACGGCAGGCACATCGAGGAGGTCGAGAACACCTTCCTCCGAGAGCTGGCCGAGAAGGTCCCCGGCGCCAAGGTGGGCCAGCGGCTCCGCACCGTCTACGGCGGCGTGGCGCTCACCGTACCCGGTGAGAAGGCGGCCGAGCTGCTGAAGCTCCCCGGGGTCGCGGCGGTGCAGGAGGACAAGAGGGAGCAGCCGCTCACCGACTCCAGCGCCTCGTTCATGGGCGCGGACACGGTCTACAACCGGCTCGGCGGGGCGAGCTCGTCCGGCAAGGGCGTGATCGTCGGCATCCTCGACTCGGGCGCGTGGCCCGAGCACCCGTCGTTCGCCGACCCGGGCAACCTGCCCGCGCCGCCGGCCAAGGCCGACGGCACCCCGCGGACCTGCTCGTTCGGCGACAACCCGCTGACCCCGGCCGCGGACGTCTTCGTCTGCAACAACAAGCTGATCTCCGGCCAGCCCTTCCTCGCGACGTACAACGCGCTCGTGGGCGGCGAGATGTACCCGGACAGCGCCCGCGACTCCAACGGCCACGGGACGCACACCGCCACAACCTCGGCCGGCGGCCCGGTGGAGCACGCGAACCCGCTGGGCATCGACCGCGGCGCGATCCGCGGCGTCGCGCCGGCCGCCCACGTGGCGGTGTACAAGGTGTGCGGGGCCGAGGGCTGCTACCAGTCGGACTCGGCCGCGGCGGTCGCGCAGGCGATCGCGGACGGCGTCCGGGTGATCAACTTCTCGATCTCCGGCGGGTCCGACCCCTACAGCGACCCGGTCGAGCTGGCGTTCCTCGACGCGTACGCGGCGGGCGTCTTCGTGGCCGCCTCGGCCGGGAACTCCGGCCCGGGCGCGAACACGACCGACCACCGCAGCCCGTGGGTCACGACGGTGGCCGCCTCGACCCAGACCCGGACCTTCCAGTCGACGATCACCCTCACCGGCGGCGGCGCGACCGCCACGATCAAGGGGGCGTCGATCACGGCGGGTGCGGCGACGCCGCTGCCGATCGTGCTCGCCTCGGCCCCGCCGTACAACGACGCGCTGTGCGTCGGCACACCCCCGGCCGGGCAGTTCACCGGGAAGATCGTCGCCTGTGAGCGCGGCCCGAACCGGGTGCTCAAGAGCGCCCAGGTCAAGAAGGGCGGCGCCGCGGGGATGATCCTCTACAACTCCGCGCCGCTCGACGTGATGACGGACAACCACTGGGTGCCGACCGTCCACATCGACAAGCCGGAGACCGACGCGCTGCTCGCCTTCCTCACCGCCCACCCGGGCGCGACGGCGAGCTTCACCCAGGGCGAGAAGGCGACCTGGCAGGGCGACGCGATCACGACGTTCTCCTCGCGCGGCCCGGGCGGCGACTTCCTCAAGCCGGACGTGACCGCGCCCGGCCTGCACATCCTCGCCGGGCAGACGCCCACGCCGGAGTCGGAGCTGGAGGGCCCGCCCGGCAACCTGTTCCAGGTGATCGCCGGCACGTCGATGTCGTCGCCGCACGTCGCGGGCGCGGGGGCGCTCATGGCGGCCCTGCACCCCGACTGGACGCCCGGCCAGATCAAGTCGGCGCTGGAGACGACGGCCACGACGAAGGTCACCAAGCAGGACCGGACCACGCCCGCCGACCCGTTCGACTACGGCGGCGGCCGGGTCGACCTGTCGAAGGCCGCCGACGCCGCCCTGACCCTGGACGAGACCGCGGCCGGCTTCGCGGCCTCGGCGACCGACCCGATGGGCCGGATCGACCTCAACCTTCCCTCGGTGAACGCTCCGGTCATGCCGGGCGTGATCACCGCGAAGCGTACGTTGGTCAACACGACGGACAAGACACTCGTCTACACGGCGAGCGGCACCACGGTCGCCGGGGCGAGCGTCACCGTGCTCCCGCCGCTGTTCACCGTCAAGCCCGGCAAGAGCGTGAAGCTCACCGTCGTCATCGCCGCGCCGGACCTGCCCGACGGGCAGTACTTCGGCCAGGTGAACCTCAAGCAGGTCAACGGCGACCGGACGCAGCACCTCCCGGTCGCGTTCCACCGCCGGCAGGGAGCGGTGCCGATCGACCAGACCTGCGCGCCCGACACGATCGCGAAGAACACCGGCACGTCCACCTGCACCGTGACCGTGCGGAACGAGACCCTGGAGAACGCCGAGGTCACCGCCGTCAGCACGCTCAGCCCGAAGCTGCGCGCCACCGGCGCCACCGGCGCGCAACTGTCCGGGACCCACCTCGTGACGGCGAAGACCACGCTCGCGGCGCGGCAGCCCGACCGGCCCGGCATCGCGCCGGGGACCAACCCGGCGGGCGGCTGGCTCTCGCTGGCCTCCCTCGGCGTCGCGCCGACGCCGATCGGCGACGAGGAGGCGATCAACTACACCGTCCCGGCCTTCGTGTACGCGGGCAAGACGTACACGCGGATCGGGGTCGTGTCGAACGGCTACACCGTCGCGGGCGGCACGAGCGGCTCCGCGGACATCGCGTACAGCCCGCAGACGCTGCCCGACGCGACCGCGCCGAACGGCGTGCTCGCGCCGTACTGGACGGACCTCGACGGCGGCGGGGCGCCCGGCGTGTACGCGGCGTCGCTGACGGACGGCGTCAACCGGTGGCTCGTCGTCGAGTGGCGCGTCCACCTGTACGGCGACAGCGCGCAGAAGGTCTTCCAGCAGTGGATCGGGCTCAACGGCACGGAGGACATCAGCTTCGCCTACAACCCGGCCGCGCTGCCGCCGCACCCCGGCGACGACTACGGCCTGACGGTGGGAGCGGAGAACGCCGACGGCACGGCCGGCGGCCAGATCACCGGCGCTCCGGCGGGCGACTACCGGATCACCAGCACGCCGGGCGCGCCCGGCGGCTCCCTCACCTACTCGTTCACGGTCAAGGGCTCGTCCGCCGGCACCGGTGAGGTGACGACGGCGACCTCGACCCCGCAGGTGCGCGGCATCACCCTGGAGGTGGACAAGATCACAGTGCGCTGACCACGGCCGGCGCGCCGTCCGCCGCGAGGACCGTCACGGCCTCCGGCGGACGGCGTGAATCGGACCGAGTCGAGGAGGGGCCCGGCGCGCGCCGGGCCCCTCCCCCTCTCCGGCGGTCCCGGTCAGCTGTGGATGTAGCCGACCAGGGCCTCGTTCTCCGTCTCCAGCTCCTCGATGGTGCTCTTGACGACGTCGCCGATGCTGACGATGCCGGCGAGCCGCCCCTCGCGCGTGACGGGGACGTGCCGGACGCGGTGGTTGGTCATCGTGCGGCGCAGCTCGTCCACGTTCGCCTCGGGCGAGCAGGTGTGCACCTCGGACGTCATGATCGCGGAGACGGGGAGGTCCAGGACCGAGGCGCCCCGGTCGGCCAGCCGCCGCACGACGTCGCGCTCGGAGACGATGCCGATGATGGTCGCGCCGTCCTCCGAGACGACCACGGCCCCGATGTTCCGTTCCGCCAGGACGGCCAGCAGTTGGGTGACGGTGGCGTCCGGCCGCACGGTCGCCACGTCCGTCCCTTTGCCCCGCAGAACTGTTCTGATCAGCATCGGCACCACCTCGGCTCTGCCACCGGCACGGTTTTCCCTGGAAACTGCCCTCCGCGCGTTCCCCCTAAGCGCCCCGTCCCTGCGCGGGCGCGGCTCAGGTGACGGGCAGCAGCCGTACGGCGTCCATGCGGAAGCTCGTCTCCGACTACCGGGCGAAGTATCCCGGCGAGGCCCTGGACGGCGGCGTCTCCGCCGGCTACCCGGCGGCGGCCATCGTCGGCGAGGCGCTGAAGAAGGCGTGCGAGGCCGGGGACCTCAGCAGGGAGGGCGTCCTGACCGTCCACCGCGCCAGGGGCGCCTGGGACGGCGGCTACGGCACCGAGATGGACTTCTCCGTGGTCGACAAGCCCGCCACCCGCGCCACGTACATCGTCAAGCCGGACAAGGAGGCGGTCGGCGGCGCGGTGATCTACAGGGAGGCGGCGGTGTCGGATCTGGCCGGGGAGTACACCGTCCCGGTGGGCTGACCTGTCACCACCGTCCAGTGCGTACGCTGGTGATATTCGGGTGCCGGACCAGTAATATGTGAAATATCACAGTTACTCGCCGTGCCGGAGACAACGATGACGGACAAGCTCAACACCGGAAGCCACGACCTTCCGATCACCGAGGCCCTCGCCGAGTTCATGACGACCGGCTGGGCCGACACCAGCCGGTCCGACGTACGGCCGCTGCCCCTCGCCGCGTACACGGCCAAACGGCGCGCCGCGCTCGCCGCCCGCTTCCCCGGAGAGCGGCTGGTGATCCCCTCCGGGACGCTCAAGGTCCGCAGCAACGACGACGACTACCGGTTCCGGCCGCACAGCGCCTTCACGTACCTGACCGGCGACCAGCAGCCGGACGACGTCCTGGTCGTCGAGCCGTCCGGCGCGTCCCGGCTCTTCATGCGGCCGCGGTCGCCGCGCTCGGAGGGGCAGGAGTTCTACCGCGACCGCCGGTACGGCGAGTTCTGGGT
The DNA here is from genome assembly GCF_001570405.1 of Microtetraspora niveoalba. GTDB lineage: Bacteria > Actinomycetota > Actinomycetes > Streptosporangiales > Streptosporangiaceae > Microtetraspora > Microtetraspora niveoalba. Next base: position 109,746 of record NZ_BBYM01000017.1, on the reverse strand, counting down.
GGGCCGCCGTCCCGACCTCGCCGAGGCGGAGGAGCTGTACCAGATCGAGTGCGTCCACATCGACCGCCTGGCCGGCGCGCTCACCGGGCCGGCCCGGGTGCTGCGCGGCGTGGACGCCTCGGTCGACACCCTGCTGACCCCCGGCGAGGGCGACGGCGAGCTGGCCGCGTTCCTGGCCGAGGCGCGGCTCGTCAAGGACGAGTGGGAGGTGGCGGAGCTGCAGCACGCGGTGGACGCCACCACGCGCGGCTTCGAGGACGTGGTCCGCGCGCTGCCCGCCGCCATCGCCCACCCGCGCGGCGAGCGGTACGTCGAAGGCGTCTTCGGGCTGCGCTCCCGGCTGGAGGGCAACGCCGTCGGCTACCAGTCGATCGTGGCCTCCGGGGCGCACGCCTGCGTGCTGCACTGGATCCGCAACGACGGGCGGCTGAACCCCGACGAGCTGCTGCTCCTCGACGCGGGCGTGGAGGGCGACAACCTCTACACCGCCGACATCACCCGCACGCTGCCGCTGTCCGGCCGGTTCACCCCGCTGCAGCGGCAGGTGTACGACCTCGTCCTCGCGGCGCAGGACGCCGCGATCGCGACCCTCCGCCCGGGCGTCCGGTTCCGCGAGTTCCACCAGGCCGCGATGCGGGTGATCGCCGAGGGACTGCACGACTGGGGCGTGCTGTCCAACCCCGACCTGGAGAGCGGGCTCTACCGCCGCTACACGCTCTGCAGCAGCGGGCACATGCTCGGCCTCGACGTCCACGACTGCGCGGCGGCGCGGGCCGGCGCCTACCTCGACGGCGTGCTGGAGGAGGGGCAGGTGCTCACCGTCGAGCCCGGCCTCTACCTCCAGCCGGACGACCTCACGCTGCCGCCCGAGCTGCGCGGCATCGGCGTGCGCATCGAGGACGACCTCGTCATCACCGCGGACGGCGCGCGCCTCATGTCGGCGGACCTGCCCAGGCGTCCGGACGAGATCGAGGCGTGGATGGCCGGCCTGCTCGGCTGACCGGGCCACCGGTTCCGGGGGCGCGGGACGGAGGCGGTTTACGCGACGGTCACATCGCTCGAATAGGGTGTGGCCGTGCGCTCCCCCCTGATCTTCGCCGGACACACCGACGAGATTCTCGAGATGGCCGGGGGGACGCTCACCGAAGCCGAGCGCGCCCGGGCCGAGCGGTTCACCCGCGAGCGGGACCGGCGCGACTTCGTCGCCGCCCACCTCCTCGTACGGCACTGCGCGGCCGAGTTCCTCGGCGCGCGCGCCTGCGCGCTCACGCTGGTGCAGCGGTGCGAGGAGTGCGGCGGGCCGCACGGGCGGCCCCGGCTGGCGGAGGAGCCCGACCTGTCCGTGAGCATGTCCCACACCAGGGGATACGTCTGCGCGGCGGTCGGGTACGGCCGGGTCGGCGTGGACGCCGAGCACGCCGCGGACGGCCCGGCCGACCCGGGCCTGGCCTCCCTCGCGCTCACCCCCGCCGAGGCGGGGCTGGTGGGGCTGGACAACCGCAAGCTGATCCGGCAGTGGGTGCGCAAGGAGGCCCTGGTGAAGCGGGGCGAGCTCACCCTCGACCGGCTGCGCGAGACGGACCTGTCCGGCCTGCCGCTCGACGCCGGCTCGGCGACCCTGGAATGGGAGGGCAGGCACCTGCTCGAATGGACGGCCGGCAGCGTCATCGCGGGCGCGATCACCGACAGCCCGGCCCGGCTGCGGCTGCCGGGCGGCCACGCCGCCACCCGGGCCTGAGCCCCGGGTACGCCCCGCGCCCCCTGCCCGTCCCCGGCTCGCGACCCGCCGGGCCGTCCGGCCCGCGCCCTCGTGCTTACGGCGCCCCGTTCCCTCCCGGCGTACGCCGTCCTTCCCGGACGCGCCGGAACGGCGTGATCTTATGCTGGTCGGCATGGACGACCCTCGCTGGCTCACCCCTCAGGAGCAGCGGGCCTGGCGCGCGCACCTGACCGTTCACCGGCTGCTGTCCCACCAGCTCGACCGCGAGCTGCACGGGGCCGGACTGTCGCTGAACGACTACGAGATCCTGGTGTACCTCTCCGAGAGCCCCCGGCACCGGATGCGCATGAGCGACCTCGCCGACGCGACCGTGCAGTCGCGGAGCAGGCTCTCCCACCAGATCTCGCGCATGGAGGCGGCCGGGCTGGTGACCAGGGAGCTCTGCGAGGACGACCGGCGGGGCACGTTCGCCGCGCTCACCGACCTCGGCTGGGAGACCATCCGCCGGGTCGCGCGCGACCATGTGGCGGGAGTCCGCCGCCACTTCATCGACCGGCTCACCGCCGACCAGATCACCACGCTGGAGACGATCTACGCGCCGATCGTGGACCACCTCCAGCGGGTACGCGCCGGAAGGGCCTCCTGACCCGCGCGCCGCCGCCGCGGCGCCCGGCCGTCGCCTGACGCGGGAAGACCGCGCCCGTCACGGCCGGGTCATGGTTCCAAACCGATACGTCAGGACCCGGGCCCCGCGCGGCCCCGATCGCTACGATCCGCCTGTGACAAGACTCCTGACACGCCGCCTGGCCGGCGCCGTATGGCTCGTCCTCGCCGTCCTCCTGGTGCCGGCCTGCGGCGGGTCGGCGGAGGCCGGCCTGCCCGCCGGTCCCGACCTGATGAAGAAGGCCGCCACGGCGATGGCGGCGGTGAAGACGGTCGCGTTCACCATCGACACCGAGGGCAAGCCGTCGGTCTCGGTCAAGCACGCCGAGGGCAGCCTCACCAAGGAGGGCGACGCGAAGGGCAGCCTCCAGATCGACATCATGGGCTCCCTCCAGGAGCTGGAGTTCGTCCTGGTCGGGGACGCGGTCCACTTCAAGGGCCCGACGGGCGGCTTCCAGCGGATGACCCGCGAGGAGCTCGCCGCGATCTACGATCCGTCCGCGGTGCTGAGCGGGCTGCCCGAGCTGCTGTCCACCGCGACCGACGCGCGCACCGAGGCCGTGGAGAAGGTCGCGGGGGCGGAGGCTTACCGCGTCCCGGTCACGCTCTCCCAGCGGATCCTGGCCAAGCTGATCCCCGGCGTCGCGCAGGGGGTCAACGGCACCGTCTGGATCGACGAGGCCACCGGCCGGCTGCTCAAGATGGACCTGCCGCTGAGCGGGGGCAAGGTCGTCGTGAGCCTCGCCGACTACGACGCGCCGGTGACGATCGCGCCCCCGGCGTCCTGACCGCATGACCGCCTCCTCCTCTCCCGACGACGCCGCCCCCGCCGCCCCCGCGCGCGCGGCCCGCGGGATCGCGCTCGGCGTCGGCGGCACGGCGGTGCTGCTCGCCGCGCTCGACGCGTACGTCGTGGTGACCGTGCTGATCGACGTGGCGGCGGACGCCGGGGTCCCGCTGAACCACCTGGAGCGGGCGACGCCCATCGTGACCGGGTTCCTGCTCGGCTACGTGGCGGCGATGCCGCTGCTCGGCGGGCTGTCCGACCGGTACGGCCGGCGGCCCCTGATCCACGCCTGCCTGGCCGGGTTCGCCGCCGGCTCGCTGGTCACCGCGCTGGCGGACGGCGTGCCCCTGCTGGTCGCGGGCCGCACGCTCCAGGGCGTCGCAGGAGGGGCGCTGCTGCCGATCACGATGGCGCTCATCGGCGACCTGTGGGACGAGCGGGCCCGTCCGGCGGCGCTGGGCGCGGTGGGCGCGGCCCAGGAGCTCGGCAGCGTCCTCGGCCCCCTGTACGGCGTGGCCGTCGCCTCGCTGATCCCCGCCGGCACGGCCTGGCTCGGCCTGCCGATCGGCGGATGGCGGCTCATCTTCTGGGTCAACATCCCCCTGGCCGCGCTTGCGGCGGTGGCCGTACAGCGGGGCCTGCCCGGCGGGCGGGAGCCGCGCGGCGGGGCGGCGGTCGACGTCGTCGGCGGGCTGCTGCTCGCGGCCGCGCTCGGGCTGCTCGTCGCGGGGCTGTACAACCCCTCCCCTGACCGGGCGGTGCTCCCTCCGTGGGGCGTGCCGTGTCTCGTCGCCGGTCTGGTCGCGGCGGCGGCGTTCGCCGTCTGGGAGGTACGCTCGCCGGTCCGGCTGCTCGACCTCGCGGGGGCGGCGCGGCGGCCGGTGCTCGCGACCCTCGGCGTGAGCTTCCTCTCCGGGGCCGCGCTGCTCGTCACCCTGGTGGACGTGCAGTTCACCGCGCAGACGCTGCTGGGCCTGGACACGGTCGGCGGCGCGCTCGTCCTCACCCGGTTCCTGGCCGCGCTGGCCGTCGCCGCGCTCCTCGGGGGCCTGCTGGCCGGGAGGTTCGGCGAGCGCGCGGTCGCGGCGTGCGGCCTCGCCGTCGCCGCCGTGGGCTACGTCCGGATCTCCCAGTGGCCGCTCGACCTCGCCTCCGCGGGGACGCGGATGGACGTGGACCTGGTCGTCGCCGGACTGGGGCTCGGACTGGTCGTCGCGCCGGTGTCCTCCGCGGTGCTCCGGGTCGTCCCGGCCGCGCGGCACGGCGTCGCCTCGGCCGCGGTCGTGGTGGCCCGCATGATGGGCATGCTGCTGGGGGTGGCGGCGCTGTCCGCGTGGGGGTTCCACCGGTTCCAGTCGCTCACCGCCGACCTCGACACGCCGCTCCCGATCGGTGTGGACGCCGCCGAGTACGCCCGGAGGCTGTCCGCGTACACGGCCGAGGTGCACGCCGCCCTGCACACGGAGTACTCCGAGATCTTCCTGATCACCGCGGTGCTGTGCGCGGCGGGCGCGCTGACGGCCCTGCTCCTCCCCCGCCGGGCGACGACACGCTGACGGTCCTCGGGCGGGCCGACGAGTCTCCCGCAGCGGGCTGACGGTCCTCGGGCGGGCCGACGGGTCTCCCGCGTTGGGCGCATGCCCCCGGACGCTGTTCCGGAACGGTGGTCGTCCCGGGACGGTCGCCCGCCCGGCGCCGGAAAGTTCCCGCGGGCCGGGGACCCGCGTCCCATGCGCCCAGGACGCGGCACGGCGCAAGATGTGCGCGACCAGCCCCGTCCACGAACCCCCGGGGCCCGTTTCCCACATCAGAGGAGCCCCTGTGCGCAAGGTCTACTACGGGTTCACGGTGGTGCAGCTCGTCGCCGTGCTCGTTCTCTTCTATCTCGTCACGTTCGGCGCGTTCGAACGGCCCGCCAAGCTGCCGGGTGCGGAGGGAGCGCTGATCGACTACCACATCATCGTCGGCGAGATGGTCGTCCCGCTGCTGTCGCTGCTGACCACGATCGTCGCGGCGATCGCCCGGGTCGGCGGCAGGCTCGTCGGCCTGTCGATCACGCCGTTCGCGCTGGTCGTGGTCCAGCTCTTCGTCGTCTTCTCACTCGCCGAGCTGGCCGGCCACACGGACGGCCAGAGCACCACGGGCGGCCTGATCGTCCTCGGGTTCCACTCCCTCGTCGGGGTGTCCATCCTGGCCGTCGCCGCCGCCCTGGTCCGCCGGGCGCGGGCGCTCGTCAAGGGCGCCGTCCCCGTGGCGCCGGTCGCGGCGACCCGCGGCGCGTAAAGGCCCGACGGCGCCTGAACGACCCACAGCGCGTAATGGCCCGACGGCGCCTGAACGACACGCGGCGCCTGAACGGCCCGCGGCGCCCGGCACGGCCGGGCTGTACGGCCGGGGCCGCGGGTCAGGACCGCAGGTAGGCCAGCACCGCCAGGACGCGGCGGTGCTGGTCGGAGTCCTCCGCGTGCAGGCCGAGCTTCTGGAAGATGCCCCGGATGTGCTTCTCGACCGCACCCTCGGTGACGACGAGCTGGCGGCTGATCGCCGGGTTGGACCTGCCCTCCGCCATGAGGCCGAGCACCTCGCGCTCGCGCGGGGTGAGCGAGGCCAGGGGGTCGTCCCTGCGGCGGCGCACCATGAGCTGCGCGACCACCTGGGGGTCGAAGACGGTGCCGCCCCCGGCGACCCGCCGCAGCCCCTCCATGAACTCCTCGACGTCGACCACCCGGTCCTTCAGCAGGTAGCCGACCGCGCCGCGCGCGTCGGCCAGCAGGTCGTCGGCGTAGGAGACCTCGACGTACTGGGAGAGGATCAGCACCGGCGCGCCGGGGACCCGCTCCCTGGCCTCCACGGCGGCGCGCAGCCCCTCGTCGGTGAACGTCGGCGGCATCCGCACGTCCACGACGGAGACGTCGGGCCGCAGCTCGACGACCGCGCGTACGAGTTCGTCGCCCGCGCCAGCCGTCGCCACCACCTCGCAGCCGAACTCCTCCAGCAGGCGGACCAGGCCCTCCCGGATCAGGACGGCGTCATCGGCCACGACTACGCGCACGGCACCTCCGCGACGATCAGCGTCGGCCCACCGGCCGGCGACTTTACGGTCAGCTCTCCCTCGACCACGCGGACCCGGTCGGCCAGCCCGGCCAGCCCGTGCCCCTTGGCGACGTGCGCCCCGCCGACGCCGTCGTCGCCGATGGTCAGCAGCAGCGAGTCCCCGATCCGGCTGAGCGTCACCGAGCAGGTGGTCGCCCGGCTGTGCTTGGCGACGTTGGTGAGCGCCTCGGCGGTCAGGAAGTACACGGTGTTCTCCACCAGGGCCGGGAACCGCTCCTCGACCTGGACGTCGAGCTCGACCGGCACCGTGCAGCGGCCCGCCAGCGCGGCCAGCGCGGAGGCGAGCCCGCGGTCGGCGAGGATCGGCGGGGCGATGCCGCGCGACAGCGCGCGCAGCTCGTCGAGGGTCTCCCTGGTCGCGTTGATCGCCTGGCCGATCGTCTCGTGCGCCGCGGTCGCGTCCCGCCGCAACTCCCGCTGCGCCCGGGACAGCTCCATCGCGAGGTGGACCAGACGCTGCTGCGGCCCGTCGTGGATGTCGCGCTCCAGCCGGCGCAGCGCGTCCGCCTCCGCGTGGACGGCGGCGTTGCGGCCCTCCGTCAGCCCCTCGATGCGCTCGTGCAGCTCCGCCACCCCGCTCAGCAGCGCCCGGCCCAGCGACGCCTGCATCACGGCGCACCCCCGGATGACCGGCACGAGGGTGATCGCGAAGACCAGGCCCACGATGACGTAGAAGACGCTGTCCACGGTGTATCCGGTGCCGAACCCGAGCAGTTCGGGAAGCTGGTGGTTGCCGGGGATGTTGGAGGTGATCCACCCGTAGAGGGGGTACGTGAGGGCGAGGATCGTCGCCGCCCACCACGTGATGGCGAGGGAGAACGTGATCGTCGCGAGGGGGAAGACCAGGAATCCGTGCAGCGCGTCGAGCCAGGACTGGCCGACCAGGATCGGGTTCGCCGTCCTGCGCAGCCATCCGGCCCCGGCGGGCGGCTCAGGGTAGCGGGGCCGGATCAGGGGCTTGCCGAGCACGTTGCTCATCCGCACCCGCTCGATGTCGCCGAAGGCCCGCGCCCCGAGCAGGGTGACGGCGAGCAACGGGACGCCGATCCAGACGACCACCAGCCCGAGGCCGGCCGAGATGCCGGCGGACAACATGCAGAAGGCCATGACCGCGAAGGGGAAGCCCAGCAGGAGATATGTGGTGTCGGCGGTGAGCCGTCGCAGAGATCGTCGCATGCCCATCAAACTAGGTTTCTCCGCCCGCGCGGACGAGCCTGCCCACCGGCCTCCCGATGGTAGGGCCAGCCCTACCGGCGACCGTCCGGCGGGGCCGGTCGGCGGACCCCGGGGGGCCCGCCGCCGGCGGACGGCTCGGCGCGGGGGTCACTTGCCCTTGCGCTTCTCCCGGATCTTCATCGTGACCTCGATCGGGGACCCGGCGAAGCCGAACTCCTCCCGGATGCGGCGCTCGATGAAGCGGCGGTAGGTCTCCTCCAGGAAGCCGGAGGTGAACAGCACGAACTTCGGCGGCTCGCTGGACGCCTGCGTCGCGAACAGGATCTTGGGCTGCTTGCCGCCGCGCACCGGGGGCGGCGTCGCCTGCACCAGCTCGGTGAGGAACTGGTTGAGCCGGGCCGTCGGCACCCGCGTCCCCCACGAGTCGAGCGCGCGCTCGATGGCCGGGGTGAGCTTCTCGACGTGCCGGCCCGTCTTGGCGGAGATGTTGACCCGCAGCGCCCACGGCGTGCGGACGAGCTGCCGGTCGATCTCCTTCTCCAGGTAGTAGCGCCGGTCCTCGTCGACCAGGTCCCACTTGTTGAAGGCGACCACCATGCAGCGGCCGGACTCGATCACCAGGCTGATGATGCGCAGGTCCTGCTCGGTCAGCACGTCGGAGGCGTCGATCAGCACGACCGCGACCTCCGACCGCTCCAGCGCGGCCCGCGTGCGCATCGCCGCGTAGAAGTCGGCGCCCTTGAGCTCGCGGTCGCGGCGGCGGATGCCGGCCGTGTCGACGAACCGGTACGTCCGGCCGCCCAGCTCGACCAGCTCGTCCACGGGGTCGCGGGTCGTGCCCGCCATCGGGTCGACCAGGACCCGTTCCTCCCCCGCCACCCTGTTCAGCAGGGAGGACTTGCCGACGTTGGGCTTGCCCAGCAGGGCCACCCGGCGCGGGCCGCTCCGCACGCCGAACGTCTGCGGCGGCGTCTCGGGCAGCGCGTCGAGCACCACGTCGAGCAGGTCGCCGCTGGCCCGGCCGTGCAGCGCCGACACCGGGTACGGCTCACCCAGGCCGAGCGACCACAGCCCGCTCGCCTCCAGCTCCATGAGCTGGTTGTCCACCTTGTTGGCGGCCAGCACGACGGGCTTGCCGGAGCGCCGCAGCACCCCGCCGACGGCCTCGTCGGAGTCGGTCACCCCGACGCTGGCGTCCACGACGAAGAGGATCACGTCGGCCAGCTCGGCCGCGATCTGCGCCTGCTCGGCGATGCGCAGCGCCATGCCGGTGGCGTCGGGGTCCCAGCCGCCGGTGTCCACCAGCGTGAACCGGCGGCCCCGCCAGGTCGCCTCATAGGTGACCCGGTCCCTCGTGACACCCGGCACGTCCTCGACGACCGCCTCGCGGCGGCCGATGATGCGGTTGACCAACGTGGACTTGCCCACGTTGGGGCGGCCCACCACGGCCACGACCGGCAGCGGCCCGCTGTCGGGCGCCTCCTCGGTCTCGTCTGCGGCGAGTTCGGCGAGCTCGGCCTCGATCCAGCCGGCCTCGTCCCCGTACTCCCCCGTCACGTCCCTGCTCATCGCTTCCTCTCCCGATCCGGAGAGGATCAGGTTCGCTTGTTGCCCGTCCGCCCTTCGGGGCCGGGTGTCCCGGCCCGTTCCGGGCTCAGGCTCGTTCCTTGACCAGCCGCAGCACCTCGGCGATCACCTCGTCGAGGTCCAGCGGCGTCGTGTCCAGTTCCACGGCGTCCGCCGCCATGGCCAGCGGGTCCGCGCGGCGCGTGGAGTCCAGCGTGTCCCGCCGGGCCATGTCGGCCTTCTGCGCCTCCACGGTGGTGCCGGTCAGCTCGGCCGTACGGCGGGCGGCGCGGGCGTCGGCGCTGGCGGTCAGGAAGACCTTGACCGTCGCGTCCGGCGCGACCACGGTGCCGATGTCCCGCCCCTCGACCACGATGCCGCCGGAGGCGAGCGAACCGGCGATGATCTCCCGTTGCAGGGCGACCAGGCGGGCGCGCACCTCGGGGACCGCGCTCACCGCCGAGACGGCCCCGGTGACCTCCGGACCCCGGATGGGGCCGTTCACGTCCACGCCGTCGACGGTGACGCCGGGGGCGTCCGGGTCGGTGCTCATGTCCAGCCGCGGCTCACCCGACCGGCTCGCGATCGCGGCCGGGTCCGCCAGGTCGACGCCCCGCTGGAGCATCCACCAGGTGACCGCGCGGTACATCGCGCCGGTGTCCAGGTAACGCACCCCCAGAGCCCGCGCGACCCCGCGCGACGCGCTCGACTTGCCCGACCCGGAAGGCCCGTCCATCGCGACGACCAGACCCGACACGATCGCTCCTCCGCCTCGAGAGCCCTGCATCGCGAGCTCTGTCTCAAGAGCGCGTCAAGATGCACTCCGACGTTGTCCGCCCCCGAGAGTACCGGCACTCGCCGATCCCGCGCGCATCGGACGGCATGCGGACGATCACGACAGGAGCGTCCCGGGCGGGGTTCCCCGGGCGGGCGCCCTCAGGGCACCTGCCAGCCGCGCTCGCGCAGCGCCTCGGCGAACCCCTCCGCCGCCTCCGGCTGGACGTACAGCTCGGCGGCGCCGAGGGGCAGCCCCGGCGCGTGCTCCAGCCGGATGTCCTCGATGTTGACCCCGGTCTCGCCCGCGGCCTGCACCAGCCGGGCCAGCTCGCCCGGGCGGTCCCCGATCACGACCTGGACCACCGCATAAGTACGGGCCGGGCCGCCGTGCTTGCCGGGGATCCTTCCGGTGCCCACCACGCCGCGGTTGAGCAGGTCGGTCACCTCGGTGACGGCCGCCCCCTCGCCCGCGTGGCCGCGCAGCGAGCGCGCCGCGGCGGCCAGGTCGGCCGCCACGCGTTCCAGCACCTCCGCGACCGGTACGGCGTTGCCGGACAGGATGCCGGTCCACAGCGCCGGGTCGCCCGCCGCGATGCGGGTGACGTCGCGCACGCCCTGCCCCGACAGCCCGAGCGCCGTCTCCGACGCCTCGGCCAGCCGGGCCGCCACCGCGGCGGCGGTCACGTGCGGGGCGTGGGAGATGACGGCCACCGCGCGGTCGTGCTCGGCGGCGTCCACCGTGACGGCGTTCCCCCCGCACAGGGCGACCAGCTCCTCCACGGTCCGTACGGCGTCCGCCGACGTGTCCGGGGTGGGGCACAGGGCCCAGGGGCGGCCGAGGAACAGGTCGGCCCGGGCGGCGGCGGGGCCGGACCGCTCGCGCCCGGCCAGCGGGTGGCCGGGGACGAACGAGGTCAGGTCGCACCCGAGCTCCTCCGCCCGCGCCGCCGGGAGCGCCTTGACGCTCGCCACGTCGGTGTAGCAGCGGGCGGCCCCGTTCTTCTGCAGGTCGAGCAACTGGGCCGCGACGAACTGCGGCGGCACGGCGATGACGGCGAGGTCGGCGGTGATGCCGGGCGTCCACTCCTCCCCCGCGCCGAGCTCCCGGGCCAGCCGTACGGCGGCCGGGTCGCGGTCGGCGAGGTAGACCCGCACATCGCGCTGGCGGAGCGCCAGCGCGACGGAGGTGCCGATCAAACCGGTGCCGACAACGACGACGCTGCCGATCGTGCCGTCCTGGATGGGAGTCATGGTGCTGCCCTACCGTGCCGTCTCGTGCGGGCCCCGTCTCGCGGGAGGCCCTGCCAGGTCCCAGTCGCCAGGTGTCGTCCTACCCGAGGCGTTCCGTGCCGCCCTGTCCGGCTGCGATACCCGGCCCAACTTATGGTGCTCACTTCACCCGAGGGGCTGTCGCGCCCCTCGGGGCCCAGGCGGTCGCCGGCCGGCCTCGTCGGCCCACCGGGCGGTCTACTGGGCGATGTCCACCCTGAGGGCGACCGCGCCCCGGAGATAGACGTGCTGGATCTCCTGCCGCGGCCGGTCGGTGGCCACGTGGGCCATCAACCGGACCACGCGCGGCAGGGCGCCCGGCACGTCGATCTCGCTCGCGCACAGCAGCGGCACGTCGTGGAAGCCGAGCTTCCGCGCGGCCAGCGCGGGGAACTCCGCCGTCAGGTCGGGCGTGGCCGTGAAGATCACGCTGATGACGTCGTCGGTGGTGAGCTTGTTGCGCGCCATCACCTCGGTCACCAGCTCGGTCGTCCCGGCGAGGATCGACTCCCGATCGTCGCCGTCGACCTGGATGGCTCCCCGGACCGCCCGCACCATGTCATCCCCTTCTCTGTTCCACCGCGCCCCGTTCACCGGGCGCCGTGCCGCCGCCGTCTGTCGCCCGCACAGGCTACAGGCCGACCGCCGCGTACAGGTCGCCGACCTCCTGCAGGGTGAGCGCGCGGATCGTGCCCGGCTTGAGCCGGCCCAGCTTGACCGGGCCGAACTCGATGCGGGCCAGGTCGATCACCCGGTGGCCCGTCTCCTCCAGCAGGCGGCGGACGATGTGCTTGCGCCCCTCGTGCAGGACGACCTCGACCAGCGCCTGCTGGCCGTGCTCCTGCACGATGCGGAACTCGTCCACCTTGGCCAGGCCGTCCTCCAGCTCGACGCCCTTGCGCAGCACCCGGTGCAGGTCGCGCGGGACGGGGCCGGGGACCTTCGCCCAGTACTTCTTCTTCACGCCGTAGCTCGGGTGGGTGAGCCGGTGGGCGAGCTCGCCGTCGTTGGTGAACAGCAGCAGGCCCTCGGTCTCGGTGTCCAGCCGCCCGACGTGGAACAGGCGCGGCGCGAGCTCCTGCACGTAGTCCTGCAGGCACGGCCGGCCCTCGGGGTCCTCCATCGTGCTCACCACGCCGATCGGCTTGTTGAGCGCGTAGTAGACGAGGTCCGCCGCGGTCGGGATGCGCTTGCCGTCCACGTGGATGACCTGCTTGGCCGGGTCGACGCGCGCCCCGAAGCGACGCACGACCTGCCCGTCGACCGTGACGCGGCCGTCGCCGATCATCTCCTCGCAGGCGCGGCGGCTGGCCACCCCGGCCTGGGCGAGGACCTTCTGTAGCCGGACGCCGCCCGGCACCTCGGTGGTGTCGCGCTCGTCGGTGTAGCCGGGATCGTAGAAGTCCGGGTCCCTGCGGGGCTGCCGGGCGCTCTTGAACGGGTTCTCCCCCGGGGCCGCGTCGCGTCCGCCCTGCCGCCCTCCGGCCGGTCCGGCGCGGAAGTCGGGCCGCCGGGAGCCGCGCAGCTCGCTGCGCGAGCTGTCCCTGCCGAAGCGGCCGCGGGAGCCGCCCCGCTCCCCGCCGCCGACGCGGCCGATGGTCTGCACGTCGTCGCGGCGCTCACGGCGTTCACGGCGCTCGCCCTCGGGGCGGCCGTACCGCCCGCGGGATCCGGACGGCCGCGCGTCGCGGTCGCCCGCGCCGCGTTCCCGGGCGTCACCGTCGCGGAAGCCGCGCGAGTCACGGTCACGGGAGTCGCGGGAATCGCGCGGGCCGCGGTCGCGGAAATCGCGGTCGCGAGAGTCACGCTCGCGGAAACCGCGGTCCCGGGAGTCACGGTCGCGAGAGTCACGGAAGTCCCGGGAGTCACGGTCGCGAGAGTCACGGAAGTCACGGGAGTCCCGGTCGCGGAAACCGCGGTCCCCGAAGTCACGGGAGCCGCGCTCACGGAAGTCGCGGGAATCGCGGGAATCGCGGGGGCCGCGGTCGCGGTCGCCCGTCGGCCGGGCGGACCGGCCCGCACGGAAGGAGTCGCGCTCGCCCCTGCCGCCTCCGGCGGGGCCGCGGCCGCGCGAGAACTCACGGGAGTCCCCGCGGCCGGCGCCGCCGGCCCTGGCGCCGCCGGCGCGGTCGGCGCCGCGGCCCGCCTGGCGATCGCCGGAGCGGAAGGACCCTCCGCGGTCGTCGTCGTATCGGCGCTCGCGGTCGCCGTATCTGTCAGAACGGGGTTCCTGGGAACGGAACCCGCCACCGCGACCGGCGCGGAACCCGCCCTGGGATCCGCCTCGCGTGCCGCGCTCGCCGGTGCCCCGGCTCCGACCGCGTCCATCACCGGACGGGGTACGCCTGCTGTCCACTACTTCTGCTCCTCTAGGGTTTCCACATCGTCGGGGAGGAAGGGGGCGAGCTCCGGCAGTTCGCCGAGGTCCCGCAGGCCCAGCCTCTCCAGGAAGTAACTCGTCGTCCGGTAGAGCACGGCCTGGCTCTCCGGATCCGTGCCGGCCTCCTCCACGAGGCCGCGTGCCACGAGCGTCCGCATGACGCCGTCGCTGTTGACGCCGCGGACCGCCGCCACCCTGGCCCGGCTGACGGGCTGGCGGTAGGCGACCACGGCGAGGGTCTCGAGCGCGGCCTGGGTGAGCCGCGCCTGCTGGCCGTCCCGGACGAAGCGCTCCACCACCGGGGCGTAGTCGGCCCGGGTGTAGAAGCGCCAGCCTCCGCCGACCTCTCGAAGGTCGAAACCCCGTCCGGCGGCGGTGTATTCCGCGGAGAGATCGCGCAGGACGGCCGCGATCTCGACGGTGGGGCGTTCGAGGACCTGTGCGAGCGTCACCTCGGCGACCGGTTCGTCGACGACGAGGAGGATGGCCTCGATCGCCGATCTGAGGCCGGGGCCGGCCGCGGCCGTCGCGTCCTCGACGCTCTCGGACTCACTCGGGCTCATCGTCGGTCCTCTTGCCCTCGTCGTAGTCGTCGCCGACGGTCACGTCCCCGTCGGCGGCGCCGGTCCAGGTCACGTACAGCTCGCCGAGGGGCTCCAGTTGCTCGAAGGAGACGGCGGCCTCCCTGAACAGCTCCAGGACGGCCAGGAAACGCGCGACGACCTCGTACGTGCCCGCGCAGTCGGCGGTCAGCGACCGGAAGGTGGCCGTGCGGGCCAGCCTGAGCCGCTCGACAAGGATAGCGGCCTGTTCGCGGACGCTGGCGAGCGGTTGGTACATGTGGGTCACCGAGACCGAGGGCGGGGCCTTCGGCGTGAACACCTTGGCGGCGATCTTGGCGAGGCGTTCCGGGCCGATGCCGAGGATCAGCTCGGGCAGCAGGTTCGCGAACCGCTGCTCCATCGGGACCACGCGGGGGAAGCGCAGCGCCTCCTCCGCCATCCGCGCGGAGAAGACCTTCGCCACCTCCTTGTACGCGCGGTACTGCAGGAGCCGGGCGAACAGCAGGTCGCGCGCCTCCAGCAGGGCGAGGTCCTCCTCGTCCTCGACCTCGCCGGTGGGCAGCAGCCGGGCCGCCTTGAGGTCCAGGAGTGTCGCCGCGACGAGCAGGAAGTGGCTCGTCTGGTCGAGGTCCCACTCCGGCCCGCGGGCGCGGATGTAGGAGATGAACTCGTCGGTGACCTTGTGCAGGGACACCTCGGTGATGTCCAGCTTGTGCTTGGAGATCAGTCCGAGCAGCAGGTCGAAGGGGCCCTCGAAGACGTCCAGATGCACCTGGAACGCGTCGGTGGCGGGCTGCTCGGTCACGCCGCCCATTGTCCCGTACGCCGTCGCCGGCCGCGCCCGGATCGGCGGGGCGGGTGACGCCGCGCCTCACGCGTGACGCCCCGCCCGGCGGGGGTCAGACGCGGGCCGGCCAGCGGGCGAGCAGCTCGCGGGCCAGCTCCCGGTACGCGGTGGCGCCCATGGAGCCGGGGTCGAACTGGGTGATCGGCTCGCCGGCGAGGGTCGCGTCGGGGAAGCGGACGGTCCGGTTGATGACGGTGTGGAAGACCTTGTCGCCGAAGCCCTGCATGATCGTCTGGAGCACTTCCCGGGCGTGCAGCGTGCGCGGGTCGTACATCGTGGCGAGCAGGCCGTCGATCTCCAGGTTCTTGTTGAGCCGCTCCTGGACCTTGCCGATGGACTCCATCAGCAGGGCGACGCCGCGCAGGGCGAAGAACTCGCACTCCAGCGGGATCATCACACTGTGCGCGCAGGTCAGCGCGTTGACGGTGAGCAGGCCGAGCGACGGCTGGCAGTCGATCAGGCAGATGTCGTAGTGCGGAAGCAGCGGCTCGAGCGACCGCTGGAGCGCGTACTCCCTGGCGACCTCGTTGACGAGCCGGATCTCCGCGCCGGACAGGAAGATGTTGCTCGGCAGCAGGTCCATGCCCTCGACGGTGGTGTTGAGCAGGACGTCGTCGGTCGTGACGTCGGGCTCCTCCATGAGGAGGTCGTAGATCGTCATCTCGAGGGGGCGCGGGTCGATGCCGAGGCCGACCGAAAGGGCGCCCTGCGGGTCGAAGTCGACGAGGAGGACCCGCTGCCCCACCTCGGCGAGCGCGGCGCCCAGGTTGATGGTGGTGGTCGTCTTGCCGACGCCGCCCTTCTGGTTCACCATCGCGACGATGCGCGCCGGGCCGTGCGTCTCGGGCGGGCTGGGATCGGGGAAGACCGGGCGCACCCGGCCGGTGGGTCCGATCTCACCGCCGGGGGGTCCCGCGGTCCACGTCGCATCGGTGGTCGCAGTCACCTTGATGAACCTCCCTGACGGTCACGAACTCGACCGAATTTAAAGGCTTGGCACGTATGCGGCAAGGCGCCGCGCCCTTACACGCGATATTCGGCCGTTTTTCAGCGCAGGGCGCGCGGATGGGCGGCCGCGTAGACCTCGCGGAGCTTGTCGACCGTGACCAGGGTGTACACCTGGGTGGTCGTCACCGAGGCGTGGCCGAGCAATTCCTGCACCACCCTAACGTCGGCTCCGCCGTCCAGGAGATGCGTTGCGAACGAATGTCGCAACATATGCGGGGAAACTCTGGAAAGCCCGGCGCGTTCGGCGGCCTGCTGCAGGACCTCCCAGGCCCCCTGACGGGTCAGCCGCCCGCCCCGGGCGTTGAGGAACAGGCCGGAGGTGCCCCGGCCGTGTGCGGCGATCTGGGGCCGCGCCCTGACCATGTACGCGTCGAGCGCCTGGCGGGCGAACCGCCCGAGGGGGACGATCCTGGACCGTCCCCCCTTCCCGCGCAGCCGTACCTGGTCCTCCGCCCCGGCTGCGAACGACACGTCGTCCACGGCGAGGCCGACCGCCTCGGAGATGCGGGCGCCGGTGCCGTACAGCACCTCCAGGAGGGCGCGGTTGCGCAGGGCGAGCGGCGAGTCCTCGGGGCCGGCCGCGGCGATGAGCCGCTCGACCTCCGCGACCGTGATCGCCTTGGGCAGCCTGCGGAGCTGGCGCGGCGGGCGGACCTCGTGCGCCGGATCGTGGCCGGCCACCCCCTCGCGCAGCGCGAACCGGTGCAGGCCGCGTACGGCGGACACGGCCCGCGCGGCCGAGCTGGCGACGAGCGCGGGATGCTGCTCGTCGCCCTCTCGCAGCGCCGTGAGGAAGGCGACGACGTCGGCCTCGCCCACGTCGGCGAACGTGTCGAGGCCGCGCGACCGGAGATGGTCCACGTAACGCCGCAGGTCACGCCGGTAGGAGGCGAGCGTGTTGGCGGCCAGGCCCCGCTCCACCGCCAGATGGGCGAGGTAGCTGGACAGCACGGCCTCCGTCTCGCTCAGGACGTCCCCCTACGGACTCAGGCCTCCGGGGCGTCGGCGGGGCGGAGCCCCTTGAAGCCGTCGGCGGAAGCGGCGTACGCGGCGAGGATACCGGCGATGGCCGGGGAATTGTGGATCATTCCCCCCAACGCCTTCTCCACCGCCTCCCCCAGGGGGATCCACTCCACCGGCATGCCGATCTCCTCGTGCCGGTGGACGTAGTCGTTCTCCTCCTCGGGGATCGGCGACAGGTCGCGGGCGAGGAAGATCCGGATGCGCTCGTCGCACATGCCGGGCGAGGTGTAGATGTCGACCAGCGTGTGCCAGGTGCGCGCCCGGTAGCCCGCCTCCTCGGCCAGCTCGCGGGCGGCGCAGTCCACCAGCGGCTCGCCCGGGACGTCCCTGATCCCGGCGGGCAGCTCCCAGAGCAGCCGCCGCACGGGGTGGCGGTACTGGCGGATCATCAGCACCCGGTCGTCCTCGTCGATCGCGAGCACCGCCACAGAACCGGGGTGGACGACGTAGTCACGGTCGGCCGTCTCGTCGCCCGGCATCCGCACCGTGTCGGTCCGTACGGAGATCACGCGGGCGGTGAACCGCTCCTTGGAGTCCGTGACCTCCCACGACTCCGCGACGTCTTCGATCCTCACTTGGCCCGGCCCGCCTTCGCCGTGGTGCCGCGCGCGTCGGCGTACGCGAGCGCGGCGCCGACCAGGCCCTTGAACATCGGGTGCGGCCGGGTCGGCCGCGAGCGGAACTCGGGGTGCGCCTGGGTGCCGATGAAGAAGGGGTGCTGGTCGGTGGCGAGCTCGGCGTACTCGACGAGGCGGCCGTCCGGCGAGAGGCCGGAGAACACCATGCCGACCTTCTCCAGGCGCTCGCGGAAGGAGTTGTTCACCTCGTAGCGGTGCCGGTGCCGCTCCTCCACCTTGGCCTTGCCGTACAGCTGGCGGGCGAGCGAGCCCTCCGTCAGCTTGGCGGGGTAGAGGCCGAGCCGCATCGTGCCGCCCATGTCGCGCTCGCCGGAGACGACGTCCTCCTGGTCGGCCATGGTCGAGATCACTGCGGCGGGGGTCTCGGGGTCGAACTCGGTGCTGCCCGCGTCCTCGATGCCGGCCAGGTTGCGCGCCGCCTCGATCACCATGCACTGCATGCCGAGGCACAGCCCGAGCAGCGGGACGGCGTTCTCACGGGCGTGCCGGATCGCGCCGACCTTGCCCTCGATGCCGCGCACGCCGAACCCTCCCGGGATCAGCACGCCGTCGACGCCGTCGAGCTCGCGCGCCGCCCCCTCGGGGGACTCGCAGTCGTCGCTCTTGACCCAGCGGATGTTGACCCGCGCGTCGTTGGCGAAGCCGCCGGCCCGCAGCGCCTCGGTGACCGACAGGTACGCGTCGGGCAGGTCGATGTACTTGCCGACCAGGGCGATCGTGACCTCCTTGGCCGGGCGGTGCACCCGGCGCAGGAGCTGGTCCCACTGCGTCCAGTCCACGTCGCGGAACGGCAGGCCGAGCCGGCGCACGACGTACGCGTCGAGGCCCTCGGCGTGCAGCACCTTGGGGATGTCGTAGATCGAGGCGGCGTCGACGGCGGAGACGACGGCGTCCTCGTCCACGTCGCACATGAGGCTGATCTTGCGCTTGATCGTGTTGGTGACCGGGCGGTCGGACCGCAGCACGATCGCGTCGGGCTGGATGCCTATGCTGCGCAGCGCCGCCACCGAGTGCTGGGTCGGCTTGGTCTTGAGCTCGCCGCTCGGGCCGATGTACGGCAGCAGCGAGACGTGGAGGAAGAACACGTTGTCGCGGCCCACCTCGTGGCGGACCTGCCGGACGGCCTCCAGGAAGGGCAGCGACTCGATGTCGCCGACCGTGCCGCCGACCTCCGTGATGACGACGTCGACGTCCGGGCCGGCCATGCCGCGGATGCGGTCCTTGATCTCGTTCGTGATGTGCGGGATGACCTGGACGGTGTCGCCGAGGTACTCCCCGCGCCGCTCCTTGGCGATCACGTTGGAGTAGACCTGGCCCGTGGTGACGTTGGCCGACCCGTGCAGCTCCGTGTCGAGGAAGCGCTCGTAGTGGCCGACGTCGAGGTCGGTCTCGGCCCCGTCGTCTGTGACGAACACCTCACCGTGCTGGAACGGGTTCATCGTGCCCGGGTCGACGTTGAGGTAGGGGTCGAGCTTCTGCATCGTGACCCGCAGCCCGCGAAGCTTGAGGAGGCGGCCGAGGCTGGAGGCGGTGAGCCCTTTACCCAGACTGGAGGCGACGCCGCCGGTGACGAACAGATGCTTGGTATGTGCGGCGCTGCGCAAAGTGGCTCCCGTGGTGTTGCGATCCCCGGCCGCCCGGTTGGGGCGGCCGCCATGCCCACGGGCTCTCAGAATAACAAACCTTGTCCACTACGTGCACGAACCCGCCATAGCCCGCACTTGGACCGAGGAGTAACTTGTCCCATTATGTCGATCGTGAAGCGTGCCGTCGGCCGCTTGCTCCACCGTGGCTGGGCGTACGCGAAGGCCGCCGGGGCCGTCAGCCCGCTCTCCCCCGCGGGCTACCGGTTCCGCCGGCTCGGCGAGGGCGCCTGCATCTCCTTCCCCCTCGGCGCGATCTTCGGGGAGGCGTGGATCGAGATCGGCGACCACACGCTCGTCGGCGAGCGCGTCTCGATCTCGGCGGGCATGGGGCCGGGCGTCGACCTCGGGCCCGGCTCCGTCGTCAGGATCGGGCGCGGCTGCTCGATCGGCAGGGGCAGCCACATCGTCGGCCACCAGTCGATCGACATCGGCGACGACGTCTTCACCGGGCCGTACGTCTACATCACCGACCAGAACCACGTCTACGACGACCCCGAGACGCCGATCGGACGGCAGTGGCCGCGCAACAACCCCGTCTCGATCGGGTCGGGCTCCTGGCTGGGCGCCGGGGCGATCATCCTGCCCGGCACCCGGCTCGGCCGCCAGTCGGTGGTGGCCGGGGGCGCGGTCGTGCGCGGCGAGTTCCCCGACCACTCCGTCGTGGCCGGGGTGCCCGCGCGGCTCGTCCGCACGTACTCCCCCGAGGAGGGCTGGCACACCCCGCCGCGCCCCGGCGGCATGCCCCACGGGCCGGACGGCGGCCCGGACGCCGGGGAGCCGGGAGAGCCCGCCGTACGGCTCCTCGCGTCGAACGAATGACCCGGCCCGGGGCGTCTCCCGGGGGCCGCACCTGACGCGGGCGCGGCGCCGTCCGCCGCGCACGCCTGATCACCCCTGGACCGAACGTTGTTCTGCGGCGTAGGTTCGCGGCATGCGCACCAGCCTCACCGAACGGTTCGGCGTCGAGTTCCCGCTGTTCGCGTTCAGCCACTGCCGGGACGTGGTGGCCGCGGTCACCAACGCGGGCGGCTTCGGGGTCCTCGGCGCCGTCGCGTACACGCCCGAGCGGCTGGACGAGGAGCTGACCTGGATCGACGCCCAGGTCGGCGGCCGGCCGTACGGCGTGGACGTGCTGGTCCCGGGCAAGATCGACGCGGCCGCGACGGATCCGGCAGCGCGCCTGCCGGACCTCATCCCCGAGGCGCACCGCGACTTCGTCGACCACCTGTTCCGCAAGTACGGCGTCGCCGTCTCCGGCGGTCCCGGTGACTTCGGAGGCGTCGGGATCGGAGGCGCCGCCGACGGGTCCGACGTGGGCCGGAGGGTCACGCACGAAGGCGCGACCCGGCTCATCGACGTCGCGCTCAAGCACCCCATCGGCCTGATCGCCAGCGCACTCGGGCCGCCGCCTCCCGAGATGGTCGAGCGGGCGCGGGCGGCCGGGGTGCCGGTCGCGGCGCTCGTCGGCACCGTGGAACACGCGAAACGGCAGGTGGCGGCGGGAGCGGACATCATCGTCGCCCAGGGCACCGAGGCGGGCGGGCACACCGGTGAGATCTCCACGATGGTCCTGGTCCCCCAGGTCGTGGACGCGGTGGCGCCGGTCCCCGTACTCGCCGCGGGCGGCATCGCCGACGGCCGCCAGGTCGCCGCGGCGCTCGCGCTCGGCGCGGAGGGCGTGTGGTGCGGCTCTGTGTGGCTCACCACGGACGAGGCCGAGACGCCTCCGGCCGTGAAGGGCAAGATGCTCGCGGCGACCTCCCGCGACACCGTCAGGTCGCGCTCGCGTACCGGCAAGCCCGCCCGTCAGCTCAGGTCCGCCTGGACGGAGGAATGGGACGGCGCGCCGGAGAGCCCCGGCCCGCTCGGCATGCCGCTCCAGTTGCTGCTCGCCGAGGCGGCGATGGCCCGGGTGGGGCGGGCCGCCGAGGCGGGGGCTTCGGGCGCGCGCGAGCTGGCGAACTACTTCGTCGGGCAGGTCGTCGGCCAGATGAACCAGGTCAAACCGGCCCGCCAGGTGGTCTACGAGATGATCGAGGGGTACGCCGGAGCGGTCGAGCGGCTCCGCGGCATCACCGGCTCCTGATCGCCCCCTCCTGATCGCCCCGGCGACCGGTTCGTTCCGGTTGCCGGTCCGACGCGACCGGTTCGTTCCGTTCCCGGCCCGACGCGACCGGTTCGTTCCGGTTGCCGGGGCGACGGGGCGACGGGGCGGAAAGACGGTGCGGAAAGCGGCGGGTCGCGGTCGCGGGATCCGTGCGGGAAGCGAGCCGGGCACGCGTCACGGTCGCGGTTCTGCGCCGAGGCCCGCCTGGCGGGCGCGGACGATGGCCTCGGCCCGGTCCGCGACCCGCAACTTGGCGAATATCGCCGAAATGTGGTTGCTGACGGTCTTGACGCTGATGACGAGGCGCCGGGCGATCGCGGAGTTCGCGTGACCGGCGGCGATCAGGTCGAGGACCTCGCGCTCACGCGCGGTGAGCTCGGGGAAGGGCTCGGCGGCCGGTACGGGCCGGGACGCCCCGGCGAAGAAGTCGATGATCCGGCGCGCGACGCTCGGGCCGAAGACGGCGTGCCCCGCGGCGACCGAGCAGATCGCCCGGACTATCTCGTCCTGTCGCGCCCCCTTGACGAGATAGCCCGAGGCTCCGGCCCGCATGGCCCCGAAGACCGACTCGTCGTCCTCGAACATGGTCAGCACGAGGACCCGGGTCGACGGCGCGCTCCGCAGAATCGCACGGGTGGCCTCCACGCCGTTGGTCCCGGGCATGTGGAGGTCCATGACCACGACGTCGGGGGCGGTGAGCAGGGCTTCGCGGCGGGCGGCCTCGCCGTCGCCGGCCTCCCCCACGACGTCGATGTCGGGCAGGGAGGCGACCAGAGCGCGCAATCCCTCGCGCATCAGCGGATGATCGTCCACCACGACGATGCGGATCGGGCCGTCGGCGGTCATGCGCTCTCCAATGGCAGCAGGGCATGGACGAGGCCCCCCTGGTTCGTCGGTCCGGCGGTGAGCGTCCCGCCCAGCTCCGCGGCGCGCTCGCGCATCGAGCGCAGGCCCACGCCGTGGGTCCAGGCGCCGGAGAGGCCGGCGCCGTCGTCGCGGACCTCCAGATGCAGCGCGTCGTCCGCGCGCAGCGAGACCCTGCAGGTGCTCGCCCGGCTGTGGCGCAGGGCGTTCGTGACCGCCTCGGTGGCGATCCGGTACGCGGTGACCTCGACGGCGGCGGGCAGCGGCGGCAGGTCGTCGGGGACGTCCACGGTGACCACGAACCCGGCGTGGTCGCGACGCCAGGACTGCTGGGCGCGCTGCCGCAGCGCTCCGGCGAGCCCCAACTCGTCCAGGTCGGGCGGGCGCAGGTCGTAGACCAGCCGCCGGATGTCCGCGATCGCGTCGGTGAGATCGCCGCGCAGGTCGAGCAGCAGCCGCCCGCAGTGGGACGGGTCGCTCCGCAGCAGGTTGTGCGCCGCGTCCGCCTTGAGGGTGACCGCGGCCAGCGCGCTGCCCAGGCCGTCGTGCAGGTCGCGGCGCAGCCGCCGCCGCTCCTCCTCCCTGGCCGCCACGATCTGCCTGCGCGACTCGCGAAGCCGCTCCGACAGGCGTACCGACTGGAGGGCGAGTCCGACCGGCGCCGCCAGCAGGTCCAGGGCGCGCCGGTCGGCGGCGGACAACCGCGCCTCGCCCGCACGCAGCCCGACGAGAAGCTCGGCCCGCTCCCCTTCGGCCACCTCCAGCGCCACCACATGCCAGGCGGGCGTGGGGCTTCCGCAGGTCGCGATCAGGCGGCCGTCGGATCGCACGGCCGCGTAAGGCAGGCGCAGCGCCTCGCAGACCGCGGTGAGCACCCCGTCCAGCCCCGCCGTCAGACGCGACCCCACCCGCGCGGCCGCCTCGGCGGGGTCGCGCCGGCGGCCGTACATCAGCCGGTCCACGAAAGACTGGAGGGCGGATCGAGCCGGGGCGAACGCCATCGCGATCAGGCCGGTCGCGACCAGCGGA
This sequence comes from Microtetraspora niveoalba, assembly GCF_001570405.1. Lineage (GTDB taxonomy): Bacteria > Actinomycetota > Actinomycetes > Streptosporangiales > Streptosporangiaceae > Microtetraspora > Microtetraspora niveoalba. Next base: position 86,569 of record NZ_BBYM01000017.1, on the reverse strand, counting down.
CTCGCCGACAGCCAGTCGTGGGCCAGCGGCGCCACGCCCGCGACGATGCCCAGGTACGCCCCCACCACGCCCACGGTGAGCACGCCGTACACCAGGGAGCGGTTGATGATCAGCCGGATGTCGTAGAGCCGGTGGCGCACGATCGCCACCGTGGCGGCCGCGGGGATCAGCGGCAGGGTGAGCAGGAACAGGACCGGGCCGTCGGTGGTGACGATGCGCTGCAGGTTCAGCACCACGAAGAGCAGCACCGCCCACAGGAGCCACATCACCTGGAGCCGCTCCGCGCCCCGGGACCGCCGGGCCCGCAGTCCGAGCGCGATGAGGCCGCCCAGCAGCGCCAGAGCCGCGGCGGCGGCGAACACGGGCACCAGGGCCGCCGCCACCCGCCCCATGGCCGCGGGCAGCAGCGGGCTGTGATCGGCCGTCGGCTCGCCCGTGTCGCCGCCCGGCTGCAGCGTCACCGCCGGGGCGAGTAGGGCCAGCGCGGGCGTCACCACCGCCAGTGGGCGCCACCGGGGGGACAGCGGCCGGCCGTCGGGGAAGAGCTGCAGGATCAGGGGCAGGCAGACCACCGGCGCCGGGATCCATACGGTGATGCCGACGAGGTCGACGGCCCGCTCCCAGCCGGGCGGCAGCGTGAAGACTCCCGACAGCAGGCCGAGGCAGGCCACGCTCACGGTGTAGCAGGCTCCGTAGGCGACGAACAGCAGCCCGATCCGGTGCCGCGGCCGGTGGGCCAGCACCAGCGCGCCGAAGGCCGTGAACGTCACCGATATCGCGCTGTTGGTCAGCAGGTACGAATCGGCCGCGTCGGCCAGGGTGAGTCCGCCCGCGAACCACGACGCCCAGGTCGCGGCGTCCAGGAGACCTGTGACCGCGACCACCGCGACTGGTCCGGCCCGCTTCACCGCCATGCGCCCATCATCGGGGCCGCGGGGCCCGATGACCATGGGTGCGCGCTCCCATCTCGCCTGGGAGCGTCTGGGACCGTTCCCGGGGTCTCGCGCCCACGACGGCGGGGGCGCTCGCCTTCCATGCTCCGAACGACGGGAGGCCCGCGCGACCGCGGCGCCGCTCGCTTCGACCCGAGGAAGCTCCGCCCCCAGCAGGAACGACACCCATCCCGGAGGACACCGTGCAACCCGATATCCGACCCGATTCCGCGACGGGCGCCGACTCGTCGCCGACCGCGCCTCCCCGCGACGTGCGCGGCTTCTGGCGCGTCCTTCTCGCGGTGATCGCACCGCTGCCCATGCTCGGCCAGGCCGTCTACTACCTGCTCAGTCCGGTCGACGGAGGGGCGCCCTTCGCCGACACCCTCGCCGCGTACGAGGCCCATCAGGAGCTCGCCGGCGTCCTTCAGTACGTCGGCGCCGTTTTCGTCGTCGGGCTCCCCGCCGCCACGTTCGCGGTGGTCTGGGCGGCCCGGCGGGGCGCCCCGCGGCTCGCCTCGTTCGGGGGCTTCATCTCGCTGCTCGGCTCCTTCTCCGGCATCGCGCTGATCATCGGGGGCAACCGCCTCGCGTACCTCACCGTCCGGGACGGGCTCGACGCCGCCGTCATGACCAGGCTCTCCGACCTGACCGAGAACGAGCCGCTGCAACTCCTCGGAGGCCTCCTTTTCATCGTGGGCATCGTCGTCGGCCTGCTGCTGCTGGGCCTCGCGCTGTGGCGCAGCCGCGTCGCCCCTGCCTGGATGGGGCTCGCCCTGGCCGTGGGCGGCCTCACCCATCCGTTCCTGCCCGGCCATGTCGCCCAGGGCGTCGGTCTGCTCGTCGCCGCGGCCGGCTTCGCCGGAGCGTCGTACGCGCTGCTCCGCATGCGGAACGACGACTTCGACCTTCCCCCCTCGCGTCCCGCCCTCGGCATGTGACACCCCCCTCCGCCCAGCGGCGACCACCGGCCCCCGGACCTGCGATCCCCGCGGGGCCGGCCACCGCTCCCGATCCACGTGCCCTGGCCCAGGAAGACCTCTCGCGCACGGCGGCCGCCGGCCTCACCCCGGCGGCCGCCCGCGGCGCTCCGCCCACCGGGGATGATGGTCTCCTGCCGGATTTCCGCGCGCTTCCGGGCACCGGCACGCGGACGTTTTCGTTGGAGGGGTGATGTTCGCCGCACTCACCGGGCTCGGCCTGTCCACCGCCGCCGGGCTCAACGCCTACATCCCGCTGCTCGTCGTCGGGCTGGTGGCCCACTTCACCGATGCCGTACGGCTCCCGCAAGGCTACGAGTGGCTCTCCAACGGCTGGGTCCTGCTGATCGTCGCCGTGCTCCTCGTCGCGGAGATCGTGCTCGACAAGGTGCCGGTCGTCGATCACGTCAACGACATCATCCAGACGGCGGTGCGCCCCGCCTCCGGGGGCGTGGTCTTCAGCGCCACGGCGGCCGCCGCCGAGCTGGACAACTCGGCCTGGATGGCGGAGCATCCCGCCGTCGGCTGGATCCTCGGCATCGCCGTCGCCCTCGTGGTCCACGCCGTCAAGGCGAGCGCCCGCCCGGTGGTGAACGTCACCACCGCCGGGGTGGGCGCCCCGGTGGTCAGCACCGTCGAGGACGCGGGCGCGCTCGGCATGAGCCTCATCGCCATCTTCCTGCCGGTGCTGGTCGTCGTCGCGGTCGCGGTCCTCGTCTTCGTCGGCTGGCGGCTCCTCCGCCGTGTGCGCCGCCACCGGGCCGCCCGCCGTTCCCGTACGGCGGAACGCCTGAAACCACCCGCCTGACCATACGGCGGAACCCGCCTGAACCCGCCCACCGCTCCCGGAGGGCAGAACCCACCTGAAACCACCCGCCGCTCCCGTACGGCGGAACCCGCCTGAAACCGCCACGGCGCTCCCGTACCGCGGAGCCCGCCTGAAACCGCCACGGCGCTCCCGTACCGCGGAGCCCGCCTGAAACAAACGCCGCTCCGGGGCGGCAGAACCCACCTGAAAACCACCCGCCGCTCCTGTACCGCGCAGCCCGCCTGAGGCCGCCCGCCGCTCCCCCAGGACGGAAGCCGCCTGAAGCCACCCGCCTCCCCCGAGGCCGTACCTACTGGAGGCGCCGAGGGGGCCTCTTCCGCGGCCCGTGCCGGCACGACGAGGAACCGCCGAGGTGGGACCCGGCCGACGGCGGTCGCGTGCGAGTGCTCCGCCCCGTCAGGCGTCGAAACGGCGGCGAGAGGCCTCGATGTGACCGAGGTACCGGTGGGTCCAGGCGCACATTCCGTCGACGGTCGCGCGCAGGCCCTGGCCCGCCTCAGTGAGGGTGTACTCGACCCGCGGCGGCACGGTCGGGTGCACGGTCCGCTCGACCAGGCCGTTGCGCTCCAGCATGCGCAGATTCTGGGTGAGCATCTTGTGGCTGATGCCCTCGATCTCGTTCCGCAGTTCGCTGAAGCGCAGCGTTCCTTCACCGAGAGACTCGATGATCAGGAACGCCCACTTGTTGGCGACGTCCGAGAAGATCTCCCGTGCCAAAGAATCCGCGCGCAGAAGGTCCGCATCGTCCACTGAGCCTCTGAGCTGCTTTGTCACCATCAGGTGCCCCAGTCACTGAAAAGTGCGTTCTTCCATGTCATCGGCCACTCTCTTACGGTTCCTGAGTAACCACAAGAGACCATGAGCGTCTCGGTTCGGTGGAAGCGAGCCCGCGGGCTCTCATGACAAGGAGGAATGCGGCATGGCCATCACCCTGGTGAACCCCAGCGGACTGCCGGAGATCGACGCCTACCGGCAGGTGTCGATCGCGTCCGGCTCGAAGCTGGTCTTCGTCGCCGGGCAGGTCGCGTGGGACGCCGACGGGGTCACGGTCGGCGCGGGCGACCTCGCCGCCCAGGTCGAGCAGTGCTATCTCAACATCGGCATCGCCCTGGCCGAGGCCGGCGGTTCCTTCGACGACGTGGCGAAACTCACCGTCTACGTCGTCGACTGGACCCCCGACAAGATGCCCCTGTTCCTGGAGGGGGTCGCTCGGGCGGCCGCCAAGCTCGGGGTCACCCCGGTGCCGCCGGGCACGCTGCTGGGTGTCGCGGCGCTGGCCGCACCTGACCATCTGGTCGAGGTCGAGGCCACCGCGGTCATCGACTGAGCAGGCGTTCACGAACGGCCGCCCGCCGGACCCGGCCGCGTCGCTCGCGTAGCCGGCGGATTCACCGCCTGAAGGTCAGCCCTGGCCCGCGCGGCCGACGGATTCACCCGCGCGGCCGACGGATTCACGACCTGAAGGTCAGCACTCGTCCGCATTGCCGACGGATTCGCTGCCCAGAGGTCAGCGCTCGTCCACGAACGCCTGGGCGATGGCGGCCATGTCCTGATATTCGCGCCAGTGCACGACCTGGCCGTCCCTGACCCTCAGAACCAGCACGAACGCCGCGGTCGCACTGCGTCCGGTCGTGGTCACCGTACCCGTCATCTCGTACTCGGCGACGATCACCTCGGGGTCGGCGGTGTGGTGGACGGCACCGGTGCGGAACTCGTCGAACCGAACGGGCAGAGCGCTCCTGCCCGCCGCGTACGCGGGAGCGATCCGGGGCCGGCCGCGGCGACAGGCGCATTTCAGGAGTCGGCCGGGACGGAGAGGGGTTCGAAGAGACAGGCCAGCTCCGCGTAGGTGGCGCCCCTCTTCACCATCGCGCCCATGCGCTGGGCCACTTCGATCGTGAAGTGGTGACCGACCAGCACGGGTGCCAGCGACACCCGGCGGGCGAGGAGATCGGCCGCCGAGGTGCGGTGCGGTGCGCGCACGATGGACACGTTGACCCGGATGGCGTGCTCGTTCCCCCAATGAACGCCGGGGCGATCCGTCTCGATCGCCGAGTAGCGGAAGCCGTGGGCGCGGTCGCAGTCGCCGCAGCCGACGGGACCCGCGCCGAGACGGCTCCCGCAGCCGGGGCAGACCAGGCGGTCCATGGCGGCGTCCACCACCCGCCAGTCGTGCCGGTCGGGCTCGTCCACCACCATCGCGGCGATCCCCTGCTCGTCACCGAGCATGACCGCGCCGAACTCACGGGTGAGGAACTCCCGCCAGCCGCTCTCCACGACCTCGTCCACCAGGATGCGGCAGCGCGGGCAGTCCGGGGCGCCGCCGTACTCCCAGCAACCGCACGCCGAACAACGCCGGAGCCGATCGCCCACCGCCGGCCGCATGCCCTCACCTCGCCTCGCGCTCACCCGCCCGGGCAGCGTATCGGGTCAGATCACCCATCGGCGCGGCACGCCCGGCGAGCGGGCCTGCCACCGCACCCCTCAGGCCAGGCGCCCCCTGACCGGGCCGCCTCACCGCTCAGGCCAGGCGCCCCCCTGACCGGGCCGCCTCACCGCTCAGGCCAGGCGGGCCCACGGGCAGGATGGTCACTTCACCAACCTGATCGGGACGGTCACTTCACGCCGGCCTCGCGCATGTCGCGGAGCTCGCGCTTGAGCTCCTTGATCTCGTCGCGCAGCCGCGCGGCCACCTCGAACTGCAGGTCGGCCGCGGCCGTGTGCATCTGCTCGGTGAGCGACTCGACCAGCGCCTCGAGCTGGGCCCGGGGCATCTCCCCGGCGATCGCCTTGGCGTGCTGCCCCGCCGTACGCGACGCGAGCCCGGGAACCGGGGCCTTGCCGCGCGACTGCTGGCGCCCGCCGCCACCGAGCAACTGCGTGGTGTCGGCGTCCTCCCTGGCCAGGCTGTCCAGGATGTCGGCGATCTTCTTGCGCAGCGGCTGGGGGTCGATCCCGTTCGCCTCGTTGTACGCGATCTGCTTGGCCCGCCGCCGGTTGGTCTCCTCGATGGCCCGCTCCATGCTGGGCGTGACCTTGTCGGCGTACATGTGGACCTGGCCGGAGACGTTTCGCGCGGCACGGCCGATCGTCTGGATCAGCGACGTCTCCGACCGCAGGAACCCCTCCTTGTCGGCGTCCAGGATGGCCACCAGCGACACCTCGGGCAGGTCGAGGCCCTCACGGAGCAGGTTGATGCCGACCAGCACGTCGAACTCGCCCATGCGCAGCTCGCGCAGCAGCTCGATCCTCCGGAGCGTGTCGACCTCGCTGTGCAGGTAACGCACGCGGATGCCGTTCTCCAGGAGATAGTCGGTGAGATCCTCCGCCATCTTCTTGGTCAGGGTGGTGACCAGGGCCCGCTCGTCCTTCTCGGTGCGCAGCCGGATCTCGTGCATCAGATCGTCGATCTGGCCCTTGGTCGGCTTGACGACGACCTCGGGGTCGACCAGCCCGGTCGGGCGGATGACCTGCTCGACCACGTCGCCCTTGGTCCGGCCCAGCTCGTACGGCCCGGGCGTGGCGGACAGGTATACGGTCTGGTCGATCCGCTCCAGAAACTCCTCCCACTTGAGCGGGCGGTTGTCCATCGCGGACGGCAGCCGGAACCCGTGCTCGACCAGGGTGCGCTTGCGCGACGCGTCCCCCTCGTACATCGCGCCGATCTGCGGCACGGTCTGGTGCGACTCGTCCAGGACGAGCAGGAAGTCCTCCGGGAAGTAGTCGAGCAGCGTGTTCGGCGCGCTGCCCGGACCTCGGCCGTCGATGTGGCGGGAGTAGTTCTCGATGCCGGAGCAGGTGCCGATCTGCCTCATCATCTCGATGTCGTACGTCGTGCGCATGCGCAGCCGCTGGGCCTCGAGCAGCTTGCCCTGCTGCTCCATCCGGCCGAGCGACTCGGCGAGCTCCGCCTCGATGTCGCGGATCGCCCGCTCCATCCGCTCCGGACCGGCGACGTAGTGCGAGGCGGGGAAGATGTACAGCTCCTCGTCCTCGGTGATGACCTCGCCGGTGAGCGGGTGCAGCGTGGCGAGCTTCTCGATCTCGTCGCCGAACATCTCGATGCGGACGGCGAGCTCCTCGTACTGCGGGATGATCTCGATGGTGTCGCCGCGCACCCGGAAGGTGCCCCGGGTGAAGGACAGGTCGTTGCGCGCGTACTGCATGTCGACGAGCTTGCGCAGGAGTTGGTCGCGCTCGACCTCCTGGCCCACCTTGAGCCGGACCATGCGGTCGACGTACTCCTGCGGAGTGCCGAGGCCGTAGATGCAGGACACCGACGCCACCACCACCGTGTCGCGCCGGGTCAGCAGCGAGTTGGTCGCGGAGTGGCGCAGCCGCTCCACCTCCTCGTTGATCGAGGAGTCCTTCTCGATGTAGGTGTCGCTCTGCGGGACGTACGCCTCGGGCTGGTAGTAGTCGTAGTACGACACGAAATATTCGACCGCGTTGTTCGGCAACATCTCGCGCAGCTCGTTCGCGAACTGCGCGGCGAGCGTCTTGTTCGGCTGCATGACGAGTGTCGGGCGCTGCAGACGCTCGATGAGCCAGGCGACGGTCGCGGTCTTCCCGGTGCCGGTGGCGCCGAGGAGCACGTTGTCCTTGGTCCCCGCCTTGACTCGGCGCTCCAGATCCGCGATCGCGGTGGGCTGGTCGCCGGACGGTCTCATGTCGGTGACCACCTCGAAGGGAGCCACTTTGCGCTGCAGGTCGGTTACGGGCCTCACGTCTGCATAACCTACGCCGGGCCACCGACATTTCCCGCCCGGGGGCGCCGACGCGTTCCCGGGGACCGCTCGCCGGCCCCTGCGCCGGCCGCACGCGGGTCACGCGGCCCTGGCGCGCAGGTCCTCCCACAGCTCGGCGACGCGGGCGTCCAGGTCCTCCAGCGGGCCCTCGTTCGCGATGACCACGTCGGCGACCTTCAACCGGTCGTCCCTGGCGGCCTGCGCCGCGATGCGGGCCCGCGCGTCACCCTCGGACATGCCCCGCAGCCGGGTGAGGCGGTCCAGGCGGATCTCGTCGGACGCGTCCACGACGACAACCAGGTCGTACATCGACGCGAGCCCGTTCTCGACCAGCAGCGGGACGTCGTAGACCACGATCGCGTCCTCGGGCGCGGCCTCCTGGAGCTCCTGCACCCGCGCGCCCACCTTCGGATGGACGATCGCGTTGAGCACGGCCAGCTTCCCGGCGTCCGCGAAGACGATGGAGCCGAGCCTCTCCCGGTCGAGGCTCCCGTCCGGGCGGAGCACACCGTCGCCGAACGCCTCGACGATCTCCTTGAGCCCCTCGGTGCCGGGCTCCACCACCTCTCGTGCGATCTTGTCGGCGTCGATGACGACCGCCCCGCACCCGGCGAGGCGCCGGGAGACCTCGCTCTTGCCCGATCCGATGCCGCCCGTGAGACCCACCTTCATCACGCCCGCAGCCTATCGGGACCCTCTCGTACCCGGCAGGCGGCCCATAGCGCCCCAAAGCCCGCTCTGCGGACGTCCGGGGACCGGCTGGGTCATCGCGGTGCCGCCTCGCGCCTCATGTGGATCAGGGTGAGATGGTCCTGGAGCCGCTCTCTGCGCGTTTCCCGGTATCCCAGCCGGCGGTAGAGCCGCAGGTTGCCCTCCGAAAGGTGCCCGGTGAACAGGTCGAAGGCGGCGGCCTCCGGGATCTCCGCGTGGAGCGCGTCGAGCAGCGCGGTGCCGATGCCGTTCCCCTGCCGGTCGGGGGCGACGACGAGGCGGCCCACCACGCAGGCGGGACCGGTGGAAGACGTCGTCTCCCGTCCGGGGCGCACTGGCGGGCCGCCCTCGTGCCGCGCGGGGTCCGGCAGCCTGCCGCGCACCGACCCGACGACGCGGGCGCCCTCGACGGCCTTGAGCACCACACCGGTCGCGATCGCGGCGAGGACCTGCTCGTACGACTCGACGAGGGGGGCGATGAAGGGATCGCCGTACATCTGGGCCTCGGTCACGTACGCGGCGCGTTGCAGGGTGAGGATCTCCCCGGCGTCGCCGGGCGACGCCCTCACGATCTCGATGTCCGTCACGGGGGCACCCTATCGACCGGCGAACGAGGCCGGCACGCGGTATCGGAACGCGAAAAGGCCCCGCCGAAGCGGGGCCTTTCCGTGGTTCGTCTACCTCACGTCCCGAGCGGTCAGCTCTGGCCGCCGGCCAGCTTCTCGCGCAGGGCGGCGAGCGCCTCGTCCGAGGCGAGCGCGCCGCCACCGGTCTGGGACGCCCCCGAGGTCTCGCCGGAGTACGACGAGGGAGCGGCCTCGTGAGCCTCCGCCTCCTCGGCGCGGGCCTGCTCGACCTGCTTCTTGTGGGCCTCGAAGCGAGCCTGGGCCTCGGCGTACTGCCGCTCCCACTCCTCGCGCTGCTTGTCGAAGCCCTCGAGCCACTCGCCGGTCTCGGCGTCGAAGCCCTCGGGGTAGATGTAGTTGCCCTGGTCGTCGTAGGTCGCCGCCATGCCGTAGAGCGTGGGGTCGAACTCGACGTCGGCGCCCATCGCGCCCTCGTTCGCCTGCTTCAGCGAGAGGGAGATGCGGCGGCGGTCCAGGTCGATGTCGATGATCTTGACGAAGATCTCGTCGCCCACCTGCACGACCTGCTCCGGGATCTCCACGTGGCGCTCGGCCAGCTCGGAGATGTGGACCAGGCCCTCGATGCCCTCCTCGACCCGGACGAACGCACCGAACGGCACCAGCTTGGTGACGCGGCCGGGCACGACCTGGCCGATCTGGTGGGTGCGGGCGAACTGCTGCCACGGGTCTTCCTGCGTCGCCTTGAGCGAGAGGGAGACGCGCTCGCGCTCCATGTCGACGTCGAGAACCTCGACGGTGACCTCCTGGCCGACCTCGACGACCTCGGACGGGTGGTCGATGTGCTTCCAGGAGAGCTCGGAGACGTGGACCAGGCCGTCGACGCCGCCGAGGTCCACGAACGCACCGAAGTTGACGATCGAGGAGACGACGCCCTTGCGGACCTGACCCTTCTGCAGGGTGTTGAGGAAGGTCTGGCGGACCTCGGACTGGGTCTGCTCCAGCCACGCGCGGCGGGACAGGACCACGTTGTTGCGGTTCTTGTCCAGCTCGATGATCTTCGCCTCGAGCTCGCGGCCGACGTACGGCTGCAGGTCGCGCACGCGTCGCATCTCGACCAGGGACGCCGGCAGGAAGCCACGGAGGCCGATGTCGAGGATGAGACCACCCTTGACGACCTCGATGACGGTGCCGGTGACGATGCCGTCCTCGTCCTTGATCTTCTCGATCGTGCCCCAGGCCCGCTCGTACTGCGCGCGCTTCTTGGACAGGATCAGACGGCCTTCCTTGTCCTCCTTCTGGAGGACCAGGGCCTCGACGTGCTCGCCGACTTCGACGACGTCGGCAGGATCGACATCGTGCTTGATCGAGAGCTCACGCGAAGGAATGACACCCTCGGTCTTGTAGCCGATGTCGAGCAAGACCTCGTCTCGATCGACCTTGACGACGGTGCCCTCAACGATGTCGCCGTCGTTGAAGTACTTGATGGTCTCGTCGATCGCGGCGAGGAAGGCCTCCTCGGAACCGATGTCGTTGACCGCTACCTGCGGGGTGCTCGAGGTGGCCTCAGTGCTGCTCGTCATGTGTGGAATTGCTCCGAACCGGACAGATGTCGTTGTGACCGAGGCGCGATGGGCTTGTTTTTCGTTCAACCAAGGTATGGATGACCGAGCGCGAGCCCGCTCCGTCCGAGGCGCACGCGAGCCCACAGCGCAGCGATCAGCATATGAGACGACGCGTCCCAGGTCAATCCGGCCACAGCACTAGTAAGCGATGACCTTTTTCGCCGCCTTTGAAATGATATTACCTCGAAGCCTCTTCGGTATGGAGATGTGCTCAGGATCCCCATCCGACGTGTAGCGCCGGTCAGGGTGCTTGTCCAGCCAGTCCAGCCAGTAGGCCGAACACCAGCGGCGGCATTCTCCCTTCTTGCCGTTGGACTGGATGCGCCAGATCGCGGACCGGTCGAAGCTTTTCGCGTAGGGCGGAACCGACGGCTCGGCCCCGGCCAGGAAGACGGCGTCGAAGCGGTAGCGCGTGCCGTCCCACTTCCCCGCGAGCGCCGTCCCGCCCTTCCGGGGGCGGGAGCCGTACGGCAGGGCGAGCGTGCGGGACGGCGGGGCCCCGAGCTTCTTGAGCAGCCGCTCCTGCCTGACGATCTGCTCGGCGACCTTCTTCGTGGGCAGCCGCCGCAGGTCGGGATGCGAATACGTATGGTTTGCGACCTCGAAACCGTGATCTACCAGCCATTTCACCGCTGCCTCCTGCCGCTCCCGGTCGGGCAGGCCGAACGGCGCGCGGTTCACCCAGAAGGTCGCGACGGGACGGAAGTCCGGGTACTTGGCCGCGACCTCGTAGATGATCCCGACGGCGGTGTCGTTCCTCGGGTTGCCCTGGTCGTCCAGGGCGAAGTGCGAGGGGTGCCCGTCGTCGAAGGTGAGCACGACCGGGTGCGCCCCCGCCGGGATGTCGATCCTGCCGCTCGCGAACTCGGCGGCCGTGACCGGCACGTAGCCCGCCTTGGCCAGCCGCACCAGCTCGGCCCGGAGCTGGGCGGGCGTCCGGTCGATGGAGGCGATCCGCTTGTTCAGCAGCCGGTGATACATGATCACCGGTACCAGGCCGAGCTCGTTCGCCCCGGCCTCGCGGGCCGACTCCACCGTCGCGGTGAATGGCGGCGGCTCCGCCGCGCTCGGCGAGCCCTGCCCCGGGGGCTCGGCCCTGGCCGGGATCCTCCTGTCTCCGGACTCGTCACCTTCCGCGGAGGGCAGCGCCATCAGCGCCACGAGCCCCACCGCGACCACCGCCGCATTGGCGACCAGCGTCACCCGAGCAAGTTTCCGCACAATGATTTGACCATACTGCGCAAAACTTGTGAAAGGTCATCTCTGCCCGGGTTCCGGGTGAATCGCGCACCGGCCGGGGGCGGCCGGGCCGGGGTCAGTGGCCGGCGTCCTCCCAGGTCGGGCCGGCCCCGACGGACACGTCGAGCGGAACGCGGAACTGGAACGCGCCGCACATGTGCTCGACCACCACGCGCTTGAGCTCCTCCAGCTCGCCGGGAGCGACCTCGAAGACGAGCTCGTCGTGCACCTGGAGCAGCATGCGCGACCTCATGCCCTCGATCGCCCGCTGCACGTCGAGCATCGCCACCTTGATCACATCGGCCGCGGAGCCCTGGATCGGCGCGTTCAGCGCCATGCGCTCCGCCATCTCGCGGCGCTGCCGGTTGTCGCTGGTCAGGTCCGGCAGGTAGCGGCGGCGGCCGAGGATCGTCTCGGTGTAGCCGTCCTTGCGCGCTCGGGAGACCACCTCCTCCAGGTAGTCGCGGACCCCGCCGAACTCCTGGAAGTACTCGTCCTTGAGTGCGCGCGCCTCGGCGACCGGGATGCCGAGCTGGCCGGACAGCCCGAAGTCGGACAGACCGTAGGCGAGGCCGTAGTTCATCGCCTTGATCCTGGCCCGCAGGTCGGCGTCCACCTGCTCGGGCGGGAGGTCGAACACCCGCGCGGCCGTCGCCTTGTGGAAGTCGTGCCCCGACTCGAACGCCGCGATCAGCGACTCGTCACCGGACAGGTGCGCCATGATCCGCAGCTCGATCTGACTGTAGTCGGCGGTGAGCAGCGTCTCGTACCCCTGCCCCACGACGAAGCCCTTGCGGATCCGGCGGCCCTCGGCGGTGCGGATGGGCACGTTCTGCAGGTTGGGCTTCTCCGAGCTGAGCCGCCCGGTCGCCGCCTTGATCTGGTTGAACGTGGTGTGGATGCGCCCGTCGTCGCCGATCTCCTTGATCAGGCCCTCGACCGTGGTGCGCAGCTTCATCTGGTCGCGGTGCCGCAGCATGATCGTCGGCAGCTCGTGCTCGGTCTGCTCCGCCAGCCACGCCAGCGCGTCGGCGTCGGTGGTGTAACCGGTCTTGGTCTTCTTCGTCTTGGGCAGGTTCAGCCGGACGAAGAGGATCTCCTGGAGCTGCTTGGGCGACCCGAGGTTGAACTGCTCGCCCACCGAGGCGTGCGCCGCCTCGACCGCCTGCTTGACCGCCGCGCCGAACTCCGCCTCCAGCGCCGCGAAGTACTGCCCGTCGGCCGCGATGCCGGCCCGCTCCATCGAGGCGAGCACCCGCAGCAGGGGCAGCTCGACCTCGGTGACCAGCCGGGTGCCGCCCCGGCTGGACAGGCGCGCCTCCAGCTCGTCGGCCAGGTCGCGTACGGCGTGGGCGCGCAGCGCCAGCTCGGCCGCAGCCGCGTCGTCCTCCTCGAACAGGCTGGTCTGCCCGTTCGCGCTGGTCTCGCTGCGCAGCTCGCGGTGAAGGTAACGCAGGACGAGGTCGTTCAGCGGGAACGAGCTCTGCCCCGGCAGCGCCAGGTAGGCGGCGAGCGCGGTGTCGCAGGTCAGGCCGCGCAGGTCCATGCCGAGCTCCCACAGGGCGAGCAGCGGCCCCTTGGCGTCGTGGACGGCCTTCGGCCTGGCCTCGTCGGCGAGCCACGCGCCCAGGGCGGCCTCGTCCTCCGGAGTGAGCTGGGTCGGGTCGATGTAGGCGGCGCCCTCCCCCGCGGCGACCGCGATGCCGTCGAGCCGCCCGGTGCCACTCCCGTACGAGCCGCGGAACTCGAGGCCGGCGCGGCCCTCGGGCAGCGCGGCCAGCCACGCGCCGACCTCGCCGGGACCGAGCACCGTGACCTCGACCTCGAAGCCCTCACCCGTCTCGGGCTCGGCCGTGCCGAGGGTCTTGAAGAGCCGGTCGCGCAGCTCGCCGCGGATCTGCAGCGTGTCGAGCAGCTTGTTGATCTCCTCGCGGTCCCACTCGCCCACCGTCAGCGCGTCCGGCGCCGCGTCGAGGGGGACGTCGCGCCGCAGCTCGGTCAGCATCCGGTTGTGGATCACCTGGGCGAGGTGCTCGCGGAGCTTCTCGCCGACCTTGCCCTTGACCTCGTCGGCCCGGCGGACCAGCTCGTCCAGCGAGCCGTACTCGGAGATCCACTTGGTGGCGGTCTTCTCGCCCACGCTGGGGATGCTCGGCAGGTTGTCGCTCGGGTCGCCGCGCAGCGCGGCGAAGTCGGGGTACTGCGCCGGGGTGAGGCCGTACTTGTCCATGACGGCCTCGGGCGTGAACCGGGTCATGTCGCTGATGCCGCGCCGCGTCATCAGCACCGTCACCTTGTCGTCGACGAGCTGCAGCGCGTCGCGGTCGCCGGTGACGATCAGGACGTTCATCCCCGCGCCGGAGGCCTGCGTGGCGAGCGTCGCGATCAGGTCGTCGGCCTCGTACCCCGCGAGCGACATACGGGGGACGCGCAGCGCGTCGAGCAGCTCGAAGATGAGCTGCACCTGGCCGCGGAAGTCCTCCGGCGTCTCCGACCTGTTCGCCTTGTAGGACTCGAACGCCTCGTGCCGGAAGGTCGGCTCGCTCCGGTCGAAGCAGACCGCGACGTGACTCGGCCGCTCGTCACGGAGAATATTGGTCAACATCGAGGTGAAGCCGTACACCGCTTCCGTGTGCTGACCGTCCGTCGTCATGAGGTTCGCGTCCTTCAGGGCGTAGAAGGCGCGGTAGGCAAGGGAATGACCGTCCAGGAGCAGCAGGCAGGGACGGTCGGGGGTCGCTTCGGTGTTCGGCACATCCGCAGCCTAGTCTCCATCTACGACAGAAACCGCAGGCTCTTGCGCACAGGAGGCATCCCCTTGACCCTGACCAATCCCGACGAGTCCGTGACCTTCCTCAACCAGATCAGCCGCGGGCACCTCCCGGATCGGATGGGCATCGAGCTCCTGGAGGCGACCCCCGAGAAGGTGGTCGGGCGCATGCCGGTGGAGGGCAACACCCAGCCGTACGGCCTGCTGCACGGCGGCGCCTCCTGCGTGCTCGCCGAGTCCGTGGGCTCGATGGGGGCCGCGCTGCACGCCGGGCCCGGGCGGGTCGCGGTCGGCATCGAGATCAGCGCCACGCACCACCGCTCCGCCACCTCCGGCCACGTCACCGCGGTCGCCACCCGCATCCACGGCGGCCGCAGCCTCGCCACGTACGACATCGAGATCACCGACGACGAGGGCCGCCGGGTCTGCACGGCGCGGCTCACGTGCATGCTGCGCGACGCCGGCTGACCGAGCCCGCCCTCCGGCCGATCGGGACGGATCGCGCCGTTTCTTTGCACAGCGGGCGGTGCCGTCGCTACCGTAGTAGCTCGCTCGGAGCCCGTGGCGAGCCGAGTAGACAACGTGCGGAGCCGGGGAAGCTGCGCGCGGACCCAAAGGCCGCCGCGGGCTCGACGAGTCGGACGGGACGGCGCCGTCCCCTCCCCCACTCCGACCGCGCGGATCGCGCGCGGGAAACGATCCGGAAACACCTGATCACATCCCAGTGCGGGATCCCGCTCTCCGATCTATCGTGCGGTAATGCCGTGGTTTGCCCGGACCGTACTGCTCGCGGTCACCACCGTGACCGCGGGCGCCCTCGTGACCGGATGCTCGGACCCGCCGCCGAAGCCGGCCGCCACCGCCCACACCTACCTGCTCCCGGCCGAGACCGCCCGCCCCGGTGAGCGCGTGCTCCGCCCCTCCCTCGTGACCGACGGCGCCACCCGGTTCTGGCTCGTCGGCTTCCAGGACGGCTTGTCGAGCCTCATCGGCAGCCACGCGGAGTGGAACGCCAAGGGCCGGTTCGCGAGCGTCAGGATCGTCGTCCAGAACATCGACAGGACCAACTCGAAGTTCGACGCCAAACGCCAGCTTCTCATCGCGTCCGACGGCCGCGAGTTCCCCGTCGACTCCTTCACCCAGGCGATGAAGCGGCAGCCCGACGAGATGATGATCGGCAGCTTCGTGCGCACGGAGTTCGACCTCTGGTTCGACGTCCCGAAGGACGCCACGATCACGAAGGTCCGGCTGTTCGGCGCGCCGCAGTTCGGCTCGGTCACACCGTCCAAGGGCGTCGAGCTGCCCGTCCGCTGAGGCCGCGTGCGCGAGAAGCGGAGCGCGCGCCCCGCGGCGTACGAGGCGCAAGCGGGCCGACGCGCACGAGGCGCACGCGGGCCGAGGCGCACGCGGGCCGAGCGCACACGGGAGGCCGGCCGGGATCGCCGTCCCGGCCGGCCTCCTCAGCGCAGCACCTTCGGTGCCGCCAGTACCGCCAGTGTCGCCAGCGCCGTCAGTGCTGGCCGAGCGCGCCGCCCAGGTACGCCTCGCGCACCTGCGGGTCGTCCAGGAGGTCGGCCGCCGGAGCGGACTTGACCACCGTGCCGGTCTCCAGGACGTACGCCCGGTGGGCGAGCTGGAGCGCCTGCTGCGCGTTCTGCTCGACCAGCAGGACCGTGGTGCCCCGCTCGTTGATCCGCTTGATGATCGAGAAGATCTGCGCCACCAGCATGGGCGCCAGCCCCATCGACGGCTCGTCGAGGAGGAGCACCTTGGGCTTGCTCATCAGCGCGCGGCCGATGGCGACCATCTGCTGCTCGCCGCCAGACATCGTGCCGCCGTGCTGGTTCTTGCGCTCGGCCAGGCGCGGGAACAGCTCGAAGACCTCGTCCAGGTCCTTGGAGAAGTCGCCGCGCCGGGCGTACGCGCCCATGAGGAGGTTCTCCGTCACCGTCATGCCGGGGAACACGCCCCGGCCCTCCGGGGACTGGCCGATGCCGACGAGCACGCGCTTGTGCCCCGGCAGGCGGCTGATGTCCTTGCCGTCGAAGACGATGCTGCCCGACGACAGGTTGCGCAGCCCCGAGATGGTCTTGAGCGTCGTGGTCTTGCCCGCGCCGTTGGCGCCGATGAGCGTGACGATCTCGCCCTCGCCGACCTCCAGCGACACGCCCTTGAGAGCCTCGATCTTGCCGTAGTGGACGTGGATGTCCTTGATCTCAAGAAGCATCTGCGGGAGCTCCCAAGTACGCCTCGATGACCCGCGGGTCGTTCTGCACATCGGCCGGGAGACCGTCGGCGATCTTCTGGCCGAAGTCCAGCACCGCGATGCGGTCGCTGATGCCCATGATCAGGGCCATGTCGTGCTCGATCAGCAGGATCGTGCGGCCCGCGTCGCGGATGGCCTTGATCAGCTTCTGCAGCTCGATCTTCTCCGCCGGGTTCATCCCCGCGGCGGGCTCGTCCAGCAGCAGGAGCTTGGGCTCGGTCGCGAGCGCCCGGACGATCTCCAGCCTGCGCTGGTCGCCGTACGGGAGGTTCTTGGCCGTCTCGTCGGCGCGGTGGGCGATGCCGGCGAACTCCAGCAGCTCCATCGCCCGCTCGCGGCCGCGCCTCTCCTCGCGCCGGTGCCACGGCAGCCCGAGCGCCGCCCCGACCGCGCCGGTCCTGTGGTGCGCGTCCGCGCCCACCAGGACGTTCTCCAGAGCCGACATGTTGTGGAACAGCCGGATGTTCTGGAAGGTGCGGGCGACGCCGAGCTTGGTCACCTTGAACCGCTTCAGGCCGTTGATCTTCTGGCCGTCGAAGACGATCTCGCCCGAGGTCGGACGGTAGACACCGGTGATCGTGTTGAACACCGTGGTCTTGCCCGCGCCGTTCGGGCCGATGAGCGCGAAGATCTCCCCTTCCCTGATGGTGAGGTCGACTCCGCCGAGCGCCTGGACGCCGCCGAAGCGCATGGTCACCTGGCGGAGCTCCAGGAGCGTCTTGTCCGGCAGGCTCACTTGGCCACCTCCTCGGCGGGCCGGTCGCCGCCGGCCTCGTCACCGCTCGCGGCGGATGTCTCCGGCTTGGTCCCGCCCGCGCTCGCGACGGCGCGGCGTCGGCGAGGTGGCAGCAGCCCTTCCGGCCGCAGCGCCATCATCAGCACGAGCGCGGCGCCGAAGATGAGGATCCGGTAGTCCGCGAAGCCGCGGAACCGCTCGGGCAGCCAGGCGATCAGGAACGCGCCGATCATGACGCCGGGCAGGTTGCCCGAGCCGCCGAGGACCACCGCGGCCAGGATCGTGGCCGACAGGATGAACGGGAAGTTGGGCGGCTGGATCGCGATGACCTTGCTGGCCCAGATGACGCCGGTGAGGCCGCCGATCATGGCCCCGATGAAGAAGGCCAGGAGCTTGAACTTGAAGGTCGGCACGCCCATCAGCTCGGCGGCGTCCTCGTCCTCCCTGATGGCCTCCCAGGCCCGGCCGACCCGGCTCCGCTCCAGCCGTTTCGCGAAGACGACGACGAGGATGATCGCCGCGAGCAGCAGGTAGTAGTACGGCAGCGGGTCGAGGAAGAACTCCACCCCGAAGATCGGCTCCGGGTGGGGGATGTTGGTGATGCCGCGCGAGCCGCCGATGTACTCGGTGTTCTGCGCGGTGATCCGGACGATCTCGCCGAATCCCAGCGTGACGATCGCGAGGTAGTCCCCGCGCAGCCGCAGCGTCGGCGAGCCGAGGATGATGCCCGACACCGCCGTCATGAAGATACCGACGACCAGCACCGGCCAGAAGGTCCAGCCGTACTTGGTGCCGAAGATCGCCATGGTGTAGGCGCCGATGGCGTAGAAGGCGACGAAGCCGAGGTCCAGCAGGCCGGCCTGCCCGACCACCACGTTCAGGCCCACCGCGAGCAGGACGTACGTCCCGATCGGGCTGAACAGCAGCGACGCCCAGTGCGAGTGCGGGGACATGAACGACCCGATGGCGTCGCTGGGCGCGACGATCGCGAGCGCGATCAGCAGGGCGTACACGGTCCAGCGGGCCCAGCCGGGCGCGGTCGCCCACCAGTCGCGCACGCCGTCGGTGTAGCCGCCGACCGTCCGTCTGAGGGCCGTCAGCGGGTTTCCTGATCGGACGTTGGAGTTAGCGTTCATGCGCGCGCTCGCTGGAGGGATTCACCGAGGATGCCGGTGGGACGGAACAGGAGGACGAGGACGAGGACGGTGAAGGCGATGACGTCCTTCCACTCGGAGCCGAAGAAGATCGAGCCCCAGTTCTCGATGAGGCCGAGCATGAGCCCGCCGAGGAGCGCCCCACGTAGGTTGCCGATGCCGCCGAGCACCGCCGCGGTGAACGCCTTGACGCCGAGCAGGAAGCCGACGTTGAAGCGGAGGTTCTCGAACTCCATGGCGTAGAGCAGCGCGGCCACGCCGGCCATGGCGCCGCCGACGAAGAAGGTGGTGCGGATGATGCTGTCGATGTTCACGCCCATGAGCACGGCGGTCTCGGGGTCCTGGGAGGTCGCCCGGATGCCGCGGCCGATCTTGGTGCGGTTCACGAAGACGTCGAGCAGGATCATCATCGCCACGGCGGCGACGATGATGAACAGGTGGTCGTTCCTGATGTCGGTGTTGCCGATCGAGAAGACCGTCTCGCGGTCGAAGAGCCGCGGGACGGGGACCTGGTTGCGGCCCTGGGAGGGACGGTCGAACACCTCGGGGATGATCACCAGGGCGAAGAGCTCCTGGAGGAAGATCGAGGCGCCGATCGCGGAGATGAGCGCCGCGAGCCGGGAGGCGCCGCGCCTGCGCAGCGGTCGGTACGCCACCCGCTCCAGCACGACGGCCGCGCCGCCCGAGGCGGCCATGGAGGCCAGCAGAAGCAGGAGCATCGTCCCGACCAGCGCGATCCCGCTGAGCGGGCCCGTGATCCCCATCAAGTTGATCACGAACAGCGCCGCGAAGGAGCCGATCATGAAGATTTCCGAGTGGGCGAAGTTGATCAGGCGCAGCACGCCGTACACCATCGTGTACCCGAGAGCGATCAGCGCGTAGATCGCGCCGCTGGCCAGGCCGCCCACAGTGGAGGGCCCGACCTGGTTGATGAAGTCGTTGAGCACGGTGGTCGCTTTCGAACCGGGGCAACCGGGGTCGCCGGGCAGTGAGGAGCGGGAGCGGGGTCGCTCCCGCTCCTCAGCGTTCTCAGGTCGCTACTCGTCGCCTCAGCTCAGCTGGGCCTTCGAGGTGTCGCCCAGCCAGGTCACGTTGCCGTCCTTCACCTCGTAGATGTGAATGACGCTCGCGGCGATCTCACCGTTCGGGTTGAACTTGATCTGCTTGGAGACGCCCTTGAAGTCGATCGTCGAGAGGTACTCGTTGATCTTCTCGGAGGTGGTGTTGCCCGCCTCGATCGCCTTCAGGAAGGCGCTCATCGCGTCGTAGCCCTCGGTGGCGTAGATCAGCGGGTCGGTGCCGAACTTCGCCTTGTAGTTGTCGCTGAAGGTCTTCAGCTCCGGCACGTCCGAGCCGAACGGGATGAGGCAGGGGCAGCCGAGGACCGCGCCCTCGGCGGCGTCCTTGCCCGCGCCCTCGACGAGCGCCTGGTCGACCGAGCCGTCGCCGGAGGAGACGACCGCGGTCACGCCGCCGTCGCGGAGCTGCTTGAGCAGCCGGCCGAGCGGGGCGTAGTAGCCGCCGAAGAAGATGACGTCCGGCGCGGACGCCTTCACCTTCGTGACGGTCGAGGAGTAGTCCGAGCCCTCGGGGTCGATCTTGTCGCGCTCGACCTTGACGCCCTGGGACTCGAAGCCCTTGGCCACCGCGTCACCGAGGCCGGCGCCGTACTCCGCGGCGTCGTCGATGACGAAGGCCTTCTTGGCCGACTTGGCCTTGACCAGGAACTCGGCGACGGCCGGGCCCTGGACGTCGTCGTTGGCGACGACGCGGTGCCAGAACTTCCAGCCGTTGTCGGCCAGCGCGGGGTTGGTCGCCGAGGCCGAGATGCTCGGGATCTTGGCCTGCTCCAGGATGGGGCCGACGTTGCGCGACTCGCCGGAGAAACCGGGGCCGACGAGGGCGGTGATCTTGTCCTGGGTGATGGCCTGCTGGACCTGGGTGACGGCCTGGTCGGGGTTGCCCTGGCTGTCGTACTTCACCAGCTCGACCTTGACCTTGGTCGACTTGGCGTTGAACTCGTCGACGGCGAGCTGGGCGCCCTGGGACGGCGGGATCATCAGCGCGGAGTTGGCCCCGGTCAGGTCACCCATGAACCCGATCTTGAGGGTGGTGACACCGTCACCGTTCTGAGCACCGGTCGGCGAAGCCTCCTCCGTGCCGCTTCCACAGGCCGCGAGACCGAGGACAAGCGCTGTACCGGCAGCGACGACGCCGCCGAGGCGAGCGATCGTGGATCGCAAGGTTGCCTTCCTTTCGCTTGATCCCCCATGGGGATCGGATACACGTCCGCCCCAAGACAGCGGTCAGCCCAGGGGTCGTGAGCGGTAGTACAACCTCGCGAAGTCACAGGTCGGTACAGAGGCCATCACAGTTATGGCTTTGTTATGCAAAGCGAACCCGGAGAAAATCGATCTGATAACAAACTTGCCAAAGACCGTTTTGTACCCTTTTTGTCGGGCAGCACGAATCGCCAAGATAGTGCTTTTACCCGTATTGCGGCGGATCGCGGCGCGCGCTTCCGGGCATGACCCGGCGCGGTCGGAGGCGCCGGGCGGCCTCGCCCGCCCGGCCTCAGCCCTCGGCCGCGTCGTCGACGACGACCTGGGCCACCTGCCGCATGCTCATGCGGCGGTCCATCGACGCCTTCTGGATCCAGCGGAACGCCTGCGGCTCGGTCCAGCCGTGCTGCGCCATCAGCAGGCCCTTGGCCCGCTCCACCAGCTTGCGCGTCTCCAGCCGCTCGGAGAGTCCGGAGACCTCCTTCTCCAGCGCGGCGATCTCCTCGTGCCGGCTGACCGCCATCTCGATCGCGGGGACGAGGTCACCCTTGGTGAACGGCTTGACCAGGTAGGCCATGGCGCCGGCGTCCCTGGCCCGCTCCACCAGGTCGCGCTGTGAGAAGGCGGTGAGGATGAGGCAGGGCGCGATCCGCTCGGAGACGATGCGCTCGGCGGCCGAGATCCCGTCGAGCACGGGCATCTTCACGTCGAGGATCACCAGGTCGGGGCGCAGCTCCATGGCCTTCTTGACGGCCGTCTCGCCGTCGCCGGCCTCCCCCACGACGGCGTAGCCGTCCTCTTCGAGCATCTCCTTGAGATCGAGGCGGATCAGGGCCTCGTCTTCCGCGATCACCACTCGCCGCTGCGTAGTCACGCACAAGAGGTTACCGATGTCCACTACAGTAGGACCACGCCTGGGGTTCGCGGGTGATCGCTCATCCGCTAGGCTCCGAGGCGACGGGTTCGGACGAGTCATATAGAGTCCGGATTGAAGCCCCGGTACCCCAATTGGCATGAGGGAGCGGATTCAAAACCCGTACAGTGTGGGTTCGAGTCCCACCCGGGGCACTTTCATCTGTCACACCGATCCGGAGACCGCCGGTTTCCCTCGGCTCGGCCGAGGGCGTACGGCTCAGGCGCGCGAGACGCGCCCCCGGATCTCGCGTTCCGTCGGCGGCCGTCGCTCGCAGACCTCATCACCGGCCGCCCGGAATCATCGGCCGTCGGAATCACGCGGATGCCGGAATCACGCGGATGCCGGCCCGGGCCCGCCGGACCGAGGACGTCCGGGCCGGCCGGCGGGGACCGGCCCGGACGTCGAGATCAGACGAGGTCGAACCGGTCGAGGTTCATCACCTTGGTCCACGCCGCGACGAAGTCGCGCACGAACTTCTCCTTCGCGTCGTCGCTCGCGTAGACCTCCGCGACCGCGCGCAGCTCGGAGTTCGCGCCGAAGACGAGGTCGGCCCGGCTACCGGTCCACTTGACCTCGCCCGTGGCGGCGTCGCGCCCCTCGAACGTGTTCGCGTCCTCGGACGTCGCCTTCCACGCCGTGCCCAGGTCGAGCAGGTTGACGAAGAAGTCGTTGGTCAGGGCCCCGGGGGCCGTGGTGAGGACGCCGAGCGACGACCCCTGGTGGTTCGCGCCGAGGACGCGCAGGCCACCGACGAGGACCGTCATCTCGGGGGCGCTCAGGGTCAGCAGGTTCGCCCGGTCGATGAGCAGGTACTCGGCCGGCAGCCGGTTGCCCTTCCCGAGGTAGTTGCGGAACCCGTCGGCGGCGGGCTCGAGCACGGCGAACGACTCCACGTCGGTCTGCTCCTGCGACGCGTCCACGCGTCCCGGCGTGAAGGGGACCTCGACGTCGAAGCCGGCGTCCTTGGCGGCCCGCTCGACGGCCACGCCGCCCGCGAGCACGATCAGGTCGGCGAGCGAGACCCGCTTGCCGCCGGTCTGGGCGGCGTTGAAGGCCTCCCGGATCCCCTCCAGGGTGCGCAGCACCGTCGCGAGCTGATCGGGGTCGTTGACCTCCCACCCGCTCTGCGGCTCCAGGCGGATGCGGGCGCCGTTGGCGCCGCCGCGCTTGTCGCTGCCGCGGAAGGACGCGGCCGACGCCCACGCCGTGGACACGAGCTGGGACACCGACAGGCCCGAGGCGAGGATCCGCTCCTTGAGGGAGGCGATGTCCTCGGCGTCGACGAGCTCGTACGTCCGCTCCGGGAGCGGGTCCTGCCACAGCAGCACCTCGCTCGGGACCTCCGGGCCGAGGTAGCGCGCGACCGGGCCCATGTCGCGGTGGGTCAGCTTGAACCACGCCCGGGCGAACGCGTCCGCGAACTCGTCGGGGTTCTCCAGGAAGCGCCGCGAGATCTGCTCGTAGATGGGGTCGAACCGGAGCGACAGGTCGGTCGTCAGCATCGTCGGAGCGTGGCGCTTCGACGGGTCGTGCGCGTCGGGGACGGTGCCCGCCCCGGCGCCGTCCTTCGGCCGCCACTGGTTGGCGCCGGCGGGGCTCTTGAACAGCTCCCACTCGTACCCGAACAGCGTCTCGAAGAAGCTGTTGTCCCACGTGGTCGGCGTTGCGGTCCAGGTGACCTCGAGACCGCTGGTGATCGTGTCGCCGCCCTTGCCGGTGCCGTACGCGCTCCTCCAGCCGAGGCCCTGCTCCTCGATCGGGGCGGCCTCGGGGTCGGGGCCGACGTTGTCGGCCGGGCCGGCGCCGTGCGTCTTGCCGAAGGTGTGGCCGCCCGCGATCAGCGCGACCGTCTCCTCGTCGTTCATCGCCATCCGGCGGAACGTCTCGCGGATGTCGCGGGCCGCGGCGATCGGGTCCGGGGTGCCGTTCGGGCCCTCCGGGTTGACGTAGATGAGGCCCATCTGGACCGCGGCGAGGGGGTTCTCGAGATCCCGGTCGCCGGTGTAGCGCTCGTCGCCGAGCCAGATGGACTCGGGGCCCCAGTAGACGTCCTCGTCGGGCTCCCAGGCGTCCACCCGGCCGCCGGCGAAGCCGAAGGTCGTGAAGCCCATCGTCTCCAGGGCGACGTTGCCGGAGAGGATCAGCAGGTCGGCCCACGAGAGCTTCTTGCCGTACTTCTTCTTGACCGGCCACAGCAGGCGGCGTGCCTTGTCGAGGTTCGCGTTGTCCGGCCAGCTGTTGACGGGGGCGAAGCGCTGCTGGCCGGACCCGGCGCCGCCGCGGCCGTCGCTGATCCGGTAGGTGCCCGCGCTGTGCCACGCCATCCGGATGATGAGCGGGCCGTAGTGGCCGAAGTCGGCCGGCCACCAGTCCTGCGAGGTGGTCAGCACCTCCGCGATGTCCTGCTTCACAGCCGCGAGGTCGAGGGTGTTGAACGCCTCGGCGTAGTCGAACTCCTCGCCGAGGGGGTTGGCCACGGCGGGGTTCTTGGCGAGGATCCTCAGGTTGAGCCGCTCCGGCCACCACCGGTGGTTGCCGCCGCCCTGGGTCGGGTGCGGGGCGCGCCCGTGCGCGACCGGGCACCCACCTCCGCCCTCCGTCTTCGCGTCTACGACGATCGCGTCATGGTTCTCAGACATGGAAATCCCTCCGGAATAGGCGGATCACGATGCTCAGGAACTGCGAGTGGTGGAACAGTCGGAGCACAGGCCCCAGTAGATGACCTCGGCCTCGTCGATCGAGAAGCCGTGGTCGTTCGACGCGGACAGGCAGGGCGCGGCGCCGACCGCGCAGTCGACGTCGGCGACGACGCCGCACGACCGGCACACGACGTGGTGATGGTTGTCCCCGACACGCCCTTCGAACCGGGCCGGACTGCCGGCCGGTTCGATGCGGCGGACGAGTCCCGCCGCGGTGAGGGCGTGGAGGGCCTCGTACACGGCCTGAAGGGAGACATGGCCCACACGATCGCGTACCCCCGAGGCGATGGCCTCGACATCAAGGTGGTCGCCGCCCCGGACGGTCTCGAGCAGTGCGACACGGGCGGCCGTCACTCGTAGTCCGGCACCGCGCAACTCGTCGGCGGTGGTCGGAGTCCGGGATGCGGTCATCGCGCAAACCTACCTTCACAAACAGGAACATCACAAGAGATTGAATAGTCCAAGTTTAGGATGGCCTCAGGCGACGTACGCCCTGGCGCCCCGATGAGAGTCGGTGTTCCCACTGGTGGAGGACATACGACGACGGGGCGCCCCGCCGGTCAGGCGAGGCTGTCGAGCCAGGCGCGGTGCAACCGGGCGAAGCGCCCCGCCCCGGCGACGAGCCGGTCCGGCGGGCCGTCCTCGACCACGCGGCCGTCCTCCATGACGAGCACCCGGTCGGCGATCTCCACCGTGGACAGCCGGTGCGCGATGATCACCGCGGTACGGTCCGCCAGAATCGTGCGCAGCGCCCGCTGGACGAGCCGCTCGCTCGGCACGTCCAGGCTGGAGGTCGCCTCGTCGAGGATGAGGACGGACGGGTCGGCGAGGAACGCCCGCGCGAAGGCCACGAGCTGGCGCTGACCGGCCGACATCCGCCCGCCGCGCTTGCCGACCTGGGTGTCGTACCCGTCGGGCAGCCCGGAGACGAACGTGTGGGCCCCGATCGCGCGGGCGGCCGCGACGACGTCCTCGTCCGGGGCGTCGGGCCGGCCGAACCTGATGTTGTCGGCGACCGTGCCGGTGAACAGGAAGTTCTCCTGGGTGACCATGACCACCGACCGGCGCAGCGTCGCCTCGCCGAGGTCGCGCAGGTCCACGCCGTCGAGCAGGACGCGGCCGGCCACCGGGTCGTAGAACCGGGAGATCAGCTTCGCCACGGTGGTCTTGCCCGCGCCCGTCGTGCCGACGACCGCCACGGTCTGTCCGGCCGGGATCTCCAGGTCGAGCGCCGGGATGACCGGCGGGCCGCCCGGATAGCGGAACTCGACCCCCTCGAACCGCACCGTCCCCTTCGCGTACGGCAGGGCCGCGGGGCGGCGGGGCTCGGCGACGGCCGGCTCCTCCTCCAGCACCCCGGACAACTTCTCCAGCGCCGCGCCCGCCGACTGGAGCGTGTTGTAGAACTGGCTGATCTCCTGCATGGGCTCGTAGAACTGGCGCAGGTAGAGCAGGAACGCGGCCAGCACGCCGACGGTGACGGCGTCGTGGAGCGCCAGCCAGCCGCCGTACAGCAGGACGGCGGCCACGGTCACGTTGCCGATCAGCTTGATGCCGGGCATGAAGACGGCGACGAGCCGCATCCCTCGCATGTTGGCGTCGCGGTAGCCGTCGTTGAGCCGTTCGAAGATCTCCTGGTTGCGCGGCTCCCTGCGGAACGCCTGGACGGCGCGGATGCCGGTCATCGACTCGACGAAGTGGACGATGACCAGGGCGACGGCCTCCCTGGTCCTGCGGTAGGTGACGCTGGACGAGCGCCGGAACCAGCGGGTGAACAGCAGCAGCAGGGGCAGCGGCAGCAGCGCCACCGCGGCGAGCTGCGCGTCGAGCGCGAGCAGCATGACGGCGGTGCCGGCGAGCGTGAGCACCGCCGTGACGAGCCCGTCCAGGCCGGAGGCGAGCAGCTCGGCGATCGCCTCGATGTCCGAGGTGAGCCGTGAGATCACCCGTCCCGACGTGTACTTCTCGTGGAACGACAGGGACAGCCGCTGGAAGTGGTCGAAGACGCGGCGGCGCAGTTCGAGCAGGATGTCCTGGCCGATGCGGCCGGACAGCCGCAGGAACGCCCGCCGGGTGAGCGCCTGGACCAGCGCGGCCGCGACGAGCGCCGCGACGATGACGAGCAGCGTCCCCGGACCTCCGCCGCGCAACATCGGCGGGATGCCCTCGTCGATGCCGACCGCGACGAGGTACGGGATGGCCAGCCCGGCGGCGCTGGACAGCACGATGATCGCGATCAGCAGCGCCATGCCGCGCCGGTGCGGGCGCAGCAGGCCGCCGAGCAGCCGGCGGGAGCGGGTGCGCAGCAGGAGCGACACCCGGTCGGAGAGGTTGTCCTGGTCTTCGGCGGCGACGCCGCGCCACCCGTCCCCCGTCGCCTCCCCGCTCACCGCAGCGCCTCCTCCGGGTCGAGCTCGGCGTCCTGCGCGAGGAGCGCCCGGTACTCGGGCACCCCTGCCAGCAGGTCGGCGTGGCGGCCGACGTGGGTGACGGTGCCGTCCCGCAGCAGCGCGACCCGGTCGGCGAGCAGCACGGTCGAGGCCCGGTGCGCGACGACGAGGCCGGTGGCGTCGGCGAGGACGCCGCGCAGCGCCTCCTCGACCAGCGCCTCGGTCTCCACGTCGAGGGCCGAGAGGGTGTCGTCCAGGACGAGGACGCGGGGTCTGCCGAGCACCGCGCGGGCCAGGGCGAGGCGCTGCCGCTGGCCGCCGGACAGGGACATGCCCTGCTCGCCGATGCGGGTGTCGAGCCCCCAGGGCAGGTCGTACACGAAGGTGGCCTGGGCGATCTCCAGGGCGGTGCGCACCTCCTCGTCGGTGGCGTCCCGGCGGCCGAGGGTGAGGTTCTCGCGGACGCTCATCGAGAACAGCGTGGGCTCCTCGAACGCGGTGGCGACGACCGAGCGCAGCGACGTGAGGGACAGGTCGCGCACGTCGTGGCCGTCGACGGTGACGCGGCCCGCGGTGACGTCCACCAGGCGCGGCACCAGCGCGGTGAGCGTGGTCTTGCCCGAGCCGGTCGCGCCGACGACGGCGACGGTCTCGCCCGGCTCGACGTCGAGCCAGACGTCGTTCAGCACGGGCCGCTCCGCTCCGGGGAACCGGAAGCCGACACCCTCGAACCTCAGGTGGCCGCGCGGCGCGGACAGGACCCGCGCGCCGCCGACGATCTCGGGCTCGGTGTCGAGCACCTCGACCACCCGGTCGGCCGAGGTCATGGCCTCCTGGCCCATCGCCAGGATGTAGCCGAGCGAGGTGACCGGCCAGACGAGCTGGAGCACCAGCGTGGTGAAGGCGACCAGGGTGCCGAGGGTCAGCCAGCCTCCGCCGACGGCGAGCGCGCCGAGGAGCAGCACCATGGCGAGGGTGACGTTCGGCACCACTTCGAGGAAGGTGAAGAACCGGGAGGACAGCCCCACCTTGTCCAGCGAGGTGCGGTGCACCCTGCCCGCCAGCCCGTCGTACGTCGCCGCCACGTGGCGCCGCCGTCCGAACGCCTTGATCGTGCGGATGCCGAGCGCGGCCTCCTCGACGAAGGTGGCCAGGTCGCCCTGCTCGTCCTGCACCTGGCGGGAGATGCGGATGTAGCGCTTCTCGAAGCGCAGCGACAGGACGACGACGGGGATCGCCGACCCGGCGACGAGCAGGCCGAGCGGCCAGTACATCCTCAGGAGCACCACGATCACGGTGGAGAGCTGGAGGACGTTCATCACGAGGAACAGCACGCCGAACCCGAGGAACCGCCGGATCGTGGACAGGTCGGTGGTCGCGCGGGAGAGGAGCTGCCCGGACTGCCACTCGTCGTGGAAGCGCATCGGCAGCCGCTGGAGGTGGCGGTACAGGTCGTCGCGGATCGCCGTCTCCAGGCCGAGCACGGGAGCGGCCTGGGACCACCGGCGCAGGAAGGTGAGGAGGGCCTCGGCGACGCCGAGCGCGAGCGCGAGCAGCCCCAGCGGCAGCAGGGCGGCCTGGTCGCCGTGCGTCACCGGGCCGTCGATGATCTCCTTGCCGACGAGCGGCGTCAGGATGCCGGCCGCGATACCGAGCACGGCCGCCGTCCACATGAGGACGAGCGGCCGGGTGTAGGGGCGGAGATAGGACTTCAGCCGCCACAGCGAGGTCCAGGAGGGTTTTCGAGCGTCTGAGGTGGGGCCTGATCGTGACGGCATGGCCGGGCGCAGACTCCTCACCTGACGGGGACGGGGCTCGCTCCCGCCATGGTTGCCCAGGCTCCCGCGTTTGATCAACCGGTTTTCGGCCACCGACAGCTATGTCTTCATAACGCGACGTAAGGGAAATGTGTGCGGAGAGCCACTTCCCAGCGCGGCACACACGACGACCCGGCGGCCGGGGGGCCACCGGGTCGTGTCGGTTCCGAACTCGGATCAGCGGGGGTGGGCCACCGCAGAGCCGATGGTGTGCACGCGCAGGAAGTTGGTCGAGCCCGGGATCCCGGTCGGGGAGCCCGCCACGATGACGATCTTGTCGCCCTTCTCGAAGTCGCCGAGCGTGAGCAGCGACGCCTCGACCTGCCGCACCATGTCGTCGGTGTGGTGCACGAAGGGCACCTCGAAGGTCTCGACGCCCCAGGTCACCGCGAGCTGGCCGCGGACCTGCGGGTTGGAGGTGAAGGCGAGCAGCGGGATCGGCGAGCGGTAGCGCGCCAGCCGCCGCGCGGTCTCGCCCGACATGGTGAACGCGACCAGGGCCTTGGCGCCGACGATCGCGCCGACCTCGGCCGCGGCGCGCGCGATGGCGCCGCCCGTGGTCTCGGGCAGCCGCTCCAGGGTGTGCGTGGCGTGCAGGGTGGCGCTCTCGGCGGCCGTCGCGATGCGGGCCATCGTGGAGACCGACTCGACGGGATAGCTGCCGACCGACGTCTCGCCGGACAGCATGACCGCGTCGGCCCCGTCCATGACGGCGTACGCGACGTCGGACGCCTCGGCGCGGGTCGGCCGGGGGGCGCTCATCATGGAGTCGAGCATCTGGGTGGCGACGATGACCGGGTGAGCCTTGTCGCGGCACAGCTCGATGATGCGGCGCTGGACGATCGGCACCTGCTCGAGCGGCAGCTCGACGCCGAGGTCGCCGCGGGCGACCATGATGCCGTCGAACGCGTCGACGATCTCCTCCAGGCAGGCGACGGCCTGCGGCTTCTCGATCTTGGCGAGCAGCGGGAGGTGGACGCCCTCCTCCTCCATGATCCCGCGCACGATGTCGGCGTCGAGGGGCGAGCGCACGAAGGACAGCGCGATCATGTCGAAGCCGGTGCGCAGCGCCCAGCGCAGGTCGGTCTCGTCCTTCTCGGTGAGGGCCGGCGCGCTGACCGCGACGCCGGGCAGGTTGAGGCCCTTGTTGTCGGAGATCATGCCGCCGATGACGACGCGGGTGACCACGCGGGGGCCGTCGACGGCGGTCACCTCCAGGTGGAGGCGCCCGTCGTCCACCAGGACGGTGTCGCCCGGCCGCACGTCGCCGGGCAGCCCGGCGTACGTGGTGGAGACGATGTCGCGGTCGCCGGGAACATCCTCGGTGGTGATCGTGAACACGTCTCCGAAGCCGAGCCGCACCGGACCGGACGCGAACCGGCCGACCCGGATCTTGGGTCCCTGGAGGTCGGCGAGCACGCCTACGGCACGTCCGACCTCCTCGGCGGCGGCCCTGACGCGGTCGAACACCTCCTTGTGCAGCTCGTGGCTGCCGTGCGAGAGGTTGAATCTGGCCACGTCCATGCCGGCGGCGATCAGCTCGCGCAACCGCTCGGGCGACGACGTCGCGGGGCCAAGGGTACAGACGATCTTTGCTCGACGACTCACGGTCCTAGCCTAATTGGTACAGACCACTTGATAGTGACGGCGCATGGAGCTGTGGCCAAATTGTCAATGACGTTCGCGCGCTCACCGGGTGTCCCCTACCCCGCCGTACGGGGTCGTCGCGGGGCCGGTCGCCCGCCGTCACGGCGTCGCGCCTGCACAGGCTACCCAATCCCCGGGACCGCCACGGGGGATTCGGTCAGCGCGTGAACGTCGCGGCGCGGGCCGCGCTGACCACGCCGTGGCCGTAGAAGCCGTTGTGCGCCGGGTCCCCCTCGCAGGTCTGCACGTTGTTCTCGCCGTACTTGTACGCCCGGGGCTCCGGGCACGACCGGGGCACGGCGGTGGCGTACAGGATGCGTTCGACCTCGGCGGGGTCCATCCGCAGGCCGTTCTTCCCCGGCGTGCCGAAGCGGCCGACGATGATCGCGGCGACGCCGGCGGCGTGCGGCGAGGCCATGGAGGTGCCCTCCAGGTACTGGTAGTAGGAGCAGGAGCCGTTCCGGCACTCCCGGATCACGGACGGGTCCTGGGGCACACCGCGCTCGTCGATGAGGCCCTTGCGGCGCAGCGGGCGGGTGGGCGCCGCGCCGAGGATCTCCCTGCGCACGCCCTTGAGCCGCGTGTCCTTGGCGAACAGGTCGCCGCCGGGCGCGGCGAGGTCGGTCTGCTCGATGCCGTAGTCGGAGTAGGGCGCCTTGCGATCGGTGGGGCCGACCGCGGAGACCGAGATGACGCCCTCCAGCTCCGCCGGGACGTTGAGGCAGGTGTTGTCGACCTTGCGCTCGTGCTCGGCGCCCAGGGGGTAGTCGGGGCTCGCGGTGTCGGTCACCGGGTGGCCGAGGTCGGTGCCGCTGTTGCCGATGGCGGTGATCAGGGTCACGCCGTGCCCGCGCGCGTAGCCGACCGCGCGGCGCATCCCCTCGATGATGCCGCGCTGTTCGAGCCGCTGCGCGGGCGTGTCCTGGGGGTTGTTCGTGCAGTTGAACGTCCAGGGGTCCACGTAGAAGCTCATGTTGACGACCGCGACGCCGATGTCGGCGGCGTACGTCAGGGCGTCCATCGTGGGCTTGAGGAAGAAGAAGCCGGAGTCGCTGCCGGCGCGGATGTTGACCAGCGACACCTCGGGCGCGACACCGGCGATGCCGATGCCGTTGAGCGGGGAGCCGATCGTGCTGGCGACGTGCGTGCCGTGGCCGTCGTCGTCCACGTCCACGGGGTCCTTGCAGTTCTTGTACTCGCAGGGGCCGTCGAACGTCTTGCCGTTCGGGTCCTTGGGCCGGTCGGTGACGAAGTTGCGGCTCAGTTCGCGGTTGAAGTTGGGCGCGACGTCGGGATGCTTGCCGTCGATGCCGGTGTCGATGACGCCGACGAGCACGCGGGCGCCGCGCGCCGACGGGTCCGCGTACGTGCCGGTGGCGGTGGCGCCGATCATCTTCATGTCCCACTGGCGTCCCGAGAGCGGGTCCGCCGGCGGCGCCGCCCCCGAGGCCGGAGGGGAGGCCGCGGGCGACCCCGTGACGGGGGGCGTCCCCGTGGAGACCGGCGGCGTGGGCGTCCCTGGGGAGACCGGCGGCGTGGGCGTCCCTGGGGAGACCGGCGGCGTGGGCGTCCCTGGGGAGACCGGCGGCGTGGGCGTCCCTGGGGAAGCCGGCGGCGTGGCCGTCCCCGCGGAAGGGGGCGGCGTGGGCACGCGCGCCGCCTCGCCGATCATGCGGTCGGGGGTGACGCCGACGACCGCGGGCGTGCCGCCCAGCTTCTCGGGCGCGGAGAGCTCGGCCACGAGGTAGCCGAGCCGCGGCTCCTCTCCGGTGACGACGCCGCCGCTGTCCGCGACCGCGCGGGCCGCCGCGTCCCTGCCGCCCTCGGTGTAGAAGACGAGGTACTCCCCCGTCGCCCCCGAGGGACGCGGGGTGGCCGCGGGCGTCCTCGCCGCGGGTGTCCTCGTCGCGGGCCGCGCGTCGCCGGAGTCCCGGCCCGCCGCCGGACCGCCCTGCCCCGCGGAGCACGCCGTACCGGCCACGGCCAGCGCGAGGGCCGCCGCGGCGACACGTCCCCGTACGTTCAACGACCCCTCCTCGTTTCGGCCCGCCCGCCCCGGGAGGAGCCTGACAGCGCGAGCACGCCACCGACCACACAGGGGTTATTCCCGTTTTGTCGGGTTTTCGCCTCGGCGGGCCAGAGCGGCTCCGGCCCACAACGATAAACGTGCTCACGCGACCGGCGGTCGCGTGAGCACGTCTGTGTGTATCGCGCCTACGGACGTCAGACCAGCGGCCGCGCCGTCGGCGGGACGGCGACCGGCAGGGCCGTGCGGCCGGAGAGGTACTCGTCGACGGCGGCGGCGGCCGAGCGGCCCTCCGCGATCGCCCACACGATCAGCGACTGACCGCGCCCCATGTCACCGGCGGCGAAGACGCCCTCCACCGCCGTCGCGTACGAGGAGTCGCGGGCCACGTTGCCCCGGGCGTCGAAGAAGTCGCGCGAGGCGAGCGCCGCCAGGTCGGTGAGCAGCGGCCCCTTCTCCGGCCCGACGAAGCCCATCGCCAGCGTGACCAGCTCGGCGGGGATCTCCCGCTCGCTGCCCGGGATCGGCCGGAAGCCGGAGGCCGGCCCCTCGACGTCGACCAGGCGCAGCGCCCGGACGTTGCCGTCCTCGTCCGAGAGGAACTCGGTGGTGGAGGCGGCGTAGACCCGGGCCCCGCCGCCCGCCTCCAGCTCCTCGTGCGCGCTCTCCATCTTGAACAGCATCGGGTACGTCGGCCACGGCTGGGAGCCGGGACGGGACGCCGGCGGCCTGGGCATGATCTCGAGCTGGGTGACCGAGGCGGCCCCCTGCCGGATCGCGGTGCCGATGCAGTCCGCGCCGGTGTCGCCGCCGCCGATCACGACCACGTGCCTGCCCTCCGCCGAGATCGGCGACGCGGCGAGGTCGCGGTTCGCGGGCGGCAGGTACTCCATGGCCTGGTGGACGCCGCCCAGCTCGCGGCCGGGCACGGACAGGTCGCGCCAGGCGGTGGCCCCGCCCGCGAGCACCACGGCGTCGAACTCCTCGCGGAGCCGCGCCGCCGTGACGTCCATGCCGACGTTCACGCCGGTGCGGAACTCGGTGCCCTCGGCCTCCATCTGCGCCAGGCGGCGGTCGAGGTGGTGCTTCTCCATCTTGAACTCGGGGATGCCGTACCGGAGCAGGCCGCCGGCCTTGTCCGCCCGCTCGAACACGACGACGTCGTGCCCGGCGCGGGTGAGCTGCTGGGCGGCGGCCAGCCCCGCCGGGCCGGAGCCGACCACGGCCACGCGCTTGCCGGTCTTCGTCTCCGGCGGCCGCGGCGTGACCCAGCCCTCGGCGAAGGCGCGGTCGATGATCTCGACCTCGACCCGCTTGATCGAGACCGGGTCGGAGTTGATGCCGAGGACGCAGGCCGACTCGCAGGGGGCCGGGCACAGCCGTCCGGTGAACTCCGGGAAGTTGTTCGTCGCGTGCAGCCGCTCGACCGCCTCGCGCCAGTCGTCCCGGTACACGAGGTCGTTCCACTCGGGGATGAGGTTCCCGAGCGGGCAGCCGTTGTGGCAGAACGGGATGCCGCAGTCCATGCAGCGGGCGGCCTGCTTGGCCAGGGCGGGCCGGGGGAAGTCCTCGTAGACCTCCCGCCAGTCGCGGATGCGCACGTCGACCGGGCGGCGCGCCGGCAGCTCGCGGTCGTGGGTCAGGAAACCCTTCGGGTCAGCCATCGGTGTACCCCCCTTATCGGTGTGCGTGGGTCGAGCGGTGAACGGCGAAGCGGACGTCGGTCATCGGCGTCACCCGTGCGCCGCGGCCATGACGGCCTCGTCGATGTCGCGGCCTTCGAGCCTGGCGGCCTCCGCCGCCTGGAGCACCCGCTTGTAGTCGGTCGGCATGACCTTGCCGAACCGCGCGAGCGCGGCGTCCCAGTCGGCGAGCAGCGCCTTGGCGACGGTGGAGCCGGTCTCGGCCAGGTGCCGCTCCACGATCTCCCGGAGGAACTCGGCGTCCTCGTCCGTCAGCGGCTCGATCTCGACCATCTCGCGGTTGACCCGCTCGGCGTTCAGGTCGAGCGCGTACGCGATGCCGCCGGACATGCCGGCCGCGAAGTTGCGGCCGGTCGGCCCGAGGACGACGGCCCGGCCGCCGGTCATGTACTCGCAGCCGTGGTCGCCGACGCCCTCGACGACGGCGGTCGCGCCCGAGTTGCGCACGCAGAACCGCTCGCCGACGACGCCCCGGACGAACACCTCGCCCGAGGTGGCCCCGTACAGGCCGACGTTGCCGGCGACGACCTGGGTCTCGGCCGCGAACGGCGCGTCCGCGTGCGGGCGGACGACGAGCCGGCCGCCGGACAGGCCCTTGCCGAGGTAGTCGTTGGCGTCGCCGTGCAGCCGCAGCGTGACGCCGCGCGGGACGAACGCGCCGAACGAGTTGCCGGCCGAGCCGGTGAAGGTCACGTCGATGGTGCCGTCGGGCAGCCCGGCGCCGCCGTACCGCCTGGTCACCTCGTGGCCGAGCATCGTGCCGACCGTGCGGTTGACGTTGCGGATGGGCAGTTCCAGCGTGACCCGGTCGCCGTACTCCAGCGCGCCCTCGGCGAGCTGGATGAGCGTGTTGTCCAGGGCGCGGTCGAGGCCGTGGTCCTGCTCGGCGAGCCGGCGCAGCGGGGTGCCCTCGGGCAGCTCCGGCCGGTGCAGGACCGGCGACAGGTCCAGCCCCTCGGCCTTCCAGTGGTCGACGGCCCGGGTGACGTCCAGCATCTCGGCGTGGCCGACCGCCTCGTCGAGCGTGCGGAAGCCGAGCTGGGCCAGGTACTCGCGGACCTCCTGCGCGATGAACTCGAAGAAGTTCACCACGAACTCGGGCTTGCCGCCGAACCGCTTGCGCAGTTCCGGATTCTGCGTGGCCACGCCGACCGGGCAGGTGTCCAGGTGGCAGACCCGCATCATGACGCAGCCGGAGACGACGAGCGGCGCGGTGGCGAAGCCGAACTCCTCGGCTCCGAGCAGCGCCGCCACGACCACGTCGCGGCCGGTCTTGAGCTGCCCGTCCGCCTGGACGACGATCCGGTCGCGCAGACCGTTGAGCAGCAGCGTCTGCTGGGTCTCGGCCAGGCCGAGCTCCCACGGCGTGCCGGCGTGCTTGAGCGACGTCAGCGGCGATGCGCCGGTGCCGCCGTCGTGGCCGGAGATCAGCACCACGTCGGCGTGCGCCTTGGACACACCCGCGGCGACGGTGCCGACGCCGACCTCGGACACCAGCTTCACGTGCACGCGGGCCCGCGGGTTGGCGTTCTTGAGGTCGTGGATGAGCTGGGCCAGGTCCTCGATCGAGTAGATGTCGTGGTGCGGCGGCGGCGAGATCAGGCCGACGCCCGGCGTGGAGTGCCGGGTCTTGGCGATCCACGGGTACACCTTGTGCCCCGGAAGCTGGCCGCCCTCGCCGGGCTTGGCGCCCTGCGCCATCTTGATCTGCAGGTCGTCGGCGTTCACCAGGTACTCGCTGGTCACGCCGAAGCGGCCGGAGGCCACCTGCTTGATCGCGCTGCGCCGCTCCGGGTCGTACAGGCGCTCGGGGTCCTCGCCGCCCTCGCCGGTGTTGGACTTGCCGCCCAGCCGGTTCATGGCGATGGCGAGGGTCTCGTGCGCCTCCATGGAGATCGAGCCGTACGACATGGCGCCGGTGGAGAACCGCTTCACGATCGACTCGACCGGCTCGACCTCCTCGATCGGCACCGGCGTGCCGGGACGCAGCCGGAACAGGCCGCGCAGCGTCATCAGCCGCTCGGCCTGGTCGTCGACCAGGGAGGTGTACTCCTTGAAGATCTCGTACCGGCGGGTGCGGGTGGCGTGCTGGAGCTTGAAGACCGTCGTCGGGTTGAACAGGTGCGGCTCGCCCTCGCGGCGCCACTGGTACTCGCCGCCGACTTCGAGGCGCCGGTGCGCGTTCTCGGCGCGCGGGTAGGCGCGCAGGTGTCGCTCGAACGCCTCGCGGGCGAGCACGTCGAAGCCGACGCCGCCCAGGCGGGAGGTGGTCCCGGTGAAGCACTCGTCGACGACCTCGGCGCCGAGGCCGAGCGCCTCGAAGATCTGCGCCCCGGTGTACGACGCGACCGTGGACACGCCCATCTTCGACATGACCTTCAGGACGCCCTTGCCGTACGCCTTGATGAGGTTGCGCACGGCCGCGCGCGGCTCGATCCCGGCCAGCGCGCCGGTCTCGATCATGTCCTCGGCGGTCTCGAGCGCGAGGTACGGGTTGACCGCGCTGGCGCCGTACCCGATGAGGAGCGCCATGTGGTGGCACTCGCGGGCCTCTCCGGTCTCGATGACCAGGCCCACGCGGGTGCGCGTCTTCTCACGGATGAGGTGGTGGTGCACCGCGCCGGTGAGCAGCAGCGACGGGATCGGCGCCTTCTCGCGCGAGGAGCCGCGGTCGGACAGCACGATGATCCGCGCGCCGTCCTCGATGGCCCGCGAGACCTCCTCGCGGATCTCCCGCAGCCGCCGCAGCAGCGCGTCGCCGCCCCCGCCCACGTGGAACAGGCCCGAGACGACGTACGGCTGGAAGCCGGGCAACGCGCCCTCGTCGTTGATGTGGACGATCTTGGCGAGCTCGTCGTTGTCGATCACGGGGTACGGCAGCACGAGCCGGCGGCAGGACGCCGCGCCCGGGTCGAGCAGGTTGCCCTCGGGACCGATGGTCGACTGCAGCGAGGTGACGAGCTCCTCGCGGATGGCGTCCAGCGGCGGGTTCGTGACCTGGGCGAAGAGCTGGCTGAAGTAGTCGAAGAGCAGGCGCGGCTTCTCGCTCAGCACGGCGACGGGCGTGTCGGTGCCCATCGACCCGATCGGCTCGTAGCCGCTGCGCGCCATCGGCGCGAGGATGACCCGCAGCTCCTCCTCGGTGTAGCCGAAGGTCTGCTGCCGCTTGACGAGCGCCTCGTGCGTCGGGTGCTCGTGCTCGCGCGCGGGCAGCTCCTCGAACCGGACCAGGCCCGCGTGCAGCCAGTCGGCGTACGGCTCCGCCGCGGCCAGCTCGGCCTTGATCTCGTCGTCCTCGATGATCTTGCCGCGGGCGGTGTCGACGAGGAACATCCTGCCGGGCTGGAGGCGGCCCTTGCGGACGACCTTCTCCTGCGGGATGTCGGCCAGGACACCCGCCTCGGAGGCCAGCACCACGAGGCCGTCGTCGGTCACCCAGAACCGGCCCGGACGCAGGCCGTTGCGGTCGAGCACCGCGCCGACGAGCGTGCCGTCGGAGAAGGTGATCGACGCCGGCCCGTCCCACGCCTCCATGAGCGTGGAGTGGAACTCGTAGAAGGCCCGCCGCGCGGGGTCCATCTCGGTGTGGTTCTCCCACGCCTCCGGGATCATCATGAGCACGGCGTGCGGGAGCGACCGGCCGCCCAGGTGGAGCAGTTCGAGGACCTCGTCGAACGACGCGGTGTCGGAGCCGTCCGGGTCGCAGATCGGGAACAGCCGCTCCAGGTCGCCCGGGATCAGACCGCTCGCCAGCATCGTCTCGCGGGCGCGCATCCAGTTCCGGTTGCCCTTGACGGTGTTGATCTCGCCGTTGTGCGCGACGTACCGGTAGGGGTGGGCGAGCGGCCACGACGGGAACGTGTTCGTGGAGAAGCGCGAGTGGACGAGCGCGATCGCCGTGGCGTACCGCTCGTCGGACAGGTCGGGGAAGAACGGCTCGACCTGCAGCGAGGTCAGCATCCCCTTGTAGACGAGGGTGCGGCTGGACAGCGAGGCGAAGTAGACGTCGGCCTCGTGCTCGGCCCGCTTGCGGAAGGCGAAGGCCAGCCGGTCGAGGGCGACGCCGGTCTCGCCGTTCGGCGAACCGACGAAGAGCTGCGTGAAGTACGGCATGACCGCGCGGGCGCTCGCGCCGGGGAGCGCCGCGTCCACGGGGACGTCACGCCAGCCCAGGACGGTGACGCCCTCCTCGGCGGCGATCTCCTCGATCAGGCCGACGGTCACGCCGCGCGCCTGCTCGTCGCGCGGGAGGAACGCCAGGCCCGCGGCGTACGCGCCCTCCGGGGGCAGCGGGAAGTCGACGACCCCGCGGAAGAAGGCGTCGGGGATCTGCGTCAGGATGCCGGCTCCGTCGCCGGTGTCCGGCTCGCTGCCGCTCGCCCCCCGGTGATCCAGGTTGCGCAGCGCGGTCAGAGCCTTCGCGACGATGTCATAGCTGCGGCGGCCGGCGACGTCCGCCACCATGGCGACGCCACAGGCGTCGTGTTCGTTCGCGGGGTCGTACAGGCCCTGAGGCTCGGGGAAGCCCCCGGCACGGCCGAGGCGGGCAGCAGGCATGAATCCCTCCCGTCGTCATCTTCTGCTCGAAACAGAGGGACGACGTTGGCCCTGCTGCGGTGATAGGTGCGTCAAACATTACCGCATCCTGCCCGATTAGTCCCAACCAGGGGTGCTTCGCGAATCTTCACGAGCCGAACCCTGGCGGAAATGAGGGGCGGGAAGCGAGGCGCATCACCTGCCGGGAGGCCGCCTCGTCGCGGCCGTCCGTGGGCGCCCACCGTGTCGCTCATCCTTGAGCACGGCGATCGGTCGCCCTATATCCCGGCTGATCCCGGCATTTAACCTACAACACCTTGATTCAAGCCGACATTTCGGTATCCAGTGCGGAGGGCAAACCTTGCGGCTGCTCCCCCGGCCCGCCCTCGCGGCCACTGAGCTGCGGGGCCGGCCGCCCCGGGGTATGACGGGAGCGGCCGGACCCGGCGGACCTGGGAACGGATCCGAGTCGAGGTGCGGCGGCAGCGCCTTACTGCGCGGCGGGCGACGGTGTGGGTGAGGCCGGGGGCGGCGTCGCCGCCCCGGACCCGGGATCCGTGGGCGCCGGCTCGGCCGGCTGGGCCGTCTCCTCGCCGGGCGACGGCTTGACCGTGATCGAGGGGACGCCCGCGACCGCGACGACGCGCCGGTAGACCGCCCGCTCCACCTCACGTACGGCGAGACCGAGCGTCACGAAGTCGTCGCCCGCGACCGGGTCGGCGCCGTCGGCCCGGCCGATCCAGACCAGGCCCACGTAGTGGCCCATCGCGTGGCCGCTGGCCTCCGTGTAACCGCCGAACCTGGCCTTGGGCGAGTCGATCGGCAGCACCCAGCCGCCCAGGTAGAGCGACTTCAGGCTTTCGACCAGCCCGTCGGCCGCCTTGACGTCGGCCAGGTTGAGCATGGCGTACTGGGCGACGTAGACGCCGTCGGCGCTGGTGTAGAGCCCGCGCGCGATCTGCGTGCAGCCCGCGTCGGCGAGCTGCTGGACCAGGTCGGCGCCCCAGGCGGACTGGCGGCAGCCGGTGTCGAGGTGGACGCCGACCCGCCTGAGGGTGGTCTTGCCCGCCTGCACGGTGCGCGCTCCGAAGAGCTCCTTCAGGGTCAGGGGCGCGGCGTCGGCCTTGCGGTCCGCGATGGGGGCGAACTGCTTGAACGACGGCCAGGCGCGGTAGTCGCCGGGCCGGGCCCCGCCGAGCGAGCCGGAGCCGGCCTGCGCCGGGGGGACGTCACCGTTCCCGATCATGTTGATCACGAAGGTCAGGACGAGGGCGGAGGCGATGACCGCCACCGCGGATCCGACGCCGATGACGAGCCGCTGCTGAAGGACGCTCAGCCCGAACTCGGCCAGGGTGTCGCTGGTCCAGCGCTCCGACGGCGCTGAGGACCGGCGCTTGCGTTTCGTCACAGACCGCTTGCTCCGACCGCCGTGCCGAGGCCCCAGGTGAGCGCCGCCGCGAGCGCGCCGACCAGGAGCTGGCGCAACCCGCTGAACCACCAGGTGCGCGCGGTCACCCGCGACACCACGGCGCCGGCGGCGAACAGCGCCACCGACGACGCGATCACCGACACCCACAGCCCCCGCACACCCAGCAGGTACGGCAGGAGCGGGATCAGGGCGCCCACGCTGAACGACAGGAACGAGGAGACCGCGGCGAGCACGGGCGAGGGCAGGTCATGCGGATCGACGCCGAGCTCGGCCTGCGCGTGCACCGCGAGCGCGCTCTCGGGGTTCCTGGAGATCTGCCGGGCGACCTCCCTGGCCGTCTCCGGATCGACCCCTCGCCCCACGTAGAGCTGCGCGAGCTCGTCCTCCTCCGCCTGCGGGTTGCGTTCGAGCTCGCGGCGCTCCACGTCGATCTCCGCCTGGGCCATCTCGCTCTGGCTGGCGACCGAGACGTACTCGCCGCCCGCCATGGAGAAGGCCCCGGCCGCGAGCCCGGCCACTCCGGCGAGCGCGATGACCTTGGTGTCGGCCGTGCCGCCGGCGACGCCCGCGATGAGGGCGAAGTTGGAGACGAGGCCGTCCATCGCGCCGAACACGGCGGGACGCAGCCAGCCTCCGTTCACGTCCCGGTGCTGGTGGTGGATCTCGGCGCGGACCCCCGAATCGGCGCCGGTCATCGACGGCCCCCTCCCTGCTCCGGTGAGGCGACCGCCTCGCCGGTGGGGTCGGCGGGTCCGCCCTGCTCGCCGGGATCCGCCTGGTCCCGGGTGTGCGCCGGGTCGGCCTGGTCGCCGGGATCCGCCTGGTCCCGGGCGTGCGCCGGGTCGGCCTGGTCGCCGGGCCGGTCCTCACCGCCGAGGGGCTCCTCGCCCGTCCTGTTCCTGGAGACCCAGAAGTAGGCGAGCGCCAGCAGGAAGATCACCAGCGCGGTCCACTGGTTCAGCCGCAGACCGAGGATGTGATGGGCCGGATCGACGCGCAGGCCCTCGATCCAGAACCGGCCGAGCGTGTATCCCGCGACGTAGAGCGCGAACAGCCGGCCGTGCCGGAGGGCGAAGCGCCTGCCGAGGAGCACGAGCACGCCCGCGAGGGCGAGATTCCACAACGACTCGTAGAGGAAGGTCGGGTGGTAGGTGTCGAAGCCGGGCACGGTGCCGGGGCGGCCCGGCTCGATCTCCAGCCCCCACGGCAACGTGGTCGGGCCGCCGAACAGCTCCTGGTTGAAGTAGTTGCCCCAGCGGCCGATGGCCTGGGCCACGGCGATGGCCGGGGCGAGCGTGTCGGCGACCGCCGAGAACGAGATGCCGCGTCGGCGGCAGCCGATCCACACCCCGAGCCCGCCCAGCGCGATGGCCCCCCAGATGCCGAGGCCGCCCTTCCAGATGAACAGGGTGTCGATCGGCCGGTTGGGGGCTTCGGACCCGAAGTAGAGCTGCCAGTCGGTGATGACGTGGTACAGCCTGCCGCCGACGAGGCCGAACGGGACGGCCCAGACGGCGAGGTCGGTGATCGCTCCCGGGGCGCCGCCACGGGCGCGCCAGCGGCGCTCCCCTATCCAGACGGCGACGATGACGCCGAGCACGATGCACAGC
Organism: Microtetraspora niveoalba; assembly: GCF_001570405.1. Taxonomy (GTDB): domain Bacteria; phylum Actinomycetota; class Actinomycetes; order Streptosporangiales; family Streptosporangiaceae; genus Microtetraspora; species Microtetraspora niveoalba. The sequence goes on along the minus strand of NZ_BBYM01000017.1, from coordinate 44,940 downwards.
GCGTACGCCCGGATGGGGAGCGGTCCGAGGTTCCAGACCCCTTGTGACGGGCTGGGAATCGAGGCGAGGGGCATATCAATGGACGTTACCGTAGACGGACCCGGCCTCGCGCAATGCTGTGGAGAACGGGCCGCGGGGACCCGCGGCCCGTGCCGGGCTACTTGCCGGCATTGACGATCTCCTGGCGCAGCGCGCTGGGCACGAAGATCGTGTTGTTGTCGATCTGCCGGCCGTTCAGCTTGAGCGTCGGCGTGCCCTCCAGCTTCTGGTCCGCCATCGTCTTGGCGGAGGTCTGCTCGTGGGCCGCCCGCTGCTTCTGGTCCTTGACGCAGCTCTCGAAGCCGGGCGCGGTGACGCCGACCTCGTCGCCCCACTTCACCAGGTCGTCGGTCTTGAAGCCCTCGACGGTCTCGCTCGGCTGTCCCTTGAAGAGCCTGTCGTGGAAGGCGAGCCACTGCTTGCCGTCGGTCACGCAGCGCAGCGCGGAGGCGGCGCGCAGCGAGTTCGACCGGGTCGGCTCCTGCGAGAAGATCGTGAGCGGGTGGTAGACGACCTTGACCTTGCCCTCGGCGGCGAGGTTCTTGATCGTCGGCCCGCTGATCTCCTCAAGCTGCTTGCAGACGGGGCACTGCGGGTCCTCGTAGATGTCCAGCACCGGGGAGGTGACCCCGGCCTTGGCCATCACGGCGGTGCCGTCGCTCTGCACGGTCACGGGAGCGAGTCCCCCGGCGATCTCCTCGGATTTGCTCTGCTCCGCGGCGTACCACCAGCCGCCGCCGATCACGGCCAGCACGACGACCGCGACAGTGATGATGGTGGCCAGGCGCCTGCGCTGCTCCTGCTTGCGCTCGGCTTCCCGTTGCGCCGCGATGCGCGCGCGCACCGAGGCATCCCTCGCCGCCTTGCTCATGGGTCTCTCCCTATGCGTCGGGCTGTTCGCCCTGGAATATGTCGCCTTCCGGCTGGTACGGCTCACGCCTCCCGGACAGGCCGAGCGCGGAGTCCATCGCGAGGCGCCCCGGCGGCCGGATGAAGATCCAGGCGGCCACGATCACCAGGCCGAAGTCACGGAGGATCTCCCAGAGGTAGTTGGGGTCCTGCCCCGCGGCCAGCTCACCGCCTCCGCCGAAGCACCCGCAGTCGATGCGCAGCCCGCGCGCCCACGCCGAGGCGATGCCGACGACGAACGCCAGCATGAGCAGCCCGGCGACCACGGCCGAGACCCTGGTCAGCAGGCCGACCGCCAGCAGCACGCCGATGACGATCTCGATGATGGGCAGGCCGTATCCGATGGCGGTTGCCAGCGAGTCCGGGAGGAGCTGGTACGCCTTGACCGCCTGCACCGAGAGCGCCGGCGCGCCGATCTTGAGGCCGCCCGCCACGATGAGCACCGCCGCGAGGACCAGTCGGGCCGCGGTCGTCACCCACGGTAACGCGGGATGTTCGGTTCGCGGTCGATCAGGTGCGGCCTTCTGATAAGTCAACACCATCGTCTCCTCGCGGGTTGGCATCGCTGCCGTCACGATGTCCGGCCGCCACTCGGAAGTGGCGGCCGTGTCCTTCGCACATTACTTGGAGCCCACCACATCATGGACGGTATAAGCGCCGGTTAAGCACGCGCCCCCCGTTCACCCGGCCCCTCGCGGGGCCCGGGACGGTCGCCGCAGGTCGCGGCAGCCCTCAGCGGCGCACTCCCGCGGCGAGCTCGGCCCCGAGCTCGCGCACCGACGCGAGCCCGGACGCCTCGTCCGGGGCGTCGAGGAGGCGCCGGATGAACGCGGAGCCGACGATCACGCCGTCGGCGTAGGCGGCCACCTCGGCGGCCTGCGCGCCGGTGCCCACGCCGAGCCCGACGCAGACGGGCAGCGAGGTGTGCCGTCTGGTGCGGGCGACCAGGCCCTCGGCGGCGGAGCCGACCGACTCGCGCGCGCCCGTGACGCCCATCAGGGAGGCCGCGTAGACGAACCCGGTGCAGATCTTGGCCACCTTGCCGATGCGGTCCTCGGTGGAGCTGGGCGCGACCAGGAACACGGTGTCGATGCCCGCGTCCTTGCTCTCCTGGAGCCAGACCGCGGACTCCTCGGGGGTGAGGTCGGGGGTGATCGTCCCGACGCCGCCCGCGTTGGCCAGGTCACGCGCGAAGCGGCCCGCGCCGTACCGGTCGATCGGGTTCCAGTACGTCATGACGAGGGTCGCGGCGCCGGTCGCGGCGACGCCCTCGACGGTGCGCATGACGTCGGCGATGCGGGTGCCGTTCGAAAGGGAGCGGTGGACGGCGTCCTGGATGGTGGGACCGTCCATCAGCGGGTCGGAGTACGGCAGGCCGATCTCGATCACGTCGCACCCGGCCTCCACCATGGCGGTGGCGGCGGCGACGGCCCCCTCCTTGGTGGGGAAACCGGCCGGCAGGTAGCCGACGAGGGCGGCGCGGTTCTCGGCGCGCGCCTTCGAGAAGACCGTCTGAAGTGTCGTCATCGGATTTCCGTTCGTCTGGGTCGGATCCACCTCGCCCGGGTGGGGCCGCCGTTCACCGCTCCACCGTCGCCGGCCCGGCTCCCCTGTCCGGTCGGAAGATCGGCGTGGATCGGCTTGGCTTCGGCTTAGAGGTCGAAGTACTTCATCGCGGTGCCCATGTCCTTGTCGCCGCGACCGGAGAGGTTCACCAGGATGGTGGCCTCCGGGCCGAGCTCGCGACCGAGTCTCAGGGCGCCGGCGAGGGCGTGCGAGGACTCGATCGCCGGGATGATGCCCTCGGTGCGGGCGAGCAGGGCGAACGCCTCCATCGCCTCGGCGTCGCTGACGCCTTCGTAGACGGCCCGGCCGGAGTCCTTCAGCCACGCGTGCTCGGGGCCCACGCCGGGGTAGTCGAGGCCGGCCGAGATCGAGTGGGACTCGATGGTCTGGCCCTCCTCGTCCTGCAGGACGTAGGTGCGGGCGCCGTGCAGCACGCCGACGCTCCCCGCGGTGAGGGTGAGCGCGTGCTCTCCCGTCTCCAGGCCGCGTCCGGCGGCCTCGTAGCCGTGGAGCCGGACCCCCTCGTCGCCGATGAATGCGTGGAAGATCCCGATGGCGTTGGAACCGCCGCCGACCGCCGCGCAGACCGCGTCGGGCAGCCGGCCGGTCAGCTCGACGATCTGGCGCCGGGCCTCGACGCCGATGATCCGGGCGAAGTCGCGGACGATCTCCGGGAACGGGTGCGGCCCGGCCACGGTGCCGAAGAGGTAGTGGGTGCGGTCGACGTTCGTGACCCAGTCGCGGAACGCCTCGTTGATCGCGTCCTTGAGCGTCTGGCTGCCGTTGGTGACCGGCACGACCGTCGCGCCGAGGAGCTTCATCCGCGCGACGTTGAGCGCCTGGCGCTCGCAGTCCACGGCCCCCATGTAGATGACGCACTCCAGGCCGAGCAGGGCGGCGGCGGTCGCGGTGGCGACGCCGTGCTGGCCCGCGCCGGTCTCGGCGATCACCCGGGTCTTGCCCAGCCGCCGGGTCAGCAGGGCCTGCCCCAGCACGTTGTTGATCTTGTGCGCGCCGGTGTGGGTGAGGTCCTCGCGCTTGAGGACGATCCGGGCGCCGCCCGCGTGCGCCGCGAACCTCGGCACCTCGGTGAGCGTGGTCGGCCGGCCCGCGTACGTGCGCAGCAGGTGGTCGAACTCGCGGAGGAACTCCTCGTCGTTCTTGGCCTTCTCGTACTCGGCGGCCACCTCGTCGAGCGCCGGGATCAGGGCCTCGGGCACGAACCGCCCGCCGAAGACGCCGAACTTGCCGTGGCCGTCCGGGTCGTCGCCGTACACGCCGTTGCCGGCGAGGTCCGCCGCGGTGAGGATGGGTCCTTCTGTCAGGCTCACGACTGCCTCTCCTGCCGTGACGATGGGTGGGCGCCGGCGGTCACCAGATCGTTCACGGCGGCCCTGGGGTCCTTGCCGGTGACCAGGCTCTCGCCCACCAGCACCGCGTCCGCGCCGGCCCGCGCGTACGCGAGCAGGTCGTGCGGACCGCGCACACCCGACTCGGCGATCTTGATGACGCCGTCGGGGATCTTGGGTGCGATCTTGGCGAAGACGTCCCGGTCGACTTCCAGGGTCTTGAGGTTGCGCGCGTTGACGCCGATGATCCTGGCTCCGGCGGCGAGGGCGCGGTCCAGCTCCTCCTCGGTGTGCACCTCGACCAGCGGGGCGAGGCCGATCGACTCGGCCCGCTCGATGAGCGAGACGAGCGCGTTCTGCTCCAGGGCGGCCACGATGAGCAGCGCCAGGTCCGCGCCGTACGCCCGGGCCTCCCAGAGCTGGTAGGAGGTGACGATGAAGTCCTTGCGCAGGATGGGGATGTCCACGGCGGACCGGACCGAGGCCAGGTCCTCGAGAGTGCCGCCGAACCTGCGCCGCTCGGTCAGCACGCTGATCACGTGCGCGCCGCCGGCCTCGTAGTCCGCGGCGAGGGCGGCGGGGTCGGCGATGGCGGCCAGTGCGCCCTTGGACGGGCTCGACCGCTTCACCTCGGCGATCACCGACACCTTGTCGCCGCCGAGTGCGGCGTAGGCGTCCTTCGTCGCGGGCGCCCGCCCGGCGCGCTCCTTGAGAAGCTCGATCGGCACGGCCTTCTGCCGGGCCTCCAGGTCCTCGCGGACGCCGGTGATGATCTCGTCGAGAACGCTCATGAGCCCTCCTCGCCATCGGCTCGGAGCCCGCATGAGTGAACACTGCCGCGCAAACCTGTTCGCTCGCTACGCTCGCTCACGAGAAGCGGTCCCTCCGGTCGCTGCTGTCGCTACCTTGCCCTGCCGATGCTATCGGCCTCACCGGGGCCGCTCGGCCATCGGGTCTCGTCAGGGGGCCAGGACGTGACCGAATGGGAGGTTTCGCACGACCCAATAGACGATCACGAGGGCGAGGAAGGCCCACAGATAGGCGGGCCGGGCGAGGGTCGTGCGGGCGGGCCGGCCCTGCCAGGAACGCAGCGCCCAGCGCCCCCACCAGAACAGCAGGAACGGGATGACGGCCACCGCGAGCGGGTTCAGCCCGAGCGCCGCGAGAGGGTCGGCGTGGGCGAGCGCGTGCATGGCGCGCAGGGTGCCGCAGCCGGGACAGTAGAGCCCGGTCAGGAAGAGGAAGGGGCACGTCGGGTAGTGCCCCGGCTGGTTGGGGTCCACGGCGCCCACGAACGCGAAGGCCGCGCCGGTGACCGCCGCGACACCGAGCGGCGCGAGCACCGACCGGAGCCGGTCCGCGCCGCGCCGCTCATGGGTCGTCGCCGTCATGACCCTCAGTATGACGAGGTGCTCACGCTGGCGCTGAACACGCCGAGCACGACGACGAGGATGATGTACAGCACGAAGAGGACGGCGGCCGTGATCAGGGACGCGAGCCACCACTTCTTGGCCGACTCCGAGGCGGCCTGGGCGCCCTGGTAGTCGCCCATCGCCCACTTAGAGTTCACCTGGGTGGCGTACACGATCGACACGACGCCGAGGGGGAGACAGCACAGGACCGTGGTGATGATGGCCATCACGAGGTGGTTGTTCGGGGGGGTCGGCGCGGCACCGTACCCGCCGGGCGGCGGATAGCCACCGGGCGGCGGGTAGCCCCCGTCGCCGGGAGGCGGGCCGTATCCGCCACCGGGCGGCTGGGCCCCGTAGCCCCCCATGTCGCCCGGCTGGTTTCCGTAGCTCATTTAATGACTCCTATATGGTCATGAGTTGCGGCACCGGAGCTTAGCGACATATGACGCGCCTGTTGGTCAGGTATCCACTTCGTGGACGATTTGTGATGATGTCGCAAAGGTGGAAATCACCACTTCATGTGCGGTTTCCTCACTATTTGCTGTCATTTCCAGAATGATCATCTGAATCGACCGTCGGGTCGGCGCCTTCGTCGATCGCGTCCCACAACGCCCGGTCCCCGCTGACCCGGGACGTCTTCCGGCCGCCCGCGCCGGAACGGCGCTCGTACTTGCCGGACATGCCGGGCCAGGCGCCGCCGACCAGAACGGCCGCCACGCCGCAGGCGGCGAGCAGGACACCCCCGGCGACCGCGGCCCACGGCCACGCCGACGTCGTCACGTGCGCCGCCTGTCCCGACAACGAGCGCGTGGTCTCGGCGACCTCCACCGCCCGCGCGCTCAGCCGGGACGGCCAGGCCAGCGCCGCGATGCCGGCGCCGCAGCCCGCGAGCACCACGCCGACCAGCCGCCGCCACGGGCCCCTGGTCGCGAAGACCGCGAGGACCGCCGCCAGGGCGGCCAGCGCGAGGGGCGTGAGTGCGGGAACGGCGTCGCCGCCGTCGACGGCGATCGGCCCTCCGGTCGCGCCTTCGTAGTTCACGGCGGCCCACTCGCGGCCCCCGGCGAGCAGCACCAGGCCCGCGCCGGCCGCGCAGCCCACCAGCCAGGCCGTCAGCGAGCGCCGCGCCGAGCTCCGCCGGGGAGCGGGCGGGGACGCCGCGGCCCCCGGCGTCCCGGCGGCCGGGCCTCCCGCGCCCCCTGGCGACGTCATGACCGCTCGCCGTCCGTGTCGCCGCCCGTGCCGCCGTCGGTGTCCCCGTCCGTGCCGCCGTCGCCCTGGGCGACGTCGAGGAAGCCCGCGTCGAAGCAGGTGCGGTCACCGGTGTGGCAGGCGGCGCCCACCTGGTCGACCTTCAGCAGGATCGTGTCGCCGTCGCAGTCGAGGCTGGCCGACCTCACCCACTGGACGTTGCCCGACGTGTCGCCCTTGACCCAGTACTCCCCCCGGCTGCGGGACCAGTACGTGGCACGGCCCGTGGTGAGCGTGCGGTGCAGCGCCTCGTCGTCCATCCAGGCGAGCATCAGCACCTCGCCGGTGTCGTACTGCTGGACGACGGCGGGCACCAGCCCGTCGGTGGTGCGCTTCAGCCGCGCGGCGATCTTCGGGTCGAGGGACATGCGCCAATTCTGCCGCAGGCGGGAGCCGGCCTAGCGGCCGGTGCCCTCGACGAGCGCCAGCGGCAGGCCCGGCACCGGGCGGACCGCGAAGCCCTCGGCCCCCCGGTACACGGACCCGGCGACCCAGCGGGCGGTGTTGGACGCGACCACCCGGCCCTGGGCGTTGACCAGGAACGCCGGAACGGGGACCTCCCTGAGCGCGGGCAGCACGGCCGCCTGGAAGCGGCGCACGAACACGTCGGCCGCGGCCACTCCGAGGAACACGCCGTCCAGGGTCACCGGCACCGACAGGGTGAGGCTGTACTCGTCGGTGCACAGATAGTCGACGTACGGCCCGCAGACGGTGCGCTCCGCGCCCGACTCGGGGCCGGTGTACCAGTCCCAGTGCGTGTAGTCGTAGAAGGCGCTGCTCGACGGGTCGAGGTCGCGCAGGAGCTGCACGGGCGGCCCCGCCGGGCTCTCCTGCCACCACTCCAGGTACCAGGGCGCGTCGGCGAGCAGCCCGGGCGCGGCGATGAACCCGATGCCGGCGATGATCGTGCCGAGCCGGCCGAACAGCAGGGGGCGCAGCGCGGCGAGGTCGGCGCTGACCAGCGCGCGCCCGCCCCGCCGTACGGCACGGGCCCGGCCGGCGGTGGCGGCGCGCACGTCGGCGAGGGCCGCGAAGACCTCCTCCGCGGTGTCGCGCACGCGCGCCAGGACGGCCGCCTCGTCCGGGGCCGTGACGGCCGGTACGGCAGGAGGCGGGGCCGGGACCGCGGCGGCCGACGTGGCCCGCGAAGCGGCCCGCAAAGTGGCCCGCGGGGTGGCGGGGCCGGGGCCCGGCGGCGCGTCCGATCTCGCGGCGTCCGGCCGCGCCGTGTCCGACCGTGTGGTCATCGTCTTACTCCCGGAGCCGCAGCCGAAGCTCGATCAGGTGGTCCGTGGCGTCGAGCACGTGCCGCTCGGCGAGGTCGCGCGCCAGGTCGGCGTCGCCCGCGCCGATCGCCTCGGCGATGGCGCGATGCTGTGCCGCCGTCTCATCGTGCCCGCCCAGGTCCTCGTGCGAAAGCCACAGCAACGGTCCGATGTCGGCCTGTAACCGGATCTCCTCCCGGGTGAGCCGCGCGGACTGGGAGGCGGCCGCCACCTCGATGTGGAAGCGGCCGTCCAGCCGGCGAAGCTGCGCGCTCGACTCGGCGGCGGCCATCTCGTCGAGCGAGCGCCACAGCGGGGTGACGTCCGAGGGCAGGGAGCGCTGAGCGGCGAGCCGCGCGGCGGCCCCGGCGATGGCCGCGTAGTGGTCGCCGATGTCGCGCAGCTCGTCCACGGCCAGGTCGGCGAGCCGCTCGCTCACGTCCGGTTCCAGGGGGGCGCGGGCGAAGCTGCCGCCGCCCCTGCCTCGCCTGGTCTCGACGAGTCCCCGCTGCCGCAGCGCCATGAGGGCCTCGCGTACGGTCACGGTCGAGACGCCGAGACGGCCGGCCAGCTCGGCCTCGCTGGGGAGCTGCTCGCCGTCGGCGAGCAGGCCGAGGGCGATGGCGTCGCCGAGGCGCCGGACGACGACGTCCACCCGGGCGGTGTTGTCGACGGGCGAGAAGACCGCGAGGCGCGCGACACTCACGGCCACGCCCAGTCGGTCACTCGCCCGCCGCATCCGATCCTTCGCGCCGCCGTCATGCTGATCTGCCCGCTTTCCCGTCTTCGATCACTTTCGCCGGATAGTTAACACAGTGATACCGGATCGGGGCTTTACCGGAAACCTTTAACCCCATATGTTTCCGGTCATGCCACAACAAGCAGTGACACACGTCACCATCCCGGCATCCGACCGCGCGGTCAGCCTGCGCGGGTTGCGCAAGAGCTTCGGGAGCGTCGTGGCGGTCGCGGGCGTGGACCTCGACGTCGCCGACGGCGAGTTCTTCGCGATGCTCGGGCCGTCCGGCTCCGGGAAGACCACCGTCCTCCGGATGATCGCCGGGTTCGAGTCCCCCACGGGCGGAACCGTCGAACTGGGCGGCCGGGACGTCACCCGGCTCGCGCCGTTCGAGCGGGACGTGAACACGGTCTTCCAGGACTACGCGCTGTTCCCGCACATGAGCGTGCTGGAGAACGTCGAGTACGGCCTGCGGGTGAAGAAGGTCCCGAGGGCGGAGCGGCGCGCCCGCGCGCTGGAGGCGCTGAAGTCGGTCCGGCTCGACGGCTTCGAGAAGCGCCGCCCGGCCCAGCTCTCCGGCGGCCAGCGCCAGCGGGTCGCCCTCGCCCGCGCCCTGGTGAACCGGCCGCGCGTCCTGCTGCTCGACGAGCCGCTCGGCGCCCTCGACCTCAAGCTCCGCGAGGAGATGCAGGTCGAGCTGAAGGCCATCCAGCGCGAGGTCGGCATCACGTTCCTGTTCGTCACCCACGACCAGGAGGAGGCGCTGACCATGAGCGACCGGGTGGCGGTGTTCAACGCGGGCGCGATCGAGCAGGTCGGCACCCCGGCCGAGATATACGAACGGCCCGCCACGGCCTTCGTGGCCGGATTCGTCGGCACCTCCAACCTCATCTCGGGGGCGACCGCGCGGGCCGTGCTCGGCAGGGACGGCACGTTCAGCGTCCGGCCGGAGAAGCTGCGCGTCGTCCTCGGCGACGCCGTCCCTCCGGGCTCCGACGAGCACAGCGCCGAGGGCACCGTCTCGGAGGTCGTCTACGCGGGCCCGGCGACCCGGTTCGTCGTGGATCTCGACACCGGCTCACGGCTCATCGCGCTGCAGCAGAACCAGGAGGTCTCCTCGATGGACGTCATGGGCCTGCGCGGCCGGCGGGTGCGCCTCGTCTGGCAGCGCCGCCACGAGTTCGCCATCACCTCCTGACCCCCTCACCGCTCCGGTCCCCGCCACCCGCTCCCCGCGGGCCCCGCGGCCCGGCGCCCCCCGATCCCCCGCTCCGACCATCCGCGCTCCCCCTCCCCGTGTCGTCCCGCCTCCGGCGGCGGCCGCGCCCGCGCCCCGCCCGTCACCCGGAGCGACGACCTCACCCACAGTCCGTCACACCCGACCGCCACACAAGATCGTCAGACAAGACGGCCGCGCAGGCCGTCGCACAGCAAGGAGAGACAGCATGCGGTCCACCTCCCACCGGCCCGTGCTCCTGACGCGCGGCCTCGCCGTCACGGCCGCGCTGGCCCTGGCCGCCCTGACCGCCTGCGGCGGCGCCTCGACAGACGGCGGCGCCGCGGCCGCCCCGGGGCAGAGCGGTTTCAACCCGCCCGCGCTGAAGGCCGCCACGTCCGTCGGCGCGGGCGAGGGCCAGGTCAACCTGGTCGCCTGGGCGGGATACGCCGAGGACGGCTCCAACGACCCGAAGGTCGACTGGGTCCACCCGTTCGAGAAGGCGACCGGGTGCAAGGTCAACACCAAGGTCGCCGGGACCTCCGACGAGATGGTCAACCTGATGAAGACCGGCGAGTACGACGCGGTGTCCGCCTCCGGCGACGCCTCGCTGCGGCTGATCGCCTCCGGGGCGGCCGCGCCGGTCAACACCGACCTCGTCCCCAACTACAAGGACGTCTTCGACGGCCTCAAGCTCAAGCCGTGGAACTCCGTCAACGGAGTCGCGTACGGCGTGCCGCACGGCCGCGGGGCCAACCTCCTCATGTGGCGCACCGACGCGGTGACGCCCGCGCCCGACTCGTGGGGCGTCGTCTTCGACCCGGCCTCGCCGTACAAGGGGAAGGTGACCGCGTACGACTCGCCGATCTACATCGCGGACGCCGCGCTCTACCTGATGTCGGCCAAGCCGGAGCTCGGCATCAAGAACCCGTACGCGCTGGACGACGCGCAGTTCCAGGCCGCGGTGGACCTGCTCAAGGAGCAGCGGCAGATCGTCGGCGAGTACTGGTCCGACTACACCAAGGAGATCCAGGCGTTCAAGGGAGGCGACACCGTCGTCGGCACCACCTGGCAGGTGATCGCCAACCTGGCCAAGGCGGAGAAGGCGCCGGTCGAGGTGACCCTGCCCAAGGAGGGCTCGACCGGCTGGTCGGACACCTGGATGGTCGCGGCGGACGCCAAGCACCCGAACTGCGCGTACAAGTGGCTCGACTGGATCATCTCCCCGACGGCGAACGCGCAGGTCGCGGAGTGGTTCGGCGAGGCTCCGGCCAACGCGAAGGCGTGTGAGAAGACGTCGGACCCCTCGTTCTGCGACACCTTCCACGCCACCGACGAGGAGTACTTCTCCAAGGTGCGCTTCTGGACCACCCCGATCGCCCAGTGCCTCGACGGGCGCGCGGACGTGAAGTGCAAGGACTATTCCGAATGGACCCGCGCCTGGACCGAGATCAAGGGCTGACCTTCCCCCGGCGTCCCCGCTCCCGGCGCGGCCCCGTGCCGGCCGGGAGCGGGATCTTTGGAGAGATCACATGACTACTTCGGCCGCCGTCGGCCGTACCGGTCCGCGCGCCCGGGTGGCCGCCTTCCTGCACCGCCACGCGCGGGTACGGCTGTCGCTGCTGCTCTCGGCGCCGCTGGCGTGGCTGGGGCTCGCCTACCTGGGCGCGCTCGCCGCGCTCTTCGTGACCGCGTTCTGGTCGACCGACACGTTCACCGGCGACCTGGTCAGGACGTTCACCTGGGCGAACTTCCACGACCTGGTGACCGGCGACGTGTACCGGACCATCGCGCTGCGGTCGCTGGGCGTCGCGGTCGCGGTCACGCTCATCGACCTGATCATCGCGTTCCCGATGGCGTTCGCCATGGCCAAGCTCGCCTCGCCGCGGGCCCAGCGCTGGCTGGTGATCCTGGTGCTCACCCCGCTGTGGGCGTCCTACCTGGTCAAGGCGTACGCCTGGCGGGTGATGTTGTCGTCGGAGGGCCTGCTCGGCTGGGGGTACGGGCTGGGCGCGACGATCGCCACGCTGTCGTACCTGTGGCTGCCGTACATGATCCTGCCGATCTACGCGGGGCTGGAGCGCCTGCCGAACTCGCTGCTCGACGCGGCGGGGGACCTGGGGGCGCGCGGCTGGCGCACGTTCCGGACCGTGGTGTGGCCGCTCAGCTTCCCCGCCGTCGTCGCCGGCTCGATCTTCACCTTCTCGCTGTCGCTGGGCGACTACATCACCGTGAAGATCGTGGGCGGGAAGTCGCAGCTCATCGGCAACGTCGTCTACGACAACATCGGCGCGGCGAACAACCTGCCCTTCGCCGCGGCCGTCGCGACCGTACCCGTCGTGATCATGCTGGCGTACCTGGCGGCGGTCCGCCGCACCGGAGCCCTGGAGAACCTGTGAGAGACCGAAGCGAGCCCGCCGGGGGCCTCCCGCGGGCGGAGGAGGAGACGCGGTGAACCTCTCGCGTACGGCGCGGGCGGCGTTGTGGACGGCGCTGGCCCTCGGGCTCGGCGTCGTCTACGTGCCGCTGGGCGTGGTGGTGCTGAACTCCTTCAACTCCGACCGGACGTTCGGATGGCCTCCCCAGGGGTTCACGCTCCAGTGGTGGGGCGCGGCCTGGCGGTCCACCGGCGTGCGCGACGCCCTGTGGACGTCGGTCCAGGCGGGACTGGGCGCCACCGTGATCGCGCTGGTGCTGGGCACGATGGCGGCCTTCGCCGTGCAGCGCTACCGGTTCTTCGGCCGTGACACGGTGTCGCTGCTGATCGTGCTGCCGATCGCGCTGCCCGGCATCGTGTCGGGCATCGCGCTGAGCAACACGTTCCACTCGGTGTTCGGCGTCCCCCTCGGGTTGTTCACCGTGATCGTCGGGCACGCCACGTTCTGCGTGGTGACGGTCTACAACAACGTGCTGGCGCGGCTGCGGCGCATGGGCCTGAACGTGGAGGAGGCGTCGGCCGACCTGGGCGCGGACACGTTCACCACGTTCCGCCTGGTCACGTTCCCGATGATGCGCTCGGCGCTGCTGGCGGGCGGCCTGCTGGCGTTCGCGCTGTCGTTCGACGAGATCATCGTGACCACGTTCACCGCGGGCGCCGGGGTCAGGACGTTGCCGATCTGGATCTTCGAGAACCTGTTCCGGCCCAACCAGGCCCCGGTGGTGAACGTCGTCGCCGCCGCGCTGGTGATCGTCTCGGTGGTGCCGATCTATCTCGCCCAGCGGCTGTCCGGCGGCGAGCCCCAGACCCGCTGACCCACCGCCCGCGCTTCCTAGGAGCGGGTCGCCGAGGCCCAGGAGGCGTACAGGTCGGCGTACACGCCGGGCTCCTCCACCAGCTCGGCGTGGGGGCCGCGCTGGACGATCCGGCCGTGCTGGAAGACGAGCACCTCGTCGGCGGCCTCGGCCGTCGAGAGGCGGTGCGCGATCGACACGGCCGTACGGCCCCGGGTGATGCCGTCGAGGGCCCGCGCCAGCCGCACCTCGGTGGCCGGGTCCACGGCGGAGGTCGCCTCGTCGAGGAGCAGCAGGTCGGGGTCGGCGAGGTAGGCGCGGGCGAGCGCGACGAGCTGGCGCTCCCCCGCCGACAGGGACTCCCCGCGCTGCCCGACCGGGGTGTCCAGGCCGGCGGGCAGCCCGTCCAGCCAGTCGGCGAGCCCGAGCTCGGTCAGCGCCAGCCGGATCTCCTCGGTGGTCGCGGACGGCCGGCCGAAGCGGATGTTCTCCTCCAGGGTGGCGTCGAAGAGGAAGCCATCCTGGGGGACCATGACGATCCGCTCGCGCAGCGAGGAGAACCGCACGTCCCGCAGGTCGATACCGTCCACGACGACCCGGCCGGACACGGGGTCCATCAGGCGGGTGAGCAGCTTGGCGAACGTGGTCTTGCCCGACCCGGTCTCGCCCACCACGGCCACACGGGTGCGCGGCGGGATGTCGACCGACACGTCGTGCAGGACGGGGGCGCCGCCCGGGTAGGAGAAGCCCACGCCCTCGAACGAGACGGAGATCGGCCCGCGCGGCAGCGTGACGCCGTCCTCCGGGTCGGCCACGTCGGCCGGGGAGTCGAGCACGCCGAGGATGCGCCGCCATCCGGCGATGGCGTTCTGCGCCTCGTTCAGCACCTCGGTGGCGGTCTGCAGCGGGCTGATGAACAGCGTGATCAGGAACAGGAAGGCGACCAGCCGCCCGGCGCTGATCGCGCCGTGCAGGCCGAGCTCGACGCCGAGCAGCACCACCCCGGCCAGGGCGACCGAGGCGACCAGCTCGGTGATCGGGAATGTCAGGCCGACCACCTTCTGCGCCCGGGTCTGCGCGTCGCGCTGGCCGTCCACCGCCGTGTCGATGCGCGCCGCGGTCCGGTCCTCGGAGCCGTACGCCCTGATCACCGCGCTGCCGACGACCGACTCGCTGACGGCGGCGAGCACGTCGCCGGTGCGCTCGCGGACGGCGGTGTAGCGCCGGGCCACCAGCCGCTGGAAGCGCGGCAGCAGGAACACCAGCGGCAGGAAGCACGCCCACACCAGGAGCGTGAGCTGCCAGGAGTAGACGGCCATGACAACGGTCGCGATCACGAGCTGCCCGCCCGCGACCACGATCATCAGCCCGCCCCACTGCATGAAGGTGCTGATCTGGTCCACGTCGCCGGTCACCCGGGAGACCATGGAGCCGCGCCGCTCGCTGTTCTGGGTGAGCACGGACAGGTCGTGGACGTGCCGGAAGCCCTTGGTCCGCAGCGTCGCCAGGCCCGACTCGGTGGCCCGGTAGAGCCGGACGTTCATCAGATATCCGGCCAGCGCGGTCAGCAGCACGGCCAGCGCGCACAGCACGACCGCGTTCCTGATGAACGACACGTCGGGTGCGCCGCCGCGCAGACCGCGGTCGATGACCTGCTGCACCGCGATCGGCACGATGACCTTGCCGAGGGTGGCGAGCACCGCGAGCACCACGGTGCCGCCGAGGCCGCGGCGGAACTCCGGCGACAACCGCAGGCCGTGCCGCAGGGTCTCCAGGGCCGACCGTTCGGCGGCCCGTATGCCGGCGCCGGGCTCCGGAGCCTCCCGCTCCTCGCGCTCCCGCTCGGGTGTCACGGTGGTCACGCCACGACCTCCTCGTCGCTGTCGATCGCGGCCCGCTCGGCCTCTTCCTTCTCGTACGCGGTGACGAGGACGCGGTAGCCCTCGCAGCGGCCGAGCAGCTCCTCGTGGGCGCCCTGGTCGGTCACCGCCCCGTGCTCCAGGTAGACGACCTCGTCGGCCAGGGCGATGGTCGCCATCCGGTACGCCACGACGATCACCGTGGAGCGGGCCGACCCCTCGCGCAGACCGTGCAGGATGCGCTTCTCGACCTGGGGGTCCACGCTGGAGGTGGCGTCGTCGAGGATGAGCAGGCGCGGCTCGCGGACCAGCGCGCGGGCGAGGGCGATCCGCTGCCGCTGCCCGCCCGACAGCGTCGCGCCGCGCTCGCCGACGTGCGTGTCCAGGCCCCCGGGCAGCGCGGCGACGAAGCCGTCCGCCTGGGCGAGCCGCAGCGCCGCCCACACCCGCTCGTCCGGGACGTCGCGGCCGAGCGTGATGTTGCCGCGCACGCTGTCGTCGAAGAGGAACGTCTGCTGGGGGACGAGCGCGACCGACTCGCTCACCTCGCCGCGCGCGGCCTCGCGCAGGTCGGTCCCGTCGATGCGCACCGTGCCGAGATCGGGGTCGATCAGGCGGGCGAGGAGCTGGGTGAGCGTGGACTTGCCCGCCCCCGTGGGGCCGACGAGGGCGACGGTCCTGCCCGGCGCCACGCCGAAGCCGACCTCGCGCAGCACCGGCGCCTCGGGGTCGTAGCCGTAGCCGACGCCGCTCACCTCGATCTCGGCCGGGCCGCGGCCGTCCAGCCGGGCCGCGCCGTACTCCATGGAACCGGAGGCGTCGAGCACGTCCTGGACGCGGTTCCAGCCGACGACGCTGCGCGGCAGCTCGGCGAGCACCCAGCCGAGCGCGCGGATCGGGAAGGCGAGCAGCGTGAAAAGGTACGCGACCTCGATCAGCTCGCCCGCGGCCATGCCGCCGCTCTGCAGCCGCACCGAGCCGACGAGGAGCACGGCGAGCACGCCGAGAGTGGGCAGGGCCTCGAGCAGGGGGTCGAACAGGCCGCGCACCTTGCCGACGGCGATGTTCGCGTCGCGCAGTTCGTCGGCCTTGGCGCGGAACCTGACGGTCTCGGCGTCCTCGCGGCCGAGGGTCTTGACGACGAGCGCGCCGTCGAAGCTCTCGTGCGCGATCTCGCTGACCTCGGCGCGGAGCTGTTGGGCCCGGGTCGCCAGCGGCGACAACTTGCGCTGGTAGACCAGGTTGAGCAGCGCGATGGCCGGAAAAATCAGGAAACCGACGATGGCGAGGACCGGGTCCGTCACGAGGATCGCCACGGCCGCCGTCACCAGCATCACGACGACGCCGACGGCCATGGGCAGCGGCGCGAGCGGCCCCCACGCGGCCTCGGCGTCGGAGCTGGCGTTGGAGAGCAGCTGCCCTGTCGGGTGGCGGTGGTGCCAGGCGAGCGGGAGCCGCAGGTACTGCCGGGTGACCGCGCGCCGCGACGCGGCCTGCATCCGGTACTGCATGACGCCGGCCAGGATGCGCCGCCCCATGACCCCGAGCGCCTTGAGCACGGCGACCCCGACGATCAGCAGCGCCGCGGCCGCCATCGCGCCCGCGCTCGTGCGGCCCTCGCGGAACGCGGGGAGCACGACCTGCTCGGTGGCCCGGCCGAGCGCCCAGGAGGAGGCGACCGTCATCACGCCGTACAGGGCGCTGGAGAGCACGGCGGCGGTGAAGACGCGCGGCTCCGCCCTGATGGCGACACCGATGACCTTGAGACCCTGACGCATGACGGCGGTTGACACCTGAGACGGCACGCGTGGGT
Source organism: Microtetraspora niveoalba (assembly GCF_001570405.1). GTDB lineage: Bacteria > Actinomycetota > Actinomycetes > Streptosporangiales > Streptosporangiaceae > Microtetraspora > Microtetraspora niveoalba. The sequence continues at coordinate 28,291 of NZ_BBYM01000017.1, read as the reverse complement.
CCTCTCGATCTGGCGGCGCGGTCCGACCGGCTCGCTTCCTCTTGTCTCCGGCCTGAACCGGCGTTCCGGACAGGCATCCGCGACGTTACCCGCCCGCGCGGCGCCCCGTATCCGTCCCCGGACCGACACCTTCCCAGGTATTTGGTCCTAGATACTCCTTATCAACCTGATCAACCGGAATATTCCGGCCGGGGCGGATGATCCGTCCCGTCCGCCGGGGTCCGTTAGGCTCGGGCCGTGACCCACTCCCGCTCCGAGCGCGCCGCGCTCTGCGCCCTGCTGGACGACCTCGGGCCCGGCGCCCCGACGCTCTGCGCGGGCTGGACGACCTCCGACCTCGCCGCCCACCTCGCGGTCCGCGAGCGCCGCCCCGACGCGCTGCCCGGCATCGCGGTCGGGGCGCTCGCGCCGTACACGGCGTCCGTGCAGGAGCGGCTCAAGGCCCGGCTCCCCTACCCCGAGCTGGTCGATCTCGTACGGCAGGGCCCGCCGAGGTGGTCGCCGTACGGGCTGGTCCCGGGGGTCGACGAGCTGGTCAACACGGTGGAGCTGTTCGTCCACCACGAGGACGTCCGCAGGGCGCGGCCGGCCTGGGAGCCCAGGGAGCTGCCCGCCGCCCTGGACGACCTGCTGTGGCGGCGGCTGCGAACGATGGCCCGGCTGTTCTTCCGCCGGTCCCCCGTCGGCGTGGTGCTGCGCCGTACGAGCGGGGAGCGTACGACCGGGGAGAAGGCCGCGGGCCGCATGGCCGAGCCGGCCGTGGTGGCGACCGGCGACGCGCAGGAGCTGCTTCTGCTGGCCTTCGGCCGCCAGGCGCACGCCCGGGTGAGCTACGAGGGCGACGCCGGCGCGGTGGCCCGGCTGCGCGAGGCGCCCCTCGGCATGTGAGGCGGTCCCCCGGCCGGGCCCGTGTGCGACCGCACGGCGCGTGTGAGGCGCTCCCGGCCCGTTTCTCCCCCGATGTCCGACACTCCGCGGAAACCCCCACATGTCACGACGTGATGCGGCAGCATGAGGGCCAGCGATCGGAAAAGAAGGGAGGGCGGCGCCTCCTCCCCCTCCACGGCGAGGGCCGCCACAACTCTTATGAACGTGAAGAAGCTGCTGACCTACGCCGCTGTCGCTTTCGTGGTCTTCTACCTGTTCACCCAGCCCACGGGGGCGGCCGCCGCGGTACGGGGTGTGTTCGACGGCATCGGCACCGGCGCCGAGCGGCTGTCGGCGTTCTTCACGTCTCTGTTTTCTGGCTGAAGAGTTAGGCCCCGGAAGGGCCTCATGGCCTCCCGGCTAGTTATGATCATTCGCGTCGCTGGGTATGTGTACCGCCGGGAAACTGACTGCAGGAGGCCCCCCAATGCAGGTCAAGAAGGTTCTTACGTACGCGGCCATCGCGTTCGTGGTCTTCTACCTCTACAGCCAGCCCGCCGCCGCCGCCGGCGCCGTGAAGGGCGTGTTCGAGACGGTGAACACGGGCGCCAGCCGATTGGCCACATTCTTCACGACAGTTCTGGGGTGAGGCGGGGCGCCGCGGCTACGCCCGGCCCCGACGACGCGGCCGGGACGGCGCGGCCGCGTCGGGGTTCTCCTCCCATCGAGCGCGCCGCCCGGGACACGGGGTGGCGCGCGTCGACGCCGTTGCGTTTCAATCAGGGGCCATGACCACGGTCAGCATCAAGGAGGTCGCGGCGCGTGCCGCCGTCTCCCCCGGCACGGTGTCCAACGTGCTCAACCGGCCCGAGAAGGTCGCCGCCGCGACACGGGCCCGGGTCGAGGCGGCGATCCGCGATCTGGGCTTCGTCCGGCACGCCTCGGCCTCCTCGCTGCGCGCCGGGCACAGCCGCACGATCGGGCTGTCGGTCATCGACATCTCCAACCCGTTCTTCACCGACGTCGCCGCCGGGGTCGAGGACGTGGCGAGCGACCTCGGCTACGCCGTGATCCTCGGCAACTCGGCCGGCGACTCCCTCAAGGAGGAGCGCAACCTCCGCGTCCTGGCGGAGCAGCGGGTCCGGGGCGTGCTGATCACCCCGTCCACCGACGAACCGCGCCGCCTCGACCACATCCTCGACCTCGGCATCAACGTGGTCCTGGTGGACCATCCGGCGCACCGGCCCGACCTGTGCTCCGTCGCCGTGAACGACGTGGCCGGCGGCTCGCTCGCCGTCGCCCACCTGCTCGCCGCGGGCGCCCGGCGGATCACGTACGTCAGCGGGCCGCTGTCCATCCGGCAGTGCGGGGACCGGCTCGAGGGCGCCCGCCGCGCCGTACGGCAGGCGGGGCCGGCCCCCGGCGCGACGCTGTCCGAGCTGCCCATGCCGGGCATGAACGCCAGGTACGGCCAGCAGGCGGCGGAGAAGCTGCTCTCCTCGGGGCCGCTGCCGGACGCGGTGTTCTGCGCGAACGACCTGCTGGCCGTCGGCCTGCTACGCGGCCTGCTGCAGGGCGGCGTGCGCGTCCCCGGCGACGTCTCGATCATCGGGTACGACGACATCGACTTCGCCGCCGCGTCCGCGGTGTCGCTGAGCTCGGTCCGGCAGCCGACGCACCGGCTCGGCCGGCTCGCCACCGAGCTGCTCCTCGACGAGTGCGACAACCCGGAGGGGCACGCCCACCAGCAGATCATGTTCCAGCCGGAGCTGGTGGTCCGCGAGTCCACCCGGTAGCCGCCGGGCGCCCGGTGTGACACTGGACGAATGACCTCTGATCTCATCGCTGTGACCGGGGCGACCGGTCAGCTCGGGCGGCGCGTGGCGCACCGCCTCGCCGAGGCCGGGGTGGACCAGCGCCTCGTCGTCCGCGACACGTCCCGCGCGCCGGACCTTCCCGGCGCCCACGCGGTCGCCGCGGCGTACGAGGACACGGACGCGCTCCGGGCCGCGCTCGACGAGGTGCAGACGCTGCTGCTGGTCTCCGCCACCGAGACGGCGGGCCGGGTGGCGCTGCACACCTCCGCCGTGGACGCGGCGCTCGACGCGGGCGTGTCCAGGATCGTGTACGTGTCGTTCCTCGGCGCCGCCCCGGACGCGACCTTCACGTTCGCCCGCGACCACTGGCACACCGAGCAGCACATCCGCGAGAGCGGCGTCAAGTTCACGTTCCTGCGCAACAGCCTGTACATGGACCTGGTGCCGTACTTCGCGGGCGAGGACGGCGTCATCCGGGGCCCGGCCGGGCAGGGGCGGGTCGGCCTGGTGGCGCGGGACGACATCGCCGACGTCGCCGCCGCGGTCCTGCGCGAGCACGGCCACGACGGCATGACGTACGACGTGACCGGGCCGCGGGCGCTCACGCTCGGGGAGGCCGCGGAGGCGATCACCCGCGTGACCGGGAAGCCGGTCCGCTACCACGCCGAGACGATCGAGGAGGCGTACGCCTCCCGGGCCCGCTTCGGCGCGCCCGAGTGGGAGGTGGCGGGCTGGGTCACGTCCTACGCCGCCATCGCCGCCGGGGAGCTGGACGTGGTCACGGACACCGTGGAGAAGGTCGCCGGCCATCGGCCGATGACCTTCGCGGACTATCTGCGCGCGACCTCGGCCGCCTGACGGGCCGAGGTCGCGCGGGGCGGGCGCCGGTCAGCGCACGGGGTGCCCGGCGGCGCGGAGGGCGTCCTTCACGTCCGCGATCTTCAGGTCGCCGAAGTGGAAGACGCTCGCCGCGAGCACGGCGTCGGCGCCCGCCTCGATCGCGGGCGGGAAGTGCTCCAGCCTTCCCGCACCGCCCGAGGCGATCACCGGAACGGTGACGGCGGCGCGCACGGCCCGGAGCATCTCCAGGTCGTAGCCGTCCTTGGTGCCGTCGCCGTCCATGGAGTTGAGCAGGATCTCCCCCACGCCGAGCTCCTGCCCGCGACGCGCCCACTCGACCGCGTCGATGCCGGTGCCCCGGCGTCCTCCGTGCGTGGTCACCTCGAAGCCGGAGGGGGTGGGCGGCCCGTCCACGACCCGGCGGGCGTCCACCGAGAGCACGACGCACTGGGCGCCGAACCGCTGGGACGCCTCGGTCAGCAGCTCGGGGCGGGCGATGGCGGCGGTGTTGACGCCCACCTTGTCCGCGCCCGCGCGCAGCAGCCGGTCCACGTCCTCGACCGTCCGCACGCCGCCGCCGACGGTCAGCGGGATGAAGACCTGCTCGGCGGTGCGGCGCACCACGTCGAGCATGGTGTCGCGACCGCCGGACGAGGCGGTGATGTCGAGGAAGGTCAGCTCGTCGGCGCCCTCGGCGTCGTAGCGGCGGGCCAGCTCGACCGGGTCGCCGGCGTCGCGCAGGTTCTCGAAGTTGACGCCCTTGACCACCCGCCCGGCGTCCACGTCCAGGCAGGGGATGACGCGTACCGCGACCGTCACGGGGCCTCGCCTCCCGCGTCGTCGCGCGTGCCGTCGCCCAGGTACGCCTCGACCTCGACCTCGACCAGCATCCGGGGGTCGACGAGCCCGGCCACCTGGATGCTGGTGCAGGCGGGCCGGACCGTGCCGAAGACCTCGCCGTGCGCGCGGCCGGCGGCGTCGAAGTCGTCCACCTTTACAAGGTAGATCCGCGTGCGGACGACGTCCCGCAGGCTGCCGCCGGCCTTCTCGATCGCGTCGAGCGCGATGGAGATCGCGGTGAGCGTCTGCCGGTAGGCGTCGCCGGCGTGGCGCACCTCGCCGTCCACGGTGGCGGTGCAGCCCGACACCCACACGTGCGGGCCGGCGACGACGGCGCGGGCGTAGCCGTACCGGTCCTCCCACGGGCCGCCGGAGAAGATCCTGGTGCTCATCGGCCGCTCACCGCCGCCAGGGCCTCCTCCAGCGTGAACGCCTGGGCGTACAGCGCCTTGCCGACGATGGCGCCCTCGACTCCCTCGGGGACGAGGCCGGACAGGGCACGCAGGTCGTCCAGCGACGACACGCCGCCGCTGGCGATCACGGGCCGGTCGGTACGGCGGCAGACCTCGCGGAGCAGGTCGAGGTTGGGGCCGCGCAGCGTGCCGTCCTTGGTCACGTCGGTGACGACGTAGCGGGGGCAGCCCTCCGACTCCAGCCGGTCGAGCACCTCCCACAGGTCGCCGCCCTCCTGGGTCCAGCCGCGCGCCGCCAGGGTGGTGCCCCGGACGTCGAGCCCGACCGCGATGCGGTCCCCGTGCTCGGCGATGATCTTGGCGCACCAGGCGGGGTCCTCGAGGGCGGCGGTGCCGATGTTGACCCGGCGGCAGCCGGTGGCAAGGGCGGCGTCGAGCGAGGCGTCGTCACGGATGCCGCCGGACAGTTCGACGTTCACGTCCAGGGCGCCGACCACCGACGCCAGCAGCTCGCGGTTGCCGCCCCGGCCGAACGCCGCGTCCAGGTCCACGAGATGGATCCACTCCGCGCCGGCCTCCTGCCAGGCGAGCGCCGCGGCGAGCGGGTCGCCGTACGAGGTCTCCGTGCCCGCCTCACCCTGCACCAGGCGAACCGCCTGGCCGTCGGCGACATCCACGGCGGGAAGCAAAACGAGCGACATCAGTCAGGACCTCCGGTCAAGTACGACGGTGACGGGCACCGGGATCAGCAGTATCGACGGCACGAGGGCGGGGGCCGGACGGTCGGCCCGGCCCCCGCGGCGGCCTCCCCGCCGCGGGGGCCGGGGAGGCCCCGCGGTTCACAGCGTGCTCAGCCAGTTGGAGAGGAGGACGGCTCCGGCGTCGCCGGACTTCTCGGGGTGGAACTGGGTGGCCGTGAGCGGCCCGTTCTCGACGGCCGCGACGAACGGCACACCGTGCTCGGCCCAGGTGACCAGCGGCTCGGCGAAGCCGGGGCCGGGCGTGAGCTCCCACTCGCGCACCCCGTACGAGTGGACGAAGTAGAACCGGGTCCCGGCGTCGAGCCCGCGGAAGAGGACGCTGCCCTCCGGGGCGGTCACGGTGTTCCAGCCCATGTGGGGCAGGACGGGGGCGTCCAGGCGCCGGACGACGCCGGGCCACTCCCCGCAGCCCTCGGTGTGGACGCCGTGCTCGACGCCCTTCTCGAAGAGGATCTGCATGCCGACGCAGATGCCGAGGACCGGGCGCGCCGCGGCGAGCCTGCGCCCGATGACGCGCTCGCCCGCGATGCTCCTGAGCCCCGCCATGCAGGCGGCGAACGCGCCGACCCCCGGGACGACCAGGCCGTCCGCCTCCAGGGCCGCGCCGTGGTCGGCGGTCACCGTCACGTCGGCGCCCGCGCGGGCGAGCGCCCGTTCGGCCGAGCGCAGGTTGCCCGAGCCGTAGTCGAGGATGACGACCCGCTTCGCTACTGCCACCACAACACCCCCGCTGTCAGCGCGAGCACGGCACCCGCGCCGGTGACGATGGCGAGCCCCTTCAGCCCCTGGCGTACGGCGGAGATGACCCCGCCGATCAGGAAGAGCCCCACGAAGATCATGCCGACGGACGCGAAGGTCATAGCACGCCCTTGGTGCTCGGCACGCCGGTGGCGCGCGGGTCCCGCTCCGACGCCTCGCGCAGCGCGCGGGCGAGGGCCTTGAACTGCGCCTCCACGATGTGGTGCGCGTTGCGCCCGTACGGCACGTGGACGTGCAGGCAGACCGCGGCCTGCGCGACGAACGACTCCAGGATGTGCCGGGTCATGGTGGTGTCGTAGTCGGGGCCGATCATCGGCGCCATGCCCTCGGGCTCGGTGTGCACCAGGTACGGCCGGCCGGACAGGTCCACCGTGACCTGGGCGAGCGACTCGTCCAGGGGGCACGCCGCGGTGCCGTACCGCCGGATGCCCGACTTGTCGCCCAGGGCCTCGCGGAACGCGGCGCCGAGCGCGAGCGAGGTGTCCTCGATCGTGTGGTGGGAGTCGATGTGCAGGTCGCCCTGCGTCTTGACGGTCAGGTCGAACAGGCCGTGCTTGCCGAGCTGCGCCAGCATGTGGTCGAAGAACCCGACGCCGGTCGCGACGTCCACGACGCCGGTGCCGTCGAGGTTGACCTCGACCAGCACGGACGTCTCCTTGGTAGCGCGCTCGACCCGGCCGACACGGCCCGCGCCCGTAACACGCGCGTCACTCATCCGAGGACCCCCTCCAGAGCGGCCCGGAAGGCCGCCATCTCTTCACCGGTCCCGATCGAAACCCGCAGCCAGCCGTCCGGACCGGTTTCCCTGATCAGCACGCCGCGTTCGAGCACGCCCTCCCAAACGGCGTGCCGATCCGGAAACTTACCGAATAGCACGAAATTGGCGTCGGAGTCTGCGACGGCGAGGCCACGTTGCCGTAGCCAGGCCACCGTCGCGTCCCGCTCGGCGCGCAGCGCGTCCACGGTGCCGAGCAGCTCCGCCCGGTGCGCGAGCGCGACCCGGGCCGCCGCCTGCGTCAGCGTGGACAGGTGGTACGGCAGGCGGACCAGCAGCAGAGCGTCGATGACGGCGGGGTCGGCGGCGAGGTAGCCGAGGCGGGTGCCCGCCATGGCGAACGCCTTGGACATGGTGCGCGTGACGATCAGGCGCGGGTTGCCGGGGAGCAGCGTCAGCGCCGACGGGGTGCCGGCCCGCGCGAACTCGGCGTACGCCTCGTCGACGACGACCATGCCGGGCGCGGCGGCGAGGATCCGCTCGATGACGCGCGGCGGCAGCGCCGTGCCGGTGGGGTTGTTCGGCGAGGTGAGGAACACCACGTCGGGGCGGTGCTCCTCGATCGCGCGGACGGCCCGCTCCTCGTCGATCGCGAAGTCCTCCTCGCGCGCGCCGTCGATCCAGCGGGTGGCGGTCACGCCCGCGATGATCGGGTGCATGGAGTAGGACGGCTCGAAGCCCAGCGCGCGGCGTCCGGGGCCGCCGAACGCCTGGAGGATCTGCTGGATGACCTCGTTGGAGCCGTTGGCCGCCCACACCTGCCGGGCGGTGAGGCCGTGGCCGAGGTGGTCGGCGAGGTCCTTGCGCAGGTCGAGCGCGTCCCGGTCGGGATAGCGGTTGAGCGTCGCCGCACTCTGCCGTACGGCGCGGGCCAGGTCGTCGACCAGGCCGGGCGAGGGCGGGTAGGGGTTCTCGTTGGTGTTGAGCCGGACCGGCACGTCGAGCTGCGGGGCGCCGTAGGCGGTCCTGCCCCGCAGGTCGTCCCGGATGGGCAGGTCGTCGAGCGTCGTCACGTTCTCTCGCTGTTCGGTCACGAGGGGATCCCCCAGTCGAACCGGGCGCGGATCGCCGCGCCGTGGGCGGGGAGGTCCTCGGCGTCGGCGAGCACGCAGACGTGCGGCGCGGCGCCGGCGAGGGCCTCGCGGCTGTACTCGACGACGTGGATGCCGCGCAGGAAGGTCTGCACGGACAGGCCGGAGGAGTGGCAGGCGCAGCCACCGGTCGGCAGCACGTGGTTGGAGCCGGCCATGTAGTCGCCGAGGGACACCGGGGAGTGGGCCCCGACGAAGATCGCGCCTGCGTTGCGCACACGGGCGGCCACCTCGGCCGCGTCCGCGGTCTGGATCTCCAGGTGCTCGGCGGCGTAGGCGTCGACGACGCGCAGGCCGTCCTCGATCGAGGAGACGAGGACGATGCCGGACTGGCGGCCGGAGAGCGCCTCGGTGATCCGCTCGGTGTGGCGGGTGGCGGCGACCTGGCCGGGGAGCTCCTTCTCGACCGCGTCGGCCAGCTCGGTGCTGGTGGTGACGAGCACGGAGGCGGCGATCACGTCGTGCTCGGCCTGGCTGATCAGGTCGGCGGCGACGTGGACGGGGTCGGCGGTCTCGTCGGCGAGGATCGCGATCTCGGTGGGGCCCGCCTCGGAGTCGATGCCGATGCGGCCCTTGAGCAGCCGTTTGGCCGCGGCGACCCAGATGTTGCCGGGGCCGGTGACCATGGTGGCCGGCGCGCACTCCTCGGTGCCGTAGGCGAACATCGCCACGGCCTGGGCGCCGCCCACGGCGTAGACCTCGTCGACGCCGAGCAGGGCGCAGGCGGCGAGGATCGTGGGGTGCGGGAGCCCGCCGAACTCCTTCTGGGCGGGCGAGGTGACGGCGAGGGAGCCGACCCCGGCCTCCTGGGCGGGCACGACGTTCATGACCACGCTGGAGGGGTAGACGGCCCGGCCGCCCGGCACGTAGAGGCCGACGCGCTCCACGGGGACCCACCGCTCGGTGACCGTGCCGCCGGGCACGACCTGGGTGACGGTGTCGGTGCGGCGCTGGTCGCGGTGGACCAGGCGGGCCCGCCTGATCGACTCCTCCAGCGCGGCGCGCACGGCCGGGTCGAGGCTCTCCAGGGCGCGGCCGAGCTCCTCCACCGGAACCCGGGTGGACTCCAGCTCGACGCCGTCGAATCTCGCGGTCAGCTCCCGTACGGCTGCCGCGCCGCGATGGCGCACGTCCTCACATATGGGCCGCACCTTCTCCAGGGCGGCCTCGACGTCGAGCTCGGCGCGGGGCAGCACATCGCGCAGGTCACCGGGCAGGGAACCGCGCAGATCGATACGGGAAATCACCCTCATAGTCTACGGACGGCGAGGGGCCGGTCCCGTTCCGTCCAGCATGCGGACGGCGCGTTGCGCGTGAGTGACCGACTATTGACATCTTCCGGGCAATAATCCACACTTTCGGGCAATCGTAGTCAATTTCGGTCATGTGGATGGTGTCCATGCTCCCGGCCCAGCGCCACCAGCGCATCGTCGAGGCACTGTCGCGGGCCGGCACGCTGCGCACCGAGGATCTGGCCGAGTTGCTCGAGGTCTCGCACGAGACCGTCCGGCGCGACCTGGCGACCCTCGAACGGCGCGGCCTGCTGGCACGGGTGCACGGCGGGGCCACCGCGGTCACCTCCGGCACCGGCGAGGAGTCCTCCTACCTGGAGCGGTCGACCGCTCAGGCCGAGGCCAAGGCGGTCATCGGCGCGCTGGCGGCGCAGGTGCTCCGGCCGGGCCAGACGGTGGTCATCGACGTCGGCACGACCGCCGTGCAGGCGGCGCGCGCGATCCCGCCCGGGTTCCGCGGGGTCGTGGCGACGTGCTCGCTGCTGGTCGCCGCGGAGCTGGCCGGGCGGCCGGGGGTCGAGGTGCTGGTCGCGGGCGGCCGGGTCAGGCAGGGCGACCTCGCGGTCTCGAACGCGCAGACCGTGGCGTTCTTCCAGGACCTGCGGGCCGACGTGGCCCTCCTCGGCTCCGGCGGCGTCACGGCGCGCGCCGGGCTGACCGACTACTACCTCGACGAGGTGGCGACGAAGCGGGTCATCCTCGCGAACACGGCGCGCACCTACGTGCTGGCCGACAGCACGAAACACGGCAGGGTCGCCGCCTACCGGGTGTGCGGCCTGGACGGATTCTCCGGTCTCATCACGGACCGGGAACCGCCCCCCGAACTCACGTCCGCCCTGGTCAGGGCGGGTGTGGAGGTAATCACGCCGTAAGCTCGGCCCGGCGGCGCGGCCACGCCGCCGGGCCCGGACCGCTCACTTCATTCGCAGCAGGAGACGATCCATGTCCCATAGTTCCACGCCCGCACCAGGGGTCACGACCGGAGGCGACAGCGCCGCCGACGAGGCGATCTCGCACGCGGGATATTCCCAGCAGTTCAAGCGCAGCCTGAAGTCGTTCGAGTCCTTCGCGGTGGCGTTCTCCTTCATCTCGATCACCACCGGCCTGTTCTCGACGTACGGCACGGTGCTGGGCTCCGGCGGCCCGGCGGGCATCTGGACCTGGCCCATCGTGGGTGCGGGCACCGTGATGGTCGCGCTGGTCTACGGCATGCTCGCGAGCCGGATCCCGCTGTCCGGCTACAGCTACCAGTGGGCGAGCCGGCTGGCCTCGCCGGTGCTCGGCTGGTGGTTCGGCTGGGTGTCGTTCGCGTTCCTCGCGATCGTCGCCGTGGCCGTCGACTACGGCCTGGCCCAGACCGCGCTGTTCCCGCTGTTCGGCTGGACCTACACCCCGCTCAGCGGCGCGCTGGTCACCCTGGTCGTGCTGCTGGTGCAGATGGTGCTCATCATCTGGTCCACGCCCATCACCACCAAGATCAACAACTTGGCGGTGAGCGCCGAGGTCGTCGCGATGATCGGGCTCACCCTGCTCATCGCCGGTTTCGCGATCTTCGGCGGGCACGCCGAGTGGTCCAACCTGACCTCCACCGGCACCGTCTCCTCCGACGGTTACTTCGGCTGGCTCGGGCCGTTCATGCTCTCGGCCCTGCTGGGCGCGTTCACCCTGGTCGGCTGGGAGTCGGCGGCGAACCTCGCCGAGGAGACCATCAACCCCAAGAAGGTCGTCCCCCGCGCCATGGTCCGCGCGATCCTGCTCAGCGTGGTCATCGGCATGGTGTTCCTGATCGTGGTGACCGCCGCGCTCGGCACGGACGTCGCCGGCATCAGCGCCTCCTCCGCCCCCGTCGCCCAGGTCGTCGAGAACGTGGTCGGCGCCGGCGTGGCCCGCGCGTTCCTCGTCGTGGTGAGCCTGGCCATCTTCGCCTGCGGCCTGGTCATCATGGTGAGCTGCAGCCGCCTGGTCCACGCCATGGCCCGCGACGGCCGGGTGCCGTTCTCCGGCGCCCTGAGCCGGGTGCCGCGCGCCACCGGCGGCCCCACCTGGGCCACCGTCGTCGCCGCCGGCGCCTCGATCCTGATCGTCCTCGCCTTCTCCGGCAACGCCGACGCCCTGTCCCAGCTCCTCGGCGCGGGCACGCTCATGCCGGCCATCCTGTACGCCGGGACCGTCGCGCTCTACCTCGGCACCCGGCGCAAGTACCGCCCGCAGCCGGACGACTTCCGGCTCGGGAAGTGGGAGAAGCCCGTCGTCGCGGGTGCCGTCGTCTGGCTGATCATCGAGCTGAGCATCTTCATGATCCCGTCCGACTTCCGCATGGCCCAGCTCTACGCCCTCGGCTCGCTGGTGCTCGGCGCCGTCGTGTTCGCCGTCGTCTGGGTCACCCGCCGGGACCGGCTGACCGCGGAGCCCGGCACGGGGGTGGACGCGCTGTGACGACCGTACTGGCCATCGACCAGGGGACGTCCGGCACCAAGGCCGTCGTCGTCGGACCGGACGGCGCCGTCCTGGCGCTCGCCGAGGTGCCCGTACGGCCGGCGTACCTTCCCGGGGGCCGGGTCGAGCAGGACCCGCGGGAACTGCTCGACTCGGTGCTCGCCGCGGGCCGCCAGGCGGTCGCCCAGGCGGGCCGGCCGATCGACGCGGTGACCCTGGCCAACCAGGGCGAGACCGTGCTCGCCTGGGACCCGGACACCGGGCGGCCGCTGACGACCGCGCTGGTCTGGCAGGACCGCCGCGCCGAGGACGTCTGCGCCGGCCTCGCCGACCAGGCGGGCAGGGTCGCGGAGCTGACCGGGCTCGTGCTCGACCCGTACTTCTCCGCGCCCAAGATGGCGTGGATCCGGCGCGAGCTCACCACCGAGGGGGTGGTGACCACCAGCGACACCTGGCTGGTGCACCACCTGACCGGCGAGTTCGTGACCGACGCGTCCACCGCGAGCCGCTCGCTGCTGCTCGACCTGGACGCCGTGGACTGGAGTCCCGAGCTGCTGCGCCTGTTCAAGCTGGACGGTGAGCGGCTGCCGCGGATCGCCGCCTGCGACGAGGTCGTCGGCACCACCCGGGCGTTCGGCGGGGAGATCCCCGTCGGCGGGCTCATCGTCGACCAGCAGGCCGCCCTCCTCGCCGAGGGCTGCCTGCGGCCCGGCGAGGCCAAGTGCACGTACGGCACCGGCGCGTTCCTGCTGGCCAACACCGGCGGGCACGCGGTGCGGTCCGGCTCCGGCCTGACCACGTCGGTGGCGTGGCGGGCCAGGGGCGGCACGTCGTACTGCGTGGACGGGCAGGTCTACACGGCCGCGTCGGCGGTGCGCTGGCTCGGCGACCTCGGCTTCATCGGCGGCGCCGCCGACCTGGACACGCTCGCCGCGCCGGACAGCCAGGGCGCGCTGTTCGTCCCGGCGCTCGCCGGGCTGGCCGCGCCCTGGTGGCGGCCGGACGCGACCGCGTCGTTCCTCGGCATGACGCTGGCCACCCGGCCGGGGCACCTGGTGCGCGCCGTGCTCGAAGGCGTGGCCGCGCAGGTCGCCGACCTCGCCCGGGTCGTGGCCGGCGACCTCGGCTCGCCGCTGACCCGGCTGCGGGTGGACGGCGGTCTCACCCGGTCGGCGACGCTGATGCAGGCCCAGGCCGACCTCGCGCAGATGCCGGTGGACGTCTACCCGTCGCCGCACGCGACCGCGCTCGGGGCCGCCGCCATGGCCCGGCTCGCGGTCGATCCCGCGCTCGGCCTGGAGGAGGCGGTGCCCCCGTGGACGCCGTCCACGACGTACGAGCCGCGCTGGTCGGGGGACCGGGCCGCCGAGTTCCTGGCCCGATGGCGCCGGGGAGTGGACACGGCCATGGACAGGGCGGACGGCGCGGGCGACACGGGGAGCGAGGCATGAACACGCGGCAGATGAGGTACGGCCCGCTGCCGGTCGAGAACGTGGACGTGGCGGTGATCGGCGGCGGCGTCGTCGGCGCGGCCGTGGCCCGGGCGTTGTCGGCGTACGAGCTGTCGGTCGCCCTGGTCGAGGCGCGCGCCGACGTCGGCGACGGCACGAGCAAGGCCAACACCGCCATCCTGCACACCGGGTTCGACGCCAAGCCCGGCACGCTGGAGTCCCGGCTGGTACGGCGCGGCTGCGAGCTGCTGGCCGGCTACGCGGCCGAGACCGGCATCCCGGTCGAGCGCACCGGGGCGGTGCTGGTCGCCTGGACCGAGGAGGAGCTGGCCGCGCTGCCGGGGCTGGCCGCCAAGGCGGCCGAGAACGGCTACGAGCGGTGCGAGATCGTCGGCTCCGAGGAGGTCTACCGGCAGGTCCCGGCCCTCGCGCCGGGCGCGCTCGGCGGGCTGACCGTGCCCGACGAGTCGATCATCTGCCCGTGGACCACCACGCTGGCGTTCGCCACCGAGGCCCTGTCCCGCGGGGCGCGCCTGCTGTTCAACACCCGGGTCGAGGGCGTCGAGAACGCCGGCGGGGACGGCGGCACCGTGCTGCGGACCAGCCGGGGGACGCTGCGCGCCGGGTGGGTGGTCAACGCCGCCGGACTCGGCTCCGACGTGATCGACGGCCTCTTCGGGCACCGCCGGTTCACGGTCACCCCGCGCAGGGGCGAGCTGTTCGTGTTCGACAAGCTCGCCCGGCCGATGGTGAACCGGATCGTGCTGCCGGTGCCCAGCTCGCGCGGCAAGGGCGTGCTGGTCAGCCCGACGATCTACGGCAACGTCATGCTGGGCCCGACCGCCGAGGACCGCGACGACCGCACCGACACCTCCACCTCGGAGGACGGCTTCGCGTTCCTGCTGGAGAAGGGCAGGAAGCTGATGCCCGCCCTGCTCGAGGAGGAGGTCACCGCCTCCTACGCCGGCCTGCGGGCCGCGACCGAGCACGGCGACTACCAGGTGTTCATGGACGCCGGGCGGCGCTACCTCGTGCTCGGCGGCATCCGCTCGACCGGCCTGACGTCGGCCATGGCGGTGGCGGAGCACGCGCTCGGCCTGCTGGGCGAGGCCGGGCTGCGGCTCGACGCCAAGGCGACGCTGCCCGCGCCGCCGCGGATGCCCAACATCGGCGAGGCGTTCCCGCGCCCCTACCAGCGCGCGGACCTCATCGCCGGGGACCCGGCGTACGGCACGGCCGTGTGCTTCTGCGAGCGCGTCACCGAGGGGGAGATCAGGGACGCGCTCGCCTCGCCCATCCCGCCCGCCGACATCGACGGGCTGCGCCGCCGTACGCGCGCGCTGATGGGCCGCTGCCAGGGCTTCTTCTGCGGAGCCGAGGTGGAGGGGCGCCTGCGCGCGGGGATCGCGCGGGAGAGCGGGGAGAACGGGGACACCGACCAGACGGGGGAAGCGCAGTGAGCGGCACGAACGGCGTCACACCGGACGTCACGACCGAGACCCCGGACGTCGCCGTCGTGGGCGCCGGTCCGTCCGGCCTGACCGCGGCACGGGAGCTCGCGGCCCTCGGGCTCGACGTGCTGGTGCTCGACCGGGAGCGGCAGGCCGGAGGCATCCCCCGGCACAGCGACCACACCGGGTACGGCCTGCGCGACCTGCGCCGGGTCATGAACGGCCCGGCGTACGCGCGGCTGCTCGTGGACCGCGCGGCCGAGGCGGGCGCCCGCGTGCGGACGTCGGCGATGGTCACGGGCTGGGCCGGGGAGCGCTCGCTCGACGTCACGACGCCGGAGGGCCGGATCCGGGTGGACGCCCGGGCCGTCGTGCTGGCCACCGGCGCCCGGGAGCGGCCGCGTACGGCACGGCTCGTGCCGGGCGACCGGCCGCCCGGGGTGATGAACACCGGCCAGCTCCAGAACCTGGTCCACCTGCACCACCGCGAGGTCGGCACGCGGGCCGTGATCGTCGGCGCCGAGCTGGTGAGCTGGTCGGCGGCGCTGACGTTGCGCGAGGCCGGTTGCCGCACGGTGCTGATGACGACGGCGCACCCGCACGCCGAGTCCTACGCGGCGTTCAGCGTGCCCGGCCGGGCGGTGCTGCGGGTGCCGGTCGCGACGCGGACCCGGGTGGTCCGGATCGTCGGGCACCACGCGGTGGAGGCGGTCGAGGTCGAGGACCTGGCGACGGGGGCGCGGCGGACGGTCCCGTGCGACACGGTGATCTTCACGGGCGACTGGATCCCCGACCACGAGCTGGCCCGCGCGGCCGGTCTCGACCTGGATCCGGGCAGCAAGGGGCCGCTGGTCGACAACGCGCTGCGCACCAGCCGTCCGGGCGTCTTCGCGGTGGGCAACCTGATCCACCCCGTGGACACCGCGGACATCGCGGCGCTCGACGGGCGGCACGTGGCGCGGCACGTCCGCGACTATCTGGCCGGCGTCCTGCCGCAGGGGGCGGGCATCCCGCTGCGGGCGGAGGCGCCGTTCACCTGGGTGTCCCCCGGCCTGGTACGGCCGGGGGCGGGGACGCCGCCGCGCGAGCGGATCCTGCTCTGGTCGGCGGAGTCCCGCCCGGTCGCCCGGGTGACGGTGACCCAGGACGGGCGGCGGATCGCCCGCCGCACGCTGCCCTGGCCGGTCTCCCCCGGCCGCGTCTTCCGCGTGCCGTCGTCGATGTTGTCGGCCGCCGACCCGCGGGGCGGCCCGATCACGATCGCGCTCGCCTGAGGGACTCGGGCCCCGCTCCCGCGCGGCGGGAGCGGGGCCTCGTCATGCGGTGCCTCGCCATGCCGGCGCCATGCGGTGCCTCGCCATGCCGGCGCCATGCGGGACCTCGTCGAACGAGCGTCATGCGAGCGTCAGCCGGGGCCTCGTCATGCGGGTGCCTCGCCATGCGGGTGTCAGGCGGGCCTCGTCCTGCCCGGGGCGGCTCAGCCCCGGGACCTCCCCGCGCGGGCGGTGAGGCAGC
This sequence comes from Microtetraspora niveoalba, assembly GCF_001570405.1. GTDB lineage: Bacteria > Actinomycetota > Actinomycetes > Streptosporangiales > Streptosporangiaceae > Microtetraspora > Microtetraspora niveoalba. The sequence goes on along the minus strand of NZ_BBYM01000017.1, from coordinate 11,983 downwards.
CGACCAGCGCGATGACCGCGAACCCGCCCAGCAGATAGTGCGCCGAGCGCACGGTCGAGGGTTCGCCCAGGTTGACCAGCACGCCGGCGAGCGCGGAGCCGAAGGCGCTGGCGATGAGCTGCACGGTGTTGATCGCCGTGGTCGCCCGGCCCGCCTCCTCCTGGTCCTGGGTGCTGCCCATCACCGCGGTGGCCAGGTGCGGGAACGCCATGCCGATCCCCGCGCCGGCGACCATGTACGTGACGACCCACAGGACCATGGTGAGACCGCCCGCGTCCTCCCGCTGGAGGAGCGCGGTGAGCGCCAGCCCGGCGGCGAGCACGGCGGGACCGGCGACGCGGATCCGCCGTACGGTCGCCTGACGTACCGCGTTGGCGCTGACGAACTGGGCGGTGGACCAGCCGAGTGACAGCGCGGCGCCGAGGAACCCCGCCGCCAGCGGCGCGAGGCCGCCGAGCCGCTGCCCGAACAGGGGGATGAAGGTCTCGGCGGTGGAGCCGATCGCGAGGGCGACGATCGTGAGATAGATCCACTTCAGCGGCGAGCCGGCCGAGAACGTCAGCGCGGGCAGCACCCGGACGGAGGCCCGGCGCTCGTGGACGAGGAACAGCGCGACCAGGACGAGCGCGCCCGCGACGGCGACGGCGGTGAGCGCGCCGCGCGGCAGCACGCCGGCCACGCTGACCAGCGCCGCCGCGCCGGTGAGCAGGCCCAGCGACGTCACGGGGACGGCGGCGACGGTTCCGCCGCCCTCGCCGCGCGGCAGCGCGCGGGGCACGAGGAACGCGATCACGACCGCCAGGAGGGCCAGGGCCCCGAACGCGAGCCGCCAGGAGCCCATCTGGGCGAAGAGCCCGCCGATCGCGGGCCCCGCGAACGCGCCGATGCCCCACATCGCCGACACGAGGGCCGCGCCCCTGGTCCACAGGTGCGGCGGGAGCGCGAATCGGATCACGGCGAGCCCCAGCCCGGCGAGCAGGCCGCCGCCGAGGCCCTGGACGGCCCGCCCGACCAGCAGCAGCTCCATCACCGGGCTGACCGCGCACACGACGGTGCCCGCGGTGAAGAGCGCGAACGCCACCAGGTACGCGCCGACGGGCCCGCGGGCGGCCAGCGTCCTGCCGACGAGCATCGAGGAGATCACGGAGGCGATGAGGAAGAACGTCGCGTTCCACGCGTAGAAGCGCTCGCCGCCGATGTCGCGCACGGCGGTCGGCAGCAGGCTGGTGGTCACGTACACGTTGACGGCGTAGAGGGCGACGCCTCCGGCGAGGACGAGGGCGGTGCCGAGGCGCCCGGGCCCCAGCAGCTCCCTCCAGGTCCCGACCCCGGCCTCGCCGCCCTCCCCGTCCCCTGCCGTCATGTCATCGGTCTTCGTGTCGGCGGTCCTCGTGTCAGCGGTCTTCATTCGGTCGGCCCCGGCGGCCGCGGTGCCGCCGGCCGTGCCGTCGTCGTCGAGCAAAGTCACACCCCGCACCGTAGGAGCTCGACCGCACATGACGTCAAACCGGGCAGCCCGCTCCTGACCGGACGACCGCTCCCCCTGCCCCGGCGGCGCATGCCCTACGCTTCGACGGGTGGGCAAGACCAAGGGCAAGGGCGGACAGGGCACCCCGGCGACGCTGGCTCTGACCAAGGCGGAGGCCGACTTCACGCTGCACCCCTACGAGCACGACGCCTCCTCGCAGGCGTACGGCGAGGAGGCGGCGGACGCGCTCGGCCTGCCGTACGAGCGGATCTTCAAGACGCTGGTGGCCGAGACCGAGGGCGGGCTCGCGGTGGCGGTCGTCCCGGTGTCCGGCAAGCTGGACCTCAAGGCGTTCGCCGCCGCGCTGAAGGGCAAGCGGGCGGCGATGGCGGACGCGGCCAAGGTGGAGCGGGTCACCGGATACGTCGTCGGCGGCATCAGCCCGCTCGGGCAGCGCAAGCGGCTGCCCACCGTGGTGGACGAGTCGGCGCTGGGCTTCGAGACGATCTTCTTCTCCGCCGGGCGGCGCGGCCTGCAGATCGAGACAGCGCCGGCGAACCTGATCACGCTGACCGGGGCCGTCACCGCCCCGATCGGCAAAACCGGCTGACCCGCCTCGGCGAACCTTGCCATCGCGGTCCCGGGGGCGGCTCCGCGAGACTCGGAGGGCCAGCCGCACGACCGATCATGGGGGCAGCGACGATGACCGACCCGCACTACCTGTCCGCGACCGAGATGTCGGAGCTCCTGCTGTCGAAGCAGGTCAGCGCGGTCGAACTGACCGAGGCGCATCTGCGCCGGATCGAGGAGGTCGACGGCCGGGTCAACGCGATCGTCACGCCGACCCCCGACCTGGCGCTCGACCTGGCGCGCCGGGCCGACGCCGCGCTGGCCCGGGGCGAGGTCCTCGGCCCGCTGCACGGGCTGCCGGTCGCGCACAAGGACCTGGTCGACACCGCCGGGGTCAGGACCACCTACGGCTCCCGCCTGTACGCCGACCACGTCCCCACGGAGGACGACCTCCTGGTCCGGCGGGTCCGGGCCGCGGGCGGCGTCATGATCGGCAAGACGAACACGCCGGAGTTCGGCACCGGCTCCCACACCGTCAACGAGGTGTTCGGCGTCACCCGCAACCCGTACGACCTGTCCAGGAGCGCGGGCGGCAGCAGCGGGGGCGCCACCGCCGCGCTGGCGTCCGGCATGGTCCCGCTCGCCGACGGCTCCGACATGGGCGGGTCGCTGCGCAACCCCGCCTCGTTCTGCAACGTCGCCGGGCTGCGCCCGACCCCCGGCCGGGTGCCGTCCCGGTCGGAGCACGCCGCCTGGTTCACGCTCGGCGTTCCCGGGCCGATGGCGCGGACCGTCGCCGACCTCGCGCTGTTCATGCGCGCGATCGCCGGGTTCGCCCCCTGCTCCCCGTACGCGGTGCGCGAGGGCGGCGAGGTGTTCGGCGCGAGCCTGGAGATGGACGTCAGGCAGGTCAGGATCGCCTACAGCCCCGACCTGGGCGGCCTTCCGGTGGACGGCGAGACCGCGCGGGTGACCGCGGAGGGGGCCGGGACGCTGTCCGAGATGGGGGCGCGGGTGGAGCTGGTCGACCTCGACCTGTCCGACGCCGAGGACGCCTTCCGCATCCAGCGGGCGTGGTTCTACGCGCTCAGCTACGGCGGCCTGACCGGCGTCGGACCCAACGTGGCGTGGAACGTCGAGGAGGGCCGCAAGGTCACCGGTGAGGACCTCGCCCGCGCCGAGCGGCTCCGCACGGGGCTCTACCACCGGATGAACGCCTTCTTCGACGAGTACGACTTCCTGATCGCCCCGGTCAGCCAGGTGCCGCCGTTCCCGGCGGACGACCCGTACGTCAGGGAGGTCGCCGGGCGGCCGATGCCGGACTATCTCGCGTGGATGCGGTCCTGCTACTGGATCAGCGTGCTGTCCGCCCCCGCGATGTCGGTCCCGTGCGGGTTCACCTCCGGGGGGCTGCCGGTCGGCCTGCAGATCGTGGGCCGCCCGTGGGCCGATCTGGACGTGCTGCGCCTGGGCCTGGCGTTCGAGCGGGCCACCCGCTGCGGCGAGCGCCGCCCGCCGCTCTGAGCGCCTATCGCGGATGGGCGTCGGCGTCGGCGGCGGCGCCCTCGCGGTAACTCAGCACGAACTCCAGCACCCAGAAGATCCCGGCGGCGAGGAGCGCCCAGATCAGCAGCACCCCGTGCGCGGTGAGGCCGAGCGAGACGCTGGTCCGCAGCCCGCCGGGCGGGGCCGCCTGGATCGCGGTGCCCGCCGCCGTCGAGCCGACCTGGTAGGCGACGTACGCGCCGAGCAGCCCGCCCCCGGCGAGCCCGAGCACGGCTCCGACGGGGGCGCGCCCGCGCGTCAAAAAGTATGCGACCGCCCCCGAGACCAGGCCGAGGACGCCGGTGACGACGGCGAACCAGCCGTCGGCGGCGATGAGCGTCTGCGACTCGGCGTCGGCGAGGTGCGGGCCCGAGTCGGTCAGGACGAACCGGGACACGGGAGCGAGCGCCGACCACGCGAACCCTGCCGCCACGCCGAGTGCCGCCAGCGCCAGCACAGTCACCGCAAACGTGGTCAGTTCGACTCTGAGATGCCGCACCGTCCCGATGCTACCTACGCGGGACGGGGGCGGAACGCCGTTAGTCTTGCCACGTGAACGAAGAGGTGTGGCAGATCGAACCGTCCGGACCGCTGCGCGGCGACGTCGAGGTGCGAGGATCCAAGAACGCCGTCTCCAAGCACATGGTCGCGGCCATGCTCGGGACCGGTCCGAGCACGTTGCACAACGCGCCCGAGGTCGGCGAGGTCGGTCTCACGGCGGCCATGCTGGAGGCCCTGGGCATCCACGTGGAGATCACTCCGGGTGAGATCAAGATCGAGCGGGGCGCGGAGATCCGGCCCCGCGTCCCCGAGGAGTACACCGGGCTCAACCGCATCCCGATCCTGATGCTCGGGCCGCTGCTGCACCTGGCGGGCGAGGCGTTCGTGCCGCTCGTCGGCGGCGACCCGATCGGGCGGCGGCCGGTCAACTACCACGTCGAGGCGCTGCGGCTCATGGGTGCCGAGATCGAGGTCGGGGAGACCGGCATCACCGCGAAGGCGACGCGGCTGCGCGGCAACCGGATCACGCTGCCCTATCCCAGCGTCGGCGCCACCGAGACGATCCTGATGAGCGCCGTCCTCGCCGAGGGCAAGACGGTGATCAAGGGCGCGGCGATGGAGCCCGAGGTGGTCGAGCTGGCGCTGTTCCTCCAGCGCATGGGCGCGATGATCGAGCTCAGCCCCGACCGGCGCATCGTGATCGAGGGCGTCGAGCGGCTGCGCGGCGCCTCCACCTGGCTCGCCGGCGACCGCATCGAGGCGTTCTCCTACCTGGTGGCCGGCCTGGTCACGGGCGGCGAGGTCCGGGTGCACGGCTGCCCGCAGGACCGGCTGGTCACCGCGATCACCACGCTGGCGCGCATGGGCGCGCGGTTCGACATCACCGACGAGTGGCTGACCGCCTCCGCCCCCGGCGGGCTGCGCGCGGCGGCGGTGCAGACGGACACGCACCCGGGGTTCATGACCGACTGGCAGACCCCGCTGATGGTGTTGTTCACCCGCGCCGACGGCATGTCCGTGCTGCACGAGACCGTCTTCGAGAACCGGCTCGTGTACGTCCCCGCCCTGCAGAAGATGGGCTGCGAGATCGAGGTGTTCGCGCAGTGCCTGGGCGGCCCGGCCTGCCGCTACCACGACAGCAACGCCAAGCACTCGGCCGTCGTCCGGGGCGTCTCCAAGCTGCGCGGGGCCGACGTCACGCTGCCCGACATCCGCGCCGGCTTCTCGGCGGTGCTGGCGGCGGCGGTCGCGGAGGACACCTCGACGCTGCGCGGGGTGAACCACATCGAGCGCGGCTACCACCGGCCGTTCGAGCAGTTCACCTCGCTCGGTTTGAAGATCCGCAGGGGCGTGTGACCTCCGCGCGGGCCGGAGCCGAGGCTTTGCACGGAATTCGGTAAAAGCTCCGCGCGCCCTCGTTTCGCGAGCGGCGCGCGGTCGTAGTCATTACCTCGTGACCATTCGACTCGCGTACGTCGGCGCGCTCGGAACGGCCGGCGCGCTCGGCGGCGTCCTGGTCGCCACCATGGCCCTCCCGCTGGTGGGCGGCGCCGGGCTCGGCGCGAAGGAGGCCGCGAGCACCTTCACCGACCAGTTGCCCGCCCCGCCCGAGGACCCGCTGCCGGAGATGACCCGGGTGCTCGACCGGAACGGCAAGCAGATCGCCCAGTTCTACACGCAGAACCGGGAGTCGGTGCCGATCCGCCGGATCGCCCCGGCGATGCGGCAGGCGATCGTCGCGATCGAGGACGCCCGCTTCTACGAGCACGGCGCCCTCGACGTGCGGGGCACCTTCCGGGCGCTGGTGACGAACGCCCAGGCGGGCGGCATCCGGCAGGGAGGATCCTCCCTCACCCAGCAGCTCGTGAAGAACCTCCTGGTCAACCACGCGGAGACCGACCAGGAGCGGCGGCTCGCCCAGGTGCAGAACATCGACCGCAAGATAACCGAGCTGCGCTACGCGCTGGCCCTGGAGCGCAAGTACACCAAGGACCAGATCCTCGAGCGCTATCTCAACATCGCGTACTTCGGGGCGGGCGCGTTCGGCGTCCAGGCGGCGGCGCAGCGGTTCTTCGGGGTGAACGCGTCGCGCCTGACGCTCACCCAGGCGGCGACGCTGGCCGGCGCGGTGCGCACGCCGTACAGCACCGACCCCTCGCTGGGGGCGCGGCAGCGGCGGGCGCTGCGCGAGCGGCGCGATCTGGTGCTCGACCGGATGCGGGAGCTCGGGATGATCCGCCCGGCCGCCGCGCGGGCGGCCGCGTCGAAGCCGCTGGGCCTGGACATGCGGTCGGCCGGGGGCGGCTGCGGCCAGAGCCGGTATCCGTACTTCTGCCTGTACGTCCAGCACGAGATCCTGACGAACCCGGCGTTCGGGTACACGGCGACCGACCGGGAGCGGACCCTGCGGCGCGGCGGGCTCGTCCTGCGCACCACCCTCGACCCGGTGGCGCAGCGGTCCGCGGAGCGGGCGATCGCGGCGCGGGTCGCCCCCTCGGACAACGAGGTGGCGGCGGAGGCCATGGTCGAGCCGGGCACCGGCCGGATCCGCGCGCTCGCGGCGAGCAAGCACTACGGACGCAACCCGGGCGACCGCAAGAACGGGCCGAACACCACCTACAACCTGCCCGCCGACCAGGCGCACGGCGGCGGGCTCGGCTTCCAGGCGGGCTCCACGTTCAAGGCGTTCACGCTGGCGACCGCGCTGTCGCAGGGCTGGCGGTTCGGCCAGGGCTTCCAGACGCCGGGCCGGTTCGTCCCGCGCGAGGGGTTCGTCGACTGCTCCGGCAAGCCGGTGAACGACCCGCGCACCCGGATCTACAACGCGGGCGGCGAGGGCACCGGCGGCCCGTACAGCCTGGAGCTGGGCACGTGGAAGTCGGTGAACATCTTCTTCATGAAGCTGGAGCGGCGGGTCGGCCTGTGCAACGTCGTCAGGACGGCCCGCAAGCTCGGCATCGAGCGGGCCGACGGCACGGCGCTGAGGGAGGTGCCCACCTTCACCCTCGGCGTGAACGAGATGGACCCGACGACCGTGGCCGGCGCGTTCGCCGCGTTCGCCGCGCGCGGCCGCTACTGCCGGCCCGTCGCCATCACGGAGATCGTCGAGCGTGACGGCACCCGCGTCCCGGTCCCGCCGAGCTGCTCGCGGGCGCTCGAGCCGGAGGTCGCCGACGCGGTCAACCACGTGCTCCAGGGTGTGTTCACCCGGGGCACGATGCGCGGGCAGTCGATCGAACGGCCGGCCGCGGGCAAGACCGGGACGAACAACGGCTACACGTCGGCGTGGTTCGCCGGGTACACGCCGGACCTCGCCGCCGCCGTCAGCGTCGGCGACATGCGCGGCTCGTACCGGTACCCGCTGACGGGGGTGACGATCGGCGGGCAGTACTACGGATCCGTCCAGGGGGCCTCGCTCCCCGGCCCCATCTGGGTGCAGTCCATGACGGGCGCGCTGCGCGACACCCCGCCGAGCACGTTCGCCCGCCCGGACATGGCACGGTTCGGCGGCGGCTTCACCCCGGGCCTGAAGGAGATGCTGGAGGCCGCGCGCAGGAAGGCGCGCGAGGCCCGGCGCAGGGCGGAGCTGAAGGCGCACCGGCGCGAGCACGGCCGGAACGCCGACCCTGGCGTTCCGGACATCTTCCAGATGCTGCGGGACGCCCAGCAGGCGCTGACCGGCGACCAGGCTCCGGCGGAGGCCGTGCCGGACCCGGCGGCCGAGCTCGGGCAGGCCGGGCAGGCCGGGCAGGCCGCGCCGCCGCAGCGCGTCATCCCGTCCCGGTAGCGGCCCCGGCCCGGCAACCGGAGACGAGACCGGCCGGGGCCGTACCGGCCGGGCCGGGGGCGCGGTGTCAGGCGCCGAGGCAGGCGGGGCCGAGCAGTTGCTTGAGGTCGCCCATGAGCGCGGGCGACGGGGTGACCCGGAGCCGGTCGTCGAGCCGCATGACCGTGGTGCGCGGCCCGTTGTGCACCTGCAGGTGGACCTCGGTGGTGCCCGGGTGCGTGGTCAGCACCTCCTTGAGGCGGCCCACGACCGGGGGGATGCACCGGGCGACCGGCATGCTCACCACGAGCGGCCCGCCCGCCTCGACGGTGAGGTCCGGCGCGGTGACCTCCATCGCGATGATCTTGGCGACGTCCTCGCGCTTGTCGACCCGGCCCTTGACGAAGACGATCGCGTCCTCGGCCAGGATCGTGGCGCAGAGCTGGTACGCCGACGGGAAGATCATCACCTCGATGGCGCCCTCCAGGTCCTCCAGCTGGGTGAGGACCCAGGTGTCGCCCTTCTTGGTCACCTTGCGCTGCAACCCGGACAGGATGCCGCCGACCGTGACGATCTGGCCGTCGGGGCGGCTCTCGTCCTGCAGGGACGCGATCGAGCAGTCGGCGCCGGACGCGAGGATGTGCTCGACGCCGAGCAGCGGGTGGTCGGAGACGTACAGGCCGAGCATCTCCCGCTCGAACTGCAGCACTGTCGTCTTGTCCCACTCCCCCGGCGGGATCTGCACGTCGAACGTCTGGTCCTCGGCGCCGTCCACCGAGCCGAACAGGGAGTCCTGCCCGATCGCCTCGTTCTTCTTGATGTCGATGATCGCGTCGACGGCCTGCTCGTGGACCATCACCAGGCCCTTGCGCACGTGGCCGAACGAGTCGAAGGCGCCCGCCTTGATCAGCGACTCGATGACGCGCTTGTTGCAGACGATCGCCGGGACCTTGCGCAGGAAGTCCTTGAAGTCGGCGAAGCGACCCTTCTCCTTGCGCGCGGCGATGACGCCGTCCACGACGTTGCCGCCGACGTTGCGGATGGCCGACAGGCCGAACCGGATGTCGGACCCGCGCGGGGTGAAGTCGAAGTCGGAGTCGTTGACGTCCGGCGGCAGCACCTTGATGCCCATGCGGCGGCACTCGTTGAGGTAGAGCGCCGACTTGTCCTTGTCGTCCTTGACGGACGTGAGCAGCGCCGCCATGTATTCGGCGGGGTGGTTGGCCTTGAGGTAGGCGGTCCAGTAGGAGACCAGCCCGTACGCGGCGCTGTGGGCCTTGTTGAACGCGTAGTCCGAGAAGGGGACGAGGATGTCCCACAGGGTCTTGATGGCCTCGCCGGAGTATCCGTTGGCCTTCATGCCCTTTTCGAAGTTCTCGAACTGCTTGTCCAGCTCGGCCTTCTTCTTCTTGCCCATCGCGCGGCGGAGCAGGTCGGCGGCGCCGAGGGAGAACCCGGCCACCCGCTGCGCGATGGCCATGACCTGCTCCTGGTAGACGATCAGGCCGTACGTCGTGCCGAGGATGTCCTTGAGCGACTCCTCGAACTCGGGGTGGATCGGCGTGATCTCCTGCTGGCCGTTCTTGCGCAGCGCGTAGTTGGTGTGCGAGTTCGCGCCCATCGGGCCGGGGCGGTACAGCGCGCCGACGGCGGAGATGTCCTCGAAGTTGTCCGGCTTCATCAGCCGCAGCAGCGACCGCATGCCGCCGCCGTCGAGCTGGAACACGCCCAGGGTGTCGCCCCGCCCGAGCAGCTCGTACGTCTTGCGGTCGTCGAGGGGGAGCTTGAGCAGGTCGATGGGGTTCCCGGAGTTCGCCTCGATCATCTTGAGGCAGTCGTCGATGATCGTGAGGTTGCGCAGGCCCAGGAAGTCCATCTTGAGCAGGCCGAGCGTCTCGCAGGTCGGGTAGTCGAACTGCGTGATGATCGCGCCGTCGGAGTCCCTGCGCATGATCGGGATATAGTCGGTGAGCACCTCGGCCGACATGATCACGCCCGCGGCGTGGACGCCGGTCTGCCGGATCAGGCCCTCGAGGCCCTTGCCGAGGTCGATCGTGGCCTTGACGTCCACGTCCTCCTCGTACAGCTTCCGCAGCTCGCCGGCCTCGTTGTAGCGGGGGTGCTCGGAGTCGAAGATCCCGGACAGCGGGATGTCCTTGCCCATGACGGCGGGCGGGAACGCCTTGGAGATCCGGTCGCCCAGCGCGTACGGGTAGCCCAGGACGCGGCCCGCGTCCTTGACGGCGGCCTTCGCCTTGATGGTGCCGAAGGTGGCGATCATGGCCACCTTGTCCGCGCCCCACTTCTCCGTGACGTACCGGATGACGTCGGCGCGCCGGCGCTCGTCGAAGTCGATGTCGACGTCGGGCATGGAGACGCGCTCGGGGTTGAGGAACCGCTCGAAGATCAGGCCGTGCGGCAGCGGGTCGAGGTCGGTGATGCCCAGCGCGTACGCGACGAGCGACCCCGCGGCCGAGCCTCGTCCCGGACCGACCCGGATGCCGTTCTTCTTCGCCCACATGATGAAGTCGGCGACCACGAGGAAGTAGGACGGGAACCCCATCTGGAGGATGATCCCGATCTCGTACTCCGCCTGCTTGCGGTGCTCCTCGTCGTAACCCTCGGGCCAGCGGCGGTCCATGCCCGCCCAGACCTGGGCGCGGAAGTGGCCCTCCTCGGTCTCGTCCGCGGGGATCGGATAGCTCGGCATCAGGTTCTTGAAGCCGAACATCCCCGTGGGGTCGACCTTCTCCGCGACCAGCAGCGTGTTGCGGCAGCCCTCCTGCCAGAAGTCGGAGGAGTCCACGGCGCGCATCTCGTCGGCCGTCTTGATGTAGTAGCCGCTGCCGTCGAACCGGAACCGGTCGGGGTCGGAGAGCTGCTTGCCGGTCTGGATGCACAGGAGGGCGTCGTGGCCGGCGGCGTCCGACTCGTACGTGTAGTGGGAGTCGTTCGTGACCAGCGGCGGGATGCCGAGCTCGCGGCTGATCCGGATCAGGCCGTCGCGGACCCGGCGCTCGATGTCGAGGCCGTGGTCCATGACCTCCAGGAAGTAGTGCTCCTTGCCGAAGATCTCCTGGTATCTCGCGGCGGCCTTGAGCGCCTCGTCGTACTGGCCGAGGCGCAGGCGGGTCTGGACCTCTCCCGAGGGGCAGCCGGTGGTCGCCATGAGGCCGTCGGCGTGCTCGGCGAGCAGCTCGGCGTCCATCCGCGCCCACTTGCGGACGAAGCCCTCGGTGTAGGCACGGGACGAGAGCTTCATCAGGTTGCCCAGGCCGGTCTTGTTCCTGGCCCAGATCGTCATGTGGGTGTAGTAGCCGCCGGCGGAGACGTCGTCGCTCTTCTGGTGCGGCTCGCCCCACAGGACCGGCTTCTTGCGCAGCCGCGACTCGGGCGCGACGTACGCCTCGATGCCGATGATGGGCTTCACCCCGGCGCCGGTGGCCTGCTTGTAGAAGTCGTAGGCACCGTGCATGTTGCCGTGGTCGGTGATCGCGATCGCGGGCATGCCCAGCTCGCCCACGAGTTTGAACATCTGCTTCAGGCGGGCCGCACCGTCGAGCATCGAGTACTCGGTGTGGACGTGCAGATGCACAAACGAATCACCCATGTGACCCCCAGCTTCCCGGCTTCTCGCTTCCTGCGCGTCAGAGCCTACGCGCGATTCGCCCCACCGGTTACAGCCGCCGCGTAGATCTCTCGGGCATCATCCGCCCGGCGCCGGGGAGAGCGGGCCGGGGCCCGGTCACACCCGGCCGCGCTCCTCCTCGGCGAGGTGGAGACCGGCCTCGATCACGGCGTTCATGACCGGGGCGAGCCGTTCGGCGCCCAGGCGGGGGGCGCGGTGCGCCATGGCGGCGACCAGCCGGCGCTCCCTCTCCATGTCCCGCCCGGCGAACCCGCCGACCGGCTTGAGCCGCTGCACCGTCCCGGCCAGCGCCGCGCGCCGCTCCAGGAGGGTGGCGAGCGCCGCGTCCACCCGGTCGATGGCCGCCCGCGCCCGCTCGACGCTCTCCGGGGCCTCCCGGCGTACCAGCGCGGCCAGCACGGCGGCGGCCTCGGTCGCGGCGGCGACGGCGTCCAAGGGCGCGTCCGGCGCGAGCAGCAGGCCGTCGGCTCCGGCGGCGACGGCC
>NZ_BBYM01000016.1:54058-190141 GCF_001570405.1 Microtetraspora niveoalba | reverse complement strand
CCCCCGTACCCGCCCCCGTGCCCGTGACCGCCCCCGTGACCGCCTGCGTCACGCCCGACGCCGCACCCATCGCGGCGCCTCAGCCGCCCACCGGGTCGTGGCAGGAGACGAGCTTCGAGCCGTCGGGGAAGGTGGCCTCGATCTGCATGAGGTGGAGCATCTCGCGCACCCCGGCCATCACGTCGTCGGGGCCGACGACGTGCTTGCCCAGCTCCATGCAGTCGGCCACGCTCTTGCCCTCGCGAGCCCCCTCCAGGATGGCCGCGCTGATCAGCGCCACCGCCTCGCTGTAGTTCAGCTTCAGCCCGCGTTCCCTGCGTTTGGCGGCCAGGTCGGCCACGACGTAGATCATCAACTTGTCGATTTCGCGTGGTGCGAGGTTCATCGGACTCCCTTTCTCGCGTCCCCCCGCCGGTCCCCGTCCCGGTCACACGCGACGCAGCCGGGAGAGCACGGGGACGGCGGCGAGGAACACCCATGTGACGAGGACGAACGGCCAGGTGAGCGTGTGGCCGCCGAACGGCAGGAAGAAGTCGGTGACGGCCGCCGTCAGGCCGGTGGCCGCGGACGCGCCGATGGCGGCGTACAGGACGCCGAGCGGCGACAGGACCACGAAGACGCCGCAGATCGCCAGCGCCGTGAGCACCGCGTTGTAGCCGTACAGGCCGGCCGCGACGTGGGCCGCGGGGGCGCCGAGAGCCCAGGCGACGAACATGCCGAGCAGGCTGGAGAGCACGGCCGCCACGGCGGCGACCCGGCTCGCCACCAGCAGGCCCACCAGGAAGATCAGCCCGACGTACCACTTGTCCTGGAAGAAGATCTGGCCGATCCCGCGGAACATCCCCTGCCAGACGTCGTTCCAGGACAGGGCGGTGCCGCCGTGCGCGGCGGACGGCGGCGCGGGGTGGATCGCTCCCCGCCGCACGTTCTGGAACGCGTACGAGGCGAGCAGCATCACCGTGGTGATCACGCAGAACGGCGCGGTCAGGGTCGGCAGGTTGTACGGCGTGAGCACGGCGTTCATCGCGGACGTGAGCACGCTCCCCGCGACGCAGCCCCCGATCGTCAGCAGCAGGGTCACCCAGCTCGCCCCGAGGTACAGGACGAACGCCACGCCGATGAGGGTGCCGGGGAAGCCTTCGAGCCCGAGCCTGATCCGGTCGGTGGCGGCGCCGAACACGTACGCGGTGAGAGTGGCGACACCGGCGCCGAGCAGCCCGAACACGCCGTACTGCCAGCCGCCGACGAACAGGGCGACGATGAAGAGCACCCCGGTCCAGTAGCTCGCCATGAAGTCGACCTGGCCGATCCCTCGGACGACGGGCGGCAGCGCCGCCAGCGGCGGGCGGCGCATCGCCTCGGCGATCCGGGGCAGGGGCGCGGGTGACAAGAACGGGCCTCCCAGGGACACGGGATACCGAGGCGAGGGAGTTGCTCCCCGCGGCCTCTATTTCCTGGCACCCGCGGCCGGACGCCCGGCCCGGCCATGAAGGGACCCGATAGGGGACAAGACTTTGCCCTCACAGCTCACCGCCCTGAGCCCTCGGCCCTGACCCCTCGGCCGTCGGCCCTGACCCCTCGGCCCTGAGCCCTCGGCCGTCGGCCCGCGGCCCCGCCCCAGCGCGGGCCGACGGCCCCGGCCGCCTCGTGCGGGCGGGGGACGGCGGCAGGCCTATTCCTCGATGGTGATGCCCATCGCCCCGGCCAGGACGTAGAGCAGACCCTGGGCGTCCTGGCTCCTGACGATCGCCCCCTTGAGGCTGGTCACGCCGCCGATCCCCACCAGGGTGCAGTCGGCGAATCGGGCTCCGTCCATCTGGGCCTGGGAGAACTGCGCCCTCGTCAGGTCGCAGCGCTCGAAGCGAACGCCCCGCACGTTCGGCGTACGGAAGCGGTGCGGCGGACGGCTACCGGCTCTGTGGTTGGGGCACAGCGGCACGGTCCCGGCGCCAGGCCACCGCAAGGGGGAGGGCGACGATCGTGCCGGCCAGGCCGTACACCGCGATCGCGGCCGGTGGGCCGGTGAGGTCGGCGAGGGGGCCGCTGAGCAGCACGCCGATGCCCTGCACGGCGGTGAGCGCCGAGGCGGCCACGCCGACCGTCTGGCCGCGCCGTTCCGGTGGGGCGACGCGGACGAACTCGGCATTGGCGATCACTTGGTAGGCCGACATGACGCCGGTCAGGAACCAGGCGGCGGCGGAGACCGCTATGCCCGGTTCGAGCGCGCTGACCACGAGCGGCAGGCAGGAGACCACCGCCAGCGGTGCCAGTGCGGGCAACCCGGCAGACAGCCGGCTGACCAGATACATCCCGACCACGCTGCCGGCGGGGATGGCGCACAGCAGGATGCCTGCCTCGACGGTCCCGCCGCCCAGGGCGGCCGCATACGGTATGGCCAGCCCCTCGGGAGCGATGGAGAAGGTGGCGAGGAGGGCGAACGCGAGCAGGCCGCGCAGCCTCCGATCTCCGACGATCAGACCGACGCCGGTCGCCATCTCGCCCAGTGAGACGACCCGGCCGGTCCGTGAGGCCGGCCGTTCCTTGACGCCTGTCACCACGACCAGCGCGGCCAGGGCGAATGAGAGAGCGTTGAGGCCCAGCGCCGCGTGCGGGCCGATGGCCGTGACGATCAGGCCGCCCACCCCGAACCCGACCAGCGTGGTGAGCTGCGAGGTCATCTGGGCGAGCGTGACCCCTGTGACGTACAGCCGGGCGTCGAGCACGTCGGGCGTGGTGGCGATCCGCGCGGTCTTCTCCGGCGCGTCGATCAGTTGGACGGCGAAGAGGAGCACGCACAGGACCGGAAAGGGGACCTGCGGAACGGCCATGATCCCCACCAGCAGCGCTCTGGCCACATCACAGACGATCATCAGCCGCCGGCGCGGGAACCGATCGGCGAGGCCTCCGAGGAGTGGCCCGCCGATCAGTGAGGGGACGAACGTCAGCGCATAGGTGAGGGTGGTCACCGCCGCGGACGAGGTCAGACGGTAGGCGAGCACGGCGAGCGCCACCCGGGCCAGTTGGTCTCCCGCACGGGAGATCAGGCCGGAGAGCCACAGACTCCGGTACTCCGGCACGGCCAGCACGTCGCGGAACGCCGCGGAGCGCTCCCCTGTCGCGGCCATTCGCCCGTCCTTTCCTACAGGCCGGGTGGCGCGGTGGGGTGCGCCACCCGGCCGGGACTCGAGGTTCGTCGGTTCCGGCGCCGTCTTGGGGCGATCACCTTGCACGAAGGTTCACGATTCCGCCGGCGACACGGGAACCGAGCGACTCGTCACGCCCAGTCGGATCAAGAAGCGCCCTGCGGTCCGGCGCTTCTACTGCCAGACGATGTCCGGGGCGTTCCAGATGACGATATTGCGCATGAACCATCACTCCTTCGCGATCTCGTTCGCTTTCAGGTCTCAGCATCGGAAAGGCGGTATACGCGCGGTATATCGATCTTGTGAGTCCACCCCGGCCGTACACGTTCTGCCAAGGTGGACGGCCGACTCGGCGGGAACCGTGCAGAGCGCGGGCAGGGAGGGCAAGGCGGCCCGCGCCGGGGTCGCCGTGATCCATGTGGATCCGGCCTACACCTCGCAGGCGTGCTCATCATGTGGGCATGTGGGTGAGAGGAACCGGCCCGACAGGAAACCTTCGCCTGTTCGTCGTGCGGCTCCGCCGAGCATGCCGACGTTGACGCAGCCCGCGACATCGCCGTGCGCGGTGTCGCGGGCTGGGCAGTGAGTCACGCTGCCGATGACGCTGCCTGAACCGTCGAAGTCATCGATGGCGAGGAACTGCAAGCTTGGCGCTTCAGTTCTACGGTGCGCGCCTCTGGCCACGGCAGGATCCCGGCCACGAGGACGCTGGGCCGTTACTCCGGGGGCGGCCCGGAGCCGTACGGCGTGCCGGCCGGGCGCGGCCGCGAGGGGAGTGGCGGCGGACCTCAGTCGTCGTCGGAGTGGCGGCGGTGGCCGTCGTCGTCGCGGTCGTCGTCGTGGTCGGCCTCGTTGCGGAGGACGGACCCCTTGACCGCGTCGACCGTGACCTCCCGCTGGGAGCCGTCGGAGGCGCGGACCTCGATCTCCCAGACCCGGCGGCCGTGCTCGTGCTCCAGCTCGGTGGCGGTGACCCAGCCGCCGGGGACCTCGGCCAGGGCCGCGCGCACCGCCTGCTCGTTCGAGACCGCCGGCCGCTTGGGAGCGGGCGCCCCCGCGGCGGACGCGGAGGAGGCGGGAGCCTGGTCCGCGGCGAAGGCCGCGGTCCCCCCGGCGGTGATGGCGGCCGCCGCGGCGAGTCCCGCGACGATCGTGAGCTTGCGCATTCTTACCTCCGTGCGTTCGGTGTCCTTGCTGACACCGAAAGCCTGCCGGGAGGCGCCCTAGCGGTGCGCTGCGGGAACCCTAACGACGGGTTAACCGTGGCGAGGCGCCGACGCGGATGACGCCGCTCATGCCGTCCCCTCAAGCAGCCGCTTACGCTCGGGCGTGTACTCCCACCACGGACGTGCCGGCTCACCGTCGGCCTGCCGGACCGCGGAGATGAGCGTGTCCAGCAGGCACGGGTCTTCCGGGTGCCCGGCTACCGCCTGCATCCGTTCGAACAGCTCGACGGCGTCCGCCCCTCGGAGTTCGCCGACTGTCGAGATGCCGATCCGCTGGAATCGCTCCGCCACCTTCGGGCCCACGTTCGCAAGCGACTGAACGGGACGGCCATCGCCGGTATCGCCATGGCGCGAGCTCGGCTCGGTCGGTGACATGATCTGCGCCATCCTCTCCATTTGCACGGATCCCCTCACGAGAGGGGGATCCGGTGGACCTCGTTTCCTTCCAAGCATCCCCGGATCTCCGCCCGCCGTCTTGTAGATTTCGGCCATCACGCGTGCTCGTGCGAGAAGCGGCAGCACAGGGCGACGCGGACGAGCCGCACCCGGATGGTCCTTGCTCGGCGTGCGCCTCGGTCCCTCGGAGTCATCCGATCAGGCCCAGGGCCCGCTCGGCGAGCCCGTCCGGCGCGGTCTTCGGCGAGCCCGCGCGGAAAGGCGGGCTCGGGTCGTACTCGATGGCGAGTTGCACCGCCTGGGCCGTCACGGGATCGGTGGACTCGGCCAGCAGGGTGAGCGCCATGTCGATCCCGGCCGAGACACCCGCGGCCGTCAGCACGGTGCCGTCGGCGACCACCCGCTCGCTCACCGGCTCGGCGCCGAAGCCGGCGAGCCGGTCCAGCCAGCCCCAGTGCGTGGTCGCGCGGCGGCCGCGCAACACCCCGGCCGCGCCCAGAAGGAAGGAGCCGCTGCACACCGAGGTCGTCCACCGCGCGTGCTCGTGGGCGTGGGCGATCCAGGAGACGAGGGACTGATCGGACAGCGCGTCCACCGTCCCGGGCCCGCCGGGGACCACGATCACGTCGGGACGCGGCAGATCGGCGAGGCGCTCGGTGGCGGTGAGGGCGAGGGAACCGCGGTCGTCCACCACCGGTCCCGGCTCGGCGGCCACGAAGGTGACGCGCCAGCCGGGCGCGAAGGCCAGCACCGTGTACGGCCCCACCGCGTCGAGCGCGGTGAACCGGGGATAGAGGGGGATGGCGACGTGCATGGTCAGCTCTCCTTGACACGGAATCGGCGGCGATGATCGCCGGGTGAGATCCGCCAGTGCCGGCGGAAGACGCGGTAGAGGGTCTCCGGAGCCCCCAGCCCGCACTCGCGGGCGACCCGGTCCAGCGGGTGGTCGGTCGTCTCCAGCAGGCGCCGGGCCGCGTCGGCCCGGCTGCGCTCGACGTACCGGCCGGGCGGCACGCCCGTCTGCGCGGTGAAGACCCGGGAGAAGTGGCGCGGGCTCATCCCGGCGCGCCGGGCGAGGGCCGGAACGCTCAGATCCTCGCCCGGGTTGGCGTCGATGAACGCCTGCAGTTCCCGCAGCGGCTCGCTGCGCGGGGTCAGCGCGCGCAGCGGCGCGCTGAACTGGCTCTGCCCGCCCGGCCGGTGCAGGTACACCACGAGGCCCCGCGCGACGCCCCGGGCCAGACGGTGCCCGTGGTCCTCGGTCACCAGGGCGAGGGCGAGGTCGACTCCCGCGCTGACCCCGGCGGAGGTCCACACGTCTCCGTCCCGGACGTAGATGGAGTCGGCCTCGACCCGGACGCCGGGATAACGGGAGGCCAGCTCGTCGGCGGTCAGCCAGTGCGTGGTGGCGCGCCTGCCGTCGAGCAGCCCGGCCTCGGCCAGCAGCAGCGCCCCGCTGCACACCGACGCGACCCGGCGGGCGGAACGGGCCAGCCGGGCGATCCCGCCGACCAGCTCCCGGTCCCGCAGGTGGCCCGGCACGGACAACCCGCCCACGACAAGCAGGGTGTCGACCGGCTCCGCGACCTCGCCGAGCGGGAGCCGCGCGACGACGTCGATGCCGTTGTGCGCCGGCACGGTGCCGCTCCGGACGGCGGCCACGCGCAGCCGGTAGCCGTCGGCGCGGAGCAGCAGGTTCGCGGCGGCGAACACGTCGGCCGGGCCGGCCAGGTCGAACAGCTGGAAGCCATCGAAGATCACAAGGACGACGTCGCGGGGCACGACTTCATCCTGGTCGTCAGTCCGTTATGGCCGCAACGCCACGATCATTGCATTTCGTGCCATGTTCGACGGCCGTCACGCGGCGGCATCGTCGCGGGTACGGGGGCGGCTAACGCGGGGGAGGGCCGAGCTCCACGGTGACCCGGGCGCCGCCGGAGGATCCCGCGGAGGTGTCGAGCGAGCCGCCCGACCGCTCCGCGGCACGCCGGGCGATGTCCAGCCCGAGACCGGTGGACGAGCCGCCGCTCACCCCGCGCCGCGCCGGGTCGCCCCCGCCGAAGCCGGGCCCCTCGTCCTCGACCACGAGCACGGCCCCGCCGTCCGGCCGGGCGGTGAGCCGGACGGCGAAGGCGGTGCCCTCGGGGGTGTGCGCGAACACGTTCTCCAGGAGCGCGTCCACACCGGTGGCCAGCGCCTCGGCGGCGAGCCCGACGGGAAGCGGCGGCCCGGCGAGGTCCCGGACGACCTGGCGCTCCTGGTCGTGCGCGAGCATCGACCAGTAGTCCAGCCGTTCCGCGACCACGAGAGCCGCGTCGCACACGCCGGAGGCGTCCTGCCGGGACCGCCGCGCCTCCTTGATCACCTGGGTGACCATCCGCTCCATGGACTCCACCGCCGCCGCGACCCGGGCCGACTGCTCGCCCTCCGGGAGGGCGTCCGCCTCCAGCCGCAACGCGGTCAGCGGCGTACGCAGCCGGTGGGACAGGTCGGCCACCGCCTCGCGCTCCTGGGCGAGCAGCACGAGGATCCGCCCGGCGAGACGGTTGAGCGCGGTCGCGACATCGCGTACCTCCGGGGGGCCCTCGACGGGCGCGCGGGCGGACAGCTCGCCGGCCGCGAGCCGGTGCGAGACACCGGCCAGCCCCGAGACGAGGCGGACCTGCGACCGGGCCAGCCGGTCGGCGACCACCAGGCTGATCAGGAGCAGCCCGAGGCCGAGCAGCCCGAGGATCGCGCGGGCGCGGACCACCCCCCGGCTCAGGTCGGCGTCCGAGACGAACGTGCGGATGACCGCCGTACGTGCCGACGTGCCCTGGACGGCCACCAGGATCTCCCGCCCTCCGCGGGTTTCCGCGGTCAGGCTCCGCCCGGTGAAGGCGAGGCGGACCGCGTCCGACTCGGCGGCGGGCGCCCCCAGTGGGCGGCCCGACGGCAGGAAGACCGTGAGCGGGAATCCGCCGGCGCTGTTGGCCTGCTCCACCGCCAGCTCCAGCCCCTCGCGGCCGCCGGCCGAGACGACGGGCACCAGCGACTGGGCGCGCACGAGCGCGTCGGCCGTGGCCCGGTCGGCGGCCAGCACGCCGGCGAGGAACGCCAGCGGCGCGAGGAAGGCCACCAGCGCCAGGGACACCGTCGACGCCACCAGGACGAGCAGGCGCCGTCTCATGCGCCGGGATGCTCCCCGGGATCCACCAGCTTGACCCCGACGCCTCGGACGACCCTGATGTAACGGGGCTCCTGCGCGGACTCGCCGAGCTTGTTGCGCAGCCACGACAGGTGGACGTCCACGGTCTTGTCGGCGCCGCCGTACGGCACCTGCCAGACCTGGGTGAGCAGCTCGCGCTTGCTGACCACCTGGCCGGGGCGCGCGGCCAGGTAACAGAGCAGGTCGAACTCCTTGGGCCGCAGGTCCAGCGTCCTGCCGCGGATCGTCACCTCGCGGCCGCGCGGGTCGAGGCGCAGCTCGCCCACGGTCAGCGGCCGCATGCCGTCGTCCTCGCCTCCCTGCAGGCGACGCAGCACGGCGCGGATGCGCGCGTCGAGCTGCACGGCGCCGAACGGCTTGACGAGGTAGTCGTCGGCCCCGGCGTCGAGCACCCGGGCGATCTCCAGCTCGTCGTCGCGTGCCGTGGCGACGATCAGCGGCACCGAGCTCACCGCGCGGAGCATCCGGATGATCTCGTAGCCGTCCACGTCCGGCAGGCCGAGGTCCAGGACGACGAGGTCGGGGCGGTCGTCCACTGCCATGCGCAGACCCGCCATCCCGGTGGAGGCGGAGGTCATCGCGTGGCCGCGCTCGGTGAGGGTTCGCATCAGGGCGGACCGGACGGCCGGGTCGTCCTCCACCAGCAGGAGTTGCGCCACGCTGAACACGTTAACCGGGAAGCGACGGTAGATCTGTCCCTTTCCTCCTCGCGTTGAGGGAGATTTAGCGAACAGTTAGCGTCCGCACCTTTGCGCAGAGGAACCCGCGTCCCTCGGGCGGAGACGCCTGGGTCTGGAGTGGAGGCGTCCGCGCCTTCGGGGCAGATGCGTCCAGCCCTCTTGGGGGAGACACCGAGCCCTCTGGGCGGAGGCGCCCGGGCCCCTTGTATGGAGAATCCGTGCCCCCCGGTGGGGACGCCTGAGCCTCTTCGGGGGAGACGTCGAACCCTTGGGCGGCGGTGCGGGCGCAGCCGCGTTTGTATCAACGAGTTGCGACAAGCGGCCGAGTGGGGCACTCTTTGTATCGTCCGATTGATACAAAGGAGCCGGCATGGCCAGCGTTCTCGTTCTCGCCCTCGCGGTGTTCCTCGTGCTCGTCGCCGCGCTTCTCGCGGTGCTCATGTCGCTGGGCCGGGTGGTGCGGCTGCCGCCCGGCGGCGACGCGGCCGTGTTGCGCACCACCACGGGCCGGCTTCTGTGGGCCAGGCTCGCCGGGCTGGCGGCCGGAGTCGCGGGCGCCTGGCTCGTGTTCGCCTGGGACGGGCTCGGCGTGGGGCCGATGCTGGCCGCGCCGGTGCTGGGCGCCGGACTCCTGCTCGGCACCCTACTCGGCGAGCTGACCACGCCGCGTCCCCATGGTCCGCTGCGGGGTGCGTCACTGGAGACACGACGAGCCCGTGACTATCTGCCGAGATTCTCGGCGCCGCTGGCCGCCGTGCTCTCGCTGATCGCCGTCGTGCTGCTGGCGGTGACCTCCGCCGCGGGCAGCGCCGACGACCTCGGCCGGCCCGGGCGGGTGCTGGCGATGAGCAGCGATGACGGCACGATGCACAGCGCGGCCGGTCCGTGGCCCGGCTGGTTCTACGCGTGGCCGATGCTGGCCGTGCTGGCGGTGGCGTTCCTGCTCTCCGCTCTGGTGATCCACCGCGTCGTCCAGCGCGGACGCCCGGGGCTCGACCCGGTGGCCACGGCGGTGGACGACGCGCAGCGTGCTCATTCCGCTCAGGTCGTCACCGCCGCCTACGGCCTCTGCGTGGCCCTGCCGTTGACCGGTGTCTCCGTCGTCGCGGCCGGCGCCCTCTTCCGGCAGAGCGACCTCGCCGGCTGGGCCGTGCCGGCCGGGTTCGCGCTCCTGGGCGTCGCCCTCCTCGCCGTCGCCTCCACAACCTGGTACCTGGCCGAGCTGCTCTCCCGTCCCCGGATCAGGGCGTCATGATCCAGGTCGACGTCACCAGCCCGTCCCCGCCGTACGAGCAGATCCGGGCGCAGCTCGCGGAGTTGATCAGATGCGGCGTGCTGGGAGCGGGCACTCGGCTGCCCCCGGTCCGGCAGCTCGCCGCTGACCTCGGCCTGGCGGCGGGCACGGTGGCACGGGCGTACAAGGAGCTGGAGCAGGGCGGATACGTCACGGGGAAGCGAGGCGGCGGCACCCGTGTGCTGGCGCAACCCGAGCCCCGAACGGCACGGGAGACCCTGATCAGGGAGCACGCCCGTGCCTACCTCGCCGAAGTGATCCGGCTCGGCGGCACCGTGGAGGAGGCGGTCGCCACCCTCAAGGACCTCCCCGCCGAGCCCTGACGCATGTACGGGGCCGACGACTCCTGGCGTACGCCGAGCATCGTCCCGATGTCCGGCGCCGGGAGCCGTGCTCGGAACCCGGCCCGGCTCACGGGAGAGTCCAGCGGAACGGGGACCGGCGTCGCCGAGGTTGGGCGGGATTTAGCGAAGCGTTAGCGTTCGGCCTGGCAGGCTGGCTTCGTGAACCGGCGCTCACTTATCGGCATCCTCGGCTGGCTGATCGCCGCCGCTGTCGCCACCGTGACCAGCACCTGGGCGATCTCACTGCTGGGAGAAGGGCTGACTCAGCGAGTGGTTTCGCCGATGAGCCAGGCCGACGTGGACCGGGCGCTCGCCACCGCCACCGCCACCGCCACCGCCAGCCCCACCCCCACCGCCACCGGACCCGCACCTACGCCGGGGCCGTCCGCGACGGTCACAGGCGGCGGGGGCACCCGCGCCTTCACCATCCCAGGAGGCTCCTTCGTGGCGAGTTGTGAAGGGAAAACGGCCTCGCTGCTCTCCTGGAGCCCCGGCCAGGGGTACGCGGTCGACGACGTGGAACGGGGACCGGATCATGAGGTCTCCCTGGAGTTCGAGTCCGAGGCCGACAAGGTCACCGTGAAGGTCAGCTGCTCCGGTGGACAGCCTGTGCCGTCCACGAAAGTCGAGCACGACTGAGCCGGGCCGGTGACGATCACGAGCACTCGCCGGAGTGGGCCGCGATCATCGCGAGTGGGCTCAGCCGCCGCTCGTCCAGGTGGACGCTGACATGTACACGTCGTTCCGCCGCTTGTCCAGGTGAACGCCGGCATACCCGCCGTCGTTCCACGGACATCCGGCCCGCGCAGTGCGCCCGAGCCCGCGGTTTCGGCGAATGCTTCGCGATCGTTTTGCGACGATGGATGGATGCCTCGTCCGCGAATCCGCATCGCCGCGTATGTGATCCGTTACCGATCCACCCCGGAGCTCCTTGTCTTCGATCACGTCGGTATGCCCGAAGCCGGCACTCAAGTGCCCGCGGGAGGGGTTCTGCCGCACGAAAGCCTGCAACAGGCTGTCCTGCGCGAGGTCGCGGAGGAGACCGGCCTGACCGAGGTCTCCGTCATCCGGCCGATCGCGGTGGACGACAGTCCGCATGCCGATACCGGACAGCCGCGGCAGACGACGTTCTTCCAGCTCGCGGCCCATCCCGACAGCGCTGACGCGTGGCACCACCACGTACACGGTGATGGCGAGGACGCCGGTCTCGAGTTCGCGTGCCGCTTCGTCCCGATACCCCTGGCTGAACGGTTGGCCGACGCTCAGGACGCCTGGTTGAGCCGCATCGGTTGACCCGCGAGCCGGAGGAGGAGGCGGCGGCCGCGAACGGTGCCGGTGGCGCGCGTGGCGGGCCTCCGGCACGGACCGTGGATCGGAACGTACGGATACCCGGGCCGAATCCGGGCCTGCTGGCGGAGGCGACCCGCCGCCTGCGATGCCGAGAGGCGTGCCCGCGACATATCGCTCGCCTCAGTGCGGCCTCGATCGCCTGGCGCGGCGCTGGCCCCTGCTGAGGTGGTCCCGGAGCGGGCGGGGCCCGGATGGGCTGGTGCGGCCCTGAACCCTTGCTGAGAGAGCTCTGGTGCGGGCGCCGGGATCGGCTGGCGCGGCGCTGGCCCCTGCTGAGGTAGTCCCGGAGCGGGCGGGGCCCGGTTGGGGGGATGGCGTTGAGCCGCGGTAGAGGAGGCCCTGGCGCGGCGCGGAATCCCTGCTGAGGAGGCCCCGGCGCGGACGGCCGGGATCGGCCGACGCGACCCCGCCCATCTGTACGTGGCCCCGGCCGTGCCGGACGCCGGGGTTGTTCCGTATGGGCGTCGAAAAAGTCGTGACCGACACCGCTTTGATAAACCCCTAGGGGGTATGCTACGTTCTCGATCGAGAGATACCCCCCAAGGGTATTGGAACGAGAGGGGTCACAATCATGTGCACGGCATGCTCTTGCGGCAGCGCAGAAGGCGCCACCACGTCCGTGGCGATCGCTGAGGGCGACGCGCGGACGTACTCGGTCAGCGGCATGACCTGCGGCCACTGCGTCTCGTCGGTCTCCGGTGAGATCGGCAAGGTCGCCGGGGTCACCGGAGTGTCGGTCGACCTCGCGGCCGGTGCCGTAACCGTCAACGGTGCGGGGTACTCCGACGAGGAGATCCGCGCCGCGGTGGAGGAGGCCGGTTACGAACTGGTCGGCTCGCCGGCCTAGGTCGCCGTCGCCCGGGCCGCGGCCGGCTCGCTCCGGCCGTGGGCCCAGGCCGGCCTCGCGTCAGGCGTGGGGCCGGGTGGTTTGCGCACGGGCGGGCGCGATGGGAACACTGCGGCCCGCCCGCGGCTTCGCCCGGAGACCGGATAGACCGGGAGAGCGCCCGCGCCCGTTCCTCACGCGATGCCGGAGGGGACACTTCCGGCGCATCGGAACGTGAGGGTGCGAGGGCGGCGCTCCGGGTGCACGAAGGCGTGGTGCCGAACGTCCAGGGCGTCCGAAACACGGCCGCCTCTGGCGCGGTCGGCATCGGTTCCGAGGGGGCCGAACGCGGAGACGCCCGAACGATCAGCGGCGGGAGCGCCGCATTCAAGGAACTCGAACGATCAGCGGCGGGAGCACCGCTTCCGTGGCACCCGAACACACGTGGTGGGCGTGCATTGCCGTGCACGCCCACCTGGGGTCAGGTCCGACTCGTCATCACACCAATCCCCCTTTCGCATCCTATGGTGCGAAGAACCAGGAGACAGGCATGAATGCCGTCAATCCCCGGCGGTGGCAGGCGCTCATCGTGCTCGCCGCCGCCCAGTTCATGGTCATCATGGACACGTCGATCATCGGTGTCGCATTACCTGACATGCAGCGAGACCTCGGCTTCTCGCAGGGTGACCTGCAGTGGGTCTTCAACGCGTACGTCATCGCCTTCGGCGGCCTGCTGCTGCTCGGCGGGCGGTTGTCCGACCTGCTCGGCGCACGCAAGGTGTTCGTCGCCGGATGGGCGGTGCTGATCGCCGGATCGGTCGTCGCCGCCGTGGCCGGAGGCCCCGCCGCGGAGATCGCCGGGCGGGCGGTGCAGGGAGTCGGCGGCGCGCTCATCGCGCCCTCCGCGATGACGCTGCTGATGATGCTGTTCGGCCACGACCAGCGCGAGCTGGGCAAGGCCATGGCCCTGTACGGCGCGGCCGCCCCGGCGGGCGGCACGGCGGGCGTGTTCCTCGGCGGCGTCATCACCGAGTACCTGAGCTGGCCATGGGTGTTCATCGTCTACATCCCGATCGGCCTGGCCACGCTGGCCGCCGTGCCCGCGCTGCTGCCGTCCGTGCAGGGCAGGCGGGGGTCGGTCGACATCCTCGGCGCGGTCGCGGTCACCGCCGGTGTCGCCCTCGCCGTGTTCGCGATCGTCCGGGCCCCCGAGCAGAGCGCCGGGGCGACCACGGCGCAGGCCGTCGGCGCGGCCGCGCTGCTGGCGTTGTTCCTCGTCGTCCAGCGGGTGGTCCGCGAGCCGCTCATGCCGCTGCGCATCTGGCGCACCCCGGGCCTGGCCACCGCGAACCTGGCGATGGCGCTGCTCGGCGCGGCGTGGATCCCCATGTGGTACTTCCTCAACCTCTACCTGCAGCAGGTCCTCGGGTACGGCGCGTTCCCGAGCGGTGCGGCCCTGGTGCCCATGACGGTCGCCATCATGATCTTCATGATCGGCATCACCGCCCGGCTGCTGGGCCGGTTCGGGGCCAAGCCGCTCATCGTGATCGGCCTGCTGGTCCTGGCGGCGGGTGTCGCGGGGCTGTCGCTGGTCCGGCCGGACGGGGCGTTCGCCTCCGACGTGCTGCCCGCGTCGCTGGTCGCGGCGGTCGGCATGTCGCTGGCCTACATCCCCGCCATGATGTCGGCCATGTCCGGAGCCCGTCCGGAGGAGAGCGGCCTCGCCTCGGGCATCGTCAACACGACGTACCAGGTCGGGTCGGCGCTCGGCCTGGCGGTCATGACGGCGATCGCGACCTCGCGGGGCGCGGCCGAGCTGGGGAACCTGCCGAAGCTCACCGACGGCTTCCACGCCGCCTTCATCGGCGCCGCCGCGGTGGCCGTGGTCGGCGCCGTACTCACCCTGCTGCTCATGCGCGGCAGGAAGGCCGCGGCCGAGGAGAGCGGCCGTCCGGAGCCGTCGTCCGTCGGGGCGTGACCGTTCGCCGGTCCGGGGCGCGCGCCCTCGCGCGCCCCCACCGGCGCCCGGCCGGCCGAGAGTGTGCCCCCCGAAGCCTGTGTCTCCCGATGCTGTGCGTCCCGACGTGGGCCCGCCGGCGCCGCTCGCCGCGCGGGCGCGCCCGGCCATGGCCGGGCGACGGCCTGCGGTACGCGGCGAGGGGTCGCGAGAGTGGCGTGCGTCACAAAGAAGCCGGAAGCCGGAAAACGCCCAGGTTCCGGCCCCGCTCACGGAAATACCATAGGGGGGTATGGTGTTATAGTGTTCGACAGCGCGATCGAGAGGGGCGGGGAGATGGCCGGATACAGCGACACCAAGCAGGAGCACCTCCGGCGGCTGCGCCGGATCGAGGGCCAGATCCGGGGCCTGCAGCGGATGGTCGAAGAGGACAAGTACTGCATCGACATCCTCACCCAGGTGTCGGCGGCCAACCGGGCCCTCCAGTCCTTCGCCCTCGCCCTTCTGGACGAGCACATGGCCCACTGCGTGGCGGATGCCACGGCGAAGGGGGGCGCGGAGGCGGAGGCCAAGATCAAGGAAGCCTCCCAGGCCGTCGCCCGCCTCGTCCGCTCCTGACCCTCACCCGCCGACGGCGACGCACCCGACGGGCACGAAGCTCCGGGCGGGGGCCCGGGGCGGAAGGCACGCCGAGGCGGAACGGCCCCGACGGACGGCCCGCCCCCAGAACCACCGGCTTGGACGACCAACCAATCGACTACGACAGGAGTGATCGATGTGACCACCACCACCTACACCGTCAAGGGCATGACCTGCGGCCACTGCGTCAGCTCGGTCAAGGAAGAGGTCGGAGAGGTCGCCGGCGTCACCGGCGTCGAGGTGGACCTCGCCACCGGCCTGGTGACCGTTGACAGCGACGGCCCCCTCGACCCGGCCGCGATCGCCGCCGCGGTCGAAGAGGCCGGATACGAAGTGGTGGATCGATGAACACCCCCGCCAAGCTCGGAGCCTATGCCGCCGGACTCGCCGTGATCTTCGGCGCGACCTTCGGAGTCGGCACCGCCGTGGGCGGCACCGGCGACCGGCCGGTCACGAACGAGCACGCCGCCCCCGGCCACTCCGGCGCCGCCCACCCCGGCGGCGCCGCTGAGGGCGGCTCAGATCACTCCGCCGGCCAGGCGACCCCCGCCGGCTCGGCGTCCATCCCAGGAGGGCTCCAGGTGTCCCAGAACGGCTACACGCTCACCCCGGTCACGACCGAGGTCGAGCCGGACAAGAGCGTCGACTTCCGGTTCACGGTGACCGGTCCCGACGGCGAGCCGGTGACCGCCTACCAGGTTCAGCACGACAAGAAGCTTCACTTCATCCTGGTCTCCAGGGACCTCTCCCACTTCCAGCACCTGCACCCGGTCGAGGCCGGAGGCGGTGTCTGGTCGGTGCCGCTCACCCTCCCCGGGGCGGGCGCGTACCGGATGTTCGCCGACTTCGCCCCCGAAGGCGGCGACGGGATGACCCTCGGCGCCGACCTGTACGCCTCCGGCGACTACGCGCCGAAGGGCCTGCCGGGTGAGAGCCGTACCGCGACGGTGGACGGATACACTGTCACCCTCGACGGCGACCTGGTCCCCGGTCAGGCGAGCCGTCTGACCCTCAAGGTCGCCAAGGACGGCGCGCCCGTCACCGACCTCCAGCCCTACCTCGGCGCGTACGGGCACCTGGTGGCGTTGCGCGGCGGCGACCTGGCCTACCTGCACGTCCACCCCGACGGAGAGCCGGGCGACGGCGCCACCCGCCCCGGCCCCGAGATCGTCTTCTACGCCGAGGTCCCCAGCCGCGGCGACTACCGGCTCTTCCTGGACTTCCAGCACGGCGGCAAGGTCCGTACGGCCGACTTCACCGTCCACGCGGACGGCGCCCCGGCGACCGCCGGGCAGGCAGGCGGCCACGGCGGACACGGCGGGCACGCGCACTGACGCGGGCGTGACGCGAGAGAGGAGAGACGATGTCCACCATCACGGAGCCGTCCACCGCCGAAGGGCGGCCCCACGGCTCGGTCGAGCTCTCGATCGGCGGCATGACCTGCGCGTCCTGCGCCAACCGCATCGAGCGCCGGCTCAACAAGCTGGACGGCGTGACCGCCACGGTGAACTACGCCACCGAGAAGGCGAAGGTCACCTTCCCCGAGGGCGTCGCCCCCGCGGACCTGGTCGCCGAGGTGGAGAAGGCCGGATACACCGCCGAACTGCCCGCCCCGCCCCGTGAGGAGACCGGGGGAGCGGCCACGGCGGAGGAGCCCGAGGACGAGCTGCGGCCGCTGCGCGCCCGGCTGATCACCTCGTTGGTGCTGGCGGTGCCGGTGATCGCGATGGCGATGATCCCCCCGCTGCAGTTCACCAACTGGCAGTGGTTGTCGCTGACACTGGCCGCCCCGGTCGTGGTGTACGCGGGCTGGCCGTTCCACAAGGCGGCCTGGACCAACCTGCGGCACGGCGCGGCCACCATGGACACGCTGGTGTCGCTCGGCACGATCGCCGCGCTCGGGTGGTCGCTGTGGGCGCTGTTCTTCGGCACCGCCGGCACCCCCGGAATGACCCACCCCTTCGACTTCACGATCCAGCGCAGCGACGGCTCCGGGAACATCTACCTGGAGGCCGCCGCCGGGGTCACCGCGTTCATCCTCGCGGGACGCTACTTCGAGGCGCGGTCCAAGCGCCGCGCGGGCGCCGCCCTGCGGGCCCTGCTCGAACTGGGCGCCAAGGACGTCGCCGTGCTGCGCGACGGCGCCGAGGTCCGCATCCCGAGCGACCGGCTCGTGGTCGGCGACCGCTTCGTCGTCCGTCCCGGCGAGAAGATCGCCACCGACGGCGTGATCGAGGAGGGCACCTCCGCGGTCGACGCCTCGATGCTCACCGGCGAGTCCGTCCCCGTCGAGGTACGGCCCGGAGACGCGGTGACCGGCGCGACCGTCAACGCCGGCGGCCGCCTGGTGGTCCGCGCCACCCGGGTCGGCTCCGACACCCAGCTCGCGCAGATGGCCAAGCTGGTCGAGGACGCCCAGACCGGCAAGGCGCAGGTGCAGCGGCTGGCCGACCGGATCTCCGGGATCTTCGTCCCGGTCGTGATCGCCCTCGCCCTCGGCACACTCGGCTTCTGGCTCGGCACCGGGGACGGTGTGGGCGCGGCGTTCACCGCGGCGGTCGCCGTGCTGATCATCGCCTGCCCGTGCGCCCTCGGCCTGGCGACCCCGACCGCGCTGCTGGTCGGGACCGGCAGGGGAGCCCAGCTCGGGATCCTGATCAAGGGCCCCGAGGTGCTGGAGTCCACCCGGAAGATCGACACCGTCGTGCTGGACAAGACCGGCACCGTCACCGAGGGCAAGATGACCCTCGTCGAGGTGCACACGGCCGACGGCGAGGACGAGGCCGAGGTGCTGCGCCTGGCCGGAGCGCTGGAGCACGCCTCCGAGCACCCGATCGCGCAGGCCGTCGCCAGGGGCGCGACCGACCGGGTCGGCGCGCTGCCCACGCCGGAGGACTTCGCGAACGTCGAAGGGCTCGGCGTCCAGGGCATCGTGGACGGGCACGCGGTGCTCGTCGGTCGTCCCCGGCTGCTCGCCGAGTGGTCCCAGCACCTCCCGGTCGAGCTGGAGCGGGCGTTCGAGGCGGCCCAGGCCGCGGGCCGCACCGCCGTCGCGGTCGGCTGGGACGGCGCCGCCCGCGCCGTGCTCGTCGTGGCCGACACGGTCAAGGCCACCTCGGCCGAGGCCATCCGGGAGCTGCGCGCCCTCGGGCTGACCCCCGTGCTGCTCACCGGCGACAACGAGGCCGTCGCCCGCACCGTCGCCGCCGAGGTCGGCATCGACGAGGTCATCGCCGAGGTGCTGCCGGCCGACAAGGTCGACGTGGTCAAGAGCCTCCAGGCGAAGGGCCGTACGGTCGCCATGGTGGGCGACGGCGTCAACGACGCCGCGGCGCTCGCCCAGGCCGACCTCGGCCTCGCCATGGGGACCGGCACCGACGCGGCGATCGAGGCGTCCGACCTCACCCTGGTCCGCGGCGACCTGCGGGTGGCGGCCGACGCGATCCGGCTGTCCCGGCGGACGCTGCGCACCATCAAGGGCAACCTGTTCTGGGCCTTCGCCTACAACGTGGCAGCCCTGCCGCTGGCCGCCGCCGGGCTGCTCAACCCGATGATCGCGGGCGCCGCGATGGCGTTCTCGTCGGTCTTCGTGGTCAGCAACAGCCTCCGGCTGCGCGGCTTCAAGTAGAGGCCGCGGCCGCCCGGCGGAACGGGCGGTGAAGCGAACGGCGGCCCTCGGAACCTCTCCGAGGGCCGCCGTTCGCGTTTCCGGACGGTTCGCGGGCCCCGGATCAGCGGCCCGGATAGGCGTCGGAGGGGAGGTCGCCGCCGGTGAACGCGGTGACGAAGTCGTCGGCGAGCCGGACGATGGACGTCCGGCCTTCGAGCCGGGACAGCCAGCGCGGGGGGAGCGCGGCCTCTCCGTGCCACGCGCCGAGGATGTTGCCGCAGACGGCGCCCGTGGAGTCGCTGTCGCCTGAGTGGTTGACCGCCAGCAGGAGCGCGCGCTCCATGTCGTCCCCGGCCACGAGAGCGCAGTAGACGGCGATCGCCAGGGCCTCCTCCGCGACCCACGCGCCGCCGAGGGACTCGACCGCCTCGGGCGACGGGTCCCCCTCGGCGGCCAGGGCGACCGCGGCCCGGAGCGCGGCGCTCGTCTCCTCGTGCCCGGGCTGCTCGCCGAGCAGTTCCCGGCTGTCCCGGACGGCCCGCTCCAGCGGAACGCCCCGTACGAGAGAGGCGACGAGCGCGGCGAAGGCGCCGGCGGCGAGATAGCCGGTGGGATGGCCGTGCGTGATCTGGGCGCACTCGGCCGCGAGCCGGAACGCCCGCCCCGGGTCGCCGGCGGCGAGCCCGAACGGCGCGGACCGCATCACCGTGCCGCACCCCTTGGAGCGGGGGTTGACCGGCCCCGGCGCCCCGGGCGCGGCGAGCGGGCCGAGTTCGGTGGACAGCCCGGACAGGCAGGCGTTCCCGGGCGCGCGCCGGGAGTACAGCCACGCCTCCTCGCGGAGCCGCCCGGTGCGTACGACGTCGTCGGCGGACGGCGGACGCCGGTGGTTCTGGGTGTCGAGCCAGCGCAGGTAGGCGTTGCGCATGATCCGCACCTCCTCCCCGCCGACGCCGGTGCTCCGGGATCGCAGGTGGGCGCGGATGAGCCCCTCCACGGTGAACAGCGTCATCTGGGTGTCGTCGGTGACCAGGCCCAGGCCGCCGTGCCGGTCATGGACGAGATCGGTCACGCCGGCCGCGCCGTGGACGGCGCGGATCGTGGAGATCGAGTCGAACTCCACGGGGGCGCCGAGCGCGTCGCCGATCGCCCCGCCCAGGAGGCTGCCGCGCACCCGGTCCGCGTAGGCGGGGACGCCGGCTGCCGCGCCTCCGCCCGCGTCCCCGGCCGCGCCGTCCCGCGGTGTGCCGTCTCGTGCCCCGGCCTCTGGCTTCACGCTCGCTCGCCTCGCTGTCTGGTGTCACAGGTCTGGTGGTCATGGTGCGCCGCCCGCCGCGGATACCGGACGCGGCGGCGTGTTCTCCCGTACGGGTCGCATCCGACCGTAGCGACAGAAGGCGCTGTTTCGCGGACATGTGGGGGAAATGTCTGATTTGCCGGGCTATACCCCCAGGGGTAAGTTGAACGCGTGGAGATGAACGAGTCGATGGTCGGCGACGCGGTGACGCGACTCAAGCGGGCGCACGGTCAACTCGCCGGTGTGATCGCGATGATCGAGGCGGGGGAGGACTGCACGAAGGTGCTCACCCAGCTCGCCGCCGTCTCCAAGGCGCTCGACCGGGCCGGCTTCAAGATCGTCGCGAGTGGCCTGCGGCACTGCCAGGCCGCCCAGGAGCGGGGTGAGCAGCCGCCGATGAGCGTCGCGGAGCTGGAGAAGCTGTTCCTGGCTCTCGCCTGAGCCCCGGCCCTGATGGGCCCCCGGCCGCGGCCTTCGTGATCGCGCGCGTACCCTCCCGGTGTATTTCGCGTGCGTCCCTCCCCGGCGGTGACGGCGGGTCGCTCAGGTGGGGGAGATCGCGCCCACTCCATGGCGGAGCTGGGCGAACGCGTGGTCGGCGGCGGCGACGGCCGACGGGTACGTCGCGTCCGCGCTCGCCCCGGCGGCCAGCGCGGCCCAGTTGCAGCGCGCGAGCACACGCTGGACCGCGATCACCTGTCCGGCCAGCAGCCGCGCGGTGAGGTCGTCCGTCTCCTCGCGGAGCGCGTCCGCGAGCGCCTCCTCGTCGGCGGCCATGTGATGGAACAGCCGGGCCGCCAGGCTCGGGGTCGAGAAGACCATCCGGTGGTAGCCGATCACCTCTGGGTCGTCGTTCAGCCCGGTGACCGGGTCGCGCCGCGCCAGCCCCTCCAGGAAGTGCGCGTGCAGCGCGGCCAGCGGGTCCGCCCCGGGCGCGCGACGCCGTACGACGCGGGCGGCCTCGCCGCGGTGGTCGGCGATGCGGTGCAGGACGAGGTCCTCCTTGGTCGCGAAGTATTTGAACAGCGTGGGCTTGGACACCTCCGCGGCCGCCGCGACCTCGGCGACCGACACCTCGTCGAAGCCGCGCTCCAGGAACAGCGAGATCGCCGCGGTGGAGATCGCGTCATGGGTCCGCTGCCGCTTCAGCCGCCGAAGTCCTGTCACCCGTTCAGCATAGCAACTTGTTAACCTGGTTAATCTATTAACCCGGTTAACAAAGGGCGGTGTGATGAGCGGACTCGACGAGGAGAAGGCGTACGCCGAGCGATGCGGGGAGGCGCTGCGCGCGATGCTGGACGGCGCCCGGCTGAGCGTGGCCGTCGGCGAACACGTGGCGGGCGACCGATACAGCGCCGAACGGCTCGGGCGCCACCTCAAGAGCCTGGCCAAGGAACTCGCCGAGGAGCCCGGCGGGCCGCCGTTCTTCGGCCGGCTGGACTTCGGCGCCGGGCGGGACGCGGGCGACCACGCGGGCCGGCGGTACTACATGGGCCGGCGGCACATCTCCGGCGGCCCCGGGGAGCCGCCCATGGTGATCGACTGGCGCGCGCCGGTCGCCCGGGCGTTCTACCGGGCCGGGGCGCGCTCCCCCCACGGCGTCGCCGTACGCCGCCGGTTCGGGTGGGCCGAGCGGGAGCTGACCGGGTACGAGGACGAGCACCTCGGCCGCGGCGAGGACGCCGGAGAGGACGCCGGCGAGGGCGCGGGCGGGGGCGGGGGCGCGGGGGAGATCGGCCGGATCGTGGCGGCCGAGATCGAGCGCCCCCGCGTCGGCCCCATGCGCGACATCGTGGCCACCATCCAGCCCGAGCAGGACGAACTGGTGCGCGCCGCGCTGGAGGAGTCGATCTGCGTTCAGGGCGCGCCGGGCACGGGCAAGACCGCCGTCGGCCTGCACCGCGCCGCGTACCTGCTGTACGCCCACCGGCAGCGGCTCTCCCGGACGGGGGTGCTCGTGCTCGGGCCCAACCCCGCGTTCCTCCACTACATCTCGGCGGTGCTGCCCGTGCTCGGCGAGGTGGACGTCGAGCAGACCACGCTGGAGCGCCTGCTCGCCCGCGACACCGCGTGCGCCCCGGCGCGGGCCGAGGACGACGCGGCCGCCGCCGTCAAGCACGACGTCCGCATGGCGACCGTGCTGCGCCGGGCGCTGTACGCCCGGGTGCGCAGACCGGACGGGCCGGTCACCGTGGCCGACGGCTCCTACCGGTGGCGGGTGGACGAGGACGAGCTGCGCCGCGTCGTGGACGACACCCGGCGGGAGGCCGCGCCGTACGCGGTGGGGCGCGAACGCGTCCTGTCCCGGGTCGTCTCCCTGCTGGGACGGCGGGCCGAGGCGCGCGGACAGGTCCTGAACGCGGCCCGGACGCGCCGCATGGCGCGCGGCGCCGCGCCGTTCGTCGACGCGGTGTGGCCCGCCGTACGCCCCGAGGAGGTGGTGGCCGAGGTGCTCGGCGACCCGGAGGCGCTCGCGCGGGTGGCGAACGGCGTCCTGACGCCCGACGAGCAGGCGGCGATCCGGTGGGCGCGGCCGCCGCGCACGTACAGGAGCGCCCGGTGGTCGGACGCCGACCTGGTGCTCGTGGACGAGGTCGCCGGGCTGCTGCGGCGCACGCCGGGATACGGACACGTGATCGTGGACGAGGCGCAGGACCTGTCGGGGATGCAGTGCCGCGTCGTCGCGCGCAGGAGCGAGCACGGGTCGATCACCGTGCTGGGCGACCTGGCGCAGGGGACGACCCCGTGGGCGGCCCGGGACTGGCGCGAGCCGCTCGCGCACCTGGGCAGGCCGGAGGCGCCCGTGATCGCGCTGACGACCGGCTTCCGCGTGCCGGCCGCGGTCGCCCGGCTCGCCAACCGCCTGCTGGACGTCCTGGACGTGGACGTGCCCCCGACGCGTTCCTTCCGCGCGGACGGCCGGGCCCGGGTGACCCCCGTGGCCGACCTGACGCGGGCGACCCTCGACGCCGTTCGTGCGGCTCTCCCGCACGACGGGTCGATCGCGGTGATCGCTCCCGCCGGGGTCGTGGACGCGCTGGCCGCCACGCTGCGGGAGGCGCTGCCGGAGGACGCCCTCACGGTGCTGCGGGACGACGGCGCGACGTCCGGCGCGCCGGCCCGCCACGCCCGGGTCACCGTGCTGCCCGCGTCGCTGGCCAAGGGCCTGGAGTACGACCACGTGATCGTGGCCGAGCCCGCCGGCATCGCCGAGGCGGAGGAGCGCGGGCTCAACCGGCTCTACGTCGTGCTGACGCGCGCCGTGTCGCGCCTCGACGTGCTGCACGCCCGGCCGCTGCCCGCAGGCTTCCCCGGCTGCTGAACGCACCCGCCGGTTGGAAAACCGGCGGCGGTTGCGCCATCGTGGACGGGCTCGCGATCACCGCACCGGGGGAGACGACGTGAAGAGGCTCATCGCCCGCCTGTGGCGGGCCATCCGCGGCCCGATGCAGTGGCGCCTGCTGTGGCTCGCCCACGCCACGTTCATGGTCGGCGTCACCGGCGTCGTCCGCGACTCCGAGGGGCGGGTCCTGCTGCTGAAGCACCGCCTGTGGCCGGAGGGCCGCCAGTGGGGGCTGCCGTCCGGCTACGCGAAGCGGGCGGAGAGGTTCGAGGACACGGTCGCCCGGGAGGTACGCGAGGAGACGGGGCTGGACGTCCGCGCGCACCGGCTCGTCCTGCTCCGCAGCGGCTTCCGCCTGCGCGTGGAGGTGGCCTACGAGGCCGAGTTCGTCGGCGGCACGCTCAGGACCGACGGCTTCGAGATCCTGGAGGCCGGGTGGTTCTCTCCGGAGGAGCTCCCCGAGGGGCTGCAGGAGTCCCACCGCCTCCTGATCAAGGGCTCCTGATCAGGAGGCGGTGAGGGCCGGGACCGGACGCGGGGTCCGGCCCCGGCCGGAGATCGGCGGTCAGGCGGCGGCGGGCGAACCCGGTCGCGTCAGTACGCGACCTTCACCGAGGCTCCGGAGAAGCCCTGGGTGGCGTACAGGCTGACGTAGTGGTAGCCGCTCGCCGGGTTCGCGACCGTCAGGGTCTCGTCGTTGCCCGGCCCCGTCGACCGCTGGGTGTACGCCGACTTCGTGGCCCAGGCGCTGGGGCTGTAGTAGAGGTCGGCGTTCCCGGAGCCGCCCGACGAGGTGATGACGAGCCTGGCGGTGCCGGGCGGGACGTACAGGTAGAAGTAGGCGTAGTTCCCCGACGTCGCGGACACGCCGCTCCGTCGGCAGTTCTCGCCCAGCTCCCGCGTGTCGGACGAGGAGCACTCGGGGACGTCCGTTCCGCCGGAGGACACGGTCACCTGGCGGCTGGTCGTGCCCGTCGCGCCCCCGTCGTCGGTGACGGTCAGCGCCACCGTGTACGTGCCGGCCGTGCCGTATGTGTGCGAGGGGTTCGCCGAGGTGGACGACGAGCCGTCGCCGAAGTCCCAGCGGCGCGCGGAGATCGTGCCGTCGGGGTCGGTCGAGGCGTCGGCGAAGCTCACGGCGAGGCCGTTCGCGGTGAACGTGAACGCGGCCCGCGGCGCCTGGTTGCCGCCGTTCCCGCCGCCCGCGCACGTCCCCGACGCGCACGCGGCCAGCCACGTCCACCAGTCGGAGTCGTAGCGTGCGCCGATCGTGCCCGTCAGGAAGGAGCGGGCGCCGTTCCAGTTCCCGGACCGGTAGTGGCCGAGGACGGTCGCGACGTCGCCGGCGTGCTTCTCGAACATGTACCGCACGGCCAGGTAGCCCCAGCGGTAGATGCGCGTGGTGTCGTGCGAGTAGGTGGTGTCCCAGAGCGTGCTCAGCGCGTACGTCCGCTTCGCCGCCTCGCTGATCGCGGCGTCGTAGACGACCTTCCGGTACGAGTACGAGACGTACTCGGCGAAGCCCTCGATCCACCAGATGGTGGGGGTGGTGACGCCCGCGTCGAAGTCGCCGTACATGTCGAACCGGCCATCGAGGTAGTGGGTGTACTCGTGGTTCAGGTTCCAGATCTGGAAGTCCGGCCGCACCCACTCGGCCTCGTACGCGATGAAGCGGGGCTGGTTGCCGGCGGCGGCCGGGTCGCCCTCCAGGTACATCCCGCCGTTGTTCGTGTCGATGCCGAAAATCGCCCCGGCGTACGTCTGGTAGTCGGTGCTGGAGTCGAAGACGCAGACCTCGATCGTGGTGTTGCCGTCGTTCGCGACCGGGCGGCCGCCGTCCTTGACCAGGTCGTGGAAGTACGCGTCCTGCGCGGCGAGGCTGGCGCACGAGTCGGCGAGCTGGGCCGAGGTCATGTCCTGGGCGCGGATCGTGATGCTCGGACCGCAGGTGTACCGGACGGTCAGGACGTTCGCCGCGAGGCGGGCCCGCAGGTCGCAGGTGCCGTAGTAGGAGCAGTTGGCCTTGTCGTAGCCGTCGGCCATCTCGGCCACGCCCACCCACAGCGGGGCGGTCGGCCCGGTCATGGAACTGCGCTGGAGGAGGTTCCTGGCCATCGGCCGGACCGTGGACAGCAGCGCCGTGTGCTGGAGGAACCGGCCCAGTTCCCGGCCCGCGTTGGAGGTCAGGTACCCGCGGTCGGTGCCGAGCAGGGCGAGGTGGTTCGCCGCGAACGAGTTCAGCGTGTCCAGGACGCTCGGGTCGCGCTGGACCGCGGTGACGAACGCCGGCACCTGGTGGCCGCGGAAGAGCACCGTGTACACGTTGTTGACGGCGCTCAGCATCCACCAATGCGCGTCGTACGCGCTGGTGTAGCCGTCCAGCAGCCGCTTCACCACGTACAGGTAGCGGTCGTTCTCCTCGGCGCTGTCGATCAGCGTGACCGCCTCGGCGAGCACCTCGCCGTTGGCGTCACTGACCGTCGAGGAGCGGGAGTTCGCGAAGAACGCGTCCAGGCCGGCCTGGATCGCGGTCTTCAGCGTCGGCCCGTACGAGCCCACGGTGGACGGATTGTACCAGTGGACGTAGTAGCCGGCGCGCAGGTAGAGCACGAGCTGCGCGGTGCCGGTGCCGTTGTCGCCGGGGTAGTTCACCGCGTTGTCGCGCAGGCCGTACGCGACGCTCGCCATCTGCGCCTCGCGGAACGCGGCGGCGGCGTCGGACCCGGTCAGGGTGAAGAGGGTGTTGACGCAGTCCGTCGTGGACGCCTTGACCTGCTGCACCAGGGCGCTTCCGGTCCGGCCGGTGAAGTCGCGCACGTCGCACGCGGCGGCGGCCTCGGCGGTCCTGGCGGGCGTGTCCTTCATCGACGGGCGCGGGTGCGTGGACGCGGCCTCGGGCAGGTCGTAGTCCTGCCGCAGGCGGTCGGAGGAGGAGGGGAGCGGCGCACGGTCGCGGACCGGGACCGCCGACCGGCGGACGTGGTCCGAGCCGTCGCCGTCCCGGCCGGACAGCGCCGGAGCCGGGGGCGGCGTGCCCGTGGCCGCCGTGCCGGTGGACATCGTGCTTGTGGACGCTGGGCCCGTGGACGCCGCGCCGAGCGCGGTGGTGCCGGCGGGCGGCGGCGTGGCGGCGGTGGCGGCCGTCGCGGGCTGGAGCGCGAGCCCCAGCGCGAGGACGGGAGTGAGGACGAGGGCGACCAGCGACGGTCGTCTGAGCGCGCGCAGGGGTGGGGTGATTCCCACGTGCGACCTCCGGGGGGTGTCGAGGAGCGGCGTGAGGGTGGGGGAGGTGAAGGATCCGGCAGCCCGGAAGAGACCGGGACGCGGCGGGGCCGCGCGTGCGCGGGCCGGTGGCTCCGGGAATCGGGCGGCCGGAGGATCGAAGGGGTGTGTCGCCCGTAGTTTCCTGACGAAATCGAACCAGCGGCCATAAAGGCCCACATAAGTCTTGGTTATGGCCCCTCGGCCGGGCCGCGTTTCACGGCCCGGCCACGGAGAATGTCGCGAGGAGAGCCGCGGTCCCCCGGCCCGGCCGACGGCTCCGCCCGTGCGCTCAGGGCCGCCCGTGCGCTCAGGGCCGGACGTGCGCTCAGGGCCGGACGTGCGCTCAGGGCCGGAGGTGCGCGTCTCGCGTACGGCCTGGGCGGGAGTCATTACTTGACGCATAATTCTGCGTTATGGATCTCGATATCCGGCATCTCCGTATGATCTGTGCGATAGCGGAGACGGGCAGCCTGACCAGGGCCGCGGCCCAGGCCGGGCTATCCCAGCCGGCCATGACCAATCTGCTGCGCCGGGTCGAGACCCTCATCGGAGGCGAGCTCTTCGTACGCAGCCGGTCCGGCGTGGAGCCGACCCCGCTGGGCGACCAGGTCATCGCCCGCGCCCGGATCGTCCTGTCCGAGGTCGACGCGCTGTTCGGCGACCTGCGCGGACCGGGCGGCGGTTCCGGATCGCTGCGGCTGGGTTCGGTGCACGTCGGCTGCGTGGGCAGCATCGTGAACCGGGTCGGCGACGTGCTGCCCGGCTGCGAGATCTCCCTGCGCATCGAGCCCTCCGCGGTGCTGCTCGCCGAGGCGCTCACGCACGGGCGGCTCGACGCGGCCCTTCTCGGCGTCATCGAGGGGTTCGGCGTCCCGCTGGCGGCGCCGGTCGTCAGCCGCACGCTGGTCCCGAGGTATCCGATATTCGTCGCGCTGTCGGCGGCGCACCCCCTCGCGGGGAGTGAGGAGATCCGGCTGGCCGACCTCGAAGGGGAGGCGTGGATCAGCCCGCCGGGTGCCGACGACGGCTCCCTCGCCGCGCTGCGGGCCTCGTGCCGGGCGGCCGGCTTCGAACCCGACATCCGCTTCGAGGCCCCGAGCGGCGCCGCCCGCCCGCTGGTCGCGGACGGGCACGGCGTGCGGCTCGTCGATCCCTGCTGGCCCGCGCCGGCCGGCACCGCCGTACGGCCGCTCGCGGGAGAGCCGCAGGTGGCGCGGCTGCTCCTCGCATGGCGCAGGGACCGCCTCAGCGACGCGACCGCCGGGGCGCTCTACCGCGGCCTGGCGCAGGCGTTCGTCGACCATGTGGACGACAACCCGGTCTTCGGCCGCTGGTGGGAGGCGCATCCCGAGGTGCATCCGCTGCTGTGACCCCCGTCGCCGCCCTCGGGAGCCGGGAACGCCGGGCGGTACCGTGGAGTACGGCGAGGAGGACGATGGCCATGCCGACTGCCCGAGAGCTCAAGGACACACTGTTCGAGGCGATGAACGCCCACGACCTGGACCGGGTGCTCGCCTGCTACTGCCCCGACGCCGTCTACGTGACCCCGGTGGGCGTCGCGGAGGGCCACGAGCAGATCGCCTGGCAGTTCGAGCATCTCTTCACGGCCTTCCCGGACCTGCACATCGCGGCCTGGTACAAGGTCGAGTCCGCCGACCCCGCGGTCACCGAGTACACGCTCGTCGGCACCCACACGGGGCCCTTCCTCCTGCCGGACGGCAGCACGGCGGAGGGCACCGGGCGCCGCGTCGTGCTCCGCGGCGCCTGCGCCTGCGCGACCGAGAACGGCCGGATCATCACCGACCGGGACTACTACGACCAGCTCGAGCTGTACAGCCAGCTCGGCTACCACCTCGAACCCGGACCGGCCGCCTGACCCCGGGTCTCAGGACAGGCGGAACTGGTCGTCGCGCCACTCGCCGGCCGGGCGCTCGCCCGAGTGGAGCTCCTCCCGCGCCCGCAGCTCGACCCGGCGGATCTTCCCGGAGATCGTCTTCGGCAGCTCGGCGAACTCCAGACGGCGGACCCGCAGGTAGGGCGGCAGATGCTCCCGGGCGTACGCGAGGATCGACCGGGCCGTCTCCTCGTCGGGCCGGTGGCCCGGCGCCAGCGTCACGTACGCCTTCGGCACCGCCAGCCGCACGGGGTCGGGCGCGGGGACGACGGCCGCCTCGGCGACGGCGGGATGCTCGATCAGGACGCTCTCCAGCTCGAAGGGGCTGACCTTGTAGTCGGACGCCTTGAACACGTCGTCGGTCCGCCCGATGAACGTGATGTAGCCGTCGGCGTCCCGGGCGGCGACGTCCCCCGTGTGGTAGAAGCCGCCGTCCATCGCCTCCGCGTTGCGCGCCTCGTCCCCCTGGTATCCGGTCATCAGGGTCAGCGGGGACCGGGACAGGTCGAGGCACAGCTCCCCCTCGGCCTCGCCGTCGAGCCGCGCGCCGGTCGTCGGGTCGACCAGCACGACCGGCACCCCCGGCAGCGGACGGCCCATCGACCCGGGCTTGACGGGCTGCCCCGGCGGGTTGCCGACCGACGCGGTGGTCTCGGTCTGCCCGAAACCGTCCCGGATCGTCAGCCCCCACCTGCGCCGCACCTGGCTGATGACCTCGGGGTTCAACGGCTCTCCCGCGCCGACGGCCTCCCTGAGCGACTCGGGGGCCTCGGCCAGGTCGGCGTTGATCAGCATCCGCCACACCGTGGGAGGCGCGCAGAACGTCGTCACCTTCTCGGAACGCAGCAGCGCCAGCATCCCCGCCGGATCGAACCGCGTGTAGTTGTAGACGACCACGGTCGCCTCGGCCAGCCACGGCGCGAAGAAGTTCGACCAGGCGTGCTTCGCCCACCCCGGCGAGGAGATGTTGAGGTGGACGTCCCCGGGCCGCAGGCCCTGCCAGTACATCGTCGACAGGTGGCCGACCGGATAGGACACGTGGGAGTGCTCGACGAGCTTGGGCCTGCTGGTCGTGCCCGAGGTGAAATAGAGCAGCAGCCGGTCGCCGCTCGCGTTCCCCGGGTGCGGCAGCGGCCCGGCCTCCAGCTCGTACGCCGCCGAGAGCTCCCGCCAGCCCTCCACCGCGCCCCCGGCGACGACCTTCAGGTACGCCCCCGGGACGTCCGCGAACTTCGGCGTGTCCGCGACGTCGCAGATGACCGCCTTCGCGTTCCCGCGGTCGACCCGGTCGGCGAGCTCGGCGGGGCCGACGGCCGTCGTCGTCGGCATGATCACCGCGCCCAGCTTGACGATGGCGAGCATGCAGTCCCACAGCTCGACCCGGTTGCCGAGCATGACCACGACGCTGTCGCCGCGGCCCACCCCGCCCGCCGCGAGGAAGCGGGCCACCCGGTCGGACCTGCGGCACAGCTCCGCGAACGAGTACGCGGAGCGGCCGCCGTCCTCCTCGACGACCACCAGGCCGGGGCGCTCGTCGTCGCGGGCCCAGGTCTCGAACCAGTCGTGCGCCCAGTTGAAGGTGTCGCCCACGTCGGGCCACGAGAACGTCGCGACGGCCTCGTCGTACGAGGTGCGCAGGTCGAGCAGGCGGTCCCGCGCGGCTCGCAGGGCAGAGGTGGGATCGGGTGACATCGCGGCCTCCTTCGTCGTCCGCCGCACATGGTGACCTTCGCCGCGCCGCCGCGACACCCCCCGATGGGGGTGCGGGCGGGTTCAGGGGATGAGGCCGTGGCGGCGGGCGGCGACGACGGCCTCGTGCCGGGTGTGCGCGTCGAGCCGGACCA
Source organism: Microtetraspora niveoalba (assembly GCF_001570405.1). Classification (GTDB taxonomy): domain Bacteria; phylum Actinomycetota; class Actinomycetes; order Streptosporangiales; family Streptosporangiaceae; genus Microtetraspora; species Microtetraspora niveoalba. Next base: position 159,826 of record NZ_BBYM01000016.1, on the reverse strand, counting down.
GGATGTCGCGCATGTAGCTCTTGACCGTCATGGGCGCGATGCCGAGATCGGCCGCCACGCTCGCGTACGTGCGTCCCGTCGCCACCAGCGACAGGACCGCCAGCTCGCGGGCGCTGAGCGCGGGTACCTCGCCGGTGGGGGCGGGGCGGGCGGCCTGGCCGGACAACTCGTCGAGCAGCCCGGTGATCCGCGCGCGCAGCGTGTCGTCGTCGGTGCTCCGCCGCAGCGCGTGCAGACCGGAGTGGACCTTGCGCAGCCGTTCGAGCGCGCTCGCGCGCGTCTTCTCCGCCGCCTCGACGCGGGCGGCCACGCGCCGGTCGATCTCGTCCTCCATGGCCAGTCTCCGCGCGAGGGCGCGGGCGGCGGCCGTGGTCGCGGTCTTGAGCCGGTCGCCGAGGCCCGGGCTCTCCCGGACGGCGGAGTAGATCACGCCGCGGACCGTGGCGCCGACGAGCACGGGCGCGGCGACGGTGGCGCGGATGCCCTCGGTCAGTACCGGGACGTCGTAGTCGTGCGAGATGTCGTCCGCGACGCGGTAGTCGTCGACACCGACGACCCGCCGCTCGTGCCAGGCGCGGCCGCCGACCCCCGCGCCGGGGGACACCGCGAGCCCGGACAGCAGGCCGGTGCGGGTGCCGTCGAAGTGCTGGAGGCGCAGCCCGCCGTCCGTGACCGGGCCTCCGAACGCGATCGGCGCGCCCGTGGCCTCGCGCAGTGAGCGCAGCTCCCGGCCCCACAGCCGGGGGAGCTCCGGCGACGTCTCGCCCTGAAGCCTGACCATGCCTCATCTTGCCCCGGTTTCGGACCCGGGTGAATACCCGTGCACGGCGCGACCCGGGCGTCCGTCGGATGGGGGTGGGGCCCACGGCAGAATGAGGGGATGCCCCGACGCCGCCCGAGCCGGCCGCTCCGCCCCGCCGCCCCCTCGTCCTGCCCCTGCGGGACGGCCGCGCCGTACCGCGACTGCTGCGGGCGGCTGCACCGGGGGGAGGCCGCCGCGACGACCGCCGAGGCGCTGATGCGGTCGCGGTTCAGCGCCTTCGCCGTCGGAGACGCCGGCTATCTCCTGCGCACCTGGCACCCGTCCACCAGGCCCGAGCGACTCGATCTCGCCGGCGGGCCCCGGTGGGTGCGCCTGGAGATCCTGGAGACCACCGGCGGCAGCGCGGTCCACACCGAGGGCACCGTACGGTTCAGGGCCCACTACGAGGACCGCGGGAGGCCGGGGGCGATGGAGGAGAACAGCCGCTTCGCCCGGCATGCCGGAACCTGGACGTACATCGGAGCGATCTGACCCGGCCGTCACCTGAAACGTTCGACGTGCACTACAACGTGGGAAGCTGCCGAACCTTCCCGCCGCGCCAGCCGCGCCGCCCGCCGGGGTGACGCTCCTGTATGGGCGGGACACCGACCGGCTGTGCCTGGCGACGCCGAGCGTCGTGGACGGGCCGGTGGCGCCGCTGTATGAGCGGCTCCTCGGACTGCGGCGATGGTGGCGCGCCGTCGGTCGTCAACCCGGCAGGAACATTTGTCCAAGACCGATAGTCGACCGCCCGTGCATAGTCTCCGCATGAGTGAGTACGACATTGAGCACTCGCATGGGATGCACGTGGTCCATGACGGCCCGCGGCAGGCGCCGCCGTTGTTGCTCATCCACGGATCGGGGGCCTCGGGCGGCTTCTGGAGCCCGGTGGTCCCGGCACTGGCCGGCCACCATCACGTCATCCGGGTCGACCTCCCGGGCTGCGGCCAGTCCCCGCCCGCGCCGTCGTACGACGTGCCTGCCCAGGCGGGCCAGGTGGCGGCGCTGCTGGACGACCTCGGCCTTCGTCACGTCGCCGCGGTCGGGCACTCCAGCGGAGGCTACGTCGCCACCGCGCTTGCCGAACAACGTCCCGACCTCGTGGGTTCGCTTGCACTGATCAGTAGCGGCCCAAATCCGGATGCGCTCCTTCGGCAGCCGTTCATCCTTCGGGTCCTGTTGGCCCCGCCTTTGGGCCCGCTCCTGTGGTCGAGGCGTTCGGATGCGATGATCCGCAGGGGGATCAGCGCGACGGCCGCTCGCCCGGTGGACCTCCCGGACGACGTGGTCGCCGACGTAGGGGGCATCACCTACCGCGTGATGAGGACGGTGCTGCGCCGGAACACCGCGTACATCGCGGAGCGGGGCGTGCCCGAGCGTCTCGCCTCCCTCGAGGTCCCCGTGCTGGTGATCTTCGGCGCTGCCGACCCCCGTTGGGAGCCGTCGTCGGCGCACCAGTACGACGCGGTGCCGAACGCGCGGGTCGAGTTGCTGCCCGGCGTCGGGCACCTGCCCATGTTGGAAGCGCCCGAGACGACCAGCAAACTACTGCTGGACTTCACGGCAACGGGCCGCTGACAGCCCACCCATGATCCCTGAGGCCTAGACTGGTCACATGTTGTCGACCGGGACGCCAGCTGACCGGGCGTGGGTGGACGTCGCAGTCCCACGCCCGTCGGTTCGGCTGCCGGGGGTCAGCATGGCCGGGTTCCGCCATCGTGCCCCGGCCTTTGTGGACATCGCCATGGTCGCGTACCCGTCCGTCACCCTGCTCGTCGATCTGAGCGAGGGAGAAGGCGTCGTCTACGAAACCCATGGCCGGCACGAGCGCGGCAGTGTCGTCGCCGGGCTCCTCCCCGGCGATCTCCGGGCAACTGGCTGGGGAGTCGGCGAGTGCCTCCAGATCCGGCTGGAGCCGGTCGCGGCGGCTGCGTTGTTCGGCGCATCGAGCGAGCTCAGCGGGACGGTGGTAGCCCTTGAGGATGTCTGGGGCCGCGACGCCGGGCGAGCCGAGGACAGGCTGCGCGCCGCCGCGTCGTGGGACGAACGGTTCACGATCGCGGTGGACATCCTCGGCCGACGGCTGGGCGCCCACCCACCGGTCGATCCGCAGGTCGCCTATGCCTGGCGGCGGACGCTCACCAGCCGGGGGCGGGTGCGGGTCGACGGCCTGGCGGACGAGGTCGGCTGGAGCCGCAAGCGCCTGTGGTCCCGCTTCCGGTCCCAGCTCGGCATCACACCCAAACGCGCCGCCCGACTGGTGCGCTTCGACCACGCCGCCCACCTTCTCGCGGCGGGTCACGCCGCCGCCCGCGTTGCCGTCGAGAGCGGCTACGTCGACCAGTCCCACCTCCACCGCGAGGTAACGACGTTCGCCGGGCTCACGCCCACGGCCCTGGCCGTCGCGCCGTGGCTCGCGATCGACGACGTCGCGTGGCCGGCTTCATCGGCGATCCAGCGTCCTGCGAAGGGTGGCGAACGCATCCCCGACCTTCGTTGAACAGCCGGACTTCTCGGCCGTGTACAGCACGCCGGGAAGGGAGTTCCGCCTGGCGGGCGGCGCGGCGACCGGAGACCCACGACGACGGCCTTCCCCACAGCCTTGTCACGGCCGGAGCGCCAGGGTGGGGGACCGGTCGGCGGCGAGGTGCAGGGCGAGCCCGGCGAGCACCGAGCCCATGAGGTAGCGCTGGACGCTCAGCCACCTCGGGCGTCGTGACAGGAAGCCGGAGACGGTGCCGGCCGTCAGCACGATCAGACCGTCGACCGTCAGGGCGACGCCGATCTGGACGAGCCCGAGCACGAGGCTCTGCGCGGCGACGTGCCCGCGCGCCGGATCCACGAACTGCGGGAGCACCGACAGGTACACCACGGCGATCTTGGGGTTGAGCAGGTTGGTGACCAGCCCCATCGTGAACAGCCTGCGCGGCGGGTCCGCCGGCAGCTCCTTCGGCGCGAAGGCGGACACGCCGCCGGGCCGTACGGCCTGCCAGGCCAGCCACAGCAGGTACGCGGCCCCCGCCAGCTTGATCGCCGTGTACACGGCGGGCACCAGTGCGAACACGGCCGCGATGCCGGCCGCCACGGCGGTGAGGTAGACGAGGAACCCCGCGGCCACGCCCGCCAGGGAGATCAGCCCGGCCCGCCGGCCCTGGGCGATCGACCGGGACACCAGATAGATCATGTTGGGGCCGGGCGTCAGGACGATCCCGAGCGCCACCGCCGCCATGCCCGCGAGACCGTCGATGCCGATCATGTCGCCCGCTCCCGATCTCCCGTACCCGCAACCGATGCTTCGAGGCTAGAGGCCGGGCGATTTCGCGTGCAATAGTGACATTGCACTCGGTGCAATCCTGCGAATGCGATGAGGTTGTGTCATGGAGGACTACCGCGCGGTCGCCGACGAGGTGGCGGCGGACATCGCGGCCGGCCGTCTGCGTCCCGGAGACCGGCTGCCGCCGCAGCGCTCCTTCGCCCGGCGGCGCGGCATCGCCGGCTCGACCGCCGGGCGCGTCTACAAGGAGCTGGCCAGGCGCGGGCTCGTCGTGGGGGAGGTCGGCCGGGGCACCTTCGTCCGCGCGGCGCAGCCGCCGCCCGGGCCCGCGCTCGCCGAACCCTCCGCCGCCAGGATCGACCTGGAGCTGAACTATCCCGTGGCCCCCGGCCAGGCCGACCTGCTCGCCCGGGGGCTCGGTCCGTTGCTGCGGCCCGACGTGCTCGGCGCCGCGCTCCGGCCGGTCGGCGCGGCCGGCACCCCCGAGGCACGGGAGGCCGCGGCCCGGCTGGCCGGTACGGCGGGCTGGCGGCCCGACCCGGCGCGCGTCCTGTTCGCGGGGAACGGGCGGCAGGCCGTCGCCGCCGCCGTCGCCGCGCTGGTGCCGCCCGGCGAGCGTCTCGGGGTGGAGGCGCTCAGCTATCCCGTGGTGAAGGCCGTCGCGCACCGGCTCGGCGTGACCGCCGTTCCCGTCGCCGTCGACGCCGACGGGCTGTGCCCCGACGCGCTCGCCGCCGCGCACCGCGCCGCCCCGCTGCGCGCGGTCTACCTCCAGCCGACCCTGCACAACCCCCTCGGGATCACCATGCCGGAGGAGCGGCGCGCGCGGATCGCCCGCACGCTGCGCGAACTGGACCTGTACGCGGTCGAGGACGCCGTGTGGGCGTTCCTGCACGATGCCGCGCCGGCGCCGCTCGCCGCGCTGGCCCCGGACCGCGCGATCCTGGTCGACAGCGTGTCCAAACGGCTGGCACCCGGGCTGACCGCGGGCTTCGCCGTGACGCCTCCCAGGCTCGCCGAGCGCCTCGCCGCCGCGCTGCGCTCGGGGGCGTGGACCGCCGCCCGGTTCGCCCTCGACGCCGTGACCCGGTGGACGGCCGACGGCACCGTGGCCGCCGTCGCCGAAGCCAAGCGGGCGGACGCCGCGGCCCGCCAGCGGATCGCCGCGGTGCGGCTCGCCGGGTTCACCGTACGGGCCGACCCCCGCGCCTACTACTGCTGGTGGGAGCTGCCCGAGCGGTGGCGGGCCGAGACCTTCGTCGCCGCCGCGGCCCGGCGCGGGATCGCCGTCACGCCCGCCGCCTCATTCGTCGTCGGGACGCGCGGCGCGCCCGGCGCGGTGCGGCTCGGCCTCGCCTCCCCGCCCGTGGAGACCCTGTCGTACGCGCTGGACGTGCTGGCCGCGATCGCCCGCGCCGCCCCCGAGGACCTCGCCGACGACTGAGCGCCCCCGACGCCGGGCCCCGGCCGGCCGCGGGCCGTCAGAGGCGCTCGATGATCGCGCCCGTGGCGAGGGCGCCGCCGGCGCACACCAGGACCATCGCCACGTTCAAATCGCGGCGTTCGAGCTCGCCGATCGCGGTCGCGACGAGCCGGATGCCGGTCGCGCCCACCGGGTGGCCGATCGCGATCGCGCCGCCGTTCACGTTGAGCCGGTCCGGATCCACGCCGTGGACCTGGGCGAACGACATCGGCACCGCGGCGAACGCCTCGTTCACCTCGAACAGGTCGATGTCACCGATCTTCATGCCGGTGCGCGCCAGCATCCGGTCGGCGGCCTGGACCGGGCCGTCGAGCAGGAACTCGGGCTCCGCGCCGACCAGGCACTGGGCCACGAGGCGGGCGCGGGGGCGCATCCCCAGGTCGCGGGCCCTGCCCTCGTCCATCAGCACGGCGACGCTCGCGCCGTCGGAGATCTGCGACGCGGTGCCCGCGGTGTGCAGGCCACCGTCGATGATGGGCTTCAGCCCCGCCAGCGCCTCCATGCTCGTCTCGCGCAGCCCCTGGTCCCGGGACACGACCGAGCCCTCCGGGCCGGGGACGCGGACCGGGATGATCTGCCCGTCCAGGCGCCCCTCGGCCCACGCCTCCCCGGCCCGCGCCTGCGATCGCAGCCCGAACGCGTCCAGTCGCTCCCGGGTGAAGCCGCGGCGGCGCGCGATCCGGTCGGCGGCCACGAACTGCGCCGGCATGTCGCGGTTCCACGAGTCCGGGCGGGGCCGGCCGACGCCGTCGCCGATGTTGGCCAGCAGCGGCACCCGGGACATCGACTCCACCCCGCAGGCCATGCCCACGTCGATCGCGCCCGCCGCGATCTGCCCGGCGACCAGGTGCACCGCCTGCTGGGCCGAGCCGCACTGCGAGTCGATCGTCGTCGCGCCGGCGGCCTCCGGCAGGCCCGCGTGCAGCCACGCCGTACGGGTGACACTGGCGGACTGCTCGCCCGCCTGGGTGACGCAGCCGCCGATCACCTGCTCCACCAGGGCGGGGTCCAGACCGAGCCGGTCCAGGGCGCCGCGCTGGGCGGCGCCGAGCAGTTCGGCGGCGTGCAGGCCGGAAAGCAGGCCGCCCCGCCGTCCGATCGGGGTGCGCGCGGCGTCGACGATGACGGGGGTTCCCATCCGCCCTCCAGGGTTCGTGTCCTCACTGGCCTTCGCCGGCCCTCGCCGCGCCGTACGCCGGCGGGCCGCACCCATCGTGCTGCCGGCGAGCGGGCCGGGACGCGGCCGGTCCCGGTCAACGAGATGGGACGCCCGGAGGCCGGGCGCGGCGTACGGGATTGTCGGTCGGACACGGCACTATGTGCGCATGACTGACGCGCTCCACGCCACGCCCCTCGCCGACCAGGCCGAATACGCCCAGGCCGTGCGGGTCGCGGTCGACGCCGCCGCCGCCTACTACGGCGCGGGCGACTCCGCCCTCGACGACGACGCCTACGACCGCCTGGTGCGCGGCATCGAGGCGTACGAGGCGGCCCACCCCGACCACGTGCTGCCCGGATCGCCCACCGGGAAGGTCGCCGGCGGGGCCGTGACCGGTGACGTGCCGCACACGGTGCCGATGCTCAGCCTGGACAACGTGTTCTCCGCCGACGAGCTGGCCGGGTGGGCGGCCGGGCTGGAGCGCAGGCTCGGCCGCCCGGTCGAGATGTGGAGCGTCGAGCCGAAGCTCGACGGGCTCGCCGTGTCGGCCCGCTACCACGCCGGCCGGTTGACCCAGCTCGTCACCCGCGGCGACGGCGTGGCCGGTGAGGACGTGTCGCACGCGATCGGCACCGTCGAGGGCCTGCCCGAGACGCTGACGGAGCCGGTCACGGTGGAGATCCGCGGCGAGGTGCTGATGACCGCCGCCCAGTTCGAGGACGCGTGCGCGAAACGCACCGCGCACGACGGCACCACGTTCGCGAACCCGCGCAGCGCCGCCGCCGGCACCCTGCGCGCCAAGGACCGGCCGTACCGCTGCGAGACGACCTTCTTCGGGTACGGCGCGCTGCCGCTGCCGCCCGACGACGGGGGCGAGCCGGCCGCGCGGCTGCGCGAACTGCCGCACAGCCGGATCATGGAGCTGGTCGCCGGCCTCGGCGTGCGGACCACCGGCGCGACCCCGGTCGGCGTGATCGCCGTGTCCACGGTCGAGCAGGTCCAGGCCCGCGTCGAGGAGATCGCCGCGGTGCGCGCCGAGCTGCCGTTCGGCATCGACGGCATCGTCGTCAAGGCCGACCTCGCCGCCGACCAGGAGCAGGCCGGGTTCAGCTCGCGGGCGCCCCGCTGGGCGATCGCGTACAAGCTGCCCGCCGTGGAGAAGATCACCAAGCTGGTCGGGGTGGAGTGGAACATCGGGCGCACCGGCATCATCGCGCCGCGCGCGGTGCTGGAGCCGGTGCTGCTGGACGGCAGCGTCGTCACCTACGCCACGCTGCACAACCCGGCGGACATCACCCGGCGCGGCCTGATGATCGGCGACCACGTGACCGTCTACAAGGCGGGCGACGTGATCCCGAGGGTGGAGGCGCCGGTGGTCCATCTGCGGACCGGGGCGGAGCGGCCGATCGAGTTCCCCGACGTGTGCCCGAGGTGCGGCGCCGAGATCGACGTCTCCCAGCAGCGCTGGCGGTGCGTCCGCGGCCGGGCCTGCCGTGCGGTCGCCTCGGTCAGCTACGCGGTGGGCCGCGACCAGCTCGACATCGAGGGCCTCGGGGAGACCCGCATCGTCCAGATGGTCGAGGCCGGGCTGGTCGCCGACTTCGCCGACCTGTTCACGCTCACCCGCGAGCAGATCCTCGGCCTGGACCGGATGGGCGAGACCAGCACCGACAACCTGCTGGCCGCGATCGAGCGGGCCAAGGAGAAGCCGCTGAACAAGGTGTTCTGCGCGCTCGGCGTGCGCGGCACCGGCCGGTCGATGTCCCGGCGGATCGCCCGGCACTTCGGCTCGATGGACGCGATCCGCGCGGCCGACGCCGAGGCGCTGCAGGCCGTGGACGGCATCGGGCCGGAGAAGGCCGCGGCCCTCGTGGAGGAGCTGGCCGAGCTGGGGCCGCTGATCGACCGGCTGGTGGCGGCCGGGGTGACCATGACCGAGCCGGGCGCCACGGGGCCGCGCCCCGCCGGACCGGGCGCGGCGGGGTCCGACGCCGAGGCCGGGCAGGGAGCCGGGGCCGGCGCGGGCGACGGGAGCGTGGTCGAGCTTCCGCTCACCGGGATGGCCGTCGTGGTGACCGGCGCGATGAGCGGGCCGCTGGAGGCGCTGTCCCGCACCGAGATGAACGAGCTGATCGAGCGCGCCGGAGGCCGGGCGTCCTCCAGCGTCTCGGCGCGTACCTCCCTGCTCGTGGCCGGCGAGAAGGCCGGGTCCAAGCGGGACAAGGCCGCGACGCTCGGCGTGCGCATCGCCACCCCGGAGGAGTTCGCCGCCATGGTCGCCTCGTTCATCTGACCGGCACGCCGCCGATCCGCCTTCGATCCGCCACCGGCACGTGAGCCCGGGCCGTGGGCCTGGCGCCGCGCCCTCGGTGGGTTCGGTCAGTTCATGGTGAAGGTGGTCAGGACGGCGGCGTGGTCGGAGGTCCAGGCGTTGTCCTTGTGGCCGGGGATCGGGGCCGGGGTTCCCTCGACGACGGCCTCGGAGGAGGTCACCTCGATGTCGCCCTTGTAGTGGACGAAGTCGATGCGGTCCTGCGGCTCGGGCTCGCCCGTGTGGGCGTCATGGCCGTAGCCGCCGGTGAAGGCGGTGTAGATGGGCGACCAGGTGATGCCGGGGGCGGCGACCGGGTCGGGGTGGGCCACCCGGTAGGAGTCCTTCATGCCCGCCTGCTCAGGGGCGACCGAGGTCGGCCAGGGGACGGAGTCGTAGCCGCACCGCTTGGCCGCGGGGGTCCAGTCGAGGTGCGAGGGGGCGTTGAAGTCGCCGGTCAGCAGGACGGGGGTGCGGCCGGAGGCGGCGAGGTCGCCGGACATGGCCGACATCACGCGCCGGATCTGCTCGGTGCGCTTCGACTCGGCCTCCCTGGACAGCAGCCGGTCCACGCTCCATCGGCCGAAGCACGCGTCGTACGGGCCGTACGGGGTGTAGCCGAGGTGCACGTTCCAGAGGGCCACTTCGTGCCGGTCATCCAGCCTGATCCGCGCGTTGACCCCGGCGAGGCCCGACTCGGACGGCAGCGGGCCGCGCCCCACGATCGGGTAGCGGCTGATGATGCCGAGGTCGGCGCCCGCCTGGTAGTGGTCCCAGCCGAGCGCCTCGGCCAGCTCCTTCGCCGAGGTGGACGACGTCTCCTGCAGGCCGACCACGTCCACGTCGCGGTCGAGCAGGAACTTCACCTGCTTCTCCCGGCCGCCCTTGACCTGGCTCCCGCCGTGCCACAGGTTCCAGGACATGGCCTTCAACTCGGGCACCAGCGGGGCGCCGGGCGGCCGGACCCGGATGCGGACCGTGGCGGAGGTCCGTTCGCCCGCGGCGGTGCGCGCCTCGACGGTGACCGCGGCCGTCTTCGCGGACGCCGACGCCGGCGGCGTGCCGGTCACGGAGCCGTCCTCGCCGATCCGCACCCACTCCGGGCCGTTCACCTTGCGGAACGCGGCCTCGGGGCCGCGGACCGTGCCCTTGACCGTGGCCGCGTAGGGGGACTTCGCGCGGGCGTTGCGCAGGGTGAAGTCGCCGGTGACGAAGTGCAGCGGCTCGCTGCTCACGATCTTCAGCTTGGCGGGCGGCGCGAGCCACTCGTAGCCGTCCTTCGCCAGGGCGTAGGCGACATAGGCGCCGGGCTCCAGGCCGTTGGTCGGCAGGGTGGCCGTGCCGGCGGCGGAGGGGATGTAGACCCACTTCAGCGAGGGGCCCACGTATTTCTGGTCCACCGGCCCGTCGCCGGGGTCGCTGTAGAGGCCGATCCAGTTCTTGGCATCCGGGCGCGGCGTGGAATAGGAGAACTGCACCGGATCGCCGGCCTTCACGCTCGGCGTACGCGCGGTGAGCGTGCCGTCGGGCGCACCGGCGTGGGCGGGGAGGGCGGGCAGCGCCAGGGCGGCCAGCAGAGCGGCGGTCAGAGCGACAAAACGCGGCATTCGCACATCCTTGGTCGTTTTCACTGCGAAAGAAGGATCTACGCCGCAAACGACGACAAGATTGCCGCGAATTAGCCAGGAGTGGTCATATTGGAAGCGTGTCGGCCCGGACCCCTGGGGCCCGGGCCGTACGGGGCGGCCGGCGGGTGATGCCGGGAGGCCGGCGTCAGGCCACGCCGAAGCGGGGGATGGGCAGGTCCTCCGTCGCCACGTGGACGATGTGCGACTCGGTGTACACGTCGATGCTGTGGTTGCCGCCCTCGCGTCCCAGGCCGCTGGCCTTGACGCCGCCGAACGGCGTGCGCAGGTCGCGGACGTTCTGCGAGTTGACCCAGAGCATGCCCGCCTCGATCGCCTGCGTCATCCGGTGCGTCCGGCGCAGGTCGTTCGTCCAGAGGTAGGCGGCGAGGCCGTACCGGGTGGCGTTGGCCAGCCGGATCGCCTCCTCCTCGGTGGAGAACGGGGTGACGCACACGACCGGGCCGAAGATCTCCTCCTGGAAGATCCGCATCTCGGGGGTGACGTCCGCGAAGACGGTGGCGGACAGGAAGTTGCCCTCGGGCAGGCCGGTCGGCCGCCCGCCGCCCGCGACCAGACGCGCGCCCTCGTCCACGCCGACGCGCACGTACTCCATGACACGCGCGTAGTGCTCGGGGTGGATGAGCGCGCCGAGTTCGGTCGCCGGGTCGTCCGGGGAGCCCACCCTGACCCGCGCGGCACGCTCGGCCAGCCGCTCCACGAACGTGTCGTAGATCGTGTCCTGGACCAGGACCCGCGAGCTGGCCGTGCACCGCTCGCCGTTCAGCGAGAAGACGCCGAAGACGGCGGCGTCGATCGCCCGCTCCAGGTCGGCGTCGTCGAAGACCACAAGGGGGGACTTGCCGCCGAGCTCCATGGAGAGGGTCTTCAGGTGGGTCGCGGCCGAACGCATGATGATCTGACCGGTGCCGGTCTCACCGGTGAAGGAGATCACCGGCACGTCGGGGTGCGCGACCAGCGCCGCCCCGGCCTCCTCGCCGATGCCGTGCACAATGTTGAACACGCCCGTGGGCAGCCCCGCCTCCTCCATGATCTCCGGCAGCAGACCGGCCGAAAGGGGGGACCACTCCGCGGGCTTCAAGACGACCGGGCATCCGGCGGCGAGCGCCGGCGCCAGCTTCCACGTCTCCAGCATGAACGGCGTGTTCCACGGCGTGATCAGTCCGGCCACTCCGACGGGCTTGCGCACGACATAGTTGAGCTGCTGGGAGGCGACCCGGTAGACGTCCTCGCCCAGCGTGGTGATCACATCGGCGAAGAACCGGAAATTGTGCGCGGCGCGGTGGGCCTGGCCGCGGGCCTGCGTGATCGGCAGGCCGGTGTCGCGGCACTCGATCGCCGCGATCCGGTCGTCACGCGACTCGATCGCGGCCGCGATCCTGCGCAGCACCGCCGCCCGCTCGCCGCCCGACATGCGCGGCCACGGGCCCTCCGTGAACGCGGTGCGCGCGGCGGCGACCGCCGCCTCCACGTCCTGCGCGTCGCCCGCGGCGATCGTCGCGTACTCCGTGTTGGTGGCCGGTTCGAGCGCGGTGAAGGTCGCGCCCGAGACGCTGGGGACGTGCGCCCCCCCGATGTAGTGCTCCAGCTTCATCAGGCGACTCCCTCGCTCTGTGCCAGCAGTTCGTTGATGCGCGCCACGCCCGCCTCGGTGGGGGAGACCAGCGGAGGGCGGACGTGCCCGGAGGCGATGAGCCCGCGCTGCTCCAGGACCCACTTGGCCGGCGCCGGGTTGGTCTCCACGAAGAGCAGCTCGACCAGCGGGTGCAGCGCGTAGTGCAGGTCGAGCGCGGTCTTGTGGTCGCCCTCGGTGTACGCCGTGTACATGCGGGCGACCGCCGACGGCGCCAGGTTGGCCGCCGCGCTGACGAAGCCGACGCCGCCGATGGCGAGCAGCGGCAGGCACAGCAACTCGATGCCCGACCACATGAGGAAGTCGCGGCCGCAGAGGTTCAGCACGTGGGAGAAGTGCTCGAAGTCCTTGGTCGTCTCCTTGATGCCCACGATGTTGTCGTGGGCCCGCCGGAGCCGGGCGACCGTCTCGGGGGCGATGTCCACCGCGGTCCGCGACGGCACGTTGTAGATGACGACCGGCAACGACGGGAACTCGGCGGCGACCGTCGAGTACCAGCGGAACAGCGCCTCCTGCGTCGGCCGGGCGTAGTAGGGGGTGATGACGAGCGCGGCGTCCGCGCCGAGCCGCTCCGCCTCGGCGGTCAGCCGCAGGGTCTCGTCCAGCTTCGCCGAGCCGGTGCCGGGCAGGAACGGCACGGTGTCGGCCGTCTCCTCGGCCACCGCCGTCATCGCGGCGACGCGCTCCTCGACGCTCTGCGCGCCCGGCTCGCCGGTGGAGCCGCCGGTGGAGATGCCGTGCGAGCCCTGGGAGAGCTGCCAGCGCACGAGCGCCCGCAGCGAGTCGAGGTCGAGCGCGCCGTCGGCGGTGAACGGTGTCACCACGGGGGCGATGGAGCCGCGTATCGTCGCGGGATCCGAACGGAACTTCACGTGTTCAACTCCTTGCTGTGCCGGTCGCGAGTCACTTCTCGCGCCTGGTCTGCTCGTAGGTCTCCCGCCAGCGGGTGTTCATGGGGTAGAGGCCGTCGACCGACTCGCCCTCGGCGACCCGCTCGTAGATGAAGCGCTCCTCGTCCTCCTGCCGCAGCGCGTCCCCGGCCACCTCGTCGACCAGGGACGGCGGGATGACGACCACGCCCTCCGCGTCGCCGACCAGCACGTCGCCGGGCATGACCAGCACCCCGCCGCAGGAGATCGGCACCTGCGAGTCCATCGGGACGTGGCGGCGCCCGAGGACGGCCGCGTGCGGCACCGCGTAGTACGACGGCAGGTCGAGGCCGGAGAACGACGGGCTGTCGCGCAGGCCGCCGTCGGTGACCACCCCGGCCGCGCCGCGGCGCAGGGCCCGCAGCGCGAGGATGTCGCCGAGGGTCCCGGCGCCGTGCTCGCCGCGCGCCTCGATGACCAGGACCTCGCCCGGCCGGATCTCCTCGACCGTGCGCTTCTGGGCGTTCATGCCGCCGCCGATCTCGGCGAAGACGTCCTCGCGCAGCGGGAGGTAGCGCAGGGTCCGTGCGACCCCCACCATGCGCAGGTCCGGCCGGGCCGGCCGTACGCCCTCGATGAAGTGGTGGTCGATCCCGCGTTTGCGGAGCTGCGACGACAACGTGGCGGTGGACACCGCACGGAGCGCCGCCTCGGTCTCCGGGGAGATCGGGGCCGCCGCCGGCGTGTCTCCCGTCGTGCTCTCCGCCGCGCCGCCCGTCGTGCTCCCGGCCGTGTCTCCCGCCGTCTTCCCGGTGAGGGTGACGGTCTCGGGACGGCGGGCGGAGCCGTAGGCCGCGGCCCGGGTCTCCTCGGTGACCTCGGGCTGCACGCCCCAGGGGCCGAGTTCCCGGGTGTCGGCGACGACCTCGTTGCGCAGCCGCCCGGCCCCCTCCAGCTCCACCTCGACCACGTCGCCCGGCCGTACGACGGTGGACCCGGCCGGCGTGCCGGCGAGGACGAGGTCGCCGGGCTCCAGCGTCATGACGCGGGACAGGTCGGCGATGAGCAGGTCGAAGCCGAACAGCAGCTCGTCGGTGCACGCCTCCTGGACCTGCTCCCCGTTCACGTACGTGCGCAGCCACAGCCTGCCGGGGTCGGCGTCCCGCAGGATGGCCGGGCCGACCGGGGTGTACCCGTCCTGGCCCTTGGCCCGCAGGTTGGAGCCGAGGTCGGCGTGCTTGAAGTCGTAGACGCCGAAGTCGTTGGCCGCCGTGTAGCCCGCGACGTGGTCGAGCGCTCGGTCGGGCGGGACGCGGTGCGCGCGCTCGCCGATGATGATCGCGATCTCTCCCTCGAAGGCGAGCAGCTCGCACCCGGCGGGCCGGACGACCGGACGGCCCGACCAGGACAGGGACGACGACGGCTTGAGGAAGTACGACGGCACCGCCGGGACGCGCCCGCGCTCGGCCGCACGGCTGCGGTAGTTGAGATGGACCGCGACGATCTTCCCCGGCGAGAGGCCGAGCGGGTGTTCCATGCCCCCTCCAAATCGTATACGACATCGTTGATGATACTCGATCAGATTGGCGACGGCTATAGACAAAGATATTTGAGTTCCTACATGATTCTTGTATGTCCGATTTGGGCGGCCACACTCAGGTCGTCCGGAACCGGGCCGCGCGGGCGCCCGGATTGAGACAGGGGAGGGCGTAATGGGAGAGGTCGTCCTGGCGGCGAAGATCACGCACGTGCCGTCGATCTGGCTGTCCATCCAGCCGGGCAAGCACTTCGGCATCCGCCGTCCGGCCGAGGTGGCGCTGACCGAGATCGGGCGGCGCGCCCGTGAGCTCGGGGCCGACACCTTCCTGGTGGCCGACACGCACTGGATGAACAGCATCGGCTTCCACCTGAACGGCAGGCGGCGCCACCGGGCGTCCTACGCCAGCCACGAGCTGCCGCACTTCATCCACGACCTGGCCTACGACTACGCGGGCGACCCCGAGCTGGCCGAGCTGATCCGCGAGGAGATCGTGGCCGGCGGCCAGAAGGCGATGGTGCACACCTACAAGGACCTGGGCCTGGAGTACGCCACGCTCGTCCCGATGTACTTCATGAACGGCGACTCCTCGATCCGGGTGTTGCCGATCGGGTGCAACATCTACTCCTCCATCGAGGAGAACCGGCGGATCGGGGAGGCCCTGCTGCGCGCCGTACGGCGCAGCGACCGCAAGGTGGCCTTCCTCGCCAGCGGCTCGTTGTCCCACGCCTTCCCGCCCAACGAGATCGCCGAGTCGCTGCTGAACGACGTGAGCAGCGAGATCAACCGCCAGGTGGACCTGAAGGTCCTGGACATGTGGTGTGAGGGGCGGGTGCCGGAGTTCCTGGAGATGCTCCCGGACTACAACAGGCGCTGCACGGGCGAGGGCGCCATGGCGGACACGGCGATGTTGTTCGGCCTGCTGGGATGGGACTCCTACCGCGGTCAGGGCGAGCAGCTCTGCCCGTACTTCGGCAGCAGCGGCACCGGCCAGGTGGTCGTGGACTTCCCGGTCGAGGCGCTCGACACCGTCCAGTAAGATCTGAAATCGTATGTGAAATAGGGGAGTTGTGACACGCATGCAGGACCCATCCGGCCTGGCCGTCCGCACCTTCGTCCCGGACCGGCCCGCCGCCGCGCCGCCCGTGCTTCTCGTGCACGGCTTCGGCTCCGACGGCGAGGCCGACTGGGTCGCGACCGGCGTCGCCGGCGCGCTGAAGGACGCCGGGCGCACCGTCGTCGTGCCCGACCTGCCCGCCCACGGCGCGAGCCCCGCGCCGGGCGGCCCGGCGGAGGCGGGGGCGCGGGAGATCGCCGAGAGCCTCGTCGCCGCCCTCGACGCGGCGCTCGCCGACGCGGGTGTCCCGGCGGACGTGTTCGACGTGGCCGGCTACTCGCTGGGCGCCCGGCTCGCCTGGGAGCTGCCCGCGGCGGCCCCCGGCCGGGTGCGCAGGACGGTGCTCGGCGGGCTCAACCCCGGCGAGCCGTTCGAGGCCCTGGACATCGAGGCGCTGCACCGCGCGGTCGCCGACGGGACCGAGCCGGGCGACCCGTTCACGGCCGCCATCGCCGGGATGGTACGGTCCCACGGCGAGCGCGCCGCCGGGCTCGCGACCTGTGTCGAGGGCCTGCGCGCCACGCCGTTCGCCGGTGGGGCCTGGAGCGGGACGGTGCCCCCGCTCTTCGTCGTCGGAGCCGACGACGTGATGACGCAGGGCATCGAGCGTATCGTCGAAGGCGTCGACGGCGCTCAGCTCGTGACGGTCCCCGGCGGGCACTTCGAGGTTCTCGGCGGCGGTCTGTTCCGAAGGACTGTCCTGACCGCCCTCGAGCAGTGATCATTGAAGGGTCCGCCGTCCGCCGGCCGAGCGCCGCTCGGGCGCGGCGGACGGCGGTCCGGTCAAGTGTGAGGGGGCGTTGGTGAGCACCGCGAAGAAGCCCGCGCGGGCCAAGGAGTCGAAGGCGGAGCGCAGCTACGAGCTGCTGCGCTCACGCATCCTCGACGGCACCTACGGGCCCGGGTACCGGCTGGTCATGGACCAGCTCGCCCGGGAGACCGGGGTCAGCACGATCCCGCTTCGCGAGGCGGTGCGCCGGCTGCAGTCCGACGGGCTGGTCGAGGTCGTGCGCAACATCGGGGCCCGGGTGGCGGTGTTCGACGCCGCGCAGGTGGAGCACTCGCTGCAGATCCTGGCCCGCCTCGAGGGGTACGCGACCGCCATCTCGGCCCCGCACATGACGCCGGAGAAGATCGAGGCCTCGCGCAAGATCAACAGCCGGATGATGGAGGCGCTGGAGGCGTTCGACCCCTCGTCGTTCACGGCGCTCAACCGCGAGTTCCACTTCTCCATCTACGAGCACTGCCCGGACGAGCACCTCAACGCCCTCCTGGAGTCCGAGTGGGCGCGGCTGGACCACATGCGGCGGTCCAGCTTCACGTACGTGCCGGGCCGGGCGCGGCGCTCGGTGGAGGAGCACGAGCACATGCTCGACCTCATCGAGCGGGGGGCCGACCCGCACGAGATCGAGCGGGTCGCCTGCGCGCACAAGATCGCCACGGCGGCGGCGTTGCACAACGCCAACGTCCCGCCCCGCGCGATCTGACCCTCGCGGCCGCGCGCGGCCGCCCGACACGCGGAAGCCCGCCGGGAACGTCCTCCCGGCGGGCTTCGCCATGCCCGCGCACGAGCGCCGGAAGACGCCGTCCCGGCGGCGCGTCCTCGCCGGACGATCGCGGGAACGCGCCGCCGGAGCCGCCGGCGGGAGGGGGGAAGGCCGCCGGCGGCCGTGGCGACCGGCTCAGACGAGGAGCTGGCCGCCGTCCACCTGGACCACCGCGCCCGTGATGTGCCCGGCCGCGGCGGAGGCCAGGAAGAGCACCAGGGGCGTGACGTCGGCGGTCTGGGCGATCTTGCGGAGCGGGATGCGCGACTCCCAGGCCGCCCGCGCCCGCGGGTCCTCCATCAGCCCGGCGGTCAGCGGGGTGTGGACGGGGCCGGGTGCCACGGCGTTCACCCGGATGCCGTGCTCGGCCAGCTCCAGCGCGCCGGTGCGGGTGATCGCGTCCACCGCCGCCTTGGTGGCCTCGTAGTGGCCCATCCCGGCGGTCGGCTGGCGGGCGCCGATCGAGCTGATGTTGACGATGGAGCCGCCCCGCCCGGTCTCGATCATCTGGGTGGCGACCGCCTGCGTGACCGTGAAGGTGCCGCGCACGTTCACCGCGAGCACCGTGTCGAGGACCTCGACGGGCAGATCGACGAGCAGGCCGCCGCCCGCGACGACGCCCGCGTTGTTCACGAGGACCTCGACCGGGCCGAGCCGGTCGGCGACCTCGGCCACCCCGGCGACGACGGACGCCTGGTCGGTCACGTCCATCGTGACCGCGACGCCGTCCAGCTCGGCGGCGACGCGCTCGGCGGCGGCGCCGTCGACGTCCGCGACGGCCACCCGGTCTCCGGCCGCGGCGAACGCCTCGGCGACGGCCCGCCCGATCCCGCTCGCGCCGCCCGTGACCAGGACGACGCGGCCGCTCATCGTGCCTCCGCGATGATGACGCGCGGGCTGCCCGGCAGCGCGCGGGTCTCGACCGGCTCCCAGCCCGCGGCGCGCAGCCAGCCGCGCACCTCGTCCTCGGGATAGACGACCGTGCCGTCGATCACCAGGTACTCGCCGGCGTGCAGGGCGTCGATGGGGCGCTGCTCCGGGTCGGAGTCGAGGAAGAAGTCGAGCAGCACCAGGGTCGCGCCCGGCGTCGCGGCCTCGCGCGCCGCCTTCGCGATGCGCCGGTTCTGCTCGGCGTCGAAGCGGTGCACGACGTGCTCCAGCAGCACCAGGTCGAAGCCGGTGGGGACGCCGCCCTCCAGCGGGTCCCCGTCGACGATCTCGACCCGGTCGGCGACGCCGGCCTCGGCCAGCACCGTACGGGCGTGCCCGACGAGCTCGCCGCCCGAGAAGAAGGTGCCCCGCAGGCCCGGGGCCCCGCGCAGCGCCTCGGCGAGGAACGACCCGGAGAGGCCGCCGAGGTCGAGGACCCGCTCGTGCCGGGAGAAGTCGTAGTTCTCGGCGAGCATCCGGGCGTGCAGCGCGTTGTAGGTCATCACGCCCGACAGGAACGTCGTCATCCGGTCGCCGCCGAGGTCGAGGTCCGCCGGCTTCGCCGTGCGGGTGGTCTCGCCGAAGCCGAGCCAGTGCCCGTAGCTGATCGTGTCCAGGAAGGTCAGGAACGGCCGCAGGTCGACGTCGTCCCCGTTCCCCGAGAGGTAGCGTGCGGTGGCCGGGGAGTTGGCGTAGACGCCGTCGGCGCGGGTGAGCAGGCCGAGGCCCGCCATCGCGTCGGCGAGGATGCGGGCGGTGCGCTCCGGGATGCCGGTGCGGGCCGCGATCTCGGCGGCCGCGGCGGGCCCCTCGGCGAGCGCCGCGAACAGGCCGGCCTCGGAGGCGGCGAAGAGCTGCTTGGCGGCCATGTAACCGATGGCCACGTCCACGATCCTCGCCGGGCTCGCGGCCTCGGCGCCGGGGTGAGACGACATGGATGCACTCCTTACATACCAAAACAGTATGCGAGATACTATACGATCTACCCGCTTGCGGCCAGAGGTCGCACATCGTCTTCGGAGGTTCGCGATGGAGTTCTCAGGTCAGGTGCCCCGGCGCCGGCTCGGCACGCAGGGCCCGGAGGTGCCGGTCTTCGGCCTCGGCTCATGGAACACGTGGGACCGCATGGAGACGGACGACGCGGTCGAGCTGATCCGGCGGGCGGTCGGGCACGGCGTCAACCTCTTCGACGTGGCCCACTACAACTTCGGCCCGCACGCGGAGAACGCCGTCACCGACGTGATCTTCGGCAAGGTCGTGCGGGAGGCCGGGCTCTCCCGTGACGACTACCTGCTGTGCGGCAAGCTCTGGTTGTGGGACTACCCCGGCAGTTCGTTCGCCGATCAGATCGACGTGTCGCTGGAGCGGGTCGGCACCGACCACGCCGACTTCGTCGTCGCCGGCGACTTCATGGGGGAGCTTGACGTCCGGCAGGTGGTGTCCGACGTGTCGGAGCTGGTGCGCGCAGGATGGTTCACCGCCTGGGGCGTAAACAACTGGTCGGCCGGGGACCTGCGGACCGCCCGCGAGTTCGCGGCGGCCGAGGGCATGACCGCGCCGAGCTTCGCCCAGCTCAAGTACAGCCTGGCCCGGCGGTCCGTCCCCGAGGGGGAACCGTACGGCGAGCTGTTCGCGGGCGGGCTGGGGCTGCAGGCGTCGGACGTCTTCGAGGGCGGCATCCTGGTCGGCAATCTGCGGCCGCAGCGCAAGATCGGCGCCGACCCCGGCGGCATCCGCGAGCGGATCCGCGAGGCGTACCCGCTGGTCGAGCGGGCGGCGGAGAAGTTCGGGGCGACCCCGGCCCAGCTCGCCGTCGCGTTCTGCCTGACCCATCCGTCGGTGGCGAACGTGCTGTTCGGCGCGAGCCGGCTCTCGCAGCTCGAGGACAACCTCGGCGCGCTGGCCCTGCTCGAACGGCACGGCGACGAGCTGCGCCGCGAGGTCGCCGACCTCTGGCTGGACCGCGACGTGGTGCGGCCCGAGGCGTCGTGGGGGACCGACGCGCCCGGCCAGGGGTGACCGGCCGGGTGACGCGCCGGAAGTGACGCATCCGAAGTGACGCATCCGGGATGGCGCATCCGGGGTGACAGATCCGGGGTGACACGGACACGCGTGCGGCCGCGGGCGACATCGCCCGCGGCCGCCGCCGTCTTCCCGGGGGACGTGTCCGGGATCAGAGCTCGTGGACGATCCGGCCGTCCACCACGGTCAGGGCGACCGGGACCTCGGGCAGCGCCGCGACCTCGACGTCGAACAGGTCGGCGTCCAGGACGCACAGGTCCGCCGCCTTGCCCGGCTCCAGCGTGCCCTTCCACGCCTCGGCGCCGTCCTGCCACGCGGGGGTGACCGTGTACGCGCGCAACGCCTGGGCCAGCGCGATCCGCTGCTCCGGCCCGCGCGCCCTGCCGTCGAGACCGGTGCGGGTGACCGCCGCCGCGACCCCCTTGCGCCAGTCCGGCGACAACACGGGCGCGTCGGAGCTGAGGCAGAGCGGCACGCCCGCGGCCAGGGCGTCGCGGACCGGCCAGGCGTGCCGCAGCGCGTCCGGGCCGAGCGCCGCCGCCACCATCTCCTCCGTGGCCACGGCGATCCCCACCTGGGTGTTCAGGCCGACCCCGGCCGCCGCCATCTCCGCCAGCGTCGGCGGGTGGATCAGGTCGCCGTGGATGAGGTAGTGCCGGGCGTCCCGCCCGTCCCGGGCCCCGGCGTCGCGGAACGCCTCCGCGACCCTCCTGGTGGTCCGGCTGCCGGTCGCGTGGACGCCGATCTGATGGCCCGCGGCGTGGGCCGCCTCGATCATCGCGACCAGGTCGGCCTCCCGCCGCTCGGGGGTCGCGCCCTCCACCAGCAGCGCCCCGTACGTGCCGTCCGCGTACGGCTCGTCCGTCCAGGCGGTGCGCATGGGCGGGATGCCGTCGGCGAAGATCTTCACCCCCGCGACGCGGAACCAGCCGGGGACGTCGGCGGGCGGCGTGAACTCGCGCAGGCCGCGGGTGAACCGCTCCAGCGAGCTCGCGCCGTCCAGCTCGCCGAACAGCATCAGCGCGGTGACGCGCGCGTTGAGCAGGCCCTCGGCGGCCAGGTCGGCGTAGTCGCGCAGCGCCCCGGAGCCGAAGCACCCGGTCGGCCCGTCGTCCTCGCCGGGGCCGAGGCCGGGCTCGGTGTAGCTGGTGACGCCGAGCGAGGAGAGCAGCTCGCCGGTGCGCAGGATCGCCGCCCGGCGGTCGGCGGACGTCTCCAGGCGCGAGGCGGGGCCCCCGTGCCCGTGCCCGTGTCCCGTGTCGTGGGCCTCCGGGCCGGGCGCCGGGGCGGCGAGCTGGTCCATCAGCAGGTTCGGCCACATGGTGCCGAGCCAGACGCCGTGGAGGTGGGAGTCGTTGATGCCGGGGAGCACCGAGCGGCCGGCCAGGTCGATGACCCGGGTCTCCCGACCGATTAGCGGGGCGATGTCATCGTGACTGCCTACTCGGGTGATTCGTCCGTTCCGGACCGCGATAGCCTCGGCGAGACCGTCTCCGGCGCCCAGGGTGTGGACCCGTCCTCGCGTCAGGACCAGGTCGCCCGGTGCGGAGTCGTCTCGGCGTTCGATGCGCATCATCTTCTTCTTCGCTCTAGACAGCATCGTTTGGACCCGCTTAACGTACATGGAATCGGATACGATTTGCGAGTGCCTGAACGTCTTGAGGCACCCGGGCAACCCGGAGGTTAACGATGCCGCTGCATCCCGACGCGCGGAGGATCATCGACCGTACACGTGTCGAGGACCCGGGTCAGGTCACACAGTTCGACGCGCCGGCGATGCGCGAGGCTTTCCGTCAGACCTGGGCGATGCCGGACGAACTGCCGGCCGTGGGCGGCGTGGTGGACAGCGTGGTTCCCGGCCCGGCCGGTGACATCCCGGTCCGGATCTACACACCCGAGGGCGACGGACCCTTCCCGGCGTTCGTATGGTTCCACGGGGGCGGCTGGACGATCGGCTCGGTCGAGGAGAACGAGTACTCCAACCGGCTGATCTGCGCCGGCGCGGACGTCGTCGTGGTCTCGGTGGACTACCGGCTCGCGCCCGAGAACCCCTTCCCCGCGGCGGCGGACGACTGCTACGCCGTGGTCGAGTGGGTCGCGCGGAACGGCGCGGAGATCTCCGCCGACGGCGCCAGGATCGCCGTGGGCGGGGAGAGCGCGGGCGGCAACCTCGCCGCCGTCGTCTCCCTGAAGGCCCGCGACCTCGGCGG
The DNA here is from genome assembly GCF_001570405.1 of Microtetraspora niveoalba. Classification (GTDB taxonomy): domain Bacteria; phylum Actinomycetota; class Actinomycetes; order Streptosporangiales; family Streptosporangiaceae; genus Microtetraspora; species Microtetraspora niveoalba. Next base: position 137,286 of record NZ_BBYM01000016.1, on the reverse strand, counting down.
CCCCGCCATCGCCCTGCAGCTGCTCGTCTCGCCGGTGCTCGGCCACCCCGCCGACGGGCGGGCCTCGTACGAGGAGTTCTCCGACGGCTACTTCCTCTCCAGGGAGAGCATGGAGTGGTTCTTCACCACCTACCCGCGCGACGAGCGGGACCTGGAGGACCCCTACCTCCTGCCGCTGCGCGCCGGGGACCTCTCCCGCCTGCCGCGCGCCCTGATCCTGGAGGCCGAGTACGACGTCCTGCGCGACGAGGGCGAGGAGTACGCCAAGAGGCTGGCCGAGGCCGGCGGCGAGGTCGACCACGTCTGCTACGACGGCCTGATCCACGGCTTCTTCGGGCTGCTGGGCACCGAGCTCGAACCGTCGAAGCACGCCCACGACCGCGCCGTCGCGGCCCTGCGGGCCGCCTGTCACGGAGCGTCCTGATGCCCGGCGAGATCCTGCGCCTCAGCGACGTCAGCATCAGCCGGGGCGAGGTGCCCATCGTCCACGACGTCTCGCTCGACGTCGTCCCCGGCGCGGTCACCCTGATCCTCGGCGCGAACGGCGCGGGCAAGACGACCCTGATGGACGGCATCGCCGGGCTCGTCAGGAACACCTCCGGGACGATCCACCTCGACGGCGTCGCCATCGACAAGTTCCCCACGTACCGCCGCGCGCAGGCGGGCCTCGGCTACGTCGAGCAGTCCCGCACCGCGTTCCGGACCCTGACCGTCGAGCAGAACCTGCTCGTCTCCCAGGCGGGCGACGGCGACCTCGACATGGTGTACGGGCTCTTCCCCGAGCTGGAGAAGCGCCGCCACCTCCAGGCCGGGCACCTGTCCGGCGGCGAGCAGCAGATGGTCGTGCTCGGCCGGGCCCTGATCTCCGACCCCAAGGTCGTGCTCATCGACGAGATGTCACTGGGACTCGCCCCCGTCATCGTGAGCCGCCTGATGAAGGCGGTCACCGACCTGGTCGGGCTCGGCATCGCGGTCCTGCTCATCGAGCAGTTCGCCCACCTGGCCCTGGAGGTCGGCACCAACGTGTACGTGCTGCGCAAGGGCCGGGTCGTCTTCTCCGGCCCCTGCGAGGAGCTGCGCGGCGCCGACCAGCGGCTGCACGAGCTGTACTTCGGCGCGGCCCCCACAGCGGCTCCCACAACCGCCCCCGTGGCGGCGTCCACGGCGGCCACCCCAGCCGCCTCCGCTGCGGCCCCCGCGGCGGCACCCACCGTGGCTCCCGCCGCCGGGACGACGCCCGCCGCCCCCACGGGCGGACCCGAGCCGGAAGGCGAGACGCGATGAACATGATCGACAAGCGGGCCACGCTCACGGCGATCGGCATCGCCGCGCTCGTCTGCGTCGTGGTGCCGAACGTGCTCTCGTCGTACTGGGTCTACCTGGCGATCAGCGCGGTCGTCAGCGCGGTCATCATGCAGAGCTACGGCGTGATCGTGGGCCGGGTCGGGGTCATGTCCCTGTGCCAGATGTCGTTCGCGGCCATCGGCGCGTGGGTGGTGCTGCGGCTCAACCTGTCCGACGCCCCGGGCGGCTTCCTTCTCTGGCTGCTGCTCGGCGGCCTGGCCGCCGTCCCCGTCGGCGTGGCCATCGGGCTGCCCGCCCTGCGCATCCGCGGCGTCAACCTGGCCGTGGTCACCTTCGGCTTCGCGGTGTCCACCGACATCGTGCTGAACGCCAACCAGTTCCCCGGCACCACCGAGCTCAAGACGCTGGTACGGCCCGAGCCGTTCGACGGCGACGGCGGCTACTTCATCCTCACCGTGATCGTCTTCCTGCTGATCGCGGGCGGGCTGGCGCTGCTCAACCGGACCCGGCTCGGCATGTCCTGGCTGGAGCTGCGCCACTCCGAGCGGGCCGCCGCCTCCCACGGCATCTCCGTGGCACGCAGCAAGCTCGCCGCGTTCGCGATCAGCGCCTTCATCGCCGGCGTCGGCGGCGGCCTGATGGCGGGACAGCTCGGCCTCGTCGTCTCCGGCAACTTCGCGATGATGCAGTCGCTCGCGCTGTTCGCGGTCGCCATCCTGATCGGCCCGCACAACCCCGAGGGCGCGGTCATGGGCGGCGTCTTCGGCGCGGTGATGGCGACCGTCCTGGAGAAGCTCAAGCTGCCCCAGGACCTCGGCGGCATGCTCTTCGGCGTCTTCGCGATCTTCGCGCTGCGCAGCGGCGTCAGCCAGACCGACTTCACCCGCGCCCGCAAGCGGGAGCGGCAGGCCCGCAAGCTGCTGGAGCGCACCGGCGCCGGCACCGGCCAGGAGGAGACCGGCGACGAGGCCCCGGTCACCGAGATCCCGGCCGCCGTCCCGCCGCCCGCCGACAGGAGCGGCACCGCCGCCCTCGCCGTACGCGGCCTGAACGTCCGCTACGGCGAGGTGGTGGCCCTGGACACGGTCGACCTGACCGTGCCCGAGGGCGCCGTCGTCGGCCTGATCGGACCCAACGGCGCCGGCAAGTCCACCTTCATCGCCGCGGTGACCGGCTTCATCCCCGGCTACGAGGGCGCGATCGAGCTGGACGGCAGGACGATCGACGGCCTCAGCCCCAGCGCGCGCGCCCGGCGCGGCCTGCGCCGCACCTTCCAGACCACCGTGATCGCCCCCGAGCTCACGCAGTACGAGTACCTCGCGATCGGCGCGGGACGCCGGCCGGCGAAGAAGGAGGCCGACGAGCTGCTGGAGTTCTTCGGCTGCCCGCCCGGCGACGTGCCGGTCTCCATCGTGGACGTCGGCACCCGCCGCCTCCTCGACGTGGCCGCCGCCGTCGCCGCCCGGCCCAAGGTCGCGCTGCTGGACGAGCCCGCCGCGGGCCAGTCGGCGGCGGAGTCGCTGCGGCTCGGGCGCACGCTCGCCCAGGTGCCCGAGCGGTTCGGCGTCTCGGTCCTGCTCGTCGAGCACGACATGGAACTGGTGCGGGCCGCCTGCTCGCAGGTCACCGTCCTCGACTTCGGTCACGTCATCGCCTCCGGCCCCACCGAGGAGGTCCTGGAGGACCCCGCGGTCATGGCGGCCTACCTCGGCACCGCCGAGGTCCCCCTCCCCTGACACCCCGCTCCTTTCACCCCCGAAGGAAGTCGCACACATGAAGCGTTCGCAGTTCGCCGCCGTCACGGCGGCGGCCGCCCTGGCCCTCGCCGCCACCGCCTGCTCCAGCGACGGAGGCGGCACCGACGGCCCGATCAAGGTCGGCGCCATCAACGGCGTCACCGGCCTCTTCCAGACCCCCGAGGTTCCGCAGGCGGTCAAGGCGGTCTTCGACGAGGTCAACGCGGCCGGCGGCATCAACGGCCGCAAGATCGAGTTCATCAGCAAGGACGACGCGATGAACCCGCAGCGGTCCACCGAGGCCGCCAAGGAGCTCATCGACTCCGAGGAGGTCGTGGCCCTCGTCGGCTCCTCCAGCGCCGTGGACTGCGGCCTCAACCGGGCGACCTACGGCAAGGCCGGCATCGTCTCGATCCCCGCCGTCGGCGTGGACCCGGCCTGCTTCACCAGCCCGAACATCGCGCCGGTGAACCCCGGCCCGTTCAAGCTGCTCACGGCGATGCTGTACTACGCCTCCGAGACGCTCAAGCACGACAAGGTGTGCATGTTCTACACCGTGCTCCCGGGCAGCGGCGGCGGCATCGACACCGCCATCAAGGAGTGGACGGACATCACCGGCAAGCAGCTCGCCCTCAAGGACACCTCCGTGGGCGAGGGCGACCCCACGCCGTACCTCGTCAAGGCGAAGGCCGCCGGCTGCCAGGCCATCCTGTACAACGCCCAGGTCGGGCCGTGGTTCGCCCAGGCCAAGACCCAGGGTATGCAGGACGTGGACATCATCATGGGCGCCAACAGCTACACCGACGCCAACGCCGAGGTCATCCCCGAAGGGATGAACGCGTACTCCGGCACCGAGTGGCAGCCGTACACCGACGAGACGCTGCCCGGCAACGAGCGGTGGGCCAAGGTCGTCGGCGGCAACAAGATCCAGAAGACGGCGTTCAGCCAGGGCGCGGTCATGTCCGCCGACGTCTTCGTCGAGGTGCTCAAGACGATCAAGGGTGACATCACCCGCGAGTCGGTCACCAAGGCGTTCAAGGAGATGCAGCCGATCGAGTACCCGATGGTCGGCACCCCCTGGGTCTTCGGCCCCGGCGACACCCACAACCCGATCGAGGGCAGCCGGTTCGTCAAGGTCGAGAACCGCAAGTGGACCGTCCTGCCCGAGGGCTTCATCGTCCCCGGCAAGAAGTAGCCGAACGCCCTGCCCACCACGCGGGCGCGGCCCCCGCCGCGCCCGCGCCAGCCCATCGGGAGGTGTCCGATGTTGAACTCTGTGATCGCCGGGCTGACCAGCGGCGGAGTGTACGCGCTGCTCGGCCTGTGCGTCGTGCTGACCTACCGCCTCGTCGCCGTGGTCAACTTCGCCATGGCGGCGGTCGGCTCCATGGGAGCCTTCGTGATGGTCTCCCTGACGGACACGGGCCTCAACGCGTGGCTCGCGCTCCTCGTGGGAGCGGTCGCGGGCGCCGCGCTCGCCGCGCTGCTCGGCGCCGTGCTGGTCAGGTGGTTCGGGGAGCACGACGAACGCACCAAGGCCGCCGTCACCGTCGGCGTGTACGTCGCGCTCATGGCGATCGGCCTGCGGCTCTTCGGCAACACCACCTCCGGCGCGCGCCGGTTCCCCGCCCCGTTCGACGCGCCCGCGTTCACCGTGGGCAGCGTCGTCGTGCCGCAGTCCGTACTGGTGTCGCTCGCGTTCGCGGTGCTGATCACCGTCGGCGTCGGGCTGCTGCTCGGCAGGACCCGGGTCGGCCTCCGGCTGCAGGCGCTCTCCGAGCGCCCGTCCACCGCCCAGGTGGTCGGCATCCCCGCGCCCCGGCTCGCCGTCGCCGTCTGGGCCGCCATCGGCGCGATCAGCACGCTCGTCATCGTCCTGGTCGCCCCGCGCCTCGGCGGCGACTTCTCCACCCTCGGCAAGCTCATCAACACCGCGCTGGCCGTCGCCATGCTCGGCGCCTTCCGGAGCCTGCCCCTGACGCTCGCCGGAGGCGTCATCCTCGGCCTGCTGGAGGGGCTGTCGGCCTCGCTGGAGGCGATCCAGCAGTACCGCGGCATCGTCCCCTTCCTCGTGATCCTGGTGCTGCTGTGGTGGCGCAGCCGGGGCGAGGTCTGGGACACCGCGCACAGCAGATAGCGAAATCGGAGATCATCACATGCCAGTTCCGTCCTCGACCCGTGCCGCCGTCCTGCGCGCGCACGGAGAGCCCCTGACCATCGAGGAGATCCCCCTGCCCGGCGAGTGCGAGCCGGGCGCGGCGATCGTGCGGGTCCGCTGCACCACGCTGTGCGCCACCGACGTCCACCTGTGGAGCGGCGCCATGTCGTTCCCCGGGATGCTCCCGATGGTGCTCGGGCACGAGATGGTCGGCACGGTGGAGGCCGTCGGCCCCGGCACCGTGGACGCTCTCGGCCGCGAGATCAAGGAGGGCGACCGCATCGGCTGGTCGGAGTCCGTCTGCGGCCACTGCCACGGCTGCACCGTGCTGCGCAGCCCCGTCGCCTGCTCCGACCGCGGGTACGGCTTCCGCCAGCGCTCGGACCGCTGGCCGTACGCCACCGCCGGCCTCGCCGAGTACAACTACGTCGCCCCCGGCGCGCTGAAGGTGCTCCTGCCCGACGACGTCGACGACACCTGGGCGGCCAGCGCCGGATGCGCGGTCAAGACCGTCCTGCACGCCTTCGACCGGGCCGGAGGCGTACGCCCCGGCGCGAACGTCGTGATCCAGGGCGCCGGCGCGCTCGGCGTCGTCGCCACCGCCGTGGCCAGGACGGCCGGCGCCGGCACGGTCGTCACCGTGGGCGCACCGGACAGCCGCCTGGAACTGGCCCGCCGGTTCGGCGCCGACGTCACGGTCGGCCTGGACGGCGACGCCGCCGACCGCGTCGCCGCCGTCATGGACGCGACCGGCGGACGCGGCGCCGACCTGGTGCTCGACCTCGCGGGCGCGCCGGGCGTCGGCGCCGAGGCGGTCGAGATGGCCGCCCAGGGCGGCACCTTCGTCGTCGTCGGGAGCACCGGGCCCATCGCCGAGCCCATCCCGCTGGGGACCGTCATGGGCAAGGAGATGGCCGTGCTCGGCTCGCTGAACGGCGACGTCGGCGACTACTACCGGGCCGTCGAGTTCCTCCGCGTCTTCCAGACGCGGTTCGCCTGGGACGAGCTGTTCAGCGAGCCGGTCGGGCTGGGCGACGCCTCGGCGGCGATCGCCTCGATGTCCCGGCTGGAGCAGGTCAAGCCCGTCATCCACCCCTGGCTTCCCTGACGCCCCTCCCACCGGCATCCCCGGACCGGCCCCCCGCGCCGGCCACCCGATCGGCCTCCAAGGAGACCCATGACCACGCCCACCACCGCCGTCCCGCGCCGCAGGATCGGCACCCACGGCCCGGACGCGTCCGTCCTGTCCCTCGGCTCGTGGCACACCTACGACCGGATGGACTTCCGCGACGCCGTCACGATGGTCCGCCACGCCGTCGACCTCGGCATCAACCTCTTCGACGTCGGCGTGTACGGCTTCCCCGGCCGACCGCCGGTCTTCACCGACGTGCTCTTCTCCGCGATCGTCCGCGCCGCCGGGATCGCCCGCCACGAGTACCTGCTGTCCGCCAAGCTGTGGCTGGAGCCCTACCCCGAGCAGTCGCTGCGCGCGCAGCTCGACAACGCCCTCTTCCGGGTCGGCACCGACCGGGCGGACATCGTCGTGCTCGGCGACATCCGCAGGGACGACCTCGACCTGCGACGGCTCGCGGCCGACCTCGCCGAGCTGGAGGCCGACGGCGTCATCGGCTGCTGGGGCGTGAACAACTGGTCGGCCACCGCCGTCAGGACCATCCGCGAGCACGCGCTCGCCGCCGGATCGCCCGGCCCGCAGATGGCCCAGCTCAAGTACAGCCCGTGCCGCCGCTCGATCCCGGACGGCGCCCCCTTCGCCGCCGTCTTCGCCGAAGGCGTCACCATGCAGGCGTCCGACGTCATGGAGGGCGGCATCCTCGCCGGCAAGACCTCGCCGTCCCGCGAGATCGGCCGCGACCCCGGCGGCGTACGGGAGCGGATCATCGAGGCGGCGGGCGGCATCGCCGGCATCGCGGCCGACCTCGGCGTCAGCCCGGCCCAGCTCTGCGTCGCGTTCACGCTGACCCACCCCTCGGTCAGCACCGTGCTGTTCGGCGCCAGCCGCATGGAGCAGCTCGTCGACAACGTCGGCGCGCTCGAACTGGTGGAACGCGTCGGAGCGAAGGAACTGCGCTCCCTGCTCGACCCCTTCTGGGTCGATCGCGACGCCGTCGACCCCGAAGGCCCGTGAGGGGGTGTTTGATGGCCTCGCTTCGCTCGGCGGGCTCGGGCGCAGGGGTGGTCAGCGCTCCGTGGTCTCCAGGTGCTGGACGACCTTCCTGAGGGAGTCGGCGAGACCACGGCGCTGCTCGCTGTCCAGCTCCTTCACCACGAACGCCTCCTGCCGGTTGAAGTCCGGGAACAGCGAGCGCATCAGGCGCTCGCCGGAGGCGGTCAGTTCGAGCATGACCCGGCGCCGGTCCGTCGGATGGGGGAAGCGGCGGATGTACCGGTAGGACTCCAGGGTCTTCAGGACGCCGGTGAGCGTGCTCTTGGAGATGCCCGCCTCCGCCGCGACGTGCCGGGTCTCGCTCTCTCCCCAGATCCACACCACCCACATGACGACGAACCCGGTCCAGGTGAGCCCGGTGTCGCGGAGCACGGTCTGCTCCAGATGGTTGCGGATCGCCGATGACGCCCGGTAGATGTTCGACACCGCCCACATCGCCTCGAAATCGACATTGAGTCCGCCGAGCCGGTCGCCGATGGCGTCCTCGGTCTGGCGCAGGGTGTGGTGTCCGGTCATGGTGAGCACGTTAGGGCCGCTTGGCGTGTTCGTCGAAATGGGCTGGAACGGGACATTCTCGTTCCCGGACGACGTCAGGGCCACTGTTCACCTCTGGGGGCCGCCCCTGAGACGAGCGGAAACGGGCCGGCCGGCCGCCCGGGAGACGCTCCTGAGACGGCCGGAAACGGGCCCGGCCGGCCCGCCTCGATCGGGCGGGCCGGCGTGTGCCGGGGGTGGGATCCCGGCGGGGACGCGCGGGGGATCACCCGGCCGAGAAGACCACGGAGCCGTCGAAGACCGTCATCTCGACCGGCGCGGAGGGGATGTCCTCGGGCGTCCGGGCCCCGCTCACACACAGGTCGGCGACCTTGCCCGGAGTGATCGACCCCTTCCACGTCTCGGCGAAGTCCTGCCGGGCGCCGTTGATCGTGTAGCAGCGCAGCGCCTCCTCGAGGCCGATCCGCTCCCAGGCGCCCGCCACCCGCCCGCTCGCCTTCGACGTGCGGGACAGCAGCGAGGCGACACCCGCGCGCCAGTCGGGAAAGGTGACCGGGGCGTCGGAGCTGCACGCGGTCGCCACGCCCAGGTCCAGGGCGGAGCGGGCCGGCCACTCGTTGTCGGCCGCCTCGTCGCCGAACATCTCGCGCATCTGGTCCGACAGCAGGCCCTGGATGGCCGGCTGCATGTTGATGCCGTAGCCCAGCTCGCCGAGCCGCGCGAGCGCCGTCCTGGACGCGAACTGCCCGTGGATGAGGTAGTGCCGGGCGTCCGGCCGGGGGTGTTCGCGGGCGACGGCCGCGAGCGCGTCCACCACGGAGTCGATGCCCCGGCTGCCGATCACGTGGATGCCGAGCTGCAGCCCGGCCGTGTGGACCAGCCGCAGGATCTCGGCCAGCTCCTCGCCGCGCGCCGCCTCGGTGTGTCCGTGGACGCACAGCGAGCCGTGCCCGCCGGAGGGGTACTCCTCGTGCATCCAGGCCGTCCCCGACGGCGGGATGCCGTCGGCGAACACCTTCACGCCGAGCAGCCGCACCAGCCGGGGGTCGACGCCGCTCAGGTCGGGCGGCGCCGCCAGGTACGCCGCGGTCTCGGCGACGGAGGCCCCCGACATCGGGCTGGGCAGCCCCAGCACGCTCACCCGCGCGGTCAGCTCGCCCGCCGCGGCAAGGCCGGTGAACGTGTCGAGCACGCCCGCGCCCATCCCGCCGAAGAACGAGTGCTCCCCGCCCGGACCGAGGCCGGGCTCGGTGAAGCTGGTGATGCCCTCCCGGTTCAGCGTGGCGAGCACGTCGCGCAGCACCTGGACGCGCTCCCGCGGCGTCGGGGACGGCAACACGCGCTGGACGGCGGCCTGGTCGCCGTCGTGCAGCAGCCCGCCGTGACCGTGGTCGCCGGGGATCCCCGCCAGTTCGAGCGCCCGGGAGTTGACCCAGGTCACGTGTCCGGAGAAGTCCTGCAGCAGCACCGGGTGGTCGGGCGCGACCTCGTCCAGGTCGGCCGCGGTGGGCTGCCGCCGGGAGTTCGCAACGCACTCCGCCAGCGTGCTGGTGTCCCAGCCGGTGCCGCGGATCCACTCGCCGGGCGGCGTGTGCCGTACGGCGTCGGCGACGGCGGCGCGCACGGCGGCGATCGAGCCGAGCGCCACGTCGACGGAGAAGGGCGGCCGGTTCAGGCCGAAGCCGCAGGCGTGCAGGTGCGAGTCGTTGATCCCCGGCAGCAGGACCCGGCCGCCCAGGTCCACGACCTCGGTACGCGGGCCGATCCACTCCCGGGCGTCGGCACCGGTGTGGGCGATGACGCCGTCCCGTACGGCGACCGTGCTCGCGAGCGGGAGGTCCGCGTCCATGGTCAGTACGGTGCCGTTGACGAACACCAGATCCGCGTGTGTCATGAATCGCTTCCCAGGTAGGCCCGCTCGGGGCGTCGTCGGAGGGGAGCAGCGACGCCGGTTCTGCGCGGCCGTCTCTCGTGCGGAACCGAACGTTCACTGGTTGCAGGGATCGTACGGTTCCAAATGAGCGGCGGCAAGCCCTGGTGATCGCCTGGAGGCGGTCCGCCTCCGGCCGCTCACGCCATGTGGTGGATGGTGTGGCGTCCCAGATGGCGACACCGTTCTCCGGGTGTGGTCCCCGCGATGGCGGATGGCGGCGGCGGGGGTGTCCCGAGGTTCGGGGAGAGGGGGTGCGCACTTGTGTCGCACCTCCGGTCGCGAATATCGTACGGATACTAACGATTTCTCCGCCGGCTGCCGGTGGCGCGCTCGACGCTGCCGCCGAGGCGGCGGGGCGGAGCCGGGCTATCGGGGAGGACCGCGTCGTGACAGCGCCGAAGATGCAGCTCGTCCTGTCGGAGAACTGGACCATGACCTCCGGCCGCGACCTGCCCGCCCTGGTGCGCTGGGCGCGCGAGGCGGAGGACGCCGGATTCGACTCCGTGATGATCAGCGAGCACGTCGTCCTCGGCCCCGACGCCGGCGCCGAGGGCCGGATGGCCAACCCCCGTGAGTACGCGCTGCCGGGCAACCAGGACCCGTTCACCCCCTGGCCCCACTCGCTCATGCTGCTCAGCGCGATCGCGTCGGTCACCTCGTCGCTGCGGCTGGCCGCCGCGGCGATCCTCGCGCCGCTGCGGCACCCGCTGGTGCTCGCCCGCGAGTTGGGCACCCTCGACCTGATCTCCGAGGGCCGCCTGATCGTGCTGCCCACGGTGAGCTGGAGCAGGGACGAGTACGCCGCGCTCGGCGTGCCGTTCTCCCGGCGCGGCAGGCTGCTGGACGAGCACCTGGAGATCTGGGACCTGCTCTGGCGCGAGTCGCCGGTCTCCTACCAGGGCGAGCACTACCGGTTCGAGGACGTCTACTTCGAGCCGAAGGCGTACCGGCCGGGCGGGCCCGTGTTGTGGTTCGGCGGGGCGACCGTGACGCCCACGCTGCTGCGCCGCCTGGTCAGGTACGGCCACGGGTTCAACCCGCTCGGATATCCCTCGGCCGAGGACATGCAGGCGCTGGCCGAGGGCATGGCCGCGGCGGGCCGGGACATCGCCGAGCTGGAGCTGGCCGGCGGCACCCGGGCCGTCTTCCCCGACGCCCGCTCCTGCGCGGACCTGGGCCGCGCGCTGGAGCACATCCCCGAGCGGATGGCCGAGGGATACACCACGTTCTGCATCAAGCCGTCGCAGTTCGTCGACGACCCCGACGGCGTGGGGGACTTCTGCCGCGAGGTGATGCGCCGGGTGGAGGCGCTCACCTCCTGACGCCCCGACGCCCGCCCCTGAACGGGATGGCGCGGCACGGGAGGACGGGGTGCGGCTCGGTGTCCACGAGAGGCCGGAGCCTCCACCGGCGCTCACCCGCCGAGGCCCCCGTCTCCCGCCAGGCGGAGCTCACCCCTCCGCGAGGGCCAGCAGCCGGGTGACCGTGTTCCAGTTCCGGGTCGTCCACGTCCCGCTGAGCCGCTTCGCCAGCAGCGGGTCCAGCCGGGTGCGCCGCATGCCCTCAGGGAAGTGCAGGTACAGCTCGCGCGCGCCGATCCGCATCTCCTCCGGCGCGTAGGCGGCCGGGTCGATGCCCTCCAACGCGGCCCGGTCGGGCGGGCCGGAGAGGAACATCACCGTGAACCTGGTCGGGTCCGGTACGGCGAGGGGGTTCTCCTCGACGATCCGGCGCAGCTCCGCGGCCGTCCGTACGATGACGGAGACCGTCAGGCCGAGATCCTCGGCGATCCCGCGCTCGATGAGCGACGCGACCCGGTCGGGCCGCTCGTCGGCCGAGGTGAACACCACGTTGCCGCTCCGCAGGTGCGTGCGCACCTCGGAGTGCCCGAGCCGTTCCACCACCGCCCGCAGATCGGGCATGGCCATCGCGGTGCTCGCACCGACGTTGATGCCGCGCAGCAGCGCCACGTACCGCATCGCCTGTTCCCTTCTTTCCGAAGACGGACAGACGTTACGCGCCGTACCTGTCGAACGGTGTCAGGTTCAGGGAAGCGGCGCCGATTTCCGCCCGCCGGGCACGCCGGGCGTTCACGGCCGGGCCGCGAGGGCCCGCCGGTAGGGGGCGAGCCGGTCCAGCCACTCCGTCACCCCTCCGCCGTCCTCCCACAACTCGTACAGCTCGTTGTCGCCGGGCCGGGCGGCCCGGTCGAGCGTGGCGAGGGCCAGGTCGCGCAGCGGGTCGGTCACCGCGAAGGGATGCCGGTCGAGCCACTTGGCGGCGACCACGTCAGGCTCGGAGCCGATCAGCCGCGCGCCGATCAGGCAGGCCGCAGCGACCGCCCCGGACAGCTCCGGCGCCTCGACGTAGCCGTCCTCGTCGAGGACCTCGCGCATGGCCAGGACCAGCTCGCCGGGCACGTCCGCGGCCTCGCCGATATGCCCGAGCGCGTCGAGCGCCCCGTCGTTGTCGAACGGCCCCAGGTCCCACGCGCCCATGTCGATCCTCCGGTCTCGGAAAACGGTCGGGCGTGATCGTAGCGATCGGCTCCGACAAATCCTCCGGTCCCGTACGTGCCTGCCCGTTTGCGCCCCGAACGACGGGTATGGGGGCCCAGACGGCGAAAAGATGGAGGTTCTCATGGCACAGACAGTGGCCGAGGTGATGACCAGGAACCCGGCGACCGTGGACAGCGGTCAGGGCGTCGACGTGGCCGCCCAGCTCATGCGCGACAACGACGCCGGCGCCGTGATCGTCACGGAGGGCGGCCACGTGAGCGGCATCGTGACCGACCGGGACATCGCGGTCCGCGTCGTCGCCGACGACAAGGCCCCGCAGACGCCGGTACGCGAGGTCTGCAGCGGCGAGGACATCGCCACGGTCGGACCGGACACCAGCATCGACCAGGTCATCCAGATCATGCGCAGCAAGGCGGTGCGCCGGATCCCGGTCGTCCAGAACGACCAGCCCGTGGGCATCGTCAGCATCGGCGACCTGGCGATCGAACGCGACTCCGGGTCCGCCCTCGCCGACATCTCGGCGGCCGAGGGCAACAAGTAGGCCGGGGGCGCCCCGCCGCACACCGGCGGGGCGCGACGCCGTCCGGGCACCACGAAGACCCCGCCTCCGGAGTCCCGGAGGCGGGTCGCGTCGCGGGGCGGGGACTACGCCTCCCGGGCGAGCAGGTCCTTGAGCGCGTCGTCGATGAACCGGGTGTCCTCGGGATTGGCGCCGCCTCCGGCGAAGTGTCCCCACGAGCCGGGGATGACGCGCAGCTCCGCCCCGGGGATGCGGCCGATCTCCCACTCGTTGTCCTCGGGCGGGAAGTAGAGGTCCTGCCGGGCCGGCATGATGATCGCGGGCATCCGGATCCGGGCCAGCGCCTCCTCCGTGCCGGCGAACCCGGGGGTGCGGCCCACGTCGGCGTACTGCCAGGTCCACAGCATGGCGAGCAGGTTGTTGGCGTCCCGCTTGACGAACAGCCCCTCCCAGAAACCGACCAGGAAGTCCTCCAGGGACGCGTAGCCCAGCGGCTCCCGTTCGTAGATCCTCTCGCGGTAGAACTGCTGGCTGAACCCCCATCCCGCGTAGACCCGGGCCAGTGCCCGCAGCCCCGTCCACGGCTGCTCGCGGTACCAGCCGCCGTTCCAGGCCGCGTCGGCGGTGAGCGCGGCCTTCACCCCCTCCAGGAAGACGAAGTTGTGCCGGCTGGTACGCGCGGAGCCGCAGAAGGGGAGGATCCGCCGGACCATCTCCGGGTGGCTGACCGCCCACTGGTAGGTCTGCCCGGCGCCCATCGACCACCCCGTGACCAGTTCCAGGCTCTCGATGCCGAAGCGCTCGGTGACCAGGCGGTGCTGGATCTCCACGTTGTCGTACATCGTGACGTGCGGGAACCGCGCCCGGTCGTGCGGGGGAGGGGTGTTGCTCGGCGACGAGGAGAGGCCGTTGCCGAGCATGTTCGGGATGATGATGAAGTACTTCGCCGGGTCGAGCGCCATGCCGGGGCCGATGAGCCACTCGTTCTCGTAGTGCTGCCCGGAGTACCAGGTCGGGTAGACGATCGCGTTGCTCCTGGCCTCGTTCAGCTCGCCGTACGTCTTGTAGGCCAGCTTCGCGCCGGGCAGGGTGATGCCGGACTGGAGCCGGACGTCGCCCAGCTCGAAGATCTCGTAGTCCACCGGGGCCTCCTCGCCGGCCAGACGGTCGCGTCCGCCCGATGTTTCGCTGGATGTCCACGTTAACCCGGGACGGACCCGCCGTCCCGGACCGTGTCGCCGCCGCGTTCCCGCGCGCGTGGCCCGACGCCTCGGCCCCCCTGAAGGCGGTTCTCGGCGCGAGGGCGGGGCGCCTCCCGGTGGCCCGCCCGCGGATCGGTCAGGCGCGGCCCGCGCCGGGGGTGACCAGCCCCGATTCGTACGCGAACACGACGAGCTGGGCGCGGTCGCGGGCCCCCAGTTTGGTCATCGACCGGCTGACGTGCGTCTTGGCGGTGGCCTGGCTGATGACCAGGTGCGCGGCGATCTCCTCGTTGGACAGCCCCGACGCGACCAGGGCCACCACCTCGCGCTCCCGGCCGGTCAGCCGCTCCAGTCCCGGCGCGGCCATCGGCCGGGGCGGCGTGGCGACGTACTCCTCGATCAGCCGCCGGGTCACCGACGGCGACAGCAGCGCCTCCCCCTGGGCGGCCACCCGCACCGAGCGCAGGAGCTCGGCGGGCTCGATGTCCTTGAGCAGGAACCCGCTGGCGCCCGCCCGCAGCGCGGCGAAGACGTACTCGTCGAGCGCGTAGTTGGTCAGGATGACCACCCGCACCCCGTCGAGGCCGGGGTCCGCGCCGATGCTCCTGGTCGCCTGGATGCCGTCGAGGAGGGGCATCCTGACGTCGAGCAGCGCCACGTCCGGCCGCAGCTCGCGGGCCAGCTCGATCGCGGCGGCGCCGTCGCCCGCCTCGCCCACCACCGTGATGTCCCCCGCCAGTTCGAGCAGCGCGCGGAAGCCCGCCCGGATCAGCGGCTGGTCGTCGGCGAGCAGCACCCGGATCACGGCCGCTCCGCCGGCAGCGGCTCGGCGAGGGGGAGCTCGGCGTGGACGAGGAACCCGCCCTCCGGGGCCGGCCCGGCCGACAGCGCCCCGCCCAGCGCGACCACGCGCTCCCGCATCCCGATCAGTCCCATCCCGTGCCCGGCGGCGCCGCCGGACGAGCGCCCGTCGTCCGCCACCCGGACGACGATCTTCCCCGGATGGTATTCGGTCGTCAGCGTGACCGACGCCGGGCCCGCGTGGCGCAGGACGTTCGTGAACGCCTCCTGCACGATGCGGTACGCCGTCCGGTCCACCTCCTCGGGCAGGTCCCGCCGTTCGCCGACCACGACGGTCCGTACGGGAAGTCCGGCGGCCTCGGCCCGGGACACCAGCCGGGGCAGCGACGCCAGGCCGGCGGGCGCGGCGTCCGGGTCGGCCTGCCTGAGCACGCCGAGGGTGCCGCGCAGCTCGCGCATCGCCTCGCGCCCGGACTCCTTGATCGCGGCCAGCGCGTCCCTGGCCAGCTCGGGGCGCCGCTCCAGGAGCTCCATCGCGACCGACACCTGGACGTTGATCACCGAGATGCTGTGGGTGAGCGAGTCGTGCAACTCCTGGGCGATCCACAGGCGCTCCTCGCCCGCCCGGCGCAGCGCGGCCTCCTCGCGGGTGCGTTCCGCCTCGATCGCCCGCCGCTCCACCTCGCGCAGGTAGGCGCGGCGGTTCCGCGTCACCTCGCCGAGGACGACCATCGCCACCAGCCACCCGCCGAGCAGGTTGAAGCCGTCGCCCGGAGCCGGATCGGTGTCCGACAGCGCGATCAGGCCGTAGATGCCCGCGTCCATCACGACGGCGAGCCAGATCGCCGGCCACCTCCGCCCCAGGGACGCGGCCGTGTAGATCGCCGTCAGCGCGGGGGCGGCGGCGAACACCCCGGGATAGCGGAAGGCGTAGTAGGCCACCGCGCAGGCCACCGTGACCACGCCGACCGCCAGCGGAGCGCTCCGCCGGAAGGCCAGCGCGGGCGCGGCGACCGCGATCAGCGCGAGGCCGAGCGTGTCCAGGGGGCGTTCGTACGCGCCGGAGCTCGACAGCCCGCCGTACGTGCCGCCGACGATGCCCATCAGGGCGGCGACGGCGATCAGTGTGTCCGTCGTGCGGGCTTTCACCATCGACACATTAGGACATCTGCTCCCATGGGCCGCCCGCCGCACGGTTGATCCCGCCCGTACATCCCCGGTCGTACGCCGGGGTAGGGGACCACGTCCCCTACCACCCGCGATGTACGGCGAATCGCCGTCGCCGGGCGGACGATCACACGGCGCTCCGGCGGAAGCATTGCCCGCATGAACGCTCCCTCCGCCGTGGCCGGCCGACCGGCCCGCACCCTCCGGCCCCGCGCCCCGGGCTGGATCGTCTGGTGGCTGCGGATCGCCGCCACCGGGCATCTGGCCGGGATCCTCGCGCAGGCGGTCCTGGCCGGGCTCTTCGTCACCGGCGACGTGGACATGCTGGCGCTGCACCGCAACAACGGCGGCTTCACACACGTCCTGCTGTACCTCCAGCTCGTCGCCGCGATCCTGCTGTGGCGCCCGGGCCGCGGGCCGCGCGGCCCCGCCTGGGCGAGCGCGGCGCTGGTGGGCCTGGAGACGGCGCAGATCGCGCTCGGCCAGAGCCGGGTGCTGGCGGGGCACTTCCCGCTCGGCGTGACGATCTTCGGGGCCTCCGCCGTGCTGGCCGTCTGGACCTGGTGGGGTCTGCGCGCCCGCGAGCGGGCCGGTGAGGAGGGGAACGCGGCATGATCCGCCCGTCCACGCTCTCCCGGCGCCGGTTCCTCGGCGCGCTCGGCGGCGCCGTCCTGGCCGGCGGTGGCGCGCTCGGCCTCGCCGGGTGCGGCCGGCTCTCCGGGGAGACCTCCGGCCGCACGCTCGCCAGCGCACTCCCGCTGCCCGCGCCGTTCACCGTGCCGCTGCCCGTCCCCGGGGTCGCCCGCCCGGTACGCCCCGGCCACTACGAGGTCGTGCAGCGCGCGGCCAAGGTGGAGATCGTCCCCGGGACGAGGACCGAGGTGTGGGGGTTCGACGGCACATTCCCGGGGCCGACCTTCGACCTGCGGCGCGGCGACCCCACCGTGATCAGGGTCCGCAACGAGCTGCCCGTCCCGACGTCCACCCACCTGCACGGCGGCGTGACCCCGGCCGCCTCCGACGGGTACCCGACCGATCTGGTGGTCGCCGCCGGACGGGGGTTCCGCCCCCCGACCGGCCACATCCACGCCGGCATGCGGGTCGACCCGGACCAGTGGACGTTCCATCCGGGGGCCAGGGACTACGTCTACCCGCTGGAGCAGCGGGCGGCCACGCTCTGGTACCACGACCACCGCATGGACTACACCGGCCCGCAGGTATGGCGCGGGCTCGCCGGGTTCCTGCTGGTACGCGACGACGAGGACGACGCGCTGCCGCTCCCGAAGGGCGACCGCGACATCCCGCTGATGATCTGCGACCGCGCGTTCGACGAGGACGGCGCGTTCCGCTACCCCTCGCGCGACCCGAGCCTGCTGCTGCGCCCCGGCGTCGAGGACGCGTACATGCAGGGCGTCGAAGGGGACGTCGTCCTCGTCAACGGCGCCCCCTGGCCGGAGCTGGAGGTGGACGCCGTCCGCTACCGGCTGCGGCTGCTCAACGCGTCCAACGCCCGCCGCTACCGGCTGGAGCTGCGGCCTGGCGGCCGGTTCGTCCAGGTGGGCAGCGACGCGGGGCTGCTGGCCGCCCCCGTGGAGCACGACGCGATCACCGTCGCCCCCGCCGAGCGGTTCGACGTCGTGGTCGACTTCTCCGCCTATCCCGTCGGCACCCGGGTCACGATGGTCAACACCCTCGGCTCCGGACCGGCGCGCAACGTGATGGCGTTCCGGGTCGCCCGCCGGGCCGCCGACGACAGCACGGTGCCGGACCGGCTCTCCCGCCTGGAGCGGGTCGACCGATCCGCCGCCGTCGCCACGCGGGTGTTCGACTTCCGCATGTCGGGGGAGTGGGCCGGCGGCTGGACGATCAACGGGCAGCCGTTCCGGCCGGGCGTCCCGCTGGCGCGGCCCCGCCTCGGCACCACCGAGGTGTGGCGGCTGGCCAGCGACTTCCACCACCCGGTGCACGTGCACATGGCGCACTTCCGGGTGCTGACCCGCGGCGGCAAGGCGCCCGCCGCCACCGACGCTGGCTGGAAGGACACCGTGGACGTGCGTCCGTACGAGGTCGTCGAGGTGCTGGTCCGCTTCGAGGGCTATGGCGGGCGGTACATGATGCACTGCCACAACCTCGAACACGAGGACATGGCGATGATGGCCGACATCGAGGTGGTGTGACCGCCGGCCGGCGCGATCAGCGGGCGCGATCAGCCGGCGCGGGGGCGGCGGCGCCGGACCGGTCCGGCGTGCGCACGTGCTCGGGGAGGATGCCGTACAGCATGATCCGCGCGAAGAGCTGGGACAGGACGCAGCCGGCCCGCTCGCCGTTCAGGAACGCGGGCAGCCGCGGCTCCTCGCCGTCGAGGATCCGGTCGATGAGCCGGCGCTGGGCCGTCAACTGGACGAGCTGGGTGCCGATCGTCGGGAGCGCCCGGCGCCGCTGGACCCGCCGCACCAGGCGCGGGTTCAACGTCCTGTCGAACCGCGCCGGGTCCGCCTGGGCGCGCAGGAGCGGCCCGGCCAGCAGGTTGGCGGTCGCCACCGCGTCCTGGATCGCGAGGTTGATGCCCACGCCGCCGATCGGCGACATGGTGTGCGCGGCGTCGCCGATGGCCAGCAGGCCGGGCCGGTCCCAGCGCCGCAGCCGGTTCACGCCGACCTCGAGGAACGCCACCTTGTCCCAGTCGTCGATCTCGTTCACCCGGTCGCCGAGGAACGGCAGCAGCCGGGCCAGCCGCGTCCGCAGCTCGTCGAGCCCCTGCTCCCTGATCCGCCGGTAGGAGCCCTTCGGGATGAGGAACGCGATCTGCCAGTAGTCGCCCCGGTCGATCGCGCCGGCCATCTCACCCTTGCCGATGCGGGCGGTGAGGCCGCCGCCCACGTCGCCCGGCCGGCGCGAGACGCGCAGCCACAGCACGTCCATGGGCGCCCCGAAGTCGATCGGGATCATGCCCGCGGCGCGCCGAAGGTCCGAGCGGCGCCCGTCGGCGGCCACCGTCAGCACGGCGCGCAGGTCGTGCTCCCCGTCCGCGTCGCGGTAGCGCAGGCCGCGGACCGCGCCGCCGTGCTCGATCGGCCCGAGCGTCTCGGCGTTCATCAGCAGCCGGAACGCCGGATAGCGGCGGGCGTGCTCCACCAGCAGGGTGAGGAAGTCCCACTGCGGGATCATCGCTATGTGCCGGTACTTCCGCCTCGGCGCGAACCGCCGGAGGTCGGCGTCCACCAGCGTGCCGTCGAGCGTGTCCATCCGGACCGTGGTCAGGTCGCGGTGGGGGATGCGCTCCAGTTCGTCCGCCAGCCCCAGCTCGTCCAGCAGTTCGAGCGTCGAGGGGTGCACCGTGTCCCCGCGGAAGTCGCGCAGGAAGTCCCCGTGCTTCTCCAGGACCGTCACCTCGACTCCGGCGCGGGCCAGCAGCAGGGCCAGCATCACCCCCGCCGGTCCGCCGCCGGATATGGCGCAGGTCGTGCTCTCGGGCTCCGGCATTCGTCAGCTCCCTCGCGGTCGTATGAGCATCGGGTTCGTACGGGCGGCTCCTGACCGTTCCAGCGTAAATCGCGGGCCCGCCGGCGTGACGGCCTCGCGTCCGGGGTTCTCCACAGCCCGCGACCCGGGACGTTCCCGCGGGGAAACGCCGGGGACAATGGGCGGAAGGGGGGATGCCGTATGCGCGTCGCGGTGCTCGGGATGGGCAGGATGGGGCGGGCGCTGGCCGAGCGGCTGCTCGCGCGGGACTTCACCGTCACGGTGTGGAACCGTACGGCGGGCCGGGCCGGCGAGGTGACCGCGCTCGGCGCGGCCGAGGCGGCGGATCCGGCGGAGGCGGCGCGCGACGCCGACGCGGTGCTGCTCTCGCTCGCCGGCGACGAGGCGGTGCGCGAGGTCATGGCCCGGCTCGCCGGGGTCGAGGGCCCGATCTTCGCCGACACGAGCACCGTCTCCCCGGGCACGTCCCGCGCGCTGCGCGAGAGCGCGCCGGGAGGCAGGTTCGTGGCCGCGCCGATCATCGGCGGGCCGGCCGCCGTCGTCGACGGGCAGGCGTTCACGCTGGTCGGCGGCGACCGGTCGCTGGTCGACGAT
This sequence comes from Microtetraspora niveoalba, assembly GCF_001570405.1. Lineage (GTDB taxonomy): Bacteria > Actinomycetota > Actinomycetes > Streptosporangiales > Streptosporangiaceae > Microtetraspora > Microtetraspora niveoalba. The sequence goes on along the minus strand of NZ_BBYM01000016.1, from coordinate 117,188 downwards.
CTGCGGCCGGTGTGGGCGGAGGCGTTCGCGGCCTACCGCTACTGCGGGGGCGACCCGGGCCACGCGGTCGTCTTCAAGCTGCTGAACAACTACCTGCTCATGTCGAGCGTCGCCGTGCTCGGCGAGGTGGCCGCCACCGGCCTCGCCGCCGGGGTGGACGACATGCTGCTGCGTGACTTCCTCCTCGGCTGGCCGACCGTCCCGCCCGCGGCCCACAACCGGATCGACGATATCCTCAGCGGTGATCATCGCGGCTGGTTCACGACCAGGCTCGGCGCCAAGGACGTACGGCTCGCCGGGGACGTCGCCAGGGAGGCCGGGCTCGACCTGCCGATCGCCCGGCTGGTCGAACGGCGCTACGAGGAGGCGGCCGAGCTCGGCTGGGCCGACGCCGACATCGGGGCGGTCGTGGAACTCCTCCGCGGACGGCGTCCGCCGCAAGGGGCCGGTGAGTAGGCGCCGGGAGCGGGCCGGGCCGCACGCGGTGATCGGCGTACGCGGCAGACGACAACGAGGAGCGTTCTCGTGACAGACATGTCCTACCGCCGCCTGGGCGACTCCGGTCTGGTCGTCTCGGCGGTCGGCCTCGGGGCGAACAACTTCGGCCGGCGGATCGACATCGAGGCGACCCGCGCCGTGGTGGACGCCGCCTTCGACGCGGGGGTCACCCTCATCGACACCGCCGACATCTACGGCGAGTCCGAGGCGTTCCTCGGCGAGGTGCTGCGCGGCCGCCGCGACGAGGTGGTTCTGGCCACCAAGTTCGGCGGAGACACCGGCGGCGCGAACGGCCCCGACTGGGGCGCCCGCGCCTCCCGCCGCTACATCCGCAAGGCGGTCGAGCGGTCGCTGCGCCGGCTGGGCACCGACTGGATCGACCTCTACCAGCTCCACTTCCCCGACCCGGCGACCCCCGTGGAGGAGACGCTCGCCGCGCTCACCGAGCTGGTGCGCGAGGGCAAGGTGCGCTACATAGGCTCGTCCAATTTCGCCGCCTGGCAGGTCGCCGACGCCGACCACATCGCCCGCGCCGCCGGGCACGAGCGCTTCGTCTCGGCGCAGAACGAGTACAGCCTGCTCGACCGGCGGGCGGAGCGGGAGCTGCTGCCCGCCGCGGGGCGCTTCGGCGTCGGTGTGCTGCCCTACTTCCCCCTGGCGAACGGCCTGCTGACCGGCAAGTACCGGCGCGGCGCGACGCCCCCGGAGGGCACCCGGCTCGCCGCCCGGCCCGACTACCTCACCGACGCCCGCTTCGACACCGTGGAACGGCTCGCGGCGTTCGCGGAGCGGCAGGGCGTGGGCCTGCTCGACGTCGCCATCGGCGGCCTCCTCGCCCGGCCCGCGGTGGCCTCGGTGATCGCCGGAGCCACCCGGCCCGAGCAGGTGAGGGCCAACGCCGCCGCCGGGGCATGGCGGCCCGAGGCGGCGGCGCTGGCCGAGCTGGACGAGATCGCGGCGTAGCCGGCCTCGTCACTCTCCCCGCATGTCGGCGAGCGCCGCCTCGAACGCGTCCATCTCGCGCTCGATCCGGCCGAGCCCGGCGGACGGCAGCCACGCCATCACCCGCGACACCCCGGCCTTCTCGCACTGCTCCAGCACGGCGGGGTCCGCGGGCGCCGACAACATCACGACCTGGACCAGCCGGCCCGCGTCGTCGGCGCGGGCGAGCAGCTCGGGCACCCGCTCCAGGACGCCGGGGCCGTAGTTCGGCAGCCAGGCGTCGCCGTACGCGAGGACCCGGTCGAAGACGCGCGGCCCGGTCCCGCCGACGAGGATCGGCGGGTGCGGCCGCTGGGCCGGCTTCGGCCACGACCACATCGGGCCGAACGACACGAACTCGCCGTGGTACTCGGCGTCGGCCTGCGTCCAGATCCGCCGCATCGCCTCGACGCGCTCCTTCATCACGGCGAAGCGGCGGGCCGGGTCGACGCCGTGGTCGCGGATCTCCGGCTCGTTCCAGCCTGCGCCCACCCCCAGCTCGAACCGGCCGCCCGTCAGGACGTCGACGCTGGCCACGGCCTTGGCGAGCGCGATCGGCTCGTGTTGCGGGATGAGGCAGACGGCGGTGCCCACCCGCAGCCGGGTCGTGGCCCCTCCGGCGGCCATGCAGGCCACCAGCGGATCGTAGGTGTGCCAGTACTTGCGGGGCAGCGGCTCGCCGTCCGGGCCGAGCGGCGCCGCGCCGCTCACCGGGATGTGGGTGTGCTCGCTGAACATCAGCGAGATGTGGCCCCGCTCCTCGACCAACCGGGCGAGCGTGGCGGGATCGACGGCGTCGTGTGTGGCGAAGTAGCCGAAACCGGAGTCCATCGCCCCAGCGTAAGCCGGGGTCCCGGCCGGATCCGGGGACGACACTCCTCGCGTCCGGCCCGGCCGCCGGACGCGACGAGGCACGGTTCGGGCACGGTCGGCCGCCGCGCCGCGGAGCGCGGTTAGACCCGGACGTAGCCGGGCAAGACACGCGTCATGGCAGGTGGGGGATGGCTCGCCCGGTGGCCGGTGATCCGGCAGCTCCGGGGACAGGACGGCAGGGGCGCGGCCGCGCGGTCGGCGCGCACCGACGCGCTGCGGCCCCGGGTCGAGGAGGCGGACAGCGTCGCCCGGTCGGTCTGCCCCTACTGCGCGGTCGGCTGCGGCCAGCTCGTCTACGTCAAGGACGGCGCGGTCACCCAGATCGAGGGCGACCCCGACTCGCCGATCTCGCGGGGCCGGCTGTGCCCGAAGGGCTCGGCCAGCAAGCAGCTCGTCACCCACGCCGGCCGTCAGACGACCGTGCTCTACCGCCGACCGTACGGCACCGAGTGGGAGCCGCTCGATCTCGGCACCGCGATGGACATGATCGCCGACCGGGTCGCGCGGACTCGGCGGGACACCTGGCAGCAGGAGTACGAGGGCAAGGTCGTGCGCCGCACCCTGGGCATCGCCGGCCTGGGCGGGGCGACGCTCGACAACGAAGAGAACTACCTGATGAAGAAGCTGTACACCGCCCTCGGCGCCGTCCAGGTGGAGAACCAGGCCCGTATTTGACACTCCTCCACCGTCCCCGGTCTGGGGGCCAGCTTCGGGCGCGGCGGCGCCACCACGTTCCAGCAGGACCTGGAGCGCGCCGACTGCATCGTCATCCAGGGCTCCAACATGGCCGAATGCCACCCCGTGGGCTTCCAGTGGGTGGTCGAGGCCAAGGCCCGGGGGGCGAAGGTGTTCCACGTGGACCCGCGCTACACACGGACCAGCGCGCTCGCCGACCGGTACCTGAACATCCGCGCGGGCAGCGACATCGTGCTGCTCGGCGCGCTGATCAACCACGTCCTGTCGAACGGGCTGGACTTCCGCGAGTACGTGCTGGCCTACACGAACGCGCCGATGATCGTGTCCGAGGACTACCGCGACACCGAGGACCTCGACGGCCTGTTCTCCGGCTTCGACCACGAGACCCGCGCGTACGACCCGTCGACCTGGTCGTACGAGGGGGCGGGGGAGGAGCCCGCGGCCGGGCTGCGCGCCGAGCAGCTCGAAGGAGGCCGGCCGCACGCCCGCGCCGCCGGCCCCGACCAGTACGGCGCCGGCGGCGCGGCCGCGCACCCGCGGCCGAAGACGGACCCGACCCTGAACCATCCGCGCTGCGTGTACCAGATCCTCAAACGGCACTTCGCCCGCTACACGCCCGAGACGGTCGAGGAGCTGTGCGGCGTGTCCCGGGCCGACTTCGCCGAGCTGGCCGACGCGATCACGGCGAACTCCGGCAGGGAGCGCACCACCGCCTGGGTGTACTCGGTCGGCTGGACCCAGCACACCGTGGGCGTGCAGTACATCAGGACGGCGTCCATCCTGCAGCTCCTGCTCGGGAACATCGGGCGGCCGGGCGGCGGCATCCTCGCCCTGCGCGGCCACGCGAGCATCCAGGGCTCGACCGACATCCCGACGCTGTTCAACATCCTGCCGGGATACCTGCCGATGCCGTACGCGCACATCGACGAGAACCTGGACGACTACCTGACGCGGGCGGGAGGGGACACCGGGTTCTGGGGCAGGAAGCGCGCCTACATGGTGAGCCTGCTCAAGGCGTGGTGGGGCGACGCGGCGACCGAGGCGAACGACTTCCGCTTCGACAACCTACCGCGCCTCACCGGCGACCACGGCCACTACACGACCGTCATGGGCATGATCGACGGCACGGTCAAGGGCTACTTCGTGGTGGGGGAGAACCCCGCCGTCGGCTCCTCGGGCGGGCGCGCGCAGCGGTTCGGCCTGGCCAACCTCGACTGGCTCGTCGTACGCGACCTGACCCTGGTGGAGACGGCGACCTTCTGGAAGGACGGCCCCGAGCTGGAGACCGGGGAGATGCGCACCGAGGACATCGGCACCGAGGTGTTCTTCCTGCCCGCCGCCAGCCATGTGGAGAAGGAGGGCACCTTCACCAACACCCAGCGGCTGCTCCAGTGGCGGGAGAAGGCCCTCGACCCGCCCGGCGACTGCCGAAGCGACCTGTGGTTCTACTACCACCTCGGCCGGCTGCTCAGGCAGCGCGCGTCCTCCGGCGAGGTCGACCGGCCGCTGCGCGAGCTCACCTGGGACTATCCCGAGGAGGGCGAGCACCGCGACCCGTCGGCCGCCGCCGTGTTGCGGGAGATCGGCGGGATCGGGCCCGACGGCCGGGCCCTCAGCGCGTACACCGAGCTGCGGCCGGACGGCTCCACCCGCTGCGGCTGCTGGATCTACTGCGGTGTCTACGCCGACGAGGTCAACCAGGCGGCCAGGCGCAGGCCCGGACGCGAGCAGAACCCCGAGGCCCTCGAATGGGGCTGGGCCTGGCCGGCCAACCGGCGCATCCTCTACAACCGCGCCTCCGCCGACCCCGAGGGCCGCCCCTGGAGCGAGCGCAAGGCGTACATCGTCTGGGACGGCGAGCGGGGCGAGTGGACCGGGCCGGACGTGCCCGACTTCGAGAAGGGCAAGCCCCCCGGCTACCGGCCGCCCGCGGGAGCCCTGGCCGAGGACGCGCTGTCCGGGACCGACCCGTTCATCATGCAGGCGGACGGGAAGGGCTGGCTCTTCGCCCCGGCCGGCCTGGCCGACGGGCCGCTGCCCGCGCACTACGAGCCCTACGAGTCGCCGGTGCGCAACAGCCTGTACGGCGTCCAGTCCAACCCGTGCGCGCACACCTACCCGCGCCCCGAGTCGCCGTACAACCCCGAGCTCTCGCCCCGCTTCCCGTACGTGCTCACGACGTACCGGCTGACCGAGCACCACACGGCGGGCGGCATGAGCCGGCCCCTGGCCTATCTGGCCGAGCTGCAGCCGGAGCTGTTCTGCGAGATGTCGCCGTCGCTCGCCGCCGAGCTGGGCCTGGCGAACGGCGCCTGGGCCACGATCGTGACCAGCAGGACCGCGATCGAGGCCCGGGTGCTGGTCACCGAACGCGTGCGGCCGCTGCGCATCCAGGGGCGGACCGTCCACCAGATCGGCCTGCCGTACCACTGGGGCTGGGGGAGCGGCGGCCTGGTCACCGGCGACATCGCCAACGACCTCATGCCGATCGTGCTCGACCCGAACGTCTTCATCCAGGAGAGCAAGGCGACCACCTGCGACGTGCGGCCCGGCCGCCGGCCGAGGGGAGCGGACCTGCTCCGCCTGATCGAGGAGTACCGGCATGGCTGAGCGGATGGGCTTCTTCACCGACACGAGCATCTGCATCGGCTGCAAGGCGTGCGAGGTGGCCTGCAAGGAGTGGAACCGCGTCCCCGACGACGGGTTCGTGTTCCAGGCGACCTCCTACGACAACACCGGCGCGCTCGGGGCGAGCACCTGGCGGCACGTCGCCTTCATCGAGCAGCAGCCGGTCTGGACGCCCGACGGCGGAGCCGGGGAACGGGGCGCCGAGACCGGCGACCCGTTCGGGATCGGCCCGGACGGACGCTGGCTGATGTCGTCGGACGTGTGCAAGCACTGCACGCACGCCGGCTGCCTCGACGTCTGCCCGACCGGCGCGCTGTTCCGCACCGAGTTCGACACCGTGGTCGTGCAGGCCGACATCTGCAACGGCTGCGGATACTGCGTGCCCGCCTGCCCGTTCGGCGTGATCGACCGCAGGGAGGGCGACGGCCGGGCCTGGAAGTGCACCATGTGCTACGACCGGCTGCGCGGTGGCCTCGAACCCGCCTGCGCCAAGGCGTGCCCGACCGACTCGATCCAGTTCGGCCCGCTCGACGAGCTGCGTGAGCGGGCGGCCGCCCGCGTGGCCACCCTGCACGCCGCCGGCCGTACCGAGGCCCGCCTGTACGGCGAGAGCCCCGACGACGGCGTGGGCGGCATGGGCGCGTTCTTCCTGCTCCTCGACGAGCCCGAGGTGTACGGCCTGCCGCCCGACCCCGTGGTGCCGACGCGCGACCTGCCCGCGATGTGGCGGTGGGCCGGGGCGGCCGCGCTCACGATGGCGGGCGCCGTGGCCCTGTCGTTCCTCGCGGCGTCCGGCCGCCCCGGCGGAGCCGCGCGCCCCTGGAGGCTGCGGTGAGCCGGACCGTGCGGGGGCGTTTCCCCGCGTTCCCGGCTTCCCCCGGTTCCCCCGGTTCCCCCGGTTCCCGCGCGTTCCCGGCTTCCCCCGGTCGCCCCGGTCCTCGGGGGCGCCCTGGCTTCCAGGGCCACCCTGGTTTCCGAGGTTGCCCCGGCCTTCGGGGTCGTCCTGGTTCCCGGGGGGTTCCGGTTCCTATGACGCGGTCGCGAGAGAGGCGCCGATGACCAGAAGCACGCGCGAGCGGGCCACACCCGAGACGACCCCAGAGGCGGACTTCCGGTCGTACTACGGGCGGCCGGTGATCAAACAGCCGATCTGGCACGTGCCGCACATGCCGGCCTACCTGTACCTGGGCGGGCTGTCCGGGGCCTCCTCGCTCACCGCCGTCCTCGCCACGGCCACCGGACGGCCGCGCCTGGCCCGCACCGCCCGGATCACCGCCGCGGCCGGCGCGGCCGCCGGGTCCGTGTTCCTGATCGCCGAGCTGGGCCGGCCCGCCCGGTTCCTGAACATGCTCCGCGTGTTCAAACCCTCGTCCCCGATGAGCGTCGGGTCCTGGATCCTCGCCGCCCAGGGCGGCCTGTCGGCGGCGGCCGCCGCGTCCGACGTGACCGGGATCCTGCCCGCCGTCGGCGACGCCGCCGCGCTGGCGACCGCGGTGACCGGCCCGCTGACCGCGACGTACACGGCCGTGCTGGTCGCCGACACCGCCGTGCCGGCCTGGCACGCGGGCTACCGGGAGCTGCCGTTCCTGTTCGCCGGGAGCGCGCTGGCGAGCGCCGGAGCGGCCGCGATGCTCGCCACGCCCCGCGCCGAGGCCGGTCCCGCCCGCGCCGTCGCGGTGCTCGGGGCCGCCGTCGAGACCGCCGCCGCCACGATCCTGGAACGGCGGCTCGGCCTCGTCGGCGAGCCGTACCGGCGGGGCAGGGCGGGACGCCTGCTGGGCGCGGCCCGCGCGTTGACCGCCGCCGGCGGCCTGCTCGCGCTGCTCGCCGGGCGCGGCCGCGCCGCCACCGCGGCGTCCGGTCTCGCCCTCACCGCCGGGGCGCTGTGCACCCGGTTCGGGGTCCTGGAGGCGGGGCGCGCCTCCGCCGCCGACCCCGAATACACGGTGGTGCCGCAGCGGGAACGCCTCGCCGCGGCCGAGCCGGCCTCCGTACCCGGTCGGTGAGTTCGGACGGTCCCGAGCCGGGCAGCGGGGTCGGCGACGGTGCGGCCGCGTCCGGACACACGGGACGGTGCGGTCAGCAGAGGTTGGCGCCGTCGAAGTTCCTGGGACCGCGCGGCACCTTGCTCTTGACGGTGTCGCCGGGCCGCGCGGTCTGGCAGCTCCCGTCCACGCCGTGCGACCAGACGATCTTCAGGTTCATCGAGTAGCCGCAGTCGTTGCGGGCGTAGCCGGTCTTGGTGATGGTGCCCGTCTGCTGCCAGACGGCGACGCAGGACGGGGCGTTGCCTGTGGGCATCGCCGACGCGGACGCCGTGGCGGTGCCCTGGAAGGCGAGGAGACAGACGCCGACGCCGAGACTGGTCGCGGAGAGTGCGGTCCTGAGACGTGTACGCAAGGCCGGTGGTCCCTTTCTCTTGCCTGGGGAAATGACGGGGAGGCGCTCTCCGCCCCCTCCCGGAACGGCTGTCCAGCACGGTCCGGGCGGGGCGGGAGCACGGTCACGATCTCAACCCGGCCGGGGGTACGGCCATGCCCGCGACCGACAAGGGGTTTCCGGCGCCTTGATGGCGTGGCGACCGTAACGATGAGGGGCCGCCGCTGAGAATGTGGCGGCACTACGCATAGGGGATGAGCAGGGCATCGTCACGTTCCGCCGGAACGCCCGGGACCGTCCACGGAACGCCGAGCCAAGCCGCTCGCCCCGGCATCGTGGCAGGAGGCCGGGTGTCGAACTGGACGGAAGCGGACGCGTTCATGGGCGCGCTTCGTGACGGCCGTTACCCGCCCGCCGGTACGTTCTCCCCTGGAGGCGTCCGGGCGCCTGGTGGCCCCCGCGATCTTCAAAATCGTCGAGGCCGAGGATCTCGGCCTGGCGGGTTCGATTCCCGTCCGCCTCCGCTACCAAGCAAAACGCGCGGGGAAGCCGTGAGAGACGATCACGGCTTCCCGCCGAAATGATCTCCCCGAGGGGCCGATGGGGAACAAATGGGGAACAGCGCGTCACGGTCTTGTCCCAGTGGAGTTCCTTCGTTCGGGGAGGAGGGCCACGACTCTCTCAGCTGCTTCGTCCTGCACGGCACGGCGCACGTGCTGGTACAGGTCCCGCGTGATGGTGGGGCGCGCCGCAGGCGGGGGAAGACCTTCTCGGTGAGGTCCTCCAGGCGCATGTGGTCGCCCCAGTCGCCGGAGGAGACGAAGCAGTGGGCGCAGTGCAGGTTGCACCGTTCGGTGATCTGCACGAGGGCCTTACGCTCGTCGCCCTCGACGGAGGTGCGGAAGTAGCAGGAGCTGGCGTGGGTGTCGATGATGAGCGGGCGCTTCACGGGGGATCCTTTCGTCGAGCTGGTGACTTGCGTCATGGGGTGCGAAGGGACCTGCGGGCCGGTCGGGGCCGCCAGGTGAAGGCGTACGGGTGCAGTCGGGCGGTGGGCTACTGGCGTGCGCTGCTGGTGGGCGCCTGGTAGTAGCAGATGGCGTCCACTGCGGTGAGGCCGAGCAGGCGCAGGTCGGCCAGGAGGGGATGGTCGGTGGCGGGGGCGACAGCGCGGGTGACGTGGGCGCCGTGCCGGGCTCCGGCAGCGACGGCGGCCGCGAGCTCGACCTGGCCCGCAACACCGTCCGACGCTTCGCCCACGTGACCAGCCCGGAGGAGCTGCTCGCGAACACCGGCACCGGAAAACGCCCCAGGGCGATCGAGGAGTTCGCCTGCTACCTGCAACAACGCTGGGAGCAGGGCTGCACCAACGCCGAGCAGCTCTACCAGGAGATCAAAGCCATGGGCTACCGCGGCAAAGGCAACGCAGTGCGCGAGTACCTCCGCCCCTGGAGGACGCAGACCACCATCGCCCTACCGCCAGCACCGCCCACCGTCCGCCAGGCGACCGGCTGGTTCCTCCGTAACCCCGACAGCCTCGACACTGACGAACTACAGCACCTGCAGGCCTTGACCACGACATGCCCGGCCCTGGCCGCGCTCCGCGATCACGTCCGCGCCTTGGCCCACATGATGCTCCGGCTCGGTGGTGACGGCCTGGAGCAGTGGATGAACGCCGTTGAGGCCGACGACCTGCCGGAACTGCACTGCTTCGTGACCGGGCTGCGCCGCGACTTCGACGCCGCCAAAGCCGGCCTGACCCTGGCCCACAGCTCCGGGAAGGTCGAAGGTCATGTCAACCGCATCAAGATGCTCAAGCGGCAGATATACGGCCGGGCCAACCCCGATTTGCTGCCGCAAAGTTGACGTCCCCTCGGGTGGTGTAACTCCAAGCTGACAAAGCAAGTCCCGGACATGGGGCGAGCCATCGTGTGACGGTCAGCGAGTTCCCGCCAAGGTTCTCGCGGAGGACATCACACGATGGCTCTGGACCAGTCTGCCCTGCTCGAGTTGCTGGAGTCTTTGAAAGCCGCCGACGCCGACGACGTCATCCGGCAAGCGCTCCAAGCCATGCTCCAGGCGCTGATCGAAGCGGAGGCGACCGCGGTGATCGGCGCCGCACCCCATGAGCGCACCGAACAGCGCACCACGCGCCGCAACGGCTATCGCGACCGGCTGCTCACCTCCGCAGCCGGAGACCTGGAACTGAAGATCCCCAAACTGCGGTCCGGGTCGTTCTTCCCCTCCCTGCTGGAACGCCGCCGCCGCATCGACCAAGCACTATTCGCGGTGGTGATGGAGGCCTACCTCCAAGGAGTGTCCACCAGAAGCCTCGATGACCTGGTCAAAGCCCTCGGCGCCGACAGCGGGATCTCTAAAAGCGAGGTCTCCCGCATCTGCGCCGACCTCGACAATGAGGTCGCCGCCTTCCGCGACCGGCCGCTATCGCACACGACCTTCCCATACGTGTTCCTGGACGCCACCTACTGCAAAGCCCGCGTGAACCACCGGGTCGTCTCCCAAGCCGTCGTCATCGCCACCGGCGTCTCGGCTGACGGCCACCGGGAGATCCTCGGCTTCTCTGTCGGCGACAGCGAAGACGGCGCGTTCTGGACCGAGTTCCTGCGCTCACTGAAAGCCCGCGGCCTGGGCGGTGTCCAACTGGTCATCTCCGACGCGCACGCCGGCCTGGTCGCCGCGCTGCGGGCGGTCTGAACCACTCCGACTTTCGTGGAGGCCCTGAAGCCAGCATCATCTGCTGGCGGAAGGGAGAACGACGAAACGATGCCAGCCCCGGGGAAGTACCCCCAAGAGCTTCGCGAGCGCGCGGTGCGCATGGTGTTTGAGGTCCGTCGGCAGACCGGCGGCGCTCCCGGCGCGATCGCCCGGGTGGCCGACCAGCTCGGCGTTCACCGTGAGGCACTGCGGGGGTGGGTGCGCCAGGCCGAGATCGACGAGGGACAGCGGCCGGGCACCTCGACCACCGACGCCCAGCGGATCGCCGAACTGGAGCGCGAGGTGCGCGAGCTGCGCCGCGCCAACGAGATTCTGAAGGCCGCGGCCGCTTTTTTCGCGGCGGAACTCGACCCACGGCCGCCCAGGTAGTCGCCTTCATCGACGTCCACCGCGACGCTTTCGGCGTCGAGCCGATCTGCCAGGTGTTGCAGGTGGCCACATCGACGTACTACGCGGCCAAGTCCCGCCCACCGTCTGCCCGCCAGGTGCGGGACCAGCAGCTCATGGCCGAGATCACCACGGTGTGGAACGACAACTTCGAGGTGTATGGCGTGCGCAAGATGTGGAAGGAACTCAACCGGCGCGGCATCCGGGTGGCGCGGTGCACGGTGGCCCGGCTGATGAAGCGCCTGGGGCTGGCCGGTGCGGCCCGCGGGGACCACAAGACGCGGACCACGATCGCCGAAGCGCTCACCGGCCGGCCCGCCGACCTGGTCAAACGCGACTTCACCGCCCCCGCCCGAACCGGCTGTGGGTCGCCGACCTGACCTACATCCCCACCGCGTCGGGGTTCGTCTACGCGGCGCTGGTGATCGACGCGTTCTTGCGGATGATCGTCGGGTGGCGGCTGACCGATCACCTGCGCACCGACCTGGCACTGGACGCGCTGGAGATGGCCATCCGGCGACGCGGTGACGGCCGGCGACTGGATGGTCTGGTGCATCACTCCGACCGCGGCTGCCACTATCTGTCGATTCGCTACACCGAGCGCCTCGCGGGTGCCGGGGCGGTCTGCTCGGTCGGCTCACGCGGGGACAGCTACGACAACGCCCTGGCCGAAAGCACCATCGGGTTGTGCAAGACCGAGCTGATCCACCGCCGCGGCCCGTGGAACGGCCTGGACGAGCTGGAGATCGCCACTATGGAATGGGTCGACTGGTACAACAACCGGCGCCTCCACAGCGCCTGCAACGACCTCCCACCAGCCGAATTCGAGACCCACTACCAAACACAAACCGGCCCGGCTATCCTCACCCCAGCCAGCTAACCCGGCCTCCACGAAACTCGGCGCGGTTCACACCGCCGCTATGCACTCGCCGGTTCCCTTGCCAAAGCCGCCAAAACGCTAACTACCCTGCCTTGGGCCTACATTACCTGGAGTGGTGTTGCTCTTGGTCGACTGATCTGCAAGGGGCTTGTGACCTGCCACTTCAGGTTGGAAAACGCTCACGGATGCCTGGAAGGCGGAATTGTGCAGACTGCGTGGCCGAATCTGTTGGCGCGCATGACGGGCCCCGGGAGGCCCGTACGGGGAATCGGCGTGACGGCGTCGTTCGCCATCGACTTGTGCGGCCCCTTCGAGGCTACGCAGCCCTCAGTATGTAGATCGACATGGTCGAATATCAGTATTCGGGCGCCTCTTGTGGCGAACTCGAAGGCGATTGTGGAGACTTGCGGCCGCTGAATGGGCGTCCGGCTCACCCTTCCGTCCCCTACGCCCGGGCCACGGTCCGAGCGGCCTTGAGAACCACTTGAGCCAGGTTGTGCCCACCGGCCGAGCCGGCAGGCGAGCCATTCAAAGGTCACCGCATACTGCCACAAGTATCTTTCATGGGGAATCGGACACGCTAGGGGTGAGTCGCCCAATTCCGCATGTCCAACGGATTCACCCGACAGGTCGACGGCGGAAAATTCAGGGCGGCTGTGGACCCAGGACAGTTCGGTCAGGAGGACACATGAATTTCCGAATGAATTCGGAAGACCACGGGATGGGCGGTGAGTAGTGCCGTGGGCGGCAAGGTGTTTCAGGGAAGTTCGACGTCGGCGCAACAGACGGCGGCGGAGACGTATCTCGCGGAGGTTGCCAAGCACACGGTGATACGGGCGGTCCGCGCCATGGCCGTGGAGGTGCTGTCCGTGGCGGCCGGCAGCAGCGTCCTGGACGTGGGATGCGGGCTCGGTGAGATGTCGCGGGCCTTCGCCTCCATGGCAGGGCCGGACGGATCGGTCACCGCCATCGACCTCAATCCCGCCATGGTGGCCGCGGCCCAGGACAGGCACACGGCGGCGCCGGAGGACGCGGTAGTGAAGTACGAGGTAGCGGACGTGGCCTCCTTGGGCTACAGCGGCGACTTCGACGTGGTGTGGTGCGAGCGGGTCCTGCAGCATGTCCCCGATCCCGAGGCGGCGGTCGGCTCACTGACACGCGCGGTGGCTCCCGGAGGGCGCGCCTGCCTCCTCGACGTCGACTGGGGCGCGCTGGTCGTCGACGGAGTCGACGAGGCCATGACAGCGCGGGTCCTGGACGCCTTCCAGCTCAAGGTGCGCCAGCCGACCATCGGCCGCACGCTGCGCCGCCGGCTCGTACGAGCGGGCCTCATCAATCCGGCGGTGCGCTCGGTTCACGCGGTGTCCACCAGCCTGGCGGATGCCGAGTCCGTCATCCCCGTCCTCGACCGGCGGCAGGCCGACCTGGTCGCGGAGGCCGATCGGGCCGCCTGGTTCGACTCCCTTGAACTGGCCGACACGCGCGGACAGTTCCTGATGGCCATACCCGTATACGTGGCCATCGCGACAAAACGTCGTCAGGCCTAACCAGTCAGGCGGTTCACCCCGGCTGAGCCCGACCGCTCAGCCCCGCATGTCATCGGTCCGCAGGCGTACGGCACACGCAGACGGACCGTCACACCATTCGCCTTCACGGCCACCCGGAGAAACACCATGCGTAACGACACAACGGACGTACGCCTTCCGGCGGCGGTACATCTCGAGATCCAGCCACCGTCCTCATACAGCTCATCGTTCGGAAGCGAGCCCTGGCAGCGCGAGATCAGATCATTCCGCGGTGAGGTGATCTACGAGAACGGCCGCTTTCCGCACTTCCGGATGGAGGACGGGGAGTTCGACGACGCCGACGAGCACGACCGGCACGCCTACCATGTCCTGGCACGGCTGCGTTCCACGGGAGAGCTGATCGCTTCGGCCCGGCTCGCCCCGGCCGAGCTGCTCGCTCCGAGCAAGGTGATGGCGCTCGACGAGCCGGGCGCGACGCGCCTGCTGAGCAAGGAGCGGCTTCGCCGGACGGATGTCCTGGAGGGCGCCCGCTGGGTCGTCCACCCGCACCACCGCCGTCAGAACATCGGCCAGCTCCTCGTCGTGGCCAGCAACGTCCTGGCGCAGCGGCTGGGGCGGAGCCTGATCTGGGTGCTGGCCGGCACGGTCGCGGGACAGGACGCGATCCTTCGCCACTTCGGTTTCTGGGAGGCCTCGCCCGACAGCCATCCGATGCCGGAGGTGGGCGACATGGTCAAGCTGCTGGCCTGCCGGCCGGAGCAGCTGCTCGGCAACCATCCGCGGCTCGCCGCGCAGGTCGCCCCTGCCGTGCTCGACGAGCTCACCCGGATCCGTCTCGGCCGGGAGAGCTCCCCGGTCGCGTAGCCACACGTCCGGACCGCGGGACGCCGGTCGACCGTGCCCGATCGGCGCCCGTCGACCGGCGTCCCCTCTGTGTCATACGCCGACGCCTGGGCCGAGGTCACAGCGGTACATGAATCACACCTCGCCTCGCGCCTGGTGGTCGAGAGTCTCACGAGCGGCCAGGGCGCGCGTCCTGGGCGAGCTCGCCACCGGCCAGCCGTACGGGCCCGGCATGAGCGACCTCCAGGTCTGGGTACCGCAGCCCGAGCACGCTGAGCCCGTCATAGTCGCCAGCAGCGTGGCAGTCGTCGTTCGCCTCGCGTCCCCGCGCCGGGTCACCCGCCGTCGTGCTCGCTCTTCGCCGCGCGGCGAACGGCGCCCAGCTCGCGCAGGCAGGAGAGCCGTAGGGGGTGCTCGGCGTCGACCTCGTCGCCGAGCACGGCGAGCGCCCTGTGGAAGGCCGCCGCAGCCGCCTCCGGCCGGCCCCGTCTCGAGGCGGTGACCCCCAGGTTGTGCAGAGGCACGGCCAGGTCGGGGTTGGTCTCGCCGAGGATCTTCTCCCTGAGGTCGACCACCCTGGCGTATCCCGCCTCCGCGCCGTCAAGGTCGCCTTTCGCGTACCGTATGGCGGCGAGGTTGCTCAGACACGAGGCGACCTCGTAGTCCTCGGGGCCGAGGACCTTCTCGAACACCGCGAGAGCGTCCAGCAGCAGCCGCTCCGCCGCCTCGCTGTCGCCGAGCGCTTGCAGGATCGCGGCGAGCGCCGCCTTGTCCGCGGCCACCTTGGGATGGTCGGGACCATGGATTCGTTGCCGTATCTCCACCGAACGGCGGGCGAAGGGCTCGCCTTGCGCGTACGTGCCGCGTGCGTGGTTGAGTCCGCCGAGGTTGTGGTAGATGTCGGCCAGAAACGGATGGCCCCGCTCCACGTCCGCTTCGATGATCACCTGAGCGCGCCGGTAGAACCGCTCCGAATCGCCGAACCGGCCGGTGTACTTATGCAGCACGCCGAGGTCGTTGCAGACGCGGGCGACGAGGAGGGAATCGGGGCCGGTCTCCCGCTCGGCGATGTCCAGCGCGCGCCGCAGCGTGCCGTCGCACTCCCGGTACCGGCCCTGCTCGCGCAGCGTCTGGGAGAGCGTGAGCAGCGCGTCGGTCCGGCTGCCGGTTCCGGGCGTGGCCTCACCCATTGCCGGCGCCTTCCGTCTGCCGCACGCCGACGGCGCGGTCGTCCGCCGAGGCGACGAGGTTCACGGCGGGTGGAAGGTGCCGCTCGAGCCGCAGCGCCTGTACGGCGACGAGCCCGAGCGCCAGGGCCATGGCGGTGAAGAGAGCCGCTCCGAGGCTCGCGGACATCGCGATGCCGGCGACCGCGGGTCCGGCGATGAAGCCGAGCGTGGTGGCCAGGCTGTAGACCCCGTTGTATCGGCCGCGCGCCGAGTCGGGCGCCAGGTCGTTGACGATGGCGGGCACGGTGGGAGCCATGAGCGTCTCTCCGACGGCGAACAGGGCCATCGCGACCGCGAACCCAGCCATGCCGGCCGCTCCTCCTCCCGCGGTCGCCGCCCACAGCACCGTTACCCACGCGACGGCCATGAGTGCGGCGGACAGGGCGAATCCCCGGGTGCGGCGCCGGCCTCGGATCAGGCGCAGCACGAGGAGCTGGACGATGATGACCGTGACGGTGTTGGCCAGGAAGGTGAGCCGCAACGCGGCGGCGTCCAGCCGGCCCTCCTCCATCGCGTAGACCGGGTAGGCACTGTAGTACTGCGCGTAGCCGCAGGAGAACACTGCGACCACCAGCACACAGATCCGCATGAGCAGCCGGTCGGAGAGGAGCTCGCGATACCCGCCCCGGGGGGCGGTAGCCGGGGACCGGACTCCTGTGACGCGGCCCCTGGACGATCGGGCGAGCAACACGGCGAAGGCGAGAAACGTGCCCGCGTCCAGAAGGTACAGCGTGACGAAGCTACGGGGCGACGAGGTCACCAGCACCGCGGCCAGCAGGCCCCCGGCGCTGAAGCCGGCGTTCATCATGGCGTACTGGACCGCGAACATCTGCGACCGCCGCTCCCTGGGGACACAGACCCCGACGAGCGCCTGGAACGACGGCGTCGTGACCGCGACGCCGAGCCCGTACACGATGGCCGCCACCAGCCCCTGCCAGGCGGACCGGACACCGGCCATCCCGATGGTCCCGACCGCCGCGACCACGAGGCCCGCGACGGCGGCCTGCCGCGCACCGAAACGGTCCGCGAGCAGGCCGCCCAGTGGATTTCCGACGAGTCCCGCGAATGCGACCGCCGAGAGTATCGGCCCGGCAAGGCCGAGTTCTATCCCCCGGACGTTGTGCAGATAGACCAGAAAGAAGGGCAGCGTCAGGCCGCTGCCGAAAGCGGATACCGCGTCGCCGGCGAGTATCCACCACGCCTCTCGAGGCAGGTCCGGCACTAACCGGCGCAGTGACATTCGTTCCACCTGTCTTCCCGGTCCAGGGCGAGCTCCCCGTCCGGCGGAGACCGCTCGGTGCGGTCAGCCGCCCTTCGGATCAGCTCCTCGCCGGATCACGGTGACTCGTTCAGCCGATGAGGGACTCGTTGTGGTTCAGGGACAGGCCCTTGAGCACCTGCTCGTTGTGGTTCAGGGACAGGCCCTTGAGCACCTGCTCGTTGTGGTTCAGGGACAGGCCCTTGAGCACCTGCTCGTTGTGGTTCAGGGACAGGCCCTTGAGCACCTGCTCGCTGTGGTTCAGGGACAGCCCGCGCGTGTGCATGGCCGTCGGTCGGTCATTGGACATATGGATCTCCTCGCGTCAGCGGCCCGTCCGGATGGCGAGCCGTCGAATGCTGCTCAGTGTGGACGGCCGCCCTTAAGCGCTCATTGAGGCCGCTGGTGGTCGGCATGAAACCGGCCGCGTACGCGACGATCACCTCGCCCTCGTCTCCTGGTCCCCGAGCTGCTCGGCGATCAGCGTGTCCAGCCGCGTCATCCCCGCCACGCGCTCCGGCAGCCGGGCCTTGGCTCTAGCCGCCGACCCGAGGTGTCCATCAGCTCCACATCGTGGTGCGTTTCAAAGGAACGCTCGTTCTTCTGAGCCGTACGCGAGCGAACCGAGACAAGATCGCCGCCCCGGCTGGGGTGCGCCGGATCGGCGGCGCGGCCAGCGGTACCGAACCCCCTATCGGACGACCCCCGGCGGTGACTCACCGGGGGGTCTCAGCCGAGCGGGCCTGGCGCACCCGAAGACGCGGCGTCTCGCTGTTGATGCCCAGGTCCCGGGGCGCCGACGTACGTCCGTGTCGGGTCAGCCGGCTACAACGCGATGGCGTCCGCCTTGAACTCAGGCGAGTACGGCTTCATCGCCGCGCGGAACTTCTTGCCGCCGGATGTCTGTCGTCCGGCAGTCAAGATGTCCATGCCTCCGGGGGAGGGCCCGGGCTCTCACCTGGTTATGCGGCCCGTCCGATGCCGCGACGAAGTCGACGGTGCAGCAGCTTTGCGCGCGACGTCGTAGTGCGCCCGGCATGGAGACGCCGCGATCAGCTCACACGATGTCCGACTACCAGTGTCCTGCAAGGCGGCTCATGCGATTTGCAGGGGGGTTCGGTAAGAATCCGTACCGGATCTTTATCCCGCCTTTATGGGTGGCGAACCGCGGGAGCGGACCGGTTGCTCCGGCACACCAAATCCTGCGCGGAGATTCACTGTCGCGCCGGAAGGCGCGTTCGTAGTCGAGGAGAAACACATTTGAACCCGTCAACCTGTCGCGTGTCCGCTCGGCGGATCGCGACCACTCTGACCGCCGGGGTGGTCGGCTTGGCCGCCACCGTGGCCTCTCTGGCCATGCCCTTACCCGCGCTGGCCGCGTCCGGCCCGACATCGCCTCCGGCCACGAAAGTGGCGGCCGCCGGGCCAAAGGTCAAGAAGATCACCGATCTTGGTTCCCTCGGGGGCAGGGGTGGCAGAGTCACTGACATCAACAACTACGGCGAGGTCACCTTCGCGGTCGGGGTCGCCGGGCTCGAGCAGGGCGAACGTCCTCAGGCCAGGCTGTTCTTCGAGGGGTCGGTCACGGACGTTCACGCGCTCCTCGGCCTCGACCCCAAAATCGGCGCGAGCGTGCCCTGGGAGATCAACGACAACGGCGTGGCGGTTGTCACCAACGGCTCGGACACGGAAAAAGCCTGGCTCGTCAAAAAAGACAAGATAACTCCCTTGGGTAAATGGGCATTAGCCATCAACGATCGCGGTCAAATCGCGGGCGGTGGCTATATACGCGATCCCGACGGTTCCGAACTGAAGCTGGGATCGTTCAAAGGGCAGGTTCTGGAGCCCACGGCGCTGGCCGATTCCGGTTCGGTTGTCGGCTGGGCTGACATGGACCCTGGTCCGCGCATCTCTATGCAAGCCTTCCGGACCAGGCCCGGTCAGCCCCTGGACATCGACAGAGACCGCCTGGCGGTCCCCGGCGCCGTAAGTACCCGGGCCAACGACATCAATGAAAAGGGCGTGGTCGCAGGCCAGGTGGACGGGCATCCGTACGAGGACGCCGGTGATATCCCCATCATCTGGGATGTGGAGGGAAGATTCCACGTACAGGACACCCCTCACGGCGGCAGGGTGGAGGCGATCAACGAGTCCGGAATCGGCGTCGGGGTGATGTACACCGACTCCGGCATGTACTACGAGCATGCCGCTCTGTATCGAAATGGCGTGGGAATCGATCTGAACAGCCTGCTGCCGCCGGGTTCGGGCTGGACCCTGAAGAAGGCCACCGGCATCAACGATGTCGACCAGATCGTCGGCGTCGGCCGGCCTGAGGGAGCCGACGTGGACCACGGCTTCCTGCTCGAGCTGGCAAGCGGGCCCGTCATCGATTCAGTCAAGCTTGAGACGAAGAGTTACCCGTCCGGGGAGTGGGCCGAGGCGGAGGCGGTGACCGATGGCAACCCGGCGCGCATTATGGTATCGGTGACCAATCCCGACGACGTGCCCGTCACCGCGCGGCTCAAGCTGTATCAGGCGCCGGAACCGGGCGAGGCCGTGGACTACACGCCGTTGCCCAAGGTGGATCCGGTCGAGGTCGAGCTCGCTGCGAACGAGACCGTCAACGTACGGGTGAACTGGGACACCGCGGGGGTCGCCTGGGAGAGGGGCGAGGCGAATCTGGCGCGGTATGTCAAGGCGCGGCTCTTCGTCGGCGAGGCCAGGAAGGATTTCGCCGAGTCGGCGAGCATCCTCACCAAGCCGAAGCCCGTGGTTCTGGTGCACGGATATAAGACCGACGCGGTGTCTTCGTGGGGATACACCCATGCGATTATCAGAGACTTCCACCCCAATATGGCGTCTTTCGCTGTGGGTGACGGTCAGTTCGGTTCCGGTGGCGGCACCCTTAACACCGGTACCTTGACGGATCCGTTAAAGCTGACCAACACGCTTACGCAGAACGCCAACGAGATGGCGAAGTATATCGAGAACGTGCGCACGCGGACGGGGGCGTGGCACGTCGATGTCATCGCCCACTCGATGGGTGGTCTTATCACTCGGCAGTACATTCAGGATGACATGCCGAGCTCGCCGGATGACAAGCCGGTGGTGAACCGGATGTTGCAGCTGGGGACTCCGAATCGGGGGACTCCCTGTGCGGAGATGGTGGTGGAACAGGCCGCGATCAGGGGTCTTCCCGTTCCGTACTCCCCGGCGTCGGAGCAGAACACCACGGCGTTCGTGCGGGGTGTGTTCAACGAGCACTATATGAACCTCAAGGGTGTGTCGCCCGCTAATCTGGCGGGTGTGGGCAGGATCGTGCCCTGTTTCAGCATGGGACCCATTCCGTGGAACAAGGACATAGCGGAAGGCGTCACCTCGTTCTGGGATGGTGATCTGATTGTTCCGTTCTGGAGCGCGCAGTTCTATCCCGACACCCCCAAGACCGGAACGGTTCACATGTCGATGACCGATTCGGTGCCGGATTTCCAGGCCTATGTCAAGCCTCGGCTCGCGTCGGTGCCGGGCAAGGCCGCTGGCCCGAGTCTGCCCGGCCTGACCAAGGAAGTCGCCGGCAACTCGGGTGCCGACGCTCTGGCGACCGCGAAGGCCACAGCCACTGGTGCCGACGCCGATGGCGTGGACGGTGGTTCGTTGTTCGCCACGCCGTCTGCTGCGGTCGAGCCGGGTAAGACGGTGAGCGTACCGCTGGATGTGCCGCAGGGCGCGGCGTTCGGTGTGACCGGGGCGTTGCCGTCGACCGTGGGGCTGGTGCTGCGCGATCCATCGGGGAAGCCGGCCGCGCAGTATGCGGCGGGCGGCGATGAGGCCAAGCAGCCGTTTCAGGGGCTGAGCGTGGCCAAGCCGCAGGCGGGTGCGTGGAAGCTGGAGATCACCAACACGGCCACGGAGCTGGTTACGGCCGATCTGGGTGCCTGGGTGGCCGGTAATCCGGTGAAGGTGACCGCGAAGGTGGAGCAGCCGTCGGAGGATGGCCGCATCACGGTGACGGGTACCGTCACCGATGGGGGTCAGCCGGTGACCGGGGTGCCGGTGCAGGCGATCGTGATTGGTGAGGGCAACGCGCGCGTCGAACTGCCGTTGAAGGATGACGGCAACAGTGGTGACGGCGCCGCCGATGACGGTGTGTACGGTGTCACCTCTGAGTCGTTGCCTGACGGTGTGTATTCGGTCACGGTGAAGGTCGACACCGCCAAGGGGCTGCGTACGGCGTTCGATGTGATCGAGGTGAAGCAGCCGGACACGCGGGAGTTCGTGCTGACGCTCTCGGCGGGGTCAGGGGGTTCGGTGTCGGCGTCGCCGGCGCAGGACAGCTACCGGGCCGGGACGAAGGTGAAGGTGACCGCGACCCCGGACGCCGGGCGTGTCCCGATCGGATGGGTGGTCGACGGTGAGGAGCGGGGCGCGGGGCCGCTGACGCTGACGATGGACGGCCCGCACACGGTGAAGGCCCGGTTCGGGACCTACAAGGTGACCGAGATCGGCACCCTGCCTGGCGGGGACGCCTCGAGGACCGAGGTGTGGTCGTTGAACGACCGCGGTCAGGTCGCCGCCACGGTGACCGGCGAGGACGGTAAGAAGCGCGCGGTGCGTTGGCAGGACGGGACGTTCACCGAGCTGGGTGGTCTGGCCTGCACCGATGGCGCGGTCAAGTGCGAGTCCGGTGCTATAGGCATCAACGAGGCCGGTGACGTGTCCGGCTGGGCCGTGGCGTCGGTGAACGGCAGCAACGCCGAGCACGCTGTCGTCTACCGCAATGGCGGGTCGGTCACCGACCTGCAGCCGGGCAATAGCACGGTGCATGGCATGGCCGAGACCCTGAACGACAACGGTAAGACGTTCGGTTATACGAGTCCGGGCAGGTTTGTGATGTGGGATCGGGGGACCGCGGTTGCGGCGCCTCCGGACTATGTCACAGGTCGCAGCTACGACGGTGAGGACTTTCAGAACTGGGGGGGCGCGCGTCTGAACGCCTGGGGCGTGGTCTCGGGTAGCTACGCGATCGGCCGGAATGCCAACGGTACCGCTCGGGACACGGGTCCGGCGCTTTACACGGACGGTGTGCTCACCAAGCTGCCGGGCACGGTTGAAGGATGCGCTGAGACGGCCGGCCGGGCCTCCGATGTCAACAGCGCCGGCCTGGTGGTCGGCACTCTGCGGTGCGGCGCCTATGAGGGTAAGACGGTCAAGCGCGCCTATGCGTGGAGGGGCGGCAAGCCGACTGATCTGGGTATCGGTGAGGCGGCCGCGGTCAACGACAACGAACTGATCGTCGGGTTCGAGTCGGGGCTTCGTCTCAACCCCTCGCACAGGTCGCCGGTGATGTGGGTGGACGGCACGAAGTACCCGCTGAAGGATCTGCTCTCTCGGCCGTGGTGCCCGGACGACAGAACCAAGACGACCCAGCCGTGTATGGCCATGTTGTACGTGCGGGACGTCAACTCCTCGGGTCAGATCCTGATCCAGGGTTCCGTGCGTGACCGCTCGCCGGACGGGGATGGTTTCACCGAGTCGGCCCGTTCGTTCCTGCTGAGCCCGACCACCGCGCAGGCGGATCTCCAGGTCACGACCGAGGTGTCGGCGTCTGAGCCGGGGCCGGGGTCGAAGGTGACCTGGACGGCGACGGTGACCAACGCCGGTCCTGACACCGCGACCGATGTCCGGCTGGATGTACTCGTGCCGCAGGCCGCCGGTGTGAGCGCGTGTGAGACCTTCCGGGGGATCTGCGCGCCGATCAAGGGTGGGTTCCGTAACACGGTCAAGGTTTTGGAGCCGGGGTGGAGCGCCAGGGTTGAGGTGACGGCGACGATCCCGGCGGATACGGCCGATGGGACGGAGCTGAAGGTTCAGGCCCACGGCTACAGCATGGCGGTGGCCGATCCGAAGCCGGGTGACAACACCGCGACGGCGTCTGCGACGGTGCGGCCGTTGTTCAACACCCCGGGTGTCAACTGGCCCGTGCCGGTGAAGGTGGGGTCGGTCAGCCATTCGTACGCGGTGAAGCTGACCAACCGGTTGAACGACCCGATCCCGTTGAAGGCGATCGCGGTCAGCGGGCCGTTCGCGCAGACGAACGCCTGCCCGGTGGAGCTGGCGGTCGGTCAGACCTGCACGGTGGAGGTGAGTTTCGCTCCGACGCAGGAGGGTCCGGCCAGTGGTGCGCTGACGTTCACCACGGCGGATGGTGCTGAGCCGGCTTACACGCTGCCGTTGACCGGTACCGGGGCGGTGGCGAACGCCGTGCCGGTGGTGGAGGTGCCGTCTGCTCCGGTGCGGGGTGTGGTGGGCAAGCCGTTCACATTGACGGTGGAGTTCACCGACGCCGATACCGGTGACACGCACACGGCGCAGGTGGTGTTGGGTGCTGGTCCGGAGCAGGCCACGGTGGCCCAACGGCCGGGTGGCGGGACTGTCACGTCGAAGGCCAAGACGTTCACCGCTCCGACGCGTGGACGCGCGACCGTGATGGTCAGCGACGGCAAGGACGTCGGTGGGGCGAACGTCGAGTATGTGATCGAGGAGGCGGGGCCGAACACCGCTCCGGTGCTGTCGGCGGGGCCGGATGCGGAGGTGAGCACGGGTGAGACGCTGCAGCGGACGGTGACCTTCACCGATCCCGACTCCACCTCCTGGACCGCGACGGTGGACTACGGCGACGGGTCCGGCCCGCAGCCGGTCACGCCCGCCGCTGCCAAGCAGATCGCGCTGGAGCACCAGTGGGGAGGCGCTGGCTCCTACACGGTGATCGTCAAGGTGAAGGACGACGGCGGCCTGGAGGGCACGGCGAGTTTCACCGTGACGGTCAAGGATGCGCAGACGCCGAACCAGGCCCCTCAGGTGACGGTGCGGTCAACGACGGAGACCGTTGAGGCGGGAGCCAGCTGGGTTGGGCTGGGCTCGTTCACCGACCCCGATTCCAGTTCCTGGACCTACACGGTGGACTACGGGGACGGGTTGGGGCCGCAGCCGCTGACGCCGACCGCCGACCAGTTGAAGCTGGAGCACGTCTTCGCTTCGGCGGGTGATTACACGGTGGTGCTGACGGTCACCGACGACAAGGGCGGTGCCAGTAGTGCGCAGGTGGTGGTCCAGGTGACCAACGCCGATCCGCAGGTGGCGCTGAAGGCGCCGCCGGCGATGGTGGAGGTGGGTGAGCCGGTGGTGTTGTCCGCCTCGTTCACCGACACGGGCAGGGGTGACTCCCACACCGCCACCTGGACCATCGGGGAGCGGCAGATCGCCGGTGCGGTGGCCGAGCACGGCGGCAAGGGCACTGTGGGTTTGCCGCACGTGTTCACCGAGCCGGGCCTGTATGAGGTGGCGGTCACGGTCGCTGATGATCATGGGGGCCGTGCCATGGCCGACACGGTCGGCGGCGGGAAGGTGCGGGTGCTGGTCTATGACCGGACCGCGTCGGTGACTGGGGCCGGTACGATCGCGACCCCCGCCAAGGCATGCATGCTGAACAGCGAGTGCGCCAAGGAAGAGGGCAAGGCGTCCTTCACCGTCACGGCCCGCTACCCGCGCAAGGGGAAGGCACCCACGGGTGAGCTGACCTACACGGCGCCCGGCCTGACCCTGCACGGCACGTCCTTCACCGTGCTGTCCGCGGCCGACGGAACCGCGATCCTGCGCGGAACCGGAAAGGCCAAGGAGGCCGGAAAAGTCACCTACGAGATCACCGCTGTGGACACCGGTGCCGGCCCGGCCGACCAGTTCCACCTGGTCGTCTGGGATGACAAGGGCACGCGGATCTACGACAACCAGCCCACCGGCTCACCGTCTCCGGTGAGCGGCGTGCTGCGTATCAGCGGCTGACGCCTGCCCGCCCGGGCAAACCCCACGCCTGCTCAGGCCGTTGCACTCGGAACGGCCTGAGCAGGCACAGCCATTCCTGAACCCGTTATCGTCAACCCCTTCGCCCCCTACGCGACTGGGTCTCAAAGCCAGATGCGGATCGACGCGACATCGATGGTGCCCTCGTCGCGGTCGCCTTGGGGGTCGGAATCCGAATGAGCATCGCTTACTCATGACCGTCGGCCCGCGCTCCGAGACGCTGTCGCCACACGGAGACCAGGAATGGCCCTCGTCCGAGTGGCGAAGGCCTCGTTCGCCAGGGAGTCGATGACAATGATCTGGAAGAGAGCCGCAGCGCTGACCGCGGCACTGGTGGCAGCACTGGGGAGTTCGCCACTGCCCGCGCACGCCGATCCGGCGGGTGTCTTCAGGACCCTGAACTGGGAAGTCGCCGCCGACCGGACCATGCCGGTGGCGGCTCCCCCCAACTTCCTCAAGCAGTGGGTGGCGGACCACGGCGCCGCCGCCGTGACCAGCCCCGTGCGGGATGGCTCCTACGCGGCGCGGTTCCAGCTCAACCGCGGCGACCCCATCCAGTCCGGCAGCAAGCGCGCCGAGATCAGCCAGCGCGACGAGCAGCCCCTCAACGCCGAGCGGTGGTACGGCTTCAGCGTCAACCTGCCCACGAGCTGGGTCCCCGACGTGTCCGCGGAGATCGTGAGCCAGTGGCACCAGTGCGATGACTGCGGGGGTGGTTCACCGCCGCTGGCGCTGCTGACGGACGAGGGACGCTGGAAGATCGACTTCCGCGGGGACATCATCGACCTGGGCCCCTACGCCACGGGCACGTGGACCGACTGGGTCTTCCATGTCAAGTGGCGTACCGACAGCCAGGGAATGTTCGAAGTGTGGCGCAACGGACAGCCTGTCCTGCAGCGAACCGGCGCCACGCACGCGGGCGGGCCGCGCTCGCCGTACTTCAAGTTCGGCATCTACAAGTGGGACTGGAACGACCCCACGAAGCCGTCCGACACCGACGAGCGGGTCATGTTCTACGACTCGCTGCGGCTGGGTGACCAGCGGGCCACCTACGACGACGTGAAACCCGGCGGCGGATCATCCTGCACGGCCACCGTCCCGGTGGCGTCCGCCTCCGCGACCACCTACGAGGCGATCAACCCGCCGGCGCAGGCGATCGACGGCAACCTGTCCACCCGCTGGTCGGGGCAGGGCTTCGGCGCCTCGCTGATCCTGGACTTGGGGTCGGTACGCCGCGTCTGCGGGACGGGAGTCGCCTGGCACCTGGGCGACCAGCGGTGGAACGATTACACCACCTACACCTCGACGGACGGCGCGGCCTACACCAAGGCATGGGAGGGCCGCAGCTCGGGCACGACGACCGGGTTGGAGCAGGCGCTGTTCACGAACGGCCCGCGCGACGCCCGATACATCAAGATCTCCTTCTGGCAGAACCCCCAAAACGACTGGGCGAGCATCACAGAAGCGGCCGTTCTCGGCTCCTGACACCGGCCCCCTCATCGTCCTGCCGCTCTTGTGCCGCCCTGCCGCGCCGGGTGGCACGAGAGCGGTCCTCCCTCCGACGACCTCCTCACGACAACAGGCGGTTCCCGATGCGACGATGCCGTACCTCGTACCTGATGATCGTGCTGGCCATCGCCGGCGCCTTTTGCGTCACCGGCTTCACCTCCGGTGCCCGTACCCCAGCCACGGCATCGGCCTCGGTCCCGTCGGCGGGGATCGACCCCGTCGACGGCGTCGGCATGATTTATCCCACCAAACCAGGAGGGCAGGTCTGGCACCTGTCGGCGAATCCCTCCGGCGATCCCCGCCTCGGCGGGACACCCATGACGTCCAACCCGGACGGCACATTCACCGTCCGCGATATCAAGACCCGGATCGGAATCTCCACGACGACCTACGATCAGCGCACGCAGGAGGACTTCCTCACCTGGCGCCAGCCCGATCTGCGCTCCCAGGGCTACATGCACGATGCCAACGACTGGCGGGACGTTGAGATCACCGGATATGTCCGCTACGTCAGTGGTAACGACGGAGACGCCTTCACCTGGTACGCACGCGGTGGCCGGCACACCGGCGAGGGCGTGGCCCCGGAGGCTTGCTGGGGCACCGCCTACAAGGGCGACCTGCGCTTCTCCGACGGCGGCGTCAAGTTCGAGAAGGAGATCTACCACGACGGGGGGGCCGGCTACGCGAAGGGCTCCTACCAAGGCGGCGGTGCCACGATCAAGGGCCAGATGGTCGGCTTCAAGATGGTCATGTACAACATCCCGGGCGGCGTGCGGCTGGAGGCATACCTCGACCGGGCGAACAACGGCACGTGGACCCTCGTGTCGACCCGCGACGACACCGGCGGGTGGTCCATCGACACGGCCAATCCCTGCGGTGGCGCCCGCGACGAGAGGGTCACCTGGGGCGGCCCGAAGGCGGCGTTCCGCTGGGACGAGGCCACCAGGGTCGACCTGGCCAAGCTCAGCGTCCGGGAGATCGCCCCGGGCAACCAGGCCGCCTGCCCGGCGAAACTGGCTTCCACCGGTGTGACCGCCAGCACGTGGGAGGACATCAACCCACCCTCGAACGCGACAGATGGCAACCTGGCGACGCGCTGGTCGGGCAGCGGGTCCGGAGCGTACCTGACACTCGACCTGGGTGCGTCGCGGCCAGTGTGCGGGGTGAACGTCGCCTGGTACCAGGGCGACGTGCGGTGGAACGACTACACCGTCTACACCTCGACGGACAACGTGACCTACACCAAGGCGGCGGAGGGCCGCAGCTCGGGTACAACTCTGAACCCGGAGCCGTACCGCTTCTCGCAGCGGCAGGCCAGATACCTCCGCATCGCCTGGTGGGACAACTCCGCGGGCAACGGCTGGGCCAGCATCACCGAGGCCGCCGTGTTCGGCGCGTCCTGACCGGGCCGTTCGGCGCGCCCCTGGCACCACTCGTCAAGCACCGCTGACCCGTCCGGGCCGGACGCTCACCGCCGTCCAACGCCGACAGGAAGATGAAAGATGTTACGCAAGAAACCGCTGCGGGCCGCGCTCGGTGCCCTCCTCCTGCTGTCGACTTTCGCCATCGGGGACACCGCGCGAGCCGACGAAGGTGCCCGCAGCCGAGCCGCCGATGTCTCCTCGACGGTCGTCCCGACTTTTCCCGGATGCACCACGACTCAGCCGGTCTCGGCCGTGACGGCCAGCACCTGGGAGGCGGTGAACCCGCCGCAACAGGCGGTCGACGGCGACATGACCACCCGCTGGTCAGGGCAGGGGCTCGGCGCGAGCCTAGTGCTGGACCTCGGCCAAACGCGCAGCCTGTGCGGGCTGAAGATCGCTTGGCACCGCGGTGACCTGCGGTGGAACGACTTCAACATCTACACCTCGACGGACGGTACGAACTACACCGTGGTCTGGGCCGGCCGCAGTTCGGGGAGCACCGCCGGGTTCGAGAGCTACCCGTACGCCGCGCCGGTGAGCGCCCGCTACGTGCGGATCTCGTTCTGGCAGAGCCGGGAGGGCTCCTGGGGCAGCATTCTGGAGACGGCCGCCCTCGGCCCCGATCCGGGCCAGGGTGGCGATCACGTGGTTGTGGCGGCCGGTGACATCGTCACCGCCTGCGAGGGCAGCGGTTGCCCGCACACGCGCACCTCCGACCGGGTCCTCTCCATCAATCCCGCCGCCGTGCTGGCCCTGGGCGACAACCAGTATGAGAGCGGGGCCTATGCCGAGTTCACCCGCTACTACGCGCCGACGTGGGGCCGTTTCAAGTCGAAGACGAAGCCAACGCCGGGCAACCACGAGTACGCGCTCGGCGACGGCGCTGCGGGCTACCTGGAGTACTTCGGCGGCGCGGCCGCGCCAGCGGGTAAGAGCTGGTACAGCTTCGACCTGGGCGACTGGCACATCGTGTCGCTCAATTCCGAAGTAAGCCGTAACGCAGGCAGCGAGCAGGTCACCTGGCTCCAAAACGACCTCAGCCGGAACACCAGACCCTGCGTGCTGGCCTACTGGCACCGCCCGATGTTCAGTTCCGGCTCCGAGCACGGCGATTTCCCCAATATGAAGCCGTTCTGGGACGCCCTGTACGGCGTCCGCGCGGACCTGGTGCTCAACGGCCACGACCACGACTACGAGCGGTTCGCGAAGCAGACACCGACCGCCGAGGCATCCGCGTCGGGAATCCGGCAGTTCGTCGTCGGCACCGGGGGCTCATCGCTGAAGCCCTTCGGCACGATCCGGGTCAACAGTCAGAAGCGGCTGCTGGCGCACGGAGTTGTCAAGCTCGATCTGGCGGCGACCGGCTACTCGTGGCAGTTCGTGCGGGACGACGGCGAAATCCTCGACAGCGGAGGCCCTGTCCCGTGCAACTGATCCGGATCGACCGCGCCGGTACCGTCACGTGGTGGACTGTCCGCGGCCCAGGCGGGCCCGACGGGAGGTACCGGCCGGGGCAGGCCCAGGGCCTGGGCCAGGTCCTGCCGGCCCCGGATGCCGAGCTTGCCGTAGGCGTGCTGGAGGTGGTTGGCGACGGTCCGCTTGGACAGGCCCAGGTGCGCGGCGATGGCGTCGTTGGTCATGCCACCGGCCGCGAGCTCGCATGTCTCGCGCTCGCGCTGGCTGAGAACCGCCTGGGGCTCGGGCCTCGCTGTCCATGGCGGCCAGTAGCCTTCGCACAACTGAGCCAGTTCCCGGACTCGGATCCGCAAGCGGGCCGCGAGGCGGCGCTCGCGCCGTTCCGCGGCGATCTCGGCCGCGGTCGACACGGCCTGACCGGCCAGGCCGTTGTAGCCGTGCTCCGCCAGAACTTCGGCCACCGCGGCCAGGCCCTCGGCGTCTCCCCCGACGACCGCTTGGGCGTGCCGGTCGAACAGCAGGAACAGTTCGCTGTCGCAGCGGCCGGCGACCTCGTGCAGAGCTTCCGCGACGGAAGGCGAGGGGTGCAGTCGCACGGAGTGGTAAAAGGCCTCGACCGCCTTGGTGAGCCACCCCTCCGATCGGTAGCGTTCGCCCAGCGAGGCTGCGGCTTCGGCGGCCTCCGCCCGCTCCACGCCGGCCAGCGCGTCAATGCGGATCCTCGCCAGAGTCAGATGGTGGTGCAGGTTCGACCTATCGGGAAGCCGACCAGCGATGTCCTCGAGCATCCGGCGGCTCTCGTCGAGCCGGCCCACGGCGGCGAGGCAGGTCGCGTGCTCGGCGAAGACGTAGACCTGGATCGGGAAGGGCACATGGTGATCGAGGAGCGCATGGGCCTCCCGGAAATGGGGCAGCGCTCGGCTCGGCCGTCCCGCCCACACCTCGCAGATGCCCAGTTCGAAGGACAGCAGGGCGGCGCAGGCGCAGTCCTCCTGCTCGATTGCCGCCCGGTAGCCGGAGCGGGCCGTGGCGAAGGCCTCCTCGAGGCGGCCGGCAAGGGCGAGAGCCTGCACGTGGCAGGCTGCCGTGGCGGCCCCCATCGCGCTCCATACCCGCGGTGCGCCCAACCGTCCCGAGGCGTAGTCGTCGGCGACCAGAGCCGGCCGGCCGAGGTAGATGTTCAGGTAGGCGCGGAGTGGCTCGCTGACGCTCGCGATCACACTGTCCCGCACCCCGGCGGGCAGGTGGGTCAAACCAGCCGAGGCGAGGCCGGTCGCACCGGCGCCGAAGGCGGCCAGGGCCAGCTCGGCGACGGCCAGCTCGGCGGCGGCGTCGCTTGTGAGAGGGCCGATGGCACGAGCCGCCCGGAGCACCTCCTCGGCCTCGGCGGGCCGTCGCAGGTTCCAGAACAGGTTGAGCGCGCGCAACGCCGCGACCTGGGCGAGCTCCGACGGCGAACCCGGCCCGCCGTCCATGCGTCCGCTCAGCAGGTCCTCCGCCTCGTCTGCCTTGTTCTGGGCCACCAGAGCCCGCGCCAGCACATCGACGGCGGCGTCGAGGCCCGAGTGGCGCGCCAGCTGCTCGGCCAGGGGAGCGTCGCACCGGGCCAGCGCTTCGGAGGCAGCGTGCACCACTTGCCCGCCGGGCACTGGGTCGCCTGCGGACAGCTGCCACGTCACGGCGCGCAGGCCTATCCCGTCCATCGCTGGGGGAGCCTGCATCACCGCGTGGGCGAGCGCTCGGTAGAGGCTTCGACGGTTGTCCTCGCCGGATCGGGCCCGAACCGCCTCTCCGTACAACGGGTGCCCCATCCGCACCAGCAGCTCGCGGCGGACCCGCTCGACCGTGATGAGCGAGCGCTGTTCGAGTCGCACCAGTACGGACGTGTCGGCGAGCGCCTCGATCACGTCGAGCGGCACCGGCTCGGCATGCGCCACGTACGAAAGCGTGCGGGCCTCGTCATCCGTGAGGCCGCCAAGAAGATCCGCGACCAGGGTGCGCAGCCCGCGTCGGGCAGGCATCTGCCCCCTCCACCGCCATACCTCCCTGACCTGGCGGAGGTTGCCAGAGGCCTGGCATTCCTCCACGAGATGCCGCACGAACAGGGGGTTGCCTCGCGTCACGCGCCACATCCTGTCAACGGTCAGTCCGTCGACCGGCCCGCCCAGTGCCGTGTCGAGGAGGGCACCGATCGTCGTGCGGTCCAGTGTCTCCACCACCGACGCCTGGACGAACGGCCGGCGCAGCAACGCCTTGACAGCAGGCGCGTCCGTGGAGCCTGCCCTGACCGCGGCCAGAACGCGGGCCCCGGCGGTAACGGCCAGATGTTGGACCAAAGCGACGGAAACGTCATCAAGGTGATCCAGGTCGTCGATGGCCACTACACAGGTGCGGCCGCCCGCAGCCTCGCGCAACGCGCCCACGGCGGCGCCGAAAACGTTCGCTGCGTCCCGGTCGTCCTGTTCTGGCAGCAGGGCCGCCATCGTCGCGAAGGGCAGCCCACGCGACGCCTCGGCCCCGGCTGTGACGACGACGTGCATGTCCTCGTCCTGGCAGTACGACACGATCGAGTTCAGCAGGCGGGACTTGCCGACCCCGGCCTCCCCGACGAGCAGTATGCCAGGCTCGCCTTGCCGTCTGAGCTGGGCCACAGCGGTCCGGATCTCGGCCGTCCGCCCGACGAAGGGCCAGGCGGGCCGAAGAATCCGGCTGAAGTCGGCGTCATCCTGCACGTCGCTGTACGGCCGCACAAAACCCTCCCCGCTGTTGGACCTCCAGCCGACCGATCTCTACGCGTTACGAGTATGGGACAAAAGCCATTAATTGAAGTCAAAACGACGAAACTGGACGGCGGTCCGGTCACGGAACTGCCCGGAGAACGATGGGCAGAAGATCTGCTGACAGGGGAACGGGAGGCGATCCAGGGGAAACGGGAGGATGCTCTTAGCCTCGGAGAGGACATGATCGACACTGCCGTCGACCACTCGGTGGACGCCATGGAATGGCCCGTGATCGGCCGGGAGGAAGAGACGCGGCAGATCATCTCGGCGCTGAGGACGCCCTTGGGACCGGGGGTGCTCATCACCGGCGAACCGGGAGTGGGGAAAACCCGCCTCTTGGACCACGTCCTCGACAGGTGCGCGGAAGCGGGCACTTTGATCGTCCGGGGAGCCGCAACCGAGGCCACCAGGAACATCTCAGGGTTGGGGGTCGCCGGCCTTCACATCGTCGGCCGATCCTCCGCCGCCGCTGGCCACGGTCTCTCCGGCCTTTCGCGCGTTCTCGACGAGGCCCGCCGTGGCGCCTCCGACGGGTGCCCCACGGCGGGGCGAATCCTGCTCTGCATCGACGACATCGAGCACATCGACGCGGCCTCGGCAGCCGTTGTGGGCGACCTCGTCAGGACCACGCGCGTCACGCTGCTTCTCACCGCGCGCGCCGGATCGCGCCTCGACGGGCGGCTCGCCCACATGTACGGCGAGGCCCCACTGATGGTGCTGCGCCTGGCGAACCTTTCCCGCGCGGTGGTTCTCCGTCTGCTCACCCGCGTCCTGGGAGGGCCGGTCGACGGGCTCACCGCAGACGTGCTCTGGCGAATCAGCCGGGGCAACCCGTTGCTGCTGCGGCGTGTCGTCGGCATCGGCCTCGATACCGGCGACCTCTCTCCGGAGCGCGGCGTCTGGTCCTGGCGAGAGGCTCCCGGCAAGCCCCCCCGCCTGCACGGTCTGGTCGCCGCCGACCTCGCCACGCTCTCCGCTGCAGAGTCGGAGGCACTGGAGTACGTTGCCCTGACAGGCCTCATCCCCCGGGTGACGGCCGAACACCTGGCCGGATCATCCACTATCAGCGAGCTGGTGGACCGCGCCGTCGTCGCCATCACCTCTCGTGCGGGAGCGGACGCGGTCGTCATGTCCCATGCGCTTCAGCGTGAGGCCCTGATGGCCCGGCTGGGCCTTCTGCGCCGCCGGCAGAGGTACCGGCAGCTGGTGGCCGCCGCCGCCGAGACCGGCGTTCCCGACCGCGACGACCCGGCAACCGTGCTGTGGCGGCTGGAAGCCGGCCTGGACGTACCCGTGTCACAGGCGGTCGTCGCCAGCCGGCTCGCCCTCGCCTCGGGAGACCCCGTGCTCGCCGAAAATCTTGCCCAGCATGTCCACGGCTCACCCGGGTCAGCCCTCAGGGGCCAGGCCCTGATCGCACAGGGCCGGGCGGCGGAGGCCGAGCGTCTGCTGGCGGACCACGGCGGAGACGGTGCGGAGACGGTCGCGCTGCGCTCGCTGAACCTGTTCTGGGGACTTAACCGGCCCGCGGAGGCACAGGAGGAGATGGCCCGCGCACTCCCATCTGACGCGGCCCGGTCCGCCGACCTCGGCGTGGCCGAGCTCGGGCTGGCGCTGTTCACCAGAACAGCCCCGCTCACCGGTGGCGCTCAGGCCCGCGAAAGCGTGCCGTTCGCCGAGACGACCCAGCGCCCGGCCATGAACCAGGGCCCCCTGAACCCGCTGGTCGCCGATGCCGCCACGGTATTAAGGGCCTACCAACTCACCTTCCGCGGCAGGCCGGCCCAGGCGGCCGAGGACTTCGACCGCGGGTCGCTGCAGCTGCCCGCCCGGTGGCCGGCCATGCGGGGGTCGGCCGCGGCCTGTCATGTCAACGCGCTCATACTCGCGGGGAAGCTGCGCCAGGCGTTCTCCCTCGTCGAGATCTACTACGAGGAGGCCATACAGCGTGCGGAGCCGTCCGAAGTCGCGATTGCAGGGCAAATGCGCGGTCATTGCTGGATGTGGGAGGGGCGGCCCAGTAGAGCGCTCGCCCCTCTCCGCGAAGCGCGGGCCCTGGTCGACGAGCACACGCCGTTTCCGCTGCGGGTCTTCATCGGTTGCGAGTACGCCGTATGCCTGGCCGCCCTCGGCCGCCCACGGGAGGCGTTTGAGGAGCTCGGCCAGATCCGCGCTCTCATCCCCAGGAGTCTCAGCCTGCACGAAAGGCTGGAGTTCAGCCGGATCCGGTTGCTCGCCTACTCCGGCAGGCCGGCCCACGCCGCCGAGCTGGCCAACCGGCTCGCCGACCTCTATCTACGCGAGTCGCGGCTCACAACCGGCGTCGAGTGCGCCTACTACCATGTCCGGCTCCGTCCCTCGCACAGGGCGGCCGCCCGCCTTCGCGAGGCCGCAGAGGCGTGCGACAGCCCGCTCTTCGCGCTGTTCGCTGCGCACGGTGATG
The DNA here is from genome assembly GCF_001570405.1 of Microtetraspora niveoalba. Lineage (GTDB taxonomy): Bacteria > Actinomycetota > Actinomycetes > Streptosporangiales > Streptosporangiaceae > Microtetraspora > Microtetraspora niveoalba. The sequence goes on along the minus strand of NZ_BBYM01000016.1, from coordinate 82,845 downwards.
CGCTGGTCGCGCGGAATGGCCCTGTGCTGCGCGAGCTCGCCGAGGGGTTCGCCGAACTCGGCTACGCGGGGCTGGCTCTCGAGGCCGCCCAAGCGATGCCGGGGGGCGGCCACGCAGCGAGGCGCTACCTGAACGATCTCGCCGACCGCTGCGACGGCTACCGTCCCCCCTGGCTGCCGCCCATCTCCGCGCCGCTGCCGTCCTCCTCAGGGAATCTCCCGTCTCTGACCAGCCGGGAACGAGAGATGTGCGAGCTGGCGGCGGCGGGGCTCAGCAACTCCGCCATCGCCGCCAATCTCGGCATTTCGGTTCGTACAGTGACCAACCTTCTGGGCAGGGCTTATCACAAGCTTGGCATCCACGACCGACGGCAGCTCGCCGACGCGCTTTTGCTGTCACCGTGAGCGGCGCCGTAGCGAGGTTGACAACCCCGTGAGCAGCGCGTGGAAGCAGCCGACGCCGAACGCAAATGCGGACACCGCGACGCGCTCGTCGGCCCGGGAGCAATCTGCGTGATCGCCTGGTTCTTGCGCGCTGCACGAAGATGCCCGCCCCGAGCCGGTGCTGGCCGCCTGGGGCATCACCACCGAGGGCAAGACGCTCTTCGTTGGTCTGCCATCGCCGGATCGAAGTCCACCGATGCCTGGAACGACTTCCTGACCGGCCTGGTGATGCGCGTGCTCGCCTCGCCGCTGCTGGTCGTCTCCGATGGCGCACCCGGTCTCGTCGGAGCGGTCGAGCAGTCTTCCCGCGCGCCCCTGCGCCGGAGGTTTCTGAATCGCCGCGCTCGTAACGTGCTGCCGAAGGTGAGCGCCAGCGACCAGGCCTCAGTGAAGGTCGCCTACTGGCAGATCTTGCGACACCGGCGAGGTCGCGAGGTCGGCGAGGAAATCGAACCTGGTCAGAAGCCGCTGGAGCCGGTGCAGCGGCGGATCGACGCCTTCGCCCAGGCACGGGGTTACCAGTACCCGGTTGCGGTCAGGAGCCTGCTCGCTGACCGTGCCGCGCTGACGAGCTACCTGCGTTGCGCAAGCCGTTCGTGACGGCCTCATCGCGGTGCTGACGCAGCTGCCGCCCCGCAAGGGGTCCAGATTCGAGTGGGGACCAGCCCGCGCGAGAGGCTAGCCCACTAGGGGAGCTCACCGAATGGCGGCCCCGGCGTCGCCGGAGCCGCCACAGGGTCGGGCCGCCGTTGGCGCTTGCGTCACGGTCGGCAGCCGATTTCGTCAGACCACGCGGTAGGTGAGGACGAGGCTCATTCCGGTGGGGATGGCGGCGCAGTATACGTCGGTGGTCTGGCGGTTGATGTTGTAGCAGGAGTCGACCCAGTCGTCGTCATCCGTGACCCAGCCGGTAGGCAGGTTGGCGACGATCTGGTCGGCGACCTGGACATACTGGCCGTTGCCGCTCACGACGAGCACGCCATCCACGATGGCGCGGACCAGCCCGGACAGGTTGGCGTTGTCGTCGTGCTCCATGAAGATCACATCCACGGAGGTCCAGCTGAAGTTGGACCAGTCGATCAGGGTCTGACCCGGGGAGTAGACGGTGCCCTCCTCCTGGATGTACGGCATCTCCACCTGGTCGACGCGGGCCTTACCGTCGAGCCCCGCGCCCGCGACCCAGGCGTAGATCTCCGGCCCGCCTTTGTACCACGGCTCGTGGTCGTTCCGGTTTACGATGCGGAAGATCTGGGACACCGGCCGCGACGCCAGGACGTTCGTCTGCTGGGGCTCGCTAGCGGCCGACCGGTCGGTCCCGCCGATGCCAGCCTCGGTCAGGTACTTCCGGATGGTCTGCTGCGCCAGCTCTGCGGACTTGTGCTCGTCGAGGCCGACGATCAGCACCGGGCGCTTGGGCATCTTGAAAGCATCGAGCTCTTGACTGAGGCCGTTGCCGTCGAAGGCGACGACGGTGCGGATCGTCTTCTCGTCACCCGAGGGGGTGGCCATCACCAGAGTCCCGCCCGCCGAGATGCGCTTGACCAGCTGCGGGTCGATCCGGATCTGCAGCAGCGATCCCTCGGCTTGCATGCCCTTGAGCTTGAGGATCTCGCTGTTGGCATTGCGGGCGTACGCGGCCAGGTCCTGCGTGTTCGGTACCGAGCCGAGCAGCGCCGCCAGGTCGGCCTCGCCATCGTCTGCCAGCTCGCGCCTGAGCGCGTCCCGGAACTGCCGCTCGCTCAGTTGGCGGGCGACCCCCTCGGCGAGGTGGCGCTTGTAGCCGTCGATCGCGGCAGCCCGGGCGTCGGCGGCGGAGGCGCCCGTGACTTGCTGGGACGGGGGCGGTGAGGCCAGCGCGGCGGGTGAGTGTGAAAGGGTGGCGGCCAGGAGGAGTGCGGCACATGCCGCGATTTTCTTCACGTGAACCTTCCTCACATGTTGGGGAACGATCATCCGAGCAGGCCATGTGGACCAGAGGGTCGCGTGCCGCTGGTGTCTGTCGTCGACCAGCGTCGTCGAACGCCGGGCTGCGGTCATGAGTAGGCGATACTCATCCGGATTGCGGTCGTGCCGTCGGCCGCGGCCCGCCAGGGGGAGGCGGTCTCCGGATAGGCGAGGTCGACCAGCACATACAGGCGGGAGCGGGCGGCCTGCACCTTGCGCAGGGCGCCGGCACCCGCGTGCGCGAGCACCCCGCGCAGCTACAGCCTGCCCGGCGGGGTGAGGGCGGACGGGCCGTCCCCGACTCTCCGGCGGGCAGCTCGCCTGTCAACGAGCGAAGACAACGCCCCAACGTGCGCGAGATATCCCTTGAGGATGGCTTGAAGGTCTCTTGAGCGACCGCTGAGCAGGGGGCAAGCACGGTCCAAGCGGGGGATGCGACAACTGTTTCGTCATCCACGCAGCGACAGATGAGGATGGACATGAACAGCTCCCTCCCGACCATCCCGAGATCCTCGCTGACGGCTTCGCTTGCGCCATCCGGACCTGAGCAGTTCCGGAAGGAGCAACCTCGCAAGAGGTAGTTCGACGACCTGAGTCGGGGGCGGCAGGCGCCGAGTACGGTGGCCCAGGCCCGGTTCATCCTGTCGGCCAGTTCGCTGATCTCGGCCAGCCCGGCGGCCATGGCCGGGGCGGCGGCGGGGACGTCCCCCGCGAGTAGGCGCTCGCCTCAGGTGACGAAGACGAGCCATGATCTGCGGGAGTTTGGCTGGACCGCCGGGCGTTCCGCCAAGTAGCCCCGAGCAGGGCTTTGGCAGGCCCGGCCACACTGTTTCCGAAACCGCGCGTTGAGGCTGATCAGGCCCAGCTCCCCGGACGCCCAGGCCCCACAGACTGTCAGGGGCGAGCCGGGGCGACTGGCGGTGTTCGTTGTACCACAGAGGAGGTTGGGGTGAAGTTTCGAGTTCTTGGTTCTCTGGAGGTCTACGACGATGACGGGGCACGCGTCGACCTGGGCGGGCCGCGTCAGCGGGCCGTGCTGGCAAGGCTCCTGGTGGCGCACGGAGTGCTGGTTCCCAGCAGGACGTTGATTGAAGCTGTATGGGAAGCGCCGCCGGCGAGTGCTGTCGCGACCGTGCAGTCGTATGTGTCGCATCTGCGGCGGGCGATCGAGCCTGATCGGCCGGCGCGTGGCGAGCCGCGGGTCCTGGTGGGGCGGCCGTCGGGTTATGCGCTGCTGGCGGAGAATGTGGACGCGGTCCGGTTCGCGGACTTGGTGAATCGCGCGGAGTTCCTGTCCCCGATGGAGGCGCTGGCGCCGGTGGAGGAGGCGCTGGCGTTGTGGCGGGGCGTGCCGTATGGAGAGTTCTGTGATGAGCCGTGGGCGTTGGCTGAGGTCGGCCGATTACGGGAGTTGCGACTGGTGTCGATAGAGCGGCGGGCGCAGGCGTTGCTCGATCTGGGCCGGCCGCAGGCGGCGATCGCCGACCTGGAGGCCGAGACGGCGGCCAATCCGCTGAGGGAACGGTTGTGGTGTCTGCTCGCGCTGGCGTTTTACCGCACCGGCCGTCAGGCCGACGCCCTGGCCGTCCTGCGACGCGTCAAAGAACTGTTGGCCGACCAACTGGGGCTTGATCCCGGGCCGGAGTTGCGGGAACTGGAGGACGGCATACTGCGCCACGTCGAGTCGCTGGGGCCGGTCGTCTCGTCGGTGGCGCTCACGACCTCGCAGGCTTCCCTTCCACCGAGGAGGGCGCGGGGGCGGGAGGGGCCGCTGGCCGAGCTGTTGGAGCTGACGAGTACGGCCACGCGTCGGGGGGTGACGCTGGCGGCGGTGAGCGGCGAGCCGGGCATAGGCAAGACGTGCCTGCTGGAGACCTTCGCCGCTTGGTGCGCCGCCGCGGGGCACCTGGTGGTGTGGGGGCGGTGTCACGACACACAGGGCACGCCTGCCTTGTGGCCCTGGTTGCAGGTGCTCGGAACGTTGCAGGAACATTACCCGCCGCCGGATCGCTCCGCGCTGGCGGGGCTGCTGGACGATGAGAAGCCCACCGGCTCGACCGCCGCGGCGTTGCTGCGACGCAATCAGGTGATCGCGCAGTGGCTCGTGACCGCCGCACGAGTCCAGCCTGTGGTCATCGTGTTTGACGATGTGCAGTGGGCAGACCCAGCCTCGCTGGAGCTACTGCAGGATGTGACGGTGCTGCTCGGCGGGATGGCCGATGGGTTGCCGTTGTCGCTGGTGACTGCCTTCCGCGACACGATGCCCCCGCGCCCGTGGACGGGTGATGCCGGCGGCCTACCAGTGGATGAGCTGCTTGTTCGCCTGGCCGGCTACGACCGGGTCCGGATCCGTCTGGGCGGGCTGAATTTCGAGGCGGTGCGGGAGATCGCGGAGGAGATGGGGGTGGAGGTGGACGATCAGGTCGTCGCCCGCCTGACCAACCGCACCGGGGGCAATCCTTTCTTCGTCCGGGAAAGCGTCCGGCTGATGGTCGAGGGTCGGCCTCTGGAGATGGTTCCGGAGGCGGTGGCCGAGCTGGTCCGCCAGCGTCTGGCCGCCCATGGTCCGCAGATGGGAGAAGTCTTGGGCATTGCCGCCGTTATCGGCCGGGACTTCGACCCTGCCGTGGTGGTCGAGGTCGCCGGGAGCCGGTCGAGCGGTGGCAACGTGTACGCCCTGCTGGATCAGGGGGCCCAGGGCGGGTTGCTCGTTTCCCGCGGGACCCGGATGGCCTTCGCTCACGATCTGGTCCGGGAGACGCTCCTCAGCGACCTGGCCCCGCTGACCAGGGCCGTTATCCACCGCGATGTCATGGCAGCTTTGTCCGCACGTCCCGGCACCGATGTGGCGGTGATCGCCCATCACGCGGTCGAGGCCGGTCCGGCGGCCTATGGTGAGGCGGCGCGCTGGGCCTGCGTGGCAGCCGAACAGGCCAGTCTTCGTCTGGCCTACGAGGAGGCGGCGACATGGTGGGACCGAGCCATCGAGGCTCATAATGCCTCCGCTGGCGACCCGGACACCCACGTGGAGCTGTTGCTGCGACGAGTACGTGCCCTGCTGGAGGCAGGCGACCAGATCGGGGCCCGGCAGGCCCGGGCCGAGGCCATCCGGGCGGCAGATCGGTTTCCGTCTCGCCCGCAGATGGCGGCCCGGGCACTGACGGCACTGGACGCTCCGTCACTGTGGTCGCTGCATGATCCCTATGAGGCCATGGAACTGCGGTTGGTGCACCGCTTCGAGACTGCACTGAGCCTCCTGAAGGAGGGGGACAGCCCTGAGCAGGCCCGGCTAATGGGCTGCCTGGCCCAGGAACTGTACGACGGAAGCAACAACCCCCGCTGCGACACCCTGTCCGCCGAGGCCGTGGCGATGGCCCGCCGCCTGGGCGACCCATACCTGCTGATGCACCTGCTCAACGCCCGGCACCTGGCGCTGCCCCAGCCGCTGCATATCGGTGATCTGGTACGGATTGCCGACGAGATGCAGAAGCTGGCGGCGCGCGTGCAGGCTCCGGGGTTCGAACTGCTGGCACAGATGCTGCACACCCACAACCGGCTGGAGTTGTTCGACATCGTCGGCGCCGACCGCGCCGCTGCCCGGTGCGAGGCACTGCTGGACCGGCTTCCGCTGCCCTGGCCCCGCTTCCAGCACATCCTATGGCGGTCCAACCGCCTCGCCCTCGACGGCCGGTTCAGGGAGGCCGAGACACTACGCGGCGAGGCCGAACGCCAAGCCGAGCGGCTCGACGTGTATCATGCGCGGGCGCTGGTGGCCATGGGCCGCATCGTCATGCGCATGCAACAGGAAACCATGGCAGACGCAGGCCCGCTGATTGACACCATCACCGGGATCCACCCCACCCTCGACCACGACGCCCGCGTCCTGCACCTGTACGCCCAAGGCCGTGGCGACGAGGCCCGCGCCCTGGTCCGGAACGGCTGGCCGATGCCACCACACGACTGGTCATGGCTGTCGGCGACTTGCCTGCAGGCCGCCGCCAAAGCGGCGATCGGTCACGTGGACGACTGCCGGGCTGGGTACACCACCCTGCTGCCATACAGCGGACGCATCTCGGCGGTGTCCGCCGTGATGTGCATGGGCCCGGTCGACTGGTACCTGGCCCTGCTCGCCTCCGCGGGCGGCGAACACCACACCGCTGTCCGGCACCTCACCGACTTGCGCCGACAGGCGGAAGACAACGAGCTAACCTGGTGGCGCAACCGCGCGAAAACCGCGGTGGAAGCGCTGCCAGGACATGCACTCTTTCCCGACGGGAGAACGTGACCCCACCTTCCCCGGGGGATAGGCCGGACACGATCGTGCAGATGCCGGAGCACGGCTCGTACGGCGTCGGGCACGGGGACGGCGCGTCGTCACTTCACGCGACCGGCGCCTACCTCCGGCCGTTCAGGAGCACGGAGATCGGGCGGTGCCGCCGGGTTCACTCACCTGGGCGCACCAGGCCCGTCTCGTACGCGTGGACGATCGCCTGGGCCCGGTCGCGGAGGCCGAGTTTCGCCAGGATGCGGCCCACGTGGGTCTTCACCGTCTGCTCGGACAGGACGAGCCGTTCGGCGATCTCCTGGTTGGACAGGCCGTGGGCGACCAGGGTGAGCACCTCCGCCTCGCGTGGCGCGCCTCATGCAGCTTGATCACAGGCAGTCCCGCCGTCTTCGCGATGGTCCTGAACCGCTCTGACACCCAGTCCGGAGAAGAGGGCCGGCCCGTCGGCCCTGGGAAGACCAGGTCGTGGTCCTCCATTGATCGTTCACTGCCAGCCGGGCCCACCACTGAACGTAATATATCTTTCACTCTTTGTGTCTGGCGTGGCGAGCGGTTCTGCCGCTCGGTACCGAAAGAAGGAACCTCATGACGCGACTCCAACTGACGGCCGCAGCCGCCCTTGCCGGCTCGCCATTCTGATCGCCAGCACCCCGGCGGCCGCGGCCCCGCCTGCCTGCATCGACCCTGATGTCAGGGCTAACGCTCACATCCACCCCACCAGCCAGCTCCTGGGCCTCCTGGGCATCGTTGTCGCCGGGGCCGACCTCAGCCTCGGCCCCGCTCCCTGCCCCATCGGCTGAGCTGCTCGGCGTTGGGCAGACTGGTTTACCCGGTGGGTCCCGTCCCACGCCTCTACGACGCCCTGCCCCGGCGCGAGCCGCACGGCGGAGCGTCCGTGGACGTTCTGGGTGAAGTCACCCACGGGCGGGTTGCGCAGGCTGGTGTCATGACCTGGTCCTTGTCGGAGTGGGCGATGACGATGTCGCCCCTCCGCCGGACCATGACCTCCACGGTCATCGGACCGTGGTTGGTCATCCCGTGGTTGCCCTCCTCGTCGCCGCCGAACTCCGGCCTGTATGCGTGCAGTCATTCGTACGCTGCAGGCAGGGCCGCCGTCATCGATTCGCGGGGGGCACCTCAGTGGACGACGTCATAGACGAGCTTGGTGATGCCGTTGGCGTACGTCTCGGACTCGACCACCTTCAGCATCTGCTTGTCCTTGTCGGTGTCGCTGAACATCCGCTTGCCGGCTCCGAGCAGCACGGGGAAGACCAGCAGGTGGTAGCGGTCGATCAGGCCGGCGTCGGAGAGGTTGCGGGCGAGGGTGGCGCTGCCGTGGATGATGATGGGGCCACCGTCGGTCTCCTTGACCTTCACGACGTCCTCAAGGGAGCGCAGGATCGTGATGTCACCCCAGTTGTCGACGAGGGCGTCCTGGCCGAGGGTGGTCGAGACGACGTACTTCGGCAGTTCCTTGAGGGCGGCGAAATCCTCCATGTCCGGCCACAACGGTGAAAACGCCTCGTAGCTGGCCCGGCCGAACATCAGCGCGGTGGCCTCCTCCGTCTCCCGGCCCTTGAGCTCGTACGCCTCGGGCAGGAACTCGATGTCCTTGTAGGTCCATCCGCCGCTGCGGTGGGCCTCCGAGCGGGTGCCGCCGCCGGGAGAGTCGACGACGCCGTCCAGCGAGACGAAGGCCGTGTAGATCAGCGTGCGCATCTTCGATGTCCTATCCGTGACCAAGGTGGATGTTTTCAGTCTGCCGTACGTCACACGCACGGCCACAATTGGTCATCAGACCTCATCGGAAGGAGTAGAAGGACTGCGGGAGAGGCTGCTTCTACGCACGCTCCGCTGTCCGTAGAAGCAGCCGCAGGGTGGTTCGCCGTTGTATCAGTCCGTCGGGGTGTCCGTCGCGGGGTTCTCGTTGAGGCGCAGGCACTCCTCATAGACGGCGAGCGCCTCAGCGGACGCCTTCTCGTGACTCCAGCCCCAACTGCGGAGGACGTTGTAGTTGTTGTTGTAGATCTGATAGCACTCGGCCTGGGCGGCAGCCTGGGCGGGAGCGGTGGCGGGGACTATCCACGCGGCGGCCAGTAGCGAGGCGATGACGAGGCGACGTGCGTGACGCATGACGATCCTTCCTGTTACTTCCCTGCATCTGTGGCGGCCACCGGATGCCCCGATAATCTCCGATGCCGCACTGCCGATTTTCGGCCAGTGACAGCGATCCGGACTCCTCCCAGAAGGTGATCATCTGCGGCCTAAGGGAGGACTCGTCTCCGGCCTAAGGGAGGACAGCCCTCAGGCACGCAGAAGCCGAACGCAACGACCACGCCCTGCTGGAGGCCGCCAAGAAGGTCCTGGCCGTGGGCGTAGCGCATGCGTCGGTGGCGTCGATCGCCGCGTGCGCCGGAGTCGGCATCGCCGGCCTCTATCGGCGCCACCGGTCCAAGGACGAGATTGCTGGGAGCACGCCGCACCAGACTCGACAAGGTCGCCAGAAGGGTCGTAGCTCCGCCGGCCCTGCTCATAGCCACGCAGCGACCCAACCGTCTCGCCGTCCAGCGCAATGACGCCCCATGATCACGAATTGCGGTCATGGGGTCGCTCTGCTGTACGCGGGTGTCCGCGACTGCGCCGCGCTGTGCGGCTGTTCGCAACGGGGTGGTTTTTCGTGATATGAGACGGTGAAGCCTGATATGTCCGGTAATTCTGATGTGACGACCGGCTCGCGAGGCGTGCTCAATGACACGACAAGAGCTGCCTAAGAACGGTATGGCGGTGTTTGTCGCCGCGTGGTTCCGGAGATCCAGATGATGCGGAAATAGCCCTATGAGGGTTATCCGGGGCGTTCTTCGCCATGAATGGCGGAGATGCTCGAGCGTCTAGAGGAATCGATTCCTTTTCGGGGGAGAATCGCTATGTCCAAGTTCAAGAGTCTCGTCGGGCTGCTCGCCGTGAGCGCCGCGTTGACCGGTGGGGCGGTCGCGCTGGGGGCCGCCACCACCGTCACTGCGGCGAGCGCCTCCGTCGTCCAGGCCGGCGGCTACATCCCCCCGCCGGCCCCGGCGCCGAAGCCGGTCCCGGTGGCCAAGCCGGTCCCGGTGGCGAAGCCGGTCGCGGTGGCTCCGGCGGTCGGCGTCACCAGATGGGTCGGCGGCAGCAGCCGCAACCGCAACTGGAACCGCAACCACAACCGCAACCGCCAGCACCAGCGCGAGGACCAGCGCCAGCACCAGCGGCAGCGCCAGCACGTGATCAACAACATCCGGGTCAGCCAGCCGGAGGTGCGGCGGGAGCGTGAGAACAGGGAGGTCAGGGAGAACCGGCGCTTCGACATCCCGACTGCCGCCCTTCTCGCCCAGCTCGTCGCGGCCCGCGGCGGCAACGGCGGCAACGGGGGCGCGATCGCCGGCTCCACCAACGCCAACGCCAACGGCGGCAACGGCGCCAACGGCGACGCGGCAGGCCGGTTCGACGGGCTCATCGGGGACGCGGTGCTGAGATAGTCGGTCTCGCTCAATTGAAAATCGGTGGCATGCGCCGTTGCCGCACTCAAAGGCCGGTAGGAGGAACGGCGGAGGGACACGTATCCATCCGCAGGACCCGAACGTCCACGAATCGGTCGGCTCTTGCCATCTAGCGGAGGACCGCGAACGAAGCCGCCGGCTCATATCGGAGCCGGCCTGCTGATCTACATCAGAGCGCCCCGCCACCCTTCGTCAGGGGGCGGGGCGCTCGACTGTGTGCGCGGCCCTACCGCCGGGGCCGGCTGTGTACGCCGATGCTTCGGCCGGACATCCGGAAGCCGACACCTGCGGCCGTGTACGGCGCCCTGTCGTCCGGCAGCCTGTCCGGCGGAGTCCGAACCCGGTCGCGCTGGTGCCTGTCGATGAGCGAGACTGACGCGCGATGAGTGAGCAGCCTCGCGGTGTTGAAGCAGCCTTTCGGACGACGAGCGGCCGTGTGCGGGGCAGAGGGGCCGGCGACGGTGTCACCGCCGTGCTCGGCATCCCGTACGCAGCCGCGCCTTTCGGCGCCCGCCGGTTCCGGGAGCCGCAACCGGTGCCGGCCTGGCGCGGGGTCCGGGACTGCACGGCCTTCGGCCCCACCGCCCCGCAGTCGGCGGAGCTGCCCGGAGCGCCGGTATGGCGCCCCGGCGACGAGGACATCCTCACCGTCAATGTGTGGGTGCCTGAGCGTGCGGATGGCGGCGGGCTGCCGGTGTTCTTCTGGATCCACGGCGGCGCCTACACCTTCGGCTCCTCCGCCCAGCCCGACTTCGACGGGACAGCCCTGGCCCGCGCTGGATTGGTCGTGGTCAGCTGCAACTACCGGGTGGGCTTCGAGGGCTTCGGCAATGTATCCGGGTTTCCCGGCAACCGCGGGCTGCTGGACCAGGCCGCCGCGCTGGGCTGGGTCCGGGAGAACATCGCGGCCTTCGGCGGCGCCCCTGGGAACGTCACCGTCGCCGGGCACTCTGCCGGAGGAGGCTCGGTGGCCTGCCTGATGGCCATGGAACAGGCACGGGGGCTGTTCCGGCGGGCCATCGCCCACAGCGTGCCCAGTGCGTTCTTCACAGTCGAGCTCGCCGCGGCGGTCACCGAGCGGATCGCGGCGGAGGCCGGGGTCGCCCCGACGGCGGAGGGACTGCTGTCCGTGCCGCCCGAGGCGCTGGTGGCCGCCTCGGACAAGGCCACCGCGAACTGCGGGACCGACCCCGTGGCGGCGATCCACGCCTTCGACCCTGTGATCTTCCAACCCGTCGTCGACGGCGAGGTGCTGGCCGCGGATCCGCTCAGCGCGCTCGCCTCCGGGGCGGCGCGGGAGGTGGACCTGCTGGTGTGCCACACGCTGGAGGAACACTGGTTCCTCCACACGGTGGGAGCCGTACGGGAGGTCATCACCGAGGCGGAACTGACGGACTTCGCCGCGGCCCTGCACCTCCCGGTCCACCTGGTGGACGGCTACCGTGCGTTGATGCCGGACTCCCCGGTACTCGACCGCTACCTCGCGATCTTCGGCGACGCGCAGTTCGGCGAGTACACCACCCGCCTCGCCGAGCACCACGCGAGGGCCGGCGGCCGGGCGTACCTGGCCCGCTTCGCCCGCAGGCGCGGAGAGGCCAGGCCCTGGCACACCGCGGACATCCCCTTCGCCTTCGGCAACCTGGACGCCGTCGGCGCCGACTTCCTCATCGGGGGTGCCCCCGACGACCACGACCGTGCCCTGTCCCGCCGTATGCTCCGCTCCTGGGCCGGCTTCGCGGCCACCGGTGACCCTGGCTGGCCGGCGGTCACCGCCGGCACCACGCCAGTCAGGTCCTGGGCCGTCCCCGGCGACCACCTGGCCGCCGACGACACGTCCGGGCTCCGCGCCCTGTGGCGCGACGTCCGGTTCGACCCGCTGCGGCCCCGGCAGGCGGCCGGGCATCGTTCGCGCGCGTCTACGCAACTCGGCATCCGGGAGCCCGTGGTGTCTGTTTACACGCCCGCGGCTTCGGACGCCGGCGGTTGTGCCTCGCCGAGTGCCGGTGCCATGGCCGGAAGCCGGCGTATCCGTCGGATCTGACCGATGCCGAATTGGCGTGGGACGCCGTCGGCCGACTATGCGGCGATGCTCATGACCGCAATTCAGACGGTCCGGAGGACTGGAAACGGTCGCTCTTTTCGAAGCGGCAAAGTGCGGATCGCTAATTTTATCGGGCACACCTAAAAATATCTTGGCGAAGACCGCTTCTCGCGGGCGCCTCTCGTCGGCGAGGACTGGCCGACTGCGCCCAGGAACTTGCCGTAAGCGGCCTATTTACATCTATTCGTCGACCGGTCACCATATGGCGGTGGCCACACCCCGCCTCTTCGATCAGCGGCCGGTGCCGAAAAGGGCATCGAGGTTGTACCAATGCGATTTGGTATCCGTTCGCGCCGACACGTGAGGAGAGGGTGTTCCAGGTAGCGCAATCATAGAAATTCTGCACGGTCAACTGTCCCGAATTCGTTATGGCGTAAAGCCACACCGGAAGGAATGACACCGTGAGAATGACGCGAAGATTACGGGCCGCCGTGTGCGTGGTGGTGGCCGGTGCGATGCTGGTCGCCGGGGTGGGGACGGCGTCCGCCGCGCCCGGGGTCACCCCGGCGGAGGTGACGCTGGACCTGGCCCCGGGCGCATCGACGAAGATCGCCAAGACCGTGTCCACTCCGGCGATCCCGCCCAAGCCGGATATCACCTTCCTGATCGACACAACAGGGAGCATGGGCGGGGTCATCTCGAACGTGCAGACCAATGCGAACGCCATCTTGTCCAACGTCGCTTCGGCGCAGCCGGACGCGCAGTTCGCGGTTGCCGAGTACAAGGACGTGTCGGACGCGACGTCGTTCCGGGTGGCGCAGAACCTCACCGCCAACCAGACCGACGTCACCAACGGTCTCAACTCGCTGGTCGCGTCGGGCGGCGGCGACTACCCCGAGGGCGGCATCAACGGTCTGTTCCAGGTCGCGTCCGGGGCGGTCGACTTCCGGCCGAACAGCTCTCGGGTCGTGTTGCTGATCGGGGACGCCCCCAGCCATGACCCCAGCAACGGCCATACGCTGGCCGATGCGGTCAGCGCCCTGCAGGCAGCCCACATCACCGTGCTCGCGTTCGACCTGTCCGGGCTGGACTCGACCGGGCAGGCGACCACGATCACCAACGCCACGGGTGGCCGGCTGTTCTCCGGCCTCAACCCCTCGGAGGTCAGTGACACCATCCTGGCGGCCCTGCGCAACCTGCCGGTCACGGTCACCCACCAGCTGCGCGACTGCGACCCGAACCTGTCGGTGTCCTTGACCCCGGCCAGCCGGACGGTGACCAGCGGCGACGATGCCACCTTCACTGAGACCGTCTCCGTCGGCGCCGGAGCCGTGCCGGGAAGCACCGTTACCTGCAAGGTGGACTTCCTGCTCAACGGCGCCCTGTCACCGGGCTTCACTGAAACGATCATCGAACACGTCCCGAAGGCGACCCCGTCGATCGCCACGACGCCATCGGGCCCGGTGCCCGCGGGCGGGAACGTCTCTGATACGGCGACCCTGTCCGGTGGGTACCACCCGACGGGCACCGTCACGTTCCAGCTGTTCGAGCCCGGTGACACCGGCTGCGCGACGCCCATCGCGACTCGTACCGGGACGGTGTCAGGCAGCGGCACCGCCGCATCCGGCAACGTGACCATCGGCGCGGCCGGCACCTACCGGTGGGCCGCCACCTACAGCGGCGACGCCCACAACAACTCCGTCACCTCACCGTGCAGCGCCGAACAAGTCACCGTCACGCCGCAACGGCTGACCGGCCGGGCCTACGGCCTGACCGCCGACGCCTCCCTGGCCGGCATCCAACTGGTCAACATCGCACCCATCCCCGACACCGGCCACATCTCCACCACCTCGACCGGCGCAACCTCGGTGCCCTGCACCGCCACCCTCAGCGGACTGATCACCGCGCACGCCCTGTGCGCCAAGGTCGCCACCACCGAATTCCCCGGCAAATCCGTGGCCACCGCCTCCATCGACGACACGACCATCGGGATCACCGGCATCCCGGTGATCACCGTCAAGACCATCAACTCCAGCTCCACCACCACCTGCGCCGGATCCACCGGAACCACCACGATCGCCTTCCTCAAGGTCGGCAACACGGTGGTCATCGCAGAACCCACCAATATCCAACCCAACACCAAGGTCGACGTGGGCGTCGTCAAGCTCGTCCTCAACGAGCAGACCGCGTTCACCACCCCCGACAAGGGCCTGACCGTCAACGCCGTCCACGTCACCGTCGACGCCCTCGGCCTGGCCAAGACCAACGTCGTCCTGGCCTCCGCCGAAAGCGACATCGGCAACTGCCCGTAACCCGACCCACCTGAACCGATCAACCCCGAGGCCGGGCGGAACACCGAAGCTCCGCCCGGCCTCGGCCGGGCTTCAGGCGGTCGATTCCTCCAGCCGGGCCGGGCTGAGATGGGCGCGGCCCGGGAGCCGAGGCCAGGGAAGGCGAACCGAACAAACGGTAATTCACCCCGACCGTGCCCTTTGCCGCTTCCGGGTGACCACCGGTGATGCGCACACCTACGGTTGCGTTAGGTCGACACGCCGTTTCGGCGTCATCCCGGGAGACCGATTCGACGCTCCGTCCGTCCGCACCCGCCCGCGGCCTCGCCGCGCCGCTCCGCGGACCCGACACCACGAGAGCCGGCCCCGTCACCGAGCAGGGCCGGGGAACCGTCACGCACGGAGTGATATCCATGCTCAGACACGCACTCGCCACCGGTGCGCTGGTGGCCTCCGCGCTCGTCCCCCCGGCCGTACTCGCCCAGTCGGCGAACGCCGCCGCCGCACCCCCGGCGGCACGCCCCGCCTCGACCGCCAGTGACGGAGACTGCTGGTGGCGGAAGGGCTGCATGTACTGCACGGAGAACGGCCAGGCAGTCCGGATCACCTGCAGCGAAGGGAGGCGCGAGCGGGAGCGCGGTCGTCTCGCAGGGGAGCGCGAGCGTCGCCGCCATCGCGCCAAGCTCGAACGTGAACGCTATCTGCACGGCGGTTACGTCGGAGAGCAGCGCGAGCGCGAGCGGCTGCAGCATCGCCGTCGCGCCGAGCGCGAACGTGAACGCTATCTGCACGGCGGTTACGTCGGAGAGCAGCGCGAGCGCGAGCGCCTGCAGCATCGCCGTCGCGCCGAGCGGGAACGCGAGTTCTGGGAGGCGCGCCATCGTCAGCACCACCGTCACCATTAGCGCAGCGGCCATTAGAAGCTGAAGCCGACTCTCACGAGTCGAACTCACCGTCGTTGACGCCGCCGATGAAGGCGTCCCACTCGCCGGGCGTGAGGACCAGGACGGGGCCGTCCTGGTCCTCACTGTCACGGACCCCGACGTGCCCCTCGGGGAGCTCCGCCACTTCGACGCGGACCCCGTTCGGTTTGCTTCGGATGCTTCTACGCCAGACGGCCCCAGAAAGATCGATGTCGCTGACGAGTGGCGTCTTCCTCCTCATGTGTGGTCGGAGTGCCCTGTCGAAGAGGGGCCCGGCCGGGCAAAGGCCGGCACCACGTCCGGCCCGGGGAGTTCGGACGGCCGCGCTCGATCGCGCGGACCCGGTTCGCGCTGGGCCTCCCGCGCGCGGGCCGGCCGTTGTACCGTCCTTGAGGCCGCCCGGCCGAATGCCGGTCGTCGGCCGCCGCACCGGGCGGCTACTGACCGAACGCGGGAGGACGGAGCGTCGATGTCGATTCGGCTGATCGGGGCCAACCCCGGCCTGACGGTGTCCGACGGAGGGCGGCGTGTGGCGTTCGCCTCCGTCTGGCGCGCCGACTGGTCGCAGGCCGGGAGCGGCAGGGCGGTCGTGCTGTGGCACGAGGGCCACACCAGGGTGCTGGGCCCCGACCCGGCGCTGGCCCGCTGGCTGGCCGAGGAGTTCACCCGGCACTTCCCCGAGGTGGCGGGCCTGCCCTGGTCCGAGCCCGAGGTCACCGTCGCGCCGGTGGACATGGAGCTGGACCTCACCGCCGGCCTGAGGGCGTCGGCGGCCGACGTGACCGTGACCATCGACGGGCCCCCGCTGGAGCGGCGCGCCTGCCGGGTCGAGGACTTCAAGCTCGGCGGGGTCTCGCATCTGCTGACCAACGTCTACATGCCCTGCCCGGCGGGCACGCTGGCCGTCGGCGGCATCCCGGTGGTCGGGGACGCGACACACGCGTTCCTCGCCGACGCCGAGGTCTGGAGCGGCCCGGCCTCCAGGTGACCGTCCCGGTTCAGCGGGCCCCGCCGAGAGGCGTCAGCCACAGGTGTCGGTACGCGCGGCGGAGCCGGGGGATCGACGCCGTACGGCGATGCCCGCTCACCGCCGATCATCACCGGCAATCTCCACGAAGCTTGCCTGTCACGACTAGTAGTCATATAGGTGCTTTTCGTAGCGTATGTGTGTCGTGTACGACGCGACACGAGATCAAGGGTGTCTCGGGCCGATTCCAGCGGGAGTTCCACAGCCGCGCCCTACTGCTGTCGACCGGCCGCGACAGGGGGCCCGAGCTGGTCGATCTTTCGCGGCGGTACGCGGAAACCCGGTACGCACGCACGGTAATCATCGGGGAGGTAGCTGTGGTCCAGGATCAGGTACCAGGCTCAGTAGCGGGATCGGTGGCGCTGGACGATGGAGCCACCGCCACTCTGACGGACCTCCTCACCCCGGAGCTCCTTCTCCGGCCCAAGCGGAACGCCCCCGAGGGCGGCTGGCGTCGCATGGTCTACCAGGCCACCGGAGGACTCGTGCACCCCGGCGAGCCGCCGGAAGAGGTGCACCGTCGCCGCCTGATCGGCCTCGCTCGGACTCCGGTGGCGGGCGGTCACCATCGCGTGGCGGTAC
Source organism: Microtetraspora niveoalba (assembly GCF_001570405.1). GTDB lineage: Bacteria > Actinomycetota > Actinomycetes > Streptosporangiales > Streptosporangiaceae > Microtetraspora > Microtetraspora niveoalba. The sequence goes on along the minus strand of NZ_BBYM01000016.1, from coordinate 65,776 downwards.
TCAGCCTCAAAGGGGGCGTCGGCAAGACCACCACGGCAGTGGGGCTGGGGGCCATGCTCAGCAGCGTCAGAGGTGACCGCGTCATCGCGCTTGACGCCAATCCGGACCGCGGAACCCTCTCGGACCGGGTTCGACTCGAGACGCCCGCGACCGTCCGCGATCTGCTCACCGAGCTTCTCACGATGGACAAGCCGCGGTACGCCGACGTCCGCGCGTTCACCTCGCAGTCGGCGTCGAGCAGGCTGGAGATCCTGGCGTCCTCCCGTGACCCGGCCGTCTCCGAGGCGTTCAGTGCCGACGACTACCGGACCGTCGCCACGCTCCTGGAGTACTTCTACTCGATCTGCATCACCGACTGCGGCACCGGTCTCCTGCATTCGGCCATGTCCGCGACCCTGGAGTTGGCCCACCAGATCGTGCTGGTGACCATCCCCTCCGTGGCCGCCGCCCGGTCGGCCGGTGCGACCCTGGACTGGCTGGAAGCCCACGGTCATGCCGACCTGGCGCGATCGGCGACCGTGGTCCTGTCGAGTGTGCGCCAGGAGAGCAGGTCCACCGTGGACACGGACGCACTCCGCGGCCACTTCGACGAGCGTTGCCGCACCGTGATCGGCATCCCGTTCGATCCGCATCTGGAGGAAGACTCCGAAGTCGAGCTGGACCAGCTGAACCCCGCGACGTACGAGGCCTACCTGACCCTCGCCGCCACGGTGGGCGCGGCCTTCTCTCAGCAGCGCCACTCGTTGGGCGAGCATGAGGAGCCCGCCACTCCGCCGCCGTCGGAGTTCTTCCCCTCGCCCGAGCTCGACAACGAAGCCGTCAATCGGGACGAGACCGTGGTCGCCGACTGAGAGGGAGCGACGAAGCCCGGTTCCGCGTTCGGAACCGGGCCGGGCCCCGTTCACCGGCGGCCTCGAGTTCGGTGACCGTGACGGGCAGCCGCGACTCGACGGAGGGTGTCTCCCACACCGCCGGCGCCGCTGCGGGTTCTGCGGCCTGCCTCACCGCCGTAGCCGCCTTCGGCGCTGCTTCCGCGGTCGGGGAGGGTTGCGGTCGACCTTCCTCCCTGAGGGGCGCTTTCGTCGAAAATGGAGCCTCCGGCGCCGCCGGCGCCAACGTTGATGAGCAGCGCATTGCCGGGACGGACGTTGAAGGTGCAGGACACTGTGGCGGCGCCGCCTCCCCCTCCGCCGCCCCACGCGCGTGCAGTGTCGTCGCCGGGGTGGGCGCCCCCTCCGCCGCCACCGCCTCCGGTCACGGTCACTCTGATCTGGGACACGCCGTCGGGCACGACGAAGGTGTGCCGCCCTGCTGTGGTGTACGCCTTCGTCGTCGCGGCATAGGCGGGTGCAGGGGCGGCCAGGGCCAGCAGCAGTAGCCCGGCGGCTGCCGCGGCTCCCGCGATCCCTCCTGCCGTGCGGGCGATGAGGTGACAGGTCCGCGGGTGGCCGGGCCGGGGGTAGGGGCGTGCATGCACTCTCCCGTCTGAGGGTTACGGATCTTGCGTTCGCCGCCCTCAAGATAGAACTACCGACCGCATTCGAATGCACACTCTTTGCGATCATCGGTGTTGGTCTGGTGAGAGCGCTTCCGGGCTTCGCCGCCGGCCTCGACACGCCCGTGCGGATCCTGTCCAGCGGCAGGACGAGGGGGAGGTCCCGGCCGCTCCCGTGCTTCCGGTCGACGAGGAGCCGCGCGTCCCGGAGAGCGCCGGCCGCTCGACCGTGTGCGCCCATGATTTGCCGGGCTGTGCGGCTGTTCGCCACCAGAGTGGTTCTTTATGACATGAGATGGCGAAGCCTGAAATATCCGGCAGCGCTGATGTGACGACCGGCTCGCGAGGCGTGATCAATGGCACCACAAGAGCTGCCTAAGAACGGTATGGCGGCGTTTGTGGTCTCGCGGTACCGGAGATCCACACGGTACGGAAATGGCCCCATCGAGGGTTATCCGGGGCATTCTTCGGCATGAATGGCGGAGATGCCCGAGCGTCTAGAGGAATCGATTCCTTTTCGGGGGAGAATCGCTATGTCCAAGTTCAAGAGTCTCGTCGGGCTGCTCGCCGTGAGCGCCGCGTTGACCGGCGGGGCGGTCGCGCTGGGCGCCGCCACCACGGCCACCGCGGCGAGCGCCGCCGTCGTCCAGGCCGGCGGCTACATCCCCCCACCGGCGGCGAAGCCGGTCGCGGTGGCGCCGGCGGTCGGCGTCACCAGATGGGTCGGCGGCAACAGCCGCAACCGCAACTGGAACCGCAACCACAACCGCAACCGCCAGCACCAGCGCGAGGACCAGCGCCAGCACCAGCGGCAGCGTCAGAATGTGATCAACAACATCCGGGTCAGCCAGCCGGAGGTGCGGCGGGAGCGTGAAGTCAGGGAGGAGCGGGGCTTCGACATCCCGGCTGCCGCCCTTCTCGCCCAGCTCATCGCGGCCCGCGGTGGTAACGGTGGCAACGGGGGCACGATCGCCGGCTCCACCAACTCCAACGCCAACGGCGGCAACGGCGGCAACGGCAACGCCGCAGGCGTCGCCGATTCCGACCTGCCCATCCCGTTCAGGGCGACCCAGCCGTAAGGCCACCGAGTCGGCCGGCGGCATGTGCCGCCGCCGCACTCGAAGGCCGGCAGGAGGAACGGCGCAGGGACGCGTACCGATCCGCAGAACCTGAACATCCACGAAGCGCTTGACTCCTGCCATCTATGGACCACGGCGAACGGACCTGCCGGCCGCTACAGGAGCCGGCGGCCTGATCTACGGCAGAGCGCCCCGCCACCCTCCGTCAAGGGGGCGGGGCGCTCTGGAGCCGCACCGGACCGGGGCCCCGGCCCCCGAGAGCGTCGTCGGGGTTGAGGAGCAGGCAGGCCTTCATCGACAGGCAGCCGCAGCCGATGCAGCCGGTGAGCTCCTGTTCGAGGTTCTCGATGGCTCGGCGGCGTTCCTCAAGCTGCTTCTTCCAGATACGGGAGACCCTCTGCCAGTCCTTGTGGGTGGGGGCCCGATCGGTGGGCAGGGTGGTGAAGACCTCGGCGACGTCCGACAGCCGGATGTCGAGGCGCTTGGCCACGATGATCAAGGAGATCCGGCGGAGCATGTGCCGGGGGAAGATCCGCTGGTTGCCGCTGCCGCGCTCACTGAAGATCAGGCCCTTGCGTTCGTAGAAGTGCAGGGCGGAGGCGGGTACGCCGGTCCGGCGGATGACCTCACCGATCGTGAGGTGGTCGTCCGGCCTGGCGGGCACGGCATCTCTCCTTCATCGTGATCGAGGCAGCGGTGGTGGTCAGGCGGTGCTTCGGGGCGTCTCGGCGCGGCCACGGATCAGGGTCACCGCGACGACCGACAATGCGAGGCAGAGTAGCCCGACACCGAGCTGGGTCAGGTGCCAGGACCAGGTGAACGCGTTGAGTTCCTCGGTCTCGGCCCCGCTGGTGAGGCGTCCGGCGCCGACCGCGGCGGCGCGGCTCGTGTCACCGAGCTTCGCGGCGAGGAGCCCGACGAGGGACGCGCTGAACGCGGCGATCGCGAGAGCCTCGGCCGCGCCGCGCAGGGTGTTGAGGAATCCGGCCGCCATGCCCACGGCGTCGGCCGGGACCAGGGCCATGGCCTGGCCGTCGGTGATGCCGAAGGAGGCTCCCATGCCGACGCCGATCATCACCAGCGGAGCCGCGACGGCCGTGACCGCGTGGTCGGCGTTCAGCGCCATCAGCCACAGGTTCCCGGCCACGACGAGGACCAGAGCGATCGTGATCAGCAGGCGAGCCGGCACGCCCTGGTTCACCAGGGTCACGGCGGCCATGGGCACGACCAGTACAGGCGCGGTCAGCAGCAGCATCGCCACCCCCGCCGCCGAGGTGGACAGTCCCGCCGCCTGCAGGTAGGTGGGCAGGAAGACCAGAACGCCGAGGAATCCGATCGAGGTGGTCAGGGTCGCGAGGCTCCAGCCCATGAAGCCCCGGTTGGCGACCAAAGCAGGGGCCAGCACCGGAGCGGGGCTGCGCCGCTGGACGACGCCGAAGAGGAGCAGGGCGACCAGACCGGCGATCCCGGTGATCAGGATGCCCGGGTGGAGCCGGCCGAGCGCGGGCGCCTCCAGGAGCGCGAACATGAGCAGGGACAGCGCGGCGACGAACAAGGCGCTGCCCGCCCAGTCGACCGGGCCGCTGACGTTCGCCCGGGACTCGCGGGCACGGGTGGCGCCCAGGGCCACCAGCAGGCTGACGACGGTGAAGACCGCGAAACCGCCCCGCCATCCCGTGGCGTCGATCAGCAGCCCGGACAGGGTGGGGCCGACGGCGATGCCGATGCCCGCCATGGTGCCCATCAGGGCGAAGGCCCGGTTGCGGGCCGCGCCCTCGTGGCTGGAGGCGAGAATTGCGCCACCGGCGGCCATGATCCCGGCGCCGCCGGCGCCGGAGACGATGCGGGCGATGTCGATGACGATGATCGACGGGCTCAGCGCCGTCGCGAGAAATCCGGCCGCGAAGACCAGCGTCGCGACGATGAACACGCGCCGACGGCCGATCCGGTCGGCGGCCGATCCCGCGATGAGCGTCATGGCGGCGAAGGCCAGGTTGTATCCGGCGACGACCCAGTTCAGCGGGGCCCCCGAGGTGTCGAGATCGCGGCCGATGCTCGGCAGCGCGACCGCGGTCCCGGAGATGGACATCGCCACGAGGACGACGCCGACCAGGACCACCGGGAGCGTCAGCGGGGACGGCCGGTCCACAGCGGGCGGGAGGTGGGACGTATCTGTGGTGGTGTCCATACTGCTCGCTTTCCCTGGTCCTCGGACTCTGGCGGGCAGCCCATCAGCTCAACCGAGGTTGAGGTCAAATGCGCTGGCCGGAACGGAGTCGGAGGGTGTCGCGCCGGCACAGGCCGTGCTCCGTGCGACGCCACTGCCGCGTTCCTCGGGTCGCCGCACCGTCATGCTGAACGCGGTCTCGTCGCCTGGGCGTCGCTCGGCGGAAGACCCTCGGACATGCGCAAGACGACGTTTCCACGTGGCAGGTGCTCTTATCCGAAATAAAATTTGCTATTACTTCGCTCATTCGGGCGGCGCTTCCATTGGGACGCCGCAGTTCATGGTCGTGCTGGACGGGCCTGGCGAGTTTTTCGACGGTGAGAGGAACGGCCGTGATCCGGAATTATGAGATCACAAATCCCGGCTGTAGTAATATGAATCTGGCTTCACTCAGGCAGGCCGCTCACGCACCTCCTGAAAGGAAATCGTCGTGGAGCTCGACCAGATCCTTCCCGGGCGCATCGGATACGGTTCGGCGCCGCTGGGGAACATGTTCCGTCCCGTTCCGGACGACGAGGCGGCGGCTACGCTGAACGCCGCATGGGATCAAGGAATCCGCTATTACGATACGGCCCCGCTTTACGGTGCCGGTCTCTCCGAGATTCGGCTCGGTGGGCTGCTGTCCCAGAAGCCGCGGGACTCGTTCGTGCTCTCGACCAAGGTCGGCCGCGTCATCCTGGACGAGGTCGAGAGCGAGTCCCGCGACCTCGGCGAGAAGGGCAGCCTCTTCGAGCACGGGCGCCCCAACAAGATCGTCCACGAGTGGACGGCCGAGGCTACAGAGCGCTCCATCGAGGGCAGTCTCGAGCGGCTGGGGGTCGACCGTCTGGACATTCTGTGGGTGCACGACATCGCCCAGGACTTCCACGGCGATGCCTGGCTGCAGAAGTTCGAAGAGGCCCGCACGGGCGCCTTCCGGGTGCTGTCCAGACTGCGTGACCAAGGGGTCATCAAGGCCTGGGGGCTGGGCGTCAACCGAACCGAGCCGATCGAGCTCGCACTCGCCCTGGACGAGCCGCGGCCCGACGGGTTCCTGCTGGCCGGCCGGTACTCGCTGCTCGACCACGAGCACGCCCTGCAGCGGCTGCTGCCCATGGCTGAAGAGCAGGGCGTCGGCATGGTCGTCGGCGGTCCCTACAGCTCCGGCATCCTTGCCGGCGGTACCCACTTCGAGTACCAGGACGCGCCGCCGGAGATCGTGGAGAAGGTCCGACGGCTCAAGCAGCTCACCGACGAGTACGGCGTGAGCATCAAGGCCGCGGCTCTCCAGTTCTCCCTTGCCCACCCCGTCTCCAAGGCGGTCGTCGCGGGCGCCACCAAGCCCAGCCGCATCGCCGAAGACCTCGCCGCTCTCGGCGAGGACATCCCGGCCGACTTCTGGACCGCCCTGCGCGCCTCCGGCCTGGTCAGCCCGCTGGCGCCCCTGCCCGGTGGAGCGTAGGCCCGGCCGCCCGTCGACCACTGTCCGATGACGAGTCGTGGAGGAACGTCATGGCATCGACATCGGTGAGCCGGGTGGTTCCGGCCTCGCCCGCACGCGTCTGGCAGCTGATCGGAGGGTTCGGATCGCTGCCTGACTGGCTGCCGTACATCCCTGAAAGCACGTTTTCCGAAGGCGGCCGGGTACGGCACCTGAAGAACCCCGACGGCGACACCATTGTGGAACGCCTGATGGAGTTCAACGAAGAACAGCGCTTCTACAGCTACCAGATCCTGCAGGCGCCTTTCCCGGTCGTCGACTACCTGTCGACCCTGCGAGTGCATGAGGTCAGCGGCAACGCCGATGTCGCCGAGGTCCAGTGGTCGGGCCGTTTCGTGCCCCGGGGAGCCGGCGACGACGAGGTCGTCGCCCTGTTCACCGGCATCTACCGCGACGGCCTCGAGGCGCTGCGCACGTCACTCGGCTAGCACCACAGCCAGGCCGACGTGGTCACCCTATGAGGGCACGGACGTGTGACCCGTCTCGACGACCTGCGCCGGCGGCGCCGTCCGAGCCGCGGTGGCGTCCGAGCCGGGACGTCCCGAGTGCGCGGCCTGGAGGCGCCGATGTAGCATCGCCCGATGCCTGAGCTCCAGCGCCTCCGCCTTGACCACGCCCCCGCTCTGCTCGCGTTCGAGAAGGAGAACCGGGCCTACTTCGCCGCGTCGATTCCCGACCGGGGCGACGACTATTTCGCCCGGTTCGACGAGCGGCACGCCGCCCTGCTCGCGGAGCAGGAAACGGGGGCGTGCCACTTCCACGTGCTCGTGGACGACGGAGGCGCGGTGGTCGGCCGGGTGAACCTCGTCGACGTCGCGGACGGTTCGGCCGAGCTGGGGTACCGGATCGCGGAGTCGGCCGCCGGACGGGGCCTGGCCACGAGCGCCGTCCGGCGGATCTGCGACCTGTCCGCCACCGAGTACGGCCTGACCGGCCTGTGGGCGGTCACCACACTGGACAACGCCGGGTCGCGGGCCGTCCTCGCCCGCACGGGCTTCGTCGCCGTCGGCGAGACCGTGCTGGACGGCCGTCCGGGGCTCCGGTACGAACGGAGCCTGGGCCCGGTCTCCTTCCCGGGATCGGGTGACGATCGCCGCGTTTGACGCCGCATTCGACACCGTGCCCGGTCTCGTCCGCCCCCGCCGCGGCAGGGGAGGAGGCGAAGGCCGGGCCTGGCGGCGCTTCGGTCGCGCTGTTAGGGTGACGCGCATGTTCCTCCCCCGTGCCTAGGACACCGACCGGCCGCATCGCCGGGTTGCCCTGGCCGTTCAGGTGGCGGTTCCGAACCAGCGGTCCAGCGCGGCGCGCAATGCCGCCCGTTCCCCGGGGCCGGGCTCCGGGGCGTCCGAGGCCCAGGCCACGTAGCAGTCCGGACGGAGCAGCAGCGCCGTGACCGGGGACGCCGCGCACCGCGCGGCCAGCGCGTCCACCCGGTCACGCCGGCCGGACAGCTCGGCCGCGAGCGACGCGCCGGCGGTCAGGTCGAGCAGCAGGGGCCGGGCGTTCGCGGTGAGATCGGCCAGCCGGACCCGGCCGTCCCCGGTGTCGAGGTCCAGGTCGGGCGCCCACCGCCCGGTCAGCGGATGCGCGTCGCCGGGCCCCGGGTCGTACCTGATGTCGGCTCCCGCCATCAGGTCCGCGATGCGCTGGACGTTGCGCGGGTCGCCGAGCAGCTCGGTGAACAGGCGGCGCAGCGCCGTGACCTCGGCTCCCGGCGCGACCAGGGCCGACTGGGCCTGGGTCTGCATGACCACCCGCTCGGCGACCGGCCGCCGCTCGCTCTCGTACGTGTCCAGCAGGCCGGGCGGGGCCCAGCCGCGGACCTCGGCGGCGAGTTTCCAGCCCAGGTTGACGGCGTCCTGCAGGCCCAGGTTGAGGCCGGGGCCGCCCATGGCCGAGTGCACGTGGGCGGCGTCGCCGAGCAGCAGCACCCGGCCGGCGCGGAAGCGGTCGGCCAGCCGGCTGTTGCCGCCGGCGAGCCGGCGCAGCATGTGCGGTCCCGGGCCGTCGGGCGGGGCGATGGGCAGGTCGGCTCCCAGGACGCGGTGGATGCTGCGCCGCAGCTCGTCGAGCGTCATCGGCTCGTCGGGCGTCGCCGGCTCGTCGGCCGACGGGAGGCCGTCGCCGGTCCGGACCCATTCCGTCGTGCCCACCAGCGGCGCCCGAGAGGGGAACGGCGCGTACACGAACAGACCGTGCTCGGTGCGGTGGTGAATGAACGGCGGCACGTGCCCGTGCCCCGGGACGTTCAGCCCGCCGGTGACCGGGTCGATCATCGAGGCCGGTACGGCCGCCTGCGCGTTGCGGGAGACGGTGTCGTCCTTCGTCACGCCCGGGAAGCCGACGCCGAGGAGCTTGCGGGTCAGGCTGTGCCCTCCGTCGGCGCCGACCAGATAGCGGGCACGCAGCCGGTACGGCCCGTCGGGCCCGGCGACCTCGGCGGTGACCGCGCCGGCGTCCTGGGTCAGCCCGGTGAGGCCGTGCCCGCGGCGGATCTCCACGCCCAGCTCGACGGCGCGTTCCTCCAGCACCTGCTCGATGCGGCGCTGCGGCACGGGCAGCCCGTACAGCGGGTTGTCCTCAAGGACGCTCAGGTCCAGCGGCAGCGCGCCGAACACGAAGGACGGCCCGGGGCGGGGCGGCTCGGGGCTGCCGCTGAGCCGCCGGTGCAGGCCGCGGCGGTCGAGCATCCGCACGACCTGGCCGACCAGGCCGTTGGCCCGGTTCTCCTCGGTGGGCGCGGGCAGGCGTTCCAGCACCAGCGGCCGGACTCCCGCGAGGCTCAGCTCACAGGCCAGCATCAGGCCGTTCGGCCCTGCTCCGGCGATGACGACATCGACGTCCACGGTGGTCCTTCCCATACGGAGGGGGAGACGGAGGGGAGAGCGGCGGCGGAGACGGCCCGCCGGTGAGGGGCGCGCGGCATGGCACCATCGCCCCGCGGCGCGAGGGGCGCCGGGGCGGCTTCCGGGTGTCGCAGGGAGGGGCGGGGAGGGTCAGGAGGCGTGCGGCGGCGTGGGCAGCCCGGCGGCGAGCTGGCCGAGCGCGTCACGGAGCAGCAGGACGATCGAGACGGGGGGATCCGCCCGGAGCCACTGCTCCATCGCCACTCTGATGGCCGCGGTCACCGCGCCGGCCACCAGCCGGGGATACAGGTCGGCGGCGACGTCGGTGCCCGTGCGCTCCGCGACCGCCGCCGCGAGCTCGGCCTCGGCGGTGGTCGCGGCGGCGAGGAACGCCCCCGTCAACGCCGGGTCGCTGATCATGAGACGGACTCCGTCGAGCCACTGCCGGTCGGGCGTGCTCTCGCCCGCGCCCTCCTGGCCGAGCGCGAACCGCTCGACCACCGCGTTGGTGACCGCTTCCCAGAGCGGCTCCGACGCCGGCCGGGCCCGCAGCTCCTCGGCGATCCGCCGGGCCCGGTCGAAGTGGCGGGCGGCGACCGCCTCGCCCTTGCTGGAGAAGTAGTTGTTGAACGTGCGGGGGGACACCCCGGCCTCGGCGGCGATGTCCTCGACACGTACGTTGTCCAGTCCGCGCTCCACGGCGAGCCGGATCGCGGCCCAGCTCAACGCGATGCGGGTCTCCTGCTTCTTGCGCTCGCGCAGCCCCAGACGCTCACCTTCGGTGCCCATGCCGAGCAACCTACCATTTCTTGCGCTTCACGCAAACTTTCTTCCTCCGTAATTATGCGGATCGCGCAATATCCGCCCGCCGACGCCTCCCGTGCCGCTCAGGGGTGCGAGGGCGTCCAGGGCCAGCTGAGCCGTTCGGGCCCCGACGGCGCGGACCGGATCGGGGTCCAGGCGGCGTGCCGGCACGGTTCGAGCTCATGGTCCAGGCCCACGGCCGAGAGCAGCCGCTCGACCACGGGCGGGACGCGGGTCAGCACGAAGGAGCCGCCCTGCTCCCTGACGTGCTGTTTGATCGGGATCAGTGCGCGCAGGCCCGCGCAGTCCATGAACGCGACGTCCTCCATGTCGATCTCGATCTCGATCTTCGGGATCGACGCCTGCTGGATGACGCGGTCGAGGGTGTCCCACAAGATGCCCGTGGTCGTCAGGTCGATCTCGCCGTAGGGATGGATGACGGTTTTCGGGCCCTCCGCTTCCACCGCGACGTCCAGCCACACCATCACGACCTCCTGTGCGTCGGCTTGGATGAATGTGGGGGTATGTCTCCTTCGTAACAGGGAACCCGGTCCGCCGCCTCCCCGTCATTCCCCTGACGTGGTAAAAGCTCGTCCGCTCACATCACGGTCGCTCCCACCCCCGGAAGGCGGGCCGCGGGGCGGTCGCCGTCCTCCGTTACTGTCGTCGGTGGCGGACGGCGGCGGCGCGGAGCGGCCCGCCCGCGCGGCGGCCACGCCCCCGTAGGCGCGGGCCCGCCGCGCGGTCGCGTCCCGTTCGGGAAGGATGAGAGGTCATGCGCGGTCTCGGCGAACTCGAAGCCAAGGTCATGGACGTCCTGTGGTCCGCGACCGAACCCCTGCGGGTCCGCGAGGTGCTCGAACGGCTCGACACGCCGCGCACCCTCGCCTACACGACCGTCATGACCGTGCTGGACAACCTGCACGGGAAGGGATGGGTCCGCCGGGAGCGCTCGGGCCGCGCCTACGCCTACACCGCGAGCGAGTCGCGCGAGGAGGCGGGCGCGAAGCTGCTGCGCGACGTGCTCGCCTCCAGCGGGGACGCCGAGCGGGTGCTGCTGCACTTCGCCAGGTCCGCGACCCCGGAGGAGTCCGACATCCTGCGCCGCGCCCTCAACCGGCGGGGAGGCCGCGGATGACCCTCGCTCTCGGGCTGCTCGTCGCCACCGTCGTGATCGGCGTCGCCGGCCCGCTCTACCTGCGCGCCGCCGTGAAACCGAGCGTACGGCCCGGCCTCGCCCTGGCCGGCTGGGTCAGCTCGATCGCCCTGATGGCCGTCCTGGCCCTGGTCGCGGCCGCGGTGCTCCTGGCGCCCCGCGCGTACGTCGTCGACGGCCTGATCGGGATGAGCCACGCCTGCGTGAACGTCGCGCGCCCGGGCGGCGGGATGGTGGGGGAGCACGTCGCGCGGGCGGCGGGCGCGGCGGCGATCTTCGGTGCGGCGGGATGGGGCGCCGTGGTGGCGGCGCGCCTGTCCTGGCGGCGCAGGCGGTGGCAGAGGCGGCACCTCGCGCTGCTGCGCGCGGTCTGCCGGCGGGAGCGCTCCGTCCTGTGGGTGGACGAGGACACCCCGGTCGCCTACAGCGTGGGCGGGCGCGGCGGCGCGGTGGTGGCGACCCGGGGCGTGGCCCTGCTCGGCCCGCGCGAGCGCGACGCGATCCTCGCGCATGAGCGCGCGCACATGCGCGGGCGGCACCATCTCCTGGTGCTGGTCGCCGACATCGCGGCCGAGGCGCTGCCGTTCGTGCCGCTGTGCCGCCGCGCCCCGGCGGCGATCAGGGTGCTCGT